>CAMJPC010000031.1 GCA_946407705.1 uncultured Clostridia bacterium | reverse complement strand
TCGCTGACTGCGGTGCAGACTTCATCAAGATCGGTATCGGCGGCGGTTCCATCTGCATCACCCGTGAGCAGAAGGGTATCGGCTGCGGCCAGGCTTCCGCTGTCCTCGCTGTTGCAGAGGAGCGTGACAAGTACTTCAAGGAGACAGGCGTGTATATCCCGCTCTGCTCCGACGGCGGTATCGTACACGACTACCACATGGCTCTGGCACTTGCCATGGGCGCAGACTTCCTCATGCTCGGAAGATATTTCGCAAGGTTCGACGAATCCCCTACGAGAAAGCTCCTCGTTAACGGTTCTTACGTTAAGGAGTACTGGGGAGAGGGATCTAACCGTGCAAGAAACTGGCAGCGTTACGACGACGGCGGAAAGGGCGGCAAGATGGCTTTCGAGGAAGGCGTTGACTCTTACGTTCCTTATGCAGGTTCCCTCAAGGACGGCGTAGAGACCTCCCTTGCAAAGGTCAAGGCCACAATGTGCTCCTGCGGCTCCTCTTCCATCGAGGAATTCCAGAACAAGGCACGCCTCGTAGTCGTATCCTCCACCTCCATCGTTGAAGGCGGCGCACACGACGTCATCCAGAAGGAGAACGACAGAACTGCGCGCTGATTTGCAAACGCGTCTGGTTCTTATTAAAATAGTCAAGGTTTTTAGAACTTTATAAGGAGACTCAAAATGGCTGAAGAACAAGTAAAGAAGCAAATGACCAAGGAAGGTTTTGAGGAACTTCAGAACGAGCTTGCGGAAAGAAAGACCGACAAGACCGCTGAGATTACCGCCAAGATCATGGAAGCCAAGGCTCAGGGCGACCTTTCGGAGAACTCCGAGTATGAGGAAGCAAGAATTGAGCAGGCTGCAAACCAGCAGCGTATCGAAGAGATCGAAGCTATCCTCAAGAACGCTGAGGTCATCGACGATTCCGATATCTCCACAGACAAGGTTTCTCTCGGTGCTTATGTAACTCTCCAGAACACAACAACAAAGGAAGAGTTCAAGTATAAGCTCGTTGGCGAGAGCGAGGTCGACTTCAAGAAGAAGAGGATCTCCGAGAACTCTCCCGTAGGAAGAGCGATCATCGGCCAGAAGAAGGGCAAGACCGTTTCCGTTTCAGCACCCAAGGGCATCATCAAGTACAAAATCACAAAGATAGAGAAGAACAATGGCTAAGAAATTCGTACCCAGCACAGAACCTTTAAGCGCAGAGGAGATCCAGGAACAGACAAGGTTCCGTATGGAAAAGCTCAAGGCTCTTCAGGATGAGGGCAAGGATCCTTATGAAGAGCTGACCTACGATGTAACCAACCATTCGACGGAGATCACCGGCGATTACGATTCATTCGCAGGCAAGACCGTAAGAGTTGCAGGCCGTCTCATGTCCAAGAGAGGCATGGGTAAGGTTTCTTTTTGCGATCTCTACGACCGCAGGGGCAAGATCCAGATCTTCACAAAGATCGACAATCTTCCTGAAGAAGAGTACAAGGCTTGGCAGAACCTCGACATCGGCGACCTCGTAGGTGTTGAGGGTGAGGTCTACATGACCGAGAAGGGCGAGGTATCCATACTCACCAAGGCATATAAGCTCCTCGCTAAGTGCCTCCATCCCCTTCCGAACAAGTATCAGGGCCTCAAGGACACAGAGATCCGTTACCGTCAGAGATATCTTGACCTTATCGTCAATCCCCAGGTTAAGGAGACTTTCGAGAAGAGATCCAAGGTCATCAAGGAGATCCGTAATTTCCTCGCTGACAGAGACTTCATGGAAGTTGAGACTCCCCTGCTCGTCACCAACGCCGGTGGCGCTGCTGCAAGGCCTTTCACAACGCACTTCAACGCTCTTGATATCGACTTAAAGCTCCGTATTTCCCTCGAGCTCTATCTCAAGAGACTCCTCGTAGGCGGATTTGAAAGAGTATTCGAGATCGGAAGAGTATTCCGTAACGAAGGCATGGATACACGCCATAACCCTGAGTTCACTCTCATGGAGCTGTATCAGGCTTACACGGACTACAACGGCATGATGGAGCTCACAGAGTCCATGTTCCGCTATGTAGCTGAGAAGGTCTGCGGCACGACACTCATCAAGTACGGCGATCTTGAGATCGACTTCGGCAAGCCGTTTGAGCGTCTCACAATGAACGACGCGATCAAGAAGTATGCAGGAATCGACTTCGATACAGTTGATGGCGACGAAGCAGCCAAGAAGCTTGCTGAAGAGCACCACATCGAATATGAGGCATGGCACACAAAGGGTGACATCGTTAACCTCTTCTTCGAGGAATACTGCGAGAAGAACCTCCTCCAGCCTACATTCATAATGGATCACCCTCTGGCCATCTCCCCTCTTACAAAGAAAAAGAAGGGTTCTCCGGACAAGGTAGAGAGATTCGAGCTGTTCATCAACACATGGGAAATGTGCAACGCATATTCAGAGCTCAACGATCCTATCGACCAGCGTGAGAGATTCGCTGCACAGGACGCTACAGCTGAGGCAGGCAACGACGAAGCTGATCATACCGATGAGGATTTCCTCAACGCATTGGAGCTCGGTATGCCTCCTACGGGCGGCATCGGCTACGGCATCGACCGCCTTGTCATGCTCCTGACAGACAGCCCCAGCATCAGAGACGTTTTGCTCTTCCCGACGATGCGTCCCACGACGTAACGTTTTGTTTTGGCAAAACCTGCAAATGCAATAAATTAAGGCATTTCAGCCCATTTAGACTTACCTCTAAATGGGCTGTTTACATCTAACTTACA
>CAMJPC010000030.1 GCA_946407705.1 uncultured Clostridia bacterium | reverse complement strand
CTTATTTGCTGCATGTTAGGGTGTTCTGACAGATCGTACGCGAGTATTTCTCTTGCCGGCGGCCTCATCATCGTCTTTGCCAAGTCTCTGCTTCAGGCCATCGCTCCCGGCGCTTTCAGCTGATATTGAGGAGGTGATCAACAATGGGTACCGCTGCCTGGTATGAACTCATGGAAGGTCTTAAGTACCTTGGTTCAATGCTTTCGAAAATGTGGGCCCTCCTTACTACCTCACCCCAGTCTTTCAAAGGCGGAGCCATCTGGAAGGTCATAACCACAATCAATGGCGTTTTGGGCGCTATCGGCACCGCTCTCCTGGTCCTGTTTTTCACGGTCGGCGTGATCAAGACCTGCGGGAGCTTTGCCGAGCTCAAAAAGCCTGAAACAACAGTAAAGGTGTTTGTCCGCTTTGTTTTAGCAAAGTACTTGATAAACAACTGTCTGAAACTCATGGTGAACTTCGTGACTATCGTTCAGAGCGTTATCTCGAAGATAGCTAACTCCAGCAAGATAGGAACTGCTTTGGAATTCTCCATTCCCTCAAAGGTCCAAGCTACTTTCAACAGTATCGGGATCCTCGATGGTGCTATCCCTATCTGGGCAGTATGTTTCATTGCTCACATTGCTTTCATAATCATCGGCATCGTATTGCTCCTCACCGTGTACGGAAGATTCTTCAGGATCTATATGTACACGGCAATAGCGCCGATACCTTTATCCACTTTAGCAGGCCAGCCTACAGAGAACATCGCTAAGAGCTTTCTTAAGAGCTATGCAGGTGTCTGTATGCAGGGCGTCGTGATCGTTCTTGCCTGCGTGATCTATACGGCTTATGCAGCTTCGATGCCTCAGATGGATACGACCGTGCAGCCTATACAGATGGTTTGGAAGTATGTGAGCGAAGTCATCTTCAACATGCTCGTATTACTCGGGCTTGTTAAAGGCTCTGACAGGATAATCCACGACATGATGGGTCTGTAAGGAGGAATCTTATGGAAATAAATATCAACAAAGACATACGCGAATATACCGAAGGCGTCTTCTTCGGTCTTAACATGAGGCAGCTCATCTGCTCGGGTCTTGCCGTAGCTTCCGCAGTCGGGATCTATTTCGGCACAAGGGACACGCTCTCAAACGATGCGATCACTTATTTTTGCATCGCTGCTGCCTTTCCCTTCGCTGCGATCGGCTTTATCAAGTACAACGGCATGCCAATGGAGAAGATCTTCGTAGCCTGGCTGAAAGATAACTTCATCTGCCCGCGAAGGCTGAATTGTAAGGCCAACAACATCTATAAAGAAGCACTGAAGGACTATTTCGCCAGAAAGGAAAAGGAGGCATTAGATGCTGAAGAGCATACAGACAATACTTAAACAGGATAAGGAGATGTTCAAGGTACCGAGACGGGTCCAGGACCTTGTACCGGTACAGCGGATATGGCCTGACGGGATCTTCCAGGTGGGACCCAACAAGTTCTCAAAGACCTGGAAGTTCTCGGATATCAACTATCAGGTGGCAAGCGAAGGAGATAAGGAGAACATGTTCCTGCTCTATTCCGATATCCTAAGCTCCTGGAACAGCCGGAGCGCGAAGCAAAGCAGATAGCGCTGTCGCTTGAGCTCTTCACTACCGGCTCCCTGGATATCTTCGGCCACGAAAGCAATGTGGATATGGATAAGCGCGTCGTCGTCTTCGATATACACGGCTTGGGCAGCCAGCTTAAGCCCACGGGACTCCTTGTCATAACGGACACGATGCTCAACCGTGTGACCCTCAATTGGAAGAAGGGCAAAAGAACGCACGTCTTCATCGATGAGTTCCATGTCGTATTCGAAAACGAGTTCTCGGCGCAGTTCTTTAACTCGGCCTGGAGACAGTTTCGTAAGAGGAATGCCTACCCGACCGCCATCACGCAGAACGTTGAGTATCTGCTCGACTCCGTTCAGGCATCCACGATGCTCTCGAACTCCGAATTCGTCATCATGCTCAACCAGGCTGCATCAGACAGAGCCAAGCTTGCCAAGCTCCTTAACATCTCCGAGATCCAGATGCGCTATATAACCAATGCGCCTGCCGGAACGGGGCTTATCAAATACGGTTCCGCCCTCGTCCCCTTCGTGAACAGGTTCAAAAAGGACACCAAGTTATACAGGCTTATGACGACCAAGCCATCAGATAGATGGCAGGACGCAACTATATAAAAACTCCGTTCCACGTGGAACTACTTAGTTTTGGTCTCAATGCCTGAAATGCAATAAATCAGGGCGTTTCGGGTTGTGTACCATTAAAGGTACTTTCCAACATTTGAGCCGTGTTATCCTGTAATCAGAAAAGAATATTCCTGTGTCATGGTTGTCCTCTGTTCCATGCCCCTGCCGTCACCTCCACCTCCCGGCAGGGGTTTTTACTTTTATGCTCTTTTTTAATCCCAAACACAGCAAAGGAGTAAAGACTGAATGTCTCAAATTAATAAAGTCGAACGCGAACACGACATACGGCAGGTATCGCGTTTGGATGATCTGAAGCCTGCCACGGAGAAATCCATAAGCAATATACCCCGAAATATCGGTTCAGAATCCGCAAATAGCCCTGTTAACAATGTTACAAACCCTGTATTTCAGGCCGCTAGGCAAGCGGGCATAGAATCCATCAGACATACGAGGAATCTGACCGAAGAATCCGAAAAACGGGAGGATCAGGAGGCAATAGACAAGCTTGAAGCCTCTTCAAAAACCGCCGCGCTAGATGCTAAAGAGGCTCTCAGGAGTCAGATAAGGAAGAAAAAGTCTCATATCAAAAACACCAAAGACATCCGTTCCGGTACCAGAACGATCCGCAAAGCTGACCGCTCTGTCAAAAACGCGACCGAAACTACTCGCTTGGTTGTCAAAAGCACGACTGAAGCTGCCAAAGAGGCGGCTATTGCCTCTCAGAAGGTTGCAAGTGCAAGGAAGACTGAACAGGTAGCTAAAAAGGCGGCCGAATGGGTCAAGAGGATCGTAAAAGGCATTATCGAGGCATCTAAAAGGCTCGGAGCT
>CAMJPC010000029.1 GCA_946407705.1 uncultured Clostridia bacterium | reverse complement strand
CTTCCTACGACGGAAAGGTCCTCCGTGTAAGACAGCAGTACTTCTTCGTTTCCGCTTCGCTCCAGGACATCATCTACCGTTACAAGAAGTATCACGGCAACGATCTCCACGATTTCGCGAAGTACAACTCCATCCAGCTCAACGATACGCACCCCGTTATCGGCATCCCCGAGCTCATGAGACTCCTCGTCGATGAGAACGGCATCGAGTGGACAGAGGCATGGGAGATCACAAAGGCTACATTTGCTTATACAAACCACACGATCATGGCAGAGGCTCTTGAGAAGTGGGACATCTCCATCTTCCGTTTCCTCTTCCCCCGTATCTATGAGATCATCGAGGGCATCAACAACCAGTTCCGTGCTCAGATGTACGAGGCCGGCCTCTATTCAGAGCTCATCGACCGCATGTCTCCTTTGGGTGACGGCAAGATCCACATGGCTTGGCTCGCTATCTACGGTTCTCACTCCGTAAACGGCGTTGCAGCCCTCCACACCGACATCCTCAAGAACGAGACTCTCAAGGACTGGTACGGAATCTATCCCGAGAAGTTCTCCAACAAGACAAACGGCGTTACACCGAGAAGATGGCTCAGAACATGCGATCCTGCCCTTGCAGGCCTCATCACTGAGCTCCTCGGAGACGATAAGTGGGTTACAGACCTCGACCAGCTCAAGAAACTCGAGAAATACAAGGATGACAAGAAGGTCATGAAGCGTTTCATCGAGATCAAGAAGGCAAACAAGCAGAACTTCGCCGACTACCTCAAGGCAACAAGAGGAATCGAGCTCAACCCGAACTCCTGCTTCGACATCCAGATCAAGCGTCTCCACGAATACAAGAGACAGTTACTTAACGCTCTCTATGCTCTGAACCTCTACGACAGGCTCAAGGAGAACCCGAAGCTCGGCATGCCGCCCGTCACGATCCTCTTCGCTGCTAAGGCAGCTCCCGGATACTTCAGGGCAAAGGCCATCATCAAGTTCATCAACGAGATCGCCAAGCTCATCGATAACGATCCTGCAATGAAGGGCAAGCTCAAGGTTGCTTTCGTCGAGAACTACAATGTTTCAGTCGGCGAGAAGATGTTCCCTGCAGCTGACGTTTCAGAGCAGATCTCCACAGCAGGTCTCGAAGCTTCCGGTACGGGCAACATGAAGTTCATGATGAACGGTGCGGTTACCCTCGGAACCCTTGACGGCGCTAATGTTGAGATCGCTGACTGCGTCGGTGACGACAACATCTACATCTTCGGATGCAGAGCTCAGGACATGGCAGCTACCAAGGCTTACTACAACCCGAAGTGGCAGTATGAGAACATCCCCGGCCTCAAGAAGTGCCTCGACAGACTTACCGACGGCTCTTTCAACGACGAGGGTTCCGGAATGTTCAACGACCTGTTCAACGGCCTCATCTACGGCTCCAACTGGCAGCCCGGCGATCCTTACTATGTACTCGGTGATTTCGACGACTACAGAAAACAGCGCGACAGAATGTACATGGATTACAAGGACGAGCTTAAGTGGGCCAAGATGTGCTGGGTCAACATCTGCAATTCCGGCAAGTTCTCTTCAGACAGAACGATCAAGGAATACGCTGACGAGATCTGGAACATCAAGCCTCAGAAGATTTAATTCTGTGGTATAATGTAAAAGACTTTTAAGGGGAGGTGACATACAATGCCGATTTTCCAGGACCAAAGAGGAAAGAACATAGCTAACTTCCAGAAGATGATCGATGAAAAGAAGCATACGATCTGCAAGTACTACGATGAGATTGGTCATCTCTATTATGGTCAGTACAAGGACATGAACATTGATGTCACCAAGGACATCAATGCCCGCTGCGAATCGATCTCCAACATCTATAAGGACATCGAGGAGCTCAATATCAAGATCTTAAGGGAAAAGGGTCTCAAGAAGTGCGCCATCTGCAGCACCGAGAACCAGCTCGCAAACGCATTCTGCTTTAAGTGCGGCGCGAGATTTGCTGATGACGACGCCGTTCCCGCTGATGTCATCGCTCCCCCGAATGCCTGCGCTACCCCTCCTTCAGAGAAGAGATCGGAACCTGCTCCGGCAGAACCTTCTCCCGCTCCTGCCATTGATCTGGCAGCTCCCGAAGCAAACGGTAACGGTGAGGCATAAGCTCAAGATAAAGCATTAATTAAATGACCCGTGCAGGCAGGAAGCCTGCGCGGGTTCTTTTTTATTCAATATGTAGTCGAAAACGGCTGAAATTGTCTTTTTTTTCTTGCGACATAACGCGCGCTTTATGCTAATATTTATAAATTATATCTTTCAAGGGGGTCAGTTTATGGCAAAGATTTTCGAGCAGGAATCACGTACATTTTCAGAATATCTTCTCGTTCCGAATCTCACGACAGAAGATAACACACCGGACAAGGTAGATCTCTCGGCGCCTGTAGCAAAGTACAGGAAGGGCCAGGAGGAATCAAGACTTAAGATCAACATCCCCATGGTATCTGCGGTCATGCAGTCCGTAAGTGATGACGGTATGGCAATAGCACTGGCACGCTGCGGCGGTCTGTCCTTCGTATTCCAGTCCCAGTCCATCGAGTCACAGTGCGACATGATCAGGAAAGTCAAGAAATACAAAGCCGGTATCGTTGAGTCCGACTCGAACCTCTCTCCTGACGACACCCTTGAGAAAGTTTTGGAACTCCACGAGAAGACCGGCCACGGCACGGCAGCCGTTACAGAGGACGGCACAAAGACCGGCAAGCTCTTAGGTCTCGTTACGACACGTGACTACCGTGTCAGCAGAATGTCCCTCGATACCAAGGTAAGAGAGTTCATGACCCCTATAGATAAACTCGTTACCGCACCCGAAGGCACATCCCTCAAGGAAGCCAACGACATCATCTGGGACAACAAGATCAACCAGCTCCCCATCGTAGACAAGGAAGGCCGTCTCGTAGGTCTCGTTTTCCGTAAGGACTACGATTTCCACAAGGCTAACCCGAACGAGCTCTTAGACGCTGAGAAGAAGCTCATCGTAGGCGCAGGCATCAACACCCGTGACTACGCAGAGAGAGTCCCTGCCCTCATAGAGGCAGGCGCTGACGTTCTCTGCCTCGATTCTTCCGACGGATTCTCCGTATGGCAGGAGCGCGCACTCAAGTGGTGCAAGGAGAACTATCCTGACGCCATCGTAGGCGCAGGCAACGTAGTTGACGCAGAAGGCTTCAGATTCCTCGCTGACTGCGGTGCAGACTTCATCAAGATCGGTATCGGCGGCGGTTCCATCTG
>CAMJPC010000028.1 GCA_946407705.1 uncultured Clostridia bacterium | reverse complement strand
ATTGTACCAAGTCGCTAGCGCGACGGCTAGCCATACTCATCGTCTTCTCCGCTACTGCATAAAAAAGTAGCGGTTTTTGTTTTTATGTTTTATTGTTTAAGTACCCCTACTCACACAATAAACAAAACAAAAAGCCGCTACTTATGTTCAGTTTATCATGTATCGAATACTTCAACAATCTTAAATCTTTTCTTTTCCCGAGGCCTCCGCCTTTTCCTCCTGTTTTTGTTACTGTTTACATTTTCAGGAGGTTTACTATGGATTTTTTTAAACGTTATAAAAAGATGATCTCTCTTCGGGGACTGACTGATCACACCATGAAGTCTTACTGCACGTATATCACTGCTTATCTTGACTTCATCTCCAATACACTGCATAAATATCCTTCTCAGGTTACATATTCTGATATTCGTCAGTTTCTTGATGTTCTCCAGGCTGAACGTGAACTGTCGGACAGAACGATGAATGCCGTTATCTCACAGATCCGCTTTTTTACGATCTACGTGCTTCACAAGCCCTGGGATCCGACACAGGTCCCTCTCAGAAAGTTTGATACCTATCTTCCTTTTGTCCCTTCGCAGCAGGAAGTAAAGACCTTCATCTCCACTATTCCCGACATCAAGCAGAAGGCAATGGTCGCTGTCATGTATTCTTCCGGTCTGCGTATCGGTGAAGTCTGCCGTCTCAGGTACGAGGATATTCAGCGAAAAAACATGCGGATCCATATCACCCATTCCAAGAACCGCTCTGACAGATATGCGGTCCTGTCAAAGTATGCCCTCGATATCCTTACTCAATACTGGTTTGCATGCGGACGCCCTACCGGATGGCTCTTTCCAAAGCAGACCGATCCTTCCAGGCCTATCGACACCTTTTTCCTTTCCAGGCACATCACTGCCCATGAAAAGGAACTCGGGTGGCCCAGGCGTCTGACTTGTCATTCTTTCCGCCACGCTTTCGGCACTCATCTTTACGAGAATGGTGTCGATCTTATGACCATTAAGACTCTCATGGGGCACAAGTCCCTTTCATCCACCGCGATCTATGTACACCTTGCTGTCGGATCTGCTTCTTCTGCCGTCAGTCCTTTCGACAAGATGGGAGGTGCCTGATCATGCCTTCCCCTATCAATATCCGGCAGATCTGGGAATTATCCTACGACAGCTACTGTGCTTCCTCTCATTTCCAGTCTGATGTCCAGCGTAAAGCTTCAAGGGCCATCCTTGCCTGCGGCACCGGCAGTCTTGGTATGAACGTCAGCATCTGTCCCGACTGCGGCCACAGGGAGCTTCACAACAACTCCTGCCGCAACCGCAACTGTCCCAACTGTCAGGCGGTCAAAAAGGAGCTATGGATCGATTCCCGGCGCGCCGAAGTCATAGACTCGCCGTATTTTCATGTCGTGTTCACTCTCCCTCACGAGCTGAACAGTCTTCTGTATTCCAATCAGAAGCTTCTTTACGGCATGTTCCACCGGTGCTGTGCCCGGACACTCCTTGAGCTGTCTGCCAACCCCAAATATCTCGGCGCTCTCCCCGGTATCATTCAGGTCCTTCATACCTGGAACCAGGAGCTGGGCTATCACGTGCACATGCACTGCATCATATCCGGCGGCGGCCTGACTAAAGACAGTAAGCTCCGTAAGTCCAAAAGCAGGTTTTTTATCCCGGTTTATGTTCTTCGCGATAAATTTAAGGGAAAGTTCCTCTCTTCACTCAACGATGCTTATAACTCCGGCAGTCTCTCTTTTCCGGATAACTGTCGGCGTCTCGCTCACCCTCTCGAGTGGAAAGCCTTCCGCAACAGCCTTTATCTCAAAGACTGGTGTCCTTTCATCAAGCAGACCTTCAATGGTTTCGGCAACGCGATCGAGTACCTTGGCAGATATACACACAAGATCGCCATATCCAACAGCCGTCTTCTCTCTGTTACCGACACAGAAGTTTCTTTCTCTGCCAGGGCCAGAAAGCCGGGGGAGCCCAGACGCGTGATCGTCCTCTCACACGAAGAGTTTATACGGCGGTTTCTGATGCACGTACTCCCTTCCGGTTTCCAGAAGATACGGTATTACGGGTTTTTAAATAACAGGATGAAATCAGCCAACCTCAGGCTTATCTTCCGGATCCAGGGACATCAGAGGTTCCAGCGGCGCTACACAGGCCTGACAATGGCCGAACTGATCCTTGCGGTGTGGAAGACTGATATCAGGCTGTGTCCAAAGTGCGGGTGCTGCCGGATGTATTCGGCAGGAAGGATCCGACCTGCCACGGGATAACACCATTTTCCCATATGTTCTACGAAGATCTTCCTGCTGGAAGGTCTGTTTGCTATGCATAAATCTGAAAACCATTTAGTTTCAGATAACGCAGAACGTCCATCAGTAAAGGATTCCGGGAATTTTTCGGGGATCAGAAAAGTATACTATTCCCATATGCAGCCTGAAGGGTATCCCTGATCCTGCCGCTCCATTGGTACAATCGGAAAGAATCACATTTTGAGCAGGTTTTATTTATTGAAATCCTGCTCTTTATTGCTGCTCAAAATCTGATACTTTCCTTAAGGATTATGCAATATGATATTTACTTATGCACAGAAAACGGAGGATCATCGATGGGTTCATATACCGCAGAGGGGTATGGATTTGAAGTGAAGAGCAGACGTCATTTGATGGATCTTTATATTGAACCATCATTTGCGCCGGCAATCTGCTTACAATTCCACGAAATGCCAGATGGTAGATATAAAGTATTTTATAATTACCAGCCGGCGGGGAAAGAAGAGGTTGAAGCAGTAAAAGCTTATGCCTATGAACAAAAAATGGACCCTTCAACAAAGGTGAGTGTTGCCTTTAGCGCAGCTGCAGCGGCAGGCGTTTTTAAGCAGCTGGCACCAATATCTGATTACGTATTAGAAAATGAGGAACGGTGTATTGTCGATGAGTTATATGTAAATGAATTGCCCGTCACGGATGAACATCATCTTGGACTTGACGGGCACTTTTATAAATTATGGATTTATAAGGATGGCGAAGAAAACTACTATGAAACATGGTGCGTGACCCCGTTAAGCTGGGGTGTATTAAGAGCTTTGGTAAGAACCGTTGTCGATCGGCTTGGATTAGAATATGAAAGTTATGGCGCATATATCAGCAAATAAGCAGAACATTAATGATCTTAGAAGATGATACGCTAATAAAATACACTTGAGACAGAGAGGCATATAAGGAAATCCCGGTCTATTTTGACAGGAGCCTGTGGATAGATGCTTGCCATGATATTAGCGCTAGGGACAATGCACCGTTCAACCGGGATGAAATT
>CAMJPC010000027.1 GCA_946407705.1 uncultured Clostridia bacterium | reverse complement strand
CAGGTAATGGTCGATACAGACGATGACGGCAATGTAGTCTTCAAGGACATCCCTGCAGGAAAGTATATCCTCAGAGAAGTTGCTACCGTCAACGGCTATTACTTAACAGCTCCTGATATCGCCTTTGAGGTAAACGATGCTATCAACTTCGAGGCACATCCTGCCAACACTCCTTACGCTGAGCCTGTAAAGGTCACAAAGGTCGACAACGAGACAAACGAGCCCCTCTCAGGTGCTGAGTTTGCAGTATTTGTTGACTCCAACGACAACGGTGTTTGGGATAAGGACGATAAGAAGGCAGAAGCCTGGATTGATGCCAACAAGAACAAGCTCATAGATGACGGTGAACTTAAGGAATGCGTCATGGTCGAAACATCTAAGGGTGTTTACGAGGCCAACGGCGTGCTCCACTTCAACGATGGCAGCAAGGAATTCGGCAACAGATACTTTATCGTCGAGGTAAAGGCTCCTGCCGGATACTTCTTTGTAAAGCCTGACGGCACGTTCACAACTGAGAACACTTGTGAAGCATTCACTATCAGAGGCAAGGATACGACAGCAGCTGATTTCAAGGTCGGCATTAAAGAATTCAAGTTCCGCAACCAGACAGGCACAGTCTATGTCCATAAGGTAAACGACAAGAATGAGTTCCTCTCCGGTGCCGAGTTCACCATCTATAAGGACGAGGAATGTAAGGTGGTTATCGGTAAACTCACGGAAAATACCGAAAAGCAGATATATGAGTACAGAGGACTTGATATCGGCAAGTACTATATCAAGGAAACAATCGCTCCCGAGTACTATATCGAAGATCCTAACACTTATGCCTTCGAGATCACGACATCCGCAACACACGCTACAGTCGATAACATTGACTGGAAGCCTGAAGACGGTATCCGTGGTGAGTTCCTGAACTTCAATCCTATCGTTAAGACGACTCTGACGGATACTGAGACAAAGACTCACATCGTCGCTCTCAGAAAGACGATCACACTCGTTGATACCGTTAAGTTCGAAGGACTCACTGTCGGTAAGTCTTATGTCATGGAAGGCACGCTTTATGACAAGGCAACCGGTGAAGTTATCAATAATTCCGAAGGAAAACCGATAACCAATTCAGTCATCTTTGTTCCTGAGACTACTGACGGAACTGTCGATGTTCCTTTCACAGTTGAGATCGAGCTCGTAACGGGTAAGACACTCGTTGCAGCTGAGAAGGTTAAGCCTGAAAACAGCGAAAGATATTGCGGTATCCACTACGATCTGAACGACGTCGAACAGACCGTTTACGTTCCTAAGATCGGCACTACTGCAACAATCGGCGGCAACAAGGCAATCTACCTTGGATCAAAGGAAGTAAGGAATATCACCATCACCGATAAGCTCTCATACAAGGGACTTGAGCTCGGAAGAACATATCGCGCTGAGGCAGCCCTTTACAAGACAGACGGCACTCAGATCACAAGAAACGGCACACCCGTTATCGCAATGCTCGAGTTCACACCGAAGTCTTCCGAAGGATCTGTTGAAGTTAAGATCACGTTCTCCTCTGAGGGCCTTTCCGAAGGTGATAAGATCGTCGTTTTCGAGAAGGTTTTCGACGTTGAAACCGGTATCCTTATCGGTTCACACGAAGACCTTAACGATGACGGTCAGACAGTAACAATCCACTTCAGACCTTCTACAGGCGAGGTAATGCCGACTTATATGAAGTTCGGCGCAGCACTCCTTTCCTTATCAACTCTTGTAGCGTCTCTTCTTATCAGACGTAAAAAGAAGCTCTCCTGCTGAAGGTAACGATTCGCGGCCCCGTGGGTATAAAGCTCACGGGGCTTTTCCATTAAAGGAGGCTTTATGAGAGACAGCAAAACTTTAAGGATCATCGTAAAAACGGTATTGGTGGTCCTTTTTTTGCTTGGCCTGGCATTTTCTTGTATCGGATGGATCAAGAACCACGCAAGACAGTCTGTTTCAAAGGAAGCAATCAAAACTGTTGAAAGCGTTATCGAGGATGGCGGAGATGAAAAAGTCTCTTTTGAGGTCCCTGTATCTGACTTCCTCGCAGTCGATGGTGAATCAGGCGAAGATGATACTTCTCTTGATGAGCTTCTTCGTGAAATGGGAGAGCTATCTTCCAAACACGAAACGATCACTCTGATTGGAATGCTCGAGATTCCTTGTATAGATGTTAAGGAGCCCATATGGGATTCCTGCTCCGCTACTGCCCTGCGCTTCGGTGTCGGGAGATTTCCTCAGACCTGCAATATCGGTGAAGCCGGTAATTGTACGCTTTTCGGTCATAGGATGAGGCAGAGCAAGACCATATTCTGGCAACTTCAGAAACTCGAAAAGCATATCGGTGAGGAAGTTATCGTCACAACTACTGATGGTATCAGACGCACCTACAAGATATACGACACCGTTTATGTCAAAGACTCAGCTATCGATCCGTACTTAAGTGCGGATCTTTTTGATTCTGAACACTTATGTCTTGCAACATGCGGCTATGGCCAAGACCCGTACAACAAAAAAATCTACAGGGCGAAGAACACGGAATTCATCGTGATCTGTGTCCCTGATAACTGACAAAGGAGAATTCTTATGACTAAAGAACAGAAACTCTACGACTACCTTAAAGCAAAGCACATTGGTCAGGAAAATGCGGTTCACAGCAAGAAGCTGGAGAAGCATTTCGATATTTGTCCGAGAACAGTCCGCACATACGTAAACAACTTGCGTAAATCGGGCGTCCCAATCTGCAGTGACGATTCCGGCTACTGGATTGCCAAAACTCCTAAGGAAGCAAACAAGACCGTTAAGCGTTTGGGCAATTATGCCGGAGAGATCAACAACGCAAGAACAGGTATTGCCTTTGGAGCAATACAGATGCGAAGCGTAACTACGATCACCGAAGAGAGCTTACACATAACCGTAAAGGTTGGCTAAGGCTTATTCAGAACCTGCTTTCCAGTGATGCGGAAATGCAGGTTTTTACATGCCCGAAAAGGGCAAATAAAAATTCAAGGAGGTATCTGATATGGCATCAGATGAAATCACAATGCTTGAGCCTGAGTTAGCTTCAAACGACGGCAAGAGCGTAAGGCTTTTCGCTTATGCGTGCGCAATGAGCAGAAAAGACAGAGGCGCTTCGTCTTCTCACGGAGGCAAAGCTGAGAGCGGTTCCGGCATCACCGGGTTAAGAAAAGAGCTTGAAAAGACAAAGCTCGACGTATAAGAAAGGACGGTACAAACATGGATTTTGAAGAATTCAAGAGCAACCTTATGGATCTCGTTACTAAAGAGGTCGAAGACAGAGAACTTGACGGCATCTCTTTGAAGTTTAATTCGATCAACTCCCCTGATGGTATGACCGACAGGCTCATGGTCTCTGTTGGAGACTCCAAGATGTCTATGGCATTCAGACTTAAGGAGATCTTCAGGGACGTTAACAACGGCGAGAGCATGGATCATGCGGTCTATAAGATCGTAAACACCATCGAAGCTAACATCGAGGTCGTAAAGACCAAGGAAGGCGATGTAAAGAACTTTATCTCCGATTATGAGCAGGTCAAGGATAACACCTACCTCAGACTCATTCCGGGTGACTCTCCTGTCCTTGCTGAGACACCGCACAGGATGATTCAGGATATGGCTCTTGTCGTAAACGTTCACCTGGATAACTTCTCTGATGAGAACGGCAGGTCTTGTGTAGTGGTAACCAGACCGCTCATGGAGTTGTATGGAGTCGACGAGGCGCAGCTCTTTGCTGATGCGGAGAAGAACTCCCTCGAAAACGAACCTATCGTGTTCACTCCGCTCGGAGACATGATCAAGTCCCTCATTGAATCCGAGGAGCTTCCTTCTCCCGATGAAGTAGGCATCGTAACCTATATCGCAACCAACAAGAGCGGCTTCCACGGTGCGTCTATTGCCGCATATCCCGATTTCGCTGAGAAGGCAGCTGAAACAATTGGTGGTAGCTTCTATATGCTTCCGTCTTCTGTTCACGAGTTTATTCTCATCAAGGATGACGGCAAGCCCAATGCTAAGGACCTCAATAAGATGATCAAGAACGTCAATGAGACAGTTCTTGAGCCCCGCGATATCCTGGCCAGCCAGTGCTATCACTACGACGCAAAGTCCAAGGTACTTGAGACAGGTCTTAAGTACAATGCTAGGGTTCAGCAGAGGAAAGGCGGAGCAAGATGACCTACGAAAACTATATCGAAGAGACAAC
>CAMJPC010000026.1 GCA_946407705.1 uncultured Clostridia bacterium | reverse complement strand
CCTGCCAAAGTGGATAAAGGTATCGGTGCTATAGCCGTGTACATATAGATCCTGAAGAATCTACCGTAAACGGTAAGAAGCAGAACGATACCAATGACAATAAATGCGATGTGTGCGATGAAGCATATAGCCCAAAGAGGGATAGCACCGTCAAGAATGCCGACTCCGTCGAATTTGCTCTGAACACTGGAAGGGATCGAGAACTCCAGGGCAGTACCGACAGAGCTTGAAGCGGTTACCTTTGCTATCACGCCCTGAACGATAGTCACGAAGTTTAACATGAGCTTAAGACAGTTATCGATCAGATATTTTGAAATAGCAAAACGGATAAAGACCTTAACAGCCGTCTCAGGCTTCTTGAGTTCGGCAAAGCTCCCGCAGGTCTTGATTACACCTATGGTGAAAAACAAGACGAGTAGGGCAGTGCCGATTGCACCCAAGACTCCGTTGATGGTGGTAATTATGCTCCAGATGCCGCCACCTTTGAAGTTTTGCGGTGAAGTTGTAAGGAGGGCCCACATTTTATCGAGCTTGTCGCCAAGGTACTGAAGACCCTGCATAAGCTCATACCAAGCTGCGGTACCCAAAAGATCACCTCCCCGTTATATCAGCTGAATACGCCGGGAGCGATTGCAGTCAGGATCGACTTTGCAAAGACGATGATGAGACCACCGGCAAGGCAGAGGAAACCCTGAGAACGCTGGGACGGATCGTGGCTCTGGAAGCTCATACCGACCTGAACAAGGCCCCAACCTGCAAGGATAACGCCGATTGCTCTGATGATGCCGAAGATAATATCCGACATGTTCTTGATAGCCTTCTCGGCATCGCTCTCAGCTACAACCGGGACCATTGCTACACAAACGATGGCAACGGTGATGGCGATCATGAGATAGCGCTTGAGCACTGTCTTTCTCTTCTCTTTTTCAAGAGCAGTTACTTTGTTGTTTGACTTAATCTTGTTCATGATGTTATATCTCCTTTATTTGGTATTGTTCTTCGAGGTCTTCGTAGGAGAGAACTTCGAATTCGTGGTATTCGGTGACAAGCTTCTCGATATCGATAGCCTTGTCACGCAACGCTTGATCGTTGCCGATAAGCGTTACTGTTGCTGTGGATCTGGTGTCTCTGCCGTGAATAAACGGAGCCGCGCCGCCTTCTTCCGTGAATGCGATCTTCGGGTGCTTCATGAGGTCATACTTCAGATCCATGACCGGATACTCGCCTCTGATAAAGAGAATTCCGTATCTGTTATCGAGCATCCTGACTTCATCAGGAGTCATAAGGTCACGGGCCTGAGTTTGTTCATGCTTAGTAGAACCGCCGGTACGGCCTTTGCTTTGCGCATAGTGATTTGTATCGATGGTTTCTTTACCCAAGAGCTCACTGACATACTTATGAGTTCCTTGTTCGTTGCCGCCTAAATAAAGAAATTCATCACAGTTACCTACGATGGACTCCCATTTCTTCTCAAAGAGAGCTTTAAGCTGAGCAAGGTTCTGCAGGATTATGCTTACGGAGATCTCACGGGAACGCATTGTCGCAAGAAGTGAGTCAAACGAATCAGGAAGGCAGACGTTTGCAAACTCGTCCATGATGAAGTGGACGTGATAGGGCAGTCTTCCACCATGTTCAAAATCGGCGCTTCGATACAGTTGCTGGAATAGCTGTGTGTAAAGCATTCCGATAATGAAGTTATAGGACTCATCGTTGTCAGGGATAAGCGCGAAGATCGCACCGGGCTTTTCGCCGAGTTCACGCAGTCGCATCTCATCTGTCTGAGTGATTCCTGCAAGAGAAGGAAGATTGAACTTCTCGAGTCTTGCAATAAGAGAGATCTGGATCGACTTCAAAGTCTGAGCTGCGCCGGAGTGATATCCTCTGTAATACTTAAGCGCGATATGCTCAGGATCTTTCTCTTCGAGCTCTTCAAAAAGGATATCAAGCGGTGACTCGTAGTCATCATCATTCTCTTTGACATCACCCGCACGTATCATCTCCATAACCATAGGGAAGTTCTGCTCATCGGGTGGCGCCTCATAATAGAGATAGAATACAAGCGCTTTGAGAAGCATTTCAGCTGCCTGATCCCAGAACGGATCTTTTGTCTGGCTTCCTTTCGGTGTCGTATTCTTAATGAGGTTCGTAGTAAGACGCTGGATATCATCGTCACTCTCAAGATAAACGAACGGGTTATAGCAGTGACTTCGGTCAAGATTGATAAGATCGAGCACTCGGACATCGTAACCCTGATCTACGAGATAGTTGCCGCAGGAACGAAGTGTTCCGCCTTTCGGATCGAGTACAACCATAGAAAACTTGGTGTTTTTGGTTGCCTGAAGGATGTTAGGCATAGCGTAATATCTGGTTTTTCCTGCACCGGCCCCACCTACGACGAGCACGTTCAGATTGCGCTTGTGGATACGACCGTTGAAACCGATCCTCACGTTCTGAGTCAGGATCTTGTTGGCTTCTTCAGGTTTTGCCTGATACCGTCTGTTGACCGAACCTGCTTCTCCCCACTTGGCTGAACCATGTTCTTCACGGCGCCTGTAGTTTCTTTCGGTAGAGAGATATACCCCTATACCCATTGCATATAAGGCACAAAAGATCAGGACAACCCTGAGGCTGCCCTGAACTAGTGTGATATGGAACGGATTATTAAATATATCGCCCGCATTTTCTAAGATGCCCACAAGTCCGCTCTTAACAAAAAACGGTGCCGACTTAAGACCGAACCAAGCGATTGGTAAGAGACCGGAACAGTAGAGGATGATTCTTGTCGCCGAGAACTTGTTGGTTACTTTACGCATAACACATCACCTCGGTTTTCTGGCAGACCTTTCCAGCACTTTGGCTGTCTGCTTTTCGGCAGCAACAATCTTTGCGTTTTCAAGCTTCTTTCTGACCGATGGACGTTTTTCAAGGTCGTTGATAGAAGTTTCCTTCTCGTCTTTTTTCAATCTCGGCCCGAAGTCTTGCCCGGACGCTGGGTCTCGTGACATTCGGGCCATAGTAGGGTTTACTGTCTGGCCCTCTTCTTTGGTAGGACTCGGTTTCTCAATTACAGGCTCTTCAGGAGTTCTCGGTGATTCTGATCTTTCCTGAGGAGGCCTCTCGTCGATGTTTTCTGCTCTGACCTCAATACCATCCTTTTTGGGGACCGATATATCGGCAACAGCGAGTTTGTAACCGGCAAGTCTTAACGCCATGATCCTTTTGGAACCCTGACCGGGTAAGACCTCATAACGACCATCAGGCTTGCATAAAAGTCCGACCGGCTCTGCTATTTGAGGACCGTTTGCTTTCATCTTGGCAGCATACTTCTGAAGTTCAGATAAGAGTCTTTTGTCCTGATCTTCAGGATTTGGGATACCGTCAATAAGATCCAACGGAACTGAAAGCTGCATGCCGAGAGGTTTGATAAACTCGCCTTTTTCGGTTTTGACTTCTGGCTTGACTACTTCGACCTGCTTGACCAGGAGATTAAAGTTCTCGATGACTCGGTTTACTTTGGAAGCATCAGTTGCATAGACCATAATGTCCGTAAGACCATCCTTATTGGATTTGTCTTTCAGAATGACGAAAGGGAACCCGAACTTCTTACTGGCCTTGGTAAACGCTTTGAGGTATTCGTCAGGAATACGGAAAATCTTCTGGTCTTTGCCTGACTTTAAGAATTCCCAAAGAGTCGCCCGGCCTCTTGTGGTCAGATCTCCCTTTAAAGCGTTGTATATCATGGATGCGATCCTGATAGCCGCTTCGCCCGAGAGCCTTAAGACAACTTCGCTACCTTGCAGGACCATTCTAACGACCTGGTCGGCAGTCTCATTCTCAATTGCCATGGATTATTCCTCCTTGTTTTTATTTGCCCGTTATCGGGCATGTAAATGGGGCGCCACCGTAGCAGCGCCCCGGAAAGCGAGGAAAATTAATGCCTGTTTTGTTTTCGCGTCTTAATATCTTTCTTTGGCGGTTCAAGCTCAGGTTTCCTGTCCGGAGCTTCAAGTCCCTTTGCGACGCGTTCTGAACTGACTGAGACAGCATCACACATTGCGATTTGTTTACGCAGTTCACGTATCTTTTGTGAAATAGGTCTTATTTTGTCGTCAGTTTCTGTGATTAAAGGTCCGTATTGATTTCTGACAGCCTTCTTTTTGATTGCGTATAGTTTCCGCCGCTCCATAATGAGAGGCTTTAACTGTGATACCAGAGCTTCTCTCATGGTTTGTAGTGATGCCGTGTTATCGACCTTATGCTCATAGAGGAAGTCCATCTGAGCGATATACTTATCCAGCTTATCTATGTCTTCTCTCAGGGCCATGGGGATATATTCACGTTTTACTCTTTTTGGTCGGCAAACGATGGCATATAACCTGATACAGTATCTCTGATATACGGAAGCCAAACCTGAACCTTGGGGACGGCCGATATTATGAGGAAGAGGTTTATCCTCAATTAATAAAGGCGTACCCTGAACTGTTGTGTTCAAGATGATACGCCTTCTGATCGAGTCCAGATCATAATCTGTTCCCAAACTACGGAATCTGAAGAAGTTTTTTCCGTCCGGTGGTTTCAGACCGGGATGTTCAAGACGCGAACCGTCTTTCCCGAAGAATTTGAACTCATAACCCAACTCCTTCATGATGGAAGCAAACTGCTTTTCCGTTCTGGACATCTTGATCGCGTAATCGATATCTTCACGGATCGTGCCCCTGACTGTTGTCTTGCCCTGACGTTGCATCATCCACTCATCGTAGGATCTGCCTTTCTTGGTAGACGGGTCTTCGACAACATGGAGCTTTGCTTCTTTGCACAGCCTGTCGCTTACAGCTCGCATCTGCCTGTAATCAGCTTTGGTGCGACGATACTTCAGGCCATCGATAAAGGATACGGAGTTTACTACAAAATGATTGTGCAGATGACCCGTATTAAGGTGAGTGGCAATAACGACTTCAAATCTGTCGCCCCATAACTCTTGAGCAAGTTCGACTCCAATCTTATGTGCCGTTTCTGCAGATATCTCGCCATCACCCTCTTTGAAAGCCTGATATCCGTGATAGGCGAGTCTGCCGTCGGTTTTACCCCAGTAGCGTTTTGTGCTTAGGAATTCGTCAACGGCAGTATCAGGGGAGCAGTTTATTCCGGTGACGTACATCATCTGGTCTGTCTTATCACCATTGCTGGCATAATCGATAACATCACCGACAGCCTTGCGGGCATCGATTGCTTCCTGACTGAGTTCCGGTCGCTCGATCGTTTTCTCGGGATTAACGATATAGGTAATAGTATTATCTATATGATGCGTTACAGCCCATATTGATGTTACGGCCATTACTTATCTCCTTTCCCCGGTCTGAAGGTTTGGTACAGCATGTTGATGACACCGGTGATGTTTTCAGCACACCGTTCCAACTCGAGCGGATGAGCGATACCCAGACCGTTGAGTTTCCTTAAGACCTGATTGAGGTTACTTCCGATACGTTTTATTTCACGTATCAGTTCACCAAATTCGGCGGGAGGAGCTGCCATGACCTTTTCGCCTACGAGAGATCTTCTGGCATATTCACTTAAGCTGAGTCCCGATTTATCCGCATTATTTTTGATGGATTCATACTCGCTCGAGGTTACTCTGAAGTGGATTTGAACTGTCTTTTCGGCTGGCATATTTGGCTCCTTTCGTAGTGTCTTTTTCGTGGATAACGGAGCAGCAAGCAACGCGTTTGTGTACACAAACACATGAGAGCTTGTCAGGGGAGACCCTGAAACCCTGAGGAAAGCCTTCGGCTTTCTACTCTGTCGGACCTGCCGTGCTCTCTGTAGTTTGTTCCGTTGCGTCGCTTGTTGTCGGCTTTGTAAGAGGGGTCACGGAGCTCTTATTTGCCGTGACGGTTATATCGTTCATACAGACATTTATGGTGGAGTAATCACGATAGATGCGGTAAACGATATAGCCTCTCTTTGTTCTTCCTGAATTGACGTTATTGTCATTGAAGAGCAGACCCTCTTTGAAATAATCTTCAAACTCGGATCTGTATTCGCTTGATATGATCTCTTCGTTATCAAGATAGAACTCGATGTTTCTTTTGGTGATATCCTGCTCTTTATCAGACAGGTTAGTATAGGAAACGCTTACTAAAAGATAGTGCATCGTTTCTCCATAATCCGTAGTTACGTCAAATGAATTGATTCCCGTAACACCGAACTCGAAATCCTCAGTCTTCCCGGGTGAACCGATCTGATAAGTTACCTGAGTCGATTCCGTGGGATTTGTTTGTTCCTTACTGAAGCATCCGGTAAATGATGCCATCGTGGTTAACATAAGCAGTATTGCTACTGCATTTTTGAACTTCTTCATCTTCTGATAGCCTCCTGTTTTTTAGTTTTGGGTTTTGAAAGTTGTATTTTTAGGAAGTCGTTATAGTCCTTACCCTCAGGCGGCGGACAATCTTTGACGACATAATTACTGCCAAGTATTTCCTTGATGCGGTTGGCTGCATTGCGTCCGGGTGCATCATTATCCAGATGGAGATATATGTGACTGATATCGGGATAATCCTTAAGCAATTGTTCAAGTGCCATTGGCAGCGCCTTGCCGCCAATACCGCCAAGAGACAGATACGATTCTCTTCGCCAGTTCTCGCCGTTAAGTTTGACGAGCGTGGCATAAGACAAGAGATCCGGGGCTGATTCAAATACATGAATCGTCCTCGGACTTGATGCCTTTATCATCTTGAAAGAGAAATGCTTGTCGCTGCCTTTTACGTCACCTTTGTAACTGCCGTTAGTTGCTCTGACGGCACCATACTTGGGAGTGCCTTTTTGGTCATAGCCGACAAAGAGGACATTGCTGTATTTTGTGGTCTCGTATACGAGCTTATGGTCGATACACCAACTGATTATCTCGGGATCGATTCCTCGTTCCATAAGGTATTGAGCAACGCGTGAAGTATTGTCGTTCACTTTCGGCATTACGAATTCCTTGGGTGGTTCTGCTTGTGGTTTTATCTGGGGTAAAGGCTCCGTTATGTTGCCGATGATCCTCTCGACAGCTTCTCGGAACGGAATGCCTTTTACCTTTATCAGATAATCCAGGGCAGACCTGCCACCGATGCCTTGAGAGAACCAACACCACTTGCCGTTGTTTATGATGAGTGAATCATGTTCCACCGTAGAATAAATATTCCCGGAAACGTGTTTAAGGTTCCCGGGATCGTAATAGGTAAGATATGTGAGCAAATCCATTTCTCTGGCACGAGCCAGATCTTCTTT
>CAMJPC010000025.1 GCA_946407705.1 uncultured Clostridia bacterium | reverse complement strand
TGGCGGAGCGGGTGGGATTCGAACCCACGTGGCTGTTACACCAAACGGTTTTCAAGACCGCCTCGTTATGACCGCTTCGATACCGCTCCTTGTATACTAAATTGTAAGGTTCACGTCGCCCAAATTTATGGCTTGGGGACAACTTGGGGACAACTGAGGCATTTTCCGGAATATCTCAAGTCCACAAAGTATTTATTTTATTGGTTCCGTGTCTTCGCAGTTTAAATTAAGCAATCGGATTTCAAGACCGCCTCGTTATGACCACTTCGATACAGCTCCATATGCCGTTCAGGTGTACCGAACGGCAATTAGTATACAAAAATCAGCCAGGAATTTCAACCAAGAATTGAAATTAACCTGTCCAGGTCATCGTAATCTTTATATTCGATCACGATCTTGCCCTTACCGATGCTTCTGTCGGTCAGCTTGAGCTTGACTCTTGAGCCAAGCTGTTTCTTAAGTTTGGTCTCAACTTCCTTGACGCTGAGCGATACACGTTCGTCAGGAAGCTCGACTGCCTTAGGTTCTTCCGGGTTCTCTTTAGCCTCAAGGATCTTCTTCACGTAGATCTCAGCCTGTCTGACGTTCATCTCCTTCTGGAGGATCATCTCAGCAGCCATTTTCTGGTCTTCTTTATCCTTGAGCGAAAGGATGACCTTGGCATGACCCTCAGAGAGGTCTCCGCGCCTGATATATTCCTGGAGAGAATCATCAAGGTTAACAAGTCGCATCGTGTTTGCGATCGTAGCCCTGGGCTTACCGAGCTTCTTAGCAAGCTGTTCCTGTGTAAGCTTATGGGTCTTGAGAAGGTTCTGCATGGCGTATGCTTCTTCAATCGGGTTCAGGTCTTCCCTCTGGAGATTCTCGAGCAGTGCCTGAACCATAGTCTCGCGGTCGGAGAGTTCACGCACAATGGCAGGAATGACCGTAAGACCGGCTATACGGGCAGCACGCCAGCGGCGCTCACCCGCTACTATCCTGTAGGCGCCATTTTTCTTCTGAACGATTATGGGCTGTATAACGCCGCTCTCAGATATGGAAGCAGCAAGTTCCTGCAGAGATGTATCGTCAAAGTTCTTACGGGGCTGTCCTTCATTGGGAGATATGTCGTTGATCTTGAGCTCAACTACTGAATCACCGGAAGAAGCCGGAATACCCTCAACTGACAGCATTGCACCAAGGCCTTTACCGAGAGCGCGCTTAGGAGCCGGCGCAGCCTTCTTGGGGGCAGCCTTAGAAACGGTTTTCTTTGTCGCAGGCTTTGCTGTCTTCGTTGCTCTTGCAGGTGCCTTTGCAGCAGTCTTAGCCTTAGCAGGTCTGCCGGCCGGTTTCTTGGCTGCAGGAGCAGCCTTCTTCCCTGTCTTCTTGATATTAGCCATTTGTAATTCTCCTTATAATATATAGATATCTGTCTATATTAGTTATTTAGTCTTCCTGATGACTTCGTTTGCAAGAGCCTCGTATGCCTTCGCTCCCTTGGAGTTCTTATCGTAGTCAGAGATAGACTGACCGAAGCTGGGAGCCTCAGCGAGCCTGACATTTCTCGGAATGATCGTCTTGAAGACCTTCGGACCGAAGAACTTATCAACTTCTTCCTTGACCTGGCGGGAGAGCTGGGTACGCATGTTGAACATGGTGAGAACAACGCCGAGAATCTCAATGTTCTTGTTGAGTTTCTTCTTAACGACATTGACCGTCTCGATCAGCTGTGTAAGTCCTTCCATCGCATAGAACTCACCCTGGATCGGGATGATGATCTTATCGGTAGCCGTAAGAGCGTTGATGGTCAGGAGCGAGAGTGACGGAGGGCAGTCGATGATGATGTAGTCATAGCTGTCACGGATCGGCTCCAGCGCACCCTTAAGGACCTGCTCACGGGAGATGGCTGATACAAGCTCAACCTCAGCTCCGGCCAGATTGATGTTAGCAGGGCAGATATCAACGTTGAATGTTCCGCTTTCATAGATGACTTCATCAATAGGCGTCTCGTTGATGATGACATCGTAGATGGTCTTCTCGAGCTGAGACTTGTCGATTCCGAGTCCGCTGCTTGCGTTAGCCTGGGGATCGAGGTCGATCAGCAGGACCTTCTTCTTTTTCTTTCCGAGATAAGCAGCAAGGTTAACAGACGTTGTGGTCTTACCTACACCGCCCTTCTGGTTTACCAGAGCAATAACTATACCCATAGGGTTATCTCCTTTTCAGAGTTTATTATCGTACAAACAAATTATAACCTTATTTATGGAATATTAAATATAAAATAGCAGGGCAAATGTTCCACATGGAACAATTTTTACAATTTAACGAATTTTGTGTTCTGAAATCACAAATAATCGACCAGTAAAACAATGTCCCTTGTTCCACGTGGAACAAAAACAGCCCCGGAAAACCGGAGCTGTCTGTATTCTGGATCGTACTGTAAGTATCAGTTGTCGATATTGGCAAGGCTTGCATTCTCCTGGATGAATTCCTTGCGGGGTTCAACCTGATCTCCCATGAGAAGCGTGAATGTCTCGTCGGCAGCCTGTGCGTCTGAAAGAGTGACACGGAGAAGCTTTCTTGTGAGAGGATTCATTGTCGTATCCCAAAGCTGTTCAGAGCTCATCTCACCGAGACCTTTGAATCGCTGGATAAGAGGATTCTCCCAGTGATGCTCGGCCTTTATCTGTTCGATCTCCTTGTCATCGTATGCATAGTATGCTTCATCGCCTTTATAGACCTTATAAAGAGGTGGGCAAGCGATGTAAACATAACCGCCGTCAACAAGAGGTCTCAGGTATCTGAAGAAGAATGTCAGGAGCAGCGTTCTGATGTGTGAACCGTCAACATCGGCATCTGCCATGATGATTACTTTGTGGTATCTGAGTTTGCTTGCATCGAATTCATCACCGATTCCGGCACCGAGAGCCATGACGACAGGCTGAAGCTTCTCGTTGGAATAAACCTTATCGATACGGGCCTTCTCAACGTTGAGCATCTTACCCCAGAGCGGGAGGATGGCCTGATACTTTCTCTCTCTTCCCTGCTTTGCGGATCCGCCTGCGGAGTCTCCCTCTACGATGAAGATCTCACAAAACTCTGCTTCGTTGGACTGACAGTCAGCGAGCTTGCCCGGCAAAGAGTTGTTTTCAAATACAGTCTTTCTTCTGGTCATTTCACGTGCACGCTTTGCGGCGTCACGTGCTCTGGAAGCCTGGAGACACTTATCCATGATGAGCTTGGCAACGTCAGGATGCTCCTCGAGATATATCTCAAGCTTTTCTGCAACTACGTTCTCAACCATGGGACGGATCTCTGCGTTACCGAGCTTGGACTTTGTCTGTCCCTCGAACTGAGGATCGGGAAGTTTAACGGAAATAATGGCCGCAAGACCTTCTCTCGTATCCTCGCCCTGGAGCTTTGTATCGCCGTCCTTCAGGAACTTATACTTCTTTGCATAGTCGTTGATGGCACGTGTCATTGCAGCTCTGAAGCCTGCAAGATGCGTACCGCCTTCAGGTGTTGCGATGTTGTTTGCGTATGTATAAACGGTCTCCTGATAGGAATCGTTGTACTGGAGTGCTATCTCTACGAAGCTGTCTCCCTGCTTTGTCGCGAAATAGATCGGCGGAACGTTGATGGCTTCCTTATGTCTGTTGAGATATTCAACGAACGAGATGATGCCGCCGTCATAGTGCAGATGCTTTTTAACGGGCTCTGCTCCACGGTCATCAGTAAGATCAATGGTGACTTCCTTATTGAGGAAAGCCATTTCACGGTAACGTGTGATCATTGAATCAAAATCGAAATGAATGTCAGGGAAGATGGAATTATCAGGAATGAAATTTGTCTTCGTACCTGTGTCATTCTCATCGCATGTTCCCACTTCATGAAGAGGAACAGTTGTGATTCCCTTCTCGAATTCGATCTCGAAGATCTTTCCCTCTCTCTTAACTTCTACTTTCATGTGATCTGAAAGAGCGTTAACAACAGAAGCTCCAACGCCGTGCAGACCGCCGGAAATGCTGTATGCACCGCCGCCGAATTTTCCGCCTGCGTGAAGGACCGTATGAACGACTTCAACCGTAGGAATACCAAGCTTGGGATGGATACCGACAGGAATTCCGGATCCGTTATCCGTAACTGTTACGGAACCGTCTTTATTGAGCACGACATCTATCGTGTCGCAGCGGCCCGCAAGTGCCTCGTCGACCGAATTAGCGACTATCTCATAAATGAGGTGGTGAAGACCTCTCAGGGTCGTATCACCGATGTACATTCCAGGTCTCTTACGGACAGCTTCAAGTCCTTCAAGTACCTGAATGTCATCTTCACTGTAAGAACTGTCATTGGATGTATCGAACTCATCCTGATCCTCGGAAGCAGCCTTGACGTCAGCCATGGATTCTTCCTTGAAATCCTCAGTGAGGGCTCTGGGATTCTCTGCGAGATTCTTGAGCTCGTCATCGTCCCCTTCCTCTACCGGCTGGAAATAAAGGTCAACCGCAGGCTTCTTCTCGCCTTCGGAAGCGTTGTTCTCAGCTAAGATATTCTTTTCTTCGTTGTCTGCCATCGAAAATAACCTCTCTTCATGCAGTTTTTTACGTTTTAGAGCCCAAATCCGCAAAAGAACCTGAAACAGTGCGTTTGTAACACTGTTAACCGGGCTTTTTGATCGAGATCAGGACGATTTCAGTCTTTTAAACAGGACTTGAGACGAGAGTGAACAAACATAAGTTTTGTCATCCGTGAGGACCAGGGTCTTTGGGATCTCGTCCCCGACATACTGGAGTCTTCCCTGCTCATCCTCAAGATTCATGAAATCCGCGATGTCCTTTTTGGAAGGAAGGGCAGTCTCGAGATTGATGATCGCCGTAACGGAAGACTTACGCACTGACATATCATTGCCGATATGTATGAACATACTAAGCCTCCGTTCCTGTTCTAAGCCTTTAGTATTATACTATACTTTAGTAAATAATAGTAAATATACTAATTATAATATATAGGGGAATTTTAACCGGCTGAAACTGTGCCACTTGTTACCCGGAAATAGCGGGCACTGTCTGCAGCTTCCATCGAAGCAAGCTCTTTGGATGTCATGTCACGGTCAGTACATGTGATGAAGATCTGGGCATCTTTCATGACTGATAACAGGCTTGCCCTTCTCTCTGCGTCTAATTCCGAGAAAACGTCGTCTAAGAGCAGGATGGGGGTAGATGAGGTAAACATCCTTAAGATGTCCAGCTCGGCCAATTTGAGCGCAAGAGAGGCCGATCTCTGCTGTCCCTGGGAAGAGAAGCTTCTCATCTGAAGACCGTCTAATTTCATGTCTAGATCATCTTTGTTGACGCCGACCGAGGAAATGCCCTTCTCAAGGTCGTAGGAACGGGCTGATTTGAGCTTCGAAAGTATATTATCTGACAGTATGCCCTTAATTCGCGTGTAATCGCTCCCTGAGAGGCCTTTCTTAAGGTAACCGTCATACTGACGGGAATCACCCTCGGACGCTTCTACGGGCACGCTACAGCCTGATATGGTGTCATACTCTATGGTGAGCTTTTCTTTTCCGCCGGAAATGTTGCTGTGATGCTTTGAGGCAGCATCAGAAAGAAGCCTGGAGAATCTGTCCCTCATGATGATGATATCGGCCGAGATATCGGCAATGGAGAAGTCCCAAAAGTCCAGGGAGGCATCTGCCTCTGTCTGGGTGATCTCGCCGCTCCTGATGCCGTTTCTCGCGTTCCTGAGGTATGCGTTCTTACGGTTCATGAGCTTGGAAAGATCGCTTAAGAGATTGAAATATGAAGGGGAGACCTTCGATATGAGCGTATTGAGGAACCTGCGCCTGAAAGCAGGTGCATTCTTGACGATATTGAGATCCTCGGGAGCGAAAATAACAATGTTACATACGCCGATGTAATCAGAAATACGGTCGATCTTCATGCCGTCCTGCTTGAGTACTCTGTAGGAGCGGACTGTTTTCGAAAGATCGGATTTCTCGGTATGGAATTCTGCGGTCATCTGCATGGAGCCGCCGTCATCACAAATGAGATCCAGGCCGGTACTATACGAACTCTCACCGAAACGGATCATCTCGATGTCCTTGGAAGTCCTGTGGGAAGCCACGCTTCCGGCTACATAGACAGCCTCGATGATGTTTGTCTTGCCCTGGGCATTGTCACCGTAGAATATGTTAACAGAAGGCCCGACATCAAGATCGAGCCTTCCGTAATTTCTGAAGTTAATTAGGTGAATACCCTTGATTATCATTTATCGTCTGATAGGGAGGATGAGGTAGATGTAACTCTCTCCTTCAAGCGGCTTGATTATGCAGGGTCCCTGACCGCCGTTGACTTCAACCTTTATGGTCTCGTCTTCGATGTTCTTGAGTACATCCAGGATGTATCTGGAGTTGAAATCAACGTCGATGAGATCTCCCTCAACCTTGACTTCAATGTTCTCCTGAAGGTTACCCTGAGCGGAAACTGCTGAAACGGTGAGTTCAGAAGCATTTGAAGTAAGAAGTCTTACGGGGCACTTCCTGTCATCTGTCATGATGATGAGTGCAGCACGGTCAACGGCATTGAGGAAATCCTTGCGGTTGAGAGTGATGACTGTCTTAGGATTCTTCGCAATGATCGAATCAAAATTGATGAAGTTGCCTTCGATGAGTCTCGATACCATCCTTACGTTGCCGATATCGAAAAGGAGATTCTGCATTGAAGTGTAGAGAATGATCTCAGCGTCATCGTCGTCGCTTAAGATCTTGCTCATCTCAGTAAGAGCCTTGCCCGGAACGATGTAGTTGATCTTCGGGAAGTCATTGCCCATGTTCTCTTTGTTGATGGCCATTCTGAAGCCGTCGATGGAAACAACTGAAAGGACGGAACCGTCACTTACAATGTTGCTGCCCGTAAGAACAGGTCTTGAATTGTCTCTGGAAACAGCGAAGATCGTATGATTGATCATGTTCTTGAGGATCTTCTGGGGCATTACGATCTTGTCTGATGTTGATTCGTCAACTTCAGGAATCTTAGGGAATGTCTCAGGATCAAGACCGGAGATCTTGAATTCTGCCTTGCCGCAGCTGATGACGGTCTGAAAATTATCATTAACGGTGATCTCAACTTCAGATTCAGGAAGCTTTCTGATGATGTCACCGAAGAACTTTGAATCCAATACTACTGAACCCTTCTCGAAAACATCGGCGTCCATGTCAGCTTCGATGCCGGTCTGAAGATCATAACCCGTGAGCTTGATCTTGCTGTTATTGTCTGACTCTATGAGAATACCGTTTAATATCTGAACAGTGCTGTTGGAAGAAACAGCTCTTTGAACGATGCTTACATTATTAACCAGGTCATCTTTATTGCAAGTGAACTTCATAAAACATAGCCGCCTTTCGGGAACATTATTTCCAAATAATTATACAGGAATTGTTAAATAAAATAAATATTTAACACTGTTAAATTCCTGTGTTTTGAGGACAAATTACGACGGTCCGCTCTGATATTATTCTCTAGTTCGTATTCATCTCTATTATGCCGTGTCGAAATGTGCATAAGTCCGTAAAAGTCAATGATCCGTGTGCTTTGAAGGTTCCCGTAAATTGTACAAAACATCAAAAATCATTGTACAAAACCCTTGCGTTATCGACAGGCATTTTTTATGAACACGGATTGAACAGCTAATCTACAGGCAGTTATGCACATTTGAACAAAAACGGTTCAAAGTGATTATCGGGATCAGGTGATGATCTTGAGGATCTCCTCAGCCTCAGCCTTGAGTTTTTCGCTCTCATCGACGTTGGTGCAGCCGTGGATTACGGTAGTATGCTTTCTTCCGCCGAAAAGTTCACCGATCTTCTCATATTTAAGCTCAAGATAGTCCCTGCAGATGTACATTGCCACGTTGCGGGCATTTGAGATCTCAGCGGATCTGAGCTTGGAAGTGAGCTTGTCCGGTGTGATGTTATAGTACTTTGACACTGCATTGATGATGATCTCAGGCGTGAGATATTTCTTATCGTTAGGAGAGAGCATTGGCTTTAAGATCTTCTGAATCTCATCCAGAGAGAGCTCGCCGTTTGCAAGAGTAACATAAGAAGAAATGGTATTATAGGCGCCATTCAGCTGTCTGATGTTGGTCGTGATGTTCTCGCAGACATAATCGACTATCTCATCGGAGAGAGTGAAATTGTCCGCTTTGAGCTTGCTCGTAAAGATAGCTTTACGGGTCTCGAAATCCGGCGGCTGGACATCGAACATGATGCCGTCCTGGAAGCGGGAAGTAAGCCTGCTGTTGAGTTCCGTAAGATTTGAGGGAGCTCTGTCGCATGTTACCACTATCTGCTTGCCGGCATTGATCAGGGCCTCGAAAGTATTGAAGAATTCGGTCTGAACGCCTTCCTTGCCGATGAGGAACTGGATGTCATCGATGAGAAGGACGTCGACTGATCTGTATTTAGCCCTGAAAGGCTCGTATTTCTCGCTCTTGATGCAGGCGATGAAGGCATTTGTGAAAGCCTCGCATGTCGTGTAGAGAACACGCTTCTCGGGAAGGTTCTCAATGATGGCATTGCCGATCGCCTTCATTAGGTGGGTCTTGCCGAGACCGGAGTTACCCCAGAGATAGAAGGGGTTTCTCTGACGCTGGCCGGGATTCTGTGAGACGGCAACGGCGGAAGCATGGGCGAAGCGGTTGCAGTCGCCTACTACGAAATTTGCAAAAGTGAAATCGTTCGCAAGTCCCGTGGCAGAAGGAACGGAATAATCCGTATCGGGTCTGGAGACCTTCTTCTCGGCAGTGACGGAAGCCATTACGGCATTTTCGTCGCCCGCAAGGACGAACTGGACTGCGATGGGGTTGTTCTCGTTGGCCGTCCTTATCGCTGAATTAATGATCTTACTCAGTTTCTGGCCTTTTACGAGACTTAAGGAGTACTCATCTCTGGCAGCAAGGATAAGGACGCTGTCATCACAATACGGCACGGTCATCTTGCTGATGATTGAGTCATATGTGACGCTGTCTATGCCGTTATCAAATCTGAGAAACTTGAGTGCATTGTTCCAGATAGCGCTGTCCATTCCGATCCCCCCTAAGAATTTGAATGAGTATTGAACATAATATCACGGATAAGGGGTATAATAACAGTACTTTTTTCGAGGAATTTAACACAGTTACAAAGTATGCAAAGACAGGTATCAGGCAATAAAAAGGACTCTAAGCTGAACGGCAGGGGATTTACCGTCCTCATGATCATCAGCTGCCTAATCCTGCTGACCGGACTGGGCTTTCTGGCCGTTGAACCGATCAAGTCATTGAAGCGCGAGCAGATAATGGGCGACGCCATGGACGTCATGATCTCGAAAATGTCAGAAGCGGTAGTTACGGCCAACCCCGAGGGCGAACCGGATCCGGAGAATGCCGGCACCGACATTGAGGTCACTTTCATCGTTCCGAGAGACGGTAACGAAGCGGCAGGGGAGGAGTACGACTATTTCGGTGACGGTGAAGACGGCGATGAGGCTGACATGTCTTCGATAAGGGCTTTCATATCCTCCCGAAAAGCCAAGCTCCCCAAGAACGTTACCCTCGTCTGCATCGGAATACTGGAGATCGGCAAGATCAACAAGAGACTTCCGGTATGGAACTCTACCTCGACCGTCGCTCTGCGTTACGGCGTGGGCCTTTACGAGTATTCAATGAAGCCGGGACAGAACGGCAATGCGGCAATTTTAGGACATAACATGAAGAATACGACCTTGTTTTCGAAGCTTTACAAGCTGAATGTCGGAGACAATGTCAGGTTCATCAAGCTCGACGGGCATGTTCAGGACTACAGGATCGACAAGATCGAGATCGTTTACAAGACCAAGCTCGCGAAATACGTTGACGCGAGCGCTTCGGACAAGCCGCAGCTGACCCTGGTCACCTGTGCAAACGATTACGGCTACGGAAACAGGCGTGTCATCATCTGTCATCCGGTCAAATGAGGTTCGTCTTTTAATATTATAAAAATCTGCTATAATTCGTCTGTCAGATTATCAACCATTTACCAAATTGGAGGCAAAAACATGGTTAAGGCAATTGTAGGCGCAAACTGGGGCGACGAAGGAAAAGGCAAGATCACGGACCTTCTGGCCAGCGATTCTGATATAGTCATCAGATTTCAGGGCGGCGCCAACGCGGGACACACCATCATCAACGAACACGGCAGATTTGCTCTGCACCTCATGCCGTCAGGCGTATGCCACGAGAACATTGTAAACATCATCGGAAACGGTGTTGCTCTTGATATCCGCAAGTTCATCAACGAATACAACGACCTCAAGGAGAGAGGACTCAATCCGACTCTCATGGTCTCTGACAGGGTTCAGGTAATCATGCCTTACCATGTTGATTTCGATAAGTTCGAAGAGGAGAGACTCGGAGGAAAGGCTTTCGGTTCAACAAAATCAGGCATTGCGCCTTTCTTCTCAGATAAATACGCTAAGATCGGCTTCCAGGTAAGCGAACTTTTCGATGAGGAGGCACTCAGAGAGAAGATCAACCGCGTCCTTGAGATAAAGAACGCTCTCCTGGTCAACCTTTACCACAAGGATCCGATCGATGCCGAGGAACTCCTCGCAGAGATGCTCGAGCAGGGAAGACTCATCAAGCCTTTCGTTGCAAATACACAAGCATTCCTCTATGACGCCATCAAGGAAGGCAAGAAGATCCTCCTTGAAGGCCAGCTCGGAACAATGAAGGACCCTGACATGGGTATCTATCCGATGGTTACTTCTTCTTCCACACTCGCAGGCTACGGCTGCGTCGGCGCGGGAATCCCTCCTTACGAGATCAAGCAGATCTATGCAGTTACAAAGGCTTATTCTTCAAGTGTCGGCGGCGGTGCATTCGTCAGCGAGATCCTTGATGAAGCAGTCGCAAAAGAGCTCCGTGACAGGGGCGGCGACAAGGGCGAATACGGTGCAACGACCGGACGTCCGAGAAGAGTCGGCTGGTTCGACTGTGTCGCAACACGCTACGGCGTAAGGCTCCAGGGCGCCACAGACGTTGCTCTTACAAACCTCGACGTACTCGGATACCTCGATAAGATCCCCGTCTGCACGGCTTACGAGCTCGACGGAGAGATCATCCACGATTTCCCGAATCCTACTCAGATCGAGAAGTGCAAGCCCGTCATCGAGTACCTGCCTTCATGGAAGGGCAAGGGCGAGATCAGAGGCCTTACCGACTACAATCAGCTCCCTCAGGAAGCACGTGATTACGTCGAGTTCATCGAGAAGCAGCTTGGAGTACACATCTCAATCGTATCCACAGGTCCCGCAAGAGAAGAGATAATCTTCAGATAATCATATGGCAGAAAAAGAAATGATCCTTGTACTGGATTTCGGCGGACAGTACAACCAGCTTATCGCACGCCGCGTCCGTGAACTCTCCGTATACAGTGAAGTTCGCCCTTACACAATGCCGATCGAGGAGATCAAGGCCTTAAACCCTACGGGAATCATCCTTACGGGCGGCCCTGACGTTGTGTTTGAGGACGGCGCGCCCAAGTGCTCTGCTGAATTGTTCAACTTAGGAATCCCGGTACTCGGAATCTGCTACGGCGCACAGCTCATGCAGTACCTCCTGGGAGGCGACGTAAGGCGCGCAGAAGTAAGAGAATACGGCCATACAGAGGTTGATATCGATAATCCGTCATCACCTCTTCTGTTAAATGTTCCACATAGAACAGTCTGCTGGATGAGCCACGGAGTCTATATTGCTAAGCCCGCACCGGGTTTTGAGATCACCGCGCACACAGAATCCTGCCCTTTCGCGGCAGCTGAGGATAACTCCAGAAAGCTTTACTGCGTGCAGTTCCATCCCGAGGTATCCCACACCGTTAACGGCAAGGAAATGCTCGTAAACTTCGTTCTCGGTATCTGCGGATGCAAGGGAACATGGAAGATGGATTCTTTCGTTGATACAACGGTCAAGGCTCTCAAAGAGAAGATCGGCAACGGCCGCGTTCTCTGTGCTCTTTCAGGCGGCGTTGACTCATCAGTTGCGGCAGTCATGCTCTCAAAGGCAGTAGGCAAGCAGCTCACATGCGTTTTCGTAGATCACGGACTCCTTCGTAAGAACGAAGGCGATCTCGTTGAAAAGGTTTTCGGCAAGGACGGTCCCTACGATCTCAATTTCATCCGTGTAAATGCACAGGAGAGATTCTATTCCAAGCTCGCAGGCGTTACCGAGCCTGAGCAGAAGAGACACATTATCGGCGAGGAGTTCATCCGCGTATTCGAAGAAGAGGCAAAGAAGATCGGCACAGTCGATTTCCTCGTACAGGGAACGATCTATCCTGACGTAATCGAGTCAGGTCTCGGCAAGTCAGCGGTCATCAAGTCACACCACAACGTCGGCGGACTCCCTGACTATGTTGATTTCAAGGAGATCGTTGAACCGCTCCGTCTCCTGTTTAAAGATGAAGTCAGAAAGGCCGGCCTTGAACTCGGCATTCCTTCAGAGCTCGTTTTCCGTCAGCCTTTCCCGGGCCCCGGACTTGCGATAAGGATCATCGGTGAGATCACTCCCGAAAAGGTACGCATCGTTCAGGATGCTGATGCCATCTTCCGTGAGGAAATGGATAACTTCGGATACAACAAAGAAGCAAACCAGTATTTCGCAGCTCTCTCCAATATGCGTTCAGTCGGATGCATGGGCGACGAGAGAACGTACGATTACGCAGTAGTTCTCCGTGCCGTCACCACGACAGACTTCATGACAGCGGAGTCTGCAGAGCTTCCGTGGGAACTCTTAAGCAAGGTTACCAACCGCATCGTCAACGAGGTCAAGGGCGTCAACAGAGTCATGTACGACCTGACGGGAAAGCCCCCGGCCACGATAGAACTCGAATA
>CAMJPC010000024.1 GCA_946407705.1 uncultured Clostridia bacterium | reverse complement strand
GTGTCGACAATACTTGGCTGGCAACGGCCCGGGAAGATAGATTGCTGCCGGATTATACGAGTCCCTCCGCGCTAAACGCGGAGGGACTATTTTTTTGAAAAATGTTATAAAAATGTAATATTACAATTTACAAGATTTTTATTATTGGTAAAATTGATTTTGAAGTATGGATTTTCCATTAATAAGAGGTATGAAAATGTCCAAGATTCTAATTGTTGATGACGATCCCGCAGTCGTAAATTCCACGGCAGACATGCTCAGAGCATTCTCATTTGAGGTGCTCACGGCAACAGACGGAAGAAAAGGATACGAGATTGCTGCTAACCAGGCTCCCGACGTAATCATTCTTGACTGGATGATGCCCGGATACAGCGGAATGCAGTTCATCACCGATTTCAGGAAGCAGGGTTATCAGACACCCGTATTGTTCCTGACAGGCAAGGGAGATCTTTCATCCGATCAGGTAGAAGCTCTCCGTGCAGGCGCAGATGACTATCTTTCAAAGCCCTGCGATGCACAGGTCTTGAGAGAGAGACTCCGTGCGATGATCAGAAGAAGCGAATACAGTTCCAAGAAGAATGATAACGCCGGCAACCGTCACGAATACTGCGGCGGTGAGCTCATCATCGACGGCGACGTAATGCAGGCCTTCAAGCATGAGGAATCCTGCGACCTTACGAACAGGGAATTCCAGCTTCTACAGTATCTCGAGCAGAACTGCGGACGAGTATGCTCAAGATCAGAGCTTTTGAAGCAGGTATGGAAGTTCGATTTCCTTGGCGACGAGAGAACTGTCGACGTTACCATCAAGAGAACACGTCAGAAGATCGAGCCTGACCAGAAGAACTTCAAGTACATTCTGACAAGAAGAGGATTCGGGTATTTCTTCCCGAATGATCTGACCTGATAATGGTACTAGTCACTTCCGATCTATTTCAGGTAATGGGTGAAAACTGGGTTTTCATCCTCGTTGGAGCGCTCATGGCGCTCATGTTGGGCTGCCTTATCGGCTATTTAATAGGTAATACTTCTTTAAGAAGCAAAGTTACCGCAGACATGGACGGCCTGGAAAGAGACAAGCAGATCCAGAAGGCGGTCATGGACAACGTCGGTATCGGCATTGCCGTCTACGACAAGACCGGCGCCATCTTCTGCAACGAGACCATCTTCAAATTCCAGGATTTCTTAAAAGGCGGCCTTCCTAAGACCATCGATGCCTTCCTCACCGAGTTTGACAACGGCAACCAGCTGAAGTCCAACTACATCTTGAGCTGTGAGAACGGCATCAATGTCGTAAGAGTCAATTACTGTATCGGAAGAAAGATATATGAGATCAAAGTAATAAGAAAGACCGGAGACGAGACGGACAGATTCTTCTCCGGAGAAGTCCTTAATCTCGTCATCGTGGATGACATCACACAGATCAAGGACGACGAGAGAAGACAGAAGGATCTTGCTGCAAACGTATCCCACGAGCTCAAGACTCCTCTTACGTCCATCAACAACTCCGTATTCTCCATAATCAACGCTTGCGGCAAAGGAAAGATGCCCGAGAGGGACAGCCTCCTTATCTGGTCACAGCGTATCCAGGACAATTCAACGAGAATGCAGGACATCGTCAACGACTTCCTCGTATTGTCACAGTGCTCACATACCAGCAGGATGGGCATTTTCGACATCCGCGAGTGCGTTGACCAGGCATATGCGGGCATGGCTGATTATCCCGGAAGCAGGGGCGTTGTATTCACGCTTCCCGATGATACGCCGATGCCTTTGCTCTACGGCAATCACAAGCTCATCATAAGATGCATAATCAATCTCCTTACCAATGCGGTCAAGTACATCAACTATGACGGCAAGACGGCAAGGAACCAGATCCATGTGAGCATCCACATGATCGATGACAGAGTCGCAGTCCAGGTTGAAGACAACGGAAGAGGCATTCCTGCAAAGGATATCGACCATCTTTTCGAGAGATTCTACAGGGTCGATAACTCCGGTTCACGAGAAGTAGGCGGATCGGGCATCGGACTTGCGATCGCAAAGGAGATCGCCGACATGCATGACGGCGTCATCAGCGTATCTTCTGTTTTCGGCAACGGCGCAACGTTCACTTTGAGCCTTCCCACCGCGAAAACGGTATTCAGCGGCGTATCCCAGGATGCCATGACCGGCGTCATCAGCGACAAGCCGCTTTACAGGGCAGCAGCTTACTTCTTAGGTCTCCAGGAGTGCGAGGCAGTCAAGTCTCTCGGCTATACGGACCTCGAGAAGAACGTTGAGGAGTACGAAGCCATCAACGAGACTGACGTTCCCGCAAGAGACAAGGCTCTGGCTGAACTCCTCAAGGCTTTCGGCAAGGAAAGATTCGCAAGCCTCGAAGAAGAGCTTCTCTATGTTGAGGACTTCGAAGAGGAAGAAGACGGACCGGTATCAGGTCTCGAAGTCGAAGAGATCGAAGAGACTGCCCCTGCCAACGTGACAGCTGAGACTACGGCAGCGCCTACGGTAATCGACCAGATCGAACAGGGCCAGGTAAAGATCGACACCATTCCTCAGCCTGCTGAGGAACCTGCTGAAAAGCCCGCTGAAGCAGCAACCGAGCAGGCAGAAGCTCCCGCTGAGGTACAGCCCATTGCAGTTCAATCAGCACCTGCTGAACCCGAGGTCAGTCCGGAAGAACTGCTGAAGGAACAGTTCGAGCGCGCACAGGCCGAAAGAGCGGCCCAGAAGGCTGAAGCAGAGAGACTTGCAAAGGAACAGCAGCTCATTGCAAAGGAAGAGGCGAGAAAGCTTCTTACGCAGCCTGTTGTCCAGATCAGCGCCGATCAGAAGAAGACCGTATCGCAGATCAAAAAAGAGTCGATCGAAAGAAAAACAATACATCCTCTTGATACCGGAAAAAGGTATAATAGGGGTCGCGTCTCGCCGCAGGGCGATGACGGAAAGGCAGCTGCTCCCGAGCAGAATGCCGAGAAACCACAGGGTGAGATCAAATCGTCACTCAAGAAGATCCTTGACGATTCCAAGCCCCAACATCTGAAATAACGGAGTGTCTTTGTGGAAGACAACAATATAAATAGATCAAAACCTTATGCCTACGAGATAAGCGGCGGCACGCCGCTTAAAGGCGACATAGATATAAGCGGCAGTAAGAATGCGGCTTTGGGCATCATTGCGGCTTCCGTAATGGTCGACGGTCCCTGTACTCTCGAAAATGTTCCCGACATCTCTGACGTCAGGGTCATGTTCGATCTTTGCAGGTCCCTGGGCGCCCAGGTCGACGAGATCGACAACCACACTTTCAGGATCGATCCCACCACCATCAATACTTATAAGGCATCCGGACCGCTCGTTTCCAAGATCAGGGCATCCTATTACCTCATGGGCGCGCTTCTCGCAAGATGCGGCAAGGCTTCCATCAGGCTTCCGGGCGGATGCGATTTCGGCCAGAGACCTATCGACCTTCACCTCAAGGCTTTCCAGCTCATGGGCGCAAGGGGAGCAAGGCCTTCCGAGATCAACAGCGGCATCGTAAACCTTACCGCTGAGCCTCTGCACGGCGCAAAGGTCTATCTCGACATCGTAAGCGTAGGCGCCACGATCAACGCAATGCTTGCTGCCTGCAAGGCTGAGGGCAAGACCGAGATCATCAACGCTGCGAAGGAACCTCACATCGTTGACGTTGCGAACTTCCTTAACTCGATGGGCGCACGCATCAAGGGCGCAGGTACCGACATCATCAAGATCACCGGAGTACCGTTCCTTCCGGGCAACTTCACTTATTCGATAATCCCCGACCAGATCGAGGCGGGAACCTACATGATCGCTGCAGCCGTCACAAAAGGCGACGTTACGATCCATAACCTGATCCCTACGCACATGGAGCCTTTGTCTGCCAAGATGCGTGAAATGGGATACCAGATCGAGGAAGGCGACGAATCGATCAGGGTTTATCTGAACGATCCTTCCGACGAGATCTATTCGACAAGCGTAAAGACTTCACCTTATCCGGGATTCCCGACTGACCTTCAGCCGCAGACCGTCGTTCTCCTCTGTACCGCTGAAGGACAGAGCAGGATGCACGAGAACGTCTGGCAGAACAGGTTCCAGTATGTTCCGGAACTTGCGAAAATGGGCGCAAACATCAATGTTTACGAGCGTATTGCATGGGTCAACGGCATCACCAAGTTCATGGGAGCGACCGTTGAGGCGACAGACCTCAGGGCAGGAGCCGCACTCGTATGCGCAGCGCTTGCCGCTGACGGCGTATCCTACATCAACCACGCAAACAGGATCGACCGCGGTTACGAGCATATCGTACAGAAGCTCACGACCCTCGGTGCAACGATCAGACGCGTGAACATTGAAGAATACAGCGAAGAGGATACCGAGGCATGACGGGACCCGACAGGATAGTTCCTCTTTATTCAAGCAGCCGCGGCAATTCGACACTTATCAAATCCAACGGAAGTTACATACTTGTCGATTGCGGCGTATCCTGCAAGATGGTCTCACAGGCCCTGGTCCAGAGCGGCGTGTATCCCGATGACATCTCTGCCGTATTCCTTACCCACAGGCATACCGACCATATCAACGGAGTAAAGATCTTTTCGAAAAAGTACCATACTCCGATCTATGCCACGAGCGCCACTCTTGCGCCTCTGGACGAGCTCTATTCGACTGTGACCGCAATTGATGAGAACGATATAGTCAAGCTCGAAAACGGCACGGAGGTAAGGGTTTTCCCCACGCCTCACGATGTTCCGGGGTCAGTCTGCTATAAGATAATCAATCCCGAGACAGGCACGTCCTTTGCCGTCATGACCGACCTTGGCCGCGTGACGGATGGAATGAAGGGCTTTGCAAAGAACAGTGATGCCATCTTGCTCGAAGCAAATTACGATCCGTATCTGCTTGAGCATAACGCCAATTATCCGTATCCGCTCAAAAAGCGCATTTCGGGAGGTCACGGCCACATCAGCAACTCCGAGAGCGCCGAGGCAGCTGAGTTCTTTATAAGGAACGGCACGAGAAAATTCATCCTGGGCCACCTTTCGCCCGAGAACAATACCGAGGAGATCGCATCCGAGACATTCGTCAGCGTCCTGGCGGACAAGGGACTCGTAAGAAACGTTGATTACGAGCTCAAGATAGCCAAAAGGTTTGAGCCCACGGAAGGTTACGTACTGTGAAGATCAACGTCGTATCTCCCGGAAAGATAAAGGATAAGTGGCTCAAAGACGGAATAGCCGAGTATCAGAAGAGGATTTCCAGATTCTGCACGCTTGAATTCATTGAAGTAAACGACGTTCCGGATTCGGTCCCGGTCGATGAGGCGCTTAAGCGCGAAGGCGAGGCGATCCTTGCAAGAGTTAAGCCGAATGACGTCCTCTGGGCGATGGACTTAGGCGGCGAGAACGTAACATCCGAGAAGCTTTCGGAATATCTCATGGCTGACATCGAAAAGGGCGGCGGAACGCTTGTTATTGCGATCGGAGGAAGCAACGGCATATCTCCCGAAGTGAGGAAAAGAGCCTCAAGGCGCATTGCTTTCGGCAATGTCACGCTGACCCATCTCATGACGCGTCTGATCCTTGCAGAGCAGCTCTACAGGGGCTTCAGGATCGCGCACGGCGAAAAATATCATAAATAGTTCAGAAAAATTTCTTTAGTTTACTAAAGAAAAGTATTGACAGTCTCAAGGGCTACCGATATAATCCTTTAGTCAACTAAAGTAGGAGGGCGTATGGCTAATAAATTCTACACACCGGACGGATTTACGGATCAGCTTCCCGGCGTTTGCGCATTTAAGAGAGGTTTGGAGGCACGTTTAAGGAACCTTTTCCTTATGAACGGCTATGACGAGATCGAGACTCCCGGAGTCGAGTATTTCGATGTATATAAGAGCTTTGTCGCCGAGGAGGAGCTTTACAAGTTCACCGACGGCAAGGGAAGGCTCCTTTGTGCGAGATACGACGGTACGATCCCGGTTGCAAGATATGCTGCGGGAAGAAACGATACTCTTCCCGTGAGATTGTTTTATGTCGAAAACATGTACCGTGCGGGCCAGATCGGCGGCGGCAAGCAGAGCGGCTTCACACAGGCCGGCATAGAGCTTCTCGGTGCTTCAGGTTCCAAGTCTGATGCCGAAGTTTTAGCTCTTGCGATCAAGTCTGCATTGGAGTTAGGTCTTACCGACCTTCAGGTCTCCATCGGCCAGGTACAGTTCTTCAAGGGACTTTCAAGACAGCTCGGACTTAACGAAGAGACGATCGCCAAAATTAAGGCTGCGATCGCAAACAGGGATTCCGTAACCATCGAGAAGCTCGACCTTAGCCGCGAGGACAAGGATACCCTTCTCATGATCACCGAATCCGGCGGAACCTATGATACGATCGATCAGATGCTCCCCAGGGTTACCGATGAAGGCGCGAAAGCTGCTCTTGGAAACATCAAGGAGATCCTCGACATCATGGAGCGTTACGGATATCTCAAGTATGTATCCGTAGACCTCGGTCTCATCGAGAGCATCGATTACTACACCGGCATGGTCTTCAAGGGATATACCTATGAGGTTGGCTTCCCGGTTTTCGGAGGCGGAAGATACGACGACGTTTTCAAGACCTTCGGCAAGGACATGGCTGCCGTCGGTTTCTCGATCTCTCTGACACTTTCGATCACTGCTCTCATGAGACAGGACAAGTTCACACCCGCTGCAGGAGCAAAGGTCATCGTCGGAGGCGATTTCGAGACGGCCATCGCAACTGCCGAAGCTCTCAGGGCAGAAGGCACGGCTGCGGTTCTCGATACAACGGGAATGACCGAGGAAGAACTGGACAGCTATGCAAAGGCCAGAGGCATTGAGACCATTATGTATATGAACGGAGGTGAAGCCTGATGCTTACAATAGCTTTATCAAAAGGCAGGCTCGCCGATCAGACTCTTGATCTGATGGAAAAGGCAGGATATGACGTTACCGCTGCGAGAGAAAAGTCCAGAAAGCTCATCTTGGAGGACCAGAACGCAGGCTTGAGATTCATCCTCGCAAAGCCTTCCGACGTACCCACATATGTTGAGTACGGCGCTGCAGACATCGGCGTTGTCGGTAAGGACACACTCCTTGAGGAAGGCAGACAGCTTTATGAGGTATTGGACCTCGGTTTAGGCAGATGCCGCATGTGCGTCGCAGGCCCCGCATCGCTTAAGGACAAGCTCGACGAGATTCCCAACAAGCGCGTGGGAACAAAGTATCCGAACATCACAAGAAACTATTTCGAGGGCGTGAAGAAAGAGAGCGTTGAGATAATCAAGCTCAACGGTTCAGTTGAACTCGCCCCGTTGACGGGCCTTGCTGAGGTCATCGTCGACATTGTCGAATCAGGAAGAACGCTTTACGAGAACGGACTTGATGTACTTGAGACCGTCGCTGACATATCCGCAAGACTCGTGGTCAACCGCGTGTCCATGAAGATGAAGGCCGACGAGATCAAGCCCATGATCTCCAAGCTCCGTGAAGCTTTAGAAGAAGGAGAATCATAATATGCGCTGCAAACTCGTGGAAGGCACAAAAGAAAACCTGAAGAGTACGGTCGAAAAGCTCGGTATCAGGGGCAAGATGGACTTAAAGCCCGTCATCGACACCGTACAGGCAGTAATCGACAACATCAGGGAGAACGGTGATGCCGCTCTTCTCGGATACACCGAGAAGTTCGACGGAGTAAAGCTCGAGGCTAAAGACCTCAGAGTCACCGATGAAGAGATCGCCAAGGCAAGAACTGAAGTAGATCCCAAGCTCCTGGAAGTCATGGAGAAAGCTGCTGCCAACATCAGGAGATTCCACGAGCACCAGAAAGAGCAGGGCTTCATGACCGATAACGGAAACGGCGCGCAGGTAGGCGTAAGGGTAAGACCCATTACCACCGCAGGCATCTATGTTCCGGGCGGCACGGCCCCCTTGCCGTCAACCGTACTGATGGACGTTATCCCCGCATCGGTTGCAGGCGTTAAGAGGATCGTTTTCGCTACTCCCCCGAGAAAAGACGGAACGATAGCACCCGTAATACTTGCGGCTGCTTCAATTGCAGGAGCAACGGAGATCTACCGCATGGGCGGATCCCAGGCAATTGCCGCAATGGCATACGGCACCGAGACGATCCCGAGAGTAGACAAGATCTGCGGCCCCGGAAACATCTATGTAAATACCGCGAAGAGACTGGTCTACGGACAGGTAGACATCGACATGTTCGCAGGCCCTTCGGAGATCCTCATAATCGCTGACGATTCGGCCAACCCCGAGTTCGTTGCGGCAGACATGCTCTCGCAGGCAGAACACGACAAAATGGCTTCAGCCATCGTACTGACAGATTCGAGAGAACTTGCCGAGAAGGTTCTCGAGGCAGTGGACAGAAGGTCAGATGCTGCAGAGAGAAACGCGATCCTTGAGAAATCACTTGAAGATTACTGCGCGATCATCGTATGCGACAGCCTCGATACGGCAGTCGGCTTCTCCGAAGAGATCGCTCCCGAACACTTGGAGATCTGCGTAAGAGATGCTGAGAAGTTCTCTGAGAAGATCAACAACTGCGGCGCGATGTTCCTGGGCAACTGGACACCGGAGCCCCTGGGAGATTATTTCGCAGGACCGAACCACACGCTCCCGACTTCAGGAACCGCAAGGTTCTTCTCGCCTCTCAACACGGGCGACTTCTACAAGAAGATGAGCGTTATCAATTACAGCCGCGAGGCACTTCTTGACGTTTACAAGGATGTCGCTGCCTTCGCGGACAGCGAGGGTCTGACCTGTCACGCTGCAGCCGTCAGAACCAGATTCGAGGAATCATGAGCAGATTTTGGAATAAAACGATAAACGAGACCACTCCCTATGTAGCGGGCGAACAGCCCAAGGCAGGGCAGAAGGTCATAAAACTTAATACCAACGAGAACCCTTTTCCGCCTTCACCTGCGGTAAACAAGGCGATCGCGGAGTTTGACACTAAAACCTTGAGGCTCTATCCGGATACAAATGCCACCCCGATCGTCAACGCGGTCGCGGCAGTTGAAGGAGTAAGGCCTTCGCAGGTGTTTGTAGGAAACGGCTCTGACGAGGTCCTGGCGCTGTGCTTCCAGACGTTCTACGAGAAGAAAGCCGATACGGATCTTCCGGTACTTACGCCCGAGTTCTCATACAGCTTCTATCCCGTATACGAGGAGTTCTACGGCATCCGCTCGAAAAAGATCCCGCTCCGCGAGGACTACAGATTAGAGCCTTCGGATTACGTCGGAGTCCCCAACTGCGGCATCGCGGTCGCAAATCCGAACGCGCCTACATCAAGAGCGATATCTCTCGATGACATCGCAAAGATCTGCGAAGCAAATCCCGATTCGGTAGTCCTGATCGATGAGGCATATGCCTATTTTGAAGAAGAGTACGAGACGGCAGTCTCGCTGCTTCCTAAGTATCCGAACCTCTGCGTCGTAAGGACCACGTCCAAATCCTATTCGCTCGCAGGTCTCAGGATCGGTTACGCGATCGCTTCCGAAGAGCTTATCGAAGGACTTCTGAGGGCAAGGGATTCGTTCAATTCATACCCGATCGACAGGCTTGCACAGGCGATCGGAGCTGCTGCCATCAGCGACGTTGATTATCACAAAAAGTGCAGGGATGAACTGATAAAGATAAGGAAATATACCGCAGACAAACTCAAGGCACTCGGATTTGAGATGCCCGAATCGTCCGCGAACTTCCTTTTCGCCAAGCCGCCCAAATGCATTAGCGCGGAAACGTTATATAAAAATCTGCGTGCAAAGGGTATACTTGTAAGGTATTTCAATACGCCGGGAATCAACGACCACCTGCGCATCACGATAGGCACGCAGGCGGAGATGGAAGAGTTCATCAGAAGCGTCAAGGAGGAGATCGACAATGTCACGAACAGCTGAGATCGCAAGAAAGACAAAGGAAACCGACATCAAGGTAAAGATCGACCTTGACGGAAACGGCACATATGACATCGATACGGGCATAGGCTTTTTCGATCACATGCTGTCCGCTCTTTCCAAGCACTCCGGAATCGACATGGACATTAAGTGCGTTGGTGACCTGAAGGTCGATGCTCATCACTCTGTCGAAGACGTCGGCATCGTTCTGGGACAGGCTGTAGCTCAGGCTCTGGGCGACAAGGTCGGCATCAGACGTTTCGGTTCCTGCGCGGTTCCCATGGATGAGGCTCTCGGAAAGGCGATCATCGACATTTCCGGAAGACCTTTCATCGTATTTGACGCCGAGTTCACCGGCGACATGTGCGGCGAGATGGATACACAGCTCTTCGAGGAGTTCTTCAGGAGCTTCGCTTTCAACGCAGGCATCACGCTGCACATCAGCGCTCCTTACGGTGTCAACGACCACCACAAGGCAGAGGCAATGTTCAAGGCCCTTGCGCGTGCGCTCAGGACTGCCGTTGAAGAGGATCCCAGGTTCGCAGGCCAGATCGTCTCGACCAAAGGTGCTTTATAATTTTATCGGAGGATATATAAATGCTTATTAAGGATACTGATTTTATCGATCAGCCGATGCTCTCCAAGGGCAAAGTAAGGAACATCTACGATCTCGGAGATTCTCTCCTTCTCGTTGTTACGGACAGGATCTCTGCTTTCGACGTTATTTTCGATGAGCTGATCCCGGACAAGGGAAAAGTTCTCTCATCTATCTCCGAGTTCTGGTTTGATTTCACAAAGGACATCATCCCGAACCATGTAATCACCACGGATGTTTCCAAGTATCCCATGGGATTCGACAAATACAAGGAAGAGCTTCAGGGAAGATCAATGCTCGTAAAGAAGGCTGAGATGCTTCCTGCCGAGTGCATCGTAAGAGGTTACCTCGAAGGTTCCGCTCTCAAGGAATACAAGAAGTCCGGCACGGTCGGCGGCATCAAGATGCCTGAGGGAATGCTCCAGGGCGACAAGCTCCCTGAGCCTCTTTTCACTCCTTCGACAAAGGCCGATGAAGGCCACGACATCAACATCACATACGAGCAGCTCGTTGACCTCATCGGCGAGGTTGACGCTTCAGCTCTGAGAGACGCTTCTCTTGCACTTTACAAGAAGGTATCCGAGTTCGCGCTCACAAAGGGACTCATCCTTGCTGATACAAAGTTCGAGTTCGGTAAGATCGACGGCGTTCTCACGGTATGCGACGAGATGTTTACACCTGACTCCTCAAGATTCTGGGATGCTTCAGAGTATGAACCCGGACACGCTCAGAAGAGCTTCGACAAGCAGTTCCTCAGAGAGTGGCTCGAGACACTCGACTGGGATAAGACATATCCCGCTCCGACACTTCCCGAGGACATCATCGAGAAGACCGCGGCCAAGTACCGTGAGTGCTATTCACGCATAACAGGAAAGGAAATCTGATCCTTTGATTGCAATAATCGACTATGGCATGGGCAACCTCGCGTCAGTCGCGAAAGCCCTCAAATACCTGAATTACGATTCGGTCATCACAAATGACCCGAAAGTGATCTCCGCCGCATCGGGAGTTATCCTTCCCGGTGTCGGCGCTTTTGCGCCCGCGATGGAGAACCTGAGGAATTCAGGTCTGGACAATGTCATCATCGATGCGGCATACAGCGGAAAGCCTTTCCTCGGCATCTGCCTCGGAATGCAGCTTCTGATGGACGGCTCACAGGAAGGCGTCAATCTTGCGTCATCCATGGGCGAATATGTCACGGGTCTCGGAATCATTCCGGGAAGGGTAAGAAGATTCACCACTGAGGAACTCAAGGTTCCGCAGATCGGCTGGAACAAGCTGGTCGACTGCACGGGCTCGCTTCTTACCGAAGGCGATTACGTATATTTCGTTCACTCGTTCTACTGCACTCCCGAGCACAAGAACGATGCCGCAGGCTATGCCGAGTACGGCATCAAATACTGCGCTTCCATCGAGCGTGACAATGTTTTCGCGACGCAGTTCCACCCAGAGAAGAGCGGCGAGGCCGGACTTCAGATCCTGAATAAATTCGCAATGAGGACCAAATAATGATAATACTGCCCGCAATCGATCTGATCGGCGGAAAATGCGTACGCCTCAGACAGGGAAAATACGACGACGTAACCATCTATAACGATTCTCCGCTCGCACAGGCTTATGCTTTCAAGGAAGCAGGCGCCGAGTGGATCCATGTCGTTGACCTGGATGCCGCGAAAAGCGGAGTCCCCGAGAACCACCTCATCATCAAGGAGATAGCCGAGAAGACCGGTCTCAAGGTCGATACCGGCGGCGGAATCCGCAACATGGACACGCTCTCAAGATGGATCGAGGATTACGGCGTATCAAGGGCAGTCCTTGGAACGGCAGCGGTAAAGGATCCCGAGTTCACGAGAAAAGCCATCGAAAAGTACGGCAGCAAGGTTGCGATCGGCATCGATGCGCACGACGGCTTCGTCTCAGTAAACGGCTGGACTTCGGATTCTGAATTGAAGGCAGTCGATTTCGCACTCAAATGCAAGGAAATCGGAGCCACGACGGTAGTATTCACCGACATCTCAAGAGACGGAATGCTTACCGGTCCCGCTACCGAAGCTACAAAGGAAATGGTTGAGAAGACAGGCCTCGAAGTCATCGCGTCAGGCGGAATCGGTTCTGATGCTGACGTTGAGCTCATCAAGACATCAGGCTGCGCCGGAGTCATCATCGGCAAGGCCATATACGAAGGAAAGGTGGATCTGGCCAAGTGCTTACGAAACGCATAATCCCGTGCCTCGACGTAAAGGACGGAAGAGTCGTTAAGGGCGTCAACTTTGTATCCCTCAGGGATGCGGGTGACCCGGTCGAGTGCGCAAAAACATACAACATGTCAGGCGCTGACGAGCTGGTCTTCCTTGACATCACGGCTACCCTGGAATCCCGTGACACCACGGTCGACATGGCACGCCGCGTTGCAGAGCAGGTCTTCATTCCGTTTACAGTAGGCGGCGGCATCCGTACCACGGACGACATCAGGGCTCTCCTTAACGCAGGCGCCGACAAGGTGTCCCTCAATTCCGCGGCGGTAAAGGATCCCGATTTCATCAAGCGCGCATCCGACATGTTCGGTTCACAGTGCATCGTTGCGGCGATCGACGTCAAATCCAGATCAGGCGACGAGAGATTCCCTTCAGGATACGAAGTCGTCATCGCAGGCGGCACAAAGCCCACCGGACTTGACGCTCTCGAGTGGGCGGTACAAGCAGTCCGTCTCGGCGCAGGCGAGATCCTTCTCACATCCATGGACAAGGACGGCACCAAGTCAGGCTATGACAACGTCATCACTTCATTGATCTCAACGTCTGTAGGCGTTCCCGTAATCGCATCAGGCGGAGCGGGAAGCATGAAGGATTTTGAGGATGCTATTCTTTACGGCAAGGCAGACGCGGTCCTTGCGGCAAGCCTTTTCCACTTCGGTGAGATCGGCATCAACGACCTTAAGAAATATCTGGCCAAGAGGGGAATCCCGGTAAGGGAAATGCCCGAGAGCCTTTACATGTGGGCAAACATGAAAAAGAACACCGACGGCCTGGTCCCCGCGATCACGCAGGACTACGAGACCGGCGAAGTCCTCATGATGGCTTACATGAATTATGAAGCATTCAGGATGACCTGCGAGACCGGATACATGCACTACTATTCAAGGTCGCGCAAGGCACAGTGGAAGAAGGGTGAGACCTCGGGTCACGTTCAGAAGGTAATAAGCGCCAGCATCGACTGCGACCGCGACACGCTCCTGTACAAGATCGACCAGACCGGAGCAGCCTGCCACACCGGCAACCGTTCCTGCTTCTATACTCCTATAGAGGAATGGGATTATCTGAAAGAGAACAAAGAAGAGTAAGGAGAATATGAAATGGACATCATGAGAGAGCTTTACAGCGTAGTAACCGACAGAAAGGCAAACCCGGTCGAAGGTTCCTACACAAACTACCTTTTCGACAAGGGAACCGATAAGATCTCAAAGAAAGTCGGAGAAGAGGCAGTTGAGGTCGTCATCGCCGCTTCACAGCGCGACAGAAAGGCTACCATCCAGGAGATCGCTGATCTTCAGTACCATCTTCTCGTCCTGATGGTGGACAGAGGCATCACGATCGACGACGTCGAAGCAGAACTCAGATCGCGCAGAAGCTAATATTGAGTTGACTTTTTGAGGGTGGCTGTGATAGAATCTTCACGCTAACCCGCAAGGGGGCTTTTTTAGTTTGCATAAAAAACGGACTGAAAAGCTCTGAAAGATAAGGAAACAAAAGGTTTCGGAGGTATTAGGACCATGGCAAAGGCCGGTGCTCGTGATAAGCTGACACTCGCATGCACAGAGTGCAAGCAGAGAAATTATCAGACATACAAGAACAAGAAGAACAACACAGAGAGGCTCGAGCTCAAGAAGTTCTGCCCTTTCTGCCGCAAGCACACCATTCACAGGGAATCTAAGTAATCCCGAGGGACTTAAAAATGGCTGACAAGAAGGGTAATTTTTTCCAGCGTGCCGGCAAGGCGTTCACAGACGTCATTGCAGAGCTGAAGAGAGTCACATGGCCCACAAAGGAGAAGCTCGCTAAGACATCCGCAGTATGTCTTCTGGTTATCGTTTTCTTCGCCATCTATCTTACGATCATCGGATCCGGCGGACGCTGGGTTCTCGATAAGATTGGTTTCTACGATATCGTTGAGACATCAGCAACGACAACGGTTGCAGGTGAGACAACAGCTGCTGAGACAACTGCAGCTTCCGAGACAACAACTGCTGCTACAGAATCAAGCGCAGGCTAAGGGTCACAGATATTTAGGAGTTATATAAATGCCGGATAACAATGAAGCCAAGTGGTACATAATCCATACCTTCGGCGGTTATGAGAAGAAGGTAAAGACTTCTATAGAGAACTACGCAAGGGCCCAGGGGATGGAAGAAATCATCCAGCAGGTCTATCTGCCCACAGATATCGTAGTTGAGACGAAGAACGGCAAGCGTAAGGAAGTTGAGAAGCTCAGGTTCCCCAACTATCTGTTCCTTAAGCTTGTTTACGGCAATAACGAGAAGGTTGACAAAGATCTGTGGTACAAGATCCGCAACACCAACGGTGTTACGGGCTTCGTAGCTCCGGATCCGAACAAGCCGTCCCCGATGACGGAAGAAGACCAGATCAAGATGGGTCTCATCGTTCCTACGAGCGTTGAGGTCGATTACAAGGTCGGCGATCTCATCATCATCACCGACGGTCCTTTCAAGGACAGCAAGGCTGTCGTTAAGGACATCAACGAAGAGAAGCAGCAGGTTACCGTTACGGTTTCAATGTTCGGCCGTGAGACACCTGTAACGCTCGACTTCATCAAGGTAAGAAAAGTTTAAGTTATTAACAGCCCTTCGGGGTTATTGATAAAAATTTTATTGGGAGGTGGCCAGAATGGCTAAGAAAGTCACAGGTTATGTAAAGCTTCAGATACCTGCAGGCAAAGCAA
>CAMJPC010000023.1 GCA_946407705.1 uncultured Clostridia bacterium | reverse complement strand
GAAGAGAGAAAAGCAATTCGACAGTGTGTTAAGTGAAACCAACCTGATAAAACCGGACGAATAGTCCGATTATTGTCACTGCTCATAATCTAAAATATGGCTAAACCAAACCGGATAAAGGAGGGATTGCCATATGATGATGAGCCCTGAAATGTATATTGAACTGATCAAAGACAAGAAGTATGCGGAGCTTCTCCCTGTCAGGGATGAGCTGATCCAGGCCATTCGTGAATTCGAGTCGGAAACATACGATCCTGCACAGGTCACCATGCATCCTACACCTGACGTTATCTATCAGATGCAGCTTCAGTACCTTGCCAAGCTCTGCGAACTCATCTGCGACAAGTTCAACGAGGAGTATGAGCAGTGGGATTGATCTGCCTCTGATTGTTTAATCAATGGAGACCGGTCTTAGCTGGTTCAGCCGGCATTCCAGCGTTTCTCGATCTTATTGAAAATGGAACGCGCTATGAATAATCCTGTCAGACCGGCAGCGATCCATGCTAGAGGATCGGATGCAACGGCGATGTAGTAGTTGTGAACGCTGATCGAGTAGAAGGATGTGAGCATTCTTGCGGCGAGTTCTACTATGCCTAATATCATGGAAATGCCAGCATAACCGACCGCCTGGATCGAATGCCTGTAGATGAAGATCATGGAGAGGAAGAAGTAGCAGGTTGCGCACTCGATGATGTAGGTCCTCGCCCACGGTACGTAAATGGATACGTCAACTTCGGGATCAAAGAAGATCCACAGAACGTGAGGTATGAGTAAGATTGCAATGACTGCAGCCACGATCGAATAGACCACATAGATCTTGAGTGCTGCCTTGACACCCTCCCGAATTCTGGGCATGTTTCTGGCACCGTAGTTCTGTCCCGCATATGCGGCCATTGTCTGGCCGACCGTGAACATGCCCTGTGAGATCACGCCCTGGAACTTGCTCGCCGCAGTGATGGCGGTAACGGCGACCGAATCGAAAGTGTTGAACGCGCTCTGCATGATGACCGTTCCTGAAGCGGTGATGCCGTACTGAATTGCCATCGGGATGCCGTAGCGGAGCTGGTGCTTTATGGTGGAAGAGGAGATCTTCCAGTCGGGCATTGAAGGCCTGATTGTTGGCATTTTCGCATAGATGTAGATGATGCAGAGGATCATGGCAATGCCTTGGGACATGACGGTAGCCAATGCCGCGCCGAATGTGGCCATCTGAAACTTTATGATGAAAACAAGATCCAGGATGCAGTTAAGGAACGCGGAGAACAAAAGGAAGAACAGAGGCATCTTGCTGTTGCCTATGGCTCTCATCAGGGAAGCGCAGTAGTTGTACATGATCATGAAGACTATGCCTGCGCAGATGGTCGAGATGTATGCGTATGCGTAGTCAAAGATGTCATCAGGCGTATTCATCAGCTTAAGGAGCGGATGCATGAATATGAGTCCCACTATCGTGATGACCGCAGCCACTATCATGGACAGATAGAATCCGTTCGTGACGGAAGCCTTTACGCCTTTGGGGTCAAGAGAACCGTATTTCTGACTGGTCACTATCGTAAAGCCTGTTACCAAACCGTTGGACGTGCCGATCATGAGGAACATGATTGTACCGGTGGAACCGACTGCCGCCAGAGCCAAAGGGTTCACGAACCTGCCGACGATGATCGTGTCCACGATGTTATAGAGCTGCTGGGCCATGTTGCCTATCAGCAGGGTCATCGTGAACTTGAATATGATCGACATCGGATTGCCCGTTGTCATGTCCAGATCGGTTCTTTTCGCTGACATATCCACCTCAGATATAAATACAGCACATTATAGGACTGAAAGAGTAAAAAGAATATCAAATGCGTTGCAATTGTTCCCGATGGATGAGTTTACGGGCAACAAAAAAGGCTTTGGGTTGCCCCAAAGCCTCTTTCGGTTAGTGTTATTTAGCCCTCAATGGCAATCGTTGTGTTGGAAGGAAGTTCCTTGAGTTCTTTCTTCGGAATGCAAAGCTTGAGCACACCGTCTTCGAACCTGGCTTTGACGTCTTCGACCTTTACGCCGTCGCCGACATAAAAGCTTCTCTGCATTGAGCCTTCGTATCTCTCCTGACGGATTACCTTGCCGTGCTTCTTTTTCTCGCTGTCATGCTCCTTGGAAGCTTCGATCGTAAGGTAGCCGTTCTCGAGATTGATCTTGATCTGGTCCTTCTTGAATCCCGGAAGATCCATGTCCATCTCATAATCGGTCTCGTTCTCATGGACATCAGTCTTCATGAGGTTCTGCGCGTGCTTTCCGTAAAGCTGCCTGTCGATATTGGCAAGCTCTCTTGTAGGTAAACCCAAAAATTCATCAAAAAGATCTTCTCCAAATAAACCGGACATCAACATAAATATCATCTCCTTTGAAATGTTGTTATCCGAGCAAGAAGCGGAGGTCTGATCTCCATTTATTGATCTTCGTTCCTTTGTTCTGACTCCATTATAGTCCTCTTATTAGCACTCGCAAGTGGAGAGTGCTAATAAATTTGACTATCTTTGACTTTCGTTTTTGTGCAGTTTTTGATGTGCTGCTTTCCGGCAGAGGAACTAAAATAATAGGGGATCTGCATTTTTAGCTGACAGCAGTATAATCGGCGCCCGAAGTCAGAGATAGATAGTATAATTAATATTGCATGGGCCGCGGGCATGTGATGCCCCATGGTTTTCGGCCCAAACTTTCGGATCGGGGGAACATCGGCTTTGGGCAATCCATTGGTCAAAACTTTGAAGACCGTGAATTTCATGGCCGGAAAGGCATCTTCGCTTGCGGAGATCAAGCGCCACAGGAAACAGTCCGAGTGGGCACACGGCCTTGCGACACCCATAGGCGAAGTTGAGCGAAGGAAATTCCGCACAGGAAGGATCCCCTGCGAAGAGTTCAAGCCCGTTAAGAATTACGATCCCGGTTATGTGATACTCTACTGCCACGGCGGAGGTTATATCTGCGGCGGACTCGGTTACGCGGGCAATCTCGCAGCAAAGCTTGCCATTGCAACGGGCTTTACGGTCTATTCGTTTGCATACAGGCTCTCACCCGAGCACCCTTATCCGGCAGCATCAGAAGACGCTTATGCGATGTGGAAACATATCACGGAAAATGTTGATGCAGACCACGTGCTCCTGGCCGGCGATTCGGCAGGCGGAAACATGGCGCTCTGCCTGACGCAGAGACTGATATCGGAGAGAAAGCCTGCGCCTAGAGAGCTCCTCTTGTTCAGCCCGTGGACTGACATGACCTGTTCTTCAGATTCCTATGAGACCAACAAGGACGTCGATCCCATCCTTACGAAAGAGTTTGTCATGAACTCAGCTAAAGCATACTTAGGTGACAACGACCCGGCGGATCCTTTGTTCAGCCCGATCTACGGGAGCTTTGAGAAATTCCCGCCGGTATTCATAATGGCAGGAAGAAACGGTATCTTAGTAGATGACAGCATCAGGCTCAAGGAAAAGATAGAACAGGCCGGAGGTACGGCCACGCTTGATATTGAAGAGAAGGGATGGCATGTGTACCAGCACGTGCCCGGCGCATTGGCGCGCAGGGCGATGAAGAGGCTTGGTGCGCATGTGTCGCAGGAGATAAATGGGAAGCGATAACTGGTACAGGATCGATAATGTTGCCAAGGTCTTTCTGGCAACTGCGGGGAAGCGGGACACAAGAACGTTCCGTCTCACCTGCACGCTCAAAGAAAATGTCGATCCCGAACTCCTGCAGCAGGCGGTTTTATCTGCGATCGAAGACCGTCCTCAGGTGCAGGTGAGGATAAGAAGGGGCCTTTTCTGGCATTACCTGGAAGATACCGACCTAATGCCTGTCGTTAAAAAGGAAGACGACCGAATCTGTCCCATCCTTTATGTGCCGTCAAAGACCATGCTCCACTATCAGGTGACTTATTTCGGCAAGCGCATCAATCTGGATATCTCCCATGTCCTGGGAGACGGAACCGGTGCGATGGAGTTCCTCAACATAATCGTGCTCGATTACTTAAGGAGAAAATATCCCGGCGAGTTAGACGACATTACCGTTCATTCAGGCGCTTCCGAAGGAGATCTGAGCCAGGACAGTTACCGCCAGTTTTTCGGAGGCAAGAACCTGCCTCATGCGTCTGACCGCAAGAAGGCTTATCACTTAAGCGGACTTAAGCTCCCATATAACCAGCTGCAGTTCATTGAGATAAAGATGCCGACGTCCGAGATCCTTCCGAGGGCGAAAGAACTCAAGGTCTCGCTGACGAGCTACCTGGGTGCCCTCTGGATGCTCGCGATCCGCGACGAGATGCCGCCTAGGAAGAGGGACCTCCCCGTGACCATCTCACTGCCGGTAAACCTTCGTAACTATTACCCTTCGAAGACCGCCCGTAACTTCTTTAACAGCGTGAACGTCACGCACGTCTTTGACGGCGATATCACGCTCGAAGAGCTCGCCTCTGAATTTGACGCTGCGCTTAAGAGCCAACTGACCGAAGAGAACGTCAAGAAACAGATGGATACCTTTGAGACCATGGAGTACGTTGCTCCGGTAAGAGTGGTGCCGCTGTTCATCAAGCAGCTTGTGGTGCGTCATTTTACACTGAAATCAAGCAAGAAGGTTACCATGACGTTCTCGAACATGGGAGTGCAAAAGCCCCCGAAATCTCTTGGAGAGCGGATAGAGAACTACAGCGGATTCTGCAGTACCAATTCCATCTTCTCCACCATGTTCGGCTACGGGGATAATCTGACTTTGGGAGTCTCTTTGGCATATCAGAATACAGGTGTCGTGAAGAACTTTGTGAGGTTCTTGTCAGAGTCCGGAGTGGACATCACCGTAAGTGCGACGGAGGTGATCAAATGAGACGCTGTCCTTATTGCAAGGTGAATATCGCGGGAGATCTCGGCAAGTGTCCGTTGTGCCAGAGCAAGCTGGGCGGGAGCGCTGAAGAGCCCTGCTATCCTAAGTTTGAGGCACAGAAGAAGAGATCTTTCTTCTACAAGATGCAGCTTCTTGCTGTCTGGAGCGTACTGATAATCGGAGTCTGTCTGGATTTCATGGTGAAGATCAGATTGCCCGGGTATCCCGATCTGCATTGGAGCCTTCTGCTTGCCATGTGGCTCGTGGGCTTTGAGTTCGGGATCATGCGCCAGTTCAAGCCCGGTACGGGTTCTGCAGGCAAAGTGACCATGATGGTCATCATCACTATCGCGATGTGGTGCGTCACCGCTTACTTTTTCGGACTGCTTAAGATAACGCTCGATCTGGTTGTTCCGGTCGTGCTCGCGGCGACTATCACGGCGAACTTCGTGCTTGCGCTGATAGACAAGAACGGCAACACGATGCTCTATCTTCTCACGGGACTATTTATGGGTCTCGTGCCGAGCATCATATACTTTTTCGCGAGTGCAAAGATGCCCATTGCCTGGGTCATCTGCCTGATGGTCAGCGTGATCCTTTTCGCTGGTTCAGTCATATTCAGGGGAAGGGCAGTCGCAGCCGAGTTCCAGAGAAGGTTCCATTTGTAAGGTTATCAGCCGGAAACCGGAATTTCGAGACATGCGGACTTTAAGAACCAACACATGGAATAAATTGAACGAGAAGCAGAAGGCTTCCGCATTGCTGTGGACAAAACAGGCAACTGCCCGCAAGATAATTCCGGCCGCAGCATCGATCGCGGTGTTTTTTGTATTATATGCGGTTTACGCAATTTCACGCATAGTCAATGGCAAGAGTGTAATAGGAGACCGCAGCAGCAATATTCTTTTACTGATGCTGGTCGTGATCGTGTTATTTTGTTTATCGCTGATACTGACAGAAATACGAAAGATCATTGCAATAAGATCGGATAAGGCTATGATCACAGATGTTGTGATCGTTTCCAAGGAAATACGCCGCGGCCATAGAAACAGCATATTCTATTATGTGAAAGTTAACGGGCTTTTCGAAGACAATAAGCCGGTTGAAAAATACATATTGATCTCGAAAAATCTGTACAGCGTAGTCAATGCTAACGAAAAAGGATACGCCATAAGATTTGATCCGGCTGATAACGGTAAACTTCCCGACAAGATCGGGTATATTCCAAAATAAAGACCTTACCTGAAGATTGCCTCATTTTCAGGGGCTCTTTCGATTGACACCTCTGGTTTAACGCGTTAAACTGAACGCGGTTTAACATGTTAAACCAGTTATTTTTTGAGGTTGGCCATATGGAAGAATTGGTATTGTTCGAAGCTGAGAAGAAACTGATGGAGATTATCTGGCAGGTTGCACCTATTGAGTCAGGCAAGCTGGTGAAGATCGCAGGCGATAGTATCAATTGGAATAAATCAACTACATACACAGTTCTCCGTAAGCTGGTCGCCAAAGGTTTTGTCAAGAATGAGGATTCGGTCGTAAGCGTTCTTATTCCAAAAGAAAAAGTGCTGATATCGGAAAGCAATCAGATAGTAGAAGAGAGCTTTTCCGGTTCACTGCCGATGTTTGTGGCGGCTTTTTTCGGGAACAAGAAGACGTTGAGCGATGAAGATGCCGATGCTCTGATGAAGCTCATAAAGGAAAACATGAGAGGCGGCAAATGATGGAAGCCCTGTTCTTTAAAGTTCTCGGGATGTCCGTCACGGGGAGCATAGTGATCCTCATCACTTTGCTTGCCAGATTCCTTCTTAAGAAAAGATCCAAGAGATTCATCATGATCCTCTGGGCTTTTGTGGCCGTAAGGCTGCTTATCCCCATAGGGTTTGATTCGTCATTCAGCATCTTCAACTTTATTCCTTTACAGACACAGACCTTTACTGCAGCTCCAAGGGTTCAGGATGCGGCAATACCTGACAAACGCGCATATATCGACATCGATGAAGGATCCGTAAATCCCGGAGCTGTTACGATGTCTGAGGAACCCGGAAGTGCAGAACTGTTACCGGATATCAAGACCGTACTTTCGCTGGTATGGTTTGCCGGCGCTGTAGGCATGGCAGGGATCTGCTTTGTCCGATATATCAGGCTTAAGAAAAGACTTGAGAACGCTAAAAAAGTAAGCGGCAACATTTATGTATCTGAGAAGATCAGCATACCGTTTGTTTTCGGCCTTTTTGCACCCAGGATATATTTGCCTGACGTTCTCGAAAAAACCGAGAAGGAATATATCCTGCTTCACGAAAAGACACACATAAAACACGGAGACTGGCTTATCAAGATCATAGGCACGGCTGCGGTTGCCGTTCACTGGTTTAACCCTTTGGTATGGCTCTCATATATGCTTTTCGAGCGTGACATCGAGATGAGCTGCGACGAGAGTGTTGTGGCAGGCTTAAGTGATGAACTGAAGCAGGCTTATACAATGTCTATCGTCTCCTATGCCCAAAAGAGCAACAGCAAAAGATATCTGGTAACACCGTTGGGATTCAGTAAAGTCAATTTCTGCAAAACGGAGGTTACAAACAGAGTGAAAAACATAATCAACTTTAAAAAGGGAAGGACGGCCACAGCCATAGCCATCACGGCCGCGCTTATTGCCATCGGCGGAGCATGCATCCCCAATTCAAAGACGAGTGCAGATGAAGCAACTGTCGTTACTGAGACTACAGAAGAGACCAAGGCCGCGGAATCCACGAAAGAAGAGACAGAATCGACACAGATCAAGGAAACTGGAAAGGAAACGGAGCCTGAAGTACCGGAAGAGAATTTACCTTCCTACCCCTCGCCGGATTACGATCTTGCGCCCGGTCACGCAATGTATGCAAAGTCATTTGTAGGAGTTCCGTATGTTAAAGGCGGTGAAGACGAAAACGGCTTCGATAATAAGGGGTTTGTAAAGTATCTGTATTTTCAGCTCTTCAGTGCCGGTTTCCCGGAAGACTACGATAAGTTATTGAACTTCGGCCTTAAAGCATCGGTGAGCAAGGCGCAGGTCTCTGACATAGTATGTTTTAGTGAAGGCGATAACAGCGAACTCATAGCGTTCTGCATCGGCGACGGAAAGGCCGTCTATGCATCCCCTAAAGAAGGAAAGGTTGTATTAAAGGACATCAGCAAGATGAAGGTCAAGTCCATAAGACATCTGATCGATTTTTATGCTACATCCGGCAACGGATGATCAGGGATTAAGCCCATCGGATCTTACGGTCCGGTGGGCTTTTTCATTATCGGGGACAGATAGCTGTTGTTAATCCATCGGGAAAAATCGTATTATAGTGTTATTCCGATAACAGGAGATCTGACCATGAAAAAGATAATGAGTTTAGTGATGGCAGGTGCGGTTATGCTTAGCATGAGTGCATGCTCGGCGGGTTCTAAACCAAGTGACACCTCTGCTGCTTCCGTAACGGAGACCACTCTGGGAACAACCACTGAGGCGACGACCACAACTACTACTGAAGAAACGACGACGGAAGAGACGACCACTGAGTCAAGCGCTGAACCGGAAATCAACTTTGATGAAATGATTCCTGCAGAAGGTGAGATATTTGTCGATTTTAAAGAGAAGTCTTACGAAGAGATCGCAAAAAACGTTTTGAAAGCTTTATGGCTCAGAACAGATACCACCGCAAATGATTATGCGGCCAGGTTCTCGAAGAAGCCTGCTTATTCATATTCCAAAGGCGTCTGGAGCTTTGATTGGAGTAAGAAAAAGAAGAAGGGTAAGAGCAAGCAGCTGTATGATACTTTCGGAAAGATACAGATCAAAGCAAATAAAGATGGTGACAAGATCGTACTTGATGAAAAGAGTTCAATCTCCTTTATTGTCTACATAAAGGATCTCGATACCGGACGCGCGGTCTATAACGTGATCAAAAATGAAATCAGTAAGAATGGCATGTCCGATGCATATTTAAAAGACGGTTTGGCAATTACTCCTAAACGCTGTTTCTACACTTACGGTATGTGTGAAAAGTATATAGGTTTAATTACATATGTAGATTTTGAGATCAATATTAAGTGCTCCGTTTTGCCTGCAGGATCTGCAGAATCTGAATAAGATATGTTTTCATGGAAGCAATTTGGCCTATATTCCCCATTACTTCTTCCATCTTGAATTAAATGGAGGAGGTTATTGGGAATAGAAGGCAATTTTGGCCTTTATTACCACTTTCTTCCTCCATTTCAGTTAAAAGTGAAGAGCAAATGGGGAATGGAGGATTATATTTATAATTAATCAAAGGAAAAACTTTGCCGCTACGGTAAATTATTAAAAGGGAATAATTATGAAGCGTGAATTGGGAATCGCAAGGTGCGGACTGGCATGCTGCCTCTGCTCGGAGAATGTTACTTGCAAGGGATGCAAGAGGGACGGGTTCAAAGAACTGTCGTGGTGCAAAGATGCCGAATGGTGTGAAGTAAGAAGATGCGGGATCGATAAGGATATCGCCGGGTGTTATGAATGCGAGCCCGCGGACTGCAGAAAGGGTCTTTATGCAGATAAGATCAAGGCACGGGCTTTCGCTGAGTTCGCCAGAAGGTATGGAGTGGAGGAACTGCTCGATTGCCTTGAGAGGAATGAGAAGGCAGGTATTGTCTACCACCGTGAAGGGATCATGGGCGATTACGATGAATTTGACGACCTTGAGAAACTGATCGGTTTCATCAAGACAGGCAAAAGGTGACCATGAAGAAAACAAGTGTCAAACTTATCTTGTCAGTTGCGGCCTTTTTGGGTGCGAATACCTGGCTTATAATGAAAGGCGCTTCAAAGGGAGCCGCTGATTTTTTTATATCTCCGGTAGTAGAAGAAACGCTCGTTTTTATCCTTTTACAGATAATTGTGATCGCTGTTTACTTCATTCGTCCTCTTACCGGATGGAAGTCACGTTTGATCTATTGGTGCATATCTGAATTCCTGGTCATTGCCACTGTTTTGTTTTGGGGAGTAATAATAGTCGGTCCCATATGGAACACTATGCTTTGATGTTATAATATCTCCGTTGGTTTCAGGAGAACTGATGAGGGATAGGAATGAGCATTAAGGAAAAGCATCAGTGCCCATCGTGTGGCGGCAATCTCAGTATTGATAACGAGAAGCAGATGTACCATTGTACATCCTGCGGCTCTACTTATGACTTCGATTACTTCAGGGAAGAACAACTGCATGAGCTTGGTGACAGATCTCTTGAGCGTGGAGAGTTTGATGCCGCTGTTGATGCATTCAAACTGATACTGAAGAAGGACCCTCACGATCATGCCGCTCTCAGGGGGATGATGCTTGCTTCTGCCCGTCTGCATAACACGGATGAGCTTACAAGTATTGACAGACCCGGAAGATTCTCCTATGACTCCGGGATGGTCAAAGAGGCAGTTGAAAGCGTTTCGGAATCAGACAAGGAATACTTTACCGAGTTTGCCAAGATCTATTCTGACAGGAAGAGGCTTGTAGATCTTACAAATGAGATCAAATCTCTCAAGACGGACAAGGAGAGACTCGAAGCAAATATCAGGCTGACCGACGATTCCCGTTACGATTACTATTTCACTACCAAGGGCGGAGGAAAACGATCTCCCAGATCAATGTTCATCTTGCTTTGGTGCTTTGTTGCCTTCTGTTTGGTGAGCGCATTGGTTCCCATTATCGGAACTGAAGAGAAGCACCCCGTGCTCTACCTTTTGGTGTTTTTCTATGGCGCGCTCATTCTTATCGCTGCAATCGTTAATCTGGCGCACGTTTATCCGAGAGTCAAAGCGATAATTGAAATAGATGAACATCTCATAGAACTCAATGAAGAATTGGGAAGAATGGCACAGAAGTTAAGGAATCTGGAAGATGATTCGGGAAAGCTCTCTCGCTTTATCAAGAGATCAGCTCAGAGTTTTGTCGAAAAAGACAACCGCATGATCAAGGATCCCGTAAGTGAACAAGGTCCGGAAATAGGCAGCGTCAAGAAACACCAGTGCCCGTCCTGCGGCGGAAGCCTTGTAATCGATGAAGATAAGCAGACATACCACTGTACTTTCTGCGGTTCGACATTTGATTATGAGTACTTTAAAGAAGATCAGATGCACGAGGCGGGTGAGACTTACATTTCAAGAAGTGAATTTATGGCCGCAGTCGATGCGTATAAGTTCACGCTTAAGAAGGACCCTCATGATTTTCTTGCTCTCAGGGGCATGATGCTTGCGGCAGCCAACCTGTCGAACATGAGCGATCTTGAAAAAGAACCTGATGCAACGGAATTCGTGTATGACTCCCGGCAGGTCGAAGAGATAATCGAAAACGCTTCGGAATCAGACAAGGCATACTTTAAGGAGTTTGCCGAGGTCTATTCTGAAAGGAAGAGATTGGCCGGCTGCAACAAAGAAATAGAATCTCTCCGCGAGGACAAGGAAAAGATCAATTCAATTATCGCGCAAGACAGAATATTGAGTGAAAAATACTATGAGACAACCAAGTCCGGCCTGAAGATCCCGCCTCATAATTCGTTTATCATAATTTCAGTCTTGACTGTCATTTGGACCTTGATCGTTGCCTTCTTTATTTATTGTTATGTCAACTCTCCGGAAAAAACCTTCGGTAATCTCCTGGTTTTCCACGGTTTGATATGGATCTGCTTAGTAATAAATGAGTTCGTGGTCTTCTTACCGAAGATCCTAAAGATCAAGAAGATCAATAAAGAAGACAAAGATCTCTATGTGGAATCCGGCAAGCTGGACGACAGGATAAGAGACCTTGAAAAGAGCAAAGCTAAGTTTATGAGCGATATCAGAAGAACCATTCATGAGTTCGTCAAAAAAGACAGAAACATCATGAGCGGTAGAAATGGTGACTGACATGAGTAAAGAGAAAAAGATACCATTGATAATAATCCTTGTCGCGGCAGGTCTGTTCCTGTTTGGAAGATTCGGCTTAAAGCTGGGATCCTGGGAATTTGATTCTTATGAGAAGTTCAGAAAAACCGCATACGTAAGGTTCTCGGTCGACATCCCCGAGGGAGCGGCTGACCAGAAGTTTTTCTGCAGTAACGAAGGAGTAAGAAGATATTCACTCTACGCATTCACCCTTGATAAAGACGGATACGATAAACTCATCCGCTCCATGGTCGAGAAATACCATGTCGAAAGTAATCCTGAAAGTGCCTATGCCCAGTATTATCTGAAAAAGGCCGGTGAAGTTTATAATCCTAATTCGGTTGCAGACAGCTTTCCCATCAATCTGAGGTACGATAAGGTAATAAACGATGACATCAGTTCTTATACCATCATCCTGTATAGTCCCATGTATTCCGGATCGAGCTGTTCGGCAATGGTCGCAAATCCTGTTACGGGACGGATTGTGGTAATGAACAGAGGGAACATCAGGTAATAATCGCGATTGGCTTTGAAAGGGGGATCTTATGTCGAGTTACTATTTCTATGAAGTTGATTACACTTGCACATGCGAAGTATGCGGCAACAAGTTCAGCGGCATTATGCGAAGAGGTCCCCTTGAATATCCGGGCGGAGTGATCCCCACGGGTATGGGTTCATCCATTAACGCTGCAGATATGAAGCTTTCCAAAAACCTGATAGAGAGTGCTGTGGAAGGCTCCGGGAACCAGCCTTATACGGCATCCAATGCGGACAAGTGTCCTGATTGCGGTGCCAGACAATCCTGGTATCGTCCTTTAAAGGAACCGGAAAAACCCGGTGGAGCTTCAGGTTATGTCAAGGGCGTGATAATCGGCGGCTTGATCGGACTTGGAATTGGTCTGATGTTTGTATACAAATTCCCGGTAGTAACTGCTGTTTGCGCTGCCGTCGGCATAGCACTGGGAATCCTTATCGTTAACCGCTCAAGAGCAAAACACGGTGAAGAGAAAATGAAGCAGTATGAGATCGCGAAAAAGGAATACGACGATTATATTGAGAGCCTTAAAAAGAGGGAATCCCGCAATAAACCTGAGATTCAATGGGAAACTGCCAGAAGGGTTCCCTGTGACTGATAAAACGGAAAGGTGAAACATGGATCCCATTCTAAAAAACATTGAGACGATAATGACCGGTGCCATAAAGGAATACCTGCCGGAGATTTCTTTTGGTGACCTGGAAGAAGGCGGCAAAGTCTATTACATGAACGGCAAGAACGGAACGGAATTCGACTGGTTCGTTAATGAGCACCTGCCCTCATTCATGATCTTCTACAACGACAAGGAAAACCTGGGCGCGGCGAAAGCAACAGTCTATTTTGACGGAGCAGTATTGCTCTACCTTTTCGACGATAACGGTAAACACATGTTCAAGGAAGAAAAGACTTCTCTTAATGTCTCCGAGTCAGACCTATTAAAGCTGGCAGTTTATCTCAGATGCAACGCAGACGATAAGAGGGTATGGGACAGTGCAATAGATCTGATCGGAAGCGATGTTGATCCGGATGAAGCTGCTGTAAACGAATTTCTGAAAAACCGGAAATACTATGAACCTTCCATCCGCCGCAAGGAGATATTAGGCAAGCTGTGCGTGGTATCCAAAAAAGTCACCAGAGAAGGCTGGAAGGTCGGTTTCATGATGAGGGAAGACCCGAACGACGACGAGGACAGCGGATGGCAGTTCTACGCAGGCGATGAAGACGATGCGTACCTGGACGATTATAAGAACATCGAGCTGTGCATGGTCAATTCGATCGCAGGAATAGATCCCGCGATCATGAACCACATAGACAGTCCGGTGGGCGCAAGGTTTGTCCGCGTTTCGTCTGAAGAATTCGAAGAGGATAAGAGTCAGAAATCACACATGGAAAAGTGGGATAACCGGTAATGGGCTTGGATAACATATGCCCGCTTACTGTTTGTTCTCTATAAAGACGAGGTTATCGCCTTCGATCGTGAGCGTGCCGTATGTTTTCGCTTTCCCGCCGTAAGGGATCCTGCAAACGGCAACAAGATCTGCTGAGGCGCCTAATATACTGTAGTCGCAGGTCATGCGCTCATCCAGGATGTATCCCTTATTATTCTGTACATCATAAACCACGATGGCGCTCGATACTATTCCGCTTCCATATATGACGGTAACGCACAGATCAGGATGGCCGTCCTGATTGACGTCGCTCTCGTAGACCTTTTCTATGATCCTTCCCGTAGAAGGAGTGTTCGTATCGATATAATCCCCAAGCGGCTGACAGATCGTGGTCCCGGACGGTTCAGCCGTGACGGCCGTGTCAGCTGTCTCTTCAGTTTCCCGGACGATGGGATTTTCGGGCAGCGTCTTCAGGCCGTTCCTGGGCGCTGTGATCTCACACTTGTCTGTTCCGTGGCCGTGAGCTTCCCAGTGACCTTTAACCTTAAACGTGCCGGTGTAATGCTCACCCGTATCGGTGACGACCGTATAAGTACCTGTGGCCGTAAATCCAATCCTGTAATAATCGTTTGCCGAAGCATCGTAAGCGTTGAGCTTATCGACGGTTACGCCGGGCTCAAGTCCGTACTTTGTATAGATTTCTAAGAAGACACCGGTTTTCGCGGCCCCGGTCAGATTAGTTTCCATTTCCGGAGTGAGTTTCATCGCTTTTTGAGCGCATCCGAAAAAAGATACCGCCAAAGCCACGATTACCGCCAAACACGCGAACTTCCTACCCATGACCGCCTTCCTTCTTTTATTGACCGATACACAATCCAATTATAGCAGGATACTATATTTACAGAAATTAAAACGCCTTCCGAATGTTCGGATAGTTACGATATTGCATATAAATTCAGGAATATAATCTACACTCCAAAATCCGTGATAGAATGTATAAGATACAGGAAAACCTTGAAAATACTGGGTTGCAACTGCCGGTTGACAAGATTCAAAGTCCGGTTGGTAGAGATGTTAAGGCATAAATTGCTAATCTCAAGCCATCAAATCCCGGAGGTGGAGCATATGACGATTGCTGACAGAATACAGAGCCTTAGAAAAGCAAAAGGCATGTCCCAGGAAGAACTCGCTGACAAGGTCGGGGTATCCCGCCAGTCCGTTTCAAAGTGGGAGAGTGAACAGGCAGCCCCGGATCTCGACAAGATCGTGATCATGAGCGATATTTTCGAAGTTACCACGGATTATCTCCTTAAAGGAATCGAGCCGGTCAAGTCAGATGATCATAAGACAATGGCCGACGTCTTAGACCAGAAGGTACTTACCGATAAGAACGGCAAGCGCGTGAAAACAGCCCTCAAGTGGTTTCTCATAGGATTTGGAGCTCTTCTGGCTATAGATCTGATCTCCATGATCATCTATTTCATCATAAACGGATTCCCCGTTTGATCTGATCCACAAATAACCTGACACAAAAAGCGGCGGTCACCCCGCCGGTTCTCTTAATGCGCTCAAAAAAGGAGTTTCCCGTGAATAAGATAAAGACATTTATAAAGAACATCAGCCCGTTTAACAACAGATCAGATATGCCGATCGTATTGTATGTCATCAAGGTCGTCCTGATCTTCTGGGTATTCAAGTTCGCTTCTGAACTGGCAGGCGAAGGCTTAGCCATAGTGCTCCATTTTGCCTGCGGCAAGAATCCGCTGCAGGGCGAGATGTTCGACAGTAACACGATAAACCTGATCACTTACTTCGGATACGGCCTCATGACAGGAATCATCATCCTTCTCTGGAAGCTGTTTCAGAAAAAGACACTGGCAGAACTCGGGTTTACTAGGCCTGCATCAAGCTATTTCGCAGGTGCGGCAGCAGGCGCGGTCCTCGTGGTGGTCTCGGTTGCTCTGACGGTCCTTACCGGCGCAATCAGGTATAACGGCGTTTTCGAGAAGATCGACACGGTAATGGTCCTGCTCATGCTCGGAGGCTTCGTTTTCCAGGGCGCAATGGAAGAAGTGCTCTGTAGAGGCATAGTCCAGCAGCTCCTGCAGAAGAGATCCGTTCCGGTTGCCGTCGGTGTAAGCGCAGTCTTATTTACAATGCCACACGTCCTTAACATGGACTTCGGCGCTCCTGCCATTGCAGTAACGGCGATCATCAACCTTATCCTGATATCGCTCATTTTCTCGCTCCTCACCATCCGTTTCAGGAGCATCTGGGCCGCCTGCGGAATGCATTCGGTATGGAACTATATCCTTTACAACATCTTGGGACTCAATCTGAGTGGCAATGATGAGATCACTGCTTCCGTATTCGACATGAGTTCCGTTGGCGAAAACATATTAAATGGCGGAGTGTACGGTATCGAAGCAAGCATCATCACGGCTGCTGTATTGGGAGCCGCAGCTGCGCTCCTTATCCTGTTCACCGTCAGGAAGGCGAAACAAAGCTGATCAATGCTATAATTGTCCTGTCTGAGGACGTAATCTCTTGGTACAGATAAAAGGGAGGACAACAAAATGCAAATCGTAGAGATCCCTGTTTACAGCGTCAGTGTTCAGCTTGAAAGCGTGCTCCGCAAGAAAGAGTACAAAGAAGAACAGATTGCCCAGGTATATGGCATCTTAAGCGAGAAAAAGAAGAAGCAGAAGATGCCGGTCATCATCCTCGCGGCAGTCATCGCGGTCTTCGGACTGATCACACTGATCGGTTCCATCATCGCAGACAACCTCGTCATGGGAATCGTATGCTTTGTCCTTTTCGCCGTCGCAGCAGGCGTTGCAGGTTTTCTAGGCTATTACACGATGGTAGGTAAGACCGCAAAGCAGTGGAACAAGCTGCTGAAAGAGAACTATCCCGACATCTGCGATAAATACAAACTTTGATCTGAATGTAGATTTGGGATAAGGATATGCGTTACACAGAAGAAGCTAAGAGAGGATATCTTAATTCAGAAGATCAGCATGTAAGCTTAAGTGACAGGGCGGAGCTTGAAAGTGAGTACGACATGATAAAGCCGTACGGTAAAGGCAAGCAATCAAGCGCGGCGAAGGTGATAACCTTAGTCGTAGCGCTCTTCCTTATCGCCCTTATGATCTTCATGATCGTTTACCAGTTTTCCGGCCGGAACGAGACGGTGGGAAAGTTCGGGACGGTGCTGATCTATATTGTTCCGTATTGCATCGCATTCCTGATCAGTTTTATGAGAGCTACTAAGAAGATAGCCTCCCAAACTGTCTATGACCCTGCCAGAAATGTCTTTTCAATGGTTTTATTCGGTCTTACGGCCGTAGCTGTCATTCCTGCATTGAAACATATCGAAAATGCCGAAGCGATATTTTTACTCGCGGTTCCGGGCGTGTATTTAATCTTTGCATTTTTATTCAGGATCACGGAAAAGGTCCGTATGTACAAAATGGCTGTAGAAGCCAGATGCATAGGTTATTCAAGGCGCATCGCCCGCAACTACAGGACAGGAAGCACCTGCATCATATCTCCTGTTTATGAATATGAGGCAGACGGCGAGCGTTTTACTTCCGTCTATGACCGCTACGACAATAAATGGAGCAGTGAAGTAGAGATCGATTCGACGAAGACCATATACTGCAGGGAAAACGATCCGGCAAGCATCATTTCACCCAATAAAGGATTTCCCGTTATTATTCTTCTGCTCGCCGGGATATTGCTTCTGGCGATCTTTGCCGGTGGTTATTATTTCCGGCTTATGTGAAATGAGATACACCATTGTTCGATAAATCAAGGAATGAGGAACAGATATGGACAGGGTGTTCGCGGGAATATAACGGCATATTTATATGGAGTGAGGACATAAGATGATCCACCTTTACAAAAAGTATCACGTAGCATACCGCATAATAGGAATTTTGCTGATCGTATGCATGGTCGCATCAATGATCGCGCTGATGTTTGTGAGCAAGCTCTGGTTTGTACCGTTTCTGGTATTTTTCCCAACGCTCATTCTGATCTTTGTAAATGCGTCTGTATTTACGATGCTTACGTCTAAGAAACTCAATGATGAAGTGACCACGTTGCTTCTCAACTGCCGGGCAAATGACTATATCAATGCGCTTAAGAGCCTGTTCAAAGACAAGGCGTCTAAAGGTGTGATCGTATCCATATACAACACATTCCTTGCAATGGGATATGTTGCCATTGACGATTATGATTCAGTCTATGACTGCTGCCAGAAGATCACGGCCAGGAATTACCAGACTGAGAAATGTAAGTCCATGATCGAGTACTACCTTGCCAAAGAACAGATCGAACAGGCTCAGGAAGAGATCGAAAAGCTCGAGGAATTGACCGGTAAACTGAAGCCTTCCAAATATAAGGAAGGAACCGAGACCAGCATCAAGAATGCGGAATATGTGATCCGCATTAAGCAGGGCAACTACGAAGGGGCAGAGGAACATTTCCTGAAGATGCTGGACACCATCAAACCGCTCTATCCCTTGTCCAAGGCGAGTTATTCGTATTCATTGGGAAGACTGCTTGTCCTGAAAGGCGAACCTGAGAGAGCAAAAGAATATCTTCAGGCAGCATATGACGTAGGCGGCGACACAAAATACAGGAAGAAGGCTGAAGAACAGCTTGCCAAGCTGTCTCAGGGACTTTGATCACTTAGATTACCGGGGAGGCACGTTTATGGAATTATACGAAGCAATGAATCAAAGAAGAAGCATACGTGATTTCTCGGACGAGACAATACCTGAAGAAACGCTTAAAAGGATCGTTGCATCAGCATATACGGCGCCTGCCAATGACCATTTCAGAGATTGGCATTACATAGTAATAACCGACAGGGAACTGATGAAGAAGGCTGTAGGCGGAGTGCCTAAGGACCTGACGGAAAAGACGGTGGATGAGATGACATTCATATCCGATCCCGTTCAAAAAGACAGTTACCGTGTGGCCGTCCCGAAGCAGTACAGGATGCTGACCGAAGCAGCTGCGGTGATCATTCCATTGATGAAGAAAAAGACTGACATATTGAATCCCGGAAGCATTTCGGATCTTAACTGCTATGCATCTGTATGGTGCAGCATCGAAAATGTCTGGCTGGCGGCAACTTCCGAAGGCTACGGATGCAATCTAAGGATCCCCATGAATGATGAGGAAAAGATAGCAAGAGACGTACTCGGATTTCCTGAAGAATACATGATCCCATGCTTCATCGGCATAGGCAGGCCTGCAAAAGACGCAGTGAAAACAGTGCAGCTTGACGTTGATCTGGATAAGATGATCCACTGGCAGAAGTTTTGAACGGTCATAGACAAAGAATCAGGTTCCGGAACAGTTCCGGAACCTGTTTTGTATCATTCGGATTAGAGTCCAACCAAAACGAGCAAAGCAAAACAGTTAGTTCAACATACAGAGTAGCCGAGGCCTGGTATGGCAACGAAGAGCTTCACCTGGAGATTCTGTCGTACTGCGGCAAGGAGATAATTTGAAAAGGTGAAAGAAAAAGTGACAGCTTTGATATAACTATAGATAGAATATCAGCAGTAAAAGGAATAAGCACAGGTGGTTTAGTGCCCCCTGTGCTTTTCTCTTTTCTTTTGCTGTTTCAGTTCAAACTCACGTTTCTCAGCGGCCAGTTTCTGTTCACGGCTTCTGATCTTACGTTCTTGTTTGTTCTGCTCCTGTTGCAGTTTGATAGCTTGCTGTGACTTGGTACCGATACCGGTTGCCGAAGTCTGTTTACGTGCTTCGCGCTGAATCCTTTTGGGGCTTCTCGCGATATCTTTTACAACAGTGTCCACAGCCGGGCTGAAATGAAGTCCTGTGTAGTATCTGAGAATATATTCGAACAGTTCGTAATCTTTCGGTTCTGCACCGAAGACCACTCTCGCAGCCGATATCTTGCGGTTCTCGATTACCTCGAAAACACCTACCCAAAACGGTTCCTCAAAATACACAGTCAGGTTACAACGTATCTTGCCCATGACAATCCCTCCTTTAAGATTGATGAGCAAAGAACGGACAACCCGGAGGGGCAGGTTACTTACCCTGTAAAACAGGACGGCCGGGCTACCTACCGGCTCTGGCATATCTTGCGATACACGTTGCGTTTTCTTCCTTGCTTGTTACATGATAATTATATCAGTTGAGACATAATTCAAGAAGGATTCTGAATATATTGAACAGGCGTCATAACTCCGGATGGTATAATTTTCTTGTCTGAGGGAGTGATCCCTTGGTATAGTTAATCAGCAGTATAGATAACTAAATCAGGAATTAAACATATCATCAGATAGTTTTGCCGATGATCGATCACAAAAATAATGTTTGAAGGAAGGTGCAGAAAAATGAGTAATATGGGAAAAACGATTGATATAGTTACACCCAAC
>CAMJPC010000022.1 GCA_946407705.1 uncultured Clostridia bacterium | reverse complement strand
CAAGGACGGAGTTGTAACGAAGTCAACGACCAATACAGACGTAACGGTATCAGGAGCAGTTGTAACGGCGCTTGATGAAGCAACAAGCACACCTACGCCTACTGAAGTCAAGTTCAGTAAGAAGGTAATGGGCGGAGGAAGCGACGAGCTTACAGGCGCGTCCATGAAGCTTAGCTCTACAGACGCAGGCATCGACTTCAGCACAATGAGCCATACTGGCGGAACCAATGTCCAGGTTGGAACGGACAAGAAGTCTATCACCTGGGATACCGCAAGCACGCAGTTTGCGATCGAGCTTCCCAACGGCACATACACGCTGGAAGAAGAGGCAGCACCTACCGGATATAAGACGATCACGACAACGACATTCACGGTCAAGGACGGAGTTGTAACGAAGTCAACGACCAATACAGACGTAACGGTATCAGGAACAGTTGTAACGGCGCTTGATGAAGCAACATCTGGTCCTACGCCTCCTGAAATAAGATTCAGCAAGAAGGATATGGTTGCGAGGGGTACTAACGGTGGTTCTGAACTTCCCGGAGCTACGATGGTCCTCAGCACGACAGACGCTAATATCAATTTCAGCTCACTCGCTCATTCAGGCGGTTCTTCTGTTTCCGTTTCTGCTGATAATAAGTCGATTACTTGGATAACCACTAAAAATCAGTTTAGGATCTGTCTGCCTGACGGCGACTATACGCTTGAAGAGACAAAAGCTCCAAATGGTTATAAGGTAATTGTTACTGCTTCGTTTACGGTCGAGAACGGAAAGATCAAAGATCCAGCAACACCTTTGATCAGTGTGGATGTTGATTCTACGAACAATATCATTACTGCTTATGATGATGCGAAGTATTACGATGTTAAACTCAGCAAAGAGGACATTGCCCATAATCAGGTGGCTAATGCAACGCTTTCCATTACCAGCTCTGACGGATACGACCTCTCTAATGTTAAGGTAACGCGTAATGGTTCTACGATCGCTTCGAAACTGTCATCCGACAAGCATACGATTTCTTTCGTGACCGGAGGTAATACATATTCTGTTATTACCGGTCTCAGAGTAGGTAAGTATGTGCTTAGAGAGACGGTTACACCTAAGGCGTATTTGACGGCTGATGCCATTACTTTCGAGATCAGGGATGACGGAAGCCTCAGGTATAACGGCAAGACATATGTAATGGGTTCACCGGTCGTCATGATCGACAAAGCGGATCCGAGTTATAAGCATAATAAGAAGGGCGCGGTTCCTGCTACGGGCGTTGGCGTAAGCCCTACGAACGTGGCGGCAGCGATCCTCATTTCTGCAGCTGTTACGACAATGGGTTCCTGCATCGTAGTCTACAAAAGGAAAAAGAAAAACGAATTTGAAGGCTAAAGCCTTGAAATGAAAGGGGGACGGAGCAAATCCGCCCCCTTTTTACATGCCTGAAAATAGTATGTAATTAATTGAAAAATAATTCTTGACACTAATCTTTACGAAAAGTATAATAAGCAGGCTTGCTTTAAGCAGTGCATGCGGCCGTGGCGGAACTGGCAGACGCGCACGTTTGAGGGGCGTGTGGGTAACTCCATACGAGTTCAAGTCTCGTCGGCCGCACCAGATAAACGATTACCTCCATTTGAACAGCAGTTCGGGTGGAGGTAATTTTTTTTGCCTCTGTGATGTTAGAATAGTATTGTTGTAAGCAGATCATTCAAATAAAGCATTCATTTGGAGGCGGTCATGATATACAAATGCAAAATGTGTGGCGGAAATGTCGAACTGTCTGAAGACAGGACTTTCGGGATCTGCATGTTTTGCGGAAGCGCAATGACCTTTCCGAAACTGGATGATGAGCAACGGGCAAATATGTTTAACCGTGGCAATCATTTCCGAAGGATCGGCGATTTCGACAGTGCTGTTGCGGTATATGAGCAATTGATCATGGAGGATAACACTGATGCAGAGGCGCATTGGTGTTGTGCCATTTCCAGATTCGGAATTGAATACGTCGAGGATCCGGAAACTTATGACTGGGTTCCGACCTGTCACAGGCTCAGTTTTGATCCTTTTACCAAAGATGTGGATTATCTGGCTGCGTTGGAATACTCCGAAGGCGTAACCAGAAAGCAGTATATGAGGGATGCCGCAAAGATCAGAGATGTGCAAAACGGCATACTCAAGACTTCTCAGAACGAAGAGCCTTTCGATGTCTTTATTTGTTATAAGGAGACGGCTGATAACGGGGAGAGAACGGAAGACAGCGTTCTGGCGGAGAACGTGTATCACGAGTTAACTGACAGAGGGTACCGTGTCTTCTTTTCGAGGATAACGCTTGAAGACAAGGCGGGTACCGAATTTGAACCATACATTTTTGCCGCGCTGAATTCGGCGAAAGTGATGATCGTTATGGGAACCAGAAGGGAATACCTGAATGCGGTATGGGTCAGGAATGAGTGGAGCAGATATCTTGCCATGATCCGTAAAGACCATGATAAAGTGCTCCTTCCCTGTTATAAGGACATGGATCCTTATGATATGCCTGAAGCTCTTGCGGTACTGCAGGCTTACGATATGAACAAGACAGGATTTGTTCATGACCTCCTCCGTGGAGTATCGAAAACTGTTGATAACGCATCGCTCAATGCAAATGGAGTGGCATATCATGCATCAACTGTCGGGCCGCTGCTTAAGCGGGCCCGGATGTTCATAGAGGATGGTGATCTCACCAAAGCGGATGAATTCTGTGAGGTAGTATTAAATCTCGATCCGGAGAATGCGCGTGCCTATCTCTATAAAGCTATGGTAAAAGCAAGAGTCAGCAATGAAAAAGAATTGATAAGTCAAGGCTGGAAACTGAAATATGATCCTAACATTATTAAGGCTTTGCGCTTCGCAAAGGATGCTGATAAGACAGAGATTGAGGAAATAGTCAGTAAATCCCGTTCGTTTGATAACGAAAAGATGTATTTAAAAGCTTGCGAGGAGGCAGGTTCTACGCGGGATTTGAGAAAAATGTGTGAAGCCTACCTGCTGTTTGTGGAACTTAAAGGATACAAAGATTCAGACACCAGAAAAGAAAAACTGAAAAGTGAATACCTGGATCAGCAATTCGATCTGGTATATTCCAGGCTGGAGGCTGCTGATCATTATTCCGAAATGAAACCGCTCATGCCTGCATGCAAGGTGCTTATTCCTATCTATCCGGTTCTCCGGAAGTGCATGGATAAGTTCAAAGCTATGTGTGCAACATGGGAAGGTTCACTGGAAGCAATCGTGCAGAATGAATCGAAGTACAGATTATCAAAAGATGTATATGATGCGATAAAGAACGACTGTCCGGTCGTGTTTGATGCTGAGAAACATAAGGAGTTTGTGAAAGAATTAGAAATCTTGGTTTATGTTGAAAAACTATATGGAAACACCAAAGATTCGACCATAAAGCTTATAAAGAATTATCTTTCCGGTAAGCCGATCAAATGATCATGTATTGTCTCTTCTTCGTTCATAGTAAAACATAAACTGCTGCATAATCCCTGCCGTTTCAGGATATTTTGAGCAGTCGAAACTGCCGCCGTAGTATCTGTCGACGATCCTTTGTATCCAAACGTCGATGGGGAAGCGCGACGTTCTTGCGTAAGCGAAAAGCATTACGCAGTTGGCAACCTTGGTCCCGACGCCGTACATTGCCGTCAGAGCCTTGTAGAGGGCTTCGTTGTCAAGCTTTGCAAGTGAATCCGGATCTATCCTTCCGTCCGCGAACCCTTCCGCTGCCTGCGCTATATAAGGCGCTCTGTAGCCCACGCCCGTTCCTTCGAGCTTTTCGAAACTGAGAGAACTGAGTTCGGCCGGGGAAGGGAATGCGTAATATTCATCCTTAAGAGGCTTTACAAACGGTGCTTTAAGCTTCGGAGCCGCGATCTTCTTGCCGCACAGGGCGCTGATGCGCTCCACCGAAGTCGTTATGGACGGGATCGAACGTCTCTGGGAGATTATGTAGCTTATGGTCGTCTCAAATGGTTCCTGCTTGAGGATCCTTATTCCGTCCGAAAACGAAGCCGCATCCTTCAGGTAATCGTCATCAGGGCGTATGGAAGCGGCTATGGAGACATAATCACGGTCCAGATCGAAATAGGGAGCCCATATCGATGAGAACTCCTTTTCGCTGCACGAAAAAGCGAAATTGCCGTCTCCCAGGTCTGCCACCTGGAGATACTTACCGAAAGCTATCAACTCCGTGTGAGTGCAGTCAATGTCGCGGATGCGGAACGCCTGACCGGAATCGGCGATCTTATGCATGTCGAAAAAAGCGATCTTGCGCGTAACCATGCTCATTTCTTGAAACCGAGCTTATAGTAATTGCAGAGATGGCAGATCTTGCTGCCGTTGTAGAGCTTGACCCTCTTGTCAGCCCTGAGCCCCGTGGCATCCTCGAACATGTTGTCAGGCGTGATGAGCGAGAGTCTGATGCCCTTTTTGCACTGTCCCGTGCGGGTGAGAAGGTTCCTCGCGAGCATACGGTAGATGTCTTCAGCTTCCTCGGGCGTCATGAGCCTGCCGCCGTAGGGAGGATTCGTGATGACGAGCTGTCTTTCCATTCCGGTGAAAGCGGCAAGTGATTCGGGGGAGATAGTAGATGCATCCCTTATGTCAAATCTGCAGAAATCTGCGACTCCGGCGGCTTTTGCATTTGCAATGGCAGAACGCACCGCTCTTGAATCGATGTCCGAACCGAAGAAATAGCAGTCGTCAGGCGGAGTCAGGTCTTCGTTGTCCCTTGCTTCTTCGAGGGCAATCCTGTATGCCTTGTTGCCAATGTAGGGAAGATCCTCGTAATCGAAATGCCTGAATCTGCCGGGAGCGATCCCTGCAGCCATCTGGGCAGCTTCTATTACTATAGTTCCTGATCCGCACATCGGATCGACGAGCGCTTCTTTTCCGAAAGGATTATATCTCGCGTATGTGACCATGCCGGCGGCCAGGGTCTCCCTGATCGGAGCCTCGTGTGTAAGCGGTCTGTAGCCTCTCTTGTGGAGGCCTTCGCCGGTGGTGTCTATGAGCATGCGGCAGTAGTTGTTTACTAACGCGAACTGGATGCTTACAGTGCCCAAGTGTTCATCTTCTTCGATCACCGCATCGCTTCCGAGACCTCTTGCAGCAGCAAGACTCCTCGCAATGGCCTTTTTGGTGAGCTTCTGGAGCATCTTGATGCCGTCGAGCTTGGATTTCCTCGAGAAACCGTTGACTATGAAAGCCCATCCCTTGGGGATGAAGTCATTCCAGGGAAGCTTTCTGCAGGATTCAAAGAATACGGCGCCGTCCTCGGTGAAGTTATCGGAAGAGCCGGTCTTGAATCCGCCGACCTCGAAATACACCCTTTCGGCATGCCTTGCCCACATGTTGACTCTGGCGACGTCCAGAGACCAGTCGTCGTTCTCCGTATCGAGCGTGATGACGCCGTCCTTCACGTCTAACTGGGACTTCTTAAAGCCCCTTTCGAGAAGGTCGTCTCTGGTCGGAGCTTCGAGCCCGAATAATGTGGTGATTATTATTTTCATGCGGAGATTATAACACCAATTTATAGCCCCTGATGAACTTTGAACGGAATTGGCTTGTCAATAGGAATTTTCGCAATTTATGTGTTTTTCTGTGGTGGACACATTACCGCGCAAATATCCGTTTTTTACCTTCAAAGCCTTATTTTATTGGGCTGTCAAAGCGTCTTTATCATTTCGTAACTGTTTTGTCAACAAACGGTAACAAAATGTCAGAATGCCTTAATTATTAGCTTTGACGGGCAAACAATTTCTGAAAACCTGTCTTTTGAGTTATCGACAAAGTTATGCACATTATGAACATTTTTGTGCATAAGGAAAAAGTTTAAACCGGCCGAAATTTTGCTATAATCATTCAAAAATTATATATAAGGAGAGCAGTATGTCTGAGTTGATCGAGAAGGCCAGAAAAGCCCGTGAAGCATCCTACAGCATGGCACTTTTGACACGTGAACGGAAGGATGAGGCTCTCACTGCCATAGCCGATGCGCTTAATGCCGAAAAGAGCAAGATAATTAAAGCCAACACGATCGATCTTGAGAATGCCGAGGCTGCAAATCTCGAAAAGCCGCTCATCAAAAGACTCAAATTCGCAGATGATAAGATATCAGATGTCACAAACGGCATATTGAGCCTTAAGACCCTTGAAGACCCGGTCGGAAAACAGACACTCCACACGACTTTGGACGATGGACTCGAGCTTTACCGCGTGACATGTCCCATCGGCGTTATCGGAGTCATTTTCGAGAGCAGGCCTGATGCCCTGGTCCAGATAGCGACACTCTGCCTCAAGAGCGGAAACGCAGTATTCCTCAAGGGAGGAAGCGAGGCTGCTGAGACCAATAAGGTATTGGCTGAGATCATATATGAAGCCGGAGTTAAGGCAGGGCTTCCCGAAGGATGGCTCAATCTCCTTACGACACGTTCGGAGATCGCGGACATGCTCGAACTTGACGAGTATATTGACCTTATAATTCCCAGAGGCTCCAATTCATTCGTACAGTACATCATGCAGCACACCAACATAGCCGTTCTCGGCCATGCTGACGGCGTCTGCCACACGTACATCAATGAGAAGGCTGATCCCGCAAAGGCTATCAGGGTAGCCATCGATGCTAAGACACAGTATGTGTCCGTCTGCAACGCAACGGAGACATTCCTTGTTGATGAGGCTCTCAAGGACACGCTCCTTCCCGAACTCATCGGAAAGCTCCGTGATGCGGGAGTGACGGTCTACGGAGATGACTATGTTTCAGAGGCTTTCGGAGCCGAAAAGGTAACGGAATGGCACCACGAGTATCTTGACATGAAATGCTCCGTCAAGGTCGTCAGCGGCATCGATGAGGCCATTGCGCACATCAACCGCTATGGTTCCGGACATACTGACGCGATAATCACGGAGGACAAGGCTGCTGCAGACCGTTTCATGATGGGCGTTGACTCGGGAAGCGTTCTCGTAAACTGCTCCACCAGGTTTGCAGACGGCTTCAGATACGGATTCGGCGCGGAAGTCGGCATCTCAACTTCCAAGATCCACGCAAGAGGACCTGTCGGTCTCGAGGGTCTTGTCTCATACAAGTACAAGCTTATCGGCAACGCAGACATCGTAGGCGACTACGCAAAAGGCGTTAAGACATTCAAGCACATACATCACAACTGATAATAAAAGCGGAGGCAATGAATATGGTAGTTACAATCGCATCGGATCACGCAGGTTACGATTTAAGGCAGAAGGTAGTCGCCCACCTCAAGGAGAAGGGCTTTGAAGTGCTCGAAAGAGGTGCGGAATCAGCTGATCAGCCTTATTCCTGGGTTGAGGCAGGCGAGCTTGTCGCAGATGACATCCTTTCCGGAAGGGCTGAAAAGGGAATAGCGATCTGCGGAACGGGTATCGGTATCTCGATCACATGCAATAAGTTCAAGGGTATCCGCTGCGCGCTCTCTCACAACGAGTACACCGCAAGGATCTGCCGCGAGCATAACGATGCGAACGTATTGGCTTTCGGCGCAAGAGTCATCGGCCAGGCAGTTGCTCTGGAGATGGTAGATGCCTTTTTCGGAGGCAGCTTTGGCGGCGGCAGACACGGCGTCCGCGTAGACCAGCTCAAGGCTTTGGAGGACAAAAACTTCAAGTAAGGAACTGCTAACCCGCATTTTGTGCGGTTTGCGTTTTTTTATTGTGCTATTAGGTGTAAAATGACGGAGTAAGAAAGGGGAGGATCTTTTTATGTTTCAGGTCGCACTCTCTGCCGGAACGTGGTTTTCGGAATTCTGGCAGGCATTTTGCACCAAGTTTGTCGAGGCTTTCAAGCCCGGTGACATTGGCGAAGAGATAAGCGAAGGGATCCTTCAGGTCCAGCACTATTTTACTGTTGGAGATTATAAACTCCTTATTACTGACGCGATCATAGTAACATGGATCGCAGTCATCGCTTGTGTGATCGTTTTCAGCCTCATGGCAGGCAAGGAGACGATCAGACCCAATGCCAAGCAGACACTTCTCTGGATGATCGTTGATGCGATCATCAATGCGGCCATGGGCTTTGGAATGACCAGGAAGGAAGCTGAAGAAGTCGCTCCCATGATCCTGACGTTCGGTATAGTCATCACCGGATGCAACTGCATATCTTTCCTCAAGTTCGCCCCTCCGGCCAAGAACATTGCTTTTCCGGTAGGCTGCGCGGTAGTTGCCATCTTGTATGTAATCATTATTTCCATTAAATTCATCGGCTTTAAGGGCTTCTGGGTTTCTCTTACAACGCCTCTCAAGGCGATGCTCCCGTTCAAGCTCCTTGATTTCGTCATCAAGCCCACATCACTGTCTTTGAGGCTTTTCGGCAACGTCTTCGGTTCATTTGTATTCATGGAATTCCTGTCTATAGTAATGCCGATAGTCGTTCCCGGTATCGTCGGACTCTGGTTTGACCTTGCAGACGGTCTTTTGCAGGCGGTCATCTTCTCTTATCTCACGATGTCCTACATCGGAGAGATCGTTGAAGTAGGTCACGAATTCAAGGAACACCCCGAGGAATTCAAGAAGCAGAAGAAAAAGAAAGAGACAGAAGAGGCTTCGGCCGCAGCATGATATAGAAACGTAAATACGAAAGGATTTATTTAGGAGGAGATTTAATATGAACACTGTTTTACTCGCATGGATTCCGGTTCTTTCAGGAGTCGTTATCGCAGGTATCGAGACAAAAGCCATCGCGGCTATCGCAGCAGGAATTGCCATCAGCTGCGGTGCACTCGGTTGTTCATTCGCTATGGGTAAGGCTGCAAGCCACGCTATCGATGCAGGCGCAAGACAGCCTGAGGTTTTGGGTAAGATCCAGACAATGCTTCTTGCCGCGATCGTCTTCATCGAGTCCCTTTGTATCTACACACTCGTTGTCGCACTCCTCCTGATCTTTATGTTCAGATAAGCCAACCTTTTCGGACATAGAAGGGAGCATTTTATATGCTGTTTGAAACGCTGAATATTCTGGCAAGAGAGAGTGAGTCATCACTGTTCTCACCTGACCAGTTCGCAGGTTACGCGGTGACCGCCGTTCTGACGATCATCAACGTGATCATTGCGTATATCATTATCAGATTCGCCATCTACAAGCGGATCCTCAAGATGATCCATAAGCGTCAGGAAGCCCTGAACGCCGAGCTTGATGCCGCGGCAAAGGCCAAGGAAGAGGCAGACAAAGTCGTTGCTGAGTCCAAAAAGACCATAGATGATGCGAAATCACAGGCTGCGCAGATCATCGAAGAGGCCAGGGAGAATGCCGGCAAGACGACTGAGGCCGTCATCGAAAAGGCCAACGAAGAAGCAGCCAAGATCCTTGAGAGAGCTGAAGACGACTGCGCACGTATGAAGCGTGTCGCACTCGAGAATATGAAAGACGACATTACAGACCTTGCAGTCGAGATCGCCGAGCATGTTATCGGTGATTCCGTTCCGAGGACTGAACTTATGGCTTCAGCACAGAAGCATACGGACGTTTTTGTCGATGCAGAGGTGAGGAAGAGTGAGTAACGATTCTCAGGATAAGGTACAGAAAGCCAAGCCGAAGGGCCCGATCCTCAGGATCGAGACCGCGGGAGACATTCCCGAACATAAGCTTGAACGTATAGCCGCAAAATTTGCGGAACACTACGTCATACCTTCATATCGTCTGATGATCGAACAGAAGCCGTCCCTTATCGGAGGCTTCATTATCTATTATCACGGCAACCGTTACGACTATTCGGTAAAGGGTCAGCTCGGCCGTATCAACGCTTTCATCAAGCGTACGAGGGCTGATAACTTCAAAGTCTCCGAAATGGGCGATATCAAGCATGCCGGTAATTCTTCATCAGATAATGAAGTTCCCGATTCCGCGCTCTTTTCGGCAAAGGAAGTCAGGAAGGACATCGAGGATGCCCTTAACCAGTTCCCGGAGACCTCGGGACCGAGCCTTGATAATGCTGAACTCTGGCAGCTCGACGACGCGGAATTCGACAGGCGTGTAGAAGAAGCCATTTCTTCCAGCGATATGATCGACGAGATCGGTACGGTCAGTTCCGTCAGCGACGGCGTTGCTACCGTTACGGGACTCCGCCACTGCATGTCAGACGAGCTTATCGCTTTCTCTTCAGGTGCTGCCGGAATCGCGATGAACCTTGAGAAGACCAAGGTCGGCGTCGTCATCCTCACGGGTGAGGATACCGTAGTCGAAGGAATGAGCTGCAAGCGTACCATGATGACCGTGGCAGTCCCCGTAGGCAACGGCCTGCTCGGACGTGTAGTCGACCCGCTCGGCCGTCCTATCGACGGCAAGGGCATGATCAGATACGTTGACAAGCGTCCCGTTGAGTCACCGGCTCCCGGTGTCACGGACAGATCGCAGGTCAACACGCCGCTTCAGACAGGCATTACCGCGATCGACGCCCTTACTCCTATCGGAAGAGGGCAGCGTGAGCTTATTATCGGTGACCGTCAGACGGGTAAGACCGCGATCGCGATCGATACTATCCTTAATCAGAAGGGCAAGGACATAATCTGCGTCTATGTTGCTATAGGCCAGAAGATGAGCACCATCGTCTCAACGGCTAATCTCCTCTCCAGAAAAGGTGCTCTTGATTATTCCGTGATCGTTGCCGCTGCCGCCTCTGATTCGGCTGCGATGCAGTACATTGCGCCTTTCTCGGCTTGTGCCATCGCCGAGAAGTTCATGTATGACTATCACAAAGACGTCCTTATCGTTTATGACGATCTTTCCAAGCACGCACAGGCATACAGAGCGATCTCGCTGCTCCTCAGAAGACCTCCGGGAAGAGAAGCTTATCCCGGTGACGTTTTCTACCTGCATTCGAGACTTCTCGAGCGTGCCGCCAAGCTTTCCGACGAGCTCGGAGGCGGATCCATTACGGCTCTGCCCATCGTTGAGACTCTCGGAAACGACATATCCGCGTACATTCCAACGAATGTCATCTCGATCACGGACGGACAGATCTATCTGTCTCCGGAGCTTTTCTTCTCCGGCCAGAGACCTGCCGTTAATGTCGGTCTGTCGGTATCCCGTGTAGGCGGCGCTGCCCAGACAAAGGCCGTAAAGAAAGTTGCAGGACCTCTGAGAATCTCTCTTGCTCAGGCCCGTGAAATGGCTTCCTTCTCTCAGTTCGGTTCTGATCTTGATGAGAATACGCAGCTCCAGATCAAGCGCGGTGACGTCCTGAACGAAGTCCTCAAGCAGGAGCAGTTCAAGCCCTGGACCATGGCTGAAGAGGTTTTCATCCTTTATGTGGCCACTACGGACAAGATGAACTTCCTCGCGAAAGAAGACATCAGGGATTTCACGTTTGCGTTTGTTGAAGACACGTGGGACCGCCATCAGAACATTTTCGAGGCCATTACCGAGGAAGGTGTCCTTTCCGACCAGATAAAGGCTGACATCGACAGTTCCTATGCGGAATTCAAGGAGAAATTCCTCGCTGAGCACACAGAATACCAGGAGGAGGTCTAAACAGGATCTGACCTGAGGACCTTAAGCAAGTAATGGAAACCTTCAGTGCCATAAAGAAAAGACAAAAGAGCATCAGCGACATCAGTCAGATGACAAGCGCCATGCAGCTTGTCAGTGGTGCGAAAATGCGTCGTTCCACGGCACTTCACGAATCGATGTATCCTTTCTTCAGGATCTGTGTTGAGAGCATGCAGGACATCTGCACTCACTTCCCTGACATCAACAACCCGTTCTTCGTTCTCAACCAGAAGGAGGAAGGTGAGACCTGGAAGATCGGTTATTACGTTCTTTCCGGAGATCAGGGCCTTGCCGGCGCATATAACAACAATATGGTCAGCATCACCGAGAACCATATCCAGAAGAAGATCGTCGACAATACGAGAAAAGGTCTCCAGACGATCTACGAGCTTAATATTTTCGGGCGTCTCGCAAGAGAAAAACTCGAAAGGCACGGCTATGTCTGCAACCACGAGTTCTCATTCCCGATCTCCGAACCCACGTATTACGACGCACGTACAGTAAGTTCGATAATCAAGAAGAAGTTCCTTGATAAGGATTACGATCTTATCTATCTCCTTTATACGAGAATGGAATCTTCGGTAAAGCTCGAACCCGTGGCGGTAAGACTTTTCCCGGTAGACATGAAGTCGATATCCATGATCCTTCCGGATAATGTTTTCGATGCGGGAATGGCTGTAGACAGCGGAGCGGAAGTCGAGTACTTCCCGGATGTTAACGCGGTATTCGACTACCTCATTGACGCTTACGCTAATGCAATGATCTTCGGCGCCATGGTGGATGCTTACGCAAGTGAGCAGACTGCAAGGCTTACGGCAATGCAGAACGCGAACGACAATGCCCGCGAGATGATGAAGAAACTTGATATCTTGAGCAACCGCGCAAGACAGTCGCGCATCACGACAGAACTCACTGAGATCGTTAACGGTGCGGAACAGGCAGGAAAGATGTAAAGGACAGTGTGGCTACACACGATGAAATAAAGGTTTTGACAAGGAAGAGGAAATAAAAATGGCGATCGGCAAGGTTATTCAGATTATCGGACCTGTTATAGATTGTGAGTTTGACAGATCTGAGCTGCCCAGGATTAACGAGGCAATCAGGATAAACAAGCGCAGCGTTGAAGGCGAACCCGCGTTTGAAGAAGAGGAAGAGGGAACGGCCGCACCTGCAAAGGATGCTTTCAAAGCCAATGCTTCCGATTTTGTTTACTGCGAAGTCCTCCAGCAGCGAGGCAACGGCGTCGTCAGATGCGTTTCCTATAATCCTACGGAAGGCCTCATGAGAGGGCTTCCCTGTGAATCTCTCGGTTCCTCAGTCAAAGTTCCCGTCGGCGAAAACATTGCAGGAAGGCTTTTCGATGCGCTCGGAAGACCTATTGACCACGCCGGCGATATCAATCCGGACAACTACTGGCCCATCCACAGAAAAGCTCCGTCCTTTACCGAAACGTTCCCCACGGAAACGATCCTTGAGACGGGAATCAAGGTCATCGACCTTCTCGTTCCGTTCTCCAGAGGCGGTAAGATCGGTCTTTTCGGAGGCGCAGGTGTAGGTAAGACGGTCCTCATACTTGAGCTCATCCGCAACATAGCAAGCGAGCACGGCGGCTTCTCTGTTTTTACCGGTGTCGGCGAGAGATCCCGTGAAGGTAACGATCTCTGGAACGAGATGAAGCAGTCCGGCGTACTTGATAAGACGATAATGGTCTTCGGTCAGATGAACGAGACTTCCGGTGCGAGAATGAGAGCTCCGCTTGCGGGACTTACAATGGCCGAGTACTTAAGAGACGAGAAGCATAAGGACGTTCTCCTCTTTATCGATAACATCTACAGATTCGTGCAGGCAGGCTCTGAGGTATCAGCTCTTCTGGGACGCATTCCTTCCGCGGTCGGTTATCAGCCGACACTTACTGAGGAAGTCGGTGAGCTTCAGGAGAGGATTACTTCCACCCGTAACGGATCAATCACTTCCATTCAGGCAGTTTACGTCCCGGCGGACGATATCACGGACCCGGCACCTGCCACGACGTTCTCGCATCTCGATGCCAACATCGTTCTTTCCCGTGCTGTCGTTGAGCTCGGTATCTATCCTGCGGTAGATCCTCTTGAATCGTCTTCAAGGATCCTTACTGAAGATGTAGTCGGATTGGAGCACTACAACGTTGCCCGTAAGATTCAGGCCATGCTCCAGCGCTATAAGGAACTGCAGGACATCATCGCGATCCTCGGCATGGAAGAGCTTTCGGAAGCGGACAGAAAGACTGTTGCCCGCGCTCGTAAAGTCCAGAGATATCTTTCACAGCCGTTCTTTGTAACTGCTGATTCCACTGGTTTTGCACCCCGTTACGTACCGCTTAAGGAAACCATCAGGGCATTCGGCGAACTCATTTCGGGTTCACTCGATCACATCCCCGAGCAGTGCTTCTTCATGAAGGGCGGACTTGACGATGTCATCAAGGCGTACAAGGATCTCACTCCGTAATGGCAGAAGATAACCGACACAAGATAAAGCTTATAATCATCACTCCCAAAAAGACTTTCTATGAGGGAATGGTCAGTTCTGCAACGCTTCCTACGATCGACGGCGAATTCGGTGTCATGGCCGGTCATACGCCTTTCGTTGCGGCGCTCTTTCCCGGAATCTGCACCGTCAGGGTCGATGATGAATTAATGCATTTCGTCATCTCGGAGGGATATGCGGAGATCAACCAGAGGACGATCATCATTATCTGTAATTCCGCGGAGTGGCCCGAAGAGATCAAGGTCGGTCAGATATTCGAATCCTACCGCGACAGTATGGCCGAACTTGAAAGACATTCCAAGGAAGGCGACAGCCAGGTCTATGTCGAAGACGTCAGACGTATGGTTGACAGGTCTCTTGCAAGGATGCGCCTCATTGAGCGCTACGGCTCTGACATTCAGAAATCAAGGCTTGCCCAGCTTAAAGAAGAAGGACTCTGACGTCTGCTTTCACATAATAGATATTTCACGATTTGGGAACACTTTAATAAGAAACAAAAAAGTGTTTGTGCTAGAATATTCTCATACGGGTGATGATATTTGAACAGACTCTCATGTTGATGTTTGGGGAGGATTTGATCAGTGAGCGGGAAAGCAACATCTGAACTTGCAAATATCAAAGATGAACTTCAGGATATCTTGAACGAACTCGCCAGGTGCGAAGCAAATGTCCGTGCATCTTCCACGGGCGTTTCGGAATCCCGTTGCGCCGATTCCATTCACAGCACAAAGAATTACATATCCGACATTAAGAGACGCGTCAGCAGTCTCAGTGCTATTGCTGCGCAAATGGATGCAGATGCGGAAGAGAAAGCCCGTTGGATCGAAAACGGCAAAGGCGGCAGTTCCGGTAATGGCTGCGGCGGCGGTGGCGGCGGTGGAAGCGCCTTCTGATTATGAGTGAGATCAAATTAAACACATCAGATTTCCGCGATAATGCCAGGCAGCTCTCCAATCTTGCCAACAGATTGGATAAGGTTCAGCGCCGTCTGAACAGGACGTTCAGTACTTTCACGCTGTCTTCCAAAGGAATAGGAAACGGTCAGAGAATCGGCACGGCTGCAGACCGTTTGAGAAGCTGCCAGAAGCACCTTAACTATGTAGCTGACAATTTTGCTGATGCCGAGAAGTATCTGTCAGTATTCAATCCGACTGATTTCGACATGAAGGATGTACTGGCCTTTGCGGCCAAACCTGAAGCACAAGTTGTCGGTGCGACGGTCGGAGCTGTTACAGGCAGTGCATCACTGACGGGTGAGACATTCTTAAAGGATTTCAAGAAAAAGTTTACCTGGAAAAAAGACAAGAAGTCGTTAGAACTGCTGACTGTCAAAGGCAAGGTTTCCGGAGAGGTAAACGCTTGGAAGATCGGTGGTTCTGCAGATTGCGGATGGGCTTCGGGTTCTTACAGCGTTAAAGCCCTTAATGCAAAGGGCGAAGCTAGTTTTAATGCGGGGCTCTATACAGAAGTAGTCGATGAGAATGGAAACAAGAAACTTGTTCTGAATCCGCAGGTCAGTGCCGAGGTCGGCGCCAGTGTTTCTGTTTTCGAAGCTGAAGCACAAGGAAAGATAGGCAATAAGTACATTGGTGCTGACGCCGGAGTTAAGGCTGAAGTGCTTTCGGCAGAAGCTAAAGCAAAACTTAAGATCTCACGCGATGAAGCTACCCTTAAAGCAAGTGCTGAAGCAAATCTTGTTAAGGTGGGCGCTACAGCCGGATTGACGATAGGCGGCACAAAAGTCGGATCCGTCGGAGCGAATTTCAAGGTTGGAGCCGGAGCTCATGCGAATATTTCTTACAAGGACGGTTCGATCAAGTGTGATATCGGAGCCTCGCTTGGCATTGGCTTTGACTTAAAGTTTGAGCTAAATGTCAAGGGCGCGGTAAAGGCGGTGGCCAAGACGGCCGTGAGTGCGATAGGCGGTGTTAAGACCGTCGCTAAAGCAGCGTCAGGTGTGGTTAAGCATATATTCGGTTGGTTTAAATAGCGTAATTGAAACAAAGTATTTGAATTATTGGAGGTATAAAAATGTTAGACGGAATCTTACCGATCGGAACAGTAGTCCTGTTAAAGGAAAGTACTAAGCGTGTCATGATCATCGGAGTCCTTCAGAAATCGATCGAAGAGGAAGACGGTAAGCAGGTTTTATATGATTATTCCGCTGTTTTCTATCCGGAAGGATATGTAGGTCCGGATAAGACGTTCCTGTTTAATAACAGCCAGATCGAAAAGGTCTTCGCTGTCGGATATCAGGATGAAGAGCAGTTCGCATTCAAGGAAAAGATCGATCAGGTTTATCTGGATCTTATGTCCGGAGCAGAACAGGATGACTGATAATCTTTGCCTTACGAGGTGATTTTAAATGGCTGACCCTAATCTGTTGATCAATACCGAAGATGTAATCGCTATTGCCGGAAGGATCAATACCGATAACGACCGCATCAGAGATGGCTTTAAGGTTGTGGAGAGTAAAAATGCACAACTTGATGAGGCATGGGATGGCGTTGTCGCGAGAAAAGCCATGTCTGCTTTTAATGATGCCAAGGCAAAATATAATTCGGAAAGATACCATATAATAAGAGAACACATTCATTACCTCCAAACGGTTATTGCTCCGAATTATCGCGATACAGAAGATAAGAACAGATCTCGTTCCAGTGAAATCGGTTAACGGGGGATTCTGATATGGATTATTACATCAGAACTGATATTGATAAGATGAGAGCCACGGCTTCTGAAATCGAAAAGTATGTCTCTGAAGCAAGAGCATTGCTTGATGATGCCAACGATCAGGTATTTCATCGTCTGCCTATTGCTTGGCAGGGCGCTGATTTTAATATGTTTGAAGCAAAGTGGAAAGTCATTAACGACAGTGCTTCCGCCAATGAGAAAATGCTTTATGCGCTGGAATCCTACTCACGTTATCTTCTGTTTGCGGCAGAGGTATATGAGACTGCACAGAGGAAGGCTGCACTCAGTGCCGGCATGCTTCCTTCGTGATCCGCTTTGATCTTCAACTGTTTTGAACAATAACATTTAACTGCTGATCCGAGATTCAGAAGTCCATGCTTGCCCGGCAGAGGGAAGTAGGACTTTGAATCTGAAATCAACGTTTCCTATCGTTATCTTCTGACCATTCTTGATCTCACACTTTCTTCCGGCAGCGACTTTTCTGTCATCAATATAGGTCGTTCCCTTTCTGGAACAATCACTTAAGTAGAATGCTTTCCCGCTCAGATTGATTACCGCGTGAAGAGCATCGACTGAAGGATCATCGATTACTATGTCTGAAAGAAAGACATCTGATCCTATCGTTGTTTTATCCATCATTATTGAATATGAAAGAGGTTTTCCATCCTTGAGTGAGATGGATGTAAGCGTGCCGGTAAAGAGCGGAGTTACAGAATGCGTGGATTCTGTCTTTATGTCTTCGTAATCGCTGTCAGATTCATAGTTTTCGCTGTCATCTCCGTCTGAAAAGAGAATCATTCTCCTGACTTTGGATATGGATCTGTCTGCTGTTCCTTCCCTATGTTTTTTCGTCCTGAGGTTCATGAAGAGCTTTATAAGGAATACTCCTGAAACAAGGATAAACAGCAGGGCAGGGATAAGACCTGACAGCCTTAATGCCGCATATGAAGCCACAGCCCCTGCGAGTGACCATAGAAGTTCTGTTGGCACCGTTATTCTGAGTTTCGCTTTAGAAGAATGGAAGGCTTTTTTGGAACGCCTTTCCGGTAAATGACGCGGGGCATTTGCCTTCTCTGTTTCCGGCAGATCATCATGGATCTCAGCATCGATCCCGGTATCTCTGATCTTCCGCGCACACCTGTTATACAGCGCTTCGTCATTTGTTTTGACGCAATAAACCAGTTCCTGTTTTTCATCGTTTGTCAGTACACCGTCGAAGAACGGTTCGGACAAGAACAGTTCAAGACGTTCTGCACCGAGTGAAGATAACCGAAGCGTCTCCGGTTCGCTTTTACGCGGAATGAGACAGAACTTGATGAATGAACCGTTTTCGTCTGTGAAAACATAATCCGGATCAAGAACAAAAGCGGATGGACTGATCAGATTATCAAGGAGCATAGCAACAGAACAAAAAAAGTCACCTGCGGATTTTCTTCTGTCATCCAGAAGTTTAGAGATCTTTCTTGAACGATGAGAACCGTGCAACAGGGCGTTTTCTGATTGCCTGATGGATATCAGGCCTGAAAAGTCGAAGTAAGCTGATGAATGTATTCCGTTAACGTCAATGCTGCAAGGCAGTAGGCATCCGGAACGATTCCTGTCAATTACTTCACCGGCATAATCGAATATGCATTCGGGAGAATCGAACCGTTCAACTGCGAAATATCCGAAGGGACCTTTTTTGATCAGCATAATTAGAACGCAGACTGAATCTTCTGCTCGTCAAAACAGAAGTCGATGACCTTCTTGCCGTAGCTCATGAGGCCTTCTCTGAAGAGCAGGGCGAGGGATACGAGTACTGCGATGATGATTACTATCTCGACTGTTCCCATTCCTTTTTTATTGATGCGCTTCATTCTTTTTCTCATTTTCAATACCTCCTGTTGTGTTTATATGCCAAGTGAAATAATTGCCGGTGTCATGGCGACCATAAGGACGCTTACGAAGTCTAAGGTCATAGGTAAAAGAAGTCCCAGGGCCTCACGTTCCTGTTTCTTTCTTGCGGCATTTCTGCAGAGATTCCAGCAGGAAGATGCCTGAAGCTGAAGAAGATTCAGTACTTCAGAAGTGCCAAGCCTGTCATATCTGGCTACAAGGAGCAGCGCGGATTGGGCTTCCGGTATTTGAATGCGAAGTGAGAACCGTTCGACTGCCTCTGAAGCAGATATGCCCGAAAGCATCATTGCTCTCAGATTCTTTATCTCCAGTGACAGGCTCTTGTTGTCACCGAAAGCTTTTGCACAGATCTCGATCGCTTTCGGAAGCTGCATTCCCGCTTCCAGGAGCGTAGAGATGAGACACATGAACAGAGGAATGTCAGTCATCAGATCTTCTCTTTTACGTTCGACTTCAGATCTGACCTCGCGGCTTCCGAGTATTGCCATCACGATCACGAAGGGAAGAGCTATACACGGATTTTTCTCCAGCCTTATCAGGACCGTCAGTCCGATGAGCAAGGAAGCCGCACAGATCAGGATCTGCTTTTTAAGGTACTGCTCATAAGCGAGTCTGGGGTTGACTGATAACTCGTTAAAGAGCTCGTGCCTTGATGTAATGAATCCGGTCGGAAGGATACGCTTGAAGAAGGAAGTCAATGGATATCTGGGGGAAACCTTTAGGGAATCATCATAGCCAAGGCTGGCTGATGAACGTATCTTTCTTCCGGAATCGTGGGACATGTATCTTAAAAGCATTGCGCAGGCGATTACGCATATGCCGAATGCAAGTGCCAGCATGACCGAACCCAGGTTGGTCGTCCTGGCCATATCTATATAGTCACGGCTCATGTAGTTGAGCGCGAATGTAACGGCGAAAGGCATTGCGCAGAGCATGGCAGCTTCTGCGTTCTTACCCGCGTTCTGCGCAGATATCTCGCTTTGAACCGCGTTCATCTCAGAGAGCATCTGACATGAACTTCTCAGTATGGCGAGACTGTTGTTGCCGATCTCGCCTGAAATGGCGAGTGCGTGAAAAATCGGAACCGTCTCCGGGAATCTTACTGATTCTGCGAATGAGTTAAGTGCCTTTTCGAGACTTATGTGAAGCTTCAGGTCGTTTTCAAGATTGATAAGCGGCTTTATCAGCATGCAGCGTCTGCCGAAGGTGTGTTCTATAACCGGACGCATCATCAGCAGTGATTTCTCGATCGAATAACCGCTTGAAACGCTCGTACAGAGGACCTGAAGCATCACAAGAAGCTGCGTCCTCGTGTGGCGGTAGCCGTTGGAGAACAGTTTCTTCATGGCTTCCTTCCACGGGAAGATGCCGAGTATTACCGATATGATGAGTCTGATCCTGTTTGATGTAATGAACAGGGAGGAAGCAAGATAGAGTGCTCCCGCAAAGAACGGATAGACCCAGACAGTCTTCAGAAGAAAGACTGTAAAAGGCTTCAGCGGTTTTGTCCTAAGCCCTGTAAGCCATGACGGCCTTGAGCTCTTCGTCGCTGCAGATACGTTCAAGACCTTTTCCTCCTTTGTTTATGTATAGTGTCTTAAGCTTGTATTCGTGGCCTTCTGAGGGCAATACGTTACATATCTCATCTATGTATCTCCGGCCTTCACGGCTTCTGGAGATGTGAAGTATTATGTCTATTCCCATCGACAGCTGTGTGACTATCGCGTCGTAGGGAAGATTTGAGCCGGCCATTACCATTCCGGTCAGTCTTTCGAGCATCTCGAAACAGGAGTTTGCGTGTCCTGTGCACATCGAGCCCGGATGACCTGTGTTAAGAGCGTTCATCATGTCGGCTGATTCAGAGCCTCTGACTTCGCCTACGATGATGCGGTCCGGTCTCATTCTGAGAGAGGCGCGGATCATCATTCCGATGTTCACTTCTCCGGAACCGTCGGGTCCCGGAAGCCTTGCTTCCATCCTTACGAGATTGTCGATGCCCTGAAGGTTCAGTTCGGCAGAGTCTTCAATGGTTACGACTCTTTCATCCTTAGGAATGAATGAGAAAAGACAGTTGAGAAAAGTTGTCTTTCCGCTGCCTGTTCCACCACTTAAGAAGATGGTCTTCTTATTGCGCACACAGTTGCTTAAAAACCTTGCGGCTTCTTCGCTTATGAATCCCTGCCTGATAAGCGTTACAATGTCATGCGATATGCCGGTGAACTTTCTTATCGTTACGGTGGTCTGGGAAGCAATGGGCGCTAATACCGCATTGGCTCTCGAACCGTCCGGGAGTCTGAGATCTGAGATCGGATTCGCTTCGTTAAGAGGCCTGTTCCTGTTTGCAAAGAAGCATGAAATAACTGTCTTAAGTGTTTCTTCATCCTTAAACTTGATATCTGATTTGTACAATCGGCCTCCCCGCTCATAGAAGATCTTATTCGGACCGTTTACCATGATCTCGGTAATGGTCGGATCCTGCATGAGGGGTTCTATTACGTCCATTCTCCTGAGAGAATTGAAGACGCGCTTTGCCATTTCGCGTTTCTCCGACAGGTTCATCTTGATCGATTCGGTATTGCTGATCACATCGGCGATTATCTCTTTCAATCTGTCGTCTGTCGGATCGCTCTCATTCCTGATCGCATTTAAGACGCAATAAGTCAGTTGTTCTTTTATCGTGTCCAGATCTGTTGTCTTGTTCATACGGCAGCTCCGGCTATTCCAGTTGCTCTCCCTGACATGGAAGGACGGATCTTATCTCCCGGATCGCTAAAGTCTATGTAATCAGTAACAGCAATGCCGTGGGTAAGTGATTGGCTGATGGTACTGATGAGGCTTGAGGCAGCGATCTCTTCGCTCCTGTCTTTGCCTGAAAACAAGAAGGTGACTTTATCGCAATCAGCGACGAGCATGGGCAGTTCCGCGGATCTGAACCCTTCGGCTACCGCAAGAACATTGATCCTGCGGTTTTCATCGGATACTAACTGCCTGCATTTATCGAGGAGTATCCTGCATCTGGTGCTGCCAATGTCATAGACGTCGTCATCGCCTTTGGATGTTCCGGGCGTTAAAAAGCCCATGCTGTCGCGACTGCAGTATTTAAGAATGTCATCCGGCTCAAATCTTCGTGAAACGCATGAATCGAGAAGACCTGTCATGTTGCCTGCGAGGATTCCCGCATCTTCGTCTTCCGGTGCTCTGATCCTGCTGGTGAAATCGAGCCTGATGGACAGATCCGCATCTGTCAGATCCCGGTAGTTCTTTCTGATGTATTTCTCCCGGTCACTGATATATACGAACGGTATAAGGACTTCGATCCTTCCTCCGGCCGTTTTTGTCTCTTCGGCCGGCTCCTTGCTTTGTGAAGGCTGGATTCCGAGTGCGCTGCAGATTCTTTTGCAGTCGATGATCCCTTCGGGATCGGTCGTCGGAACCGGTCTGTCCAGGCAGTCCTTCAGAGACTGCATTGCTTCTCCGGGGGGCTCGATCCCGAAGTCTTCTCCGAATTGTTCCGGGTTATAGAGAACCTTGGTAAATTCTCCGAACATATCGCCGTCGGTGTCGGACCGGTTCTCGAGATAAGGATCGGTTATGTAGGCTTCGGGGTACAGGATGCCTATCCTGGCTTTCATTAGGGCATACATGTATTTGTCCTTCTCGTATATCTTTATCGAAAATGCCATCTTCCGTTACCTCCTTCGTGTTTGAGTTCTTGCTTGCCTCGCATTTTAGTCCGCGGGAAGGCATGATATTATCGACAAAAACCGACAAAAACCGACAAGGAAAAATGCGTTTTCGGGCAAAACCGGAGCCTAATACTTAATTATTCTTATTACGGATCTTGCATTTCTTTTTTCGATTTTGAGGACAAACGGTCAGGGAAGGCATTTTTTCGCTTTACAACATCTTTTCGTATAGGTACAATTAAGCCGCAAAACAAATTTGAGTTCATTGCTTATCAAGAGAGGCTAGAGGGAACCGGCCCAGTGAAGCCCGGCAACCGCGGAAAGCAGCGGTGCCAAATCCGGCAGGAAACCAAAAGAGGTTACCTGAAAGATGAGGAACGTTTATAAAAAAGCGTACGCCTTCCTTTCGGGGAAGGCGTTTTCTTTGAGAAAAGGGCATTGAACGGAAAGGATATTTTTATGAGAAACAGAACAGGCAAGTGGCTCTTTACATCCGAGTCAGTTACGGAAGGTCATCCCGACAAGGTCTGTGATCAGATTTCTGATTCCATCCTTGACGCGATCCTTGCAGAGGACAGCACCGCACGTGTTGCGTGTGAGACCTGCGCAACAACGGGAATGGTACTCGTTATGGGCGAGATTACGACATCCGCTTATGTTGATATTCCTTCTATTGTCAGGAGCAGGCTTAAGGAGATCGGTTACGACGGAAGTGATGTAGGTTTCGACTACAATTCATGTGCCGTGCTCACATCTATCGATGAGCAGTCTCCTGATATCGCAATGGGTGTTGATAAGTCATATGAATCCCGTCACGGCGGAAGCGATGAGCTTGATACCGGCGCAGGCGATCAGGGCATGATGTTCGGATACGCAAACGACGATACGGAGGAGCTTATGCCGCTTCCGGTATCGCTTGCTCACAAGCTTACAAGACGTCTTGCTGAGGTGCGTAAGACTAAGGTGGTTGATTTCTTAAGACCTGACGGTAAGTCTCAGGTTACGGTCGAATACGACGGAAACAAGGTTAAGAGGATCGATGCCATCGTTATCTCAACACAGCACAACGCTGATGTTTCAAGTGAAGAACTTGAGAAGTTCGTAAAGGAGCAGGTAATCGCACCCGTGATCCCTGCAGAGCTGATAGATGCAAATACAAAGATCTATGTAAATCCTACCGGCCGTTTTGTTATCGGCGGCCCTCAGGGTGACTCCGGACTTACGGGAAGAAAGATCATCGTCGATACATACGGCGGATTCGCACGTCACGGCGGCGGAGCTTTCTCCGGTAAGGATCCTACGAAGGTTGACCGTTCCGCATCTTACATGATGCGTTATGTTGCCAAGAACATCGTAGCTTCAGGAATCGCTTCCGAGTGCGAAGTCCAGGTTGCTTACGCCATCGGCGTTGCTGAGCCTGTCTCCGTAATGGTTGATACTTTCGGTACGGGCAAGATCGCCGATGAGAAGATCACTGAGATCGTAAAGTCAGTCTTTGATCTCAGACCTGCTGCGATCATCCGTGACCTTAACCTCAGAAGACCCATCTATGCTCAGACTGCAAGTTACGGTCACTTCGGAAGAACCGATATCGATCTTCCCTGGGAGCAGACTGATAAGGCTGAGATCATAAGGCAGAAGGCCGGCATCTAAATGTCGCGTGCGATGCTGTCTGCAGATGACGTTGGACAGCAGGTCACTGACCTGACGGTCAAGGCCGTCAAGGTGTTCTGTCCGCGGACAAAAAGCAATTTCGTGTCATTCATGACGGATGGCAGGTTTATGGCTGCAGGCACGTCGAAGATCGATGTCATAGAGGGCGGATCCTATGTGATCTCAGGCAAAGTTACACTTTGGAATGAGCGCGTCCAGGTGAAGCTGTCTTCGATTAAACCGGCGGAAACCGGGAATAATGAGACGGTCCTGATCGCGACTTTTCTTGCAGACAACATCACGGGTCTTGGCAAAGCACTTTCATCGGCACTGGTTGATGAATTCGCTGAAGAAACTCTCGACATACTGTTAAATGACCCCGAAAAGGCTTCTGAAAAGATTAAAGGTCTGACCAAGGAGAAGGCGATGTCTTTTTGCGACATCGTGACCGAAAACGAAGAGTTTTTCAGGGAAGGTCTTGCCGCCCGCAAGATGGGTCTCACTCAGGAGCAGGTCAAGACGCTGTACGGTATGGGAGAACTGTCGTCAGAGAAGATAAAGGAGAATCCGTATCTTCTTTTATCGAAGGGCATTGCAGACTTTTCGCTGTGCGACAGGATCGCAATGGAATCAGGGTTTGAGACCGGTTCGCAGATAAGAGCGGCGGCAGCACTTTCGGCAGCGGCCGAGGCAGTGTGCGAGGAGACCAAATCTACCAAACTGAGACCTGTACAGGTCAGGAAAAAGGCGTTTTCGATGCTCAATGCGGGTGAATGCGAGAAGCTCTCTTCTGACGCTTTCTCGGAGATATTTCCTGCAGCATGTGCTTTGGCGATCGAGAACAAAGAGATAACAGTCTATAAGTTCGATGAAGACAAGTGTGCGGCGGCCGATCCGCTTGATACGGATGCTTTCATATCGCCGATGCACTTTTTCAAAGCGGAAGTTGCCATTAAGCGGAGGATAGACAAGTTCCTTTCCAAGAAGGTCAAGGCACCGATAAGGGCTGAATCTGACCGCATAATGGCTAAGTTTGCCGATAAGATCGGAATCGTCCTAGATGAAGCCCAGTTAAATGCGCTCTATCTTTGCATGTACTGTCCGTTCTGCATAATCACCGGAGGCCCTGGTACCGGAAAGACGACGATAATGGGAATTCTGGCGGATTACTTCCGCGAAAAGGATATTACCTGCGTATTTGCGGCACCGACAGGCAGGGCGGCGAAAAGACTTGCGGAATCAACCGAAAGCCCGGCAGCCACGATCCACAGACTGCTCGGCGTTAGACCTGTTGACGACATGTCGGGCAACACGTTCTTTGTCCATAACCATACGGATACCATCAAGGCGAGGGTGATCGTAATCGATGAGATGTCCATGGTGGATACAGAACTTTTTGACAAACTTCTCGATGCTACGGACGAATCGACATCGCTGATATTGGTCGGAGACCCTGACCAGCTGCCTTCGGTAGGCTGCGGAAACGTGCTCCGGGACTTACTTTCAAGCAGAGCCGTACCGTCTGCGAGACTTACTTTTGCGCACCGCCAGAGCGACGACAGTTCAATAGCGTCAAATGCATACAGGATACTTAACGGTGAGCCGCTCGTGGCAGACGGGACCGATTTCGAGATCATAAAGACGGCTGACGATGAGGAGGCTTTCGGGAAGGTCAAGGGCATGATAAAGGGAATGCAGGGCGAAGACGCCGTGTTTCTTACTCCCACAAAGAACGAGAACGTCATGCTCGGCACTGTAAAACTTAACGGAATGCTTCAGGACATGTTTGTCGATGAAGCGGGAGGGAAGAGTGAACTTCCTTCGGTAAAGCGCGGTTCTACGGCTATGTTCTTTGAAGGCGACAGGGTAATGCAGACAAGGAACGATTATTCCGCCGAGTGGCTTGATCCTCTGACCCAGAAGACCGAACAGGGCGTATTCAACGGCGAGATGGGGACCGTGGACAGCGTGGATCCCATAGAAGGGACCATGACCGTATTTTTCGATGACGGAAAGACCGTCAAATATACCAAGAAAATGCTTGAGGATATTGAGCTTGCATACGCTGTGACCGTCCATAAGTCACAGGGCTGCGAGTTTGAGCATGTCATCATACTGCTTGGGAAGATGAATGCGCTTTTATATAAGAGAAACCTGCTTTATACCGCGGTTACGCGTGGCAGGTCGAAGGTTACCATAGTTGATTCAGCTGATACGCTTTCACACTTTCTGAAGGGTTCGAGAGAAGAAGAACGTTCCACATCGCTTAAGGATTTCCTTGCGATAATCGACCATAAACGGGGACTTTGATCATGACCGGTTCATATATGCTTAGGGGAGGAGTCTCCCTTGTTTCGTCATTTCTGAAAGAGACGCTGAACTATATGTTTCCCGGCTGCTGCGCCATATGCGGCAGGCTGGCTGACGCTTCGGACAGGTTCTCGCAGTATGAGGACTTCTGCGAAAAGCTTTACGGGCATCCTTCGGGACTTCACATATGCGGGAAATGCCTGTCGTCTCTGGCTCCTTATGAGTCAGACAGCCGTTGGTTTCTGTGTCTTTCAAACCCTTATAAAGATGATCCGTTTCCGGGATTGGCGCTTTACATGCCACTTGCTTATGAAGGCGTGACAAAGCGTGCGATGCCTATGATCAAATTCGGGAAAAGGCGTGAGATAGCAGGACTTTTCGGTGCTCTTCTGGGAACTTTCATGAAGAACGACTCGATATGTGCGGATCTGATCGTTTCGGTCCCTTTGTCGGAAGCAAGAATGAAGGAGAGGGGATTCAATCAGGCTTATGAAATGGCAGTGCCTGCAGCAGCCATTCTGGGCATCCCATACGCCGGAGACGTTCTTTACAGGGAACGCAATACTTCCAGGCAGACGGAACTCAAGGGCAATAACGCCAGGATCGCCAATGTTTCCGGAGCATTTAAGGTCTCGGAGGAATGGGACCTTACGGGACTTACCGTTATTGTTATGGATGATGTCGTTACCACGGGGTTTACGCTTCACGAGGCTGCTACGGCTCTGTACGAGGCGGGCGCCGGAAAAGTGCTCTGCGCAGCATTTGCGGGTAACAGACAGGTCAAGAATGCCGAGCCATACTGATAAAGGCATAAAAACGCAAGATTTGTTGCGATATTGTTGCAAATGCTCTTTTATATTTGAAATGCCCGCGTTTTATTTTATAATTAAGATGACCTTAGCATTGTGGCCTCTAAATTGGACCTACATGACATAATTATGAGCTTGGACCGCGTGGTGGAAATAAAGCCTTGTAAGTTGGACTATTGAAGTCTCGCGCAGAGCATCAGCCCTGGAATACCCGGGTGTCAATCAGAGTCTGCTATGTTCGGGTCGTTTTTTAATGAACAGTATGGAAGTGAACTGAAGTTTGGGATTTACTTACGATGCAAAATTGATGGCATCCCGCGACCCTGCTGCCCGGACGGCGGCGGGTGTCATTTTTTTATGCACTGTTTTTCCTTGCAGCGGTAAATGTGTCGGTGAACGATGTACCTGTTGTCGATGTTGCAACGGTAATTGACTGAACTATTAACCATACAAGGAGATTTAACATGAAACTTTACAACACACTCACAAGATATAAAGAAGAATTCAAGCCGATCGAGCCCGGCAAGGTAAAGATGTATGCTTGCGGTCCTACGGTCTACAATTATTTCCACCTCGGTAACGCAAGACCGTTCGTAACTTTCGATACACTCAGCAGATATCTTGAATACAGAGGTTATGATGTAACCTTCGTTCAGAACTTCACTGATATCGACGACAAGATGATCAAGCGTGCCAACGAGGAAGGCATCACGGTTGAGCAGCTCGCTGACAGGTTCATCAAGGAATACTATGTTGACGCTGACGGTCTCAACATCAAGCGCCAGACATACCAGCCCAGAGCCACTCAGTCGATGAAGGCGATTATCGGCCTCATCAAGGCTATGGAAGAGCACGGCTACACTTATGTCATCGAAGGCGACGGCGTTTACTACGATGTTTCCAAGAAGGCTGATTACGGCAAGCTCTCACACTATAAGCTTGATGAACTCGAAGCAGGCGGCGGTGAACGCAAGGCTTCTTATGAAGGCAAGAAGAATCCCGGCGATTTCGCCGTTTGGAAGTTTAAGAAGGAAGGCGAGCCTTCATGGGGTTCTCCGTGGGGCGAAGGCAGACCCGGATGGCACATCGAGTGCTCAGCCATGATCAAGCAGTATCTTGGTGATACGATCGATATTCACGGCGGCGGACAGGATCTTATCTTCCCGCACCACGAGAATGAGATTGCCCAGAGCGAGGCTGCCAACGGCTGCAAATTCTGCAATTACTTTGTTCATAACGCTTTTGTCAACATTGACGGCGAGAAGATGAGTAAGTCTCTGGGCAACTTCTTCACGATCAGGGACATCGTCAAGAAGTACCCTTACAACGTAATCAGGTTCTTCATCCTGCTCGGCCACTACAGAAGCCCCATCAATTTCTCTGATGAGCTTCTCGCTGCGGCACAGACGAGCCTCGGAAGGATC
>CAMJPC010000021.1 GCA_946407705.1 uncultured Clostridia bacterium | reverse complement strand
TATGTCTCTGTGACAGGTGTACGTTCGGAACTGATGTTCGCAGAGATCATGCGGTTGTGGCAGTCATAAGTGTAAGACGCAACTAAAACGCCTGTTGCAGTCTTCTGGCTTACAAGATTTCCGGCATTGTCCCATGTATATTCGATATCGCCGGCCTTTGTTATCTGGTTCAGGCTGTTATAAGCATACGTTGTCTTCTTACCGTCCTTCGTCATGGAAAGGCGGTTAGAGTTTGCATCATAGGTGTATTCCGTTACGGATACCTTTGTGCCGGCAGTCACAGTCTCTTTTGTAAGCCTGTTAAGCTTGTCGTAAGAATATTCAACTGTCCTGCCTGTCTCTTTAACGGATAATCTCTCTCCGTTATCGCCTATCGTATACTCAAAGCTTGTAAGGACTTTCCCGTCTTTATCCTTAGATACCTGCTTAACAAGGGCATTAATTTCGTTATACTCGTAAGTTGTTACAACGCCGTTAGGATACGTTGTACTTGCCCTGTTGCCATTAACATCGTAAGTGTAAGTCGTCTCGCCTTTACTATCGGTTACTGAGATCAGCCTTCCGTATGTATCGTATCCGTAACTGATATCCTGATCATCGATCGTTATCTTGGATAACTGATACCCGTCATTGTACATATATGTGATCTTTTCGCCCTTAGCATTAGTTACGCTGGATAAGAAACCATCAGCATTATATGTGTATGTTACCGTTCCTGATGGATCATCGACCTTTGTGAGGTTTCCATACGCATCATATGTATATGTTGTAACCTCTTCATTCGTTGTCGTTGTCTTGATCCTGTCCATGGAATCATATGTATAGGTCGTCTTTGTACCGCCAAAGTCAGTAGTCGAGATCGTCCTTCCATATTTATCGTATTCCGTGGTTGCGGTTTTCCCAGCGGCATTCGTTACAGACTTGACCTGTCCGTTCACCGTATAACTGTATGTCGTCTCATTACCCAAAGCATCAGTAACTTTCGTTACATTGCCGAGTGAATCGTATTTATAGCTCCATGTTCCGTTCAATGCGTCCTTAACAGAAGTCAGCCTGTCCATACCATCGTATGAATACGTTGTAGTGTTGCCATATGCATCACTACTTGATACAAGACGGCTCCTTACATCGTATTTGGATCTGTATTCGCTTCCGTTAGGATACTTGACTGATGTCTGGTTACCGTTGTTATCGTATGTAAATGTATACTTATTGCCTTTAGCATCCGTTACGGAAGCAATATTGCCCCTGTCAGTATAGGCATACGATATCGAATTGCCGTCTGCATCCGTTATCTTTGTGTTCCTGCCGAGATAATCGTAAGTATATGTTGTCTTGCTTCCATATACATTTGTTGCAGTCAGCAATCTGTCGCACTCGTCATATGTATATGTCTCATATGTCTTGTTGGGATACGTCTTCCTGGTAACATTACCTACTGCATCGTAAGTAAAGCTTACCGTTCTTCCCAGTCTGTCAGTAGCAGTCAGGTTCCTGCCTTCAAGATCGTACGTGAAAGACTCTGTAGTCTTATCAGGATATACGATCTTCGTTAAGTTGCCGTATACATCGTATGTATACTTGGTAGTCCTGCCCTGACTGTCTGTTGCAGAAGTGACATCACCTGCCTGGTTATATACATATGTTGCATAACCGCCGTCAGCATAATCGATCTTCTTGACTCTGTTGGAGTTATCGTAAGAATACTTATCGGTCCTTGTGCTGCCTTGATATGTGATCGTCCTTGTGGCAAGCCTTCCCTTACTGTCGTAAGTGAAGTTTGTTACCATTCCGTCGGCATTGGTTATGGAAGCTACCTGGCCTTTAGAATCGTAGGTCATGGACATGACCTTGCCAAGCGAATCCGTTACACTCGTGAGTTCGCCCTTTTTGCTGTATACATATTTCTGTGTATTGCCTGAAGAATCAGTAGCTGATGTGGGATTTCCATGGCTGTCGTATACCATGGTCAGTTCCTTGACGCCCATAGCGGACATCGTGAGCAGTTCACCCTTGGAACTGTATGTACTCGTTATCGTCCTGCCCTTCTCATCCTTGGCTGTTAACAGATTACCCTTACTGTCATATGTATAAGTGAATGTCGTGCCGTCAGGTTTAGTTTCGGACGTCTTGTTGTCGTCGTTGTCATATGTATACTTAGTTGTCCTGTTAAGGGCATCAGTTACAGTAAGCACATTACCTTTAGCATCATAGGTATAGATGGTGTTATATCCTAATCTGTCCTTAGTGACTTCACGCTTTGCATCAAGGTCGTGCGTGAATTCGATACGCTTGCCGTCGCTGTCAACCGTTGCGATCAGTCTGCCGTTGTCATCGTATTCGTTCCTTGCGATCTTTGTGCCGTTATCGGCTGTCACACCGGTAATGAAGTGGCACTTATCGTAGGTAAACGTTGTGTTATAACCACCGATATCGTTGACTCTGGTCAGATTGCCGTTTGAATCGTAATAGTATTTAACAGTGCTGTTTCCATCGGTGATCGATGTGATCTTTCCGTTTGCATCCCTGTTGAAAGTGATACTTCCACCTTCGGAATACGTTATACCCTCGTTGGTAATAGTTATATTCCTGCCATAAGTATCTTCGATCTTATAAAGACCGTCTTTCAAGGTGAAGTAATACTTGATGCCGTCTGCTCTTGTAAGCAGGAAATGCTCGGGAGCAAAGATGCTCATGTCGGACGAACGATACAGACTATTATCCGAATAGATAAGGTCTTCGTGTTCATCCAGTATTACTAACGTATCACCGTTCTCTGCCGCTTTGAAAGATGCAGATATACCTGTCCAATTCGCAGTGCTTGCGGTCTTTTCAGGTGACAATACAAGCGTGAACTTCTCAGAATCTCCGTTGCCCCAATCCACATATATTTCATGCGGATGCTCATCCTTCCAGTAGTACAAAGGAGTGCCAAGCTGCTGTCTCAGTTCAGTTCCCCAATACTTACCCAAAGGACTGCTTACGGAAACCTTCGGACCGCCGATGGACATAGTCCAGCCGTATCCGAAATCACCGAGTTTTGTCCTCTGTCTGCTGTCGTATGTTCTGTATACTTCAACAGGCAATCCCGATACGGGCAGTGTAAGATCAAGGAAAGACATGGAGTAATTGCCGATCTTTGCCTGACCGGATACAAGTACTACGATCTCATCTTTAGCTGAACCTTCATCAGCATACGCAGTCAGTACTATGCGGTAATAACCGTTCATGAGAAGCGTAGGATCCAACTTGCCTACCGCTCCGCTCTCTACAGCTTCCTTGCCCGTGAATGTATAGACTGCCTCTTCCGAATCTGCGGGGAATACTTCAAATGTATATTTCTTAAGGAGGGTTCCCTTTACGACACCTGTGATATCCGTGATAAACGTGACTTTCTGTCCGTCCTGCATATCATTGATATCTGCGAACAGTTCCTCATCCGTCAGTTCTCTTTCCGGAGCTTTGTAGTCAACTTCAGTAACAAATTCAGAAGTCTTACCCGAAGCGCTCGTAACCAATAGCCTTATGCTGTAAGTCCCTGTCTTCAGATTGTCTTTGGGAAGAACTCCCAATACTTCGTTATCCTTATTGCCTTCACCGGACGCAAAATCTACCCACTCTTGAGTTTCATCTTTATCTGTCAGGAGCTGGAGTTTATACGTCGAAGCTTCATTACAGTCGATATTTCCCGATATCTTTATACCTTCATCAGTCAGTTCGACCGTCGTTATCTTTGAAGTGATAACGATCATGCGTTTCAGCGTGATGGGGATCTCTCTTACATAATCCTTACCGTCTTTATCCGTTACCGTCAGGAATATCTTATACTCTCCGGGCTCCATACTGTCCGTAGGGATCCTGTCGATATAACCGAAGTCATCAGTAACCTTGCCGGCCTTGTTATAGACCTCATTGCCTTTGGCATCCTTGATCACAACAGATATATCTGTCCCTGTCTTTGCCTTCGGGCCTGTCCTGCCGGATATATCAATGCTGTCACCAATATAGTATTCTCTGTTATCCATTGGTGCGAGGACTTGAAGAACTCCATCGAATTCGTTATGTATATCGGGTCTCGGATCAAATTCCATGCCATAGAACAAGAATTGTCCATTTGCCCAGAACCCATTGATTCCCAATGTATGGAGATAAACTGTATGTGATCCCTCAAATACTTCTTCAAGATCCAGCGGGCATACTACTAACGGTGTGTCAGGCTTTGTAACTTTGCCGTTCTCATCGTATGTTGCTGCATACAGATACAGTTTCTTATCTGCACCGTTATAGTTGAACCATATTTCATGTACCGCACCACTTGTAAGGAACGGCATGTATTCAGCTACTGCGTAATCGCGTCTGTCATTACCGTTAAGACATACAGCCAGCATAGAATCGTAAGCTTCCGTTCCGGAATAGAAACCATTAGGCTGGCCTTCTATCGGTTCTCCGAATTCATTTCTCCATTCCGATTGCCCGGTCCTAAGCATGTCCATATGAATAGCAACCGAGTGCTCTCTGTGATTCAGTCCTTTGGCAAGGACAAAATTCATATAGTGTCCCTGCTCAAAATTAACTACTGAAGATACCGTTATCCTTCCGGCAAAAGAATAATCACTCGGGAGTTCAACAGGTAACACATACCCGTTTTCACGAGTATCACCCATACCGCTGGATGCAACTAAATAGTTCGGTTCAACTCCGTAACCGGTCCATTCTTCAGCTGAAAACCTGTCTTTATATCCATACTTGGCATCGCCCATAGATACTGCCTGTGCAGTATCCTGCTCTTCAATCGGATATTCATTTGGAAGAAGCGTCTTAAACGGCGTCTTCGCGATCTCGAATCCGTCCAATACAACATCAGATGCTTTATTGAAATCACCACTTACAAAACCGAACTTGAGTTCCTTATCACCACCAAAATGCGCTTTAAGGTCAATATCGATCGAAAGCAGAGGCTTTTCATACTTATATATATGTCCGAACTTGTTCATCGTACATACATATACAGACAGAGTCTTGCCGTCGTAATCGACCCAACAGTCAGTCCTTCTACCGAGATTTCTCATCCAATGGTAATCTGCTACGGCATAGTGTTGCTTTTCTTCACCATTCAGGATTATACCAACATGTGAATTACTCTCATCGTAATTTACAAACTCGCCGTTAAGACGTTTACTGTAGTTCTTCTGAGGGTCAAGATCGAACTCGATCACTACGCTCTTTTTATGCAGGTTATATCCGTTCCTGCCATAGAATCCCGTTGAGCTTCCGTCGCCATATGGTTCGATAACAAATGCAACTCCATTAGCGAGAGCGTTGGTCTGCGTAAACGAGAATCTCGTATAGAACTTGTAATCATCTCCAACATTTTCTGCAAAGGAAATGAATGCATCACCTGTATGGAGACTGTTTTGACTGCTGACCAGTGAGGTCTTATCTTCACTTACATAAGCACCTTCACCCTGATAGTTCCAGTCCTTCTCGGCAAATGCGGTCTTGTAGCCATACTTGGTATTACCCTGTGAGAAAGGAACAAATACAGCCGGGCTCGGTGTAGGCTTTACAGTAGGTGTAGGCGTTGAATGCTGTAAATCAGGATTGGGATCAAGTTCAAGGCCTCTTACCTGCGTTGTTCCTGCCGACCAACCATTTTGTCCCGCAAATCCGAATGAAAAACTGTCGTATCCCTTAAACTTCTCGGAAAGATCTATTACATGTGTAATCAGCGGTCCGCCGGGTTTAATTACATGTCCGGACGTATCGTATGTAGCAGCATATATGCTGAAAATATGTGTTTTACCGTCGTATTCAAACCAGACATCAGTATAAACACCATACTCTGAAATGCTCTTAATTGAAGCTGTGGCAACTGGATTATTTCTATCGTCGTTTTCCACCAGACTGATAGTACCTGCGGCTCCATAGAAAAAGATCGAGAGTGAGTTTTCGTTTTCTTTTGTTGGTGTAATATAAAATCTTATTGCTCCACCGCCATCACTTTCAATAAGTGATGCTGTAAAACGACCACGCATGGAATAATCAGGCGAAAAACTTCTTGTTCCTTTATATGAAGCATATGCAGACCAGCCTATCATGAAGAAGGCATTGTTCAGAAGAGATATTACATCTTCTGTCATCCAGGTATTACCGGTCAGTTCCCAGTGATCTTTGTCATACCTGTTCTTATATCCGCAGGCTTTTACATCACCTTCGGAGAAAAGATCATAATTCTTCGCAGGTGTCGGTGTAGGTGTATCTGTAGGAGTCGGAGTGGGAGTATCCGTCGGTGTTGGTGTCGGTGTCGCAGTTGGAACTTCTGTCGGCTCAGGAGTAGGTGTTGCCGTAGGAGTAGGCGTCACAGTGGGCTCTGGAGTCGGAGTAGGCGTACTCGTGGGCGTGGGTGTACTCGTAGGTGTCGGTGTGTTTGTCGGAGTGGGGATCGGAGTGCTGGTGGGTGTAGGAGTATTAGTAGGTACCGGCGTTGATGTAGGTGTATTTGTCGGCTTGGGCGTACTTGTAGGTGTTGTCGTAGGGGTAACTTTGAATATCAGCTCTAGATCTGACGGATCTGCCTTTACATTGAGGATTGAACCGCTATAGCTGAACTTATCGGCGATTATTCGTCCGTTCAGCGTTGTCTCATTAGCATTTATCGATATTTTGCCTTTGGGAGCATAGAGTATTCCGTTTATTCCTATCTTGGTTCCGTTCAGCGTGATATTTCCCTGTTCGGAATAAAGCAGAATCCTTCCTGTTATTTCTTCATTGGCATTAAGGGAGTCTACGTTATAAGTAATATTGCCCTTAGCTACGATAACTGCATCACCGGTAAAATCTGTACCGTTTATGGTGATATCACCGTCTTTATAGAAATAACCGCTGGCTACGATCTTATCCTGAGATGTTAATGTCTTTTCCTTGATCGCCGGCAACGATGCCTTCTTGGCTTTTATTGCTGCAGACCAATCGGGAATATCTAAGGGCGATACATGCTCTTTGACTCCCGTCATTTCCGTCTTCCAACCGGCAGGCTGAACCGTGCCGACTGTCCTGGCAAACCCTTCCATATGAAGTTCAGAGCCCTGATACAGGAAATTCCTTCCGGAATATATGTCGCCTGTGATATTTGATTTCCAGCCCTGGAAAGTGAAATCAGCATCCCTGCTCCCGGAAAAGATGGCATACGGGAAACTGGAAGGATCTATCTCAGCCTGTGGAGCGACCGTCGGCGTCGGTGTTGCTGTTGAAGCAGCTGAAGTCGGAGTTACCGTCACATCAGGTTTCTCGGTCGGAGTGGGTTCCTGTGTTTCTGTCGGTGTTAAGGTCGCTGTGGGTTTTGTTGCAGGTGTGGGTGTCGGGGTAGTTTGAGGTTCATCTGTTACAACTTTGATCACTTTAACGGCAACCGGAGCAGTAGGAGCATTCTCAGCTCCGTCAGCGATAAGACCGAAAGTGTAAGTCTGTCCGGCAGGAATGACCGTATTGCACGAGACTTTGATGTTTTTATCCAAGTCATAATCAGTGACGTCTTTGGCATTCCAGATGTTAGAAAGCCTTACGTCTCCGGCATAATCTATTTCCAATTCCCATGACTTTACATTAGCCTTGGATGTGTTCTTTACTACAAACTGGCCTTGGGTACTCTTTCCCCAGGTGGAATTCTGCTCATAAGTGATCTCAAACGGTTTTGCAGTATATTTGGCGTGTGTATTTGCGTCTGCGCTTAATTCACGCCACGGTAGCATGCCGATAACTAATGAGGCTATAAGCATGCAACATACAACTTTAAACCAACGACTGAATGAATAACACATAACAGATCTCCCCTAAAAAGCCATTCTGATTAAGGTTTTGTAATTATTACTCCTGTGTAGTTTACGATGATGTAATTACCTATACAGGTGTAAATCATATCTCTATTTCTCTTCATATCAGAATAATTAAAGACTACCAAGATAACAACTTTATCAGATGGATCTGGGGATAACCGTAAAAATCCGGGGATAATCGTTAATTACAGTGGAATTGTAATTATGATTCTGAATATCCCATCCTTTGTATCAATAATGCATTCACCATTGTTCTTTTCAACCGCATATTTTATGTTCATAATTCCATAGCCATGATTATCTTTGTCTGTTTTGGTCGTGTATCGATGTTTGTCATTGTAAGAATCGGCGAGACATGTATTTGATGAATCAATAAACAACTTTCGTTCTTGCTCGTTTTTAGAAATCTGCAATACAATCTTTTTAGTATCACATTGTTCTGCTGCGTCTATGGCGTTATCAAGGATATTTGACAGTATCGTGACAATATCGCTCTCGTTTATCCTCAAATTGCTTAAGTCATCAATCATCAGCGGCATCGTAATACCCTTTTTCTTGGCTTCTCTAAACTTTATATTCAGAACCGCATTAATTACCGCATCTCCCGTATCAATAATATCTACACAATCGCTCTCTAATCCTATTTGCTCTTTCAAATAGCTGATTTCTTCTGCGCTTTTATTCTGTTCGGCTAAAACCAATAAAGCATTTAGATGATTCAAGTAATCATGTGTTCGGGCTTTCTGGATTTCGCGTTCTTCAGACAATGATCGATACATCTGGTTAACATGTTCCGCCTGATCTATAAGAGCTTGCTTACGGTATATCTCTGCCTCTCTTTGCATTATGTTTTCGAGCAAATAGAATTGCATAATGCTAAGAAACAACATACATACAGCAAATGCAAAGACTATTCTGAAAACCTTTTGTGAGATTTGATCTTGGGGTATATTTATCAAAAGTGAGATGACACCAAGGGTTATCACCGGATACATAACAAATGCTATCCATCCTTTTGTATCCAACCTGGCAACCATGTTTTTATTATGAACAAGGTTAATAATAACTATGATCAGCAACATGAACAGGTAACAGATTATTTCCATGATTGCCGCGCCATTTTCGTTATTTAATTCTGAATAATTATTTACACTAAAAACATACTGAAATACGAGCAATACGACAATTTCAACTGATGCAGATAATCCAAAGAAAAATAAGTTATATATTATGCTTCTTTTCCACGATACATGAAAAATAAAAATAGTAACTATTATCCCTGCCAACAGATTCAAGATAAGTTTAGCTATTATGAAGGCACGCAAAGATATAGAGACGATAACGCCTTCCATTATAAGTAGACATATATATAATATATCTTTATTTGAGTACCGTTCTTTAGGGAAGAAACACTTCAGGAAAAGTATATTAATCAACGTGTTTACGGCGATCAGTGAGAACGTAATAAATTGATCAATCATAACTTCTTACCCCTTTCAAGCAATCTCAGGGCATTTATGAAATCATTATATTTTCTATGCGAAATGTGCAAGGCTTTATCGTTATCAAGTATCACGCTATTACCCCGAACTTCTTTTACACGGCGCAAATTGACGCTTTCTCCGGAATTAACGGGAACAAAGCCATATTTAGCCATATCTTCTGTTACTCTCTTAATTGGTCTCTTTTGTTTAAGTATCTCGATATCATCCGTTACAAATAATGTATAGTTTCCTTGACTTTTAATATATGATATTTTCTTAACCTTTATCTCGCGCTCACCTATTGAAAACTCGAAAGTGACCGCTCTGTTATCAATTCCATAAATCTTAAGAATCTGCTCAAGACATTCTTTTATATATTTATCAATTTCATCATCTTTAAGGATGTATCTGATTGCATTGACATGATAACCACTCGAGGCATATTTCATGTATGCCGATATAAATGCAATTAGTGCCTTATCGTTTATCTCGTGTACTTTCGCAGCCGCTTCAATTCCTCCTATCCCCGGCATCTCAACATCAAGCATGACAAGGTCGTAATCTTTAATTGTCTTTGACAAAAGCAGATCTTGGGCTGATGTATAACCATCAACAATATACTCTTCTTTACATTCCCGCAGATAATCAATAACAATCTGCCTTTCATGTTCCAAGCAGATCTGTTCATCATCGCAAATTGCTATTCGTAACATGGTTGCCTTCTTCATAGATAATTATTTATCTTGTATTATATCCACAAAACGATATAAATATGCAATGCAAGAATCCCACTTTCTCTATAATCATTAGTTTGTGATTATAATTCTTTAAACCATGAACAACAAAAATGATAACAATTGCATTGACATATACATGTATATGTCATATAATTAAGATAACAATGAAACTTGAAAATAAAAAACAGCAGTACTCGGGAGTTTAGGCCCTCCCGAGCACCTGGCAGGTGTAGCACCACCCACCAACGGAAAACCGCGCTGTCGAAGTAAGTATACAGTCAGTTTGTCTTCAATTTCAAGACACACTTGTTTAAATACTTCCTTAGGCTCAGAGGGATTATTGATTTCTGTCGTGTAGTGATAAAACCTGCACGGCTTTTTATTTTCTCTGATTATCTAAGGGAGGAAAAACAAAATGACAAATGACAAATTGTTCCTAAATGCTTCTGATGTTTCAGAATATATGGACATCTCAATTCCGATGGCATATAAGATCATTCGCCGTCTGAACGACGAGCTTAATGCTAAGGGCTATCTCACAGTCTCAGGAAAAGTAAGCCGACAGTACTTTGAACAAAAAGTCTTTGGGTTTACTAATGTCGCAAGGAGTTGATGATATGCCTGTATATAAAGATAAAAAGCACAATACGTGGTATGCCAAGTTTTGTTATAAGGATTGGCGTGGGAATACAAGATTCACTACCAAAAGAGGTTTTGCAGCAAAGCGCGATGCTGTTGAATTTGAGAGTAATTTCAAACTTCATATAGCCGGAAACCTTGATATGACATTTGCAGAATTCTGCAAAGTTTATCGAGAAGATCATTATCCGAGAATCAGAAAAAGCACAATCGCAGCTAAAGATCATATTATCGATCAAAGACTGATACCATACTTTGGAAGGCTGAAGATCACAGAAATTAAGGCCAAGGATATCGTTAAGTGGCAGAACGAGTTGCTGTCATATAAGAATCCCAAAACCGGCAAACCATATGCTAAGACCTATCTTAAGAAGTTGCACAGTGAACTGAGTGCAATCATAAATTACGCTGTGAAATACTATGATCTCAAAGAAAATCCGGTAAGGAAAGCCGGATCAATCGGTCTCAGCAATGCCGAAGAAATGAATTTTTGGACACTTGATGAATACTTGAGATTTGCAGACAGTATGATGGAAGAGCCCTTTTTCTATTATTGCTTTGAGGTCCTATATTGGACTGGAATAAGAGAAGGCGAATTACTTGCTCTCACATTTGACGACTTCAATTTCGAAAACAACACTATATCAATAACAAAATCTTTTCAGGTACTTAAAGGCGAGGAAATCATCGGACCGACAAAAACGTCTAAAGGCAACAGAGTGGTTAATATGCCTGAAAGACTTGCTGATGAGATGAAAGACTACTTCAGCATGTGTTATGACAAATCAAATGCGCGTGCATTCCCGACAGGTAAATCAGTGCTTATGCGCGCTATGAAACGAGGATCGGATCGTGCAGGTATAAAGAAAATCCGAATTCATGATCTGCGTCACTCTCATATTTCGCTTTTGATCAGCCTCGGATTCAGTCCGGTGGATATAGCCAAACGTGTCGGGCATGAAAGCATAACCATCACTTTACGGTATGCACATATGTTTCCCAATGCACAAAAACAGATGATGAATTCATTAAACTCCCTTATGGACGGAGAAAAGGAGTGAAAAATGTCACATAAAAGCAGAGATAAACATGGAAGATGGCGTAATATCACCATCGGCTTCAGAGCATCAGAAGAAGAAAACCGTCTGATTGATGAAGCTGTAGCGTTATCAGGCCTTACAAAACAGGAGTACATTATTACCAAACTTCAGAATAGAGATGTTGTAGTGGTAGGTAATCCGAGAGTATTTAAGACATTGAAAACAAAGATGGATGCGATATACGAAGAGCTGACCCGAATAACGGAAGCAAGTGAGATCAGTTATCAGCTGATTGAGACGATTATTCTGGTGTCAAGCATATATATGAGAATGATTGACGAGAAAGCGACTCAACATAACACCGCTGAAACCGCTGAAAACAACCGCTGAAAATTCATAATAGTCCAATTATTGTCAGGATAAGCAGATCCGCGAGTATTATAATTTGAAAAAAGTATGGAGGCATTTATGTTAAAAGAAGATGGAAGAGCCGGATTGCTCTATGCAGTTGACAATAGTGGAAAATTCATTTCAGCCGGAAATGCCGTTAACGGGGAAAAGTATAACTGCCCCGTTTGCGGTTGCATGATGCATATCCTTACGACAAAGACAGGCAAACGCATTTTCGCACGCAATCCTGGAGCTCAACATACTAACGGGAGATGCATTTCTTATGAATCCAAATCAAATAAGCATTCATTCGACAATTTGGAACCTGAAAAATTCATTGAGGGTCTATGCCGCGTTGTTCCCAAGAAAAAAGAGCCTGATTCAAATGATGCCAAAAAGGCTGTCGGAACAATATTAGATACCAATGGCGCTGAAGAAGATATAAAGATATCACCGTTTTCAAGCCTTAGGCAAATAGCAGAGGAAATAGATTTCTTGGATGGCAGCGTGCCTCAAGGTGATCATATTATAACCGACTTTGTACTAACATATAAATCCGCATCTAAGTTCTTTTCTGAAAAGAATCGCGATTTGGGTGCTCGAATTGTATATTGCAGGTTTAATGCTCCTAAAAACAAGAATAATACTCTTTTATTTGATTTGTTTTCAATCAACAAGGGTATCTATGTCAGGTTTTGTTTGATATTCAGTGATAAAAAGAGATTCGTTGAATACCGTGACAAATTCGGTAGATTCGGTGAATTAGAAAATGGTTCGACTGGGTTTATCAGGAAACACAATATACAAGATGTCCTTATTGCTTGTGATAATTGGGAATTAATAGACCGGCAATACTGCAAAAATAATTGCAAGAAAGATAAATGCGGCGATTGTTATGGCATGTATCAAGCCATTTTCACAAATCCCAAGCAGATATATCTGATCCCCGCAGATTATTGATATCCCGTCTTATATTGTTCCAGTATGTTGACGGTTCTACCCAAAGTGACCTTCTTGGAATACTCGAACCACTTGGTCTGAACGGTTTCACTGTCATCTGCTGCAATGCTGATTCTCACGTTATCAGCAGGCTCGGCTGCGGTTGCGCTTATCTTCACAGTAGAATTATTGCGGATTCGGATCTTGAATTCGTTATCATTTTCTTTGGGATTGTTTAGGATAGTTCTGTTTTGCAATTTGCGATACATCGAATAGATTCGTTCACTATCAACGAATTCGTTTCTGGATTCGTACGCATCTTCAACGCAATGTCCAAGAAGATACTGCATTTCAGCATTATCTAATCCGAGGATGCACATTTGAGTTGCAAAGTTTCTCCTTAACAAGTATGCGCTCGGATCTTTTTCTCTTAAGACAAGAGCGGTTTTTCCTTCAGATAATTCTGCATCCAATACCGCAACTTGCTCAGATGTAATAGCTGCATTTTCAAAAGCTGAGTGTGCAGCTACCGTTACATCGTCAGCTTTGCACCTGATAAGATAAGAGTCAGAATCATAATCAAGCCATCCGGCGTTGCAAATAGGCAATTCATCGACATTTACTTCAGACTTACTCTGACCAAAAGCCAGCTTTCTTATGATTTCCTTCCGCTTTTCCAAAAAAACAAGTATCTTGTCCGGAACAGGCACAATACGACCAGTATTATATGTTTTACCGCCCGATTGTAATTCGTTTGATTCTATCTTTGTCGATTTATAAATCCATGCCGCATAACAATCCGGGTGTCCCTCAATCGGCTTTATGTCACAATAATCCAGTCCGCATGCTTCACCGTTACGCAGTCCAAGCCCCCACATAAGCATCAATGCTACTAATGCACCGTCTTCATTAGGGTCCGAGAACAGTTCCTGATAAAGTTGTTTTTCCTGATTGACCGACAGCGATTTTTTAATGCGAACTCTGGATTCCAGTTCCTCTTGTTCATCAGGAATGTTGATCACGAATGAGGTTCCCCATAACACGTTTTCGCACAGACCATAAACTGCGGATTGGAAAACAGCATAATAGATCAGGTTCTGAAAATGTCGGATTGTTGCCTCTGCGTAATGCCGCTTGAGACCATTCCGTTCAAAACTACTTTCCCGGATATAATCGATAGCATTCTCATAATCTTCCCTAGTATATTCATCAATGCATTTCCCGTTATGATTATCCAGAGCCGGAAGAATGATATCGTTATATTCTCTTTCGTATTTTCTGCGTGTCTCATCATTCCAATTTGCAGCTATATGCTTATATCTATACTCAAGTGCCCCACAAAAGGTATATTTTGTCCCTTCTTGCGTGCTAATGGTTCTTATCCAAGCTTTGCTTATCAATGTCATGTTTTATCAGTCCTCATAAATGGTCAAGTTGACATTCAGACCATGATCGCTCTTAAGCATTACTTGAGCATCTGAATCAGATTTGTTTTCGATTACCAAATCGATTGAAGCATTACCGGACTCATAAGGTCCTACTTTTCGAGCGAATGCTCCTTCCTGTTCTCCGAATGATGGTAAAGAGAGTTTGCTCCTGTTTATCATTTGCTCATATTTGGTTTCCCAACGTCTAAGTTTCTGGATTATTCCTATTTGGATATAGTCATTCGAATAATCACAATAATGACGCGAAAATGTGTCCGGTGCATCAATGCCAAGGATATAATTGATTTCTCCAATAGTCATAAATGCGCTGTGATTAGCTTTGTCACGAAAATTGGTTTGGAATATATCCCCGTGATAACGGTTAAAGTCGGTGGCAAGATCATTTTGGTCATCCGGAAGCACGATGATGTTTTCAGGTATTTTTGCGGATTTGATCAGTTCGTTTCCTGATTTGCTTATAGCGACTGGTTTACAGTGACCGATTCGCTTCATTTTTCTCATATCGGCAATACGCTCCTCACTGAGAACGATGGGACAATCGGTCAAGTATTCCTCACTGATACCGCTATTGATTAAGAAGCGCTTTCGGGCTAACAGAAGAATCGTTAGAACGTGAGCTGAAGGCACTATTCGGAACCGTTTCCAATTTTGCTTTTCTGCGTGCAACATGATCCTTCCGTTCTGATCTACAAACTTCGTAATAAAGAATTGATAATTATCCGTTCCTGCAATCGGCCTGAAATCACACCATTTCAAAGCTGCAACTTCTCGGATCGACATACCGGTAAACAGCCTGATTCCTGTTGCAAGCAACAAGCTTTTCTCAGTACAAAGCATGCCGCTTACGGCGTGGGAACCAATTATTGCCCGATATATGTCTTCCTCTTCTTTTTCAGAAAAATGCTTTTTGACCAGCGCATTTCTAACATCTTGTTGTCTTTCAGTAGCTCTTTGCGAGTATTCCGATATATATGATTCCAGTGGATTGAACATAATAAGTTTCAGCTTCATTGCCGTCCTGAACAAACAATTAAGCTGATCAACATATACAAAAGGTATATCTTCGACCGGTACACCTATTGTTTCTGCTAAAGCCTCAAGGATAATCTCACCGGATTGTATCTGGGGAATAATGTTTGCTGCTTTAGGATTAATGAACAGGCGTCTCATTAAGTCATGGTCATATTTTGAAGAATCGGCAATGGTATTCCAGCAGTAGAACCACAACGTCTTGAGAGTAACTGGTTTGTTTCCTATATACTTTTTCTCGATATCCGACCAGATTATCGGATATAATTTATTATCAAACGGGATACTTTCTAGAGATTTTTTCACATCTTCTTCTGATGATGCACGCAAACCTTTCTCAATATCGGGAGAACACTTCTTGCCCCATAGCTTTGGCTCTATACTCCTTATTTCTCTATAGTATGCAATTCCTGCAAATTTGTTTTTTCTTCCCGAATAAACCTTATAAAACAAAGAAATCTCTTTTGAGAATTGGTACTCAACTGGTTTTTTATATACAGGTTTATGCTTTCCTCTGGCCGGATTGGATGCTTCTTTCCAACAAGCCATAATGGTTTTATCAGTTTTCAGATAGTGTTCTGACTCTATTTTTACTGTTTCGTCTGAAACAGTAAAAATCATGTTTTTGCGGTCAAATGATGAGTTTTTTACCGCAATCTCATCATTTTCTCCCTTTTCGAAAGTTATAAGCAACTTCTTTTTGGGAGTCGAGTTTGTTGCTGACGGGTCAACTATCAGCACCTGGCTGATTGAAAAACCGTTGTTTTCAAGATCCAGACGGTTATTGTATACAGGATTATCAAACCACACGTTAGGTAGCAAGCCGATGATTTTTGTATCAGCACCGCAGCCGGATAAGAATCCCAAGAGTTTGTGGGACTGCAAAACATCCTGATCACGATTTACAAATAATACTGCATCTAGCTCTTTTAGCGTTGATAACTCATCAAAGGTTAAGAATGAGGATTCCGGGAACTGGATTTGATACAGTTTGGCTACGGTTTCATCTGTGACTGCGTAGTTTTTCTTTTTGCAGGCACAATTGGATTCCTCAAAAGATAGGATCATCTCAGGCGTAGGATTGATAATCAAAGCATTGTCGTTTTCCGTCACGTTCTCGATAAAGAGAGGCAGAAGATATCCTATTTCAAAGTCAGAGTCATTTCTGCTTTTATTGGCATAAAAGGCAGCACTAATAACGTCCGTTGGCAATTCATCCTTAAGTTTCATTGCGGCGAATCTGAATAAAGTCTCATCTGTTGAGACTCCGCTTTCGATTTCGTGACCTTCAATGCCTTTATAATAATATGCCCATGGATTATCAGCCTTAACAAGATGATTCCCTTTGGATTTGACAGCCAGATAATCAGTCAGGAAGACCGACATCGGGGTATGCTTCTTCCGGTAAGCATCAATCGACTCTTTAATAGTGCCGTTCGTTTTTACAGATATGCAGTGCAGTTCTTTTGTTCGAAAAGCTATTTTCATGACCAATGCCCTTTAAAGACCATGTAAGATCGTGTAAAATTACCATAATAACTAAAATAATTATGGATAAACTAATTATAAAATTATGGCACTTTTGGGTCAATGTTGGGTCAAAAGGCAAGAAAAATCCCTAAAAGTCCTTTGTTTATAAGGCTTTCAGGGATTTTGACTTTACTCGTACTCAACCGTAGCCGTCGGCTTCGGCGTGTAATCGTAAAGAACTCTGTTGATGCCCGGAACTTCGTGCGTGATTCGTTCCGTGATCTTGCACATGAGATCGTAGCTGATGGGCTCGACCGTGCACTTAACGACGTCGGTGGTGTTGATGGCGCGGACGATGCAGAGCCATTCGAAAGCTCTCTTGCCGTCTTTGATGCCTGTGGACTTGAAGTCGGGAACTACAGTGAAATACTGCCAGACCTTGCCTGCGAGGCCTGCCTTTTCGAACTCTTCACGAAGGATAGCATCAGATTCTCTGACTGCTTCGAGTCTGTCTCTGGTGATCGCGCCGGGGCATCTTACGCCGAGTCCGGGACCCGGGAAAGGCTGACGGTAGACCATCTTGTCGGGAAGACCAAGAGCTGAACCGACTACGCGGACCTCGTCCTTGTAGAGATATTTAACGGGCTCAACGAGCTCGAAATCGAGTTCCGGAGGAAGACCGCCGACGTTGTGGTGAGCCTTGATTCCCTGCTCGCTCTCGAGGATGTCGGGATAGATCGTGCCCTGTGCGAGGTATGCGATTCCGTCGAGCTTGGCTGCTTCTTCAGCGAAGACCTTGATGAACTCTTCACCGATGATGTGGCGCTTCTGCTCGGGATCCGTAACGCCTTCCAGGAGGTTTAAGAATCTGTCAACGGCGTCAACATAGATGAGGTTAGCGCCGAGCTCGTCCCTGAAGACCTTGCAGACCATCTCGGGCTCGCCTTTGCGGAGGAGGCCGTGGTTGACGTGAACGCAAACGAGGTTGCTTCCGATCGCCTTGATGAGGAGTGCTGCGACTACTGATGAATCTACGCCGCCGGAGAGTGCCAGAAGAACCTTCTTGTCTCCGACCTGCTCTTTGATGGCCTTGATCTGATCGTCGATAAACGCTTCAGCCAGGGCTTTAGTTGTAATTCTCTTAAGTGATGCGGGTCTTACGTCTGCCATATGTAAAGCCTCCGATGTATAAATTATTGACTAAATCATTTTACATTATTGTGCAGAAGTTTAGGGTTATAAATGTTAAAATCAGACAAAACTTTTTATTGATTACAAGGAGAATAATATATGCGCAAAACAAAGATCATCTGCACCATCGGCCCTGCATCCGACAATGAAGAGACATTGTCAAAGATGTTCGAAGCGGGAATGAATGTCGCAAGACTTAATTTCTCGCACGGAACACACGAGCAGCACCAGGAGAAGATCGACCTCATCAAGAGGGTCAGAGAGAAGATGAATCTTCCCATTGCGATCATGCTGGATACAAAAGGTCCCGAGTACAGGATCAGGACATTCAAGAACCACAAGGTCGAGCTCGTTGACGGCCAGACCTTCACTCTTACGACTGACGACATTGAAGGCGACGAGACAAGAGTATCCGTCACATATAAGCTCCTTCCCGAGCAGCTCAATCCGGGCGACAGGGTCCTTATCAACAACGGACTCGTAATCCTTGAGGTCAAGGGCGTCGCAGGAACGGACGTCATCTGCGAAGTCGTTGTAGGCGGCGTTCTCTCCGATCAGAAATCAATGAACTTCCCCAACAAGGTCATGCAGGGCGACTTCTTGAGCGAGCAGGACAAGAAGGACCTTCTTTTCGGCATCGAAAATGACATCGACTTCGTTGCGGCTTCATTCGTATCCTGCAAGGAAGACATGATCGAGATGCGTGAATTCCTTGATGCAAACGGCGGCGAGGACATCGAGGTCATCGCAAAGATCGAGAACCGTGCGGGCGTCAACAACATCGACGAGATCTCCGAATACTGCGCAGGCATCATGATCGCGAGAGGCGACCTCGGCGTTGAGATCCCGTTCGTTGAGGTTCCGAGCGTACAGAAGCAGCTCATCAAGCGCTGCAGGCTTTTGGGCCGCAGAGTCATCACGGCGACCGAGATGCTCGAATCCATGATCACCAATCCGCGTCCGACGAGAGCTGAGATCTCCGACGTCGCAAACGCAGTATATGACGGTTCTTCAGCGATCATGCTCTCAGGAGAGTCCGCTGCAGGCAAGTACCCTGTCGAGGCAGTCAAGACCATGGCGCAGGTTGCCGAATTCACCGAAAACCACATCAATTACAAGGACCGTTTCTCCAGACAGGATTTCAAGATCAGAAACAACCTTGACGCCATCTCCCACGCTACATGCCAGATGGCCATCGACGTTGGCGCAAAGGCCATCGTAGTTCACTCCAGGAGCGGCGTCACCGCAAGAATGGTCTCACGTTTCAGATGCCCGATCGACATCGTCGGAATGACCACATCCGAGCGTATCTGGAGAAGGCTTAACCTCAGCTGGGGCGTCATTCCGATCCTCAACGAGGAATTCAATTCAACCGACGTCATGTTCTATCACGGACTTAACGTTGCAAAGGACATCCTCAGACTTGAAGAGGGCGATAACGTCGTAATGACGGGCGGCCTCATCAACGGCAGGGCCGGCAACACCAACACCATCAAGGTTGAGACCGTAAACTGACTTTTTGTGACCGGGGGATTTAGGAGGTGACGGGGAAACAGAAAGTTCTGTTCGTTCTGAGGAAGGCAGTCGAACTTCTTGCGACGCTCCTCCTCGTATCCCTGCTTACTTTTCTCGCTTTCTCCGTGATCCCGGGTGATACCGCACGCGTCATGCTGGGTGCGAACGCGACTCCCGAACAGGTCGCGGCATTAAGATCCGAATTAGGACTCGACCGTCCCATGATCGTCCGCTACCTTTCATGGCTCGGCGGCGCGTTCACGGGCAACCTCGGTGCCTCAACACAGTACAGGACAAGCGTCGCAGGCCTTATCGTCAGCCGTCTGCCCGTCACGTTGGGAATGAGCATCCTGGCTTTCCTCATGATCATCCTGATCTCGTATCCTTTGGCGGTCTTATCGAGCAGGAAGCCCGGAAAGATCGCTGACCAGATCTGCTCGGTACTGGGACACGTTCTTTTCGCGATCCCGCCGTTCGTATTGTCACTGCTCCTCATCTATCTGTTCGGCAGCCTTTTCAGGAATTTCTCGGTCGGCAATTACGTCGGACCGAACATCGATTTCGGACTCTATCTTCAGAGCCTGATGCTTCCCGCGTTCGCGATCGCTCTTCCGAAGATCGCCATGACCTTCAAGTTCCTGAGGTCTTCCATCATCGAGCAAAAAGCCTCTGATTATGTTGCCACGGCAAAAAGCCACGGCCTCTCGGATCTCAAGATCCTGGTAAGGCACATCCTGCCGAACTCCAACGTATCTTCGATCACGGTGATCTCGATAGTCCTCTCCGACATATTAGGCGGAAGCCTCATCGTCGAGCAGGTCTTCAATCTTCCGGGCTTGGGCCGTCTTTTGCTCTCGGCCATATCACAGCGAGATTTCCCGCTTCTGTCGGGCATCGTTTTCTATCTCGCGCTGGTAACCGTTCTTCTGTATTTCGCCGCGGACATCTTCTCAAGCCTGTCGGATCCGCGCATCAGGATCAGGTGATCAGGAGGACTTGGTTTGAACAAGAGTGTTGATACAGCCCGCGCGAAAAGATTCTACATGGTAGGCATCATCCTGCTTGCCGTAGTAGTCGCAGCTTTCCTGATATCGCTTTTCTGGACGCCATACGATCCGTATGCGACAGACGCGGCATCAAAGCTTTTGCCGCCTTCGGCCGCGCATCCTTTCGGCACCGACAATTTCGGCAGAGACGTATTGTCGAGAGTCATGTGCGCCGCGAAGTTCACCGTGTTCATATCGGTCGCAGGCGTTGCGATCGCGCTCATACTCGGAACGATGACAGGCCTTCCCGCTGGCTATTTCGGCGGATTCACGGACAAGTCGATAATGCTCGTAAACAACAGCATCATGTGCTTCCCGGGCATCCTGCTCGCACTCGTTGCAGTAGCCGTTTTCGGAGCTTCGATGTTCAACGTCGTCTGGGCTTTGGGACTTGTTTTCGCGCCGACGTTCGCAAGAGTCTACAGGGCGGGAACACTTGAGATAAAAGAATACGACTACATCACGCATGCCCGCGTCATGGGCGTCAAACCCATAAGGATAATGCTACTTCACATCCTCCCCAACCTCGTTCCGCAGCTTCTGCCCGCGACCGTAATAGGTCTTGCGAACATGACTCTTTTCGAGTCAGGAATGAGCTATCTGGGATTAGGCGTGCAGCCGCCCGACGCTTCTTTCGGAAAGATGCTCGCGGAGAGCCAGGCTTACATCAGGGTCGCTCCGTGGCTCGTCATCTTCCCTTCATTGATGCTTGTTTTCTATATCCTGGGCCTTTACTTCGTATCTGAGGGCATGAGGGTATCGCTCACGAAAGGAGGCGGTTCCTGATGGTCAGACATACTCACGTACTGAAGGTCCATCACCTCACGCTGTCCTTCCCGACGCGCAAGAACCCGAATCCGAAGCCGGTCCTGGATGACGTCGATTTCGGCATAAGGGACGGCGAGATCCTGGGTCTCATCGGCAACTCCGGAAGCGGCAAGACCATGACTTCCCTCGCGATCGCAGGACTCCTTCCGGAAGGCGCGGCGATCACAGGCGGAACTATCAAGTTCCAGGGCGAAGACCTTCTCGCGATGAAGCCGAAGGACAGAAGAAAAATGCTCGGTTCTGACATCGGCATGATCTTCCAGGAGCCATCGACCGCGCTCGATCCGCTCATGAAGGTCGGAAAGAACCTCGATGAGGTGCTTGTCGCGCACGGCGTCACGGATCCCAAGGAGCGCTATGAGAAGATCCTTTCCATGATGACCACGGTAGGCTTCTCTGATGCCGCAGCAATTTACGAACGCTATCCCCACCAGCTCTCGGGCGGCCAGAGACAGCGTGTTCTCATTGCAGGCGCGGCTCTTCTCACGCCGAAGCTCCTCATCTGCGACGAGCCCACGTCTTCACTCGATACCGTCACAACGGTCCAGATCCTGGGCCTCCTCAAGGACCTCTGCGGAAAGCTCCACATGACAATCCTCTTCATCTCACACGACCTCTCAGCGGTAAGGAATTTCTGCGACAGGGTCATGGTAATGAAGGATGGAAAGATAATTGACAAGGACACCACGTCAGACATCCTGACCAACCCCAAGAACGCTTACACCGCCGAGCTCCTTACCAATGCGAAGCTCGATACCAGAACGCTCGGAATTGTCCGCGCGAACGTTGACTATACGTCCAGCCCCGTACTTAAGGCAAAGGGCATCACCGCGGGCTACAGCAGCGCGATGTTCGGAAAGGGCTCTGACAACAACGTCTTAAAAGGCGTGGATCTCGAGATATATCCTCATGAGATATTGGGTCTCATCGGAAGCTCGGGCTGCGGCAAGACCACACTCATAAGATCGCTCCTGGGACTTCTCCCCCACCGGGGAACGGCTGAAGTCGTAGGCAGAAGGATCGGCGCGGTCTTCCAGGATCCCGTATCCTGCCTCAATCCGTCGCACACCGTAAAGTGGCATCTGAACGAGTCTTTGAGGGTTTTCGAGAAAAAGATCACGCCCGAAAAGCGCATGGCCAGGATCATCACCGCGCTCAAGGGCGCGGGCCTTGACGAGAGCTTCCTCGGACGTAAGCCCCACCAGCTCTCGGGCGGCCAGAGACAGCGTGTCGCGATTGCGATGTGTCTCATAATGAACCCCGGAATAATAATCGCCGATGAGCCTTTCTCGTCGCTTGACGCAAGCTCTGCGGCTGAGATCTTGAAACTCATGACGGACATCAACCGTGAGCTCGGAACGTCCTTCCTGCTCGTCACGCACAATATCCACATCATCAGGCAGATCGCGCCAAGGGTGATCGTCATGGACGACGGCAGGATCTGCGAATCAGGCCTTACCGGCGAAGTATTGAGCAACCCGAAAGCACCTGCGACGATCAGGCTTCTGGACGCTGAGACGAAGCTTCACGGCGCTTGAGATTTCCCGGATAAAAAACTGCAAAATTAAGAACGGCTGCCTCAGGAGAAGCAGCCGTTCTTAAGGGTGATCTATATAAAGCATTCACTTTATATTAGCCTTATTGTACTGATATGAATTGTTAAGTTCTTCACCAAATTAAAGACATATTTGAACAAAATTATTAACTAATGATTAAGACGACTTGCGTAAAAGAAACGCTCCGGAAAACCGGAGCGTCTTGATCTTTAAATTGTCGATCAGTTACCTGCTGTAACTTGCGCCTACGAGAGATACTGATGTGTTGCTTCCGCCGGAAAGTGCAAACTGAGGATCGAGGTTGCCGAAGTTACCGCTGTTCCAGTTGTTTCTCATCCAGTCCGGGACATCGCTCTTCTTGATTACAACCGTGGCTGTGCTTCCGTTATAGGAGATGGAAGGATTGTAGTTGCCGAGGTTGTTGATGGTTGTGATGTTTCCGCTGTTAACCTTAAATGTAAGGGTAATGGTGTTTGCATTCTTGATGCTGTCCTGATTGATGCCGACATTCATTGTGCCGCTTTCGTTGTTCCAGGAATTGTAACCGCCTACGCTGGATACGACATCAGAACTTACGTTTCCGCCGCCACTGTTTCCGCCACCATTTCCGCTGCCGTTTCCGCCGCCGTTGTCAGGAGCAGTTGTCGGAGTGGGCACGGGTGTGGGTGTTGCCGGTACAGGTGTCGGATCTGACGGCGGGGGATTCGGATCGTCGTTATTATCCGGCTTTGTCGTCGGCTTGGGTGTTGTAGGAGCAGGTGTATCGAGGTTCGTCTGGTTGATTACGTGAGAACCTGCAGTACCTGCGATCTTTCTAACTGATTCGAGAGCTTCCTGTTCGAAGTGATCTCCGTTATTTGCCTCAAGGTTGGCAGCGGTGTTCTTAGCGTTATTCACCCAGGAAATGACGCCGATGGCGGTAGCTCCTGACAGAATAACGATGATGCCGATGACCAACAGCATTTCGGCAAGGGTGAAACCTTTCTTGTTGTACATTGTCTTCTTCATAATGATCACACCTTCTCTCTTTCGATTATTAACATCCCACATGTCTTGATTATAGAAACTGTAACTTCATTATTCAATCACATTTATTCACAATTCGATAAAGTATCGAATAATAAACGATAAAGAATGTGTTACGAAATCATTTCCTTGACCGATTTTATCAATAAATCCCTCTTATTTGCTATCTTTTCGTCTAAATACTGCTCGAAAAGCTCTTCTAACACTTTTCCGACCTCAGGACCCTTCGCGATCCCCAGCGCAATTATGTCATCACCCGTTATTTCAAGGTCTTTCACTGCAAATGCCGCTCCGCTTTCCCTCAGCTCATCTGCGAATTCCGACATGTATTTGAGCTTATCAAGCCGCTTGAGGCCCGGCTTCGCATGTGCCAAAATGTCCGCTTTCTGCAGTACTTTGAGCTTATCATAGAGATCAGGACCCAATTTACATAGGAATCTGTGGACCTGTGACCTTTCCCTCGGAGTATATATGTCGTGGTAAGTTACGAGCGTGCAGACGTCTTTTGTAAATTGATTAGGATACTTAAGGCCGGTAAGCACCCTTTCCGCTATCCTTCTTCCGGCTTCAGCGTGGCCTTTCATGTGAGCTTCGCCAAGCTCGTTTATCTTGAAACACTCGGGTTTGCCCAGGTCGTGAAGCAGCGCGGACATCGCAAGGACAGGGTCTCTTGAAGGTATGGCGCCGTCTTTGTTCTCAAGCGGGATCCCGTCAAGAACAGCCAGAGTGTGCTCAAATACGTCTTTGTCGTGGAACGGGCTCTGCTGGTCAAAGCCATGGCATACAGCTATCTCGGGAATTATCACGCTCAGTATCTTCCAGCATCGCCTGATGACGGAGGGCGCATCCTTGCCGCATAGTATCCCGTTAAGTTCTGCCTGTATCCTTTCGGCAGAGATCTGTTTTAACTCTTCAGCACACTTCTCCATCGCGGAAAAAGTCCGGTCTTCGATCTCAAAACCGAAGCGTGATGCAAACCTCATCGCACGGAGGATCCTGAGCGCATCTTCGCCGAAACGTTCTTCGGGGTTGCCTACTGCCCTTATGAGACCCTTTTCGAGATCCGGAATGCCGCCCGTGATGTCTTTGACGTTTCCGTCCTTATCCATGTAAAGCGAGTTGACCGTGAAGTCCCTGCGCTTAACGTCCTCTTCGATGCTCCTTGAGAAAGAGACCGAGTCGGGGCGGCGCATGTCAGTGTATTTCCCGTCAACGCGGTAAGTCGTTATCTCGACATTGCCGTCTTCCATGATGGCAGTCACCGTGCCGTGAATACTCGCGTTATCGATCGTTCTGATGCCGTTATCGTTAAGTATCTGCTTGGTCTTACCGGGTAAAGATGACGAAGATATGTCAAAATCATGGGGTTTGAGGCCCAGGAGCATGTCCCTTACTGCTCCGCCGGCTATGTAGGCTTCCTCTCCCGATACCTGGAAAAGGCCTAATATCATTGATACAGAGCCGGGTATCCGGCTTAAATATGACCCCTTGTCTGACATCTCAAAACCCATGGTGAAATTATATCAAATCGTAATATTTAAATATAAAGGGTTTAGATAGAATTATTATAGATTTTTTACATTTTAAGGGGGTCTATATGTATCTTACCAAGGAACCTGCCGGCATCGAATCCGTTCTTTTCGAAGACTTGACGCTTAAGATCAAATGCAATTGCAGAACCTATGACCGCAGCATTTCTTCCAACCAGAGAAGACAGGTTTCCGTTCCCGGAAGAATGACGATCGAGCTTTTCTCACCCGTCACAAACGTCATTTCGGTTAGGATCAAGAACCACAACGTGTGTCCGAGGGCAAGGATGTCCACCCTTTTCGACCTCAGGGATCTGTCCTGCGGAGAGGTCGAGCAGAACGACAACGAAGTGATCTTCAAGTCCGGCCAGCTCGAGGCAAGGATCCCCAAGACAGGCAATTTCAGCATCAGATTCTACTATTGCGGAAATCTCCTCACGACATCAAATCCCGATGAAGGCTTCTTCTACAAGACCGAGTCCGGCGCGGCAAGCGACTACCAGGTCGACATTTTCTCATCCGTCACCGGAGCTTCGATCACGATGTACCACAACGAAAAGATCTACGGATTGGGCGGCGCGGCAGGCTCCGTCGTACGCAACGGCTCGTCAGCGAAAACAAACAGATACGGCATGCAGACAGGCACCGAAGCCATTCCTTTCTACATCTCAACATCAGGATACGGTCTTCTCGTAAACTCTGCGGGAAGCACTGATTTCGGCATCGGAACCGACGGGCTTTCGACCAAGTTCTCAACAAAGGGCGAGACTCTCGAATATGACCTCATCGCAGGCGACGACATGAGCGCGATTTTCGGCGCGTATGCCCAGCTCACGGGTCATTCAAATCCCGCTCCCGATACCAGCGTGATCGGTGCGCCGGTCATCATGGACGGCAACTTCCGCTCCACTGCGGATTCGATCTTAAGCTTCGTAAAGAATGCAAAAGACGGCGGATTAAACGTCAGCGAAATATGGCTCGGAAGCTCCTGGCATCCGCAGTCTGATCCGTTCGGATTCAACTGGGACAAGACGAGATTCCCCGATCCCGTCCAGTTCGCAAGAGCCCTTCACGACATGGGCACGCTCCTTTGCTTATCCGTTAACCCTTACATCTCAGAAAACTCTCCCGAATACGTCGAGGCGCTCGACATGGGTTATCTCATTTCAGACAAGAACGGATGCGCCGTTCTCTGCGACACTCCACTCGGCAGCGTCGGTCTCATCGACCTGCGCAAGCTCCCTGCGCGCAACTGGCTGACCAACAGGTTCGACGAACTCTTCAAGATGGGCTGCGACAGGTTTGAATCGGATTACTCCGGTGCGTACAGCGACATTTTCGCGAAGGCGGTAGGAGATAACGGCGACGAGTACGTTGCCTCATTTGCCGAGATCCTTAACGGTGCGGCAGCTGACACGATGCTCAGGAACAGAGGCCGCTACGGCACTTTCATAATCGCCGATTCCGTAAGCGCAGGCGACAGAAAGACCCTCTTCCGCAACATCAGCCCCAACCGCGTTCCGGGATTCCCCGCACTCGCGGCAGCAGTCAGAAACTCGATCTCCTACGGCATGTCGGGTCTTACCGCGGTCAACATCGACGTTCCCGACATAGCGGCACAGGATCCTGTCCTTTTCGCGCGCTGGCTCCAGCTCGGTGCTTTCGCGCCTCACTTCAGACTCCGCTGCAGCGGCCAGATCGCTGGCGGCAACCGTGATTCCTATGCGCTCTTAAAGAACCTGACAGAGCTCAGGACAGGCCTTGCGCCTTACCTCTTCTCAACTATCAGCGAGGGCGTCAGATACGGTATCCCCGCAATGCGTTCGATGATAATGGAATTCCCTAACGACATCGCCGCAATGGGCGCCGAGAACCAGTACATGCTCGGTTCGTCGCTTCTTGTCTGCCCCGTCCTCACGAGAAACGGACAGGTCTCCTGCTACATTCCCGCAGGCATATGGACAGACTTCATGACCAGGGAAAAGATCAGAGGACCCAAGTACCTTGTAAGAAACATCGACAACGACACGATTCCCGTTTTCGTCCGTCCGAACTCGATCCTTGTAACAAGGAGCAGCGACTCGCACAGGGAGACCGGAATCCTTGACGGTCTTACTTTCACCTGCTTCGAGCTTGCGCCGGGATCAGTCACCGCATGCGAGGTCTTCGGTGAAGACGGAAACGCTTCGGGCGTCATCAAGGTCACGACGGGCAACAACAAGATCACCGTTCAGACAAACGGCTTCGGCCGCAACAAGAGGATCGTCCTCTCAGACATCGTCAACGTCGTAAGCGTATCCGAATCCATGCCCGAACAGACACAGTTCGGCACCATGATCGAATTCTCGGGCAACGAACTGATAATCGGATTAGGCTGATCCGTTACTTGGAAAGGAAATCCACTATATCGCGGAAGTACTCTCCGCGTACCGGCTCATGCTGTATTTCATGGCGGTACGGGACGTAGCACTTTGCAAGGACGCCGCGTCCGTATTTCTTCATCCTGATGATGACCTCACCGACGCCCTTGGCGTAATTGCCTACAGGGTCATCACTTCCGTATGTGAAAAAGCACGGCGCCTCCGACAGATTCTGCATCGCCTTTTTGCTCTGCACGAAGCTCAGATATTTGAACATGACGCCGAAGCCTTCGTTGGTAAACGTGAATCCGCACATCGGGTCGCTTAAGTAGATCTTAACTTCTTCCGGATCTGTCGAGAGCCAGTCAGCTGCGGTGTTGGGGTTCTCTATCCTCTTGCAGTAACCCGTGAACGCGATCTTGTTGATGAGCTTTCCTTCTTTCTTAGCGCCTCCGAAAAGACAAAAAGTTCCCGCCAGGAATCTTCCGAATCCGACTGCAGGATTGGGTCCGCCGGTAGATGAGAATACAAACTTTTTGAACTCGCACGAATACTCGGGCATCGAATAGATGGTCCTCGCGATAAACGATCCCATCGAATGTCCGTAAAGCATGTAGGGAATGTTTTCGCCAAACCTGACACGCGCAAGGCGGTGCATCTCCATGATGTCCCTTACCGTGTCATCCGCGGCACTGCTTCCCTTTCCGAAATACCCCTTGGGATAGCCAAGTCCTTTATTGAGTTCATATGTATCGCCGTGGCCCATCATGTCGATTCCGCACACGTGGTAACCGTTTGCATTCAGGTATGAGATGAACTCCTCGTAACGGCCGATGTGCTCTGCCATGCCGTGACAGATCTGGACCACGCCTTTTATCTCTTCTGCATTTGATGGATAGTAACGGCCGGCAACTTTCGCGCCGTTTCCCTTTGCCGCGTTAAATGTAACTTTCTCGAATACCGGTTGCGTCATTTGAGTTCTTCCTTTTCGCTTTGATATTCTAACATCTAAACAGCGGCAATAATATTTCGAAAAATCATTAAATATCAGATTTATATTTTATAATAGAGGACAAAAAACTCTAGTTGCTAATACCGGGAGGATCTGTCCGATGTTTGAGATCATTGAAAAAAAGCATCTTGGCGCCAATGTCTGGAGCATGGTAGTCGTCGCGCCGCTCGTTGCCGGCAAAGCCATGCCCGGCCAGTTTCTCATCGTCCGCGTTGACGACGAGGGCGAGCGCATCCCTCTTACCGTTTGCGATTACGACCGCGAAAAGGGTTATGTCACGATCGTTTTTGCTATCGTCGGCGCAGAGACCGAGCGCATGTCCTACCTCAAGGTCGGTGACAGGTTTGCGGATATCGTAGGTCCTCTTGGAAGACCTTCCGATCTTGTCGACCTTCCCATCGATGAGCTCAAAAAGAAAAAGATCCTCTTCATCGCCGGCGGCGTCGGAACCGCTCCCGTCTATAACCAGCTCAAGTGGCTTCACGACAACGGCGTTGACGTCGACTGCATCCAGGGCGCAAGGAACAAAGACCTCCTCATTCTCGAGGATGAGATGAAAGCTGTTACGAAGAATCTTTATTTTGCGACCGACGACGGTTCATGCGGTATCCACGGCAACGTCTGCGTGGCTCTCCAGCAGCTCTGGGATGAAGGAATCCGATACGACCATTGCGTCGTCATCGGACCCGTCGTCATGATGAAGTTCGCTTGTCAGCTTACCAAAAAGCTCGGCATCCCCACGGTCATCTCGATGAACACCATAATGGTCGACGGCACGGGAATGTGCGGTGCCTGCAGACTCTTGGTCGGCGGCCAGGTCAAGTTCGCCTGCGTTGACGGTCCCGAGTTCGACGGCTGGGAAGTAGATTTCGATCAGGCAATGCAGCGCTCGCGTCTTTACAAGACGGAAGAAGGCAGGCTTATGTTAAAGCTCCACGAAGGCGACACGCACCACGGCGGCTGCGGTGTCTGTTCCTGATCATATAACCGGTAAAGGAGAATCGATATGGAAGTAGATGTATTAAAGAAAGTTCCGGTTTCAGAGCAGGATCCCAAGGTCCGCGCGGCTAATTTCGACGAGGTCAATCTCGGCTATACAAAAGAAGAAGCACTGGCTGAAGCAACACGCTGCCTTAACTGCAAGAATGCCCGCTGCATCAACGGATGCCCCGTCAACATCAACATCCCCGCTTTCATCGCCAAGGTCAAGGATGGCGACGTGGCAGGCGCATACGATGTCATCTCGCAGTCTTCATCACTGCCCGCAGTCTGCGGCCGTGTATGCCCTCAGGAAACCCAGTGCGAGGCACAGTGCATCCGCGGCATCAAGGGTGAGGCAGTATCCATCGGCCGCCTCGAAAGATTCGTTGCCGACACCGCAAAGGACATGGGCATTAAGCCCCAGCTCCCTGCTGACATCGTAAAGAAAGGCAAGAAAGTCGCCGTCATCGGTGCAGGCCCTTCAGGTCTCACCTGCGCAGGCGACCTCGCAAAGCTCGGTTACGACGTAACCATTTTCGAAGCCCTCCACAAGGCAGGCGGCGTTCTCGTTTACGGTATCCCCGAGTTCCGTCTCCCCAAGAAGAAGGTCGTTGCCAAGGAAGTCGAGAACATCAAGTCATTAGGCGTTGAGATCGTCACCGATGCAGTCATCGGCAGGTCTCTGACCATCGATGATCTGTTTGAGAAAGAGGGCTTCTCCGCTGTATTCGTCGGTTCAGGCGCTGGTCTTCCCCGCTTCATGAACATCCCTGGCGAGCAGTCTCTTGGCGTTTTCTCAGCTAACGAATATCTCACCAGGTCCAACCTCATGGGCGCTTTTTCAGAGGATTCAAGAACCCCGATCATGAGAGCAAAGAAAGCAGTCATCGTAGGCGGCGGCAACGTTGCCATGGACGCCGCACGTACCGCAAAGAGACTCGGCGCTGAAGTTCACGTCGTCTACCGCCGTTCCGAAGCCGAGCTCCCCGCACGTGTCGAGGAAGTCCACCATGCAAAGGAAGAGGGCATCATTTTCGATCTCCTCACCAACCCCGTCGAGATCATCGCAAATGAGGAAGGCTGGGTAACCGGCTGCAAGTGCATAAGGATGGAACTTGGCGAACCCGATGCATCAGGCAGAAGAAGCCCCGTCGAGATCCCCGGTTCCGAATTCACGATCGACTGCGACGCGGTCATCATGTCACTCGGCACATCCCCTAACCCTCTGATAAAGACGACCACCGCAGGCCTTGAAGTCAACAAGCGCGGCGGCATCATCGTCAACGAATCTGAGATGACCACCCGCGAAGGCGTTTTCGCAGGCGGCGACGCAGTTACCGGCGCAGCTACCGTCATCCTCGCCATGGGTGCAGGCAAGTCAGCTGCCAAGGGAATCGACGACTATCTGTCCAAGCAGGTTTGATCGTTTTTGAGTTACATCTGATGCGGGCCGGCCTTTATTAGAGCCGGCTTTTTGTTGGTTGGCTTTGAGTGGCTGATCACTGCCCGTTTTCTCAAATGACCTATAAGAATTGCAGAATGCTCATTCTTGTAGGTTGTTTTTGGCATCCCAAGCCCGGTTTACGAGCTAAATGACCTACTAGATCTGCAAAACCCTGTTTCTTGTAGGTCATTTTCAATGCCAAGAGCCTTTTTCATGCGGAAAATGACCTACTAAAACGGCACATTTTCAATTCTTGTAGGTTTTCTGTTTTGCACTGACGGATAAGATTTGTATTTCTGCTCTTTCTATCCGTCATTTCACCGTCCGATATTCAAGACAAGACCCGTAATGACAGATAAGATTGCGTTTTTTCGGATTTTTATCCGTCATTCACCCGTTTTTAGTGTTTCAGTAGCCCAAAAATGACGGATAAAAACGGACATTTTCGCTTTTTTATCCGTACGTAGTTTCTCAAACGCCTCCCGTACTCCCTCCGCAAGCGCCTTATTTATACACTTATTGCTATATCATCAAAATTTGCGGTTTTGACCGCAGCATTTTCTTTATTACGGTAGATTGTTAACAATTGTTAATAGTTCATTTAATTAGTCGTTCATAAATTAGAAACAAATCACCCTTTTGATAACAGATTTTAGAGATATTTAGCGTTTTTTCGTGAAATTATGGCGGAAATGTGATATAAAAATCGAAAAGTTGTTAACATTTCGTTCACAAACGGTGTAGTATAATGCCAGATTTGTTAAAACAAACTGAAGGAGGAGACAAGATATGGTCCGTAAGATTAGCAAGAATTATTCAGATGCCGGATTGACAAAAGCAGGATCATATCCTGTCTTCTACGCACTTAGCCTCGCAGGTCACAGATGCAAGACTTCCATCCTTCTGATGATCAATGATCTCCAGGAGACGGATTTCGAGAGCATCCTCACTCACCTCGGCGGCGTAAGCAAGATAGTCCTCATAAAGCTGCTCCGTGAACTCGAAGCTGATTGCATGATCAGAAAGATCACCTCCGGAAGCTTCGGGAGCAGCGACTATAAGGTCGGATATTCTCTCACCGTTACCGGTCAGCAGATCATCCCCATTCTTAATTCGATGAATGACTGATAAAAGGCATAACTCAAACATTAACGAAGCACCCACATAACAAAGCCTTTTACACAGCCAGACATAATTAACCTCTTTAAGTAATACGCACCTGTCATCTCTGCTCGGTACAGGTGCGTATTACTTTTTACATGCCCCGGATATTCGGATGCGGGTCTCACTGTCCTGAAATCTACACTAAATAAGCTTTTTTAGTGTAGGTTTTAGTGTAATCCTTTCGAAAATACACTAAAACTTACAGTAAAACTGCCGTTTCAGTGTAGCTTTTCGGGAAATGCGAATACCAATAAAAAAGCCCCGCGGCATGAGACCGCGGGGCAATTCATTGTAGTCTTTAAGCAGCTGTTATGCGTTGCAGATGATGGAGAAATCCTCAGCCTTGAGGGAAGCACCACCAACGAGACCGCCGTTGATGTCAGGCTGTGAGAAGAGGCCTGCAGCGTTCTTTGCATTGCAGGAACCGCCGTACTGGATGGTGATAGCCTCAGCGCACTTAGGGCAATAGAGCTCAGCGATGACGCCACGGATGAACTTGCAAACTTCCTCAGCCTGCTCGTCTGTAGCTGTCTTGCCTGTGCCGATAGCCCAG
>CAMJPC010000020.1 GCA_946407705.1 uncultured Clostridia bacterium | reverse complement strand
CAGTTTATGCAGACCGTTCGTTCACGTTCATCACGAAGACTCCGCCGGTACCGGTTCTTCTTAAGAAGACTGCAAAGATCGAGAAGGCTTCAGGACGTCCGAACACAGAGAAGGTAGCTACAGTCACAATGGATGACTGCAGAGAGATCGCTAAGATCAAGATGCCTGACGTTAATGCGTCTGATGTAGAGGCATGCGCAAGGATGGTTGCAGGTACTGCACGTTCCATGGGCATTGTCGTTAAGGATTAAGAAAGGAGAACTGAGCAATGAACAAAGGCAAAAGATATGCCGAGCTCGCAAAGCTCGTTGATAAGTCGGTTCTCTATGATCCTACTGATGCAGCTAAGCTCGTTTGCGAGACAGGTAAAGCTAAATTTGATGAGACAGTAGAGCTCCACGTCCGTTTGGGCGTTGACTCCCGTCACGCTGACCAGCAGGTCAGAGGCGCTGTCGTTCTTCCTCACGGTACAGGCCGTACAAAGAGAGTACTCGTACTCGCTAAGGGCCCCAAGGCTGATGAGGCACAGGCAGCAGGCGCTGATTTCGTTGGCGACGACGATATGATCAACAAGATCCAGAGCGAGAACTGGTTCGACTTCGACGTTATCGTAGCAACCCCTGACATGATGGGTAAGCTCGGTCGTCTCGGTAAGGTTCTCGGTCCTAAGGGACTCATGCCTAACCCTAAGGCAGGCACAGTTACCATGGATGTAGCTAAGGCTGTTAACGAAGTCAAGGCCGGTAAGATCGAGTACAGACTCGACAAGACCAACATCATTCACTGCCCCATCGGCAAGGTTTCTTTCGGACCTGAGAAGATCGAAGAGAACCTCAAGGCTCTTATGGAAGCCATCATCAAGGCTAAGCCGGCTGCTGCAAAGGGCCAGTACGTCAAGAACTGCTCCATCGCTACAACGATGGGCCCCGGAATCAAGGTTAATGCCCAGAAGTTCGGCAACTGATCTTGACTGACCACAATTAAATACTTTCTTGCCTAAGACAGCGGGCGGGATGAACCGAAGGTGATTCCCTTAAATGCTTAAAGCGGCCGGCCGAGGAAAGATCACAGAACCAAAAGTCTGAATCACCCCCGGAATGCTGTCTGCAGGCCGGGGGTTTTTTATACAAAAAGAAAATTGAAGAAGGAGGAAAAACGAATATGCCTAGTGAGAAGATTCTTGCAAAGAAGCAGCAGAACGTTGCTGAACTTGCAGAAGCTCTTAAGGGCGCCGCTGCTTACGTCTTCGTTTCTACAAGAGGACTTACAGTTGAGCAGGACACAAAGCTCAGAGCTGAGCTTCGTGGTGCAGGCGTTAAGTTCCAGGTAATCAAGAACACAACCCTTAAGCGCGTTTTCAAAGAACTTGGAATCGATGGCGTTGACAGCATGTTTGAAGGTCCTACGGCAGTTGGATACTCTGATGAGATCACAGCTCCCGCTAAGATCCTTGCTAAGTATGCTGAGGACATCGAGCCCATGCAGATCAAGGGCGGCATCATTGACGGTAAGGTTGCTTCTGTTGATGAGGTCATTGCACTGTCGAAGGTACCGGATGTCGATACACTTCGTACACAGGTCGCTTATTCTTTGCTTTTCCCTTTTACAAAGCTCGCAATGCTTGTAAAGGCTGTAGCTGAGAAGAAGCAGGAAGAGGGCGGTGAAGCAGCTCCCGTAGCAGCACCCGCTGAAGCACCCGCAGCTGAGGAGGCACCCGCAGAGGTACCTGCAGAAGCAGCTGCACCCGCGGAAACACCCGCAGAGTAATTAGCTAAAAATTCATAGGAGGAAACTTAAAATGGCTAGTGAGAAAGTTACAAGCATTCTTGAAGAAATTAAGGGCCTTTCCGTAATCGAGCTTTTCGATCTTGAGAAGGCAATCGAAGAAGAGTTCGGCGTATCTGCAGCAGCAGTTGTTGCTACAGGTGCAGGTGCAGGTGCAGGCGCAGCTGCAGCAGCTGAGCAGACAGAGTTCACCGTTATGCTCAAGGGCTTCGGTGATTCCAAGATGGGCGTTATCAAGGCTGTCAAGGACGCACTCGCAATGGGTCTTAAGGACGCTAAGGAGCTCGTTGAGAAGGCACCTGTTGCTCTCAAGGAGAACGTTTCTAAGGAAGAGGCTGAAGACCTCGTTAAGAAGCTTGATGGTTCCGGCGCTGAGCTCGAGATCAAGTAATTCTTTACTACTTCAGAATTAACTTCAAAGGGTTGTCTCACTGAGGCAACCCTTTCTCTTGTTAAATAAATCTGACAGCTGTGGTCCCGTGTGCTATCATTGACTCATGGGATTGGATAACGACAAGGTATTTCAGGAATTATTTGATGAGCAGGTCGCGAAAACACCTGCCCTTTTCAGGGTGAACAGAAAGCGCCGCAAGGTTCAGCTGATCATCCTCGGCGTGCTGGCATTCATAGCCGTCACCCTGATCCTGACTTTCTACGATACAGGAAGGTATGAAAGGATCGAAACGGCGGTCACCGGCCGCGGATTCGGATTCAATAATTACGAATACGGTTACCTGACTGCTTTTATTGTTGTCATGGTCATCATTGTGGTCCTGGCGCTGTGGATGGTCATTACGGAATTGTTTGAGAAAAGGGCGTTTGCCAAGGCTTCGAGGCTTGCCAACATGATCTACCTGTCCGAAAGGCACAGGGACGAGATCAGAAGGCAGAACGACAGGCTTCTCAAGCACTACTAAACTTTTGCGGTTGCTATTGACTTAATTACTCCGAGTAGATATAATTTCAAGGCATCTTTTATGGCGGCATAGCTCAGCTGGCCAGAGCGTCCGGTTCATACCCGGCAGGTCGTAGGTTCGAATCCCACTGCCGCTACCATAAAAGGCCCGTTGGTCAACCGGCTAAGACGTCGCCCTTTCACGGCGGAGTAACGAGTTCAACTCTCGTACGGGTCACCAATGGTACCATAGCCAAGTGGTAAGGCGTGGGTCTGCAAAACCCTGATCCCCAGTTCAAATCTGGGTGGTACCTCCACTAAAAAGCACCGCAGTTTTGCGGTGCTTTTTTATTGTACGAAAGTAGAGTTTTGTGTAGAATAATTTCCTAATAAAGAAATGAAAGAGGAATGGAAATGACTGACGAGATAAAGGAAATCCTTGGCAGATACGATCAGATTGAAGCACTCATCCTCGAGCAGAAGATAGATGAATATGCCGACAAAGTCGGCCAGGTGCCCGAAGGAAGCGATGCGGCTTCTTTTGAGGAATATATCCAGGACATAGCAAGAGAAGAAACAGAGAAGGCCACAGAGGCACTTGAGAACGAGCCTGATGAAAAGCTTGGAGGAAAGTCGCTCAGAGAGGTTTTCGATGCGATGACGCTCGAAGAGAAGACCGAGATCCTCGAATACAGCGCAGTTACGCTCGACAGAGGCGTACCTGATTCGCTCATCGCGAGCATAGCAGCAGAGGACAGGGAAGCGGTAAGGGATTACTGCAGTTCCGTCATCGGCAATTCGGCATGGACCGAGGAAGAGTTGGATGACGAGGACAAGCTTTTCGAGATCGAGTATCAGAAGGTCAAGGCATGCCTCGATGTTCTCATCAAGATGCAGGAGTTCTGCTTTGTTAAGGCTGTCATCGACCGTTTCATGAGCTATCACCAAACGAAGGAATTCGTGGCAGAGTCCATCAAGGACTACGTCGTAGGCGGTGCTGAAGTCTCAGTGCCGATCCTCATGAACATCATCGAAGAGGAGCAGGATAACGGCCTTGAGGGACCCGCAGAGGACCTCGTCATCATGCTCGCAGAGATAGGAATGGCTCATCCTTCGGAGGAGATCTATCAGACATTGAGACACACTTTCCGCGCGATGACGAACAAGATCTACGCAGTCATCTGCCTTGCTGAATACGGCGACGACCGCGCGGTGGCTCTCATGAAGAACTACATCAACAGGCATCAGGATTCGATCGGAAGAGATCTTTTCTACGAGATGATGTCGGCGATCCAGAAGTTAGGCGGAGACATCTCCGACATCAACGATCCGTTCGGTGATTTCACACGCAAGTCAAGGCAGCCTGAAGGCAAGAAATACGGTCCCGCAAGATATAACGGAAACAAATAAGGACTGATCTAATGGATAGCGGATTCAGATATGAAAGATCGCCCAAGCTGAATGAGATGCTTGAGCTGCTTAAGAAGTATTCTGCTTCGGACATGATCATGTTCGGACAGCAGAATGCCGCGCACATCGGCGTTACGATCAGCAACACGGACGGCACGGAATCAGACTGCAGAAATCTCTGCGGCAAGCACCCCGCAGTCGTAGGTGTCGATACGCTCAGTTTCCTCGGATACGAAGGCAAGATGAACGATCTGATCAAGGTCGTAAAGAACCTGCACAGACAGGGCTGCATTATCACGCTCTCATCGCACATGCCGAACTTTACTCTCGGCGGTGATGAGTTCTACGATTATTCGCCGACGGACACGGAAGGTGACTGCGCGCACAGGATAATGGAAGGCGGGGATCTCAACAAGAAGTATCTCCGTTTCCTCGACATGATCGCGGACTTTGCTAACAGATGCGTAGACCTTGAAGGTGACCCGATCCCCATGATCTTCAGGCCTTTCCACGAGGATACCGGCGACTGGTTCTGGTGGGGAAGAAAGTACCTTTCAGATGAGGATTACGTGATCCTTTTCCGCTATACGATCGACTATCTCATGCACGACTGCGGCGTAAAGAATTTTGCCGTTGCCTATTCGCCTAACGGTCCCATCGCATCAGGCATGGATTATCTCGCAAGATATCCCGGTGATGACTACATAGACGTCATGGGCCTCGATTACTATCACGATCATCCGCACTTCGGTGATGGTTTCTTAAAGAAGCTCCAGGGAGCTCTTGATGAGATCGCGCAGTGCGCTAAGCTCCACGACAAGGTCGTTGCTCTGACCGAGACCGGGTACAGGGCGTTGGAGACCCCCGCCGGTTATTTCGAGGGCCTTGCTCCTTCAGGCAACACCAACACGAAGTGGTTTACCGACCTGCTTTCTGCTCTTAACGGATGCGAGGGAGGAAGGCTCTGTGCATACATGCTCATATGGGCGAATTTCTCCGATACGCAGTTCTGGCTCCCTTACGAAAAGGACGGATTCAGACATGAATTGTGTGACGATTTCACTGCCTTTGCCGAAGACCCGCACGTCATGATGGCGCCCGTGTTTGATTTTGCCACGGTTGTCTGATATATTGATTTTGCTCGTTTTGACGCGGGTTTAACTCAGTTGGTAGAGTGTCAGCTTCCCAAGCTGAATGTCGCGAGTTCGAGCCTCGTAACCCGCTCCAGAACATGTCCTCCGCAAAGGAGGACTTTTCTATTTATGGCGCTTTTTGCATATGCCCGTTTTTTCATATATACTTGTAAAATAATACTGATTATCTAACAAAAAAGCGGTAATACTAACATTCAAGGAGTACCTATATGAAGGGCATCATTCTTGCTGCAGGAAAAGGAACGCGTCTCTATCCGGTAACAAAGCCGGTTTGCAAGCCGCTCCTTCCCGTTTACGACAAACCCATGATCTACTATCCGATGTCGGTTCTCATGAACTCCGGTATCAAGGATATCCTGGTCATCACACCGCCTGACGATACAAAGCCCTTCATCGATCTTTTGGGAGACGGATCACATCTCGGCATCAAGATCAGCTATATCGAGCAGAAGGTCCAGCGCGGTATCGCCGATGCTTTCCTCATCGGAAAGGAATTCATCGGCAACGATTCGGTATGCCTTGCGCTCGGCGACAACATCTTCTACGGACCTTTCTTCAAGCGTAAGTTAAGACATGCCGCTGAGATCGTAAGTGAAGGCAGCGCAGCCATTTTCGGATATTACGTGGCAGACCCGAGAGCATTCGGCGTCGTTGAATTTGACAGTGAAGGAAACGCTGTATCCATCGAAGAGAAGCCTTCCAAGCCGAAGTCGAATTACATCGTTCCGGGACTTTATTTCTATGGTCCCGAGGTCGTTCAGATCGCGGAGAACATCAAGCCTTCCGCAAGGGGAGAACTTGAGATCACATCCGTTAACGAGGAGTACCTCAACCGCGGCAACCTCAAGGTCATCGCTCTCGGCAAGGAGTTCTCATGGTTCGACGCCGGTAACGCCGACAGCCTTTATGAAGCTGCAGGCGCCATCCGTGCGGCACAGCGTTCAGGCAACATGATCGGATGTCTTGAAGAGATCGCGCTCCGCAAGGGATGGATCAACGAAGAGGCATTCAGAAGCCTTGCAGATTCCATGAACAAGACCAATTACGGACAGTATCTCGGAGCACTCGCAGAAGAGTTCTGATAAGGATAACAGGTCAAAAAGAAGGACGCCTTGATGGCGTCCTTTTTGTTTGCTCTTATCAGTAAACCCAAGCGGTGGATTTCTTCGGGACTTTCTTGTAGATGTACTTTGCGTCGTCAAGCGGCATTCTTACGCAGCCGTGCGTGCATCTCTGGCCGAGTCTCGTGCTGACGATCCTCTTGCCGTCCCACGAATAAGGCAGGCTGTGGAAGTAGTATGCCTTCGTGAACCTCGTACAGTATTTACACCTTACCGCTCCCGAATAGAATTTCTTCTTACGGTTTTTTATCTTGAATACGCCCTTCTTGGTAGGAGAGGAAGGCTTGCCTACGGAGATGTAGATGAACCTTACTAACTTCCAGTTGCCCTTTGAACCGGTGAAAACGCCTGCGAAATAGTGCTGTGTATCGCAGAGGATGAGCCACTTGGTCGAGCTGCTCATGCTCTGAGCCTTTTCGATCATGGCGGATCTTATGTTATCGGCGTTGTAGCACTTGAAGTTTCTCTGGGTCTTGATACCCCTTACGGCTCCGGGTGCATCGGCGTCCTTCTCGGTCAATACGATCTGGATCGCGTCAATGTAGAATGCATAGTCTCTGGCGCCTGCATCCTCGCCGTTCTTGGCCCATGCGAGCCAGCCTCTCTGGATGTGGAGATGGACACGGTAATAGACATCGTATTTCTCGGCGAGTTCGCCGGTGAGCTTGATGCGGATCATGTCGATCCTCTGCTTCTTGCCGCCTGCGGTCTTGCCGTTGGTCTTGTAGCCGCTCCAGCCTCTCTTGTATGCGTGAGTGTTGTACTGGATCTTGCCGGAAACAGAACTCTTGACCTTGATCTGGATGGCTTCGATGGATCTGGTCTTCTTGTTTATGTATCCGGAACGGTAACCCTGCTTCTTATACTTCTGCCATTTCTTCTTGTATCCGCGCGTGCGGTAAGTGACAGTGGCACCGGCGGGTGCTGTATAAGCTTCGGATGTCGTTACATCTGCTTCCGAAATGCCGGCAGATGCGTCATTTGTCACGTCGGCAGACACGCTGAACGAGAACAGCGATATCAGCACGATTGCGGTGAGGAAAGCCGCTGAGATCCTCTTTACGATTGCTGACATACATACCCTCCGTTTAGATAGACTCATCATAACAAAAAATAAGCCTTCTTTACAATTAAAAGAGCAATAAGTAATATTATTCTGCTATGACTGAAACTGTTGATAATCACAAGGGCGGCAAGCCCGGGAAGAGTCCGCGCAAACCGGTAACCGTGCGCCTTATCGTGTCGGTCCTGCTTTTCGCGGCCGGAGCTTTCTTAAGCTTAGGCCTTACATGGCTTCTTTCCATCTGGCATGACATTACCTTTGACGAGATAGTCTTTTATCTGTCCGCGCCTCTCGAAGGCACATCCAAGGATGTAATGACAAGCTTTTATCTGCGCGTCGTCCTTGCTTCGGTGATCGCGGTGATCCTTTTTGCTTCCGTGACAGTCATGCTCGTCAGACGCAAGAACTACGGCGCATTAAAGAAGTACCGCATGGTTGTCGCCGTTCTGCTTATCGGAATACTCGTCTGCCAGGCGGGAAGGGCAGTAGCCAGATACCGCGTCATCGATTATATAAAGTCACGCCTTACGAAGTCTGATTTCATTGAACAGAACTACGTCGAACCGACCGCCGGAAACTGCGTCTTCCCGGAGAAAAAGAGAAACCTCGTATACATCTTCCTTGAGTCAGTGGAGATGACGTTTGCGGATAAGTATTCTGGCGGCGCTTTTGACGAGAACGTGATCCCTGAGCTTACCAAGCTTGCGACCGATGAAGGCGAATGCTTCTCAGGTGACAAGAAGACTCTTAACGGCGGTTACGTCACGACGGGATCTTCATACACGATGGGCGCCCTGGTCGCGCAGACATCAGGCATACCCGTGTTGGGCAGCATCGGAAATGCAGCCGCATCCTATGCGGATTCATTCTATCCGGGACTCAAGACGATCGGAGATCTGCTCGACGAGCAGGGCTACAACCAGGTCTTCATGTGCGGTTCCGAGGCGGCTTTCGGAGGCAGGGCGCTGTACTTTAAAGAGCACGGCGGATACCAGGTCTTTGATTACGAGTACGCGAGAAACAACGGATATATTCCCAAGGATTACAGGGTATGGTGGGGCTATGAGGACAGAAAGCTTTTCGATTTCGCGAAAACGAGGCTCACCGAGCTGAACAGTGAAGGAAAGCCTTTCAACCTGACGATGCTCACGGTCGACACGCATTTCGAGGACGGCTACATCTGCGACCTCTGCAAGAGTGATTTCGGTGACAGATATTCCAATGTAATGAGCTGCTCTTCAAGGCAGATCGCTTCTTTCATCGATTGGATGAAAAAGCAGGATTTCTATAAAGACACAACGATCGTCCTGGTCGGCGACCACCCCACGATGGACTCCGATTACTGCAAGCAGATCGAGGATTCATTCGGACGCCGTTCATACGTATGCGTATTGAATTCGGCTGCCGAGGTGGAGAAACCCTGTCACCGCGATTACACGATCTACGACATGTTCCCGACGACGCTCGCCGCAATGGGCGTAAAGATTAGAGGCAACCGTTTGGGCCTCGGAACTAACCTGTTCTCTGACACTCCCACGTTAATGGAGAAATACGGCATCGAATTCCTGAGCAATGAACTCGGAATGAGGAGCACGTTCTACGACAAGATCGGCAAGTTCGACATGCTCTCAAAGGACATCCTAAGGAATCTCGATTACCTGGACATCAAGACGAAGATAGATGATGAAGGCAAGCTGAACGTCTCGTTCTGGGGCATCGAAAACTGCAGGCAGGAGATAAGATCCGTAAGAGGAGAATTCATCGGACCTGACGGAAAACTCATATCCAAGATTGATTTCAAAGTTGATGCCGACAAACTCTACAGCGGCGGTTTCGATACGTCAGAGCTCACATTCAGAGAGATATTCACGGGAACTGTTAAGCTTTTCGCGACCGACGTTAACGGCGTCGAGCACGAGTTCTACGAGACCGGAAAGAACGAGGGCGTTCTTAGGTACGATGACCTTGCAAGTTACATCAACATGCTCAGCGGATTGGACGGTATCACCATCCTGATCGGCGTTAAGGACGAAGGAGCGAACGGCCTTGATCTGAAGACTTCCAAGGCATTTGAAAAGATAGGTCTCGATTGTACGCTCTTCGGAAAGAACGGCTCTTCATACATCGCGGTAACGGGCAGTGTAAGCCGCATCGAGAGCGCTGCGATGCACGAACTGAACCATAAGGGAACGCTCAAGGACGGCACGGAATACGAGATCATATCAGGTGCACTGCGCTACGGAAACGTATGCTCGATCGTCGTCGGAGGCGAGGAGTACGCGGCAAACAAGAGAGGCTTCAACATCGTGGTCTACGATGATCTAGCAGGCAGGGTGATCGATACCAGGGTCTTTGACGTGTACCGCAACACCATCTCAACCCTGATCACTGACGACACATGTTCCGTCGGCGTCAGATATAACGGAGAAAAGAAGACTGCCGACATATGGATGAACGGCATCAATCCTAAGATCCTTACGGACAAGCCCATCTACGCATACATGTACACATGGGACAAGGATCATCCTCTGGCTCTGGTCAGGACCGAGATGATGAAGGGCAGATACGGCAAGCAGGGCAGCGAAGATTCATTCGAATATTTCTACATGAAAGACTTCGACGTGAGTTCTTACGACCCCAAGACCTTCGGCATAATGATATACGTAACGAGCAGCGAATCAGGCATCGTCCAGTACAAGTGCAGAGCGGTGTACGACCTCACTTCGAAAGGCATTTCGCAGGCGGTCCTTCCCAAAGGGGTAACGCTGAGCGAGGCATGATATAATTGACATATGCCGTTTACGGATTCTAAATGGAGGTTGCCTGTTAATGTCCAGACCGGTCAAGGTTAGAAGGGTATGTGAAGAACCCAAGTACAACAAGTTCGTTCCCGCGGGCAGCGGAAATGATGCTTCGGAGGTGCTTACCACTGAGGAATTCGAGGTAATGCGTCACGTCGATTATCTTAAGATGACGCACGAGGAATGCGCTGCGCAGATGGACATCTCGCGCACGACCGTAACCGAGATCTACGAGTCCGCAAGGCATAAGATCGCAGACGTCCTGATCAACGGAAAGACACTCTGCATCGAAGGCGGAAACTACAGAGTGTGCGAAGGCGGAGAGTGCGGAGAGCTCTGCTTTAAGAACAAGACCGCTAATTGAAATCGGGGATCATAAGGCTTCCCGAAGACGACATTTCCTGAATGAAAGCGTTAGTCTGGCCGAGATCAGCGAGGTAACCGCAAAGCTTCTCATAGTTATCTTTTGAAAGAGGTCTCCTGAGTTCTTCAGGGGACTTTTCGTTTTCGAGAATGTGGGGCATCGGAGTGTACTGGCTCATGAGACTGATAAAGATGTCGTCGCCGAATCTGGACACGAGATAATCGATTATGTGCTTGCTGTCGAAAAGATTTCCCGGAAGCATCATGTGTCTTACGATCATGCCTTTTTGCATCATGCCGGTCGATCCGTCAATTTCAAATCTGCCAACCTGACGGAACATCTCATCAAGCGCCATGCATGCAGTCGTGAAGTAATCAGGAGCATTCGCGTATTTGGCCGAGACCTTGGATGAATAGTATTTCAGGTCGGGAAGATATATGTCGACGAGGCCGTCGAAAAGCTTCAAAGTGCTGACTGATTCATAGCCCGAGCAATTGCAGATGACGGGCAGTTTTAAACCTGTTTCTTTTGCTCGTTTTATTGCTTTCGCAACCGTCGGAGCGTAGTGCATGGGAGTAACCAGATCGATCGCTCCCGCGCCTTCGGAGGCTAGTTCATGGAAGAGTTTTGCGAGGCTTTCCTCATCGTAGGATCTGCCTTTTCCGGTGAGTGAAGTGATCCTGTGATTTTGGCAGAAGATGCATCTTAATGAGCACCCTTCGAAAAATACAGCGCCGCATCCTCCTTTGCCTCCGAGGACCGGTTCTTCTCCCGTGTGGATCATGGACTTGTTGACAATGACTTCCGCGGGCATTCCGCAAAAGCCTGTCTTGCCGTTTGTCCTGTCAGCTTTGCAGCGCCTCGGACAGAGTTCGCACGGGGAGTAAAGAGAAGTATCCATAGATGTCATTATACCGTCTTTTCATGGTGGAATTACCCAAAACGGCGGCGCTGATGGAAATCATATTCTGCTTTTTATTTTTATTATAAATAGCGGCTTAGTGTTAAAATCTCGTTACAGTTGACCCGTATAGTGAGGAATTCTAGTGGCAGTTCGGTCCGAAAGCCTTGACATTTCCCACTCCAAATATAAGATAGCGGCGGAAAACCGATTAGACGGAAAAGGATTGCTTTAATGGAAAACAAACTGGAACCTTCAAGCTCGCTTCATTCGAGAGCTCCCATCAGATCTGCCGACACGGCGATGGTGAGAGCCATCAAGCATGAGAATGAGATCAGGCACAGCCAGAGCCGTCCTGCAGGCAAGCCTGCAGTAAGAACAACCACAAGCGCAAAGCCTGCGGTCAAATCTTCTTCTTCCAAATCCGAGACTGCTTCCAAAGCAAAGGCAGCAGCCAAGACAGCCGAAAAGGCAGAGGCAAAGCCCAAGTCACGCGTTGTTGCCCTGTCTTTCCTTTTGCTTCTTACCATACTGATCCTCGCTGCTTATATTGCCATCAAGATCTACGACAAAGAGACCAACAAGATCAACAGGAGAGTAATCGTTGAGGTAGGCTGCCCCATCGCAGAGAGCCTTTTCTACAACGACAACATCTCATTCCCTGAATTCAAAGACTGCAACCTCGATTTCTCGACGGTAAACGTTGACGTTCCCCAGACGATCAGTTTCACGATCACATATCTCTGGACAAACATGGAGTGCCAGCTTGAGATAGCTGATACGACACCTCCTACGGGTGTCGGCATCCCTCAGAAGATGTTCTCAGTCGATAAGCTCCCTGACGTCGAAAAGTGCGTCAAGAACGTAAAGGACCGTACCGAGGTTACTCTTAAGTGGGGCAAGATCCCCGATATCAGCGCAGGCGGTGAGTTCAAGGCTGAAGCGCTCCTCACGGACGCAGTCGGCAACACCGCTTCCGTAATGGTCCCTCTTTCAGTCACAAGGGACAGCACTCCTCCGGTCATCGCAGGAACAAAGAACTACAGCGGCTTCACGGACAGCAGCATCGTATACAGAGACGGCGTTACCGTAACCGATGACTACGATGAGAATCCCACTCTGACGATCGACACATCAAACGTTGATCTCAGCAAGCCGGGCAAATACAAGGTAATCTACACCGCCACTGACTTCTCAGGCAACAAGGCTACTGCAGAGATCGAAGTCGAGCTTACAAAGAAGCCCAAGTCTTATGTCGAGCAGGATGTTGTTGATGCAGCTGCCCAGAAGATCCTGAAGAAGATCATCAAGGAAGGCATGACACCCAAGGAAAAGGCTCTTCAGATCGTATGGTGGTGCAGATATAACATCGGATACATCGCTAAGGCCGACAAGACATCCAGAAACAGAGCTGCTTACGATGCTCTCACCAAGAGACGCGGAACATGCTACGGCTTTGCCTGTGCAGTAAGAGAGATGCTCAACCTCTGCGGTATCGAGAATATGCTCGTAAAGCGTCATCCTTTCAGATGGAGCGTCCACTACTGGAACTACATCAAGATCGACGATCAGTGGTATCACTGCGATTCGACTCCGAGAAAAGGATATAACAGCTACTTTTTCATGTATACTACTAAGGAGTTGCAGTCTTTCTATCACAACGGTTGGAACGGCTATAACTTCAAGGTTGCAAGTTATCCTGAATCCGCAACCAAATCAGTTCAGAAAACCATTGATTACAGAAACCACAAAGTTAAGAAATGACCGACAAGCAGCCAGCATCTCCTGAGCGCCACAATAACGCCCCCGCCCGAAAAATGCAGGGGAATGCTCAGCCGACTCATAAGGCTCAAAAACAGGTACAGATGAATCACGCGGCCGGGAACACCCCGGCCGTTCAACGTGGAAGGAACAATCCTGCTCCGCATGCAAATCGGCAAAGACCGGTTCCTCAGAGACCGCAGCAGAATGCGCCTCGCGATCCCCGCATCCGTCAGGGTCAGAGACAGGCACCTCCTCATCCGAACAGGAACAGACAGGTAAGACCTCATCCTTCGGCCGAGACCAGGCAGGTCGTGGTTAAGCGTGCCGAAAACAGGCCGGTCGTAACAAAGCCCGTTGTAAAAAGGCCTGCCGAAACAAGGGCAGTTGCAGCAAGACCCGCTGAAAAGAGCCCTGTCCAGCATTCACCGGCACAGAAGGCACCTGAAGTAAAGAAACCGGCATCTCCCAAGCAGAAGATCCCGATCCGTCCGTTCATTCTTTTCGGGCTGTTCCTGGCGATCGTCGGCGTGCTCGTTTTCTTCACGTTCTTCATGATCGACGAATCTTCGCTGATCAAGAAAAAGGTGACTGTTGAAGTCGGTACTTCCGCGTCCTTTGACATGTTCCTTGAGGGCGAACCGAAGTACCCGCAGTACCTCAGTACGAACCTCGATTTCTCATCTGTTGACTATAATGCGCCGCAGTCTGTTTTCTTCGTCATCACGCTTTACGGGATCGACCACAACTGCGAACTTGTCGTAGCGGACACAACGCCTCCGGAAGGTGAGGCGGTCACGCAGGAACTGTTCTCCGTAGGCCCGGTCCCCGAAGCTTCCAAGTGCGTTACCAACATTAAGGACATGACGCCAGTAACTGTCACATGGGCAGAGGTTCCGGACATCTCAACCGGCGGTGATTTCACCGCTTCCGCAAAGCTTACCGATGCCGCGGGAAACGAGACGATAGTCCCCGTGCCTTTGAAGGTTACCAGAGACAGCGTTGCTCCCGTCATCCAGGGAACAAGGGACATTACGATAATCCTCGGAGAGTCTATCTCTTACAGAACAGGCATTACCGTTTCAGACAACTACGACAAGGAACCCAAGCTCGACATCGATACTTCAGGAGTTCAGCTGAGCAAGGCAGGTGACTACCAGGCCGTTTACAAGGCAACGGATTTTACGGGCAATAAGACGGAAGTCACCATCAACGTAAAGATCAAGCCGAAGCCGAAGAACTACGTTGAGCCCGAAGTCGTTTACAAGCAGGCGAAAGAGATACTGGATACGATCATAACGCCCGGCATGACCGACATGGAAAAAGCGCTCCAGATCGTCTGGTGGTGCAGATACAACATCAGGTTCAACCTGAGGATCAAGCCCAAGTCATGGACTGAAGGCGCATACAACGCATTCAAGGAGAGAAGGGGCAACTGCCTTTCAACGGCTTCCTGCGTCAAGGCGATGCTCGATGTCTGCGGCATTGAGAACATGTTCGTCACAAGGTGGCCTTACAGGGTTGCAAAGCACTACTGGAACTATGTAAAGATAGACGGCCAGTGGTATCACTGCGACGCCACATGGAGACAGAACTACGAGAGTTATTTCTTCATGTATACGACGAAGGAACTTCTCGCGTTCTGGCATGACGGCTGGAACGGATTTGAGTTCGATCAGAAGAAGTATCCTGACAGCGCTACGGGCTCGGTCCAGAAGAAAATCGATTACAAGAATCACAAGATAAAGACTTAAATATTCAACAGGCGGAATATGGTATAATAAATCATTGATTTCATTAACCGGAGCGTCTTGTGGAACCCATTTTGTATTTTGTCATTCCATGCTACAACGAGGAGCAGGTCCTTCCTGAGACTAGCGGCCTTTTCCTTGCCAAGCTCAATTCCCTGATCGAATCAGGCAAGATCAGCTCAGACAGCCGTGTCATGTTCGTCAACGACGGCAGCAAGGATAAGACATGGGAGATAATCTCATCCCTTACCGAACAGGATGAACACTACGCAGGCATTTCGCTCTCGCACAACCGCGGCCATCAGAATGCTCTCATCGCAGGTCTCATGGAGGCAAGACTCCGCTGCGACATCACCATTTCGATGGACTGCGACGGCCAGGATGACATCAACTGCGCTGACCAGATGGTCGATGAATATCTGAAGGGAAGCGACATCGTTTACGGCGTGCGTAACGACAGGACTTCCGATTCCTGGTTCAAGAGAACCACCGCAGAGAGCTACTATTCGCTTCTCCGCACAATGGGCGTCGACATCATCCCGAATCACGCCGATTACCGTCTCATGAGCAGCCGCGTTCTGGACGCGCTCGCAGGATATAACGAAGTCAACATCTTCCTCAGAGGCATCATTCCCCACATAGGATTTAAGAGTTCCGTAGTTTATTATTCGCGTGCCGAAAGGATCGCCGGAACCACTCACTATCCTTTGGGCAAGATGCTCTCATTTGCGATCGACGGCATTACTTCATTCTCCGTAAAGCCGCTCAGGATCATCACGTTCCTGGGCATCGTCGTCGCGCTGATGTCTCTCATCGGAATCATCTACGCGTTATACGGAGCCATTGTCGGAGGCACCGTTGAAGGTTGGACTTCAACAACTTGTATCATCTGTTTTGTCAGCGGCATGCAGATGATCAGCCTCGGAGTGATCGGCGAATACATCGGAAAGATATATCTTGAAACAAAGCACCGCCCTCGTTACATCATTGACGAGAGGAAGAATCTTAGTGAGGTAACGGAGGACTGATATGGATACGCTATATGTCGTTATGCCGGCTTACAACGAAAAGGATAACATCGAAGAAGTCGTGTCCTCCTGGTATCAGGTGCTCGAGGGCAAGAACCCCGATTCAAGACTGGTTGTCGCTGACAGCGGCAGTACAGATGAGACTCACGATATCCTCGTAAAGATGCAGGAGACATATCCGCAGCTCGAGATACTTTCCGATACGGGCAAGTTCCACGGACCCAAGGTGATCGCTCTCTATTCATATGCCATCAAGAACGGCGCCGACTATATCTTCCAGACGGATTCTGACGGACAGACACTGCCCGAGGAGTTCGATGCATTCTGGCAGCTCCGCAACGGATACAAGGGTATTTTCGGACACAGGGCGGTAAGAGGCGACGGTAAGTCCAGAGCCTTCGTTGAGAAGGTTGTCTGCTTCCTTCTCAAGTGCTATTTCCACGTCAAGGTTCCGGATGCTAACGCACCCTTCAGACTCATGAATGCGAAGACGGTTGCAAAGTACCTGCCGAGACTCGACAAGGACTACAACCTCCCCAACATCATGATGACCACATATTTTGCTTACTATAAGGAAGAGATGACCTTCAGGCAGGTAACCTTCAGACCGAGACAGGGCGGAAAGAATTCGATCAACATCCGCAAGATCATCAAGATCGGCTGGAAGGCGCTTAAGGATTTCCACAATCTCAAAAAGGCGATGTAATGACCGAAAACGTTTCAAACAAAAAGACTCCCCTTTCAAAGGGCTTGATTACGGCTGTCATATTGATAGCCGTTAGTATTGCAATCTTCTGGTTCGTACAAAGGCTCCTCATGCCCAAGTATCAGAAGGGCGTCATCGAAGGATCCTTCACCGAGGAATACTACAGGGACAAGGTTCCCCACGATGTGGTTTTTTTCGGTGACTGCGACGTTTACGAGAACTTTTCCCCGATCAAGATGTATCAGGAATACGGTATCTCATCTTATATCAGAGGTTCCGGCGAGCAGTACATCTGGCAGTCCTACTATCTTCTCAGGGATACGTTAAGACACGAGACACCCAAGATCGTCGCGGTGTCCGTTCACAGCCTGCAGTTCGACAAGCCGCGCAACGAGGCCTATAACCGCATGACCCTCGACGGAATGAAATGGTCGAAGGACAAGGCTGATGCGATCAACGTTTCCATGATGAAAGGCGAGACCTTTGCCTCATATGTTTTCCCCGTCCTCAGATATCACGACAGGTGGAACAAGCTTACGGCAACGGACCTCAAGCACATCTTCACCAAAGACATCACTTCACATAACGGCTACTACATGAGATGCGACGTTCTGCCTTATACGCAGTATCCCCCGCAGCAGCCCCTGATCAACCCGGCTTTCGGAAATAACGCCATGTATTATCTCGATCAGATCCGCCAGCTCTGCGAGGAGAAGGGCATCACCCTGATCCTTGTGCGCGCTCCGTTAGAGTACGGTTGGTATCCGCAGTGGGACGCCAACGTCGAAAAGTATGCCAAGCAGTACGGCCTTACTTACATGAACTTCAACAAATACACCGATGCGATCGGCCTTGATCTTACGAAAGACACCTACGATGCAGGCATACACCTCAATCTGACCGGTGCCGAGAAGCTTAGCGTTTATTTCGGAAAATACCTTAAGACCAACTATGAACTCACTGATTACAGGGAGAACCGGGCGGTTGCCGCAAAGTACGACAAAAAGATCGAATTCTATGATTTCATGCGGGAAGATCAGGAGAGAGAACTCAAGAAATACGGCACTCTCAAGAGTTATGGAGCAAATGCCATAGAATAACCGCAAATTCATTGTGCATAATATAATAAAATACTGAAGTTCGATAAAACAATTTTGTTGTTTAACTCGGAATGCCTGAAATATGCATTAAATGTATTATATTCTTGTTATTTTTATGGAGGTAAGTTTATGAAAGCTTTAAAAATTTCTGCACTTGTAGTTGCAGCTGCAATCTGCGCAATGCCGCTCGTTGCATGCAAAAATGAGAAGAAGCCTGTTTCTTCCGGCATAAATGTCATCTCATCACAGAGCCAGGTTGGCCAGGATGGTGAGAACAAGGCTACTATCGACCCTAACGCTGAGGCTAACAACTTCGTATTCAAGTACAACGGAGTTTCTGTTGTTGTTAATGCTCCTATCAGCAAGATCATTGACAGCCTCGGAAAGAACTACACATACATGGAAGCTGCTTCCTGCGCTGGTCAGGGCATCTCCAAGTTCTACACATTCAACGGCGGTTCTTTCGTTATCAGCACAAACCCTGTAGGTAACGAAGACAGTATCGCAATGATCGCTATCAACGATGACTCTGTTTCCACAGCTGAGGGCGTATTCATCGGCAACACAATGGATCAGGTCAAGAAGGCTTACGGTGATCCTAAGGACGCTACAGAGACAGTTCTCACATACGAGAAGGGATCTTCCACACTCGTATTCATCTTCGATGAGAGCGGCAAGGTAACAAACATCACATATCAGGCGAAGGTATAAGTTTTGGCTAAAAACCAGAAAAAAGGCAGATTAAATTTTGCAAGCATCCTTGGACTCTTCTTCATGCCTCTTTTGGCAGGAGGAGCCCTTGGTGCTTTTTTCGCATTCCAGATGTACACAAACTTTATCGACACCATCGATAGAGCCGTACTTTCTGAGGTAGAACTCGAATATGGCCACCCGATCACCGTAGAGAGCTTCTTTACGAAGGTTCCGGTAAACACCACATTCATCACGGACATCAACCAGATCGACACGGGTAAGCTCGCATCTTACCAGATCTTCTTCGACTGCGGCGGACACACTGTCAGCTCGATCCTCAAGGTTGTTGACAAGACAGCCCCCACGGCAGATCCGGTTCCCGTTGAGATGTTCTGCGGCAAGGCACCTGCACCCGAGACGCTCGTCAAGAACGTTTTCGACCTTACGAACGTTAAGGTCGAGTACGCTGAAGGCACTCCGAACCTCGTCATGAACACCGGTGACCTGAAAATCCCGGTCAAGCTCACTGACTCGAACGGCAATTCTTCCGTTGTTGAGGTTCCCTTCACGGTTAAAGACGACCATACCCCTCCGGTGATCTCCGGCGTAAGCTCAAATTTCCAGCATGTCGCAAAGGATACGGACATCCCTACTGAAGAAGAGCTCCTTAAGGGCGTTGTCGTTGAAGACGATTACTCATCCGGACTCAAGGCAAAGGTTGATACTTCAATGGTCAACTGGAAGCTCGTCGGTGAATATCCGATCAGATTCTATGCTTCCGACAAGGCCGGCAACACGACTGAGATCAACTCAAGCGTAACGGTATTCAGAACTTATAACGGCGGTATGACCACCAGCGTTAAGTATCAGAAGCTCGCTACGGCTGCTGCCAAGAAGGTCATTTCGAAGATCATCAAGAAGGGCATGACCGACGTAGAGCAGGCAATGGCCATCTACTACTGGGTACACCATAACGTATACTTCTTGAGAGGAACCACTCCTTACAAGGGATGGGAGAAGGCTGCTTACTACTGCCTCAAGAACAAGAGAGGATCATGCTACGGAAGAGCGTGCGCATGCAAGGCGATGCTCGACTGTCTGAATATCGATAACTACCTTATCTGCAGAAAGAAGATACCGGGACGTGCCATCCACTACTGGAATCTCGTTAAGCTCAACGGAGAATGGTACCACTGCGACGTTCAGATCTACATCAACTCGCCGAGATATGTCTTTGACTTCATGGCGACCGACAAAGAGATCAACAAGCATGATAATCACTCATTCCTTAAGAGCGGCTTCCCGAAACGAGCTTCGAAATCCGTTCAGAAATACATAGACGTAAAGAACGGTAAGATCAAAAAGGGATTCCCTTATAAGAAAAAATAAAAACTATAATTACAATGCGGGAGTCCTTAGGGGCTCCTGCTTTTTATGGGATCAAGGAGACGGAAATGAACAGGACAATGAAAAAGATCACGGCACTTCTTGCCTCGGGCGCATTAATCGCCGCCATGGCAGCATGCTCTGCCCCTTCGGGCGGCAACGAAGCACCGGAACTGATCTCCGGCGGAAAACAGGCTGCCGCAACCACCGCTGAAGGCAAGGAGGCCGCTGCAAGCAGCAGCGATCCGTTCAGCTTCACATACAAGGGCGTATCGCTTTCTGCCGGCATGGAGACAGAGTCTGCCGTTAAGGCATTAGGCGAGGGATACGTCTATAACAAGATCGATGACTGTGCCATTGAAGGCGGCAAGACCGAGACATACGATTACAAGGACTTCGTGATCTTTTCTTCCAACCGTGACGGCACTCCTAAGATCTTTTCGATCGAGATAAGGGGTGCATCAGTTGACCTTGGCGGCGTTAAGATCGGCTCAACGCTCGATGACGTAAAGAAAGCGTTAGGCGCTCCCACATCCGAAGAACTCTGGGGTTATCTCTATCAAAAGGACGGCAGGCTGACACAGTTCCTGGCACCTGACGGAAAGACGATCTCTTCCGTTCTCTATAAGACAGAACAATAAGACCTTTATCCCGCCATGAGCAACAGGAATAAGACGGCATTACGTACAATCTTCAGGATCGTCAGGATCAGTCTTGCGGTCCTGTTTTGTCTTGCGTTCATAGCTGCATCTTCGCTCTTCGTAGTCAGAGACATTCACGCGAGCATAATCCCCGAGCTGACGATCGAGGCGGGAGGGACTTTTGACATCGGGGACTTTTTCGAGAAGAAGCCGGCCGATGCAAGGTTCATAACGGACATCAGCGGGATCGACACGAACGTTCCCGCGGTCTACGGCCTCAAAGTCGGCTACGACAGGTATTTCGAGCATAAGGTCAGGCTCACGATCCGGGATACGACTGCTCCGACCGGAAAAGCTGTCGACAAGGAATTCTATACGGTCGATCCGTTCCCGACAGCGCACAGCTGCGTAACGGACCTTTACGATCTCAACGGGATCGAGAGCGTTAAGTTCAAGGACAAGCTTCCAGATGTAAGCAACGGCGGCGATTTCGTGATACCGGTCGTGGTTACCGATCCTTATGAGAATTCGGTCACGCTCAAAGTTAGGATGCATGTCAAAAAGGATCAGACGCCTCCCGTCATCGAAGGTCTTCAGAACAACAGGCTTGTAAGGCAGGGAGACGAGATCGACCTGAGAGAAGGCGTCACCGTAAAAGATGACGTCGATCCGAATCCCTCGCTCAACATTGATGCGTCAAAGTTCAACGTGAACAAGCCGGGCAAATATACCGTTACCTATAAGGCAACCGACAAAACCGGAAACGTCTCCGAACAGACAATAAGGCTTACGGTCTGGAAGTCTTCCGTCTCGGACATGAAGACGAAGGAAGCATATAAGTATGCTGACCGTATATTAAAGACAATTAGAAAGAGTAAGAACAAAGTCCAGTACGTCAGGAACATCTACAAATGGGTTTGTCACAACATAGCTTATCTGGGCAGGGCAGGACACCCGTCTTTCGAAAAGGCCGCGCTGTCGGGATTTAAGGAACGCAAGGGCAACTGCTGGGTAATGTGCGCATGCTTCAGAGTGCTTCTCGACAGGGCAAACATCCCGAGTCTCATCGTCACCAGGGCGAACAGCAAGGTATCGACCAGCAACCACTACTGGAATCTGGTCTACGTCAACGGTGGCTGGTATCACTGCGACTGCACGCCGCTCTATCCGTTCTTCATGAGGACTGATGCCCAGCTTGACGATTACCATACTTTCAATTCAAAGCGCTATCCGAAGAGAGCGAAAAAGAAGATAAAGAATACAAAGGGGTACTACGCCAAGAGAGCAAAGATGTGACTTTTGCGATCTGACGTGAGAGAATAAACGAGAATTCGGGAGAATTTTGAAGGATTCGGGCGGATTTTCGAGATTTTTTAAGAAAAATGCTTGACAATACAAGACCCCGCGTTTATCATATGCAGGCTGACATGGGAAAGATGTCGATTTAGACATGGATCCCCGCAGAAAATGAAAATGAATTTCAAGGAGAAAACACATGGGTACATATGTTGCAACCAAGGATTCAATCGAGAGGAAATGGCTGTTGATCGACGCTGAAGGCAAGACCCTCGGACGTCTCGCTACAGAAGTTGCAAAGCTTCTCCGCGGCAAGCACAAGCCTACATTTACTCCTTTCCTTGATACCGGAGATTATGTAATCGTAGTAAATGCTTCCAAGATGGTTCTCACAGGTAAGAAGCTCGACCAGAAGGTATATCGTTACCACACGAGATTCCCTACCGGACTCAAGGAAGTCAAGTACAGCGTTATGATGGACAAGAATCCTGAGAAGGCGCTCGAACTCGCAGTTAAGGGAATGCTTCCCAAGAACTCGCTTGGCCGCCAGATGTTCAGAAAGCTTCACGTTTACGCAGGCCCTGAGCATGAGCAGACTGCACAGCAGCCTGAGACTTATACGTTTTGATTTCGGAGGACTAAGTTAAATGGCAGCAAAGAAATCTACCAACAAAGTTTACTACTACGGCACAGGTCGCCGTAAGAACGCCGTTGCCGCAGTACGTCTCGTACCCGGTTCAGGCAAGATCACCATCAACTCCAAGGACATCGATGAGTACTTCGGTCTCGATACACTGAAGCTCCTCGTTCGTCAGCCTCTCGCACTCACAGAGACAGAGGATAAGTTTGATGTTATCGTTAAGGCAATCGGCGGCGGTATTTCCGGTCAGGCCGGCGCTATCCGTCACGGCATTGCAAGAGCTCTCGTTGAGGCTGACGAGGATAACTACAAGTCAGTTCTCAAGGCTGCAGGCTTCCTTACACGTGATGCACGTATGAAGGAAAGAAAGAAGCCGGGTCTCAAGAAAGCTCGTAAGGCTTCACAGTTCAGTAAGCGTTAATCGTTACTTCGAATTGCTTTTATTCGGCCGTCCTTCGGGGCGGCCGTTTTTTGTCTGATTGTTGAGACACTCATTACCCATTACTTCCTCCATTACGGGCAAAATGGAAGAACCTTTGGGGATTAGAGGCCGGTTTTGGCCTTCATTACCCATTACTTCCTCCATTACGGGCAAAATGGAAGAACCTTTGGGGAATAGAGGCCGGTTTTGGCCTTCATTACCCATTACTTCCTCCATTTAGATCAAAAGTGAAGAGGTTTTGGGTAATGGATGCCTCGAAAAAAGCATTGCGGCGAAATAGACAACAATGTAAGATTGATAGGATGAAAATCAGCTTTAAGACAGATTCTCCGGAACAGACGGAAAGATTCGGTGAGGCGCTTTCAAAGTTTTTGGAAGCGGGTACCGTCATCGCTCTTGACGGCGACCTCGGCGCGGGCAAGACCTGCCTTACAAGAGGAATCGCGAGGGGCATTGGTTCATCAAGTCCGGTTGCGAGCCCTACGTTTACCATCGTCAACGAGTACGACGGCGGCAGGCTGATGATCTATCATTTCGATACTTACAGGCTTTCGGGCGAAGACGATTTCTACGCTAGCGGACTCGATGAATACTTCCAGAAAGACGGCTGCTGCGTCATCGAATGGAGTGAGATAATTGACGGAGCTTTGCCTTCTGATACCATGAAAATGAAGATCAGCGGCAACGGCGATGAGAGGATATTCGAAGTTACCGACACAGGTTCTGTCGGAGCCGAGAACATAATAAATGCAGCAACTGAGGCAGGGTGCCACATCTTATGAAGATACTCGTTTGTGATACATCCAACCAGAATGCGAGTGCCGGGATCTATGAGGACGGCAAGGAGATCGCATACGAACTGAGCTTTGAGACAAGGACTCATTCGGAGACCTTCATGCCCCTGGTCCACCGCGTGATGGAGCAGGCCGGAATCAAACATCAGGATCTTGATGCATATGCGATCACCGTGGGTCCGGGTTCATTTACCGGGATCAGGATCGGTCTTGCTGCTGTAAAGGGAATGGCGCTTGCCGCAAACAAACCCTGCATAGCCGTATCTTCGACCGAGGCGCTTGCAAGGTCATGCGAGAACGCAACCGCGACCGCGAGGGAAGAAACTATCCTGGTACCGGCGATCGATGCAAGGAACAACAGGGTCTTTGCGAGGGCATTCGAAGATGACACCATGAAGGCTCTCATTCCCGAAGACGCTTACGATGCTGACGAGCTCGCGAAAAAGATAAAGAACATGCCCGAAGTCGTTTACGGGACAAGGCGTCAGATCCTTGTCGTGGGAAGCGGCGCAGAGGTAATGAAAAAGGCTTTTGAGAGAAACAATGTGCACATCAACGTGTACTGCGCGAAGGGCGCCGCGATAACTCCGAAGGGTGTTGCGGGAGCCGCTTTCGCAAATCCGGAACTGATCAGCGCAAGAGACGTCAAAGCGGCATACTGCGCTGCCTCCCAGGCTGAACGCCTCAGGAAAACGGAAGCGAAGGATGAGTTCAAGATAAGGCCTGCGACAACTGAAGACGTCGGCAGGATCATGTGCCTTGAGGAGGATTCGATACCTCATCCCTGGCAGAGAAACGAGATCGAGAAACTCATCACCGAAGATAACAAATGCGCGTTCGTAACCGAGAAGAGCAACGGCCAGATCGTATGCTACATCGGATGTGACTTTGTGCTTGATGAATGCAACATCGGCAACCTCGTTACGGATGAGGACGAGCGCGGAAAAGGTCTTGCCACGGCAATGATGAAACACCTTCTGGAATACCTCAAAGAGAAGGGTATAAAGAACGTTTATCTCGAAGTCGAAAGCACCAATCTGCCGGCGATCGCGGTCTATAAAAAGTGCGGATTCAAATCGTACAACATCCGCAAGGGATATTTTGGCACCGGTCGTGATGCCATCCTGATGGATTGTGAAATTTAACAAAAGGAAAACCCAAATGAACGGCATTTGAGTAAAAAAGTCGAAAATGCCCATGAAGCCCTAATATCTGTTGATTTTCAACCTTTCCAAAAATATACTTGTGTAGTAATTCGATAGGGAAGGTGTATTCCAAGATGGTAAAAGAGAAAATTGTTTTCGACTGTGAAGATTCGCTTCAGATGAAGACGGTCGCCGTACTCATTCAGAAGGCTTCCCAGTACAGAAGCACAATCTACCTTATCCGCAGCGGAAGACGTGCAAACGCAAAGAGCCTGCTCGGTGTTATGTCCCTTGGAATTGAGAATGGCGCTGAGATCGAGATCGAAGCCAATGGCGACGATGAACAGGATGCAGCAACAGCCCTCATAGCACACCTCAAGAATCCAAAGATCGCAGTATAATGTCCGGCGGGAAATTCGACGCCAGGCTGGACACGGTTCCACAGACTCCCGGAGTTTACCTCATGAAGGACGCTTCGGGCGTTGTTATATATGTGGGTAAAGCAAAGAAACTCAGGAACCGTTTAAAGAGTTATTTCAGCAGCAAGATAGCAATACCGAAAGTCGCCGCGATGGTATCGCACGTGGCCGATTTCGAGTACACCGTGGTTGGTTCAGAATCGGAGGCCCTCCTTCTCGAGAACAACCTCATAAAGAGATACCAGCCGCACTATAACATCCTGCTCAGAGACGACAAGAGCTACCCTTACATCTGCATCACGCTTAACGAAGAATATCCGAGAGTCTTCAAGGCTTTCCGTCCCGATCCCTCTGCCCGCAAAGCAGGAGCGAGATACTATGGTCCATACATGAATTCGGACTGCAACGAAGTGCTCAAGGCGATCTCGGACATCTTCCCGCTCAAACGCTGCAAGAAGGTCTTCCCGCGCGACATCGGCAAGGAGAGACCGTGTCTCAACTATCACATCGGCAAGTGCATGGCGCCTTGCCTCGGCACCGTAAAGAGCGAAGACTACAGACGCATGACCGAGCAGATCGTGCTGTTCTTTGAAGGCAAATACGACGGCATCGAAAAGGATATCACCGAGCAGATGGAGAAGGCCTCCGAGGCCCTCGAATTCGAGCGCGCGGGTTCCCTTCGCGACCGCATGATCGCACTCAAGAACATAAGCCGCAACCAGCGTGTATTCCTGAGCGTGGAGCGTGACGTTGACGCGATCGGACTCTATTCCGATGCTGGCGAGACGTGCGTCAGAAAACTCGAGCTCCGTGAAGGAAGGATCGTCGGATCTTCAGCATATTTCTTCCCGGGAGACGAGAGCGAGCAGGCAGACATCCTCTCTAATTTCCTCATGCAGTACTACGAGCAGGCACCGTTTGTGCCGCCGCTCATACTGATACCATATGCACCCGAAGAATTTGATTTCGAATCCGTTGAAAGCTTCCTTTCTGAGAAGGCGGGAAGAAAAGTAAGACTCCACGTGGCGGAAAGAGGAGAGCTCACGGAGCTTTCAAATCTCGCCGCTTTAAACGCAAGGGAGATGATGGTGCGCCGCATTTTAAGAGGCGGAAACGCGGGCGCGGATCCGTCCGTGCCGCTCCGTTATCTCGAGCAGATAATGGGCGCTCCGGAAGGTTCTTTGTCACGCGCTGAATCGTTCGATATCTCGAACCTCGGCAACGATGACATCTGTGCCGGCATGGTCGTTTTCAAGGACGGCAGGCCGGAAAGGCAGTCCTACCGTTTGTTCAAGATGAAGAGGGTAACCGAGCAGGACGATTACGCTTCCATGAGAGAGACATTGGAGAGGCGTTTTGCCCACAGCGGAAGTGACGGATTCACATGGCCCGACCTGATACTTGCGGACGGCGGAATGGGTCAGTTAAATACGATCGCTTCTGTCGTCAGGGAGATACCCGGAACTGAGAACATAAAGCTTGCCGGAATGGTAAAGAACGACAGGCATAAGACGGCGGGGATCGTTTTCGAGGACGGCCGCGAGATAAGGCTTGAGGGCAGGGAATTAAGCGACGGTGAAGTCGGACTTCTGAGATTCCTTACGACAGTGCAGAACGAAGTCCACAGATTCGCGATCACTTATCAGAGAAAGCTCTCGGGCAAGAGGAACATGAGATATAAGCTCGAGGAGATCCCGGGCATCGGACCTGCAAAGAGAAAACTCCTTCTTGAGTCGTTTGGTACAATAAAAGCGGTGAGCGAAGCGTCATCCGAGAACCTTGCACAGGTCAAGGGCATCTCCGAAAAAGACGCTGAAGCCATCTACGGATTCTTTCACGAAGGAGAGTGACCGATGTCGATCTATGCAATGGCAGACTTACATCTTTCACTGTCTAATCCCGAGAAGTCGATGGAGTTTTTCGGCCATCAGTGGGCGGGCTATATCGACCGCATCGTTGAGGGCTGGACCAACACGGTAAAGCCTGAGGATACCGTACTGATTCCGGGTGACATCTCATGGGCCACATACATCGATAAAGCTGACGAGGATTTCGCTTTCATATCTTCGCTGCCCGGCAGAAAGCTGCTTTCAAGAGGCAACCACGATTACTGGTGGACAACGATGAAGAAACTCGATGAGTATTTCGACGCTCATTCTTTTCCGGGAATGGAACTCGTAAGGACCAATGTCGTAGAAGCTGACGGCTGCCTCATCAGCGGAACGAGAGGCTGGATGTCCGAAGCCGGCAAATCCGAAGATCCCGAGAAAAAGAAGATCTACGATCGCGAGATACTGAGAGTGCGCCTTTGCATCGAAGAACTCAAAAAGGCCGATCCGGATCACGAGAAGACACACATCCTCATGAACCACTATCCGCCTCTTACAACGCAGCAGGAGCACACGGGATTCTCCGAACTGATCAAAGAAGCGGGCATCGACATCTGCGTTTACGGACATCTTCACGGCAGGTCACACAAGTACATCAGGGAAGGCGAGATCGACGGCTGCAGATACATATGCGCCTCGGCGGATTATCTGGGCTTCAGGCCGGTGCTCGTCAAGGAGTGAAAAAGGGACCCGAAAAATTTTTTTCAACTTTTGTAATGCCCTGATTTATTGGATCACAGGCAAGTTGTCAAATTCATTTTATTGCAGAATCTATATTAATTATATATAATAGACGCGAGCCTTAAGCGGAGGAATATTCCGAAGCGGTAAGGCTTTTTTATTCCTGATCATCAGAGGAGATCTTATGGCTTACAGCATGACCGGTTTCGGACGCGGTGAGAAAGTTTTTGATACCAGAAAATACAGCGTTGAGCTCAAATCGGTCAATAGCAGATTTTGTGACATCAACATAAGATTACCCAGGTTTTTCAATTTTGCCGAAGTGGATGTACGCAGGGTCATCACTGAGAAACTCGTAAGAGGAAAGATCGACTGCTACATTAATTATTCCGATACGGACGGCGGAGACCAGACGGTCACCGTCAACGCCGCTCTTGCAAAGGCATATTCAGATGCGGCAAAGGAACTTGCTGCTGCATCCGGACGTGAAGACGATTTCAAGGTTTCAGAACTCGCAGGTTTCCAGGACGTTCTTTCCGTTGAACAGAGGACCATCGACGAGTCCAGGGCTCTTGTTGAGCTCATGGAGACACTCAATGCGGCCATCGACGGAATGCTCGCAATGAGAAAGCGCGAAGGCGACGCACTCTGCGCAAACATTCTCTCCAAGGTCGATAACCTCGAGAGGATCCGCAACGAGATCGCAGAGCACGCTCCTTCCGTTATCGTTTCCTACAGGGAGAAACTTACCGCAAGGATCGACGAGATCCTTACAAGCGACCAGCGCGCTTTCTACGATGACAACAGACTCGCTGCCGAGGTTGCCATCTTTGCGGACAAGTGCGCCATAGACGAAGAACTCACAAGACTTGTAAGCCACATCGCCCAGGCAAGGAAGATCCTTTCCGGCAACGGAGCAGTAGGCAAGCAGATGGATTTCCTCATACAGGAGATCAACCGTGAGGTCAACACAACGGGCAGCAAGGCAAACGACATTGAGATCACGAATAATGTACTTCTTTGCAAGAACATTATCGAAGAGATGAGGGAACAGGTTCAGAACCTGGTCTGAGGAAGATAAGCATGGCAGAGTTCATTGACATCGGATTCGGAAACATCGCGGCAAGGAGCAGGATAATCTGCGTTGCTGCTGCCGACTCCGCTCCGGTCAGGAGAATGATACAGGACGCTAAGGACAGAGGTTCATGCGTTGACTGCTGCGCAGGCAAGAAGTGCCAGTCCGCAGTGATCACTGATACCGACATGATCCTGCTTTCCGCAAAGAGCTGCGCAGAGATACAGGAGATGTTGGGATGAGCGAATTCAGGGGTTTGATCGTAGCAGTATCAGGACCTTCGGGTGTCGGTAAGGGCACAGTGCTTGCGAAGGTTGAAGAACTTCTTGAACAGGCTAATCCCGGAAGCGTAGGTCATTCCATTTCCGTCACGACGAGAGCACCGAGAGGCCAGGAACAAGACGGAGTCGAATATTATTTCAGGACAAAAGAACAGTTCGAGCAGATGATAAAAGACGACGAGATCGTCGAGTACGATACCTATGTAGACAACTACTACGGAACACCTGCCGGACCTCTTAAGGAGATGGTGTCAAAAGGCCAGGACGTTCTTTTCGACATCACGATAGAAGGAAGTCTCGCATTAAACAGAAAATTCGATGTCGATACGGTCACGATATTCATCCTCCCGCCTTCGATGGAAGAACTTGAGACAAGACTCCGCGGAAGAGGGACCGAGACCGAAGAGAAGATCAGGAAGAGAATGGACCAGGCAAAAGCGGAGATCGGCCGTGCAGGCGAATTCGAATATCTGGTAACCAACAAAGACATAGACACTGCGGCAAGAGAGATAGTCGCGATAATCACAGCCGAAAAGCTAAAAGCTTCGAAGAACATAGATACAGCAAAAGCACTTTTATAAAGGAGAGAGGTAAAAATGTTAACAGAACCTTCAATCGAGAAACTCAAGGCAAAGTCAGCAAGCCCTTACGATCTTGCAGTACTCGTAAGTAAGCGCGCAAGAGAGCTTACGGACGGAGCACAGCCGATGGTAGACGATACGGATGCAGCAAATGTTGTATCTCTCGCTTGCCGCGAAGTCGCAGCTGACAAGATCGTTGCAGTAGAGGGCGACGTTTCCGATCAGGCTGTAATTCCGATCACACGTGAGGAGAGGATCCGCAGGATCGAGGAAGAGAGAACAAGAGAGAGACTTCTCGAAGAAGAGCGTCTTGAGAGATCCGGAATCGATCTTTCCGAGCCCATCAGCGACAAGGGCATGGATAATCTTTTCAATGCCATCGCCGGCGGAGAAGAGGGTGAAGAAGACGCAGAGTACTCCGAAGAGGACGATGAGTTCGCTGACGACGAAGAGAAGCAGGAAGACTGAGGGTGATATAGATGGCTGTTGAGAAGACAATGGACAAGATCGTATCCCTCGCAAAGGTCAGAGGCTTCGTATATCCGGGTTCGGATATCTACGGCGGTCTCGCAAACTCCTGGGATTACGGCCCGTTAGGCGTCCAGCTTAAGAATAACGTCAAAGCCGCATGGTGGAAGAAATTCGTTCAGGAGAGCCCTTACAACGTAGGACTCGATGCGGCTATCATCATGAACCCCAAGACATGGGTTGCATCCGGCCACGTAGGCGGATTCTCCGATCCTCTCATTGACTGCAAGCAGTGCAAGGCACGTCAGAGAGCAGACAACCTCGTTGAGGACTGGAACAAGGAGAACGGCGTTGAGGGCGTATCCGTTGAAGGAATGAGCCCTGAAGACATGGTCGCATACATCAGAGAGAAGAACATTCCCTGCCCCGTATGCGGCGGCCACAACTTCACCGACATCAGAAAGTTCAACCTCATGTTCAAGACATTCATCGGTGTTACCGAGGATGCAACTTCCGAGGTTTACTTGAGACCTGAGACAGCTCAGGGTATCTTCGTTAACTTCGCTAACGTTCAGCGTTCCGCAAGAAAGAAGCTTCCGTTCGGTATCTGCCAGATCGGTAAGTCTTTCAGAAACGAGATCACACCCGGTAACTTCATCTTCCGTACAAGAGAGTTCGAGCAGATGGAGCTTGAGTTCTTCTGCGAACCTGGAACTGACCTCGAGTGGTTCGATTACTGGAAAAAGTTCTGCCACGACTGGCTCATCAGCCTCGGCATCAAGGAGAACGAGCTCAGGACAAGAGACCACGCTAAAGAAGAACTCGCTTTCTATTCAAGAGCGACAACAGACTACGAGTTTGCTTTCCCGTTCACAGACTGGGGCGAACTCTGGGGCATCGCTGACCGTACGGACTACGACCTCAAGCAGCACATGGAATTCTCCAAGCAGGATCTCACATATTTCGATCCCGCAAAGAACGAGAAGTACATCCCTTACGTTATCGAGCCTTCGCTCGGTGCTGACCGTGTAACGTTAGCATTCCTCTGCTCAGCTTATGACGAGGAAGAGCTCGAGGGCGGCGACGTAAGAACTGTTATGCACTTCCACCCGTTCCTTGCTCCTGTCAAGATCGGTGTGCTCCCGCTTTCCGCTAAGCTTACGGACAAGGCGCAGCCTATTTTCGAGAAGTTATCCAAGAAGTACATGTGCGAACTGGACGACCGTCAGTCAATCGGTAAACGCTACAGAAGACAGGACGAGATCGGTACTCCTTACTGCGTGGTTTACGACTTCGATTCGGAGAACGACGGCTGCGTAACGATCAGAGAAAGAGACTCCATGAAGAACGTCGAGTATGAGCCCGGAAACATCAGATTCCCTATCGACAAACTCGAAGAATTTTTCTCAGATAAGTTCGATTTTTAAGATATTATTCTGATAAAATAAACTGATAAGTTTTTAGCAGGCTAAAATGCCATAAGAGAAACAAAAAACTGAATCCAATAAATGAAAGGCGGATAAAAAGAATGACAAAGTACGTTTACCTGTTCACCGAAGGCAACGGAAACATGCGCGAACTCCTTGGCGGTAAAGGCGCTAACCTTGCTGAGATGACAAACATCGGTCTCCCTGTACCTCAGGGTTTCACGATCAGCACAGAGGCATGCACCAAGTATTACGAGGACGGCCGTCAGATCAATGACGAGATCATGGCTCAGGTCATGGAGTACATCGTAAAGCTTGAGGAGATCACAGGCAAGAAGTTCGGTGATCTCGAGAACCCGCTCCTCGTATCCGTAAGATCCGGTGCCAGAGCTTCAATGCCGGGCATGATGGACACTATCCTTAACTTAGGTTTGAATGAGCAGGTTGTAGATGTTATCGCTACAAAGTCCAATAACCCCAGATGGGCATGGGACTGCTACAGAAGATTTATCCAGATGTATTCCGACGTTGTTATGGAAGTCGGCAAGAAGTATTTCGAAGAGCTCATCGACAAGATGAAGGCTGAAAGAGGAGTTAAACAGGACGTTGAGCTTACAGCTGACGACCTCAAGGAACTCGCTTCACAGTTCAAGGCTGAGTACAAGGCTAAGATCGGCACAGACTTCCCTACAGATCCTAAGGAACAGCTCATCGGCGCTATCAAGGCCGTATTTAGAAGCTGGGACAACCCGAGAGCTAACGTTTACAGAAGAGACAACGATATCCCTTATTCATGGGGTACGGCAGTTAACGTTCAGTCCATGGCATTCGGTAACATGGGTGACGACTGCGGTACAGGTGTTGCTTTCACACGTGACCCTGCTACAGGTGAGAAGGGCCTCTTCGGTGAGTTCCTTACAAACGCACAGGGCGAGGACGTTGTTGCAGGCGTTCGTACTCCTATGAAGATCGCTGAGATGGAGCAGAAGTTCCCTGAAGCATTCGCTCAGTTCACACAGGTCTGCGAGACACTCGAAAAGCACTACAGAGACATGCAGGATATGGAGTTCACAGTTGAGCACGGTAAGCTCTACATGCTCCAGACAAGAAACGGTAAGAGAACAGCTCAGGCTGCCATGAAGATCGCTTGCGACCTCGTTGACGAAGGTATGAGAACACCTGAGGAAGCAGTTGCAATGATCGATCCTCGTAACCTCGATACACTCTTTCACCCTCAGTTCGATCCCGCTGCTCTTAAGGCTGCAGAAGCAATCGGTAAGGGCCTTGGCGCTTCTCCGGGAGCTGCTTGCGGTAAGATCGTATTCACAGCTGACGATGCAGTTGCATGGCACGACAGAGGAGAGAAGGTAGTCCTCGTAAGACTCGAGACATCTCCTGAAGATATCACAGGCATGAAGGCTGCTGAGGGTATCCTCACAGTACGTGGCGGTATGACATCACACGCTGCAGTTGTTGCACGTGGTATGGGTGAGTGCTGCGTATCCGGTTGCGGCGAGATCGCAATGGACGAAGCTAACAAGAAGTTCACTCTTGCAGGCAAGACATTCCAGGAAGGCGACATCATCTCCCTCGACGGTTCCACAGGTAAGATCTACGACGGCGCTATCGCTCAGGTTGACGCTGATCCTAACAATGGTTATTTCGGCCGCATCATGAAGTGGGCTGACGAGTTCAAGAGACTCGAAGTACGTACAAACGCTGATACACCTAACGATGCTAAGAAGGCTCGTGAGCTCGGTGCTGAGGGTATCGGTCTCTGCCGTACAGAGCACATGTTCTTCGGTGAAGGCAGAATCGAAGCATTCCGTGAGATGATCTGCTCCGATACAGTTGAGGAGCGTGAGGCTGCTCTCGAGGTTATCCTCCCCATGCAGCAGTCTGATTTCGAAGCTCTCTATGAGGCTCTCGAGGGACATCCCGTTACCATCAGATTCCTTGACCCGCCGCTCCACGAATTCGTTCCTACAGAAGAGGACGACATCAAGGCTCTCGCTGCAAAGAAGGGCAAGTCTGTTGAGGACATCAAGACTCTCATCGCTTCTCTCCACGAGTTCAACCCGATGATGGGTCACAGAGGATGCCGTCTCGCAGTTACATATCCTGAGATCGCTAAGA
>CAMJPC010000019.1 GCA_946407705.1 uncultured Clostridia bacterium | reverse complement strand
TCGAGTTCTTCATCTCCTCACACGGTGCCCGTAAGGCTCTCTCCGATACGGCTCTCAAGACGGCTGAATCCGGATACCTTACAAGACGTCTCGTAGACGTTGCACAGGCCGTTGTTGTTGCAGAGGAAGACTGCGGAACAAACGACTTCACATGGGTCAAGGAGATCACCGAAGTCGTCAACAAGAAGACGAACGTCATCAAGTCTCTCAACGACCGTCTCTATGGCCGTTATGCAGCTGAGGACATCGTCGACTATGAGACCGGCGAAGTCATTGTTAAGAAGAACGAGCTCATCGATGCCCTCAAGGCAGAAGAGATCTGTGATTCTGTTGATAAGGCTAAGGAAAAGGCTAACGAAGAGCGTGCAAAGATCGCTGATTCCGTCAAGATCAAGGGTGAGGTTACACCTGAGAAGCTTGCAGAGCAGCAGAAGAAGATCGATGCTAAGCTCGCTGACGCAGAAGCTGCAGGTAAGGTTCTTACCAGACAGCAGATCGAAGACCTTGGCAAACTCAAGATCAGATCCGTATTTGACTGCCGCTCCAGAAGGGGTGTCTGCACGAAGTGCTACGGTATCAACCTTGCTACGGGCCGTCCCGTTGCAGTAGGTGAGGCTGTCGGTATCATTGCAGCTCAGTCTATCGGTGAGCCTGGTACACAGCTTACGATGAGAACGTTCCACTCCGGTGGTATCGCTTCCTCAGGTGAAGATATCACGCAGGGTCTCCCCCGAGTTACGGAGATCTTCGAAGCAAGAGATCCTAAGGGTCACGGTATCATTTCTTCCGTACCCGGATCCATCAAGATCGCTGAGAACGAGAAGACAAAGCAGAAGACAATCATCGTTACACCTGTTCTTTCCGACGGTGCCGAGCCCGTTAAGGACGCTAAGGGCAACCCGGTAGAGAAGATGGAGTACAAGGTTCCTTCACACGCTACCCTTACTGTTAAGGACGGTCAGATCATCGAAGCCGGCGATCAGATCATCGACGGTAAGATCGATCCTAAGGAGATCCTCAAGGTTAAGGATATCCGTGCCGTTCAGAAGTACATCATCAGCGAGATCACCAAGGTTTACTACTCCGGTGGTGGCGTTAACATCAACGATAAGCACATCGAGATCATCGCTAAGCAGATGATGCGCCGTGTACAGATCGATGAACCCGGTGATACAGGCTTCATGACAGGTACGACTGTTGACTGGTATAACTACATCTCCAGGAACAGAGACTGCGAAGAGCAGGGTCTCCAGCCTGCAAAGGGCAACACGATCCTGTTGGGTATCGCAAAGGCCGCAAGCGCATCCGACTCCTTTATGTCAGCTGCATCCTTCCAGGAGACCGCAAAGGTTCTCACGGACGCAGTCATCAAGGGCAAGGTCGATCCGCTCACGGGTATCAAGGAGAACGTCATCATCGGTGCGCTCATCCCTGCAGGTACCGGAGTCAAGTCGCATAGCGACATCACTGCAGTTCCTGTCATCAAGGCTAACGCAAAGCTCATCACAGGCCACGAATATGGCGAGGGCGATGACGACATCAAGTTCTTCGAGAACGATTACCTCGATCAGGTCGAGGCTCACAATGAGCTCCTCGACGAGCAGGAAGGTTCCGACTATTCCGAGAGGCTCACGGACATTAAGTAATTCTTTTGTCCTTTAATTGTAAAGCCGCGAGGTAAGATTACGGTTTATAATAACGCCGGGGGAGTATTTTCCCCGGCGTTTTTTATTCAAAACTGCCACATTTTCGGGATTCCGGGCCAAGTTTTGGCAATGTGGCGCGTGTTATAATCGTAGGGAATATGGTTTTTAAACACAACAGAAAACAGCATATCCTCGCGATCGCGGTAGCGTTTTTTGCTGCTGTTCCCGCAATATGCCTTCCCATCGGAGTCAGAGCCGTAACAACGCCCGGCTTTATCGTGGCCAAGGCCTATTCGAATGTTTTCGGCGAAGAAGATGAAGACGATGACGTAACCATCGAGGATTGGGCTCTCGTAGGCAGCGATGCCGAGATGGAGGATTCCACGTCCGATAAGGCTGATGATAAAAATCCCGAGAAGACCGTTGAGACCGAGAAGGATTTCGAAGACGTTCCCAAGTATTTCATCTACCAGTCCTACGATACGTTTAACCGTCCTGACGAGCTTCTCGCTCCGGAGTATTTCGCGCCTGACAACATGCAGTTCTACGCGAGGGTGGCTGCAGTACTCAAGACAAAACCGAATTCAAGCGCTCCTTCAGTTACTTCGATCCACAAGGGCCAGGCTGTCATAAGGACGGCTCTCGGCGATTCATGGTCAAAGGTCCGCACGGAGAACGGCAAGGAAGGATATATCCTTACTTCCTACATCCAGGACACCATGGTAAAGGTCAACTCCAAGTTCGTCGTCTGGTGCGACACAGGAAGCCTTACCATCAGGAAGGAACCCGCCTCAAACTCTGCAAAGGTAACTACAGTTCATAAGCACGCAAGGCTCGCCGTTACGCAGGTCGTAGGCGACAAGTGGTACAAGGTCACGACGGCAACGGGCAAGTCCGGTTACGTCCCGAGATCTTACGTTACGAGGAAGGCTCCGCCTACTCCAACGCCTTCACCCACACCGCGTCCGACAAAGAAGCCGGCAGCCAAGACCACAGCCAAAAAGACTGCCGCCAAAGCCAAGCCGAAGTACGGCAACTTAAGCAAACTTCCGAGGATCTCGGGCAGGAACGGATCGAGCATCGTGGCGATCGCCCAGTCGATGCTCGGCGTAAAGTATAAGTACGCAGGAGCTTCGAGAAAGGGAACAGACTGCTCCGGTCTCGTAAAGTACTGCTACGCGCAGATCGGAATCAGAGTACCTCACGGTGCTACACAGATATGGAAGCATTCGGGCGTAAGCGTTCCGAGATCGGCCCTCAAGCCCGGTGACGTCGTCTGTTACTCAAAGGGAAGCATCTGTCCGCATGTCGCAATCTACGTCGGAGGCAACCAGGTAATCCACGCTTCCGATACCAAGGGCAAAGTCTGCTACGGCAACATCGACATGATGAAGATCAAGGGATACAAGAGACTCATCAGATAACACTCATCAATAATACTGATTTTTGTACACGGACCCGCATTTACTGATGCGGGTCCGCTTATTATTTTGTAAAATAGTAGGGCAGGAAAATAAGGAGGCCATTGATATGACTGAGAAAAGCATCGATCTGTTCTTAAGCGAGCTCTCTTCGGGAGCACCGGTACCCGGAGGCGGAGGAGCTTCGGCACTTGCGGGAGCAGCAGCTTCAGCGCTTGCTTCAATGGTCGCGAACCTCACAACAGGCAAGAAGAAGTATGCCGAATACCAGGGTGAGATCGACGTCATCCTTGAGAAGACGGCAGCTCTGGTAAAGGATTTCGAGAGTCTCATCGAAAAGGATGCAGAGGTTTTCGAGCCTCTGTCAAAAGCATATTCGATCCCCAAGGACGAGCCCGGCAGAGACGAGGCGCTTGAGGAAGCCCTCAACACCGCATGCTCGGCTCCCTATGAGATCGTGATGAAGACAAGGGAAGCATGCGACATAATCGTGCGTCTTGAGACCATCGGTTCAAGGCTCGCATTAAGCGACGTCGGCGTTGCCGCCACGATGCTCCAGACAGCTGCAAAAGGCGCTGCGATGAATGTCTACATCAACACCAAGCTCATGAAGAACAGAAGCCGCGCTGAAGAGCTCAACGCCGCTACGATCAAGGCAGTCGAAGAAGTCGACGGCAAGTGCGCAGCTGTTTATGAGGGCGTTAAGAACAGCCTTATGGGAGGAGACAATAAATGAGAAGATTAGGCGGAAAAGAAGTAGGTGACGCAATCCTTGCATCACTTGCCCCGAAGATAGAAGAACTCGGCAAAAAGGGCGTTGTCCCGACATTGGGAGTGCTGCGTGTCGGCGCAAGGGAAGATGACCTTGCATATGAACGCGGTCTTAAGAAGAAATTCGAATCCGCAGGATGCGGCGTTAAGGTAGTAGAACTTCCTGCCGATGTAAGCCAGGAAGATCTCGACAAAGGCTTTGACAGCCTCAACAACGCTGATGACATTCACGGCATCCTGGTGTTCAGACCTCTTCCGAAGGGACTTTCGGACAGCTACATGAGAAGCGCCATCAAGCCTTCCAAGGATGCGGACTGCATGGATATCCGCAACATGGCGGGCATCCTTTCAGGCGACAAGAACGCCGCAGGTCCGTGCACGGCTGAAGCAGTCGTTCGTCTCATCGAGCATTATGGCATCGAGACAAAGGGCAAGAAGGCCGTCGTTGTCGGAAGGAGCCTTGTAATCGGACGTCCCGTTGCGCTCATGCTCATTGCAAGAGACGCTACCGTTACCGTATGCCACACCAAGACTGTTGATCTCCCCGGAGAGTGCAGGAATGCCGACATCATCGTCGCATGCTGCGGTGTCGCAAAGACCATCGGTCCTGATTACTTAAGAGAAGGCCAGATCGTCATCGACGTAGGAATGAATGTCGATGAGGAAGGCAAGCTCTGCGGAGACGTTGATTACGACAAGGCCTATGAGATCGCCGAAGCCGTAACGCCCGTACCGGGAGGAGTAGGATCCGTCACGACATCTATTCTCCTGAAGCATGTGGTTGAAAGCTGCGAGAGAGCCTGACAAGTGAAGAGCGGAAAAAACAGCGCCGCTCCGAAAGTAACGACGGCAATAAAGAATACCTGCCCCGCCGCCAAGGAATGCGGCGGCTGCAAGTATGCGGGCAAAACATATAAACACAGTCTTGCGGAAAAACTTGAGCGCATAAAAAAGCTCTTGCCCGAAGACTGCAGGGTAAATGACATTCATGCCTGCAAGGATCCTTTCCATTACAGGAACAAAGTACATTCAGCCTTTAAAAAGCTCAGGAACGGCAGGATAATATGCGGTCCTTATGAAGAGGGATCACACCGTATCGTCAAAGTCGATCAATGTCTTATCGAGAACAAGACCGCCTCGGCGATAATAAGAGACTGCGCGGATATCGCCGCTAAGATGAAGGTCAGCATCTATAACGAAGTCTCGCGTACGGGTGAGTTAAGACGCGTACTTGTAAGAGTCGCGGAAAAGACCGGCGAAGTCATGGTGGTCATCGTAACGGGCACAAGGTTTTTCAGGCAGAAGACCGCTTTCGTCAAAGAGCTTACAAAGCGCCATCCCGAGATAACGACGGTGCTCGTAAATATCAATCAGCGCCACGATTCCATGATCCTCGGCAGCGAGACAAAGAAAGTGACAGGAAAAGGATACATAACCGATATCCTTCTGGGAAAGAAATTCAGGATATCCCCGACTTCCTTCTATCAGGTCAACCGTGACCAGGCCGAGGTCTTATACAGCACTGCGGTCCGCCTTGCGGAATTTACCGGCAGCGAAAGCGTAATAGATGCTTATTGCGGGACGGGAACGACCACACTGACATTTGCCGGTTTTGTCGACAATATCACGGGCGTTGAGATCAATCCCGAAGCCGTCAGCGACGCGGTAAAGAACGCCAAGGCAAACAACGTGAAGAATGCGCAGTTCGTCTGTGCCGACGCGGTGGAATACATGGAGGAACTGGCGCGATCAGATGAGAAGATCGACTGTGTCATACTGGATCCCACGAGGCTCGGAACCGACGAACGGTTCATAAAAGCCTGCGAAAAGCTCGCTCCCGAAAAGATAGTCTATATATCATGCAACCCCGATACTCTGGCCCGCGACCTTAAAGCATTTTCACGCTGCGGATACAAAGCGCGCGTGGCAGAACCCGTGGACATGTTCCCATGGACATCGAGCATAGAGACAGTCGTGCTTTTGTCCCAAACCACTGTGTAACATTATTATAGTCCCTTTGAAATAAGCATTTGAGAGTAAGCGGCGTCGCATGTTGACACCGTGTCAAAATACTGTTATCATAATGATGCTGACACAGTGTCAGCGACTTTTACGCATAACAGGATGCCGGCGGGAGGTCCGTAATGATCAAGAAAACACCCGAAATGATAGCAGGAAGAAGAGAAGAGATAATCAATGCCTGCGAGAAGCTCTATCAGGAGATGAGCTTCAAAGAGATCACACTCAAGGAGATCGGCAATATCGTCCCGTTCTCAAGACCTACGATCTATAACTATTTCCAGACCAAGGAAGAGATCTTTCTGGCGCTTTTCGAGCGCGAGTACGACAGCTGGAACGAAGAGCTTACGTCGATCCTGAACGGACACGATAAGCTCGCAAGAAAAGAACTCGCGGACCTCATGGCCAAGTCTCTTGCAAAGCGTGAGCAGCTCCTGAAGCTCCTTGCCATGAACAACTACGACATGGAAGCGGCAAGCAGGCCCGAAATGCTCGTGAGCTTCAAGAAAGCATACGGCCGCTCGATCGCGATAACCGGACAGCTCCTGGAAAAATACTGTCCCGAAATGAGCGCCGGTCAAAGGCAGAACGCGATCTACGTTTTTTTCCCTTTCATGTTCGGCATCTATCCTTATACATCCGTTACGGAGAAGCAGAAAACGGCGATGGAGGACGCGGAGACGGGATTTATCTACCACACAGTTTACGAACTCACATATAACTGCCTGGTAAGCCTGCTCGGGAATGCATGAAAGAGAGGAGCCTGAAATGAAATACACGAAACTCGGAAATTCGGACCTCAACGTATCACGCATCTGCATGGGCTGCATGGGCTTCGGCGATTCATCAAAAGGACAGCACAGCTGGACACTGGATGAAGAGCAGTCGAAGGCGATAATCAAAAGAGGACTGGAATTAGGCGTCAATTTCTTTGATACCGCGATCGCTTACCAGAGCGGCACGAGCGAACAGTACGTGGGCCGTGCGCTGAAAGATCTTGCAAAGCGCGAAGATGTGGTTGTTGCGACAAAATTCCTGCCGAGGACACCCGAAGAGATCGAAAAAGGCATCAGCGGCCAGCAGCATGTTGAGAACATGATCAACATGAGCCTTAAAAATCTCGGCATGGATCACGTCGATCTTTACATCTGTCACATGTGGGACTGGAACACCCCGATCCATGAGATCCTTGAAGGCCTTAACAATGCGGTCAAAGCGGGCAAGACAAGATACATCGGCATCTCCAACTGCTTCGCCTGGCAGATAGCCAAAGCAAATGCGCTGGCTGAGAAGGAAGGCTTTGCGAAGTTCGTATCGGTTCAGGGACATTACAACCTGATCTTCCGTGAAGAGGAACGCGAAATGGTGCCTTACTGTGAAGAGGAAAACATCGCGCTCACCCCGTACAGCGCATTAGCGAGCGGCAGGCTGTCAAGGCTTCCGGGCGAAGGCGGAACAAAGCGCGCAGAAGAGGATAAATACGCAAAGTTCAAATACGAAAAGACTGAGCAGCAGGACAACGTGATAATCAGCCGTGTCGCTGAGATCGCAGAAAAGCGAGGCGTATCCATGACCGAAGTATCACTTGCCTGGCTCCTCACAAAGGTTACATCGCCCGTCGTCGGTGCAACGAAGATGCATCACATAGAGGGCGCAGCAAAAGCAGTTGAATTAGAGCTTACAAAAGAAGAGATCACTTACCTTGAAGAACCTTACGTGCCCCATCCTCTCGCAGGAGTCATGGCACAGAACAAGAGACCTGAATAAGGAGAAAAGAAAATGAAAAAGTCAGTATCATCGATCGCAGTTTTAATGATGTTCGGCCTTACGGCATGCTCAGGAAGCGCCGCAGTGACCACGTCAGCACAGGAAACAACAACTGCCGCAACGACGCAGACAGCGGAGACTTCAGCTGCAACGGAAAAGGAGACTGAAGCAACAAGTGAAGCGACTTCTGCCGAAGATACAAAGGCGGGAAAAGATGTTCTGGTCGTATATTTCTCGGCTACCGGAACAACGAAAGATGTCGCGGAGAAGATCGCATCCATCACGAACGGCGACCTTTATGAGATAAAGCCCGCCAAGCCTTACAGCGATGCCGATCTGAACTGGAACGACAAGAACAGCCGTTCAACGAAAGAACAGAACAACAAGAAATCACGCCCTGAGATAGCAAGCAGCACAGTAGATTTAAGCGGTTACAAGACGGTTTACATCGGTTATCCGATCTGGTGGGGAGAAGAGCCCAGGATCCTGGATACTTTCGTAGAGAGCTATAAGTTCGACGGCATAAAGATGATCCCGTTCTGCACGTCTGCAAGCAGCGGAGTCGGCAGAAGCGATAAGAACCTTGCCGAAAGAGCCGGAACCGGTGACTGGCAGAAGGGAAAGAGATTCGGCGCGGGAGCATCCGCAGATTCGATCCGTTCCTGGATAGAAGGTCTTAATTGATATAAAAGGGAGGGCGCATCATGGCAGACACGAAGAACAACCGGATCAGGCCGGCAGTCGATATTTCCATGACCGCCCTTCTGCTCTGCCTGATGGCATATCAGGTCACGGGTGAAGCGCTTCATGAGTGGCTTGGCATATCGATGACGGTCGTACTGATCGTTCACAACATACTAAACAGGAAATGGTACTCATCACTTTTCAAGGGCAGATATACGGCTTACCGTGTCGTCTCGACCGTAGTGAACACGCTGCTTTTGGCGTCCATAGCGCTTACCGCGGTGTGCGGCATAAGCATGAGCTCGCATGCGATGCCTTTCATGTACGGACTGCTGCCGATAACGTTCGCGAGGCAGTTCCACCTATCCATGTCATTCTGGTCCTTCATCCTGATGGGATATCATCTGGGACTTCACCTGCCGGCCATGACGGCCAAAGTTAAGCCGTCCCAAGCGGTTAAGACCGTGCTTAACGTTATATTTCTCTGCATGGCGGGCTCGGGACTTTGTTTTTTCCTGAGGAACGGCATTCCGGGGTACATCTTTTTCAGAACGCATTTCGCGATGTTCGATTACGATAAGGCCGCGGTAATAGTATTTCTCGAAAACCTTTCGGTGCTGTTCTTTTTCGCATTCACAGGCGCAAACACCGTAAGACTTATCAAGGCAGCCGGTGGAAAAGAAAACGGTATCAAATGAAGACGGTCTCTTGATGTCATGTTTTGCAGATCGGGTTTATTCGGATCGTGACTTGGCGGCACGGTTTTCCAAAAATGACTCAAAAGATATATGCTATATGCTATAAGTTTTTGCTGCTAAGAGGAAAGAACATGGCATCAGATAAGATAATCAGATACGATGAGGAATTCATCGGGAAGGTTGAAAAACTGAAGGATTTCCTCGATATCGAGGAAAAGGATTATCCGGTCATGCACAGTTATCTGATGGACAATTTCGGATATCTTTTTCAGGTCTTTCAGTATTATTCGAAGCAGATCGCTGAAGGTACCGTACAGGATTTCGAAGAGGCAGATGAAGATACCAAACGTGAACTGATGAGGCCGCTTTCGCACAGGCAGTACGAAATGATAGGCAGATCCTTTTCGATATGGGAGGAGGAAAAAGATCTGGTATTGTCATCACTTTGGGATTATCTGTATGATAACGGCCGGATCTATAAGAAAAGGATCATGAGCTCCGCTGAAGTGTGCGGCTTCTCCCTTATCCTGATGAATGTCTACAAGTGTCTGTCGAAAAGCAAATAAATTCAGACGATCGCTGGTTCCAAGATGTTTTCGATCACTCCCAATCAGCCTGCACTAAAAAGACCCGCGGCAATTACCGCGGGCCTTTTTGTTGCTTGAAATTATCTCTTACTACGAATTCGGATCGCCGACCGCCAGCTTGAAGAAATTGGTGCCGACCATATTCTTACAGTATTTGATCTTGTTGCTGACGATGCTCTTTACGTTCTTAACGTAGTCTTCAGGGATCTCGGTCTTGTCGTCCTTCGGAGTAAACGTGCCCGTGGAACTCAGATATGTTCCGCGGTCTGTCTTCCAGTCGTAGTTGAGATTGAATGCGAGAGGCATTGAATCGGAGAAGACGTCACGGCCGGGAAGAAGTCTTGAGTCGTACTTGATGCCGAAAAGGTTCATCAGGGTAGGAAGGATGTCGAGGCTGGTCGTAGGAGTATCGACTACGATCGGATCTTCCTTCTCAAGGCTGCCGCACCACATGATGATGCGGTTATGGTCACGCTGGATGTAGTTCTTGACCTCATATCCGTAGAGCTCTGAAAGCTTGGGCATGTTGCCGAGCGAAGCATCCGGATCGAGTCCGTAAGGGAAGTGGTCGGCTACGATGCAGATAACGGTGTCATCAGCCTTGCCGCACTCCTCGAGTCTGTCGACGAGATACTTGAGGCCCTGATCAAGGTCCATGTTGCAGGCCTTGTATGCACGTACGGCCTCGGAGTTCTTTCCGTCAAGAGAAGCGGTCTCGTCCCAGTGCTTTTTCGACATTGCGTTGCCTGCCCTGGTGTATCCGCTGTGTCCGGAAACGGACATGTAGTAGATGTTGAAGTGATCCTGGTTGATGTAGAGCGGGATCGTACCCTGGAACATGTCGTAGTCGCTCTCAGGCCACTGGTGGTAGTTTACCCACTGCTCCATGCCGTTGTAGATGCCCATGAAGCCTGCGCTGTAGCCGAGCTTGGTATGGGTCTTGTTACGGCTGTAGTACTTGTAGTCGTTGTTGTGGAATGCCTGGCCGTAGTAACCTTCGGCATTGAGACGCTGGCCCATCGTGAAATAGGTGCAGCCGTTGTCGATCATGTTGGTGAAGGACTTACCGCCTGATGTGGGGAGAAGTCCGAAAATGTGTGAGAACTCGCCGCCCGTCGTTCCTGCGGTTGCGGGAACATAGGAATCGGTGAACTGGATGCCCTTGGTTGCAAGTCTGTAGAGTGTTGGCGTGAGCTCGGGATCGATGGCTTCAGCGGTGAAAGCCTCTGCCGTGATCATGATGAGGTTCTTGCCCTTGAACTTGCCCGTCATGCTGTTGGTGTATGTAGGCTCAACATTTGCGCAGTAATTTGCGAGTGTCGCGATCTTGCCGCCCTTCTGCGCGAGGGAGGTGAAATCGATGTCCATGGTCTGAGGCTGGGGTGCGGGAGTCGGCGTGGGAGCAGGTCCTGATTCACCGGGAACGGATTCGCCGGGATTGGACTCACCCGGGTTGGATTCGTCAGGCTTGGATGTTTGAAGGTTAGCAGGGTTCTTAACGACCTGGAAATCTCCGCCCGAACCGAAAAGGAGAGCCTTGACGTCTAATGCCGTACCTTCCATGTAGCCGAAAGCCTGGACTGCCTTAGGATAGTTGTACTCAGCGCCTACGATTGTCCTTGCGGAAGGAATGCAGGCGATGATGATTATGTTGAATACCAGGCAGACGGGGATCGCAACTGCGGTTGCCGTCTTAACCTGCTTGTCAGGCTGGCTGTAGTCGTATGTCTTTCTCTTCAGATCCATGATGAGGATAGAGAGAGGGATGGAATACAGGAACAGGTGGAAGATTCCCAGAGGGCTGAAAATGAGGCCCAGGATGGTGGTGGTGAATCCGGTGAGCGCTCCGCCCGCACCGTTCATTATGGTGTTGAGGTCGTAGAGTTCCTTGAACTGCATGTAGATGAAATACTCGACAAGGAACGGGATCGCGTATAGGCAGCGGAGAAGTCCGTCGACTATCGGGAGCAGTTTTTTGCCCTTCAGGTTCGAGAGGATGAGCACCGCAGGTGCGCCGAGGATTATCGACCAGAGCAGGGTAAACGGCATGGATGAGAAATATCCGAAACCGTATACCGAGAAACCGAACACAACTTCGTAAAAGAATACGTAAAGAATGAACTCAAAACGTCGCATAGTCTTTAATACTAAACCCTTTCAATTCACTAACTAATAAATTATACAGTTAGTTATTGCAAATTGTTTAATAAAAATGAAGAAAATCCAATAAAAAATACCCCGAAAGTGCGTGACTTTCGAGGTATTTTGTTGCTTTTAATCCTGAGTGATCAGATTATCTGCTCTGAATAGCAGCTGCTGCGATAGCGAAAACGATACCGAGGATGAGACCGATGATGGAAAGGATCAGACCGATGATGGATGTGATCTTACCAACCTTGAGAGGTGTTCCCTGATATCCGGCTGCTTCAGCCTTCTTGTTCATTACGAGACCAACGATAGCGATGACGATACCAACACCGAAAGAATAGCTTCCGAAGATGGAAACAAGTCCGCATACCATACTTACGATTCCCTGTGTTTTTCCTGGCATATATAAATCCTCCTTAAAAAGCAGGTTGGAATTATGTTTCCAACCGAAATGATTTTATCAAAGATTTTTTGATTTGCAACGAAATCTAAAGAAAAAACGACTATTTGATACCTTTAAGATGCTTTTTTGTGCCGATAACGTGGTTTTTTGCCGTCGATTTCCGACAAATGCCGAAAACCATTTGACTATCATATACGCGCGAATTAGAATGAAATCAGAAAAACAGACTCTGACGGCAAGGTGGTTTCCGAGCGGGAATAGTCGTAAAAAACTTTCGGTAAGAAGTTCTTTAGGCGCTCCTTCGTCCGTCATTGGGCAAAGGAGTATTTTTATGCTTAAGATCGCAGTTTACGGCAAGGGCGGAATAGGAAAATCCACCGTTACCTCAAATCTCGCCGCAGCTTTCGCGAGCCTCGGCAAGAGCGTCATACAGATCGGCTGCGATCCCAAGGCTGATTCGACCATAAACCTTCTGGGCGGCAAACCCCTGAAGCCTGTAATAGAGATCCTCAAGGACGGCGTGGAACCCACATCCGCGGAAGAGGTCTCCGCAGAGGGCTACGGAGGCATACTCTGCATCGAGACGGGCGGACCCACACCGGGCCTCGGCTGTGCCGGAAGAGGCATCATTGCAACATTCAACCTCCTTGACGAGCTTGAGCTTTTCAAGAACCGGAAGCCTGACGTCGTTCTCTACGATGTCCTCGGTGACGTCGTCTGCGGCGGCTTTGCAGCTCCGATCAGGGAAGGCTATGCGGAACAGGTCCTCATCGTAACCTCAGGTGAGAAGATGGCGCTCTATGCTGCCAACAACATCTGCCAGGCGGTCAGGAATTTCGAGGACAGGGGATACGCTCACGTCGGAGGCGTGATCTTAAACCACAGGAACGTTCCCGGAGAGACCGAGAAAGTGTACGCATTCGCAAAGGAACACGGTATCGATGTCATCGCCGAGATCCCGAGATCCGACGACATCAACGAGTGCGAGGACATGGGAAAGACGGCAGTCGAGGGAAGACCTGACTGCGAGGCTTCACAGAGATTCATCGGGCTGGCAAAAAAGCTGCTCGGCGAGGGTTAAGTCATGACAAGAACGGCAGTCAGATATACAGCTGCAAAGATCGCGGAACTCGGTAAAGACAACATACCTTCTGAGCTCCTGAGCGGACACGGCCTTGTCTACAGTTCGCCCGCGACGCTTGCATACAACTCTCCCGGAGCCGAGGGATTCGGTGTAAAGAGAGCAGGTCTTTCCGTGCCCGAGTCGGTCATGCTCATAGTATCGCCCGGATGCTGCGGAAGAAATACTTCAATCGTAAGCTCAATGCCCCAGTACAAAGACAGGTTCTTCTATCTCATGATGGACGAGACCGATCTCGTTACCGGAAGACATCTTAAGAGGATCCCTGACGCTGTATGCGAAGTCGTATCGCATCTCGAAAAGAAGGGAAACAAGCCCAGGGTCGTCATGATCTGCATCACATGCGTGGACGCTCTCCTCGGCACCGATATGGAGAGAGTCTGCTCTGCATGCGAGAGGGCTTTGAATGATGAAACGAGGGTCAGGCCCTGCTACATGTACGCTCTCACCAGAGAGGGAAGAAGACCCCCGATGGTCCATGTCAGGCAGACTCTGTATTCACTTCTTGAACCCATGGAAAAAGATCCGAGGAGCGTCAACATCATAGGAAATTTCGCTCCGCTTGAGGACGGCGAGCTGCAGAAAATGCTTTTCGCTGCCGGCGTAAAACACATCCGCCAGATCTCCACATGCAGCACGTACGAGGAGTTCCTCAAGATGGCTTCCGCCAACTTTAACATTGTTACAAACCCCGAAGTAAGGGCCGCTGCGCACGATATGAGCCAGCGCTTGGGCATACCTTACATCGAGCTGACGAGAGTCCATGACGTGAAAAGGACAGCCCTCCAGTACCGTTCTTTTGCGAACGCGGCCGGGATGGAATTCGATTTCTCCGCCGAAGAAGCAGAAGCGGAGAAGGCGGTCATTTCCCTCAAGGAAGCTTACCCGGGTCTGACCTTCAACATCGGCGAGTGCCTCAATGCGGATCCGTTCGAGCTGGCGCTCTCGCTCGCAAGATACGGCTTCGGCGTTGACGAGATCTACGGAACATTGGCGCCCGAGAAGTTCAAATATGTCAGCAAGCTCGCCGAGCTCTCGCCTGACACGAAGATCTACTGCAACATGGATCCGACGATGCTCTACTACGACGTATCGGATTCAAAGGCGCACATCAGCCTCGGAAAGGACGCGGCATTCTACTGCCCGGAAATTCCGAACATCGCCTGGAACAGCGACATCCAGCCGTTCGGATTCCAGGGGATCACTAAGCTCATGAACGAGATAAACAAGACCATGAAGGAGGCACGCGCATGAAGGGATTGCGGAAAGTTTTAACGCCGTTCGCACCTGACCAGTCGGGCGCGGTATCCGTTCTTTACGGTCTGGGCGGACTGATAGTAATAATCGACGCGGGCGGCTGCACCGGCAACATCTGCGGTTTTGACGAACCGAGGTGGTCTGACGTCAGGTCTGCCGTTTTCTCCGCGGGACTCCGTGACATGGACGCGATCCTCGGAAGAGACAAGCTCCTCGTATCGAAGATCGCTTCTGCATTGGAGAGGATCGACGCTTCATTCGTGGCTTTGGTTGGAACGCCCGTTCCCGCGACCATTGCAACGGACTACAAGGCACTTAAGCGCATGATCGAAAACGAGACCGGCATTCCTGTCCTTACGATCGCAACTGACGGAATGAAGCTCTACGACGACGGCGAAGCGCTTGCTTACAAGGCTTTGTTCGAGAACTTCCGTTCCGGTGAAGGAGACCTTAAGGAGATAGTTCTCGGAAAGACTCCCCTGACATACGGCGACGGGTCTTTGTCTGTCACTCTAGATGACATCAGAAACATCGGACCTGACACGAAGATCACCGCATCTTCCTCTTCGGGGATCGAAGCTGCAAAGAGCCTCGGAAGACCTTATGAGATCTTCAGCAGCAAGGCATCGGAACTTGCTTCGAAGATACCTTCCGGCAAGGTTCTTGTCTGCCACGATGAGGTTTTCGGAAAGACGCTCCGTGACGCCGGAATAAAGTGCGACATCGCAACTTATTTCGCGCTTCACGATGAGATAAAAGAAACAGGTGACGTAAAGATCACCGAAGAAGATGAATTCACGGAACTCGTCATGAACGGCGGGTACGACGTGATAGTAGCTGACGAATGCCTGAAGCCCCTGGCTGAAGGATTTGAAGGGCAGTGGATCGATGCGCCTTTCTTTGCGCTTAGCGGGAGAAGATAAATGAAGACGATGAGGCTTAAGGTTTATGGCATCGTGCAGGGCGTTGGAATGCGCCCCGTTGTCGCACGCCATGCCACGAGATGCGGTATCACGGGTACCGTAGCTAACCTCGGCCCTTATGTTGAGATCTTCTGCCAGGGCGATGAAGACAAAGTCGATTCATTCGTTAAGCTCATTGAGGAAGAGCCTCCCAAGCGCGCCGCGATACTTAAGATCGATGCGAGAACATTAGATGACGCGCCTATCTATGACAGCTTTGAGATCATAGAAAGCGGCAAGACTTCAGGCGAGATCTTCGTGTCTCCCGACATCGCTGTCTGCGACGAATGCTTAGAGGAACTCTACGACAAGAAGAACAGAAGATACCTCCATCCTTTCATCAACTGCACGTGCTGCGGACCGAGGCTTACGATACTGGACAGCCTTCCGTACGACCGCGAGAGAACGTCGATGAAGGAATTTCCGATGTGCGAAAAATGCTCGTCGGAATATCACGATCCGGAGACCAGAAGATATGATGCGCAGCCCGTTTGCTGCAACGACTGCGGACCTGAGGTTTTCATCCTGGATGATCCCGAGAACCGCCGCGGACGTGACGCGATAACATACGCGAGAAAGCTCCTGTCGGAGGGCTGCATCGTCGCGGTAAAGGGCATCGGAGGATTCCACATCGCATGCGATCCTTATAACGAAGACGCAGTAAAAAGACTCCGCGAACTGAAGCACCGTCCCGCTAAGCCGTTCGCCGTCATGATGAAAGATCTTGACGCGGTTAAAGCTCACTGCGAGACAACGCACCTTCAGGAAGAGATACTTAAAGGCCATCAAAAGCCCATCATATTGCTTCCCAGAAAAGACGGATCAACTCTTGCAAGAGGCGTCGCCCCGGGCAATCCCAGCCTCGGCGTAATGCTTCCGTACGCGCCTTTGCAGAGCCTTCTTTTCGATTACGATGACGGCATCGAAATGCCTGATTCGCTGATAATGACGAGCGGAAACATCTCGGGCCTTCCGATCTGCAGAGATGACGAAGACGCCAAAAGAGAGATCGCAGGATTCTGCGACGCGATACTTACGCACAACAGAAAGATCAGGATCAGGGCCGACGATTCGGTAATGGATTTCTATAACGGAAAGCCATACATGGTAAGGCGTTCCAGAGGTTATGCACCGCTCCCTTACATGATGAGCGAAGACTATAAGGGCAGTGTCATCGCGTACGGCGGCGAGCTCAAGAACACGTTCTGCATTGGCGTGAACAACCTGTTCTATCCGTCTTCCTACATCGGCGATCTGACTGATCTAAGAGGCAAAGCCGTACTTACGGAATCGGTCGAAAGAATGGAGACACTGCTTGAGACGAAGCCTCAGATAGCTGTCTGCGACCTGCATCCTTCGTATAATTCTTCGCTCGCTGCGGAAGAATCCGGACTCCCTCTTTTGAGAGTGCAGCACCACTACGCGCACATCCTCTCGTGCATGGCCGAAAACGATTTCCACGGTGAATGCATCGGAGTGTCTTTCGACGGCACGGGATACGGAACAGACGGAACGATCTGGGGCGGCGAAGTCTTGAAGTGCAGCCCCGTTGATTTCAAGCGCATCGGTTCGATAAGACCGTTCCTTCAGACGGGCGGAGACATCGCTTCGAAGGAAGGCTGGAGGATCGCAGTGTCGGTGCTGATCAGCCTGTTCGGAAGCAGGGCTGAGGAAGTTATCGACAAGCTTGGTCTCATAAGGACCGGAACGTTCAAGATGTATAAAGCCATGCACGACGGAAAGCTCAATTCGGTAATGTCGACATCGGCGGGAAGGCTTTTCGATGCGGTGTCCGCGATACTCGGTATCAAGTACGTGAACACATTCGAAGGCGAGGCTTCCACGTCTCTGATGTACGAGGCGATGAGATGCGGAAATCACGTTTTCGGATGTGATTACGAGCTCACCGGCGAATATATCGAGACCGACCGGATAGTAAAAGATCTGGTGATGAGACGCCTTGCAGGCGAGGATCCCAGAGAGCTCGCATACAGATTCCACAGACTTCTGGGCGAGGCCGCGGCGGAGTTCGTATCAGCAAATGCAGGAACGATAAGAACTGCAGCGTTAAGCGGCGGATGCTACCAGAACACACTGCTTCTGGACATTACGAAGAAAGCTTTGGAGAACAGAGGATTTAAGGTTCTGATCCACAGCCTGATCCCGCCGAACGACGGCGGCATCAGCATCGGTCAGGCATTTTACGGAATGAATAAATTAAAGGACGGAGGAATATAAAGATGTGTGTAGGTTTATCAGCAAAGGTCATCAGCGTTAAAGACGGCGTTGCGATCGTTGATGCTTCAGGCGCAAAGCGCGAGGTATCGGCAGAACTTTTAGACGACTTGGAACCCGGCGAATACGTAATGGTACACGCTGGCGCGGCGATCGCAAAGATCACTGACGACGATAAGAACGAGACGGATAAGCTTAATGAGGAGTATCTCAAATGAGCACCATTGAAGAAGCAAGATCTTATCTTGAGAATTACGACGGCCCGGACTTCAGGATAATGGAAGTCTGCGGCACGCATACGCACGAGATCTTCAGGCAGGGTATCAGAAGGATCCTCTCGCCGAAGATCAATCTCATTTCAGGTCCGGGGTGCCCCGTGTGCGTAACGCCCGTCAGTTTTATCGACGAGGCGGTATTTCTTGCGCTTGAAAAAGGCTGCACGATCACGACTTTCGGCGACCTTGTAAGAGTTCCCGGATCGAAGATGTCACTTGCCGGAGCACGCGCGAAAGGCGCCAAGATCAAGGTGGTTTACGCTCCTTTCGATGCGGTGAAGATCGCGCAGGAAAATCCTGAAGAGCAGGTCGTTTTCCTGTCTGTCGGCTTTGAGACGACAACGCCTTCTGATGTCATCGCAGTCAAGAAAGCGATGAACGCAGGACTTAAGAACTTCTCGATCCTTACCGCGAACAAGACCATGCCCGGCGCGTACGAGGCGATGGGAAAGAGCTGCGACGCTTTCCTTTACCCGGGTCACGTTCATGCGATAACCGGAACTCAGATATGCAAAGACATGTGTGATAAGGGCGTATCGGGCGTCATCGCGGGATTTACGGGAAGCGAGCTCCTGACAGCTCTCGCGGTCGCCGTGAAAAAATTCGGCGAAGGAAAACCTTTCTTCGTCAACTGCTATCCCAGAGTCGTAAAGGATGAGGGAAGCCCCGCTGCAGTCGCGATGGTCGAAAGGTTCATGGAGCCCTGCGATGCGGAGTGGCGCGGAATCGGAACGATCCCGATGTCCGGTATGCAGCTTCGTGATGAATACGCGGAATTTGACGCAAGAAAGAAATACAGCGTTCCCGATCTCAAGCCCGAATACAAGACCGCATGCAGATGCGGCGATGTACTGCAGGGCAAGATAACGCCGAATCAGTGCCCGCTTTTCGGAAAGGCATGCAATCCCGACCATCCCGTCGGCGCGTGTATGGTTTCTGACGAAGGCGCGTGCTCTGCTTTCTATATGTACGGAGGTGACTTATGAGTGATGTAATAACGCTTGCTCACGGAAGCGGCGGAAGGAAGACTTCCGAGCTTATCGCGGAGCTTTTTAAAAAGAATCTTGGAAATGAATATTTCACAGCAGATGACGCTGCGGTAATGCCAAAGCCCGAAGGAAGGATCGCGATGTCCACAGACGGATTCATCGTATCTCCCTGGGAGTTTAACGGCGGCAACATAGGCAAGCTCTCCATCTGCGGAACGGTCAACGACCTTTCGTGCATGGGCGCAAAGCCTCTGTATCTTACATGTTCCTATATTGTTGAGGAAGGTTTCCCGGTTGAAGATCTCGAGAAGATCGCTCAGGCGATGGGCGAGACCTGCAGAAAAGCAGGCGTCAAGATCGTTGCAGGCGACACCAAGGTTGCCGGAAAAGGCCAGGTAGACAAGGTGTTCATCACCACGGCGGGAGTAGGCGTGATCGCTGACGGAGTTAACCTTTCGGGCGCGAACGCAAAGCCCGGTGACAAGATAATCGTAACAGGCGACGTCGGAAGACACGGAACATGCATCCTTCTAGCGCGTGACGAATACGGCATCGAGGCTGACGTTAAGAGTGACTGCGCACCCCTGTGGGATGCAGTTGAAGCAGTGCTCGCGGTATGCCCTGAAATGCACGTTATAAGAGATGCGACAAGAGGCGGCGTAGGCACGGTCCTTTACGAGATCTGCGACCAGTCGGGAGTGGGAATAGACATCAATTCCGAAGCGGTCCCTGTTGCGCCCGAAGTAAGGGGCGTTACGGGAATGCTCGGCTTGGAGCCTTTGTATCTTGCGTGTGAGGGAACGATGGTAATGTTCTGCCCGGCAGAGTACGCTGACAAAGTAGTCGAAGCACTGAAGCAGACAGAGCACGCAAAGGGCGCTGCGGTAATCGGAGAAGTAACAGCCGAGAATAAAGGAAGAGTCGTCATGACGACATCGATCGGAGGCAAGACGTATCTGCCGCAGCCCGGAAACGAGCTGCTCCCGAGGATCTGCTAAGGAGGACCGTTATGGAAACAAGAGTTGCATGCATAACCATCATCGTTGAGAACGCCGAGTCCGTCGAAAAGATGAACGCGCTTCTTCACGATGCCGCGCAGTACATAATCGGCCGCATGGGCATTCCCTACAGAGAGAAGGGGATCAGCATAATCAGCATCGCGATCGATGCGCCGCAGGACCTTACGAGTGAGCTCTCCGGCAAGATCGGAAGGCTCGAAGGAGTTACCGTAAAGACCACTTATGCAAACCACTGAGAACGACAGGATAAGGATAGCTGACGCTTCATTTCCCAAGCCGTTTAAGGGCGGCCTTGAGTTCAACGCGCCTGCGCACGGCACATGGAACATAGTGCATATCGGGTTCAAGATCCCTAAAGCTCACCAGATCTATATCTGCGCTGACAACTGCATGAGAGGCGTAGTCATGACCGCTGCGGAAATGGGCGAGCTGTCGCGCTTTTCGTCCGTCATTCTCGAAGAGGATGACATGGTCTTTGCAGGGCGCCTCGAAGAGTCAACGATAGAAGGCGTTACGGATGTGCTCAATTCACTTCCCGAACTGCCGCCCGTGGTAATAGTTTTCCCGGTGTGCGTACACAAGTTCATGGGATGCGACATCAACTTCATCTACGATGAATTATCGAAGCGTTTTCCCTCCGTGAAATTCGTAAGAGGATTCATGGATCCCGTCATGCAGAAGAGGGGAACGACGCCTGACCAGCGCCTCAGAAAAGCGATGTTCGACATCATTCCCGAAGGCGAGAAAGACGGCTCCGTAACCGTCATGGGATGCGACATGCCGCTTGCAAAAGACAACGACATAAGAAAGCTTCTTGAAGCCCAGGGCGTGACTGTAAGGGATGAAGCATCCTGCGCTACTTTGCAGGACTACTACGACCTCGGAAAATGCAGCAGCGTCATCTGCTCTTATCCCGCGGGCGTGCTCGGTACGGAGGCATTCTGCAAACGCACCGGAAGACCCATGGTGTACATGCCTTTCACGTTCAGTTACGACGAAATTGATGATGCTCTCTCACAGATCGGAGCTGTTCCGGTATTCAACGGAAGAGTCTCAAGTGACAGAACGGCAGCAGGCCTTAAGACGCTCTTGGGTGACACCGAGATCGCGCTTGATTACACCGCTGTTCCGAGGCCTCTTTCGCTTGCGAGATTCCTCATCGAAAAAGGATTCAATCTGAAGAGGATCTATCTCGACGCGATCGATCCCGGTGAGCAAAACGATTTCGACTGGCTCGTCCAAAACGCGCCGGACATAATGCTTTGCGCGACCATGCACGTTAAGGGCAGAAGGCGCGGAAAAGCAGAAGGCGATGACAAGATCCTGGCGATCGGACAGAAGGCCGCGTGGTTTGAAGGAACTGAATATTTCGTCAACATGATCGAAGGCGGCGGCCTCTACGGATACGCCGGAATAAAGGCTTTCCTGAAGCTCATGGAAGATGCGTTCCTGGTGCCGAAAGACACTGAGGACATCATTCCGAGAAAGGGTCTGGGGTGTGAGTGCGTCTTATGAAAAAAGCATACAAGATCCTTCCGGTATATACAGGCGATGTCTCGGGTTTTGCTTCCGCGCTCTATGAGCTCGGCGGCATGCTCGTTATCCACGATCCTTCCGGATGCAATTCAACATACAACACACATGATGAAGTGCGCTGGTACAAGCAGGAAGCGCTCATCTACATATCGGGCCTCAACGACATCGATGCAATAACGGGCAATGATGACAAGTTCATAAATGACATCGTCCGTGCCGCTAATGACATGAAGCCTAAATTCATCGCACTTGCGAATTCGCCTCTTCCGTATCTCAACGGAACCGATTTCAAGGGCATCTCGAAGATAGTCGAAGACCGCACGGGACTCCCGTGTTTTTATGTTCAGACGAATGCAATGCACGACTATTCCAAAGGCGCATCGGAAGCTTTCCTCGCGTTCGCGAAAAAGATGCTGAAGCCTGCTTCTGAGAAGATCGCCGGAGGTATCAACATATTGGGAACGACTCCGCTCGATCACACAAACACGAAGTTCTCCGTTCCTGAAGGAAAAACTTTGGTATCAAACTGGGCGTACGGGTCTTCGCTTGAAGAAGTTTTGAAAGCAACGTCTGCAGAACTCAATCTCGTTGTTTCATCAACGGGACTGGCGGCTGCGGAATACATGAAAAACGAGTTCGGCATTCCGTATGAACTGCTTGGAAATTATCTTGATGTAAAGCGCGGAAAGACACGCAGATACATCGTCGGAGAACCAGTGATCTCAGGCTTTGTTGCTGCGCAGATCAAAGAGAAATCTGGCACTGATTTCAACGTCATCGCGACTACCGAAATAACGGACGGACTGCTCTCTGAATGCGACAGAAAATGCCACGGTGAAGACGAGATAAGAGAAGCGCTTTCAGATGCGGAGGTCATCATCGGAGATCCTATGTTTGAGCTCATCTCACCGGAGTCAGCGCGCTTTGTCAGGCTGCCTCATTTCGCGATGAGCGGCAGACTGTACCGCAAGGAGATACCCGACCTCATGAGATTGGAGGATTACTACAATGAGCCTTAACGACACACCTTCGGGCGAGAGGATCCACATCGGTTTTTTCGGCAGGAGAAACGCAGGTAAATCAAGCCTCGTAAACAAGGTTACTAATCAGGATCTCGCAGTCGTTTCTGATACCAAGGGAACGACGACCGATCCCGTCACGAAGGCGATGGAACTCCTTCCTCTGGGACCTGTCGTCATCATCGACACGCCCGGTTTCGACGACGAAGGCGAGCTCGGCGAAAAGCGCATCTCCAAGACAAGACTAATACTCAACAAAGTCGATGTCGCGGTGCTCGTTGTTGATCTTGAAGAAGGTATTGGCGCAACGGAAAAACAGCTGATTAAGCTTTTCGAAGAAAAGGGAATTCCGTATGTAACCGCATACAACAAATCTGATCTCAAGGATGAAATTGCGGGTCTCAAAGACAATGAGATCTGCGTCAGCGCGGCGACCGGAAAGAACGTAAACGAGCTGCGCGAACTGATAGGGAAACTGGGTTCTTCCAAGCAGGAAGGCGATCCTCTCATCAGCGATCTTATCGAACCGGGAGATACAGTAATACTCGTCATCCCGATCGATTCATCCGCACCGAAAGGAAGGATAATACTTCCACAGCAGCAGGTGCTCCGCGAGGTTCTCGACAAGAACGCAAAAGCATACATCACGCAGGATACCGAACTTGCATCAGCGATCGCAGATCTTAAGGAAAAGCCCAAGCTCGTTGTTACTGACAGCCAGGCTTTCGGCAAAGTCGCGCCCGTCGTTCCGAAGGACATCATGCTGACGTCTTTTTCGATCCTGATGGCGAGACACAAGGGATTTCTGAAGAGCGCAGTCAAAGGCGTAAAGGCGATCGACACATTGGAAGACGGTGATACCGTTCTCATTTCAGAGGGCTGCACTCATCACCGCCAGTGCGAAGACATCGGCACATATAAGCTCCCGAAATGGCTCGGCGAATACACGGGAAAGAAGATCAACATCGAGACGACGTCCGGTCTTTCTTTCGCTGAGGACCTCTCGAAATACAAGATGATAATCCACTGCGGAGCATGCATGTTAAATGACCGCGAGATGAGATACCGCACCAAGTGCGCGGAAGACGCAGGCATTCCGATGACGAATTACGGAACCGCGATTGCGTACATGAAGGGGATACTTGCACGTTCTCTTGAGGTGCTGCCTGACATGAAAAAAGAACTGGATTCATAACTTGATAGACGGGGCATACTGACAGATAATTGAAAAAAGCGGTTTCGGAGGGGTTAACGAAATGATCGTTTGTAAACATTGCGGTAATGAGCTTTCTGACACAAATGATTTCTGTGATAAATGCGGTAAACCCGTGGAGATGCAAGCTGAAGACAATGCTGAATCCGCTCCGCAGATTCAGGATAAGCAGAACAAAAAGAAGAGCCGTTTACCTCTCATTATTGTTTTGTCTGTTGTTGGCGTTATTCTTTGCGTCAGTATCTTAACCGGAGTGATCCTGGTAAGCAAAAAAGCATTGACTAAACCTGCTAAAGTCTCTGAAGAAACCACGAAAACAACAACTGTTCCGACTGCGACTTCTCAACCGGCATCCTCAGAGACTTCTGCTACGGAACCTGCATCTGAACCCTCCAGCTCGTCTGTACCGACAATTGTGATCAATAAAGGCACGGCCAAGGGCGTTAAAGTGGAATTTGCGGCTAATAAATCATTTGATTACGACGATGATGAAATCATTTACAGATTGCCTAAAGTTGTAATCCCGGGAGTAAACACGGATGCGGTAAATGCCAAGATAAAAGAGGATAATCCGGTACAGTGTTCATACCCGAAATATGACCAGGTTTATGATCTTTGCAGTGTGTCATTTGCCTATTTCATTACTGACGATGTCGTTTCAATCAGAGTTAGCCGTTATTATGGGTTTGGGCCGAAATTGTATAGGGAATTAGGACACAGTATTTATAACGTTTCGGTAAAAACCGGAGAACTCATGAGTGATGCAGAAATGCTTAAGTCATGTGGAGTAACAGAAGATTATTTTCTCCAAATGGTCAGAACTACATACGAAGGAATTAAATGTGATGACAGTTTTACTGAGTTTAGCAAAAAGAAGACACTAGACATGGTATCTTTTGAAAACGTTCATCCGTGTATCGGCAGTAACGGCCATCTGTGTTTTGTCGGAGTAGTTTGGGGCGGAGATTACCTGGGCGAGGTTGAGATTTTGTTTGACGCAGAGACCCATAAGTGCATCGAGCCATATCAAAGAGCACCATTTGAGTATTAATTTTTGAAATCAGGAGACATTAGATGAAAAGATCTGAGATCAACGCCGCGCTTAAGCGCATGGAATCGTTCATGAAGGAACTCAAGGTGAGCCTTCCGCCGTTCTGCAGTTTCACTCCTGAAGAGTGGAAGAGCAAGGGTCACGAGTATGACGAGATAAGAGACAACATGCTCGGCTGGGATATCACGGATTACGGTCTCGGCGATTTTAAGAAAGTCGGCTTTTCGCTGATCACGCTCAGAAACGGCAATCAGAAGATGCAGGACAAGTACAAGAAACCTTATGCAGAGAAGCTCCTTTTCATCGAGGAAGGGCAGTACTCGCCGAATCATTTTCACTGGTACAAGATGGAGGACATCATCAACCGCGGAGGCGGCAATCTGCTGATACGCGTTTATAACTCACTGCCCGATGAATCGATCGATAAGGAGAGCGATGTCACGGTCCACAGCGACGGCCGTACTTACACAGTTCCCGCGGGCACGCAGATACGTCTGACGCCCGGCGAGAGCATCGCGATACAGCAGGGGCTCTATCACGATTTCGAGGTCGAAAAAGGAACCGGTCCGATACTGATCGGCGAGGTCTCTCAGTGCAACGACGACAACACCGACAACAGGTTCAATCCGCCTGTCGGAAGGTTCCCCGCGATCGAGGAGGATGAGCCGCCCTACAGGCTCCTTTGCAACGAATATCCTGTTGCCGATTGAACAAAAATAACAGAATGTTAATTGAAGAGGACTATCTCATAGTTCATAATATTAGATGCGGTTGAGCGCAATCTTTCATCAAGACAGGGGGGATCTCTATGGCAAAGAACAAGAAAAACAAGCGCGGTATTGAATCTTACAATGGCGGCACCGTGATAATGGACATCGTAATGCTCATCCTCGGATTTGTTTTCCTTATCAACACCATTGCAGGAAAGGGCGATCAGGTCGCATCCATTTTCGTGCGTGCCATCGGAGGCATCCTCATCGCAGTAGGCATCATCTCGATCATCACGTTCTTCATCAAGAAGGAGAAGGAACTTTTCGACTGGATCATAATGATCTTCGGAGTCGCGATCGGCGTTTTCGGCATCGTTGTCGTAGTCAAGCCTGAGCCCATCATCAACATCCTCAACTGGATAATGGGCCTCATCATCATCGTTTATGCGATCGTGGTCATCTTCACCACACTCGGAATATTAAGGCCTGCAGGAGCAAACTACTGGGGCTTCTCACTGATCTTCGGACTGGTTGCGCTCGGACTCGGCTTCCTGATCATCTTCTGCAACCTTGCTACTAAGATCATGATGATCTGCATCGGCGTAACACTTATTCTCGGCGCCATCGGCGGAATCGCGAACGCGATACTTGCCGCACAGGCCAAGAAGGCTGCGCGTAAGGTCATCAAGGCGGCAGGTCTCGATCCCGTAAACGAGACCAAGAAGGATACTGAAGAAAAACCTGAAGACAATACTTCAGAAGGCGACGAGACCAAGTTCTGACGGAGATTATGAAATGACCATCACCTACATCGGACATGCATGTTTTCTCATTGAAGACAACGCGGGACACACCATAGTCACAGATCCTTACAAGCGCGGATCCGTTCCGGGTCTTGCATATCACGATCTGGTCGCCGATGAGGTCATATGCTCACATAACCATTACGACCACGATGATTTCGACGGCGTTGGATCGCCTGAGAACGTCTGGTCAGGCAAGTTTGATGTCGAGACCATCCGGACCTTCCATGACGATGTTCAGGGAGCTGCGAGAGGAAGGAACAACATCAGCATAATAAACATCGACGGCAAGAGAGTCGTGCACATGGGCGACATCGGATGCGAACTCACGGAATCCCAGGTTGACCGGTTAAGGAACTGCGACGTTCTCATGATCCCCGTCGGAGGCTTCTACACGATCAACGCAAGACAGGCCTTTGCGATGGTGAAGGCGATAGATCCGAGAGTCGTGATCCCCATGCATTACAGGGGCAAGACCTTCGGATACGACGAGATCGCGACGGTCGAAGAATTTGAACAGCTGATCCTTGCGGAAGGAGCAAGAAGGATCATAAGGCATACATCTGTTTTCGAGGACCATGACGATTACAAGTGCATGGTGCTCCTCGAACCGCTGAAGGCATAAACGGAGTCATATGGCATACATAGAATTCAGGGACGTTAAGAAGATATACAAGACCGGATCGGTCAACGTAACCGCATTGGACGGATGCAGCTTCACAGTTGAAAAAGGCGAGCTCTGCGTCATAGTAGGACAGTCAGGCGCGGGAAAGACGACACTTCTCAACATCCTTGGAGGAATGGACAAGCTCACGACCGGCGAGGTTTTCCTTGACGGAAAGGAGATCTCAAAGCTTAACGCAAACGACCTCGCTCTGTTCAGGAGGCAGAACGTCGGATTCGTTTTCCAGTTCTATAATCTCATACCGAACCTTACCGCGTTTGAGAACGTCGAGATGGCGGCACAGCTCGTAAAAGACCCCATCGACTGCGATCTTCTCATGCGTGAGGTAGGCCTTGCCGAACGCAAGAACAATTTCCCGGCTCAGCTCTCCGGAGGCGAGCAGCAGAGGGTGGCGATCGCAAGAGCGATCGCCAAGAACCCCAAGCTCCTTCTCTGTGACGAGCCGACCGGCGCGCTCGACTATCAGACGGGCAAATCGATACTGAAGCTCCTTCAGTCTTTAAGCAATGAAAAGGGCATGACCGTCGTAATCATAACGCACAACTCTGCTCTTACCGCCATGGCGGACCGGGTGATCAAGGTAAAGAACGGCAGGATCACGAGCAACGTGGTCAATGAGAATCCGGTTAACGTGGAAACTATTGAATGGTAATGAGCCCTTACGTAAAGACCATCCTGAGATCCATCAAAATGACGCTCCCCAGATTTCTCGCGATCTTCGCGATAATCGCTCTGGGCGTCGGTTTTTTCGCCGGTCTTAAAGTAACAACACCATCATTCGTTTATACGGCTGACCTGTACGCTAAGGAATACGCGATGTTCGACTTCAGGTTCCTTTCGACGATCGGCTTTACTCAGGAAGACATCGACGAGATCGCAAAGCGCACGCACTGCGCCGTGGAAGGTTCATACACGTTCGACTGTGCTGCTTTTCTGGGCGGCGGCGCCAGCGCGGACACGGTCCGTTTCATGTCGATCACCAAAAACGTAAACAAGCTCAAGCTCGTTGCGGGGCGCATGCCGGAAAAGCCGGACGAGATAGTCATCGACGGATTCAAGATCTCAGGCAAGCACATCGGCGAGAAGCTCGTCATCGCGCCTGACACGAGCGAGGACAATCTCGAAAAGTTCAAGTATAAGGAATACACGATCGTAGGCGCGGTCAGGACGCCGGTCTATCTGAACTTCCAGAGGGGCACGTCAGACGAGGGCTCGGGAAGCGTCGATTACTTTGTGTGCGCGCCGCCAGAAGCATTTGACTGCGAACGCTTCACCGAAGCGTATCTATACGCGGACAACGGCCTCTACATCTATTCCGATGCTTACAAGGAATGGGCTGACAAGGCTGAAGACGAGTATGGTGACATCGTTGACGACGTAACCCTCGCAAGCTTTGATAAGCTCCTCAAAAAGGAATACAGGAAGATCAGTGATGAAGTCGAAGATCATTACGATGACATCGATGACGGCTGGAAAGAGATCAACGACGCGCGCAAGGAATTGGATGACGCGAAAAAGGAGATCAACGACGGCCAGAAGGAGATCAACGACAACCGCAAGAAACTTGCTGACGCGAAGAAGACTCTGGACAGTTCCAAGAAGAAACTCGAGGATGCCAAGAAGCAGCTGGATTCCGCGAACAAACAGCTGAGCGACGGTAAGAAGCAGCTCGACAAAGCGAAAAAGCAGCTCGCTTCCAACAAGAAGTCTCTCGACAAGATGAAGAAGGCCATCGCCGACGGACGTGCTTACATCGCGTACTGCAGAGCCACCATGACGCCCGCCGAGCAGGCTGCCGCGGGCATCGACCAGATGGAAAAGCAGCTGGACCAGACCGAGGCGCAGTACAAGGGATACATGCAGGCTTATAACGCCGGCTATAAGCAGTATCTTTCGGGTAAGTCCGCATACGACAAGAATTATAAGAAATACAGGAACGCCGTCGCACAGTACAAGAGCGGTCTCAAAAAATACAACAACGGCGTAAAGCAGTACAACAAAGGCGTCAAGAAACTGAACGACGCGCAGAAGGAACTCGATGACGGCAAGAAGGAATATGAAGACGGCTTAAAGGAATTCTGGGACGGTTACTATGAATTCGTTCAGGGAGTGAGGGAAGCATACGGAGACGTTGTTTACGGAAAGACCCTGATCGAGTCGACCGATCCGCCGGACACTTATACTTTGGGACGTGACAAGAACACGGGTTACGTCTGCTTTGATAACGATGCGAAGATCGTTGACGGTGTTGCCGCGGTCTTCCCGATATTCTTTTTCGCGATCGCCGCGCTCGTATGCTCAACGACCATGAGCAGGATGGTAAGCGACGAACGAGGGATCATCGGAACGATGAGAGCTTTGGGTTACTCGGATGTCTCGATCGTGATGAAATATGCGATCTACGCCGGCTCCGCTTCGATCCTCGGTACGGTCCTCGGCTTCATCGGAGGCACGAAGCTCTTCCCGTGGGTCATCTGGGAAGTCTATAAGATGATGTACGGCTTCACCGATCTGAAGTTCACCACCAGTGTTCCGCTTTTCGTGATCGTCATCTGCGTGGCGCTCATCTGCACGGTCGGCGTATCCGTAGTCACTGCAGCATCAGCGCTTACGGGCATGCCCGCGGAACTCATAAGGCCCAAGGCACCGCTCCCCGGAAAGCGCATACTTCTTGAGCGCATCGGATTCATCTGGACGAAGATGAAGTTCCTTCACAAGGTGTCCGCCAGAAACGTTTTCCGCTTCAAGAAGAGGATGTGGATGATGATCGTGGGAATATCCGGATGCACCGCGCTCCTTCTCACTGCCTTCGGTCTTTACGATTCGATCTGCAACGTCGTAAACATCCAGTTCGATACGATAATGAAGTACGATCTGAAAGTCGCCTTCGATGATTCGTACAGGCAGGACATGATCGAGGACGCGACGAAAGACGCGCACGATCACATGGACTTCGCCTTTGATTACATCATCGTAAAAGACGACACTGCAAAGAACAACGGTTCGGGATATGTCAGGGATGTTGAGCTGTTCATCTCGGACGATCCGAATACCACGAAGATCTTCGGACTGAACGACGTCAAGACAGGCGAGGCACTTAACTGGCCGCCTGACGGAGAGGTCGCCGTATCGGGCAAGCTCGCCGAAAAGAACAACGTCAAGGCAGGCGACACGATCACCGTCATGTACGGTGACGACGAGCACGAGGTTAAGCTGAAGGTAAGCTGCGTTTTCACGAATTACACCTTCCACTATATCCTCATGACTCCCGCGACCTACAGAGAGGCATTCGGAAAGACCTACAATCCCGACACGCTCCTGGCTGCGACCGAGAACAAGGCTTCCTCGGAGTCCTATAAGATCGCGTCCTATCTTTCCGATAACTACGAGATCAAGACCTGGAACTCCACTGCGGATTCCAGGGAGAGCTTCGCGAAAACGATGGACCGCATGAACTACGTCATCGTCCTCGTAGTCGCATCCGCGGCTGCCCTCGCTTTCATCGTTCTTTTCAACCTGAATAACATCAACATCACCGAACGCATAAGGGAGATCGCGACGCTGAAGGTCATGGGATTCAACCGCAAGGAGACGGGCGCTTATGTCACGCGCGAAAACGTCATCTTGGTCATCCTCGGCTTCTTCTTCGGCATCCCGCTCGGCTTCCTGCTGCACAGGTACGTAATGGTGCAGATCGCGATGGACATGGTCACCTACCAGGTACGCATCGTGTTCATGAGTTATGTGTATTCGCTCGCCTTCGTGCTCGCTTTTTCGGCGGTGGTAAACCTGATAATGCGCGCGAAGATCGAAAAGATCGACATGGCGGAATCCCTAAAGAGCGCCGAATAATTTGTAACATTAGAAAGCCGCTTTTAAGTTTATAATGTCTTACATTAAGTACTGGGGGCTTACTGTATGTTTAAGATCGGTTTCAGCAATGAGAAGTATGTAGAGCTTCAGAGCGCGCGCATCAGAGAGCGCGTTGAGCAGTTCGGCGGCAAGCTTTATCTCGAATTCGGCGGAAAGCTTTTCGATGATTACCACGCTTCAAGAGTACTCCCCGGATTTGAACCCGACAGTAAGATAAGGATGCTCAAGGCCCTCTCGGAGGATGCTGAGATCGTCATCGCCATCAACGCTGACGCGATCGAAAAGAACAAGCGCCGCGGCGACCTTGGTATCACATACGATCAGGAAGTCCTCCGTCTCATCGACGCATTCACCGAATTCGGTCTTTTCGTAGGAAGTGTCGTCATCACCCAGTTCGCAGGCCAGCACCTCGCCGAGAATTTCGAGACAAGACTCAAGAGCCTCGGCGTCAAGACATACAGACATTACCCCATCGCAGGATATCCTTCCGACATCTCCCTCATCGTAAGTGAGGACGGCTACGGCAAGAACGACTACATCGAGACAACAAGAAAGCTCGTCGTCGTAACGGCTCCCGGCCCGGGATCCGGAAAGATGGCCACCTGCCTTTCACAGCTCTATCACGAGAACAAGCGCGGCATCAAGGCAGGCTACGCAAAGTTTGAGACATTCCCCATCTGGAGCATTCCGCTCCAGCACCCCGTCAACGTCGCATACGAAGCAGCAACCGCTGACCTCGCCGACGTCAACATGATCGACCCGTTCCACCTCGAGGCATACGGCAAGACCACCGTCAACTACAACCGTGACGTTGAGATCTTCCCGGTCGTAAACGCCATTTTCGAGAAGATCTTCGGCGAGAGCCCCTACAAGTCACCCACGGACATGGGCGTCAACATGGCAGGCTTTGCGATCACCGACGATGAAGCATGCTGCAACGCTTCCAAGCAGGAGATAATCAGACGTTATTACGAGGCACGTGCAGCTGTACGCCAAGGACTTTCCGACGGCACCGACGTTACCAAGATCGAACTTCTCATGAAGAAGAGCGGCATCGATACATCAGACCGCCGCGTCATCGGCGCAGCGCTCGTAAGGGCTGAGTCCACGGGCGGCCCTGCAGTTGCACTTGAGCTTCCCGACGGCCAGATCGTTACGGGCAAGACAACTGACCTCCTCGGACCTGCTTCCGCAGCGCTCCTCAACGCACTCAAGACGCTCGCGGGAATCTCGCACAGCATCCCGCTCATCTCACCCAACGTAATCGAGCCTATCTCCGATCTCAAGATCAACCACATGGGCAACCACAACCCGCGTCTCCACACCGACGAGGTTCTCATCGCTCTCGCGATCAGCGCAACGACGAATCCGGTAGCAGAACTCGCGATGCAGCAGATCGGCAAGCTCCAGCACAGCGATCTGCACTCAACGACCATGCTCTCATCAGTCGACCTTAACATGCTGAAGAAACTCGGCATCGAGGTAACATGCGAGCCCGTTTACCAGACAAAGAAGCTGTATCACAAGTAATTTCCCTTTAGATCAATATTGCAGTGCCCCCGGAGCCGTTATGGTTCCGGGGTTTTCTTTTTTGGGGGCTTTTGGGAGTAGGGCTGGAGGGTCGATACCGATTGGGGCTTTTGGGAGGAGGGCTGAAGGGTCGATACCGACAAAAAACGCGTTTTGCTCAGTTTTGTCGGTAGTTTTTCGTGCCCGGAAGGGTTTTTCGGATGGTTTTGACCTACAAAATCGGTGAATTCTTTGTTTTAGTAGGTCATTTTTCGCGTTTTGGGCGGTTTGGAAGGGGAAAAGTACCTACAAAAACGGTGAATTCTTTGTTTTAGTAGGTCATTTTTCGCGTTTTGGGTGGTTTGGAACTGGAAAAGTACCTACAAAAACGGGCATTTTTTGATTTTTGTAGGTGTTTTCGGGCGAAAAGGGCATTTTGAAGGCAAAAACGGCCTGCAAAAACCTGTTGACAAGCGCCCCGCGGAGTATCATAATTTGATTGGTCAAAGATAGTCAAAGTCAAAATCAAATAACATCAAACGATCGCTGAAATGCGGAAATGATAAGGAAGGAGGCATTTTATGGCAAGACTTGTTGATGTCATTGAGCAGATGATCAAAGAGATGATCGACGAGAACGACGGCCAGGCGGTCATCAGCCGCAGCCAGCTTGCCGAGCAGGCCAACTGCGTGCCTTCGCAGATAACGTATGTCCTGTCTACCAGATTTTCGAGCGGAAACGGCTACATTGTTGAGAGCAGGAGAGGCGGCGGCGGACAGATCACGATCACAAGGGTCAGCCATACCGGCCCGAGTAATTATCTGCAGGCGTTACTGGATGCGGTGGGCGATGACCTGTCGCAGCAGCAGGCAAAGACGCTGCTTACGAATGCGGTCTCCGTCGGAGCGATTACGCCGAGGGAGGGAACGGCGATAATGGCGGCAGTGTCAGACAGGGCCCTCGCAAAAGTTGATTCGGATATAAGGGCGGTCCTCAGGGCGGACATTTTCAAAAACGCTTTGCTTGGACTGATGATTGCGGAATAAGATCACGAGATAAAGGAGAAGAAAGTATGAGATGCGAGAGATGCGGAGTTGAGCTCACCAACAAGATAATCAAGATAAACGACGTCCCGTACTGCGAGAACTGCGCGAGGATCATGGGATACGGAAAGTTCCTTAGAAGCCCGGAAGAGATGCTGGGCTCGGCCTTTTCGCCGTTCGATGAGATCGCAAGCACGATCATGCAGATGAATGAACTCGACTTCGGCAACAGTGCGCTGTCCTGCCCGAAGTGCGGCATGACGCTCAGGGACTTCGAGAAGAAGGGACGCCTCGGATGCATCGAGTGCTACAACACCTTCAATGACTACATCGTAAAGGAAATGTTCAAGCAGCAGGGCGAGAGCACCTACGGCGGAAGGATGCCGGGAAGGCTTGCCGAGCTGTCCAATGTTGATAAGGTCGCGCCCATCAGCACTGCTAAGGCCGAGACCGCAGCCAAGGCTGACGCGAAGGTCGAGGAGGCTGAACCCGAGAAGGCGAAGGAAGCTGAAGCGCCCGCTAAGACCGAAGAGAGCGGCGATCTTCTCGAAAAGCTTTCCAAGGCGGACCTCGGAATGCTTAGCGACGAAGAACTCCAGAAGGGCATCAAGCTCGCGGCTGAGAAAGAAGATTACGTTCTTGCCTCTAAGCTCAGAGATGAGTTAAAGGGAAGAAAGGGAGGAGAGTAATATGAAGCAATGGTATGAGAAAGAGGGACGCGACGAGGATGTAGTCCTCTCGACGAAGGCGTGCCTGGTACGTAATATCAAGGGATATAATTTTCCTTCCAAGATGGATGACAAGGATGCGGAGAGCCTCCTTTCGAAGGTTGATTCCGTGATCGACAGGAACCAGTTCTCAGGCGGAAGAGCGACCGACATCATCAACACGGGTGACACCGCGGAGTTAATGAAGGCGCAGATCTCCGGACGTGACGGATCACTCCTTTTCAGCCCTGACAAGAAGTCCATCTACTACACCGAGGACTATGGTCTCAGCATCGCGGTCGGCAATTCCGAGCACCTCACGATCAAGGCTCAGGCTCCGGGTCACGACATCGGGGTTTACAGGCTCGCGGAGAAGGCTGCGGTGGAACTCGAGAAGAAGCTCGACATCGCATATTCCGACAAATACGGATTCCTTACTTCCAGCGTCAAGCTCACCGGTACGGGAATGAAGATACTTTACACGGTTGCGATCCCCGCGATCGCGAAAACCGAAGGCGGCATCGCAGCGCTGAGGCAGAGGGTCGGCCAGTATGAATGGACGATCTATCCTTTCGCCGAGCAGGGCGAACTCAATGAATCAGGTGTGTACATTATTGCGAGCGTAAGCACGCTGGGCGTATCGGAGGACGACATCCTCGAGAGAGGCGAGATGCTCATCGAAGACGTCATCAAGGCGGAAAGAGCATGCCGCGAGCAGTTCGCGACAAAGAAGAAGACACAGATGAAAGACTTCTACGGAAGGGCATACGGACTTCTGAGATACGCTGCCCTGATGTCCCGAAGGGAAGCTTTGGATTCCGTCTGCTGGCTCAGACTCTACAGGGATTACGACGATTCCGCGGAGTTCGACTGCAAGTGGAAGATGCTTAACACGATTACCCAGGAAGTCTGCTGGGAACAGCAGCGCCGCGGCGAGATCAATACTCAGGCAGCCCAGAAGAGAAGGGCTGACAGGATCAGGAAAATTCTGAAGGGAGATGATTGACATGAGGATATCTGAAGATACTGCGAGAGTCCTCGCGTACTCACAGCTTATAGCGGATGACAGACATACCTCGCTGATAAGGGATACCATCCTTTTCGCGGCGCTCTGCATCACCGATTCGCCTGCAAAAGAGGTCATCGAGGAGAACGTCTCAAACGTTAACACCATCCTCGAGAAGCTTGGCGTGACGGGCGATTACGACATCGACGACGAAGCGTTCAAGCCCCTTGCCGACAAGGCATTCTCCAACCTCAGGATCGACGTGAGAAGGCTTTTCGCGAATGCCGCAGAACTCTCAAGAAGGACCGGCGGCAGAGGCGCGGTAGGCCCCGAGCACGTGCTCTTTGTCATCCTTTCGAGAAAGGTCAGCACGCATAACGAGATCTTCGCTGCGTTGGAAGCAGCGGAAGCTGATCTCGAGGGACTCAGGAATTCGATAATCAACACGTTCAACGACAACATGGGATCTGATGATCAGGACGATTCCGACGATCCGTTCTCTGGTCCTGACGACTCCGATGACGCCATGCCTTCCGAAAGGGAGAAGAGGGCACCGGCACCCAGACGCGGAAAGGGCGGCAAAGGAGGCCACAAGACGCTCGACAAGTTCGGAAAGAACCTTACCGAGCTCGCGAAGGAAGGCAAGATCGACCCCGTCATCGGACGTGAGGAAGAGATCAACAGAGTCATGCAGATCTTAATCCGCAGGACGAAGAACAATCCTTGTCTCGTAGGTGATCCTGGTGTAGGTAAGACCGCGATCGCTGAGGGACTTGCTCTCAAGATCGCAAACAACGACGTTCCCGACATCATCAAGGGCAAGGTCGTTTACAGCATGGAGATCGGTTCCATGGTCGCAGGTTCCAAGTACAGGGGCGATTTCGAAGAGCGCATCAAGGGCATGCTCGATGAGGCGGTATCTGACCCGAACGTCATCCTTTTCATCGATGAGATCCACACCCTCGTAGGCGCGGGCGAGAGCTCCGGAGGCGGCTCGATGGATGCCGCAAACTTAATGAAGCCGCTGCTTACAAAGAACGAGCTTCAGGTAATCGGTGCAACTACTTTAGATGAATATGCCAAGTTCATCGAAAAGGACCACGCACTCGAAAGAAGATTCCAGAAGGTCATGGTCGAAGAGCCCTCCATTCCTGATGCTATCGCCATCATGAAGGGTCTCCGTCCGAAGTATGAGGATCACCACAAGGTCCACATTCCCGATGACGTTCTCGAGCAGTCAGTAATGCTCTCATCACGTTATGTTTCCGACAGGTTCCTGCCTGACAAGGCGATCGACCTCGTTGATGAGGCAGCGGCCGCAAAGCGCATCAACTACGCTGATTCCAAGGAGAAGAAGGAGTTAGAGGACAAGATCGCAGAGGAAGAGAAGGCTAAGAAGGCTGCTTCCGACGCAATGGAATTCGAGATCGCACAGAAGTTCAAGGAGCAGGAGGAAGCCGACAGGGCGCGCCTTGCAAAGCTCATGGCAAAGTCCGAACCCGACAAGGGCGGATTTACGGGAACTCTTACGGTTGACGACATCGCTGACGTTCTTGCAAAGTGGACGGGAATCCCCGTCAAGAAGATCACCGAAAGTGATGCTGACAAGCTCAAGAACCTCGAAGCTGAACTCCAGAAGAGAGTCATCGGCCAGAACGAGGCAGTCACGGCCATTTCCAAGGCCATCCGCCGCGGAAGACTGGGACTCAAGGACGACAAGAAGCCTTCCGGAACGTTTATCTTCCTTGGTACCACAGGCGTTGGTAAGACTGAGCTTGCAAAAGCGCTCGCAGAGGTCATGTTCGGCAATGAGAATTCCCTCATCAGGATCGACATGTCCGAGTACATGGAAAAGCACGACGTCTCGAGGCTCATCGGTGCGCCTCCGGGATATGTCGGATACGACGAGGGCGGCCAGCTGACTGAGGCTGTCAGAAGACATCCTTATTCGGTAGTTCTTTTCGATGAGATCGAAAAGGCTCACCCCGAGATCTTCAACACGATGCTCCAGGTACTGGACGACGGACGTCTCACGGACGGTCACGGTAGAGTCGTTGACTTCAAGAACACGATCATCATCATGACCTCCAACATCGGCGCAAGGATGCTGACGGGCGGTGAAGGCCGCAAGATCGGCTTCTCCATGGCTGATGAGAAGGATACCGACGAGCTCTCAAGAGAGGGCCTCTATGGCGGCAAGTCCTACGATGAGGCAAAGAAGCTCGTTCTCGAGGAACTCAAGAAGGCATTCTCGCCTGAGTTCGTTAACCGTGTCGATGAGATCATCTTCTTCCGCATGCTCGGCAAGGAGGCGCTCATCAAGATCGTCGACATCCTGATGAACCAGGTCGGCAAGAGGATCAAGGATCTCGGAATGGAGATCAGCCTCACCGACAGCGCGAAGGAACTCCTCGCAAGAAAGGGTTACGACCCGCAGTACGGCGCAAGACCGCTCAAGAGAGTCATCACCTCGATGGTCGAGGACAGATTCTCCGAGGCAATGCTCGACGGCATCGTCAAGCCCGGACACATTGCGATCATTGACGCCGTTGAGACAACGGATCCTGAAGCGCTCCTCGCTTCCGGCGCTGCCGAAGAAGGCGGAAAGGTCATCGTCATCAAGGACGGCGGCGAGATTCCCGCCAAGAAAGAAGAGGCTTCTGAGGAAAAGGCCGAGGAAAAGGCTGACAAGTAAAATATTTTTAACCTGAAATGCCCCCGGCTATTGCATTTGCAAGCCGGGGGCACTTTATTTTCTGTTCCAAACTTTGTATAATAACTGCGCTTTAATTCATTAATCATCTTCGGAGTTTATATAAATGTCAGAGAATACCAAGCCGAATGCGGCGCCGGCACAGGGTGGCAAGCCTGCGACAACCGCAAGAGACAGGGCAAAAGCACCGCGCGATTATGACATCGGGTGCTTTCCGAGGCCGTTCTATTTCGGATTCCTCGGATCACGCATAATCGTCCCGATCGTCTGCGCATTTACACATATCAAGGTCAAGCCCGACATGGAATTCGTAAACCATGAGGGCCCGATCATCGTCATCGCAAACCACGAATCATATCTCGATCCCATGATCACGAACAAGCTGACCAAAGCAAGGCCGGCAAATTTCGTCACGGGCGAGTTCGTTTTCAGGGCACCCGCATGGGGACACTGGTTCAAGCTCGGAGGCGCGATTCCCAAGAAGCAGTTCGTTGTTGATACCGTTGCCGTAAAGGCCATGATGAAGGTCATGAAGCGCAAGGGCGTCCTCATCGTTTACCCCGAGGCTACACGCCACGTTGACGGCACGACCGTCAAGTTTGACGACGGCATCGCAAAGCTCGCAAAGAAGGCAGGCGCTTCCATCTACATCGAACACATCCACGGAGCATATCTGACATGGCCGAGATGGTCACAGTCCGGAATGCGCAAGGGTAAGATCACATCCGAATTCGTCAGGAAGATCTATTCCGACGAGGTAAAGGAATCCTCGATCGAGGAGCTTCAGCAGAAGATCCTTGATGCCGTCAATTACGACGAGAACGAATGGAACAGGGAGCACAAGGTCGAGTTCAAGAGCAAGCGTCTCGCTGCAGGACTCCAGAATGTGGCTTACGCATGCCCGAGATGCGGACATGAGTTCACCATGAGGTTCTTGGATCACGGCAAGGGCAATCTCATTCAGTGCTGCGAGTGCGGCAACGCGGTAAGATACCTGCCCACGGGCCTTCTCGAAAAGGCGGATCCGCAGTGCGTCGTTTTCGATGACCTCCACAAGTGGGTCGAGTGGGAGAGAGGCATCATTGCCGAAGAACTCAAGGCCGGCGATTTCCGCATGGAGATGGATGCCGATCTTTTCAAGGTCTTTGACAGGTTCAATTTCGCGAAAACAGGTTCAGGCCGCATAACGATTACCGACAAGGAGATCATCTACCAGGGCACCGACTGCCCGGCTGAAGAAGGCATCCCCTACAAGAAGGGCAAGCCGATGAAGGGCTACAGAAACAGGACTTTGAGCCCGGACGCAGTCAAGGAGACAAAGGTTTTCGAGATCAGCACGATGAGGGGCCTTGTTGCCTCCTACGGAAAATACTTTGAGATCTACGACAAGGACGGCGAGCTCTTCAGGTTCTATGTGGACGGACAAAAGGTATTTAAAGTGCACGAAATAGTAACGCTTTTGGGTAAGAAGGCATAATTTCAGTCTTTAATATCGACCGCCACAAGAGTATAATTTTTAGGTTAGTGTTTAACACCAAAAATATATATTCAGGAGTGTGAAAACCCATGGCAATGTATGACAAGAAAAGCGTTGAGGATTTAGACGTATCCGGCAAGAGAGTTATTGTCCGCGTTGACTTTAACGTACCTCTCGACAAGGAAACAGGCACAAAGATCACAGACGACAAGC
>CAMJPC010000018.1 GCA_946407705.1 uncultured Clostridia bacterium | reverse complement strand
TCAGGGTAAGCACAAGAAGCAGTCCGGCGGTCACGGTCAGTATGGTGATGTCTGGGTTGAATTCGAACCTAACTACGATTCCGAAGAACTCGTATTCGAAGAGAAGGTCTTCGGCGGTGCTGTTCCGAAGAACTACTTCCCGGCAGTTGAGAAGGGACTCCAGGAATCCGTAAAGAAGGGTGTTCTTGCAGGATATCCCGTTGTTAACCTCAAGGCTACTCTGGTCGACGGTTCTTACCACCCGGTAGACTCTTCAGAAATGGCATTCAAGATCGCTGCAAACCTCGCTTTCAAGGCAGGTATGACTCAGGCCGGTCCTGTTCTCCTCGAACCCATCAGCAAGGTTGAGGTTCACATCCCCGAGGACAAGCAGGGTGACATCATGGGCGATCTCAATAAGCGCCGCGGCAGGATCATGGGCATCGACGCAGACGAGTTCGGTTCCGTCGTCAATGCTGAAGTTCCTACAGCTGAGATGCTTGAATACGCTACAGACCTTAAGTCAATGACTCAGGGCCGCGGCTGGTTCTCAATGGAGCATGTCCGTTATGAACCCGCACCCGAGGAAGTTGCACAGAAGGTTATTTCCGAAGCTAAGGTTGAGGAAGACGCATAACTCTTTACTTTGCCCGCTACGGTCCTCCGCGCGGGAAAAGCCCGCTTGTGCGGAAGTCCGCTCGCAAAGAAACAGTTACGCATTAAGAAAACAACAGAACAAAAAAGGACTGCACGTAATGTGCAGTCCTTTTCTTTTGATTGGTTTTGCCAAGGATCAGTAGATCTTGTAGATTACCGTCTTCTCCTCTGTGAAGTAAGCGACCTGCTGGAGGTTCTCTTCGAAGAACTCACGGTTGAAGAATACGTCGTCACCGTAGTCGCCTTCCTCGAACTCGGGATCTGCGATCAGGTAGCGGATTCCACGTTCCTTGCAGTAGCGCTTGAACTCCTTGATGTCGCCGCCGCAGCCGGAGATGAGCCACAGATAGATAGTGTCACGCTTGTTTGTGTCGTGGCCTGCAGACCATGCGTAGTAAGGCCAGCCATAGTACATCGGGCGTCCTGTGAGCAGGAATCTGTCCATGGACCATTCAGGTGTGAGGAATACGTCATCAGGTTCGGTATTCTTGATGACCCATTCGGTGACCGGAGAATTAGTGTTGATGGCCATCGGAGTGGAATTAAGGTTAACGTATGTTGCCCACTCGGAAATACCTGTTGCAACAAGTCCGGTGAGGAGGATGAGACCTGCGACCACTCCGAGGAACTCGAAGAAGATCCAGACCGGAACGGGCATGCCCTTGGCCTTTTCGGAAGCGACTTCGTGATGATCGAGGACCATATCCTCAAGATCATCGTCATCGTCCACGTCTTCTTTTCCGTCGTTATCGGGGTCATCTTCCTCAATGAGCCCGTCTTTGTCCTTATCGTCTTCGGTCTTCAATTCCTTGGACTCTTCGGACTTCTTCTCATCCTTTTCCTCTTCTTCGTCATCGAGGACTTCGAAGGGGAGTTCTTCAGTTTCTTCTATGGATTCTTCCTTCTTTTCTTCGGAATCCTCCCCGGTATTCTCGCCGTTGAAGCTCAGCTTCTTGGTGATGGCGGGATCTGCGGGAGTTCTCTCGAGAGCGACCTCGGCGTCATCAGAATCGTCAATGACATCTTCATCGGACGAGGATTCAGAATCGGTTTCTTCCTTGTCAGAATCGTCTTCGGACTTTTCCTCATCCTTGGATTCTTCAGCTTCGGATTTCTCTTCGGAAGCTTCTTCGGTCTTTTCCTCATTCCTTTCTTCAGACTCGTCTTTGGATTTATCTTCAGATTCATCTTCAGATTCTTCCTCAGGCTTGTCGTCGGTTATTTCAACGGGTCCGTCAGACTTTTCTTCAGACTTTTCGTCTTCATCGTCGAGGACTTCAAAAGGACCTTCCTCATCGTCTTCGGATTTCTCCTCATCGCCGAAGCGGATCTCCTTGGGTTCTTCTTTTTCGAGGATCACGGGAGCGAGCTCTCCCTCTTTCTCAGCCTTTTCGATGTTGGCTTCAAGAGCCTTGTCATCGAAAACGGATTTCTCTTCGTCCTCATCCTCATCCTCATCATCGTCTTCTTCGTCATCTTCGTCCTTGTCTGCGGCGTCTGCAGGAACGTCGGCAGCGAGAGCGACGGCCTTGCGGCGGCCGGGAACAACGAACAGGTTAGCGAGGAATATTGCGACGAAAGCGTCGATCAATATGATGGATACCTGGATGAACTTGTGGTTTGCGAGCATCTCCAGTGTGACCTGGAAGAAGAACGCAAAGATGAGAGGGTTAAGGAAAGCGATGATCAGGAAGAACCTGTAGACCGGCTTTTTCTTAACGATGTCATGGAATAAAAGGAAAACGGTGCATGCTGCAGCTACGAGGAGCGTTGCTCCCGTAACGATGGCGAGGTACTTGGCCCAGCTGACCAGAACGGCACCGGTAAGCGGATTGGACTTCTCGGAGAGAATGAATCCGGGATTGAACTGGATCTTGACCACGTTCTGCGCGCCGCCTGAGAATGTGAGTGTCAGTATGAAAGATGAAACGACAGCGCAAACGGCGACCATAAGGTGGAGCAGTCTGCTCTCTGAAAAGAGTGCCATTCCGAAAAGTACGAGCAGCAGAGCGATAAGGCATGAACCGTGGAAATACGGCATGACGATCACCATGACGCATACATAGAGAGCGACGGTGCCTGCTGAAAGCGGGTCGTCAGTCCTGGGAAGCCATGCGTTGCGTGAGAACAATATTGCCTTAAAGAAGCCTCCGAAGGAGCCTGCGCTCATTGCGGAGATGCAGAGTCTTCTCAAGAAAGGCAAAAACAGAATGACGCAGATGAGGACGGCTGCAACGCCGAGCATCAGGTGACGCTGGTTGGGATAGACGTTGATAGCCCAGATTCCCCAGTTGTCATAGTCGGTAACTCCGTACCATGCGTTTGAATACATTATCTCAGTGAGAGCATCGCCCAGTGTTTTGCCGGAGCCCATGAGGTCACGGATGTGGATGAAAACGTTGAGCGAGCTTCTGAAGAATACGAGTACGGGGGAAAGCGCGAAAGCGAGGCGCCTTCCGGAAAGGAGCGTTGCAAGGAGTCCCAGGAGGATCATTGCGCATACCATTACGATGATGGAAGGAATGTTGAGCGCATAATCGATGGGGAATCCGAGGTACTGGAGCATTCCTGCGAGGAAGTAGAACATGAAGTGGTACTTGATTCCGTCACCTGAGAAATGCATGTATTCGGTAGGAAAGTTGAATCCTGTGCCGAACGAGGAGACCATTGCCGTGTGGGGCGAGAGGTCAGAGAATGTGGAGTAGCCGTTAAGGAGATATCCGCGGTCGATCCTGTATGTGTAGAACATCAGGAACGCAGCGGTTACCGTTACGGCTAAGATAACGAAGCTGTAGAAAAGAGTATTCGACGGCTTGTTAACATAGGAAGGAAGCTTGGTTACCGCTTCTTCCTCGGGGTTTTCTTCTTTCTTGATACGTCTCTTGTTGACCACGATGAGGCAGGTGAGGACCAGCCAGAAGAACAGCGCGGCCGTCACCATAAAGCCTATCTTCATGCAGAGCTTGTCGCTTGCAACAAAGTAGGACAGCGCGAGGATCACGAAATAATGGACGAACGGCACGATCATCATGCCGGTAACTGTTCCGGCAGAAACTACGAAAAGGGTGCTGGGGATATTTTCGATCGCCTTGAGTGAGGGCGCGCAAGCAAGATAGAGACGTCTTACATCAGGAACGCAGATCGCCAAAAGGAGCATTCCGGTTATGGCGCATACGCAAAGATACAGGACTGCGAGCATATTTTCTCCCTTCAAATAATTTAAATAATTATATCAATTATTAAAAAGGCCTAGTTTTACAAACTTATAACACTTTCTTATAATGGGGCGAAAAGATTTGTGAAAAAGGACTATAATCTCCATATAGTTCGTGAAAAGAAAGGTTTTTATGAAAATAGTTGTTTTAGGCGGCGGACTGTCGCCTGAGCGTGACGTTTCGCTCAAATCCGCAAGCCTCATTGCGAATGCGCTTCTTTCAAAAGGTCATGAGGTAGCGCTCGTCGATCTTTATGACGGCATCGAAAATGACCGCCCGGCCGAAAGTTTTTTCCGCCGCGGCACGTTAAATCCGTTTACTTATTCCATTCCCGAAGTGGAACCGGATCTTGAAGAGATAATCAGACAGCACGGCGGAAGAAGACAGTGGGTAGGCCCCAGGGTCATCGAATTCTGCCAGTACGCAGACCGCGTATTCCTCGGCCTTCACGGCTCACACGGCGAGAACGGCCAGGTCCAGGCGCTCCTTGATGCTTATGACGTCAAGTACACCGGCTGCGGATATCTGGGCTGCGCCATCGCAATGGACAAGGCTCTTTCCAAGGCTCTTATCGCAGGTGCTGGCATTCCCACGGCCAAGTGGATAAGCGGCAAGTATGAGGAGATGACCCCGGAGAAGATCAAATCCGAGATCGGCATACCCTGCGTCATCAAGCCCATCGGCTGCGGTTCTTCATGCGGTGTATCCATTGTAAAGACGGAAGAAGAGTTCGGACCCGCTCTCGAGTGGGCGGCTTCATATAAGCAGAGCATCCTCGTCGAGCAGTTCATCCGGGGCCGTGAGGTCACGATCGGCGTAGTCGGCCACAAGGCTCTGCCCATCACGGAGATAATCCCTCACGAGGGTTTCTACGATTACAAGAACAAGTATCAGGACGGTCTTACCACGCACGTCTGTCCGGCCCATATCAACGAGGCTGACTATAAGAAGTGTCAGGAGACTGCGGTCAGGATCTTCGATATCCTGAGGATGAACCAGTACGGAAGGGTCGACATGATCTATGACGAGAATACCCATGATTTCTGGTTCATCGAGGCGAACAACCTTCCCGGAATGACCAACACGTCACTCCTTCCAGAGGCCGCGAAGGTTGCAGGCGTCAGCTACGAGGATCTTTGCGAGAAGATCGTCATGAGCTGCGGACAGGACTCCATAGAGGGCCTTTGAGCCTTAAAGTAGCCGTAAGGCTCCTTATGTGTTAGAATTTAAAGGTTAAACTTTTGGGGGAAATAGCGCTTTGGATTATCTTGAAGGATTAATGCTCGGCAGGCTGTGGAGCGATACCGATTATGAGAACAGAAAGCATTTCTGGCTCTTTATAATCTATGGACTCCTCTGCAATTGCATAGTTCTTTATACATATCTTTTCAGCATGAGACTTTTGGGGTTCGGAGACGTCAGCATGCCTCTTTTCGCCGCATTCATCGTGCTGTTTGTCGCAAGCCCCTTTATTAATTTCAGATACTATCGAATGCCCTTATGGGGCAAATTATTGGTATTGGCAGAGAAGATATTCAAATCTTATCTCGTTCTCAGTTACACGGTTAGCCTGATGCTGCCGAGGCTCACGGTTAACGTTAGTGATCTCCAGCCCTTTGTCATCGACTATCTCAACAAGACGTTAGAGACGTATACGACAAAATATGCGGCAAGTTCCGGTTCGTTCGCTACGGTTACCGGCGTACTTGCAGGAGGACTTCATGTAATCCTGATGATCCTTTTGAACCTTGCCATAGTCATGGTAGTTCCGGGCCTCATCTACATAGCATTCAGAGTCGCGCAGTTTATCTGGGACTGGCTCATCAACACATTGATACTGAAGAGATTCTTTCCTTCGAAGCGATAATATCCTTCGGACTGAATCTCTTTTCGCGGAAACAGGAGGAAGGCATGGCAGAGCTTAGAGACAGAATTGACATAACGGTTGAAGAGCTCGAGGAGTCTCTTGGCGCTTTGAATCTTCCCAGATTCATCGCCGAATCGGAAAAATCATTTCTCGGAAGGATCGATACGATCTGCTCCGAGATCTGCGCCGATAAGAACAAGAAGGCTATCTTTGTATCAGGCCCGACTTCTTCAGGAAAGACGACTTTCACATTAAGACTTGCAAAGACCATAACGGAGGCCGGCCGCAAGGCTTGCCATCTCTCGCTTGATGATTACTACAATCTCAAGGAGATAGTATGTGACCGTGAGGGAAGGCCTGATTTCGAGACGATCGACGCGCTTGACGTTCCCAGGATCCAGAGCGATATCGCGAGGATCATTAACGGGGAGACGGTCGTTCCGCCGTATTTCGATTTCCAGACGAGGATACAGCACGAGGGCAACCCCGAGAATGCTATCAGCCTGGGCGAAGACGGAGTTCTCATCGTAGAGGGACTCCACGGACTCAATCCGAGGATCTCAGGTGACTTCGGCGACATATGTTCAAAGGTATTCATAATGCCTTACGGAAACGTATACTGCGACACCAAGCTCATGGACAGCAATGAGATCAGGATGCTCAGAAGGATCGTAAGAGACAACAGGCACAGGAATGCCCATGCCCTCGCAACGATCGATTACTGGCCCATGATCAGCAAGTCAGAGGAGAAGTACTACACGGAATATCTGACAAGCGCAGACTACCACGTCAATTCGTTCCTCGCATATGAGAGTCTCATTATCGCGCCGCTTGCTCTAAACGACATCCAGTCGGCTCTGAAGCAGGTCGAAAAGGGCACGATAGAGCCCAGCGTCTTTATGGAAAAGTCGACTTCCGGCAAGCCTTTTGCGGATCTGTCGGCAGCTCTCGCAAAGGCCAGCAAGCTGATCGGTCATCTGGACAAGATCCCCGACGTCAGCCCTGATCAGGTTCCCGCGGAATCCATACTGAACGAATTCATAAGCGGTTAACTAAAGGAGGCTAAAAATGCCTATCAGAATAGCAGACAATCTTCCGGCGAGGGCGATCCTCGAGCAGGAAAGAATATTCGTAATGGAAGAAAACCGCGCTCTGTCCCAGGACATAAGAGCGCTCAAACTCGTCATACTCAACCTGATGCCCGATAAGATCACCACGGAGACACAGCTTCTCAGAGCTCTGTCCAACACTCCGATCCAGATCGACATCGAGCTTTTGTGCATGGCTTCGCACCAGTCGACACATACCAGCGCAAAGCACCTTACCAAGTATTACGAGACTTTCGACAAGATAAAGGATCAGTTTTTTGACGGCATGATCATCACCGGTGCGCCCGTCGAGAAACTCCCTTTCGAGCAGGTTGATTACTGGGAAGAACTCTGCCAGATCCTGGAATGGAGCAAGACCCACGTTTATTCGACCCTTCATCTCTGCTGGGCGGCTTTCGCGGGACTTTACTACCACTACGGCGTTCCGAAGTATGTTCTTGACCAGAAGGTCTTCGGCGTTTTTGAGCACTCCATGACATGGAGCCGTCCCGTTAAGCTTTTCAGGGGTTTTGACGATGTTTTCTATGTTCCTCATTCCCGTTACACGGAGATCAGGAAGGAAGACATCCTGAAGCACAAGGAGCTGAGGATCCTTTCCGAGTCTGAAGAGTGCGGTATCTATGCGGTGTCTGACCTTCACGGACGTCAGATCTTCATTACCGGCCACTCCGAATACGACAAGGATACGCTGGACAGGGAATACAAGAGAGACCAGGGTGCAGGCCTTGATACCGCGCGTCCGGTCAATTACTACATCGACGACGATCCTGCAAAGGGTCCGCTTCTCAGATGGAGGTCTTCCGCGACCCTCATGTACACGAACTGGCTTAACTACTACGTTTATCAGGAGACTCCGTTCGATATCGGAGCCATCAGCAGCATAAGGAACGAGGATCTCGTACCCGGAAGGGATGAGGAAAAGCATGAGTGATACCGGCATCACTGTTCTGACCGACGAAATGGTACGTAACATGGCTCCCGACCGTCCGGAATCCGGATACAAGGGAACTTTCGGTACCTGTCTTATCACGGCCGGTTCGGAATACATGCCAGGCGCCGCTGTCCTTGCCTGCGGTGCGGCCTTAAGGTCCGGCTGCGGCCTGGTGCGCGTTCACTCTGATCCGAGGACGCTCGATGCGATCAGCGCCAATCACCCCTGCGCGCTACAGTCTCTCAGGGACGGAATGCCTTCAGGAGTGTTAAGAAACGCGGGACGCCTTATCGAAAAGGCGGACTCCGTGCTCATCGGCCCCGGAATCCCTTCAGACGATCTGAACATCCTTCCGCTTCTCGGTCTTTACATCCGCGATGCGAAAAAGCTTGTGGTCGATGCGGGCGCCTTGAGCGCTGCCGCCCACGACAAGGAGCACATCCTGCCGCTCTTCAGGCGCAGGGAGACTCCGGCTGTCCTTACTCCCCACATGGGTGAGTTCGCAAGGATCTCCGCAGGGGTAGAGGGAATCGAACCTGACGATCCTTCGCACGTTGCCGCGCTGAAGCTAGCCAAAAAGCTTAAGAGCGTTATAGTTCTCAAGAACAGCAAAACGGTAATCGCCGTCCCCGGCGGCCGTGTCTATATCAACGATGCCGAGAACAGCGGTCTTGCCAAGGGCGGATCGGGCGACGTTCTCGCAGGGCTTCTTGCAGGCCTTCTTGCACAGGGCATCCAGCCCGAGGAAGCTGCCTGTGCGGCTGTGAAGATCCACTCCGAAGCGGGTCTTCTTGCGTCAGACAAATACGGAACGAGGGCAATGCTGCCTTCAGATCTCGCGGAATTCCTTCCGGAAGCCTTTAAGAAAACAGGCTGGAACTGAGGATATATGGAAGATATTGAGAATGTTCTGACATCCGATCACTATGACCGTTCCTGTGTTGAGATAAGTCTTGACGCGTTAAGGCATAACTTCGAAGAGATCAGGAAAATCACTTCTCCTGATGCCGGAATACTTGCGGTCGTCAAAGCCGATGCCTACGGACACGGCGCATATGAGACTGCCAAAACGCTTCTTGAATGCGGTGCGGCAGGGCTCTGCCTCGCGACCATCGATGAGGCTGTTGACCTGAGAAGAAAAGGGATCGAAGCTCCCATGATGACCCTCGGTTTTACGGACAGGAGCCGCTATGCCGATGCCGTAAAATACGGTATAGAGCAGGCCGTTTATTCCTATGACATCGCCAAAGCCCTCTCCGATGAGGCTGTTGCCCAGGGCAAGCAGATTAAAGTCCACATCAAGCTCGACACGGGCATGGGACGTATCGGTTTTGCCGTTGACGGAACAGAGACCGAAGAGATAGTCAGGAGCTGCAAGCTGCCGGGCATTATCCCTTACGGCGTTTTCTCGCATTTCGCGGTCGCAGATACTGATGACGATTCTTACACACAGAAGCAGTTTGATGCTTTCATGGCGCAGATAAAGGTTCTTGAGAACGAGGGTATCGTTTTCGAGAAGAAGCACATATGCAACAGCGCCGGGATCATGAGATTCCCCGAAATGCACCTGGATCTCGTAAGAGCAGGCATTATCCTCTACGGATTGATGCCGCCCGGATGCCCTGAGCCTCCGGTAAAGCCCGACCTGATCCCCGTAATGACCTGGTATGCGAAGGTGATCCACGTTAAAAGGATACCTGTCGGCTCGACGGTCAGTTACGGAAGACATTTCACCGCAGAGCGCGAGACCGAGGTCACGACTGTCGGTATCGGTTATGCCGACGGATTGTCCAGACGCCTTTCCAACGGTTTTGAACTGGTCGTCGACGGCGAAAAGTGCCCCATAATCGGCAACGTCTGCATGGATATGTGCATGGTCGACACGACCGACATGAAGGTCAGACCTAAGATCGGCGACAAAGTCGTTGTTTTCGGAAGGGAAAGGCTGGCTGATGATCTTGCCGAAAGGATCGGTACGATCAACTATGAGATCACATGCGTGGTAGGCAAGAGGGTAAGGAGACTGTACACCTCGGGGAGTGAACAATGTCATTCCTGACCGGTCTTTACACATTGATAATCTATCCGATCGAGCTCCTGTTTGAGATCGTTTTCTCGGTCATATTCAAATCCTCGGGAAACGTTATCGTCTCGATAATCATATTGAGCCTTGTATTCAACCTGGTCGTTCTCCCGCTCTACAGAAGGGCAGACAGCATCCAGGAGGAAGCCCGTGAGAAGGAGATAAAGCTCGCTCCGGTAATCAAGCACATAAGGGAATCATTCAAGGGCGACGAACGCTTCATGATCCTTCAGACATACTACAGACAGAACGATTACAGCCCGATGAACGTGCTGAAGAGTTCTGTCTCATTGCTTTTGCAGATACCGTTTTTCATCGCCGCATACAGGATGCTCTCCGGATGCAGCATACTTGCGGGAGCTGCCGCAGGACCCATAAAGGACCTCAGTGCCCCTGACGGACTTCTGGTCATCGGAGGCTTTGCGATCAACATTCTTCCGATCGTTATGACGCTCATAAACGTCATTTCGGGAGTCATCTACGGCAAGGGACTTCCGCTTAAATCCAAGATGCAGATGTATCTGATCGCAGCGGTATTCCTCGTATTCCTTTACAATTCGCCTTCGGGTCTCGTCTTCTACTGGACTTTGAACAACGTCTTCTCGCTCGGAAAGAACATCGTGATGCTCGTTCTTCGTGGCAGGAAGGAATCCGGAAAGACCGGTAAGAAGAAAGTTAAGAAACCCGAGAAGGCAGAGATAGCAAGAAGCAACGCTTTGTTTGCCGCTTCGGCTGCTTTCCTTGCGATGTTCACGGGATTCTTCGTTCCGTCCAACGTTCTTGCTGCATCTCCCCAGGAGTTCATCAACAGATATACGATGAGCAATCCCGGGCTTTACCTGTTCTATCCGGTCCTTACGGGAATCGGTCTTTTCGGCATATGGGCAGGTCTTTTCTATTATTTCGCCTCGCCGAAGGGAAGATGGATAATGAGCAGGGTAATGTTCATCATGTGTTCCGGAGCTTTGCTCAACAACGCGCTCTACAGCAACTATTTCGGCGACATGGTAGAGACTCTTCAGTACATCGTAAATCCTCATTTCGATGTCGTTAACATGATCTGGGATGCCGTATTCCTTGTGCTCGCGGCCGGTGTCTGCATACTTCTCTTAAGATTCACGAAGGCTTTTCCGACGGTCATTGCCGCATGCGGAGCCGTTGCCTTGATAATTATCTCATGCAATAACATCTCCAGGATCAACGTCCAGTACAAGAGCTCGTTCAACAGCTATTCCGAGGAGCTCCCGTCGTTCAATCTTTCAAAGGACGGACAGAACATCGTTGTCTTGATGCTCGATCGCGCCATCGGTTCGATGGTCCCCTATATATTGAATGAGAAGCCCGAGCTCAGGCAGAGCTTTGACGGCTTTACATGGTACCGCAACTCGATGTCATACGGTCAGAGCACCAATTTCGCTTCACCCGCGCTCTACGGCGGTTACGACTACACGCCCGAAAGGATCAACGAGAGAAGCAGCGAATCGCTTGTATCCAAGCAGAACGAAGCCCTTAAGGTAATGCCTTCGGTATTCGTCAAGGAAGGCTGGGACTGCACTTTCATCAACCCGACTTATGCAGGCTACAGCTGGATGCCTGACCTTACCGTCTTCAAGGATTTCCAGGGCATGAAGGTCTACAACACCGGTTATCACTATCTGCCCGATCTGGCCGAAAAATGCGCCAACCTCGAGATCTCTCTTACAAGAAACCTCTATTGCTACAGCCTTTTCAAGTCCAGCCCCGTCGCGATCCAGCCGTTCCTTTACGACGGCGGAAGATATAACATGACGGGCTCCATCACCAAGGAGGCAAGTTCATCCTTCCAGGTAGTAGACGGCACGTCAAGGGCACTCGGCCACTATCTGAGCTTTGAGGCTGAATACTATGCGCTCAGGGCAATGGATACCATGACCAACATTTCCGAGAAGGGCAACAACCTCGTGATCATGTCCAACAAGTCAACGCACGACATGTCCATGCTCTTGGAGCCTTCTTACGAGCCTAAATACTACGTCGACAACAGGGAATATGACGCTACCCACACTGAGAGATTCATGCTCGACGGCAAGCAGCTCAAGATGGAGACAACGCCGCAGTATGTATTTTTCGAGATGAACACAGCCGCCCTGATGTCAGTCGGAAGGTGGCTCGATTACCTTAAAGCACAGGGCGTTTACGATAACACCAGGATCATCATCGTAGCCGATCACGCATACGGCGTCGGCCAGTATGAAGATCTCATGTTCACCAACGAGGATAAGGAATTTGACGGCCAGGGCTATATCCCGCTTTTCATGTTCAAGGACTTTGGAAGCAAGGGTTTCAAGATCTCCGATGAATTCATGACAAACGCAGACACCCCTGCGCTTGCGACGCAGGGTCTCGTGAATAATGCAGTAAATCCTTTTACGGGTAATCCTCTTTCGGATCCCTCCAAGAAGAAAGGACCTCAGAAGGTCATCTTCTCAACGACTTGGGATGTCGCGAAAAACGGTACTAATACTTTCGACAGATCCCAGTGGTATTCGGTCAAGGACAATGTCTGGGACCGTTCCAACTGGAAGTATGAGGGTGTCGGCTGATATCAGGCATCTGCCTGGTCATCGTTTCTGCCTTTTGCTGACTTGCTACGGTCTTTGTTCCTTGTGCGTTCGGACCTGTTGCCGTTTCCGTCGCGGTCTTTTCTGTTACCGCCGCTGTTACGGCCGTTGCCGCTTCCTCTTCTTCCGCCCAGAGCTTTTACGGTCAGTGATTCGGGATTTCCGTCTTTACCGACCTTAATGACGACCACGTCACCCGTTTTGATCTCCTCTACCGTATCGGCTGTATCGTCGTCATCATTTTCGAGGGTTATCTGCTTGAGACCGGAAAGATCGTAGGAAGCTGATCCGCCTGTTGTGTTAAATGTGTATCCGAATGAGAAATCCGGACGGTCCCTGCCGTTGCCGTTATTGCCGCGGTCCGTACTCTTGGGGTTTCCGTCACCGCTGTTTCCGTCCCTTTTCGGGGTACGCTGCTTCAGTTCGCCTAACTCGACCGTGACCTTTTTTCCGTCGATAGCGGTGACTTTCCCCACGGTTTGCTGGGAGTCTGACTCGGCCGGAGATTCGGTCTCGAACGAGGACTGAACTTGGGAATCTCCGGGTAATTGCTGCTCCGGAGCCTTTGATTTACTGCATCCTGCCACAGTTCCTGCCATTGCGAGTGCTGCCAGAACTGCGATGATTTTCTTTCTGTTCATATCTGATCATCTCCTTTTCCATCCGTGGATCCATCCCATATTGGCAGGGTGGATGGCATCATTATGGAAGACATTCTTAAAACGAACTTAAAAATTTGAATAATATGCGCTATAATACTGTCGCTGTTTTTATGCGCATTTATAAGGAGATATATTTTTAATGAGTACATTTACGGATAGTTACAAGGTTCCGGCGCTCAGAAAGAAGATGTGGTTCACCTTTCTGATCCTGTCTGTCCTTGTCGTTCTCTCTCTCGTTCCCGTTCCGGGAATCGACCACGCAGGCGCTTCTGAAGCCGTTAAAAAGTGGGGTGATGCCGGAGAACTTTTGAACATCATGTCATTTAAGGCCCTCGGCAATGTTGCGATTACCAGTTTAGGTCTCTATCCGTTCCTCATTGCTTCGATAATAATGCAGATCCTGACGATCGCTGTTCCCAAGCTCAGAAACATCGCCCAGACGGGTGAGGCCGGAACAAAGATCATCACCAAATATACGAGGATCGCCGCAGTGATCGCTGACGTCGTTTTCGCAGCTCTTTACTGCACAGGCATGAGAAATCACGTCTGGACATCGATCAACTACTGGGTTGCGATCATTCTTGCAGGTCTTTGCCTTGCTGCAGGCGCTGCTTTCTTCGGCTGGTGCGTTGAGCTCATCAACAACAAGGGAATCGGTTCCGGTCTGGTAATCGTCATCCTGGCATGCATCCTCCGCAACGTTCCTCACGTATTCAAGGTTGTTTACCTCAAGGCATCGGTCCTCGGAATTCCCGCAGCCGCTGCCATTACTTTCGGCGTAGCGGTTGTCTGCCTCGCGCTTTTCGTGTTCATCGTATGGTTCTACCTCGGAGGCAAGAAGCTCCGCATCCTGTTCTCCAAGAGAACGGTAGGCATGAAGCAGTACGGCATGCAGAATCAGGTCCTTCCTTTGAAGGTTGCCCAGGCAGGCACGATGCCCATCGTTTACTCGCTCGCCATCATGCTTTTCCCTGCGGCCATCATCTGCATGGTAATGCCTGAAGGAACAACGAACATATTCTTCCTCGGATTCGTCAATTTCAAGAGAAGCATTTCGTTCTACATCATATATGCGGCTTTCCTCGCGCTCTTCACATACATTTTCGCGATGATCCAGTTCAACCCCATCGATCTTTCAAACCAGATCAAGCAGAACGGCGGCTACATCCAGGGTCTCCGTCCGGGCAAGGCTACGGCTCAGTATCTCATGAGTCTTTACAACAACTTCAACCTTGCTGATGCCGCATTCCTCATCCTCGTAAGCCTCGTTCCGATGCTCCTTGACCTCATCCCCGTATTGAACGGTATCTGGTTCCTGGGCATCGTCAGCATCCTTCTGGGCGGCGGATTCGTCGAACTTCAGACGGTCCTCGATAACGGAATCGCCACTGAAGAAGAGAAGGTAAAGGCAGCCGGCAAAGAAAAGAAAAAGAACAAGTACGCAAAATAAGCAGCGCCAAGCATTGATAGGAGGAAAAACATGAATCTGATTATCATGGGAGCACCCGGTTCGGGCAAGGGCACAACAGCCACAGTCATCAGAGAGAAGTTCGGTCTTGACCATATTTCCACAGGTGACCTTTTCAGATACAACATCAAGGAGAATACTCCTTTGGGAATCGAAGCCAAGTCATATATCGACAAGGGCGCTCTCGTTCCCGATGATGTCACCATCAGAATGGTTGAAGACCGTCTCAAGAACCTCAAGAGCGACAAGGGATTCATCCTCGACGGATTCCCGAGAACCATCGCCCAGGCTGAGGCTCTCGACAAGATCCTCGAAGCGCTCGGTTCCAAGATCGACGCAGTAATGTATGTTGTTACTGATGATGAGGTCATCATCGACAGAGTTACTACAAGACGCGTCTGCGAGAAGTGCGGCGCGAGCTTCAACATCAAGTACATGCCTTCCAAGGTTGAGGGCGTCTGCGATGTCTGCGGCGGCAAGACGATCCAGAGATCCGATGACAACCCTGAGACTGTTCAGTCCAGACTTGATACATATAGAAAGAACACAGCGCCCCTCATCGATTTCTATGCTGCACGCGGCCTGATCGTTGAAGGCAACAACAATGTCAGTTCCGATACATGCATCAAGGAGATCGAGGACGGACTTGCAAAGCTCGGACTCTGATAAAAGGAAAATTTATGATAGAGATACTCACCAGCGAAGAATTTGAGAAGATGAAAGCTTCCGGAAAGATACTCCAGAAGGTTTTCAAGGAGTGCAGGGACTTCATCAAGCCCGGCGTCTCGACTCACGATGTAGACAAGCTCTGCTATGACATCATCAGAAGCTACGACGCCATCCCGTCATTTCTTAATTTCGGTCAGCCTCCGTTCCCCGGAACGATCTGTGCTTCCGTAAATGACGAGGTCGTTCACGGCATCCCCAAGAAGTCCAGGATCCTTCAGGACGGCGACATCCTTTCCGTTGACGTCGGTGCCATCCTTGACGGCTATCATTCCGATGCATGCAGGACTTATCTCGTTGGAGACGTTGCTCCCGAGGTCAGGGATCTCGTTGAGAGGACTGAGAAATCATTCTTCGAAGGTCTCAAGTTTGCCCAGGTGGGAATGAGGACCGGAGACATCGGATATGCCGTTCAGCAGTACTGCGAAGGCTTCGGCTACGGAGTCGTAAGAGAACTTACGGGTCACGGAATCGGAACAACGATGCACCAGGATCCCGACGTTCCCAATTACGGCAAGCCCGGACACGGCAAGAAGCTCACGAAGGGCATGGCAATCTGCATTGAACCGATGATCACGCTCGGCAGCAGGGAAATAGAGCTGCTCGGCGATCAGTGGACTATCGTCACACAGGACGGAAGCCCGGCATCACATTATGAGAACACGATCCTCATCACAGATGAAGGACCTTATATGACTACCTATGATTACGAGGAGGGTTATTAATGGGTAAGGAAGACGTTATTGAAGTATTGGGTGTAGTTGACGAGGCACTCCCGAACGCGATGTTCAAGGTAAAGATCGACAGCGGACATGTTGTTCTCGCTCATCTGTCAGGCAAGCTCAGACAGAATTACATCAAGATCCTTCCCGGCGATAAGGTTACCTTGGAAATCTCTCCTTATGATCTTTCCAGGGGAAGGATTACCTGGAGAGGCGAAAAGAAGCCTAAGGTATAATTCCGTTACGGATATCCCGCATAGGGGTAATTTGTCAGGATTTGCTTTTCGGCGCATGCGCTTGCGGCAGATGCCTGACTTTTTATGAGCGGGTTTTTAACAAGTCGGTTATTCCAACCGGAAATTTATATATAAGAAGAGGAACAATTCTTATGGGTGAAGAGAAGAAAGAAATCCAGGAAGTAAAAGAAGTTAAGGAAGTCAAAGAGACCAAGGCTGAGAAGAAAGAAGGAAAGAAGTCTTTCCTCAGCGAGAATGCTCTCGAGGTCATCACGGTCGTGCTGCTCGGCATCACTGCACTTCTCACGGCATGGGCAAGCTACGTTGGTTCCATCCACGGCGGCAACCAGGCAACAAACTATGCTACGAGCAACAACCTTGCAAGTGACGGAAACTCTCAATATAACGCGGCAGTCCAGGCTCTTTCACATGACATGGGCATCTGGAACACCATATCTGGCTATGAAGTTGAGATCCTTTATGCAGTTGATGCAAAGGATGCGGCAGCTATCGAGGCCAATGTCTGGAAGCTCGAGTGGTTTGCACAAGACAATCTTACCGATGAGATGGCTGCAAAGATCGGCTATGATTCCGCAAAGTTCACTGACGGTAATAATGATACTCAGGATATCGTTGAATGGCTCCAAAATGAAAAAGCGATAACATCACCTTTCACACAGGAATTCATCGATACATACTTTACTGATGCCAACGCTAAGCTTGAAGAAGCAGAAAAGGTCCTTGAACAGGGAAGACAGGACAATGCCAACGGCGACAAGTTCTCACTCGTAACGGTAATCTACAGCGTTGCACTCTTCCTGCTCGGTATTGTAGGCGTATTCAAAAATGGAACAAACAAGAAGATCGTTCTTGCCATCAGCGTTGTCTGCCTCATCGTTGCAGTGGTCTTCATGTGCACGATCCCGCTCCCCACATCAGGCGGAATCTTCGGATAATATAAGTAGATACTTTATATAAGAGATGTTATAATCGAGCCGCCTTCGGACGGCTCTTTTATATTTTTGTGGAGATGCTCAAAAAGTTCTCCGTTGTTTGAAAAAATTCAGTTGAAAACCAAAATGTTTTTGCTATAATAGTACGGCATGCGCTCAAAAAGCGCCTGTGTTTTGTTGTGTAAAAATAAAACAGACCAGGAGGTTTACTTATGAAAGTCAGACCGTCAGTAAAACCGATGTGCGAGAAGTGCAAGATCATTCGCCGCAACGGTAAGGTTATGGTCATCTGCTCCGACCCCAAGCACAAGCAGAGGCAGGGTTAATCAAGCAGGTGTCGGGTCTGTCAGCTGCCGGAATTAGCCCCGGTGCGAATTAGAAAGACAGGCCGCGGGCAAACAAGCTCCGCCCGCAAACAATCGGAAGAATATTACACGCCTACATGTAAGGGCGGCTGCTCTTCGGGAAACCGGGAGTTCCTTACGCCGCGTGTCGTATATAGAAGTATTACCACAATCATATGGAGGTACACTAAATGGCTCGTATAGCCGGCGTAGATTTACCGAATGACAAGAGAATCGAAATCGCTCTTACTTACATTTTCGGTATTGGAACAACAAGCGCTGCGGATATCATCCGTGAGACAGGAATCAATCCTGATACGCGCGTTAAGGACCTTTCTGAGGACGAAGTCGCTAAGATTCGTGACCAGATCGAGAACAATTACAAGGTCGAGGGTGACCTTAAGAGAGAAATCGGCGCTAACATCAAGAGACTTACCGATATCGGTTGCTACAGAGGACGCCGTCACAGACTCGGACTCCCCGTCAGAGGCCAGCGCACCAAGACGAATGCTCGTACCCGTAAGGGCCCTAAGCATACCGTCGCAGGTAAGAAGAAGTAAGGGGAGGAAACTGATTTATGGCAGTTAAGAAAAGTTTAAGACCCAGAAGAAGTGAGCGTAAGAACGTCGTAGACGGTCAGGCTCATATTCACGCTACATTCAACAATACGATAGTTACCATCACCGACAAGCAGGGCAACGCAATTTCCTGGGCTTCTGCCGGTATGGATGCCAAGGGTTCCCGTAAGGGTACCAGCTATGCTGCTCAGGTAGCTTCCGAGAAGGCTGCAAAGGCTGCATGCGACCACGGCATGAAGACCGTTGACGTTTATGTCAAGGGACCCGGATCCGGACGTGAGTCCGCTGTTCGTGCACTTGAGACCGCAGGCCTCAGAGTAACAATGATCAAAGATGTTACTCCCGTTCCGCACAACGGCTGCCGTCCCCCGAAGCGCAGAAGAGTTTAATTCTTCTTTTCGCTACTAACTATCTAATTACGAAAGAAAGAGGATAAATCAATGGCCAGAGATATGACACCTGTCCTTAAGAAGTGCAGAGCCCTCGGTATTGAGCCTGCGTATCTGGGACTTAATAAGCAATCTAAGAAGAAGGCTAAGGTCGTCCGCAAGATGAGCGAGTACGGCATGCAGCTCAAGGAAAAGCAGAAGGCTAAGTTCATCTACGGAGTCCTTGAGAAGCCTTTCAGAAACTACTATGAGAAGGCACAGAAGCTTCACTACGGCACAACCGGTGAAAACCTCATGATCCTTCTCGAGACAAGACTTGACAACGTTCTTTTCAGAATGGGTTTTGCCCGTACAAGAGACGAGGCAAGACAGATCGTAAGCCACAGAGCAGTTAAGGTTAACGGCAAGACTGTTAACATTCCCTCCTATGGTGTAAAGGTCGGCGATCAGATCGAGATCAAGGAAAAGGCAAGAGGTTCTCAGCATTTCAAGGATATCGCTGAAGTTACAGGCACAAGACGTGCACCTGAATGGGTCGAGAGCGATCTTGAGAAGTTTGCAGGAAAGATCATCAAGCTTCCTACAAGAGATCAGATCGATGTACCCGTCAACGAAGTACAGATCGTCGAGTTGTATTCCAAGTAATACGTAGGATACGACCGTAGATCCAGGCCCAAAAAACTTTCAGGAGGATAGAATATGATGGAAATCAGCCAGCCGACAATCAAGTGCGTTGAATCCAACGACGATAAGTCATACGGCAAATATACCATTGCCCCGCTCGAGCGTGGTTTCGGTATAACGCTCGGAAATTCGCTGCGCAGAGTTCTTCTCTCGTCACTTTCCGGTGCGGCAGTTACATCCATAAAGATCGACAAGATTAAGCATGAGTTCTCCACTGTTCCGGGAATCATCGAAGATATGACCGAGATCATCCTTAACATTAAGGGTATCCGCGCTAAGCTTCATAACGAGTCAAACATCGTCAGCATCAGCGTTGCAAAGGGCAGAACCGGCGCGCTCACAGCAGGCGACATCGTTCACGGACCTGACGTCCAGATCATGAATCCCGATCACGTCATCGCTCACCTCAACGGTGCTGATGACATCTTCATGGAGTTCACACTCAGCAAAGGACGCGGATACAACACCGCTGAACAGAACAAGCCTAACAAGCAGGTTATCGGACTCATCCCGATCGATTCGATCTTCACACCCGTCAAGAAGGCAAACTACAAGGTAGAGAATACCCGTGTAGGTGCAAGAACAGACTATGACAGCCTTACGCTCGAAGTCTGGACAGACGGAACGATCGAGGTTGACGAAGCACTGTCTTCTGCAGCTAACTGCCTCATCGACCACCTCAAGTTCTTCACAGCTCTCGCAGATACTGATTCCGCACTGAGCTTCAAGAGCATTGAAGAGTCCGGAGAGCATGACAGCAAGCTTTCAGGCGTTATCGAGGACCTCGATTTCTCCGTACGTACATACAACTGCCTCAAGAGAGCACAGATCAACACTGTTGGCGATCTCGTAGCACGTACAATGGATGAGATGATCAAGGTCAGGAACCTCGGCAAGAAGTCTCTCGAAGAGATCATCGAGAAGCTCGAGGGTATGGGTCTTCACCTCAAGGACCAGGAAGAATAACTTACATCTTAGGAGGAAAATAAGATGCCTAACAGGAAAATCAGCCGTCCTTCAGATCAGCGTGCTGCTATGCTGAAGAATCAGGTTACAAATTTGATAATAAACGGCAAGCTTGAGACGACAGTTGCCCGTGCTAAGGAAGTAAGCGCTATCGTTGAAAAGCTCATCGCTTCTGCTGTAAAGGAGAAGGACAACTTCACAACAAAGGAGATCACAGTCTCCGCTGCAAAGCTCGACGGTAAGGGCAAGAAGGTTCTCAAGACCAAGACATCCAAGGCCGGCAAGAAGTATGAAGTTGTTGACCGTGAAGTTAAGACAAAGACAGTTCAGATCGACAATGCATCCCGTCTCGCAGCACGCAGACAGATGATCAAGTGGTGCTACAAGAGCCATGACAGCGAGGGCAACATCATTAACCCCGTTAACAAGCTCTTCGATGACATCGCTCCCAAGTATGTCGGCAGAACAGGCGGTTACACAAGAATCATCCGCATCGGCGCTAGACGCGGCGACGGCTCTGAGATGGCTATCCTTGAGTTCGTATAATTTACACAAACGACGGGATACCGCTAAATGAAAAATTAAACCGGGAGAGGCTCGTTAACCTCTCCCGATTTTTTTATAATGTTGCTTGTTAAAGCGGTTTACAGGGTTCTTTGAAAGGAAAGATCTCAAGGGTGGAGAAGATATCCGTACAAAACGTGACTTTCACATACGGCTCTGAAGGAGTCGACGGTTCCGCGCCCGAAGAACCCGCCGTTGAGAACCTGAGCCTTGAGATAGAGAAAGGCTCATATACCGCGATCCTAGGTGCCAACGGATCAGGCAAGTCAACGCTTGCAAAACTGATCGATGTTATCGAAGTCCCTGATTCAGGCAAGATAATCGTTTTCGGCAAAGACACTTCCGATGATTCCGTATTCTGGCAGATAAGGGAAAAGAGCACTTGTGTTTTCCAAAACCCGGACAACCAGATCGTCGGAACCATAGTTGAAGAAGACGTTGCATTTGGCCCTGAGAACCTGGGTGTACGTCTTCCCGAACTGCGCGAAAGAGTAGACCAGGCATTGAAGGATGTCGGCATCTACGACCTGAGGCTTAGAGAAGCATCAAGCCTTTCAGGCGGACAGAAGCAGAAACTCGCAATCGCGGGCGCACTTGCTATGAAGCCTGACGTGCTCATTCTTGATGAAGCTACGGCAATGCTCGATCCCAAGAGCAGAGACGAATTCCTTGCAGTATGTGAGGACATGCGACTCAAAAAGGGCCTTACCCTCATAACCATCACCCACGACATGTCAGAAGCGATGCGTAGCGGAAGGATAATCATAATCTCGGAAGGCCATGCCGCCGCTGAAGGAACTCCTGCCCACATTTTCGCTGACATCAACGTTGAACAATACGGACTCAGAAGACCTGTGGCCGTCAGGTTTGCTTACGAGATCGCAAAGCTCGCAGGAAAGCACCTGACTGAAGAAGACCTGACTGGCGAAGCAGAGCTTAGGGAAAAGCTGATAAAGATATTTACGGCTTCTGATCTTTCCGCAGGTAATGTTCCCGAACTTAAGCCCGTAGATCCCGACTACAGAGTAAGGCGCAAGATCATGTCCGTAAAAGACCTCTTCAGTTCTTATGACGGCGGTAAGACCTTTGCCCTGAAAAACATTAACCTCGACGTTTTCGAGGGAGAGATACTCGGTATAGTTGGCGAATCGGGCTGTGGAAAGACCACGCTGATATCGCACATGAATTCGATAATGAAGCCGTCCTCTGGCGAGATTGAGATATATCCCGAAGAAGGCAAGACACTTCTCTGTTCTAAGAAGGGCGACGTTCAGCAGATAAGGCAGACGGTCGGACTGGTGTTCCAGTATCCTGAATACCAGCTTTTCGAGGAATCGGTATTTAAGGACATCTGCTACGGTCTGCGCAAGATGAAGCTTTCGGCGGAGGAGCAGAAGGACCGCGCTGTCATGGCAGCGAAGTCCGTAGGTCTCGAAAAGGAAGTGTTGAGAAAAAATCCTTTTGATCTTTCAGGAGGCCAGAAGAGGCGTGCCGCAATGGCGGGCGTCCTTGCAATGAGACCGAGGGTGTTGGTCCTTGATGAACCTGCGAGCGGACTTGATCCCGAGGGCAGGGAAGAGATGTTCGCGCTGATAAAGACGCTCAGGGACAAGGGAACTACCATCGTGATCGTTTCACACAACATGGACGAGGCGGCCGCATACTGCGACAGGATCTGCTGCATCAAGGATGGCGAAGCGGTCATATGTGAGACTCCTGATGAGCTTTTCGCTGACAAGGCAAAGCTTCATATGATAGGTATCGACCAGCCCAAGATAACGAAGTTCTCTTCAAGCCTTAAGGATGAATTAAAGAAGAGCATGCCCGAAATTGTATTTGAAAAGGCGCTTTTCGAACCCGAAGAGGAAGCACGCGCAGTTTACCGCGCAGTGCTGAAAGCGAGGCAGAAATGTTAAACAACATTAGCCTCGGAAGATATTACAAAGCTGATTCGCTGCTCCACAGGACTGACCCGAGAGTAAAGACTCTTCTTTATCTCGTATATCTCGTGGTCATCTTCCTGATCAAGTCACCATTTGCGTTATTCGCTTTGGGACTGGTGATAGTCGTCCAGCTTTTCATGGCAAAGGTAAGCGCTCCGGTCGTATGGAAGACGATCAGCCCGGTGCTGCCGCTGTCGGTGTTCATAATGATCTTAAATCTTTTGACGATAAAGCAGGGCAATGTCGTTTTCAACTGGAAGATGATCACGGTCACCGATTACGGTTTCACGAGAGCATCGCTGATGGGAATAAGGCTTATATTCCTCATCCTTTCGACCAGCCTGATGTTGACACTTACCACCACTCCGCTTAAGATCGCGGACGCTCTGGAGAGTCTTTTCTCTCCATTGAAGATCATCAAGGTACCGGTACACGAGATGGCCATGATGATGTCCATTGCGCTCAGGTTCATCCCGACGCTCATCGAGGAGACTGACAAGATAATGAAGGCACAGGTCTCCAGAGGCGCGGATTACGATACGGGATCTTTCCTGAACAGGATCAAGGGTTACATAACCGTCCTCATCCCGCTGTTCGTATCGAGCTTCAGAAGAGCCGAGGAACTGGCTGTCGCAATGGATGCCAGATGCTACAGGGGAGGCGTCGGAAGAACGAAGCTTAATCCTCTGAAGATCAAGAGCACGGACATACTTGTCGGATTGTTCCTGGCAGTGTGCGCAGCGGGCCTTGTTGTCATGGATTTGACTTTGAGATAAATAAGCCCCTGTGATAGAATTTTATAGTTGAATACAAAGGAAGGGCGGATTCTAAGCCATGTCATACTATGTCGGAATCGACCTCGGCGGCACCAATATCAAGGCCGGCGTAGTCGATGGTGAGGGCAAGCTCCTCAATAAGCTTTCCATTAAGACAAACGCTGATCGTGCGATGGAGGATATCATCCACGATATGGGTACTCTCGCTGCAGATGCGATCAAGGATGCGGGACTCGAAGTCAAGGATATCGAAGCTATCGGTATCGGCTCACCGGGAACTCCCGACAACGATGACGGACTGCTCGTTTATTCAAGCAATCTTCCGTTCAACAAAGCTCCCATGAGAAAGCTCATCAGGGAGGTCATCGACCTTCCGGTCTATATCGATAACGATGCAAACTGCGCTGCAATGGCAGAGGCTGTTGCAGGTGCTGCCAAGGGCACCAAGGATTCCGTAACCATCACGCTCGGCACGGGCGTTGGCGCAGGCGTCATCGTCAGAGGAAGGATCTATTCCGGATTCAACCAGGCAGGTTCCGAGTTCGGACATACCGTTCTCGTTTCAGGCGGCGTTCAGTGCGGATGCGGCCGTAAGGGCTGCTTCGAGCAGTATGCTTCAGCTACCGCTCTCGCAAGAATGACAAGAGAAGCTGCAGAGGCAAATCCTGATTCCCTCCTCAACGAAGTATATAAAGAGTTTGGCGAGTGGAATGCCCAGATCGCATTCGTGGCACTCAAGAAGGGTGACAAGGTCGCTGCTGACGTTGTCGACATGTACACTTCTTATCTCGCTGACGGTCTTGCAAATGCCATCAATGCATTCATGCCTGAGATCCTTGTAGTAGGCGGCGGTGTATGCAACGAAGGCGATCCGCTCCTCATCCCCATGCGCGAAAAGACAATGAGCAGGCCTTATTTCGGACCCGGAGTTCCGAAGACCAGGGTCGAGCTCGCCCAGATGGGCAACGACGCAGGCATCGTCGGTGCTGCCATGATGGGTAAGTCCTGCGTGGATGACGGCAAGAACGGCATCTGATAAAGCAATGCCGAGGCTCTGCTTCATAACCGAGTTTGACGGGACCGGATTCTCGGGATTCCAGTCACAGGAGAACGGCAGGGCCGTGCAGGATGTGCTTGAGAGCGCTCTTGCAGAATTATTCAAACAGAAGATCAGACTTACGGGATGTTCGAGGACTGACGCGGGTGTGCACGCAAAGTGCCACTTAAGTCATGCAGACGTCCCGTTTGTCATTCCTGAAGAAAAGTTCCCTTTGGCAATGAACGCGCTTCTTCCTGACGACGTAGCGGTAAAGAGGGCCTTCTATGCCAGGGACGATTTCTCGGCCAGGTTCTCGATAAACGGAAAGAGATACATCTATCGCATCTATGTCTCCAATACCAGGAGCCCGATGCTGGACAGATACGCTTATTACTGTCCCGTTATGCCTGATATCGAAGCCATGAAAAAGGCTTCTGAGGCATTTGCAGGAGAACATGATTTCCGTGCATTCTGCGCGGCGGGCGGAAGCCAGAAGACATACGTAAGAAGACTTCACGGCGTTTCCGTGAGGACTTCGGGAGGAGACCCTCTTCTTATCGAGGTCGAAGTGTCCGGAGAAGCATTCCTCTACAACATGGTCCGCATAATCGCAGGAACGCTTCTTTACGTCGGACAGGGAAAGATACCGGCAGACGGAATAGGCGAAGTGATAGAAAAGGGCGACAGGAGTCTTGCGGGCAAGACGCTTCCTGCAAAAGGCCTTACTCTCGAGGAAGTCTTTTTCGATGAGAAGGCTGCCAGAGCGTAACCGATTTTTCCCTAAAAAGATTTTTAAGGTGATATAATTATCTTTAGCGTGGGCGTGGAATACCTGCGCAAATTTTTGAAGGGAGGATTAGATTTATGTCATGGTGGATCATTTGGCTGATAATAATGGTCGTAATGCTCATCATTGAAGCCGCCACAACTGCTCTCGCGACCGTCTGGTTTGCGGCAGGAGCTCTCGTGGCCATGATCATGGACCTGTGCGGTGCACCCCATAATCTGCAGATCATAGTAATGGCAGCAGTGTCTGTCGTTACCTTCGTAATCTGCATGATCTGGATCAGGCCCAAGCTTGAATCGCTCCGCAGAGCAAACATCCAGAGGACCAATGCCGACAGACTCATCGGGAAGGAGGGCGTCGTTATAGTGCCCATAGATCCCATGGAAGGAAAAGGCCAGGTCAAAGTCGATGGTCAGGTCTGGAGCGCCAAATCAGAAAGCGCGATAGCCGAAGGTAAAAAAGTAACAGTCAGGGCGATCGAAGGCGTTAAACTCGTCGTCGATCCCGAATAACTCATTTGGAGGTTTTTATGGTTAACGTAGTATTGGCATCATCAGGCGGAGTGGTAATCGGAGGCATAGTCGCTATTCTGTTTATCGTTCTCATTCTCGCCAACATCAAGATCGTTCCGCAGGCAACGACATTCATCATCGAGCGTCTCGGAACTTACAGGACAACATGGGATACCGGTCTTCACCTGAAGGTACCTTTCATTGACCGTGTTGCAAAGAAGATCTCCCTCAAGGAGAAGGTTGCGGACTTCGCCCCGCAGGCCGTTATCACAAAGGATAACGTTACGATGCAGATCGATACGGTCCTCTTCTATCAGATCGTCGATCCTAAGCTCTACACATACGGAATCGAGCGTCCTATCGTTGCTATCGAGAATCTCTCTGCTACAACGCTCCGTAACATCATCGGTGACCTCGAGCTCGACCAGACACTCACATCCCGTGACATCATCAACACAAGGATGAGAGAGATCCTGGACGAAGCAACTGACCCTTGGGGAATCAAGGTAAACCGTGTTGAGCTCAAGAACATCATCCCGCCTAAGGAGATCCAGGCTGCGATGGAGAAGCAGATGAAGGCTGAGCGTGAGAAGAGAGAAAAGATCCTCATCGCAGAAGGTGAAAAGGAATCCGCTATCAGAGTCGCAGAAGGTGAGAAGGAAGCTGCCATCCTCAGAGCTGAAGCTAAGAAGCAGGCTGCCATCAGAGAGGCTGAAGGTCAGGCTCAGGCCATCCTTGCAGTCCAGGAAGCAACCGCTAAGGGTCTTCAGATGGTCAAGGATGTTGGAGCTGACGACGGACTCATCGCCATCAAGGGACTTGAGGCTCTCGAAAAGGTCGGACAGGGTGCATCCACAAAGATCATCATTCCTTCAGATCTTCAGGGTATTGCAGGTCTCACTACGACCATCAAGGAAATAGCTAAATCCTGATAAAGGAAGCGGAGGTGTTTTTATGGACTACGGTATGTGGAACGATAGAACCAACATGAGCATGCTCACGGATTTCTATGAGCTGACCATGGCTAACGGTTATCTGGACAACGGCTGCGGAGATACCATCGTATATTTTGACGCGTTCTTCAGAAATGTACCCGAGGGCGGTGGATATGCCGTTATGGCAGGCGTCGAACAGGTTATCGATTATCTGTCCAACCTGCATTTCTCCGAGATGGACCTCGAGTTCCTCAAGACTAATTACCACTTCGGTGACAAGTTCATTGAGTACCTCAGGAACTTTGAATTTACATGTGACGTTTGGGCAATCCCCGAAGGAACCGTTGTATTCCCGAGGGAACCCCTCGTCAAGGTAAGAGGCCCCATCATCCAGGCACAGCTCCTTGAGACGGCACTCCTCTGCACGATCAACCACCAGACGCTGATCGCAACAAAGACCGCGAGGATCGTAAGAGCCGCTGAAGGAAGACCCGTCATGGAATTCGGCGCACGCCGCGCACAGGGCTTCGACGCATCAGTTCTCGGCGCTAGAGCTGCTTACATTGCAGGCGCTGCAGGAACTTCCTGCACGATCTGCGGACAGCAGTTCAACATTCCGCTTTCCGGAACGATGGCTCACTCATGGGTCATGCTTTTCGATACCGAGTTCGATGCATTCAAGGCATATTCGCTCACATATCCGGACGGCGCGCTCCTTCTCGTGGATACTTACGACGTTCTCCGTTCGGGCATCCCGAATGCGATCAGATGCGCTAAGGAAGTCCTTGAACCCATGGGCAAGCGCCTCAAGGGTATCAGGATCGATTCCGGCGACCTTACTTACATGACTCAGCAGGCAAGAAAGATGCTTGACGAGGCAGGACTTACGGACTGCAAGATCACGGTATCCAACGCTCTCGACGAGTATCTCATCAGAGATCTCATCAACCAGGGCGCATGCATCGATTCGTTCGGCGTAGGCGAGAGACTCATCACCTCCAAGGCTGAACCTGTTTTCGGCGGCGTTTACAAGATCGCTGCAGTCGAGGATAAGGACGGCAACATCATCCCGAAGATGAAGATATCCGACTCCATCGGCAAGGTCACGAATCCCTGCAACAAGGAGATCATCAGATTCTATGACAAGGCTACCGGCAAGGCTCTGGCTGACGTCCTCATGGTCGCAGGCGAAGAGATACCCGCAGGCGAGCCTTACGAGATCTTTGATCCTAACGTAACCTGGAAGAGCAAGGTTCTTGAGAACTATACTACGAGAAAGCTCCTTGTACCGATCTTCGAGCACGGAAAGCTTGTTTATGAGAAGCCTTCCATTGCCGAGATCCGCGCTTACTGCACCAAGGAACTCGATTCTCTCTGGGATTCCGTCAAGAGATTCGAGAATCCTCACGATTATTATGTCGACCTGTCACCCAAGCTTTGGAAGATCAAGGACGACATCCTCAGATCATATAAGCACAGATAAGGAGAATCAAAATGGCAAATCCGATCGTAACAATCCAGATGAAAGACGGCGGCGTAATGAAGGCGGAGCTTTATCCCGAGATTGCGCCTGAGACGGTTAAGAACTTTGTCGATCTCGCATCCAAGGGTTTCTATAACGGACTCATCTTCCACAGAGTCATCCCGGGATTCATGATCCAGGGCGGTGACCCGACGGGAACAGGCATGGGCGGTCCCGGATACACGATCAAGGGCGAGTTCACGGCTAACGGATTTACGAACGATCTCAAGCATACGAGAGGCGTTCTCTCTATGGCACGCGCCATGGATCCCAACTCGGCAGGCTCACAGTTCTTCATCATGCATGAGACATATCCGAGCCTTGACGGTCAGTACGCAGCTTTCGGCAAGCTCATCGAAGGCATCGAAGAGGTTGATAAGATCGCTTCCGTAAAGACCGATTATCACGACAAGCCGCTCGAACCCCAGGCTATTGAATTCATGACGGTACAGCTTTGACGGACACGATCCTGACAGTCGTTTGGCCGTTTGCTTCGGCGGTTATTGCATCCGTTGCGGAAGTGCTTTTTGCCCGGACCAAAGCATTCGGCAAATCGCATGTCAGGGACTTAAAGCTCCCGAAGCTGATATGGCAGATCAAATGGAAAGACAAAACCGGTGAGACGGCTTTGTCTTTCCTTATAATATGGACTTCTGCGCTTTTGCAGTTCCTGTTTGCGATGGCGAGCCTTTTTGTTATAAGAAGGTGTGCGAATCTCCCTCAGGAAACGGCTGCAAGTCCTGTCAGTTCCGCGTTTTTCGCGGTCATGTGCATAGTCAGTGACATATGCATCATCTATCTTTTGAGAGGAAGAAACCGCAAGGCATCCAAAGCGGCAGTGATCATAGCGGTCATGTCGTTTCTGGTGCTTGCCTGCGAACTCTTCCTTTTTAATTTCAACTGCTTCAAAAACAACACGAATAACATTACGATCAAGGGCAGCAGGCTTCTGCCCGAGTTTGCGTCTGATGCCGACGACGAAGAAGGCCCTATCAGGTTTGAAGGGGAGAGCGTACTGGTAAAGTCCGAATGTTCGCTTATGATCCCGAACGTCCCTGATGACGCTTATTGCATCAAGGTCGATTTCTCCGGTGAACCCGTTGAACGCGAGAGCAGGTTCAGATTAAGGCTCATGATCGAAGATTCGAATTCGATGTATGAATACCGTTCGGCTGATATCAGAAAGATATCGGGATTGAGGAACACGACTCTCTTCATGAAGCCTTACGGCAACATCAAATCCGTCATGCTCTGTTTTGAGTTGATCCAAAAGACTGTCAGGGTGGATTCGGTCACGATATCAAACCGCAATTTCTACAGCGTGTCTTTCATAAGATATCTGGTCATTCTCATCTGCATTGCGCTGGTGTCACTGATCGTATCCCTGAAGCTCTACAGGATCGATTTCGATTCTTCAAAAGCAAGCCACGCGCTGCTCTTGCTTTTTGTGTTCGTCATTACCACAGGACTTACTTTTCCGCTTTATTACCGTTCGGCGATGAAGCTCGACAAGTATCCTTTTGAGGATACTTCAGAGATCAACGATATTTACCAGCTGGCTTTCGACTCTTCGATGAAGAGGATCCCTTATCTGGACGTTCCCGCTGATGAGGAACTTGCGAAAATGGATAATCCGTACGATTCGAGTGAGAGAGAAGCGAAGAAAGTCACTTACAGATGGGATTACGCATATAAGGATGGAAAGTATTACAGCTATTTCGGAATGGCACCGGTATATACGGTCTATTATCCGGTCTATCTGATCACGCACCGCGTTCCGAATTATGCATCAGCGGTCGCGATCTTCGGTACTATCGCTTGTGCCGCCGTGATTTTCGCATTCCTTGCTGCAGTCAGGATGTTTGTTCCCAAAAAGAACCTTTTGCTGCTGCTTCTCATGATCCCCGCGGTTGCATCGGCATCTCTCGTTTATACCAACATGATGCATGCGGAGAAATACTATATTGCCTGTGAGAGCGCCATAGCCACGATAGCGATGGCGGTGTTCTTCGGTCTTACCGCGGTCAAGAGCAGGAGATTCATCTTAAGACTGATACTGTTCTTCCTTTCGGGATTATCGCTTGCGTTCTGCGCAGGTTCGCGTCCTTCCGTGGCGGTCTGCGCGGCAATACTCTTGCCGGTGTTTTTTGTAGTGCTTTTCGACAAAAAGAGAAAGGCAGGACAGAGGTTCTCGGAGGCATTGGTGTTCGTCATTCCGGTGCTTGCCGGGATCGCTCTCATTCTCATGCATAATCAGGCGAGGTTCGGAAATATCTTCGATTTCGGTGAGAACTATCAGCTGACGGTAAGCGACATATCTTCGCTCAAGGCTACGCCTGAGATGTTCCCGTCTGCGATCTACTACTATTTCCTGATGCCGTTTTCTGCGATGGATACGTTCCCATATTTTGAGGCTAGAGGCGTCATCACTTACACGTATGAGGTCTTCAGGAACATAGAGCCTTCGGCCGGGATCTTAAACATTCCGCTTATACTGCTCGGATTGGTCTTTGCTCCGGGTACTTTCATGAAGACCAAGGATAAGCCGGGAAGAAAAGATGCGGCGGTCTACAATGCTTTCATCATCGTGTGCTTCGTAACGTCATTGTTCATCACGTGGTTCAATTTCTCAAGAGGCGGAGTCTGCCTGAGATATCTTTCGGATTTCGCTTGGATACTTTCGATCTCGGGCGCCGTAGTCCTTCTGAGAAGAGTCATGAAAAAGTCCGGAAGAAAGACGGTGTATGGGCTCATCTGCGCAGCATGTGTTCTGACTGTCTTGGTAGGATTCAGTCTGGTGCTCACGGGAGATACCTACACGCTTACGAAAACGACTCCCACGCTGCTTGAGCGCTGCGAGGATTTCTTCCTTTTCTGGCACTGACATAAGTTATAATTATTTATATTTTGAAAGGCAGACAGACCTATGCGGGAACTCACGAACCTGGACAACAAGGTTCAAAAAAGGAAGAAAAACGATGCCGCCAAAGGCATGGTGTCGCTAGGATACCCTGAGTTCTACTGCTGCTGTCTTCTTTTCCTTGCGCTCCCGGTCATCATATTCTGTCTCGGTTACCTGAGACCCCTGATCGGAATAACGCTTGCGCTGGCATTTGCCGGAATGTGCGCCATCTCGGTTATGGAATGCCTTAGATCTCCCGACGGAAGTCAGCTTTCAAGGCAGGATACCGTTATAAACATGCCTGTAAAGTTCATTGTGATCCTTGCGGTTGCTGCTGTTGTTGTGTCTCTGGTCACGGGTGTCGGAGAGTACGTCTTTACGCTCCAGGATCACCCGTACAGAAGGGCGATCTTAAAAGATCTCGTCGATTACAACTGGCCTGTCATCTACGACTATTCGACGCAGACAAATCCCGAAGTCATAAACATCTTCCGTATGGCATCGGGGGAGAGGGCTTTCTCTTACTATTTCGTTTACTGGCTTCCCGCGGCTCTGATCGGCAAGCTGTTCGGCTTTACTGCGGCAAACGTTGCTTTGGTCATCTGGAATTCCATCGGTATATTCCTGGGCTTTGTCGCAATGTGCGCGATCAACAAGCGCAACTCATACGCAATGCCCTTTCTGTATGTGTTTTTCGCAGGTCTCGATGTTCTTCCGGACATCGTGTATTTCTTCACGGGTTATGACGCCTGGCTCTGGCTGGAAGGCTGGGTTCCGGGCATTTCCTACGTATCGAATTTCACTGAACACGCGAATGTTTTTAATCAGATCGTTCCGTGCTTCCTGATAGTTGCGCTCCTTCTCATGAGCTTCAGCACGAGAAGCTTCGGCCTCATCGGAGGCCTTCTTTTCGCTTATTCGCCCTGGGCAGTGTTCGGTCTTCTGCCGATCATCGTGGGGTTCGTACTCCGCAAGGAAATGAACGCGGGAAGCGCAAAGAAGAATTTCCTGAACATCTTAACGCCGGTAAACATCGTTTCAGCGATACTGCTTCTGGTCGTTTTCGGAAGCTATTACATGTCAAATTCAGGCGCGGTCTCTTTCCGCGGATTCACGTGGACATTCTATGACAGGCCTCTGTGGTTCATACCCGCATATCTGCTGTTCATCCTCATCGAAGTAATTCCGATATCGGCTGTACTTTACAAAAAGCACGGAAAAGATCCGGTGTTTATCTCCATTTTCATTACGCTCTGTCTGATCCCGCTTTACCGAGTATCCGAGATGAACGACTTCTCGATGAGGGGATCGATGCCCGGACTTTTCATCCTGTGCATCTGGTTCTCGGGAACCGTATCTTCTTTGTTCCTGCCCGAAAACGAACCCAAGGAAAAGAAGGACTGGTTAAAGAGTGCAGGCCTGATCTTATTTACGATCCTCATGATGTTCCCCGCATGTGTTAATCTTTTCGTAATCGCAGGCAGTACGATAACCGGGAACGAGAGCAACAGGGACAAGATAGGTTCGTTCGGAAACATAAACGATCCGTACTATGCAAAGACCATTGAGGAACAGTTTTTCGCCCCTGATTACAGGAACAAGTTCTTCTACAGATATTTGGCGAAGGAAAAAAGGGTGACTGATAAATGAAGAAGGAAGTACTCGTCAGAAGAGACGTGTTTTTCGCGATATGCGCCGCATATGTGACCATCCCGGTGATCATATTCCTGGCAGGCTACATAAAGCCTGTCATCGGCATTCCGGCAGCGGTTCTGCTGGCTGCCTGCTGCGTATATTCCTGCATTGATTTTTGCAAGGGACCCGATATAAAACTGACAGGTCAGGCAGACGGTTTTACCGGTATGAAGATGCCCGTAAAGTATCTGATCATCCTTGCCGTTGTCTCGCTCGTCACTGTCTTCTTGTCAGGCGTTGGCGAATACATCTATTCGATGGCGGACCACGTTTTCAGAAGGGCGATCTTTAACGATCTCATTAACTACAAGTGGCCCGTCATCTACGATTACAAAACGCAGATCAATCCCAGGGTCATAGCAGTTCTGGGCAAGACCGAAGGCACGACAGCGCTTGTATACTACACGGCATTCTGGATGCCTGCGGCTCTGTTCGGAAAAGTTTTCGGCATCGCAGCAGGCAACGTTTTCCTGCTCATATGGACGTCTCTCGGAGTGTGGCTTACTCTTGTCGGGACCGCGCTTTTCATCAGAAGGATATCCTGGGCAGTCCCGATAATATTCATCACGTTCTCGGGTCTCGACGCGCTTCCGAACATCGTGCATTCACTCACGCAGTACGAAGGCTTCATGGCGATCGAACACTGGCTCCCGACGTTTGCCTACATGAGCAATTTCACGCAGCTTTCTAATGTATTCAACCAGTGCGTTCCGGTATGGGTACTTATGGTCATGATGCTCCTTTCGTCGAACGTCAGGTCCACGGGCTTTATCGGAAGCCTGAGCTTTGCTTATTCGCCCTGGGCGACGATCGGAATGCTGCCGCTTGCATTGGCTCTTGCATTCAGAAAACAGCTCCAGCCGGAGAAGAAAGCAAAGGTCATCTTACAGCTCCTCAATCCGTTCGGCATCGTCTCATGCATCATAATGCTGGCCGTGTTCGGACCTTACTATATGGTCAGCACCTCGGCTTCTGACGAGAGCGGCTTTGCGTGGGCTTTCTGCAAAAACTTCGGGGAATTCATCCTGTTCTGGCTGCTTCTCATGATCATCGAAGTGATCCCTTATGTGCTTGTTCTCTGGAAAACCCAGAAGAAGGAACCTCTCTTCATTGCATCGGTCATTTCGCTTGCCGTGATACCGCTCTACAAGATCTCCTACTTCAACGATTTCTCGATGCGCGCATCGCTTCCCGCTTTGTTCGTGATCTCGGTACTGTTCACCGAACTCATCGCGGCCATGTTCGCAGATGAAAAGCAGAGAGTAAGGAAGGCGAAGAAGCGCCCGAAAAAGGAATCGAGAAGATGTTTCTTCGTTCTTTTGCTCGCGGTCATCTGCGCATTCCCGTGCATGGTCGATCTTTTCCTGATACTCGGCAGCGAGTTCACCGGCGAAAAGCATTACGAGAACGACATCGGTTCTTTCGGAAGGATCGTTGGCGAAGAGAACGGTTCATATTATTCGACGGAAGCATATACTGAGTCGGTCATGCTCCGCATGGCTGACGGCTATGAAGACACGATCTTTTTCAAGTATCTTGCAGCGTCTTCGGAAAGCAGGCAGGAATGACAGCAAGGAAAAAAACAGCATCTGGAATAAAGATACCTTTCAGACTGTGGTACGCGCTGGCAACCGGTTTTCTCGTGATCCCGGTCATCATATTCTGCCTCGGATATCTGAGGTGGTATGTCGGCATCCCGTTTGCATTGTGCTTTGCGGGTTTCTCGGTATATGCGGTCATGGACTGCACGAAGCAGGGCGGAGGAAAGACCACCCTCGAATCCAACACGAAGGACTTTGTCATACCGCTTAAGTACCTGATCGGCTTTGGCCTTTTCGCCATCTTTCTCGCATACTTCTCGGGAGTAGGCGAGTTCATCTATTCGCTTCAGGATCACGCGATCAGAAGAGCGACACTGACCGACCTGGTCAACTACAAGTGGCCTGTCATATACGATTACTCCACACAGACCAATCCCGACGTCATCAAGGAGATCGGCAAGACGAGCGGCAAGACGGCACTGATGTATTACTTCACTTACTGGATGCCGGCGGCTCTGGCAGGAAAGCTTTTCGGGCGTACCGCGGCTGATGTCTGCCTGATGCTCTGGACCGCCGTGGGAATCTTCCTTACACTCCTCGGAATGGCAAAGCTTAACGGACGCGCATCAATTACACAGCCGATGTTCTTCATGTTCTTCGGCGGCCTTGATGTCATACCGACGCTCGTTCACAGCGCGACCGGTTATTCACTCTGGACATCGATCGAGGGGTGGGTACCCAACATGGCTTACTACTGCAACATGAGTGAGCTCGCAAACGTCTACCATCAGTGCGTTCCGTGCTTCCTGATAACGGTCCTCGTCATGCTCTCGGTCAATACGAGAACGTTCGGACTTACTGGAGGACTGCTTTTTGCTTATTCCCCGTTCGGCGTATTCGGAATACTTCCGGTGATCGTCACGGCCGTATTCAGGAAAGAGATGAGACAGGACGTTAAAGGCACGGTAAAGGATCTTCTTACGCCGGTCAACATCATATCGGCCCTGATACTTCTCGTCATGTACGGAAGCTTTTATACGGCCAACTCCGAAGCTGTCGGAAAGAACGGATTCACATGGAAATACTATGACTCCGCAGGACTCTTCATCATCTGCTATCTGTGCTTCCTGGTGATCGAAGTCCTGCCCGTTACCGCGATTCTTTATAAGCGCTACAGGAAAAACGTTTTCTACATCTGCGCGGCAATCTGCCTCACTTTGATCCCGCTCTACATGATGACCTGGGTCAACGATTTCGCGATGCGGGCCTCAATGCCCTCAAGACTCATCATGTGCATCTTCTTAAGTGAGCTTTTCAAGGATCTTTACGATGAGGATGCAGAGCGCCTCAGAAAGCAAAAGAAGATGGGAAAGAAGAAGGCCGCCGGTCTTGTCTTTACGATCCTCATCACCATCCTGATGATGTTCCCGGGCTTCGTTAACGCTTATCTCATCGCAGGAAGCCAGATGACCGGAGAACCCGACAGAAAGGACATGGTCGGCTCGTTCGGAAACGTTAATTGCGCAACTGACGGCGTAATAGAGTATGCTTATGTTATCAATAACCAGTTCTATACCGACGATTATCTTGATACGTTCTTTTTCAGATATCTCGGAAAGACATAAGGAGGACTAGAAGTGAAGAAGGTGGTAACCATTCCTTTTAAGACGTTCTGGGCACTGTGTCTGGGATTTCTTGCGCTTCCGATACTCATTTTCTTTACGGGATACCTGAGGTATTACATAGGTATCCCTCTCGCGCTGCTCTTTGTTGCCGCATATGCCCTCTCTGTCAGGGACTGCGCAAAGGACCAGGAGAGATCGCTCCTCAAAAAAGAAGAGACTGACATTAAGATCCCGGTCGGTTATCTGATCGGATTTGCCGTGACCGCCGTAGTTCTGTCGCTTGTATCAGGCGTCGGTGAGTTTATCTTTACCCTCAACGACCACCCGTACAGAAGGGCGATAATGAACGACCTCGTTAACTACAAGTGGCCGGTCATCTACGATTATTCAACGCAGACCAATCCTGCCGTCATCAAAGAGATCGGAAGGAAATCCGGTACCTATGCGTTCATGTACTATTTCACTTACTGGCTTCCCGCGGCACTCGTGGGTAAGCTCGGAGGTTCTTTTGCCGCCAATCTCGCACTGATGATCTGGAATGCGATCGGCATCTTCCTTACGTTCATCGCCGTCAGCAAGATAATAGGCAGGGCAAGCTTTACGGTACCTTTCGTTTACATCTGCTTCGCAGGACTCGACGTGCTGCCCAACATAGTCCACAACTTTGTTGAATGGGATTGCTGGAACGGCATGGAGGTATGGGCTCCCGTACTTGCATATATGAGTAATTTCGCCGAGCTTACGAGCGTCTTCCACCAGTGCGTTCCGTGCTGGCTGATAATGACGATGATAATGATGTCCTACAACACAAGGTCTCTGGGTCTGTGCGGAGGAATGCTTTTCGCATATTCGCCCTGGGGCGTCATCGGTCTTTTCCCGCTCGCAGTCGTAAGGGCTTTCTCAAAGCCGATGAGAGCAGGCGGCATCAAAGGCGCGGTCAGGAATCTCGTAAGCGTCATCAACATCATCTCATGCACACCGCTCCTTCTCGTCTATACGCCGTTCTATCTCGGCAACCACTCATCCACGTCGATTAAGGGTTTCTTCTGGGAATTCATAAACAATCCCGGATTGTCAGTAGCCGTATATATCATCTTCATCGTGATCGAGCTGGCTCCGACGGCCGTCATCCTCTGGAAGACCGAGAAGAAGAACGCCATGTTCATAGCGGCACTGATCGAGCTCATGATCATTCCGGTCTACAAGATCACCGAAGCCAACGACTTCTGCATGAGAAGCTCCATGGCAGCACGTTTCATCCTTTGCATCCTTCTCGCAAGATATCTGAAGGATCTCTATGATGCCGACAAGATCATCGTTCAAAAGAAGCTCAAGAGAAAGAAAAAGGATGTCGTCAAGCTCGCTTTCACGATGCTTGCGGTCATCCTCATGATCTATCCTTCGTTCGTCATGGGCTATTACGTTTTGGGAAGCGAGTTCACGGGAGAGCCCCACAATGCTGAGGACATCGGTTCATACGGTAACATCAACAAAGAGGAACACACTTGGAACGTAACGCATAACTATATCTCGAACGATTACCAGGAAGCGTTCTTCTTCAAATACTTAGCCAAAAAGTAAGGGATTTAATCCTTCTTGCTTTCAGATTCTTCTTTGGAGATGTAGATCGGTCTTGCCTTGATCTCGATGTAAGTTCTTCCGAGATATTCACCGATGATACCCAACGCCATCAGCACAAGTCCGCCGATGAAGAGAATGAAACAGAGCAGGGAAGGATAGCCTGCAACGTCGGTGTCCCAGAGTCTTCCGATGATCGCCTTGATGAAGTAGTAGAGCATGTATATGAAGCCCGCGATCGCGAAAAAGAAACCCGTGTAGGTTGCAAGTCTCAAAGGTGCCGTCGTGAAAGCCACGATTCCGTCGATCGCATAGCGGAAGAGCTTCCAGAAGCTCCACTTAGTCTCGCCGGCAGCTCTCTCGACATTCTCATGTTCGACCCACTTTGTGCGGAATCCTACCCAGGCGAAGATACCCTTGGAGAAACGCTGTCTTTCAGAAAGGCTTAAGATGGCGTCAACGACCTGTCTTCTCATAAGTCTGAAATCACGTGCGCCGTCAGCGATCTCGACATCGATCATGCTGTTGATGAGTTTATAGAAACATCTTGCGAAAAAGCTTCTTATCGGCGGCTCGCCCTTGCGCGTGACACGTCTTGCGGCTACGATATCGCACTCTCCGGAGTCAAGATCAGCTATCATTGAAGGGATGAGTGCCGGCGGATCCTGCATGTCGGCATCGAGGATCGCGACATACTCGCCCTGTGCCTTCTGCATTCCCGCATACATTGCTGCTTCCTTGCCGAAATTCCTTGAAAAGAATACGTAGCGGACATCAGGATCGTTTTCTGCAAAGCCTTTGATGATCTCTTCGGTCTTGTCGCGGCTTCCGTCGCTTACGAAAATAAACTCGAATTCTTTATCTGTGTCCTTGAGGGATTCTCTGACGCTTTTGAGCGCGTCGTAAAGGATGGGGAGGACCGCCTCCTCGTTGTAGCAGGGAACTATCAGGCTTACAAGCATGCTGTCATATCCGCCTTTCATATGGCCGTAAAGTTGGAACGGCTCTTTAAAATGTATTATAATCAAAAAATCTGTGAATTGATACATTGGTCGCGTAAACCGCAATCGGAAGGGTAGGGGAACATATGAAGGAGTTGGACTCGCTGGGACAGGGAAAGAAATCTTCCGCAGCCCGCAAAAAGACAAAGGAACCGGAACTTGCTCTGAAGAAAAAGCAGCAGTTCGATAAGCGTCCGCTTCTCGGATTTCTCCTGGCACTTGTCCTTTACTGCTTAACATCGATCATTTGCAACAAGTATCCCACCGGACAGTACTCGTTCATATTAAGTGACCTCAAGGCCCAGTATGCGCCTTTCCTCGCTCTCAACAGGGCAAGGATATTCGATCTCGCGAACGGATCGGACCACCTCATAAACAATCTCACATATTCGTTCCAGTTAGGTCTCGGAAAGAACTTCATGGGCACCTTCGGTTATTACATGGCAAGCCCTTTGAACCTGTTATACCTTCTTTTCGATCCCTCACAGGTCGATTTTGTCGTTATCCTCATCGTAATCTCGAAATTGAGCCTTTCATCGGGCTTCATGACGCTCTTCCTCTGCAGCAGGACAGAGAACAAAAAGACAAACTGGCCCATACTTCTCGGCATCGTTTACGCGTTCTCTCTCTATGCCCAGGCATTTGCGTTTCAGATCATGTGGCTTGACGGCTACATGCTGCTGCCGCTTCTGCTTTACTTCCTCGAGAAGTTCATAGAGCGCCGCAGGTATCTTGGCATCATCTTGACCCTGCTGGTGCTTTTCATCTCGAACTATTACATCGCTTACATGGTGGGAATCTACAGTTTCCTGTATCTCCTCGTAAGGATGTTCGAGCTTAAGGTCAACATCAGGAAGGCGCTCGGCACCGCAGTCAGATATGCGCTTACGGCCGGCTTTACCGCAATGTGCACCGCGGTCATCATCCTTCCCGTAGGTATCGACACGCTGGTAAACAGCGATAAGACTCAGAACTCCGGAAGTCCCGATCTCATCATGTATACGCCGATGACGCTGATCAAGATGTTCCTGATGGGCGACCCGGGCGATTTCATGGATGTCCTTCCCGCGAACTATCCGTTTTTCTTCTTGAGCCTCGCGGTCACGGTCTTCGTCCTGATCTTCATTTTGAGCAAGGTCTTCAACGGACGCGAGAAAACAGTCCTCATCATCTGCCTGATCGGCGCATTCCTTTCAACGGGCTTCTACTATTTCGACAAGGCATGGCAGGTATTTGACGATCCGAACTGGTTCTATCACAGACATGCTTTCGTCTTCCTGACGATATTCCTTGTAATAACGCTCAGGGTACTCGAGCGCATGAGCGAGATCGAGTTTAAGGACATAACCAAAGTCGCCATGATCGTCATTGCCGGACTGATCATCACTTATGAATTCGGCAGGTTCAAGAACGAAGACAAGATCTTCATCTACAATCTGATATTCATACTCGTTTACTGCGCAATAGCGGCAGGATACGGAGTCAAGAAGTGGCCTGACCAGTTCAGGGACATTCCCCATATCCTTTCACCCATGCTTGCGATAATCATTGGCTTCGAACTCTTTTTCGCAAGCCCGATGCTCTCATCGGGAATCGAGAGCTTCACGAGCTTTTCGGGTGACGCCAGGGAATACATAGCTTCCATCAAAGCGCTCGAGGAGTTCGGTTTCCTGGCAAATTCACAGAACCCGGAACTCGGTGCCGTCAGAGCGGAGACCGAGCATGTTACCGGATACTATCCGACATATTATGCGAGCGAGGGAGAGCAGATCTACGGTAATTTCCGCAACATGTCCTTCTTCAATTCAAACTCCAACAAGAGGATGCACCATTTCCTCAAGCAGCTCGGTTACCCCGTCAACTATAACTACTTCGCTGCTTCATACGATCAGGTCATTCCCTCGAATGACGCATTCCTTTCGATCGGAAGCATCGCGAGCAGAAGAGAGATATCCTTCTATGAGAAGACGGGCACCGATACTTACGATACGGGACTCTATTTCTACAAGGCGGGGAAGACGCTTCCCATAGCTTTCGCGGTTTCTTCGGCCGCTGACAAATTTGATTTCTACAAGCTCGAAAAGTCCGTCGAAGAGAAGAACTACTTCGCATTCCAGAACGAGTGGTATGCTTCGATGTTCCCTGAGAGCTTTACCAAGGATTTCTTCGTCACCATGGACGGCAGCAACGTATCCGAGGGCGTGATAACCAACGGCATCAGCTACGACAAGAACAGCTACAAGTCGCGTGCCGAGATCTTAAGGGCAGAGAAAGCAAAGACATCCGCCCCGGCTTCAGACAGCAAGTCTGACAGTGAAGAGGACGAGAACGCTCCCGTCAAGTTCGATGATCCCATCGGCTTCGAGGGAGTACGCGGAGACGAGCTCAATCAGAAGCTTAAGGTTATCTACCGTCAGAACGAGAAACTTCCGATCAGGCTCGAATACCACATTACCGCGCCTTCAACGGGAGAGATCTACTGCAATCTCTCGACCGCGAGGATCCTTTACGATACGACCGTTTTCGTAAACGGCGTCATGATCAACAATTTCGAGAGCGGAACATTCTATTCGCAGATATTCAGGATCGGTTCCTTCAAGGAAGGCGAGGACGTCAAGGTAACGTTCCTTTCCGATTCCAACGAATGGTCTTATCTCGACGTAAGATTCGGCTACTTTGATTACGATCTGTTCGAAAAGCAGCTCGGCTCCGTAGATCTCTCTAAGGTCAAGACCGAGGTCCTCGAGGACGGTTATGTTAAGTTTGCGGTAAACGGCGTTTCCGGAAATGAGAACATAATCACGACGATCCCTGCCGAGGACGGCTGGACTCTCAAGATCGACGGCCAGCCCGCAGAACTAGGCAAGTATCAGGATGCGTTCCTTGCATTCAAGGTCCCTTCAGGTTCGCATACAGTCGAACTCAGCTTCGTTGCTCCGGGACTCAAAGCCGGCGCGATGGCATCCTGCGCGGGAATCGTCTGCCTTGCTGCATTTGTATTCATCGATAAAGCAATACTTCAAAAACGCGTAAAAACAACAGTCACAGAAGCAAAAACAGAAGAGAAAACGGAGGAATGAACATGGGCTACATGGAAGAGTACGGGTTTTGGTCGACCGATCCTTATTTTGATGAAGGAACCAGGAAAGAACTCGAATCGATAAAGGACAACACGAAAGAAATAGAAGACAGATTCTACAGGGATCTCGAATTCGGTACTGCGGGACTCCGCGGCGTCATCGGCGCAGGAACCAACAGAATGAACGTTTATACTGTGGCGAAGGCTACGGCCGGACTTGCCCAGTACATCATCTCATGCGGCGAAGAAGCTATCTCACGCGGCGTCGTGATCTCATATGACTCACGTAATTTCTCGCCTGAGTTCGCTGCGATCACGGCAGGAACGCTTGCAGCTTACGGCATTCCCTCAAAGCTTTCGGATGAGCTCCGTCCGGTACCGATGCTTTCGTTCTCGGTAAGATATTTCAAGGCTTTCGCAGGCGTCATGATCACCGCATCACACAATCCTGCGAAGTACAACGGATACAAAGTTTACGGTGAAGACGGCGGCCAGGTTCCGCCTGAAGCTGCAGATGCAGTCCTCGCTAACATCGAAGCGATCAAGGACATCAGGACCATCAAGACGATGAAGCTTGAAGACGCGGTTGCCGCAGGTCTTGTTACATACTTCGGAAGCGAGGCTGACGAGGCTTACACCGAGATGCTTACAAAGCTCGTTGTAGACCAGAGCGCCATCGACAGACAGGCTGACATGAGCATCGTTTACACTCCTCTCCACGGTTCAGGCAACAAGCCTGTAAGAAGGATACTCGAAAGAGTCGGCTTCAAGAACATCCACATCGTCGCAGAGCAGGAAGCACCTGACGGCAATTTCCCGACAGTTGCTCTTCCCAACCCCGAGAACCCTGACGCGCTTTCAATGGCCATCAAACTTGCCAAGAAGACAGGCGCTTCGCTCGTTTTCGGCACAGACCCTGACTCCGACAGGATCGGCGCGGCTGCAAGAATCGAGAACGACGGCGAAGTCACCTACAAGTGCTTCACCGGCAACCAGATGGGCCTCATGCTCCTCGACTACATCCTCGATGCAAAGCAGCAGGCAGGAACTCTTCCCAAGGATTCCTTCGCTGTTACGACCATCGTTTCTTCCAAGCTCGCAGGCGCCATCTGCGCAGCTTACGGCGTGGAACTCCAGGAAGTTCTTACAGGATTCAAGTTCATCGGCGAGAGGATCAAGCTCGATGACGAGTTCGGCAGCAAGCACTTCCAGTTCGGTTTCGAGGAGAGCTACGGTTATCTTTCCGGCCGCGATGTCCGCGACAAGGACGCCGTTGTTGCCGCGATGCTCATCTGCAACATGGCAGCAGCTTCATTCGAGAAGGGCGAGACACTTGCAGACCGCCTTGCTCACGTTTACGAGAAGTACGGTTACGGCTTCGAAGAGGCAGTAAGCGTTACTCTTGAAGGCAAGGAAGGCATCGAGAAGATCCAGAACAGCATGAAGGAACTCAGAAGCGAGCTCGAGGCAGCAACTGACGTATCAGCTTCCGAGACTCTCCTCGGTGGACCCAAGGTACTCGCTGTAAGGGATTACAAGACATCCAAGAGATATGATTTCTCCGGAAGCGAGGTCAAGATCACACCCATCACTCTTCCGAAGTCAAACGTTCTTCTTTATGAACTCGGCGGCGAAAAGGGACTCGACTGGGCATGCGCCAGACCTTCCGGAACCGAGCCCAAGCTCAAGATCTATTTCGGCGTCTATGATTCCGTTGAGGCTGAAGCTGCCATGACGCTTGCCACTCTGAAGACGCAGGTATCCGAATACGTAAAGGAAAAGCTTAAGTAAACTTCGCTGCCGTGGGAATGACGAATTCGTCCACGGCTTTGGCAAAACCCATTTCAGAAACGGCCGTCGTGATATAGGCGGCCGCTTTTTTTGCCTCTTCGCAGGCATTGCCCATCGCTATGCCGTATTTGGCGTCTGCGATCATGGAAATGTCGTTCTCGGAGTCTCCGATTGCAAAAGTGTGGTCCGCCGGAATGTTAAGGCGCCCGGCAAGATCAAGGAGCGCCTGACCCTTGGCGACGTTTGCGGTCATTATGTCGTATAAACCCGGTCCCGAAGAGATGTATGTCAGGTCCGGATCGTTTTCGATCACGGAAAAGACATCCTCCGGAGGGTCGATGAGCAGGAACTTGTTGAAAGGAGGGAGGTCGTCCCTTTTCCAGCAGTCGTCATCGAGATCGAACAGGGGAGCTTGTTTGGACGGCTCGACGTCCTTGTTGTAGTCTTCGCAGAAGAATCTTCTCTTAGAGCATCTCATGAAATAGATGCCCGTTACGGAATAGAGCGTTGCATTAACTTCGTTCTCAGCCATGAGCTTTAAGAGCCCCCTGACCTTGGGATCCGTGAAATCCCTGCTCATGACGTCAACTCGTCTTACCGGATCGAAAAGAGCGCCGCCGTTGCCCGTAATTATCGGAATGTCTATTCCCAGCTTCTCGGCGAACTTGCCCACGAGAAAAGACGACCTTCCGGTCGCTATCGTGAATGCGATGCCGTTTTCCTGAAGTCTCTTTACGGCACGGACGTTTTCGGCCGGTATGTCTTCTCCGGGCAGCAGAAGCGTAAAGTCCATGTCGGCTGCCAGAACGGCCTTGTACTCTTTCATTTGGGGCAGATCCTCCGGTAAGAAGTGAAGTATAAACAATTTTACCTCAGTGGTGGGGCAAATATGCGGTATTTTTGACAAATTGATATTTTTGCGATTTTGAATATTATAATAAATGAGTTCCGTAAAGACGGGACTGCTTTGCATATGCATTTAATTAAAGGGGACCTTATATGAAGAAAGTCGATGCCGCCAATTCCGGCGCAGCTGACAAGAAAAAAGAGAAGCAGCTGGCTGTCAAGAAAGACAGCAGTGCGAAGCTTACTTCCGGCAAATCGTCCGAGAAGTCTTCCAAGCAGCTGATTCCCGCCGCAAAGAAGTCGGAGACAGTTCCGGCCGTTTCACATTCCAATGAGATAGATTACTCCCTTCTCGGAATAACCGATAAGAAGCGCCAGGCTCAGAAGGCCAAAAAGGAGAAGGCAAGACAGAAGGAGCGCGAGGCTGATGAGAGGGCAAGACAGCGTTCCGGCAAGCCCAGAACTCCGCTCGCCATCAAGATCATCACTCCCATCGCTGTTGCAGCAGTGCTCACGACATTCTATTTCGGATATCTCGTAAAGTCCGGATATTTCAGAGAGACCATCGTAGCCAGCATGGCTGACGGAAGCACAGCAAACCTTTTCGTTGAAGATGCACTTTCCGCCATCACCACCGACAAGTTCTTCCCCGGAACAATGATCGACGGTATCGATGTTGGAGGCATGACAAAGGCTCAGGCTAAGGCTGCGGTTGTAGCCGCACAGCCCAAGTCACCTGACAGAGTTGCAGTTTCGCTTTCACTCGACGGTAAGGAATACGATCTTGACTTCTCAAACGTTTCATTTGAATACAATACCGATGAAGTCATCGAAGAGGCATATTCCCTCTACAGACTCAAGGGCGGCGAGGATAACGCGACACTTACCGAGTATTTCAACGGCGTTCAGGCTCTCAAGGTTGACCCCAAGGAATACCAGACAGCTTATACCGTTAAGCATGAAGGTGTTGAGGAGACCGTTAAGGAACTCCTCGAGAAGTTCCATCTGACACCCGAGAATGCGCAGATCAGCACTTTCGATCCCGACAGCCGCGCTTACACGATCATCCCCGAGAAGAACGGTTACAACATCAACATTCCTGCTACGACCGAGAAGGTCAAGGCAATGCTCGACTCACGTACCTATGTCGGAACCGTTCTTGTTGAAGCTGAGATAATCAAGCCTGAGAAGACTGCTGCTTCCATCAGCGAGACTTTCGGCCGTCTCAGCACATGCGGTACAAAGACGACAAAGAATGCTAACCGTAACACCAACATCAAGAGAGCCTGCCAGTACATGAACGGCACCAAGCTTGCTCCGGGCAAAGAGTTCTCCTTCAACAAGACAGTCGGAAAGAGAACCAAGGAGAGAGGCTTCAGGGAAGCTCACGTTATCGCAGGCGGTCAGTACGAAATGGGCCTCGGCGGCGGAATCTGCCAGGTCAGCACTACTCTCTATAATGCCGTTGTCTGTGCGGGTCTGACCGTAACAGAACGCCATTGGCATGCTTTCCCTTCAACATACATTGATCTCGGAAAGGACGCGACGGTTGACTGGGGCGTTTATGATTTCAAGTTCAAGAACACCACTGACGATGACATCTATATCGTTTCATGGTGGAGCAAGGACAGGATCTGCCACGTAGAGATCTACGGAAAGAAGCCTGCCGACGGACAGAAGATCAGATTTGAAGCCAAGACAAAGTCCAAGTCTGCTACACCTAAGGGAGTTGAGTACGTAGAAGATCCCGAGATGAAGGTCGGCGAGACCGAGACAGTAAGATCCGCCCACTATGCCTGCACCGTAGTCACATACCAGGTCTGGTATGACAAGACAGGCAAGGAGCTCAAGAGAAACAAGGTGGCCACGACTTCGTACAAGGCTTATAAGAAGAGAGTCGCCGTGGGTACGCTCCTTCCGAACGGCAAGCACGCGAAGCTCGATACGAAGACGGGCAAGCTGTCAGGAGTTCCGAGTGCGACACCGAAGCCTACGAAGAATGCAAAGAAGGCAACGCCGACACCCAAGGCCTGACGCTTCAAAATCAATTTAATAAGCTTATCCGGGAACTGCGGTCTTTAAGATCGCAGTTCTTGTTTTATCAATGCTTCCGCCGGAGAATCCAATTAACAAAAAACTATCTAATAATTTGTTTGTTTTATGACTGCGAATCCCTAATAAAAGGTATATAATATACGATATTTTGTGGACTGATATCGGGAGGGTTTCCGACCGGTTCCCAGTCTAAAATTTTCCAAAGGAGATCCAAGTTTATGGCAGAACTGACAAAGAAAACCATGGACGGTAACGAGGCTGCTGCG
>CAMJPC010000017.1 GCA_946407705.1 uncultured Clostridia bacterium | reverse complement strand
AGCTTCTTGTAATTTTGCCATAAAAACCTCCTGCCTCTTTTGGGAATATTCCAACGGTAATAATTATATATGCGAAGGTGCGGTTAGTCCACGCTAACTACCGTCCAATCCTGCCCAAATCTGTATCAAAAGTGTAAAAAAATTAACGGTATTGAACGACTGTTATCCGGCCTCCGAAAACTCCGTTGTATAATGCTGATAAAGTTTCTTTTAGGAGTTTCATGTGAAGATCGTAATCGCCACGGATTCTTTCAAGGGAAGCCTCACTTCCACCGAGGCGGGAGACGCCGTCAGAGACGGCATCCTATCAGTCTGCCCTGACGCGTCGGTCACCGTCTTCCCCCTGGCTGACGGCGGAGAAGGCACGATCGATGCGATCGCCCCGTACGTCTCTGGCGCGGTCAGGAGCCTCACCGTCACCGGGCCTCTCGGCAGTCCGGTCACGGCATCCTATATTTACGATTCATATTCCGAAACTGCATACATCGAAATGGCAAAGGCCTCGGGTCTGACCCTCGTCGCTCCTGACAGGCTTGACCCGCTTCACGCAACCTCTTACGGCACGGGCGAACTGATCGCCGACGCCGTCAGCTCGGGTGCACGCAACCTCGTCATATGCATAGGAGGAAGCGCGACCAACGATGGCGGAGCGGGAATGCTCCGGGCATTGGGGGCACGTCTTCTTGATAAGGAAGGTAAAGATATCCCGAGAGGCGCTGACGGTCTCAGACTCCTCGCCGCGGCCGATCTCTCCGCCCTGCCCTCCGGCTTATCCGTAACCGTGGCATGCGACGTCACCAACCCGCTGTGCGGTCCTTCGGGTGCAAGCTTCGTTTACGGTCCGCAGAAAGGCGCAACACCGGAAATGGCCGCTGAAATGGATTCTTATCTTTTTCACTTCGCCGAAGTCACAGGCTTCGATCCCCATGAGGCGGGAACCGGTGCCGCTGGCGGCATGAGCTTTGCTCTCAGGAATTTCCTCGGCGCGGAATTGAAGTCAGGCGCTGACATCGTAAACGAACTCACGGGAATTGAGAAGTCCATCAGGGACTGCGACTTAGTCATCACGGGCGAAGGAAGGATGGACAGCCAGACCGTGAACGGCAAGGCACCATACAAGATCCTTCTCCTCGGCCAGAAATACGGCAAGCCGGTCATCGGGATCACAGGCGTTCTTGGCGATGGTCATGAGAAATGCCTCGAAGCAGGCTTTATGCGCATAGTGCCGCTCGTCACTCCCACGATGGACCGTGATTCTGCGATCATCAGCGTAAAAGAAACTGCCCGGACTCTTTTCGGGCCCGGGACAGATCAGATCATTTCCTCTTGATGTAGTGTTTGCTGTGTTGAGCCCAAGTCTCAACATCCAGGTATCTTATTACCGGAACCACATACTTTATCTTACCGCCGATCTTCGGTGTCATGCCGTCGAGAATCACGTCATGACCGTACTCATCTTTGCCTATGTAGAAAAAGACGTCGCCGTGATAAGTCTCGCAGTTGCAGAGCAGATCTCCCGGTCTTATGTTCTTGTAAGAGACGACCTTGCCGGTCTTGAATGCCATTGAATGCGAATTGAACTTGACCTTCTTCTTGTGGTAGTTCTTGAATACCCAGACGGCGAATCCGGTGCAGTCGCATTTCGATCTTGATTTTCCTCCGAGCTTATAAGGCCAGGTTGCCGATATCGAGTAGTAGTAATATCCGGCTTTGTGGTAGTTGTTGTTGATATACGCCGTTGCCGATGCGTTCTCGGGGAAAGTCCTCAGACACCATCTTGCGAATGCGTTGTTATCCGAAAGGATCTTCTGTTTGGGGAAATCCGTTATCGTAAGGATGGACTCTTCCCTGTCGGATGTGACATTGCCGAGATTGGCATCGGGAGTCTGGTCGTAGGGCAGCACTATCATCTGAATTGCGGTGATCGTATTTCCGACCTCGTCAGTACCGCAGCTGTCACCATTCGTAGTCCAGGCCATCCAGCCGTATTTGGATGTCTTGACCCTGTAGCAGATCTTGTAATTCCACCCGTACAGGTCAGCACTGATGTTCTCGATCTTCTTGACTCCGGTATCGATTATCCTCAGTTTGTAAGACACGTCGTACGGGTCCTTTGCGTCATATCTCGGATTGCCGAAATAAGGCAGGTCTGCATAGAGTCCCAGATCACCGCTGTTTTCAACATTAACGCCAACGGCGATTCCGGTGATGGCTTCCGATACATCCAGGACCTGGCCGTCAGACTTGATGACCGACCAGCCGTCTGCCGTTTTTACGGCATAAGAGACCTTTGCTCCTGACGGCATCTTGAAAACTCCTCTGCCGGGAAGGATCGGAGTCCTGGGATTTATTGCCGCCACGTCGATCGCGCTCTTGATCCCTCCTACGTCACCGGGAGGGTTCGAGCCTTTTGCCGTAAGGACCACCTGGATCGCTTCAAGCCTGTACGTAAGATCCTCGGTTCCGCTGACCGCGCCGTTCTTTGCCCAGCCGAGCCAGCCGACGCTCTGAACATATACTCTGTAATAAACATCATAATGGTCTGCCACGTCACCCGTGAGCTTGACCGCAACAGCTTCAAGTCTCTTTCCTGAAGAACCGCTCGTGGCGCCGTCGGATGACCAGTTTGTCTCCCAGCCCTTTCCTTCAACGCTTGAACGGTATGTGATGCCGCCCTTGTACTGGTAGCCTGAGAGGGTCAGCTCGATGCTGTCGATCTGCTTGCCCTTGCCTGCCCCGCCTGACAGCTCGCCGTTCTTGTTCCACTTGGTTCCCCAGCCGACGCTGTCCCTGTGGACTCTGTAGTTAACGTTTGTGGTCGAACTCGTATTGACGGGAACGATGCGGATCTTTATCTCTTCGATCTTCTTGGGTTCACCTATCGAACCTGCAATTGTGCCGTCAGATACATATCCCTGGGAGTAGCCGGCCTTTTCGATCGAGACGGCATACTGGATCACGTATTTGGTTGCAAGCTCGCCCGTCAGTTCCATCTTCAGAGCTTCGATCCTCATGCCCTTGTTGGGGAGACCTGCATCATTGCCCGCAGTCTTGAATTCCTGCCAGCCCTTGCCCTCAACGTAAACGCTGTATTTGAGCGTGCCGCTGTAACCGGTCGTATTGTTGAGCGCGACATTGATCGCGTCTATCGGCTTATAGGGATCATCGGAATTCGCGCGGCCCTTCAATGTGAGCGTTGAATTCGAAGCGTCCCAGTCGCCTTCTATCTCTCCGTATTTCTGAACGATGCTCTTGCCCGACAGCGTAATATTCCCGGCTGCCGAGACGTATTTGGCAGTACCCGCAGTGCCGAGAACGATGCTCGCCGTCAGCACCAGAGCAACACCCTTAAAGAAATTCCTTATACTCATTTGAAACCTCCCGTAATCATTAACAGATGCCCGTCATAATCCGGGGATTACTTGACCTTGATCCTGAAAGTTACCACCTGCCAGTCGGATGCCTTGTACTGTGCATTCCCGGTTGACATGATCTTGATCTTTACGGCATATGTGCCTTTCTTGGTCTTTTTCTTTACGGTGACGGCTCCGGTCGTCTTGTTGACCGTGATGTTCTTGTTGCCTGAAACCTTGACGCAATCAAGGCCCGTTCCGACCGGAGTGATGGCAAGCACTTTTCCTGCTGCGACTGACAATGCTCTCTTCTTCAATGTCTTAGCCTTGAGAGTTGCCGTCTTGCCTTTTACGGTGAAGGGATTATCGATCAGATAAGTAAACGTGTGGAGGTCTGTGCATCCCGAGAAAACATTCGTGCTCATCTGGTCGTGAAGCGCCTTGGTGAGGCTGACGGCGTTAAGATTGCCGCAGTTGCTGAAAGCATTGTCACCGACGGTCTCAACACTGTCGGGAATGATCAGGTTCTCAACTCTGTAGCATGCGGAGAAAGCCTTTTCGCCGATCGCCTTAACACCGTAACCGATGGTGATGTATCTGAGCTGGTTGCAGTTCATGAAAGCTTTTTCGCCGATCGTTTCAACGCTGCCCGGGATCACGATGGCCGTAAGGTATTCGACTTCGCTGAATGCGTTGTCTGCGATCGTCTTTACGCCGTATCCGATCGATACGATGTCGAGGTATGTACACTTTGCGAAAGCTGATGCACCGATGGCGATTACGCTGCCCGGAATGGTGACTTTGTCAAGGCAGGTGCAGCAGTAGAAAGCCTCGCACTCGATGGAAGTAACGCCGTTTCCGATCGTTACGGTGCGGAGTCTGTAGCAATCCTCAAAAGCCTGCGCGCTGATGACGGATACGGTTCCCGGGATGGTCACGCTCTTCAGCGTATAGCAATGCGAAAATGCACAGGAGCCGATCGCTTTTACGCCGCTCGCGATCGAGAGGCTGGCAAGTTCAGTGCATGACTGGAAAGCATAATCGCCGATCTTAGATACGCTCTTCGGGATCGCGATTTTGGCAAGGCTCGAGCAGCGCTTAAAAGCTCTGCTTCCGATCGATCTTACGGTTGCGGGAATGGTGACTGCCTTGAGGTCTTTGCAGTTCTCGAAAGCGGAGTCGCCGATCTTTGCCATTCCGGCAGGGATAGATACTCCGGTGAGCTTCTCAAAGTCTTTGAACGCATAATCACCAATGGACGTTACGCCTTTGGCTATGGCGACCCTGGTGATCTTATCGGAGTATTTGGCCCAGGGATAATCATCGGGCTCATCCAGATCGGGCATCGCACCCTTTCCGCTGATGGCAATGGTGTGGCCCGCATCGTCATATTTCCAGACCAGTGAACCGATGTTGCCTTCATCCTTTACTTCTGCCTTGGGTTCTTTGGTGTATGTATCTTCGGGAAGCTTTTCTTCCGCGGGTTCCGTCTCCGTTGCTTCAGGCTCGGAAGATTCGGCGGGTTCGCTTTCTGAAGGTGCCGTCTCTGAAGGTTCAGCGGATTCAGAAGCAGCTGTCTCTTCAGGCTTTTTCTCAGTCTCGGAAGGCGCAGCCGTTTCCGTCTCTTCAGGCGTCTTTTCAGTTTCTGAAGGTTCTGCCGTTTCAGTTGCCTTTGTCTCCTCAGGCTCCGTCGCAGCAGGCTCGGAAGGTTTCTCTTCTTTCGTCTCGGCAGGCTCTTCTGCCTTTGTCTCTTCAGGCTCCTTCTCCGCCGGTTTTGTTGTTTCCTTAACCGTTGGTTTTGCAGTCTCTTTTGTTTCGGTCTCAGTGGTCTCTACGGCCTCTGTCTCCTCAGGTTCGTAATCGAATCCTTTTGCGGATACGACCGCCGGCATCATGCCGACTGTCATTGTCAACGCAACAAAACCTGCTAAAAAACGCTTACGATTCATGCATACCCTCCTTGAATCCGGGTCCCGGTTTCCGTCATGAAAACACGCCGAAAACGAGACTTTCCGACCTTAATGTTTTGGGTATAGCACACTAGATACCCGAAGACCATAAACCTAAATGAATAGAAAAGAACCTGTAAAGAAACTGTCAAATACCGGGCGTTTGAACCTGTTTTGTCATGGTTTGGCATATGGTGCGGAAACACAAATTCAACCACTGGTTGAATAAGCGTGATAAACTCAATTTGTCAGTTATTGCCGGCCTGCCGAACGAGAAGGTATCCTTAAGAAAAACGGAGGTGCTCCCCATGATAGACAGCAGTAAAATGGGACGTTTCATTGTCGAAAAGAGAAAGAAGCTCGGACTTACCCAGCAGCAGCTGGCAGGCAGGCTCAACGTATCTTTTCAGGCGGTCTCCAAGTGGGAGAACGGCACGGCATTTCCGAACATCGAGATCTTAAAGGAACTCGCGACCGTCCTTGAAGTCACGGCCGATGAGATCCTTGCAGGCAGCGAAAAGGAAGAAAACGGACTGTCCTACAGCAAGGCCGGAGTCGACATCGCATACACGGATTCCATCAAGAAAGAGATGGAGAAAAGCCTTGAGACAAAGGACCGCCGCGTGCTTAACGGCCTCGGTCCATTTGCTTCGCTCTACGACATTAAATTTCCTGAAATAAAAGAACCCGTTCTCGTCTTAAAGGCCGAGGAACCCGGCTCAAAGCAGAAGCTCGCGATCGAATACGGCTACACCGAATCAATCTGCCACGACATGATCAACCACCTCGTAAACGATGTCATCGTCATGGGTGCAAAGCCCCTCGCGGTACTCGATACTATCGTCTGCGGCAATGCCGAGAAGGACACCATAAAGACTCTCGTCAAAGGCGTGTCTGATGCCTGCCGCGACAACGATTGTTCACTCGTCGGCGGCGAGACTTCCATACAGCCGCTCGTTGTGGACCACGGTGTATATGTCCTCACTTCGAGCATCGCAGGCATCGTTGAAAGATCAAAGATCATCGACGGATCGGCGATCAAAGAAGGTGACGCAGTCTTAGCTGTAGCATCAAACGGACTTCACACGAACGGCTATTCGCTCGTCCGTCTTCTAATGGACAAAAAGCCCGGGATCAAGATGGATAAGATCGACGGTCTAACATTCATTGAACAGATAATGAAGCCCCATACTCCCTACTACAAAGCGGTGAAGGATCTTTTCGCTGGTGAAGCCATACACGGGATGGCGCACATAACGGGCGGCGGCATCGAAGGAAATCTCTGCCGCATTATTCCTGACGGACTGAGTGCGAAGATAGACCTTTCCAGGATAAAGATCCACAACCTCTTCAAGTACATCAGGGACAACGGCAACATCAGCGACGGTGAGATGCTAAAGACCTTCAACTGCGGAGTCGGATTCATAATCGTCACACCGCAGAAGGATAAGAAGGCCGTGATGAAGCATGTAAGCAGGACCTACGACTGCTATGAGATCGGCGCCATTGAAAAAGGCGATACGAAGATCGTTTTCGATAAGCGTCTTAATTGGATCTCGTAAGAGTTAATAAGAATTCATCAGCAATAAAAAAGCTGCCCGGAGGCAGCTTTTGTTTTACCACTTGAACTTCGGTTCCGAATGTCCTTCAAGCGAATCCGCGTTGTTGATCCAGAAACCGGCGTCACCGAGCTTTGTCCTGTTGCTGATTACGAAATACTGGATCGGGATCTCAGTACCCGCCGGATGGATGATGTAGTTCTTGATATTCTCATTGGTTCCCCTCTTGTCGATATACTTAGGGGTCTTTGTAGGATAAGTGTATACCCAGTCTCCGTTGATGTAGAAAACTGCAGGAGAGTTCTTGGAAGCAACATAACCCACATAGTAAACCGTATAATGCTGTTCGTTCCTTATCGTGGCATTGCGGGGATCGCCTACGGCAATTACCAGGATGTAAGGTTCGTGATTTGCCTCGCCTCTGCCGCCGCCTACAAGCTTCAGGACCTTCTCGCCCCACTTGCCCGCGTCATCATTCTTGTCCCAGAAAACGTTTACGCCCGAAGGCCAGTTATGACCCTGTGTCGTTCCGTAGAACTCCATCATGACAGCCTGTGCCGCAACACGGTACTCATCTGCCATCTGGATATACTTGGCTCTCCTTGACTTCTTTATGTATCCCGTAAGTGCCGGAACGATGATGGCGGCGATAATGGCCAGTACCACAAGAACAACAATAAGCTCAACAAGCGTGAAAGCCTGCCTGCTCTTATGCTTAACTTTGCTGATCCTCTTCAACATAGTGACTGTTCCTTAAACCCATAGTTTTAACCAAGGGCATTTCCTTGGTTAATATCATTATAACACCCTTGTTGTATAATGTCTCTTAGGGAAAATTATATCTTTTTCGGGAGCATTACATGACGATCACAGGGATATGCTACAGGTTTTCGATGATCAACAAGATCTACGACCACACCATCGAGGGGGACATTCCGTTCACCGGTGAAGAACGCGTTCTTACCGTGACGACCAGGGATACCCACGAGACAACGGTCAAAAAGTGCGTCCTTCCCGAAGAGACCATCAACGCATTCAAGGCCCTTATAGACAAGTACGATGTCGCTTCATGGATAGGAAAGACACCGTCCGCTCCCAAGGTCTGTGACGACGGCAACACGCACCACATCTCTTTCCTCACGCTGAAGTTTGATGACGGCAGCAGTGCGGAGATCACCTTCAGGGAAGTTCCGGAAGAGACCGGCAATGAGGCTTTGAACGCTTTCAGGAAACTGTTTTTCGAATCGCAGACTGATGACAAAAAATTCGCGGAGGAACACTTGTATCCCACTCTGAAAGAATGCCGCGGCATCAAGGAGAACCACGGCCCGGTCGTTGCGGTCGAGACCAGCAGTTTCACTTCCGGAATGATGATGAACAGCAACGTATGGTACACACAGACCATCGAAAAGGCTGAAGGAAAGGACAAGGTCCTTGTCACCGTCAAGCAGCAAAGAGGCAACTTTCCCGAAGTATCAAGCAGCAAAGAGACCACCTCTGACATCCTCTCAAAAGTTCAGGAGATCTCGGACAGGGAGAACATCCCGGGCTGGAACTATGCCTGCGTTGACCCAAACATCCCGGTCGACACATCCATGAGACCGACTGATTATACGGCATACGGAAGCATCAACATTTATTACGATGACTCTCTGATATCAGGCTGTCCAAGAGTAAAGCGCACGATCAGCGAGACCGCCTGCAAAATGGGCGGCAAAGAAGTCGACCGCGAGATAACCGACATGATCAACTGCTGCGTCAACGATTCAGGCGCGGCAGATGATCTGCCCGATACGGATCAGTTCCCTGTTCAGAACCCCGAAGTCGATCCGACTGCCATGAACGGGTTTCTCGGAATGGGCATGTTAATGGGCATGGGAGCTGGAATACCCGGTACTCAGGCACCCTTATCAGAAGGGACCGGCACATGGGACTGCTCATGCGGTGCCAAAGGTCTTACAGGCAAGTTCTGTTCAAACTGCGGACTTCCAAGGCCCTGAGTTTTTTATTGTAAACTGAACCTCATAAAAAACTCCCCGCTTCAAATGTAACGGGGAGTCTTTGTTGACATTCAGTCTCGGTCTTACTTGACCTTGATCTTTATGATCACTACCTTCGGCGTCGTTGCTGCCATGTACTGGGCATTACCTGTAGGAAGTACTCTGACCTTGACCTTATAAGTACCCTTCTTGAGCTTCTTCTTAACCGTAACTACACCGGTGTACTTGTTGATGACGATCTTGCTCTTGCCGGACAGCTTCGTGTACTGAGCACTCTGTTTAGGACTGATCTTGAAGACCTTGGAAGCCGCTACCGTCTGGTTCTTTTTCTTAACCTTCTTGTACTTGACATTCGCGGTCTTGCCTCTAACGGTTGCGTTGTTATCCTTAAGACTGTTCTTTATTACAGTTCTCGGCGCACCGCTGAAAGCATTGGGAAATTTGGTAAACAACTCACCGGGAGCGTTGATCTGCTTCAGATTGGAGCAATTTCGGAATATTTCATCAGCAAGCGAGGTTACTGAACTTGGGATCGTAATGAATTCAAGCGAGTAGCAACCTTCGAACGCACAATAGCCAATACTCGTCACACCATATGAAATTATTACATTCGTAAGGTTTCCGCAGTTATAGAAGGCACATTCACCAATTGTTTTTACGCCTGAACCAATAGTTATTCTCTCAAGTCCGGTACACCAATCAAAAACTCCATCACCGATGGTCTGTACGTTGTTTGGAATCACGACGTTTTTAAGGGATTCACAGTTATAAAACGCTGAGGTACCTATCGTTTTCACACCGCTGCCGATCTTTAGGCTCGTTGCTTTTTCGCAGTCACCAAATGCAAAATCGCCGATTTCAGTTATGTTATTGGGAATCACAATACTTGCAAGTGAACTCAAGCCATTGAAAGCACTCTGAGGAATTTTCTTTAATCCGGTTCCAATCTTAAGGGTTTTTACAGCTAAACAACTGTTGAAAGAATACTCTCCAATCGAAGTAACGTTCTTTGGAAGCGTAATGCTGATAATACTCGAACAAAAACTAAATGCATGCTCGCCTATCGTTCTGAGACTTGATGGAAACGCAACACGCACAAGGCTTTCACATTGATAAAAAGCATTATCTCCAATAGTTCTTATTCCGGCAGGTATAGAAACGCTGGTAGCATAATAGCAATAAGCAAATGCATTATCAGCAATTGAAGTAACGCCCTTGCCAATTACGATTTTTCTTATACTATATCTGAAGCCATACCAAGGAGCTCCGCCGAGAGAAGATATAGTGGGCATGTTACCTTTACCTGCAATTGCGAGTACTCCGGTTGATGAGTTAAAATCCCACTTCAGATTTCCCCAAGCCGTACCGTTCTTTTCGGCATTGGCGATAGGATCGGAAGAAAGCTCGCCTTCAGCGGATTCCTCAGGCTCGGTTGCCTCAGTGGATTCTTCTGAAGATTCAGCAGGATCTGTTTCCTTGGATTCTGCAGGCTTCTGCTCTTCGGTCTCAGAAGGCTTGGAAGCTTCAGTAGCCTCAGTCGTCTCGGCAGTCTCAGTTTCCTTCTCTGTTTCAGAAGGCTTTTTAGTCTCGGATGCCTCTGTTGCCTTTTCTGTTTCGGCCGGCTTTTCAACTTCAGTAGCCTTTGTCTCCTCGGGCTTCTTTTCTTCTGTCTCAGCCGGCTTCGCCTCCTTGGACTCTTCGTCCTTGTGCTTGGCAGGCTTTTTCTCTTCTTTCTTTTTGGTCTCTTCTGTCTCAGTGGTCTCAACTACTCCCGCCTCTTCAGGCTCATAGTCGAATCCGCTTGCCAAAACCAGAGACGGTGTCATCCCGACGGTCATTGCAACTGCAACGAGACCAGCCATCAAGCGCTTCATTTTCATAATTAATCTCCCCCCCCTCAAAAAAATATGCGTGTTAACTCATTAAATTTAATTATATACTGCCAAACCACTGATTAAAAGAAAACTCCCCGCTTCAGATGAAACGGGGAGTCTTTGTTGCCATTCATTCTCGGCCTTACTTGACCTTGATCTTTATGATCACTACCTTCGGCGTCGTCGCTGCCATGTACTGGGCATTACCTGTAGGAAGTACTCTGACCTTGACCTTATAAGTACCCTTCTTGAGCTTCTTCTTAACCGTAACTACACCGGTGTACTTGTTGATGACGATCTTGCTCTTGCCGGACAGCTTCGTGTACTGTGCGCTCTGTTTAGGGCTGATGTAGAAGACCTTGGAAGCTGCTATTGTGCGTGCCTTCTTCTTGACCTTTTTATACTTGACTTTTGCGGTCTTGCCCTTAACTGTAGCGTTATTCTTCTTAAGTAGTGTTAAGCTTGCAGGAATAAAATTCGGGCAATTATCAAAAGCATTTTCAGGCGTGTTATCAAACATTTCCTCTGTAATGCTGAGAGCACTAAGACTTTCGCAGCCTTCAAATGCATTTTCACCGATATATGCTACAGAACTGGATATGACAACTGTTTTCAGCTTTACACACCCTCGAAAAGCGGATGGTCCTATGAATCCGACACCATAGGGAATAACTATCTTTTCAAGGTTAGTACAATTGTAAAAAGCTTCTGCTGTGATGCTCTTAACACCATTACCAAAACTGACGGACTTAAGGCCTGTGCAGCCTTTAAAAGCATAATATCCTATCGTTTCCATGCTTAAAGGAAAAGATAGTTTCGTGAGACTTGTGCAACCGCTAAAAGCATTGTAATCGATTTTTTTAATGCCATTTCCAAACACGACAGACTTAAGTCCGGTGCAGTCGTAAAAAGCATGGTAACCAATTGTTTTAATGCTTCCGGGAATAACGACCTTCACAAGACTGCTGCATTGGGAGAATGCGTAAGCATCGAGAGTTGTGACAGTACTTGGAATCGATACACCGGTAAGATCATAACAACACTGAAAAGCACCATTACCAATGGTCCTTGTGCCTTTCGGAATTGCAAGGGTTTTTATGGCGGTAAGTAAAAAAGCATCATTACCAATTGTTTTTATGTTCTTGGGGAGCTTCATGTTTGTGAGTTTTTTACAATAGTAAAACGCTGAATCACCAATAACATTAAGCGTTGTAGGGAACGTTACGCTGGTAAGGTTTTCACACCTGTTGAAGCTATGTTTGCCGATAACCGTAATACCTTTATTGATAACAACGGTTTTAATCTGATCTTTAAAGGACTGCCACGGAGCGGTGTCCTTTTCATAGTCTGCCATTGCACCTTTTCCGGCAATGATCAGCTTTTGCAATTCTTCATCAAAGGCCCACTTAACGTTATCACCGGCCGCGCCGCACTCTCCGCCGATGCCGCCCTTAGCATCCTGTTTAGCTTCACCGGGAAGTTTGCCTTCAGCTGATTCTTCAGGCTCGGTTGCTTCGGTGGATTTCTCACTTGATTCTGCAGGTTCCTTGTCTTCTGATTCAGCAGCCTCGGTCTCCTTATTCTCAGCAGGTTCAGTTTCCTTTGTTTCAGCAGGAGCTGTTTCTTTGGACTCTTCAGTCTCAGAAGGCTTTTCAGCTTCAGTCGCCTCTGTCTCTTTTTCTGTTTCAGCAGGCTTAGCAGCCTTTGTCTCCTCGGGCTTCTTTTCCTCTGTCTCAGCGGGCTTGGCAGCCTTCGTCTCCTCGGGCTCTTTCTTTTCTGTCTCAGCCGGCTTTGCAGCCTTAGTTTCAACAGGCTTCTTCTCTTCGTGCTTCTTTTCTTTCTTTGTCTCTTCAGTCTCAGTGGTCTCAACTACTCCTGCCTCTTCAGGCTCGTAGTCGAATCCGCCTGCGAAAACCATAGACGGTGTCATCCCGACGGTCATTGCGACTGCTACGAGACCCGCCATCAGGCGCTTCATTTTCATGATAAATCTCCCCCTTATATAAGCGTGCTGAATCGATTTTTTAATTATATACTGCCAAACCAATGATTAAAAGAAAGGCTCATCGCTCCGATCTGAGAAGGGCATAGTAACACGCATCGCAGATGCCCTGATTGTTCCAGTCGGAGCTTCGCATCGTGCCTTCATATTTCATGCCGCACTTCTGCATTACCTTGCCGGAATTCGGGTTTCTCGGATCGTGACGTGATTCGAGCCTGTTGAACTCCACTGTATCAAAAAGGAATTCCATGACGGCCTTTAGTGCCTCTGACATGATCCCCTGATGCCACCATTTCCTGCCGATGCAGTAACCGATGTGAGCAACCTCTGCCTGCTCATTCTGATTGACGACTGCGATGCTTCCGATCGGTTCCCCTATGTCTTTCAGGACGATCGCCCATTGGTAGTACTTTTCGTCGGAATAGAGCGGGACCCAGCTCTCAAGAACGCTCTTGCTTACATCAACGCTTTGGTGCGTGGGCCACATCAGATACTTCGTGACTTCAGGATCGGATGCCCAGTTGTCAAACATGGGCTGTGCATCTTCAACGGTAAATCTTCTCAGTATGAGTCTCTCTGTCTCGAGCGTTTTCGTTCCGCAATGCTTCATCATTTCATCAACTCCCAGAAACTTATCGCGCTGGCTGCCGCAACATTTAAAGAATCCACACCATGGTACATGGGTATCATGACGCGGTAATCGCATGCTGCGATGACTTCCTTGGGAAGACCGGTGCCTTCCGTTCCCATTATCACCGCAAGCTTCTCGTTTGCCCTGATCTCATCGTTATCGATGCTCGTGGAATCCTCGGTCAGCGCCATCGCAACAGTCTTGAATCCGTAGGACTGAAGCTGGGTGATAAGATTGATCCCCTCCGATTCTTCCCTTGTGGCTCTCGCCCAGGGTATCTGGAAAACCGTGCCCATGCTGACTCTCGCGGAACGCCTCGTCAAAGGATCGACTGACGGATGCGTGAGGAGCGCGCCGTCTAATCCGAGCGCGGCCGCACACCGGATTATGGCTCCTACGTTCGTAGGATTGACCACGTCAAACAAAACCGTGATGCGCTTTTTATCCTTGCAGAACTCATCGACTGACATCTCGGGTTTTCTTCGAAGCGTCATCCAAAGACCCCTTACGAGGTTATATCCGGTCATTTGGATGACGACCTCGCGATCAGCGACGTAAACGGGAATGGTATCTCTTTTTTCTTTTCCGCAGTACTTTTCGATGGCATCGAAAACAGGTCCCGCCTCTGCTTCGAGACGCGCGGTCTCGGCCAGCATCGATAGCGGTTCGTAGCCCGCCTCAAGAGCGCGGATTATCACGTTGCCTGTCTCTGCGAGAAAGATCCCTATCTCGGGATCAAAGTAACTGCGGAGCTGCGGCTCGGTCACCCGGCAGAAAACATCCAACTCCTGTGCATTGATGTCTTTGATCTCGATAAGGTTCATTCTTTATTCAACCGCCTTCTTGATATCTTCTACCACTTGAGCATAGCTCTTCATGAAAGTCTCATACTCCTCGCCCAGATAGTCAATATCTTTTTTTGAAGCGGCCTTCTCAAGTTCATAAGCTTTCTCTGAAAGCGCTGTTGCACCGATCGTCTTCGCAACGCCCTTCAGTGCGTGGATCTTGATCTCGAAATCATGCCAGTCTTCGATCTCAAAACCCTTGTCGAGTTCCTGCTTTTTCTCTCCGTAGCCGGCTACGAAATCGTTGAGGATCTCCATGTAGAAATCCGTGTCGCCGGCGCAGAAGGTCAGAGCCTTTTCGGTATCGAATCCCTTCGCCTTAAGTTTGTCGGTAAAGGAGATCTTTGTTTTCTCTTCGTCCTTTTCTTTATTTGCAACAGGTGAGAATTCGATTACTTCCTCGGTCTCGTAGTCGTCTTTCAGGACCTCATCGGGCAGATACTTTTTGAGCGCCTTTTCGAGAGTCGTCATCTCGATCGGCTTGGAGATGTAGCCGTCAAAGCCCGATTTGAGATAGTCTTCTTCCGCGCCCTGGATGGCGTTTGCAGTAAGAGCTATGACCTTCGTATTCTCATCAATGAGTCCTTCCTTGTGCATGCGCTCCAAGGTCTCTTTACCGTCCATCTTGGGCATCATGTGGTCTAACAGGATCAGATGGAAGTGATCCCTCTTGCAGCGGTACAGAGCGACCTGTCCGGAGTTGGCCATTTCAGCGTTGATACCGAAAAGACCCAACAGGTTCTTTGCGACCTTGAGGTTCATCTCGTTGTCGTCAACGACAAGGACCTTTGCCTTGTCTGCGTGAGGCAGGAGCATGTCCTTATTGACGTTTGTGGTGACGACCGCCTTCTTGTAATCGCCCATCGGCTTTGCATCGGAGATCTCCTGACGGATCACGAAATAGAACGTGGAACCCCTGCCGTAGTCACTGTCGACCTTGATCTCGCTGCCCATCATCTTGAGGAGGTTGGTTACGATCGCCATGCCGAGACCGGTTCCTTCGATGCTGTGGTTCTTCTCGAGATCCAGACGCTCGAAAGACTGGGAGAGCTTGGGCAGGTCTTCCTTGCGGATTCCGATACCCGTGTCCTCAACCGCAACATAAAGATCTATGTGGTCGTCCTCCCTCTTTTCCTCACGGAAGATGAAACGGACATGACCGTCATCGGTGTACTTGACCGCGTTCGTCAGGATGTTGACTATTACCTGCTGGAGACGGACGTCGTCGCCGATCATTTTCGAAGGCAGGTTCTTGTCGATCTCCTTGAGGAATCTGAGCTTCTTGCTCTTTGCCCTCTCATCGACTGACGCGATTATGTTGTTTACGAGAGTTGCCGTGTCATAAGGAACGGGGACGATCTCCATCTTGCCCTCTTCGATCTTCGAGAAATCGAGGATGCTGTTGATGAGAGTCAGGAGCGTCTTGCCGGCGCTTCTTATGTTGTTCGAATAATCCATTATCTTCTTGTCGGTCGTCTCGCGTAAGATCATCTCGTTCATGCCGAGGACCGCGTTGATAGGCGTTCTGATCTCGTGCGACATTGAAGACAGGAACGAGGATTTTGCTTCGCTCGCAGCGACGGCGCGCTCCGATACGATGAGGAGCTGCTGCCTTGCGTCACGCTCTTTCCTGATGCGCTTTAATATGAATCCGGTCATCACGAAAAGCAGACCCATTACGATAAGCGACAGCGCGATGTTTAATACGATGATGCTGATGAATTCCCTGTTTATCGTAGTCGGCGAACTTCTCACGACGAGATACCATCCGAGATACTCAACGTATTTCGTAACTGCGAATTCGTTCTTGTTCGTAGTCTGGTAAACGTAATCGTTCTGACCTTCATTGCTCAATACGTTTCCGTCGAGCCATGCGTTTTCGATGTTTATGTCTTCCGTATCGACCTGGACGAGACCGTTCTTGTCGACGAGGTTTATCTTTACGTTATATTCTTTCTCTTCCTCACGGAACATTTCCTGGAGATTGTTCATCTGCACGCCGACACCGCACACGCCGAGAACATTGCCCTTCTCATCCACGATGCGCGTGTTGACGAATATCGTCCACTGGTTCTTATTCATCTCATCGCTGTCGACGTCGAGATCGTAAGCAACGTTCTGATCAAGGAAAAGCTTGTACCAGACATCGTGCTCGTCATTGACGGGGTCGATCACTTTGTTGAGGCCTTCGTAAGTGTAGTAGCGGCGGGTCTTCTCGGAGATGAGGAATGCGGTGTTATATTCAAGACCGTTCTTAACGCCGCTAAGATATTTCTGCATCGTGGCAACGGCTTCCTTCTCATCCATGTCCTTCTCCTTCTGGAGGAAATCGAGGATGAAACCGTTACATGCCATCGTCTTGGAGACGATGATCGGTTCATTCAGCGTGCTCGCGATCGAGTCATAAACACGGTACGTGAGCATGGTATCCATCTCCTTCGTGTTTTCGCGCGCCAGCGTCGCCACCGAGTTTATCGAGACGCCAATGACAAGGATAAAGCAGAAGAAGATCGCCGCGAATACCGTCAGTATTCCGCGGTCTTTTGTTTTTTTAGCACCCTTTTCTTTCATATAGATCACCCGAATCTATCTTACACTACAATCACAGTCCCAACGACCGCTTTATGTCATCCGTTACGGAAGCATAGTCATCCATGAAGCTCTTGTATTCCTGTTTTATGTAATCCGCGCCGTTTTCTTTTGCTGCCTTCTCAAGCTCAAACGCAGCTTCGGAAAGAGGTATGGCTCCGATGGTCTTCGATACGCTCTTAAGCGCATGTACCTTGATCTCGAAATCGTGCCAGTCTTCACTTTCAAAACTCTTATCAAGTTCACTCTTTTTTCCGGCGTAATCGTTAACATAGTCAGTGAGCATTTCTTTGTAGAAACCGGCATCACCCGCGCAGTAAGAGATTCCCTTGCCGGTGTCAAATCCCTTCTCTTTCAGAAGGTCGATGAATGATGTGCCGCCATCTTCCTTTGCGTCTTCATCAGCTTCAGCATCAGGCGCGAACTCAAGGACTTCATCGTCAGACTCTTCCGGTTCATCCGCCTTTATGACCTCATCGGGAAGCCACTTCTGCAAGACCTTCTTGAGGTCATCCATCTCTATCGGCTTGGAAAGATAGTCGTCAAACCCGAAATTCAGATAGTCCTCTTTCGCTCCGTTTATCGCGTTCGCGGTGAGAGCCACGACCTTCGTGTCGTCGAAGATAAGGTTCTCCGCTTTCATCCTCTCGAGCGTTTCCTTGCCGTCTAACTTGGGCATCATGTGATCGAGAAGAATGAGCTGGTACTGTTCCCTCTTAACCATATCGATGGCATCAAAGCCTGAACTGCAAAGATCTGCATTGATCCCGAAAAGTCCCAACAGGTTCTTTGCAACCTTGAGGTTCATCTCGTTGTCGTCAACTACAAGGACCCTTGCCCTGTCAGCGTGAGGCAGGAGCGACTCGTGACTGACCCCGCCCGTGGAGGCCGTGCGTGTGAAATCTCCGATCGGAGTGGGATCGAAGATCTTCTGGCGGATTACGAAATAGAAGGTCGAACCCGATCCGTATTCGCTCTCGATCTTGATCTCACTGCCCATCATCTTGAGAAGGCTCGTAACGATCGGCATGCCGAGTCCGGTTCCTTCGATGCTGTGGTTCTTCTCCTGGTCAAGTCTGCTGAAAGACTCGAAAAGCTTTGGCAGGTCTTCTTTACGGATTCCGATGCCCGTATCTTCTACCGCAACGTACAGATCGATGTCTCTTCCGATCTTCTTCTCCTCACGGATGATGAACCTGACATGACCCTTTTCGGTGTACTTGACTGCATTGGTCATCAGGTTTGCCGCTACCTGCGCAAGACGGACGTCATCACCGACCATCCTCATCGGAAGGTTCTTGTCAACATCAATGATGAGATCGAGCTTCTTGCTCCTGGCTCTTTCCTCAACCGAGGAGATGATGTTGTTGATGAGATTTCTCGTATCGTAAGTGACGGGTACGATCTCCATCTTGCCCTCTTCGATCTTCGAGAAGTCAAGGATGCTGTTGATGAGAACGAGAAGGGTATTTCCTGCCGTGTTGATGTTTCTGGAATAATCTAAGATCTCCTCGTCTTTTGCCTTGTGAAGGATCATCTCGTTCATGCCGAGAACGGCGTTGATCGGAGTCCTGATCTCATGGGACATCTGAGCAAGGAAGCGGCTCTTCGCCTGGTTTGCAAGCCTCTCGCTCTCTGCGAGCTGACGGCTCTGCTGCTCGTGAAGGGTCTTTTCCTGAATGCTCTTTTTGAGGTACTGGACGACAGAGGTAAATGCGAAAAACGCCATGATCCTCGGCAATACGAAGAACAGCGCGAGGAGCACGTAATTTGAATTGATCTCGAATTCTCCCGCTATTAATCTTGCAGCTTCCTTGTCGTGCGTTGACGTAGTAAGCACCAGCATGTTCGCGTCGCAGAGACCGATCGAATAACCGACGAGTACGGAACTCAGGAAACCGATGCAGACGAGGACGAAAGTATATCTGATGTATCTGGTCTTGTTGTAGAGGATCGCGCAGACCATCGGGAAGAGCATGAAGAGCGTAACGTGATATGAGAGGAGCATGTTGACGAAGGTGATCATGCCCACGAAAAGGAAGAGCATCAGATAGTTTGATACAGGTCTTTCAAAACCGAGAATGAGCTTTACCAGGAATGCGCAGGCGATGAATATTATGACTCCCGTAAGCGAACGGTTCATTATCGTCTGGTCAATGATGAATATCTTCAGAACATTAAGTGTCCACGCAACGACCATGACGATCAGAGAGACACACATGCATTTCAATGTGTAAGCATTTGCTTTCTTATAATCGGCTGTAATATCCATGTACCCTCCAAATGGCAATTACATCAATAAGCAAACCGTATCTGATAAATAATTATAAACTGTATTTGACAATTTTGTCATCAGGCAAAATAAAGGGCAGTCCTTCACTGCCCTTGTTAAGCTGTTTGCTGCTTTCTCTCACCCTTTGAACGTCTTCAGGTACTCGGTGAATTCCTTGCCGGGAACTGGTCTTGAGAAGAAGTAACCCTGCAGGTAGTCGCAGTGCAGATCCTCGAGAAGTTTCTTCTGCTCTATTGTCTCAACGCCCTCGACAAGCACGCTGTAGTTCATGTCCTTTAGCATCCTCACGGTATTCTCAAGATAGATCCTCGCGTTCTTCTGGCCGTCGCCCGTCTCCGGATGGATCGCCTTCCACAGGATGCTCTTGTCGATCTTGATTATCGAGAACGGCATGTCATACATGTACGTTATGTTCGAATAACCCGTTCCGTAATCGTCGAGCGAGAAAGTAAAGCCTGAGTCCTTCAGTATGTCTATCGTGTCAAAGAGGACCTTCTGGTTTTCCGCTGTCGCCGATTCCGTGATCTCGAGGTTGATGCAGCCCGCATCGAGAGAATATTTCTTCAGCGTGTTGTCGAACATCTCCTTCAGGTTCTTGCTCATGCATTGGACCGTCGAGAGATTGACTTCGACATAGTCGATTCCGAGTTTTTGGAGATTGCCCTCGCTGTAGAATCTGCACACCTCCTCGAAAACGAAGTTTCCGATGTTAAGGATGGAACCGTTTCTTTCCGCAATCGGAATGAATTCGTCAGGAGGGATCATGCCGTACTCTTCATCGACGAGACGGCAGAGCGCTTCTGCTGAACTTATCCTGCCGCGTTCCGTACTCCAGATCGGCTGGTAATAGACCTTGAAGCTCTTATTGTGAAGCGCCTTGTCGATCAGCCTCTCGATGAGGACTCCGCGCTCGTAATCGTGCACTGCCTTGTGAACGTTAAGGTCGGAAGACACCTTTCCTTCGAAAGGACGGTCGATCAGCATGAACGCATTTTCGACGGTCTTAACGTCATCGCCTATGTGGATTATCCCGAACTGAACCGGGAAGACAAGCGAGAACTCACCCTTGCCCCACGGGTGATCGAAACGTTCCATCGTCCTGCTCCTGATAGTCTGTATGTCGATCTCGGATATCTGCTCGCAAAGAACCGCAAAATGGCCGCGCCCGCAGTCGTAGCAGACGTGAGGCGTGTATGTGTCATCCATCCATTTCGCGATGCGGCGGAGTATTCCGTTCATGTTTTCGAAGCCGATCATCTTGTTGTAGTAATTGAGGTTCGGTATCTTGATGAGGACCAGAACGTTACTGCCCTTGCCCGAGACCACACGGTCCAGTGCCGCCTGCAGCGCGTAACGGTTAAGTATTCCGGTGGTCGGATTGACCGTATCGTCCTTGCTCTCGATCGTGAAAAGGATACCCATCAGACCGAGCGTCTCAAAGAAGAGCGTGAGCAGATATTCCGGGAATATTATCTGAATGACGATGGGAACGAACGTGATGCAAAGGAAGAATATCAGCGCCGACGCCCTCCTCTCCGATATTGCCCGTCTGTGCCTCACTGTCATGTAGATCGCGAAGATCATGTATGCCAGCGCGACAACATAGATCACGAAGAACAGTTTGCCGTGAGTATAGCGTCCGGCATCATCATAAAAAAAGATCTGCCTGTGAAAGGGATTGGTAAACAGCAAAGTCAGGTCCACACCGAGCGGCAGCACAAGAAGTGACATCGCTTTCTTCTGCGTCTTCTCATAACCTATCAGGTAGAAGACATACACCACGATTATGTAACCGATCACATTGTGCGATGAGAGATAAAGATAGTTCCAGAAATCCTTGATGTAGACAGTCGAGTATTCGGGATGGTTATTCGCGTAAGAGCCGAAAATGTCTGCGATCTCGGCGATGAAATTAAATACCAGCATACTCAAATAAACACGATTGGCGTGACGTCTGACGCCTTTCCTGAATATTATGAAGTACGCCATGAACAGCGTGACAAATACCGCCGCTATGTCGAATTCGATATGGTAGATCATATCACCCTCCGCAGGTCAAATAATCTCAGAACTACCATTTTTCGCCACTTACATTATAAACGCGGCTTTGTCGGATTTCTATTGTTTCTTTGGGTTTTCGGGCCTTCGAAGCGCCCTGTTCCGAAAAGTTTACAAATCGAAAATGCTGATCTGTTTGTCGGGAAGATCGTTCATGTATCTGAAGCACTCATCGTCGATCATCATGTCATGCTGTCTGCATGTATCCTTGAGTATCTTTCGAAGCTTCGCGGCATCGGGTGAAGGCACTTCGTATGCGTTTCCGAATGTGCTGATATACTTCTCTTTCAGTCCGGGAAAATGCTTGTCAAGCGCGGCATAGAAATACTCCCTGTCGCCTTCTCTCAATGTCACTCCCATACCCATGTTGATGATTCCCTTCACGCCTGTCCTGACGCACTCATCAAGTATCGCTCTTACATTCTCTTCCGTATCGTTTATGAAAGGCAGTATGGGCGTCATCCACACGATCGTGGGGATGTCTCTCTTCTGCATTTCCTCAAGGACTTCGATCCTTCTTTTGGTATTGCAGACGTTAGGTTCAAGTATGCTGCAGAGTCCGTCATCGTATGTGGTGAGCGTGATCTCAACGACGCACTTTGCTTTCTTGTTTATCGCGTCAAGCAGATCGATGTCTTCCAATATCCTGTCAGACTTCGTCTGAATGGCGACACCGAACCCGTACTTATGGATAACTTCGAGGCACTTTCTCGTAAGCCTCAGATCCGTCTCGCAATGCATGTAAGGATCAGACATCGAGCCCGTTCCGATCATGCACTTGCTGCGCTTTGACTTAAGCGCCTGTTCCAGAAGTTCAGGCGCGTTCTGCTTTACTTCGATGTCTTCAAACGCGTGGGTAAACTGATAGCACGCGCTCCTGCTGTCGCAGTAGATGCAGCCGTGCGTACAGCCACGGTATATGTTCATGCCGTGATATCCGTTTTTGCCGTTCAGGATGCCTTTTGCGTCAACAAAATGCATGTCAGCCCAGGCGCTTTTCTCCCGCTCTTAAGATCGAGCAGACAGCGATAGCCGCAGCATAATCGTCCTCGGTGATCCCGAGCTTTTCCATGTCGGAAGCGATGACTTTTCTGTATGAAGAAACCAGTTCTGGAGCATACTCATGGATCCTGACTTCAGTAAATGCATAATCGAGTACCGGAGGAGCAACCCTCATGCTGCTCCAGTCAATGAGAACGGGTTCTGTTCCGTCATCCTTGATGAGTATGTTGAAGAAATGAATATTCATGTTGCATATGCAGGAATCAGCCTTCTCAGAGAGCTTCCCGATAAATGGAATGATGCTGTCTCTTTCCTTGTCCAAAAGTCCCGGATTAAGACAGTCGATGAGCTTCGGAATGTCAGCTCCTTCAACGCCAACGCCGTGAACCTTGCGCTGCATGTCAGCTACGATCGCAAGACTTTCATCGATGGCTCCCTTGAGTTTCTTGTCAAGCGTGACGCCTTCAATGAGATCCATCTTAACTATCTTGGAATCTTCGGTGCCATAGTACTTGATGCCGCCCAATCCAAGCTTGTTGGCCTTATCCTGAAGGTCCTTTCCGGATGCGATGTACTCTGCGGGATATTCAGGTTTAAACACCTTGTAAGCATAACCCTGATACTTGTAGATCTCCGCCTTGTCGCACTTGCCGATCAATTCCTGGCTTCCGTCGAAAAAGTTGTCCATACGCTTTTATCTCCTGAGTTCTGATGTTCACCATTATAGCACTTATGGCACTCTGTCTCTTCAGGCGTTCCACTTGTAAAGTCCGGCATATATGCCGTTCTTTGCCATGAGCTCGTCGTGCGTTCCGCTCTCTTCGATCCCGTTCTCAGTAAGGACAAGGATACGCTCGGCATTCCTGACCGTTGAAAGACGGTGCGCGATAACGATCGTCGTTCTGTTTTTCGCAAGCTTTTCCAAAGATTCTTTTACGATGTTCTCGCTCTCATTATCGAGCGCGCTCGTCGCCTCATCGAAAATGAGTATCGGCGGGTTCTTAAGGAATACTCTCGCAATCGAGAGCCTCTGCTTCTGGCCGCCCGAGAGCTTGATGCCTCTCTGTCCGATATCGGTATCGTAGCCGTTCGGAAGCTCCATAATGAAGTCGTGAGCATTCGCAAGTTTCGCCGCTTCGATTATCTCTTCCCTGGTCGAACCCGGCTTGCCGTAACTGATGTTTTCAATAACGGTTCCCGCGAAAAGATATACGTCCTGCTGGACGATGCCGATGTGATCACGGAGGCTCTTGAGCTTGATGTCGCGGATGTCCTTGCCGTCGATCCTGATGGAACCGCCGGTAACGTCATAGAACCTCGGGATGAGGCTACAGAGGGTCGTCTTGCCGCCGCCTGATGAACCGACCAGCGCTACATAAGAACCGGCTTCGATATCGAGATTGATGTGACGGAGAACCCTGTGCGCGCCTTCCTTGTATTTGAATGAGACGTCATCAAAGACTATGTCGCCCTTGACGTCGCCCATCTCAACAGCGCCTTCTTTGTCCTTGATGTCAGGCTCTATGTTCATGATCTCCATGAATCTCTCAAAGCCCGTATATCCGTTCTGGAACTGCTCTGTGAAATCAACGATGACCCTTATCGGTTCGGTGAACGTGTTGATGTAAAGGATGAACGCAATGAAATCAGGTATCTGCACAAGACCGTCAGAAATCAGTATCGCGCCCGCGATGATGACCGCGATGTTGATGAGCAGTATGAAAGCGGTCATGCCGGACTGGAACAGACCGAGATACAGATAGCTGTTCTTCTTCGATCTCAGAAAAGCGTCGTTGCCTTCCCGGAACTTCTCCATCTCGATGTCTTCGTTTGCAAAAGACTTTACGACCCTGATACCCGAGAGGTTATCTTCAGCTCTCGAATTGATCTCGGCCACCTTCTGCCTGTTTGTCTTGAACGCCTTCCTCATCTTCCTGTTGAGGAGGAAAACAAACACGAACATGAACGGCAGCAGTATGAACGCAGCAGCCGTCAGATACTTGCTGATGCCCATCAGGATGATGAATGCGCCGACTATCTTGATAAGCGATATTACGATGTTCTCCGGTCCGTGATGTAAGAGCTCGGTTATCTCAAACAGATCGTTCGTGATCCTGCTCATGAGAGATCCGGTCTTCTGGTCGTCGTAGAACGAGAACGACAGCTTCTGCAGATGCGAGAAGATCTCGGCGCGCATGTTGTATTCCATTTTTGCGCCCATGACATGACCTACGTTCGTGATGTAGTAATTCGAGAAAAACTGTATGATGACGAGTCCTGTCAGGATCAGTCCCAGATGTATTATCCTCTCCTTCGCGCCGCTCTCGAGATAGATGACCTCAGAAGTGATATATCTTACGATCAGGGGAACTGTAAGCGCGATCGCAGAAGCCACGACAGCAAAGAACATGTCCAGAAGGAATGTCCCGATGTATGGCTTATAGTAGCTGATCAGTTTCTTAAGATTCTTTCCCATTTACTCGATTATCCCGCCGTGGAAATAGCACTCGTAGATCTGTTCTCCCTTATAGCTTATGGTCTCATAACCCTGAAACCATTCGAACTCACCGTCAACTTTGCAGTTAAATTCATAGTCGCCGTTCTTATAATTCTCTGGTCCTCTGAAAGGCTTTTCAAAAGGTACGTTCAGCAATGCTTCCTTGAGGAAATCCCCGCTGAAGTTGTCACCCGTAACGCGGCCAACGTAGTTCATGCTCCAGTAAGGTTTGCCCGAGATCCACAGAGCTTCTTCGCCTGCGAACTTGCCGCCGCCCAAATATGTATCCAGATACATCAGGTCATCTTCGCGGTAGACCAGGTCATGAGACTGAGGTCTCGAGGAAGCTGTCTCTGCGCCCTTGCCCGCGTATGTCGCCTTCTTTGCTCTTATAAGGAAATCAACGATTCTTTTATCCATATTCCACCCCTTCAAATATAAAAGTTATTCTATCACAAGCACGCGCGGTTTTAGGGACAAGATATTCATGCTAACATATGCATTAAGGGGATCTGTAAGGCATGAACATCAAACAGCTGAAAAAAGAGATACGCAAGCTCGGTATCGACGAACGCAATTACAACATCTGCGATCGCGGTGTTTACGACGGCTGTTTCAACATCCTTAGCCACGATAACGGCAAGTGGGATATCTTCTACGGCGAAAAAGGAAAGAAGAAAGAGCAGCAGGTCTTCGATTCTGAAGATGAAGCCTGTAAAGCTTTCCTGGCAATGATAAAGGCCAACATAGGAACCAAAAGGTTAGAGGATAAACCCAAGTACTGGAAGCATTACAGAAAGAGATCCCTGCCCATGCAGCACAAAATGGGCACATTCCTTTTCATCTTCAGTGTTCTTTTCGGAGCATTTTTCGCCGGCTATCAGTTCTACATCCACGATTTCAACTTCGTATTCTGGTTCTTTATCGGATGGATGATCTTCTTTACGGTCCTCGCAATATGCTGGAATAACGACAGGACTTACGAACTGTTTGAATATATTGCGACGCCGATCGTTTTTGGCATCCTCATTCTGGGATTTGTCGCGGCCATGATCGCGGCGCCGTTCTTCATTATCCCGGAGATACAATCAGGCGAGATCGGCAAGGATTACTACGTTTCGCTTGTCTTCGGAGAAATAGCTCTCGGTGCCGCAGTCTGGGCATTTTACTACTTCTTCATCAAGGAATATGTTGATGAATTAAAAGATTACATCAAAGAGAAAAAGGCGAAAGATCAATAACCGAGGATATCCTTCAGAACGTATCTTCTCAGTTCGGGAGCATTCTCGATAACATATTCCTTCAGTGTCTTTGTATCAAATCTGGTCTCTCTAGGTTCACCCGTGTAATCGTCTGACCATGTACTCCAGGAATCCAGTTCAGCCGTGATTATGACATTGCCCTCGATATACTTCATCCAGATCACTATCGCATCACAGACGCCGGGTTCTTGGGACACAAACCAGTTAAGTCCCTCATCCCAATAATGAGAATTTTCTTTTTTGCATACCTCGTAATAGCGGTCAAATTCTTCAGCAGCGTCAGCCGGAGTATCGAAGACCCTGTATGAAAGATATTCACGCGGCTCTTTTCTCTCATCATGTCTGAAGTTGTAAATCTCCACAACTGCCTTTTCTTTGCCGACTGCCTTGCGGACATCCCAGATTCCTACCCGGGAAGCAAAATCTTTTTCAGGTTTATAATTTGTTGCGTATTTCTTCCCGTCATTAAAAGCCTTAACATATCTGCCGTTCGAAGAAACACACGATGTCAGAAGACCCGCCAGAACGGTCAGGATAATGAAAGACTTTATCAGTTTTGTGTATCCCGTTTTCTTCATTTGGCTGCTGATGTTTTTTCTTCGGCCGGATAGGTTTTACTATCGTTATGACCGTCAGAGCGGCTTGCCGCATCTTGTGCAGAACTTTCCGTTGCCTCTGGGTGCGCCGCAGTTGGAGCAGAATCTTTTCGCCGCGGGCTGCGCAGGCTGGGCAGCCGCGATCGTTGCAGCGGCAGCGGCCGTGCTTCCCGTTGCGGCATTCTTCATCTGATTGATCTGTTCCATTATCTTCTGCATGTCGGCAGCCTGCTGTTCCATTATCTTTTTGGCCTGTTCTTCGGCCTGCCGGCGCTGATCCTCGGAAAGCTGACTAAGTGACTCCTGAGCTTTTTTGTTGGCATCTTCCATTGCCTTCATCTGTTCCTGCGGAGTCATGGCGGTAAAGGATTTCATTTTCTCAAGCTGGGAGATCCTTTCCATGGACTTATCGTCAGGGGCGATCTTCGTTATCGAGAAATCGTTCAGCGTTATATTTCTCTTGCCGAGCTCGGCAGCAACAGTCTGATCCATGGCAACTGCCTTTGCAGGCAGGTCTTTGCATGAAACGCTCTCGTTGCTGAATTTCATTATCTGATCCTGGACTGCAGATGTTATCATCATCTGAACATACTGAACGTCAGAATCACTGCCTTCTCTGTCGGCACTTGATACGGATGCCTCGCCCGCGATGTCCAGATAGATCGAACGGAATTCCGGATCGGAGTAAGGAATCGTCTGACCGAAAACAACTTTAAAACTGCCCATATAGATATCCCCCTTATGTTTTATTCCTGATTGATTCTAGCACATTTCTTTATGCATACGCATTGTGCCTTACTCCGGCACTAAGACCGCTTTATAGTAAACTGCCTTCAGATGTGAGAACTTACCTTCCAGGTTCTTTGCTTCTTCCGTTACCGGCAGATTGTGACCGGCATAGGTATATGTGATGACAGAGCCGGCATTTTTTTCTTCTCCCTTATATGTCTTTCTCCAGATCTTCGTCGTCTTGGAAGTCATGTTCCCGCTGCTGTCATAGGTATATACGTACTCTGTCTTTTGCGTAAGTTCACCTTTACTGGTAGTAGTTGAAAGGATCGGGTCGCCGTATTCATTATAGGTATATTCATCTGTCGAACCGGTGTTTTTCGATACGCTTTTGAGCTTCCTGCCTTCCGCATCAAAATTGGTGACCGTGTAACCGTTATCTGTACTGTATCCTGTCATCTGTCCGCCGCTGTATTCATACATGGTGGTCTTGCTTCCGATGACCTCGCTTATGACCTCACCGTTATCACCGTACGTTATCTTAACGACTTCGGGATCAGGAAGATCGAAGGACGGATCGAGCTTCACGCATGTTTTAGTCCCCGGAGGATCGGCGGGATACTTTGTTGTTTCTCCGTTATCACGGTTAATGCTTGAAATGAGATGACCTTCCTCATTGTATTCATAACCGTACTCATGGACTTTGCCGAGCACCTTTATCCTGTAGCATACGAGATACCCTTTGCCGTTGTATTCGTATTCACAATCGTATTCGAGTCTCGGATTGGCAGAACCGAATTCGCCTTTATAATCCTGCTTTTTGGAAGTTATGAGTCCGCCGTCGTTATAAGTTATCTCACGGCGGATCTCGGCGTTCCGGTTCTTTTCAATTTCAAGGGTAAGGTTTCCGTAACTGTCATACTCATACAGTCTGTCGGTCCTGTAATAGTCGATTCCGACATAGCATTCACTGACGGGAACGTACTTGACCTTTTTCCCTTCAGGGATGTCTCCTGTCCACTCCTCGACGAAATCACCTTTGGCGATCTCAGCTCTGAGATCGTCCAGATCCTTGGTCTTATTGAGAAGCCGGGAAACATCGATGCAGCCGGTCATCGAAAAAATGATGCAGAAAGCACTTATGATGCAAAGTGCTTTCCTAAGACCATTCTTCATCGTCAGCAGCCTTCCAGAACCTCGGTAAGAAGGAGCTCTTCAAGTCCGCTTAAGACAAACTCGATCTGCTCATGCTTAAATGATCCGCTGCAGTAATCGTCTGTGGAAACCACTACGATGTAGTTTGTCTGCGCGGGATCATAATCGTCTTCGCTCCAATTCTCGTAATCGTTAACATTAAGAGGGAAAACGCTTAAGAAGGGCTGGAACATTACATAAGACTGTTTGCCTTCCTCTTTGTCCAATCCGCTGTCTCTAAGGTATTCTTCGATCTCTGCGGTGTTCCATTTCTCGGCAAAACTGCCCGTTTTGAGATGATAGTAAACGTACTCCATGTCTAACCTCCTAAAGATCAGAACGCGGTGAGTTCCCACTTCATCGGAAGATACTTGCCTTCACCATCCGGTACATGCGGGAACGAGTTGCTCCTGGAATTCCACTTCATGTAAATCGTTTCGGTAGCAGAACCGCGTGCGGAGTCCATCCTTATCACGTTCTGCGAGCAAAGATAAATGTAATTGCCGTTGCCTGCGCTTAAAAGGCAATAAGCTCCAAAACTGGAATGACGTACGACTACGCTGGTGAACTTCGTGTCGATGCCGTTGTCGATTATTCCGATAAGAAGTTCGTCAACGCCGTCACCGTCAAGGTCTCTCAGAAGATAGCCGAACTGCTTGCTCTTGTCCTTGAGATAAGGTGATACGCTGAGGTTTCTTTCTTCATTGGCAAACCCGTTCTTGATTCCGTTCCTGTAGTACTCGATCGCGTTCTTTGACCATTCGTTCTTGATCTTTGTCTGTGAGGCGCAGCCGGCAGCGCCGAGTACCGATAACATCAGAGTTACCGTCATTACGATCGCAAATGTTCTTTTCATGTTCTTTTCTCCCTTAATCCTTTGTGGGGTATACTTCCCCTTTATACGATAATTATAAAATTATATTGATTTAAATCAAGTAAGACCGGCATGCTCCCGAAAATAAAACGCCTCCCGATGTTGATCAGGAGGCAATATTTGATCTCACCCGGTTCCTTCCCGCCGCATCCGTTCCTTCGTTCTCTGTTCGTTCAGCGTAACGAAGAACGCGACTGCATAGATTATCGCAAACGCAAAGAATGCCATGACACCAAACATGACAAACCAGGCCGCGACATCGAAGATCTTACTTAAGACCGCGCATGTCAGGAACAGCACAAGGAAAGTTATGAGCTTTGCGATGGAGACCGGCCTCGTACAGTGGGCTGAGCCGTTATGGCCGCTCGCGGCAACGTTATAGATCTTGCCGCCGTACTTGCAGCCGGAAAGCCACACGGGCACGAGCACGTATCTGTATTTGACGTTGTAGTATTCGGTGGAGAACCGCAGTTCGGAGCATGAATCAGCACTCTCATGAGCCTTGACCGCATCGATTATCGACTTGTTCATGCCGCCGTTTCTCGCATTGACCCAGGCTTCGTCGATGCCTACCGTGTATATCTCCGCAGGCATTCCGGAGAGGATCTCGGGAGAATATGCATGCAGATCTCTGGGCTTGAATGAGACGACCGAATTAAGGAGCGTATCGTTGGCAAATTTCCTGCTTCCGCAGACGCAGTAATCGTCTATGTGTTTTTCGAAAATGCCGGTCTTCAGATACCAGGAAGTCCTCCTGTTCTCATCACTTCCGGTCGTATATCCGAACTTGCCGCTGTACGTCACGACGACGTCCGCATCGAATGTCCAGTAAGGAATGTAAAGCGGCGTGATGTTGCCTAATACTTTTCCTTTTCTGAATCTCTCGGGTGACCAGAAAGCAAACTTATTCCATCTGTAGAATCTCTCTATGACCTGTTCCTTCGGGATGGAGAACGGGATTATCGCGTTGGGTGCGATGCCGCAGTTTGCGTCTTCCGCCGAAAGAACGATGGCGGAACCGCAGAAAGGACACATTCCGGACATCTGGTCGGAATCGTAAAGCATCTGCGCGCCGCAGCTCTTGCAGATGACGAGTCTTCTGGTGACACCCCAGTTGGTGTCAGCGCCCCTTATAGCGGACGCGAAATCCATCTCGCCGACCACAACGCCTTCTTCAGGTCTGTGAAGCGGCCTGAAAGAACCGCAGAAATCACATGCCAGACCGTACCTGTCGACATCGTATCTGAGTGTGCCGCCGCAGCTACTGCATTTCATATCCACACCTCCGCCGGTTTCATCAGTGCCTACTTTCCCGAGAAGATTATATCAAATCCCGCATGCCAAAATTTCGTTCCCCGGTAATGCCTTTCCCTCAGATTTCACCAATTCCGTTTAAAGTTCGCTAAAGGGTGGCGTTGTATTCTCATGCTATAGAGACGAAATGAGGTACACGGAAATGAAGAGGTTAAGATTCACTTATTTAATTGCAGCAGCACTTTCAGCTTCACTGATCTTATCTGTCACTGCCTGCGGCACAAATACAGTTCCTCCAACGGCAGTTTCTTCGGCAGCCGTATCAGAGTCGTCCGGAAACGCATCTTACAATTCCGAAAAGAACAGCAGCAAGGACGGCGAACACGCGATCGAAGTCGATGGAAAGACCGAAGAGTATTCTGATGTCAAAGTCACAAAGACCGGTGATTCGTCTTCTGGCGACGAGGCGGATTTCTACGGTGACAATGCGGCAATATTCGCAACAAACGGTGCCACGCTCACACTGAAGAACATCGGAGTCGAGACGAACGGAACACACGCAAATGCAGTATTCTCATATGGTGAAGGCACCACGGTCAACATAAGCGATTCCGACATCACCACGACAGGCAACTGCTCCGGCGGAATAATGACGACGGGCGGCGGAACGATGAATGCCACCAATCTGAACATTCACACGACAGGCCAGTCATCAGCTGCGATCAGGTCTGACAGGGGCGGCGGAACGGTAAACGTTGACGGCGGAACATACCTGACCGAAGGCAAGGGTTCTCCCGCCATCTATTCCACCGCAAACATCACGGTAAGCAATGCTTCGCTCGAATCCACGACATCAGAAGGCGTGGTGGTCGAGGGCAGGAATTCCGTCACTCTCAACAACGTAACGCTGACGGCGGATAACAATGCAAACAACAGCGACAAGTCTGACAACCTGAACGGTGTCATGATCTACCAGTCCATGTCAGGTGACGCTGCAGTCGGTGCTGCCTCGTTCACGATGAACGGCGGCACATTCATCAATAAAAGCGGTGACGTCTTTTTCGTAAATAACACAACAACAAACATCACCCTCCAAAACGTCAGGATCGAGAACAAAGACGTCGCAGGTGTCTTCTTAAGGGCTGCTGCCGCAGGATGGGGAACCGAAGGTTCCAACGGCGGTAAAGTAAATCTTTATCTGAGGCAGCAGACTCTTGAAGGCGACATTGCGGTTGACGGCGTATCAGTGCTTAACATGTATGTCTCTTCCGGCAGTTCTTACACCGGTGCCGTAAACGCAGATAACAAAGGTCAGGTCTATGTCGAGATCGAAAAAGGCTCCAGGTGGATCCTTTCGGATGATTCGTATGTCTCATCGCTGACATGTGACAGTTCGGCGATCGACCTTAACGGCCACACTCTCTACGTAAACGGCGTCAAATACACAAGCGGTACCGCATCGGAAGGGACCGCGATCGAGATAAAGACGGAATCATCCGCCAGCGGAACTCCTGACGGCCTCCCCGGTAACCCTCCCTCCGGGGAAAAGCCGCAGGGTGACCCGCCGGTTGGTGAGAAGCCGCAGGGCGATCCTCCGTCAGGAGATCCCCCTTCGGGCGCACCCGGCAGCGGTGAGACACCGCCTTCAAAGCCAGACAATTAACACCTCCCTATAGCCGCAAAACAAAGGTCCTCTCCGGTACACCCAGCCTGAGGGGACCTTTGTTAGTGACACATAGTATCAAAAATGCTATCCTAAAACGCGTTAAACCTAATCAATAAAGATAAGTTAGGAGAGCACGATGTTAATCTTTTTGGCGCTGATCCCGGTAATCGGACTTTTGACATTCATTTATTTCAAGGACAGAAAAGAGAAGGAACCGTTCGGTCTTCTCGTCGGACTGTTTTTCGCGGGAATGGCAACGATAGTTACGGCTCTCATAGGAGAATACTTAGGCGAATTCATTTTCGAAGCAATATTCCCCGGTGACTCAGCTTTAAAGCAGGTCTGCATTGCCCTCATGATCGTCGGACCTGCCGAAGAACTCGGAAAGTTCTTCGTCCTCTGGATCATCACCTGGAAGAACAAGAACTTCAATTACAGCTTCGACGCGATCGTTTACGCGGTATTCGTATCACTCGGATTTGCGGCTTTCGAGAACATCACTTATGTATTCAGCAGCGGTGTTGGAACGGCGATCGCGCGCATGCTCACGGCAGTTCCCGGACACGCATGCTTCGCGGTCTTCATGGGCTTCTTCTACAGCAGAGCCAAGTACGCAAGCCTCACCAAAAAGAAGGGCAAGGCCATCCTTTCCATCCTTCTTGCGATCTATGTTCCGATCCTGGTCCACGGCATCTACGACGCGATCCTCATGGGTGCGGGAGCAACGGATCTTGACGCTCTCGCAGGATTGAGCCTCATCCTCTGGTTCGGCTTCGTCATTGCGATGTTCGTCGTCTGCTTCATCATCGTCATCAAGTCTTCCAGAAACGATTTCTGCATCGTAACCATGCCCGACAAGGTCCAGACGGTCTACAGGCCCAGCGTTGTCGGCACTTGGACCTGCACCTGCGGCAGGGTAAACACGCACAATTTCTGCGGCAACTGCGGCAAGCAGCGCGAATATGTAGCAATCTGGTATTGCCCCAAATGCGCTACTCCTTCGTCACTTAATTTCTGCGGAAACTGCGGCTGCCGGAAGCCCGTCTACCAGACTCCGGCCGCCCGCTGATCTCAGACGGCCATGCCGGTAACGGTGCCGTCCTCCCTGTGGATAATGAGTCTTCCCGTACCCTGCGCATTCTGATGCGTCTCGTTGATGAGCGTCTCTTCAAGCACCTGGATGCATGAGCTTGCGGCGATCCTGTCCTTGCGGTTCTTCTGAACGTCGGCAAGCTTGAGATCGAATGAATCCTCTATGTTCGTAAAGTGATAGTGCTGCAGACCGACGGAGAACAGCTTCTCATCATCAACGGGTTCACCCTCGAAATTGAACTTTATGAAAGAGTGCGTCTTCTGATTGTACTCAACTTCAAGACCCTCCGACAGCTGGTAGAACTCGGTGTGGGCTCCTGCCAGAGCTTCGTCACGGAGCATCCTCAGGAGGCCGTGCTTGAGCTGCGCGCCCGTCCACCAGACAACGTGGACCGGATCATCATACGGGAAACAGATGTTGAAGTCGCCCTTCGTAACGACGGGGCCGAGCGATTCCCCTCTGATGGAACCCGAACCGAGAAGGAAGATGTCCGTTCCGAGAGCGTTCTTCAGTATGTCAGCGAAAAGGTCCCCGAGCTCAGTTTCCTGGAATCTTGAAGGATGCGTCAGACGCCTTACGAACTTGGTCAGGATCTGGCCGTATTTCGCGTCAGTCTTCGTCTGATAGGAACCGATGACACGCTCGATGTCAGGGTCTCTGGGGCAGTTCTTGTCGTTGATCGGAACAGCCTTCCATGTGAAGCTGTCGATGCAGTTATTGTCGGTATCGATCATGATGTCAAAACGTCCGATCTGGTCCGTGCCCGTTCCCGCCTGAACGATCGGTATACCGTTAACTACTGCGGGCTCTTCAAGGAACGTGTGGGAGTGTCCTCCGATGATGACGTCGACTCCCCATGAAGGATCGAGCATTTGGGCAAGCTTCTTGTCTTCCTCGAATCCGATATGCGTAAGAAGGACGGTGAAATCAACGTCGATTGCATTGTAAGTGTTGCAGATCCTTCCGATCTCGTCTGCCGCCTCATCGAGTGAAACGAACGTTCCGATGAGTTTGTCCTGCTTGCATGCCTGCAGCGCGATCTCGGTGATGATACCGATAAAAAGGACCTTCATCCCGTCGATCTCGATTATCTTGCAGGGATCGAAAAGCCTTTTGTGATTGGTTGATACGTGCATGTTCGCATTGACGATCGGGAACTCCGCGCACTTCTCGAGGAAAAGGAGATGCGCCAGACCGTAATCGATCTCGTGATTGCCCAGAGTTACTACGTCGGGGCCCAGCATGTTCATTATCTGAATGGTGGAAATGCCGCGGAATTCAGTGTCGATTATCGAACCTCTGAACATGTCTCCCGCAATGGCATAAAGCACGTTCTTCTCTTCATTCCTGACCTTGTTGATGTAGCCGGAGAGCATCGATACGCCGCCAACGAGATCCTTATCGATCTGCTCGGCTGCGAAATCACCGTGCATGTCATTTGAATGGAGCAGTGTGAGCTTCTTGAGATTCTTCATGTTAGATCCACCCTTTCGTTTAATGTATTAATTCCATTACAGGTACTTCACCATATAAATGTGTCCCGCGTATGTGCCGTTGTCGTATCTGTTCGCTTTGGGAATCCTTCCCACTTCGGTAAAACCGAAGCTCTGATACAGGTGATACGCTTTCTCGTTTCCTTCAGTGACAGTGAGTTCGGCCTGCTCATAGCCCTTCTCTTTCACTATTTCGAGCATGCGGCCAAGCATGAGCTTACCTAATCCCATGCCGGTGAACTTCTCATAAAGCGCGATCCCCAAAGATACGCGGTGCTTATATCTCCTGGATCTTCCGATCTCATGGAACGAGCAGTTGCCCGCGTGCTCGCCGTCAACGAAAGCAAGCATTATAAGCTTGCCGTCAGCACCTGTGTGATCATTGATGAATTCGGTCTCACTTTCTTTCGTAAGCGTGATCTCGTCAGGTTCACACTCAAGAAATTCAGTCTCACCCGTGACCGTTTTCAGGTACGTTATGAGCTGTTCGGCGTCCTCCGGTCTTGCGCTCCTGAGCACAATGTTTTTGCCGTTCAAGTCATGTGTTTCTTCGGTAAGTATCATGGATTACCTCACTGTTCTTCTTTGACAAAAGCCGCAAGACCGACCTCTGACGGATGGTCTACGAAAAGGACATCACCCTTGAGCTTTGTCTTCAGGATCAGGAACAATATCAAGATGTCTCCGCCCGCGCATATGATCATAACAACGCCGTAGACAAGCAGATAAAAGCTTCCGATGACAAGTGCAACAGCTGACGGGATGATGCCCAATATTAACAGCGGCATCACAAGCCCGACTAAGTACTGACCTTTTCTGAGCGCTTCCTTGCACGTGCAGTAAGGCATCAGCGCTTCCCAGATAACGCCGAAAGCGATGCTCTTGAACTTGCCTTTGGTAAACGGCAGCCAGCCTGCTCCGTGAAGCAGTTCGTGAACGACGATGCTTACGATCATGGCAAGCGGGCAAAGTATCAGATAGACAGGTTTGATTATGTGATTGTTAAGTCCTGTCGTAAAGTGAAATGCCAAAACGAAAGGCAATGCCAGAACGCAGCCGGCAACTATGCCAAGCACGTTCGCCTTCACCGTCGATACTGTCAGGTTATGAAGTTTGTATCCCTTTTCCTCAAGGTCAGCCGCTGTCAGCGCAAACTGCTTTATCCTGATGCTCTCAGCCTTTGTGAGCTTTCTGCCCTGCGGCTCCTTGATAAGATTCTCATCTTTCTCTTCCATGTGATCACCCTTTTTATGTTAATGCTAACTATATAATCATAACTCATTTTTTATTAACCGTACTTATTACCGGCCGGTTTCCACGCTTTGAGTAAAACGCGACAGAAAAACAAAAACCTCCGAAGTCATCCTTCGGGGGCTCTTTTCATTCAAACTGAATGATCAGATCAAGGAATATATGTAAGTGTGATCCTGGAGATCTGACCGTTATTAAAATAGAATGAGTACTCTCTGGAACCGAGATACTTCTTTGACTTCTGTCTGTATCTGAAAGTATCTGTGTAGTTGCCGTTCTTTCCCTCGTCATGAACCTTGTCGGTCTTGTTCTTGGGCTCGCCTGCGTTAGCACTGAGGTTAAGTCCCGTTTACATTTTCAAAAAGGGTAAAAATCTTAAAAAGCCGCGCCCGTTTCATCGAAAATTTGTTGATATGCAACACTTGGAAGGGATCCTGTGGCTTTAGCAACAAATAGCCCCGCAATTGATGATTGTTGGGCTTTCCGGGTCTTGCGATAATGTGGCTGTCACAAAGGTTAAGACAACAAAGCAGTCCGTCCTTTCTACAAATTCCTCACTTTGTCAGCAGCGCCCGATAGCGCTGCTGACGTCTTTTGGGAGTCAAGTCTTGGTTTTAAGGAATTCGTCCGGAGAGTGCGGCTTGTTGTCGTTCGGATACATGAGATAACCGCAGGAATTGAACTTCCTGGCGATCTCGACTATTTCTTCCCTTGTCTTTGCAAAGCCATAGCTTTCGATGGTGTCCTTCCACTTTGCCGCGCCCCAGTGCTCGGTTATCGAGGTCACGTTCTCATACTTGTAAGTTCCGTCGGCAGTCTGGTAAACATAAGTCTTCCTTAATATCTCGCCGCTACCGTCACTGAACCAGGCGATAAGTTCCAGATCCGCGGTCTTGGTCTCAAGCCTCGTAAATACACACTTGTACTCGTAGCCGCTTTCATTCACGACCTTGATCTGCGCGGGAAGCTTGCTGAACTCGATCGCACACATGGGATACGTTATGGCCTGCGGAACCACGTCTCCCTCAGCTGGCGAAGTCTCTTTGACAGTAAGCTTCAGGACCGTTCCGTCGTAATCGATGCCGGAGAACCAAATGTCATATCCGCCGGTGCTGAACTCGCCCATGGCAACGACGATCTTATAAGGCAGCTTGTCATTTGCGGCCTCGACAAGATAATATCCCTTCTCCACTTCGCCTTCGCCCGATGTGCCCGGGTCTATGATGTTGTACTTGATGCCGCCCGCGTCTCCCGATTCCGGGATCTTCCCGGAAGAAGCATCTTCAGAGGTCTCAGACGATACGGCGGGCTTCACACGGTCTTCATCGGTGCTTCCGACGGACGTTACGGGCACGGTTATCGTCGTGATCTTTTTGGTCTCTTTGATATCAGGCTCGACATATCGCACTTGGCATCCCGCAAGCATGAACAAAGTGGCTGCAAGGACTGCCGTTCCGCACAGTAATCTTTTCATCCCATAGTCCTCCTCGAGGGTTGATACTCTTTATACAGATAAGACTATTAAAATGTTGCAGCTGTTTTTTACGGATTCGGATCGATGTCCTGATCGCTGACGGGCTTGAAGATTCCGGCGAGATTCTTATACTCTCCGGCATTCTTGTCCCAGTTCCTGATCTCTTCTTCAGTCGTGTCTTCCCATGTGCTCTTGCTGCCCGGCGTAAAAAGACCCGTGGGCTCGGCAGGCTTATTGTACTGTTTGCGCTCTTCAGCGGTAAGTCTTCTGACAAGCGAAGCTCCCGAAGGCTGCGCTCCGGTGTCGATCTTTTCGGCATACTGCGAAGAGAAGAATCTCTGCTCGTCCTTAGACATCTTGTCCCTGCGGACCGTGAATTTCGGATAAGCCTTGTAGTCGTTGCTTCCGCCGTGGCTGTCACCCAGGTTGTTCGATTTTTCGAGGATCGCGCCGAAGATCCAGCAGGAAAGGCCGAATCCGAAACCCAATGCAAACAGAAGTGCTATGAAATCCACCTTATTATCACCCCTGTCTCTTCTTCATGAAGTTGAACATCTCTTTGTCCTGAGTCAGCTTTATGTTCTTGATGACTTTTACGACCTTGCGGATGCCCGTCGAGAACAGCGCAATGATGCCCGCGACAAGAATTCCGATAATCTGGCCCCTGTTGTTACTGCTGCTTGAACGCCGGCCGCTTGACGCGAAAAAAAACGGAAGCGTCTCCCTGAAGACAAAGTACGCACCTATCGTGATCAGGATCCCCACACCGATGAGAAGGCCGTAGAAAAGGACCTTTTTCCAGGGCAGCGCGCATACGACCTTGCCCGTGTCACCGTTGACGAGGATGGTGTTGTGCTTGCCCTTATAGTCAAACGTGATGAACCACGCGGGCATCATGGCATAGACCATGTCGTTGTTGAGCCTCAGTGAAGGATATGAGGAAATGACCTTTTTGTTCGAAGCCTGGCATTCCCTCATGGCTTCCTCGTTGAAATACTCTTTTGCCCTGTCAAGCGTTGCTTTTCTGATGTCGCTGTATGTTACGTCAGATACGTTCGAATAGAATCCCGCGAGATAATCAACGTCGAATGGCTTCAGGCGCGAGAGCACGAACGGCTCGAGCTTTTGGCTGCTCTCGTCTGAGAGTGCGCGTGACGCATCCAAAGGCAGGTTTCTGATCTTCATCCTGCCCGCCCTTCCGAAATATCTAGTGACGGTGCTCTTGCCGCTTCTGACCTCTCCCTTGATGACGACCGCATCCGTGTAATCAGCGTTGACGATCCAGTACGGGAGATAGATGCCCCTGCAGCAGTCGACAGAGAAGTTCTTGATCTGCTTCGGAACGAAAAATCCCCTTCTGATCTCTTCTCTTGCGAGTGTGATCGCCCTCTCCTTTGACACGGAGAACGGGAGTACGAATTCGGGACACTTCTGCTTGGCGATCCTGCTGAAAACAACGTTCGGATTGCCGCAGTAAATGCAGGTCGTGGAAGCTTCGGTTCCGTTGACTACGATCTCACCGCCGCACTGTGCGCACGAATAGATGTAGCAGTCCATGTACTTCCCGTCTTTCGAGCCATAGACTTCTTCCATCGCCTCAGCCTGAAGGTCTTCTCTGTACTTTTGAGAATTGTCTTCGATCTCTTCGGGCAGGAACGTACTGCCGCATGAACTGCATACGAGCTTCTGTGACTTCGGATCGAAAACAAGCGCATGGCTGCAGTTTTTGCAAAGTGATGCCATAGATCTATCCCTTTCGAAAATTCCTCAAATTCCAAGTATATATATTAAGTTCTTTTGCGCGCAAAATCAAACATCCGTGATCTTCGCACCAGGAAAAGACCATAAAAAAAGGGCCACACGGTTGTGCGGCCCTTTGTAATTCTGTCGATACCCTTCTGATATCAGAAGAATGCGGATGAAGATGTTCCGAGAACTTTCTCGAGATCCTGAGGATCGTATGCTGCATCCATTGCGGTCCTTCTGGTGATAAGACCCATCTGATAAAGTCTGGAAAGGTCCTCGTTCAGCGTGTGCATGCCGAGCTGGTGAGAAGACTGGATGGAACCGGGGATCATCTGGATCTTGTCCTCGTTGATGAGGTTCCTGATGGCGCTGGTACCTGTCATGATCTCTGTTGTGAGAACACGGCCGTTGCCGTCAGTCGTAGGCAGGAGCTGCTGGGAGATAACGCCCTGGATGCTCTGTGCGAACTGTGTACGGATGGTCATCTTCATGTCGGAAGGTGCACCGTCGATGACTCTGTTGATCGTCTGGGCAGCACTCTGTGTGTGAAGTGTTGAAAGGACGAGGTGTCCGGTCTCGGCAGCCGTGATTGCGGCAGCGATCGTCTCGAAGTCACGCATTTCGCCGACGAGGATGATATCCGGGTCTTCACGGAGCGCAGAGTGGAGAGCGTAAGAGAAAGACTTAACGTCACGGCCCAACTCACGCTGGTGGATCATGGCACGGTTGTGAGGATAGATGTACTCGATAGGATCCTCGATGGTGATAACGTGCTTTGCCTCGTTCTTGTTGATGAAGTCAACGATCGCGGAAAGCGTTGTTGTCTTACCGGAACCCGTAGGACCCGTAACGAGGATGATACCGTTATTCTTCTGAGCGAGCTCCTTGATTACGTCAGGAAGTCCGAGTGCTTCGAATTCAGGGATCTCAGCCATGAGGAGACGGATGCTGCATGCGAGATTGTTACGCTGATGGTAAACATTGGCTCTGACTCTGATCCCGTTGTCGACCATACGGCCTACGTCAACGTCTTCGCCAGCCTCAACGCGTGCGATCTCTTCGTTGGAGAGGATCTCATAGATCATTTCCTGAGCCTCTTCGGCGGTCGGGCGCTCGTCGAGAATATGGAGAACACCGTATCTTCTTACAGCCAGATTGGTACCTTGAGTAATATGGACATCGGAGCAGTCATGGGATATCGCGTAATCCATCAGTTCTTCAAAAGTCATCGTAAGTCACCTCCGGTGAAAAATAAGTTGGTTAGATTATAAGGTAAAACAAATTTGTTTTATATAGGGATTTTGCATTTTTCGCGGGATATTACTAATTTGTGGCAAAGTAAAATTCCAATTGACAATAATGAGGTCCTATTCTAATATTGCTAATTGAATTTTCACACTGTTTGACAGAATAAAGGAGGAATTAAAATGCGTAAAACAGTTGCAAGTGTATTAGTTGTATTCATGGCTCTCTTCATGTTCGCTGGTTGCCGTCCCAAGACGATCGAAGCAGCAGTTAAGCCTGCTGACCTCGAAAAGATGGTAGACGAGATGAAGCAGAACAGCCTCTTCAAGAGCGTTTACAAGGATGCAAGCATCGAAGTTAAGAACAACGACGTTGTTTACAAGTACTACTACAAGGCATCCATGAACGACGAGCAGATCGCTCAGGCTAAGAAGTCCATCGAGGGCAGCGGTCTCGACAAGCAGATCGACAGCCTCAAGGATTCTTTCAAGAAGTCCTGCGGCATCCGTCCCGACAGAATCGCTTTTGAGTACTACACAGCTGACGGCGTATCCATCGCAACAGTCGAAGGCTGATAATACACACTGTTAACAGATAAATATCAGACCCGCGTTCCTTATGGTCCGCGGGTCTTTTTATGCTTTTACGCACGTCTGTTCTTCAACTCTTTCTTGCGGACATACATCCTTTCGTCTGCCCGGGCGAAAACGTCATTCACGCATGAATCCTGCCCCGGAACAAAGGTACTCATTCCCGCGGATATGACTACCTGTCTGTTCTTGAGATTCTCATCAACCTGCCTGTTGAAGGAAGCGACAAGACCGTCTCGGTGCTGGTAGTCGTCATTTAAGAGTACTGCCACGAATTCGTCACCGCCGATCCTGAATACGGGGCTGTGCTTGAATGCTGTGCAGATGAGCCTGCTGCCTTCCCGGATATATCTGTCACCTGCGTCATGACCATGTGTATCGTTGACAGTCTTCAGATCGTTAAGATCGAAGACAACCAGGCCGTATTCGGCCACCACGCCCTTTCTGACCTTGTTTTCGAGGTCTGTTTTATACTCGTTGAATGCGTTGGCGTTCCTGATACTCGTGAGTGAATCCTTGAAAGCGGCCGCTTTGGCGGTACCCAGCTGCTGGGCATTCGTCATTCTCTCGTCAACGACAACGTAGGTGTTGATGATGCTGGTGGCGATGAGGCATCCGATCGCATAGAACGGAAGAAGCGGATACTGCGCCTGTAATGCAACGAACAAAGCCATGACAATTCCTGAAATGCATATGGCGTTGTGATGGAGCCTGTCGCGGTCCTTAGTCTTTGCAGCCCTGACCAGCGTGATCAGTGATATCAGCGAGAACAATATGAGATGGATCACAAGTATCAGGTACCTTGCGGGGCCCGGAGCGTATTCTCCGTCAGCCTTGAACGTAAACATCAGCGGATAGAAGAAATTGATTATTATGACAATGAGCTCCGACGTGAAAATGGACCAGGCTATGTAATGTATGATCCTGCTCGTCGTGTTGAACCTGTTCAGATATATATTGATGAACCTGATCCACAGGAGCAGCGTCATTGCCATCGAAACGAAGAACACCACGGTATCCGCATAAGCCAGGGGAACTATCTTCGACTCATGAAGTGCACCCCAGATGATATCCGAGATGTAGAAGATCATGATGGAAAACAGGAATGCGCGGAACCTTCCGCGGACAGCGGCATTAGGACCCTTCTTGTGGGACCTGAAGAGCGTGTCAGCATTGACTATGATGTGCATGATCAATGCAAGTATGCCAAAACTCGAATAATACACGTTTTACCGGCGTCCGTTTCTGAAAAAGAATCTCTTAATATTTTAAAATCTGAAGCTCCGTACCGCAATACGGGGCTTCATTCATCCGGTTGTCAATCAGTGAATCACACCTGTGCCGCCTTCTCTTTGGCGATCGTTCTCTTCAGTTCTTCAAACTGCCCGCGCAGCTCCTTCATCTCCGCCTTTGCGTCTGCGATCTTTTTATCAAGTTGAAATACTTTGGCTTCCGCGCCCTTGTCAGAACCCGGGTGGAAACTGAGCTGGGATTTACTGCGCGCATAATCTTTGGCTTTCTTTATGCTGTCCAGTTCCTGATTCAATTGTCTCCACCTGATGTAGCATGTAACGGCATTCTGCATGTTGCTGAAGAATTCCTTGTGCTCTTCATCTGAATGAAGGACCGCTTCACCGGCTCTGTCCGTAAGACGCTCTTCCATGAGAGGACGCATCCTGTCCTCGAGTTCTATATCGGGTATGTTCTTCCATTTGCCGGCGCACAGGATCCTGCCGAACAGCGCCTCATGATCCTGAGGATCCACCATGAGCATGTGCGAAAACCTCTGATCCGCTTCGGTAAAATCCGCTGCGGACAGAGCCTGCTTGGCCTTGCGCAGAGGGTGATCGAAAAACAGTGACGTGCCGTATGCGACTCCGCAGAAGCTGCATGCGTAGAGCCTCTTCTCTTTATCCGGGATCAGCCGGCCGCCGCACTTGGCGCAGTTAACATCTTTTGTCACGTCCGCAAAAGGATCCGGTCCGGCATCAACTTTGGAAGCATGGGCCGGCTTTTGACCGTTAACGTCAGGATAGAGGCCTTTAAGTTCTTTGTATTTTTCCGAATACTTCTTTCTGATCTCCTCAGCCCCGGAAGACGCAGACTCAGCCTGGCTGTGATCTGATGCCATTTGCCGTTTGTGATTGGCTTCATAGCTCTTCTTGTCGATCTCATCGCAGACGTATCTGACGGCACTGTATATGGCAACCGGCAAGGCTGCTGCAGGGTAATCCTTTACTACTTCGCCAAGATTTTCCTTTGATTCTTCCCGGGCTATATCAACATTGACTTCATGCTCGGCTATTGCTTGAAAGGATCTTCTTGCCATATTGGTGCGCTGATCCTCCTCGGAGCAGAGATCCTTATACTTTTCGGCCAATGCGAGCAGTTCGGACAGCTTGTCAAAATACGCGCTCCCGGCATCGGCTTCTTTTTTTGCGTTATGCAGCGCACGCTTCGCAGGCTTAATATCACAGCCTTTGATCTTTTCGATATCGCTAAGGTTTTCGACAGATGCTATCTTTCCCTTCGCAAGTATCATTCCCAGGCGGCCGCCGAAATCACGGGGGTTCTTTGCCAGCATCGTCTTGAAAATTCCTTCGGCGGTATCAAATCTCAGCCTCCTGAGAGCAGATGCTCCCTGCGCTGACAGCTCTTCACGGTGGAGCTCGACAACATTGATTTCATTTCCGCAGAAAGGACAGGCGAACAGCTCCTGATCTTCATCAAAGTTCAGGACACCGGCGCATTTTGTACATGAATAACTCTTAAGTTTTGCCATTGCTCATCACCCTATTTCCATGCAAATATCTGCCAGGCCTAAAACTTACGTGTTTTTATAATATCATTTTTGCATGCTTTGTACGATCCGCCGTGGCAAGGCACTTACATCATGAAAACTTCACCTGACGGTTTATGTGTCCTAAACTTATCAGTTCCAGTTCACACTGACAACCGGCCGTTGGTAAAGTCCAATGCTTTCAAGGTTTGCAGGTATCCCTGTATTCATTCGATGAGCATTCATTTAAGCGGGTGCTTGTTTTCGAGCGATTTCCGCACAAGCGAGCGCAGCTCGCGCGGAGGACCTTAGCGAGAAAACGAGCGCTCGCTTATTACCGTTTCATCATCACTTTGTATTCAGGAGTTCCTTCTTCGAGCTTTTTATTACCGGTAATATGAAATCCGTGGGCCTCATAGAACCTGATCGCATCCGCATTCTTCTCAAGTACCCACAGGAATTCTACGTCATGTTCCTTTTTGGCATATTCTATCAATTCCGCGCCTATGCCCTGACCCTGAAAGAAATGCTCCACATACAGTTCGACCACTTCTTTTCCCGCTATCCGGATAAGTCCCTTGACGATACCGTCAGCTTCATAGACCCAGATATTCTCAAGGATCTCCGGATCAGAATACTTCTCAGCCACCGGGAGAACCTGGATCTCTCCAAATGAAACAGCATCGTTCCTGAAGATAACGCGGTAATTCATGCGCTTAACAAAGACCAGGATCTCGGCAATCCTGGAAATATCTTTAATTGCAGCTTTTCTTATCGAAAAACTCTTGCGTTCTTGCTCCATATGATTCCCCGCTCCAATGAAAGCTTATATCAAATCAGATTATATCATCCCGGCCCTGAACTCCGGCTGAAGGCGAATGATCACGCTTTTCCCTGCTTCTTAAGCAAGATCTCTCCGAACACTCTGCCAAAAGGAAATTGATACAGTATAAGTGTCGCGTGCGGGTGCCTTTTAATACGCAGGTAAGTGAAGAAGTCTGCGCATATGGTTATGGTTCTCCCGTCATTACGTTCAAATTCAACCAGATAGTTTATGGTGCTGTAACCGCGTCTCGGTCCTGAACCGCCGTGCCGTACTATCTTTCTTTCCGCTGACAATACCAGGCCGTCAAATGATTCATATCTTCCTCGTATTAACTTAATGATGCGTAAATACTGCGTCCCCGATATAAGGATCGTGTTAATTCCGATGAGTGTAAATGCAATGACGGGAGGCGCGAAAAACACAGATATGACAAATATATTCAGGAACAAAAAAAACAATCCTAAGCAAAACGTATGCCGCGTTATAGTCTTCGTCATAGACGTCGCCTGTTACCGTTAAAGCCCGGACAAGGTAAAAACAGAATACCGCAGTGATAAAAACAATGATCAAAAGAATAAGCGCAAGATTATAGGGAATGATACGCGGCAGATAGTACACCGCCACGAGAAGACCAAACAATGCCAGATCGTTGCCGGCAGTATACAGGATCTTGTTAATGATGGCTCTCTTCATTTCCATTGATCATCCATGATTTCCTATACTGATATAACATCAGTTTTAACGATCCTAAAACCTTCATTCATATACATTTGAACAGCACTCTGATTCCATTCTGCAACATGTAATATCAATTCATCATGCCCTGATGATGCTATATGATCCATAGCCCAGATTAAGAGTTGTTTTCCATATCCTTTGTGACGGTATGCTTCTGCAACGAAAAGATCATCGATCTCATTTCCGTAACAGGCTACAGAACCGATCAGAGTTTTCTCTTCAACAAGAAGATATATATCAGAGGACTTATCCAGTATCTTATTACTGTCATGGTACCAGTCATATGGTTTGATATTCAGCGCCTCTCTCATCGGGCGGAAAGCCGCATTATAACCGGACTTGTATTGCTCCAGATATTGTTTATCGAAAGGAATACAACTTGTTCCAACAGCAGGGATATCTTTGCAGGAACGTCTCATCTCATAAACTCTGAAACTCATAATGCTTTATCCAATGCCTGTTCAACATTTTGTGTCAGTCTGGAATAAGTATCAATGCTCATAACGACCATAGAACCATATCCGTTCTTAGTAAGAAAAACAGGTTCTCCATCACTTACGGTTTTCTCGATATCAGCAAACTTGTTCCTTAAATCTGAAACGGGTCTTATATTAATCATGATCGAATCCGCCTTATCGTTTTATTATCATGATTATATCACAATTATGATAAATTGATACGAGCTATATATTTATAAAACTGCGAATTGTGCCAACCAAGAGCAATTGACTATTTATAGCCAATAACTTCGGCAGAAACAACAATGCAATGTTATTTTTGCCGCAAATGGCAGCGGCAATCATTTTGCTCAAACAGAGTGATAATCAGCTTATTTCCCACTCAAATGAAAGCTTATGTCAAATCAGATTATATCATCCCGGCCCGGAACTCTTTGTGTGTTTTAAGCTTTCCGGCATAAAAAAGGAAGCCCCTGTTTTGGGGCTTCCAGGTGATTCGTACCGCGACACCAGACTTCATTCATCCGGTTGTTAATCAGTGTATTCTCCATAAAAGATGCCGTCACCGAGTCTAAGGAGCAAATAATGATTTCCGGCATTGTCGTTTTGATCATCGATCGGAACCCACTTGCCTTTATACCAGCCTTTTAAGCTGTTGCCCTTCTTGATTACGTAAACCTTCTGCTTCTTGGTGTATCCGACTTTAACGGTCTTACCCCACATCTTACTTACCTTGGACCATCCCTTTGGAATGCTTGAAGGCTTGCTGGGATACTTCTTCGTCGGCTTTTTTGTAGGTTTCTTTGTAGGCTTTTTCGTGGGAGCCTTGGTCGTTGTCTCTGAAGTCGTCTCCGCTTCTGTCGTATCCGACGTTGTTTCTTCAGTTGTTGTTTCTTCGGTTGTCGTTTCTTTAGTTGTCTCTTCTGCCGTGGTTGATTCGGTAGTCGTTACGCTTGTCTCTGATTCAGACGGAATGGTAACGTTCGGCTTTCCGGACAGAGAGTCGCATGCTGACAGCGACAAAGCAATACATGCAGCCAATGCCGCAGACATCATTCTTCTATTCATACAGATCACCCTCCCATAGTATTTGGTTTCACCCACTTAAGATTTTATAATGTTTTACTAAATAAAACACAAAAATTTGATATGTGAAAAAGTCATATTTTCACCCGAAAACCTTGATTTTCCAAGCAGATTAAACAACCATACCAATCCTGTGCCGGCTCCATCTCAAAAATCCCCGGATGGGATCTGACATGATCACAATAAAAAAGTCCCCGTTTCCGGGGACTTCCAAAAGGTCATATTCATTTCTTATCGAGTGCTCTTTCCGAGCGGACTTCCTCACAACTTCCAAGCTGGGCTCTCTTCGAGCGTCTTCCGCACAAACAAAACGAGCAATGGGTTGATTGCGGACTTCCGCACAAGCGAGCAACGCGAGCGCGGAGGACTGTAGCAATCAACGCGTTGCGAGTTTATTCATACTCTATGCAGACGAGCGTATTTTGTGGTTTAACAGTTACTTCAAACACAATATCTTGTGGTATTATTCCGTACATTCTTTCTATTCCTTCCTGATAAATGCCCCTATGTTGACGTTTTATTGACGTAACTTCGTCCGATTTTTGGCTTTACTGCAATGATATAAAAGCTAATGTTCATTGTGTAATTGTTGGCTTCTGTGTGGGAAAAAGCACTCGTAAAAAGGTACTATACTTCAATTCCGATTGTAAGGAGTATGTTGATAACATTAATTCCTATTTAAATCCAGGTGATTATATATTTGTTGAAAGACAGAATTCACCTATATCTGATGTCCCTTCCTTAAACATATATAAATACGCTCAGTAAGATAGACTATCAGGTTCTTACCCCAAACGATACTGTTGTTGGATATGGACCTAAAGAGGCAATGTTTATTAATGGTACCCCTTTGAGGCGCGCCTTGAGCAAAAAAGTTGAAAAGGTGACTCATTATAATATGAATACCATTGACTTGTTTATATACTCGCCCATGGATGATTGGTTTGAAGAAGATATTGTTCAAGAATTCATGGAATGGTCTGTTGATAATGGTGGATCGCTATTCAGGCGGATAATAGTTTTTGAACTTTCCAACCTATATGAGTTTGAGACTGCAAATAAGACTTTTTCAAAAAATGTAGTAGATAAATGCGTATGTCTGCAGTGTATTAAGGATGCCAAAACTTATGCACTTTCTCAAGCGTCATCGACCGGCATTTCCGACTCGTAATAGTGCATTTGATTCGTTATTATTCAATCTTTCTTCCCTTAGCAAGTTTTTCAAATAGCTCTATTAGGGACATCCCTTCTTCATTAGATTGTTTTGAATAGTTTATGGCATACTCTTTGAAGTCGGAATCTAATTGGACATCATATTTATCAAAATGGTATACATCTTCGGATGTCCATACATATGGAGTTTTATAGAAAAACACACTTGACACCGGTCTTCCAGCCATAATGTATCCACTAACAGATTGGCCTGTAAAACAGTCTACAATTGGCATAGATGACACCCATATATCATCGCATCTGCAATTTACAAAGAAGTCCATAATCTTTGCCTTTACTGATGGTTCAAGTATTTCTGTCTCTTTAACATCGCAAACGTTACTATTCATATTTTTTTCCTACAATAATGGTTTTATATATTCCCAATATGAGAACGCGGGCCAATACCCGTTCGCTCTTCTTCAGTCATTTTGCGTTTACTGCTGTTGTTTGATGGCTAGAGTTCCTTCTTGGCATATTTCATGATGCGTGGATATGGAAGTTTGTATTTTGAATGAAGATGGATTAATAAATCTATAAACTCATGTGGGTAAGAATTGCATCCGGAGGAACAGATTTCCGTGCTTGTTGTCCTTATTTTGAAGAACCACTGAAAACCATCCACCATCCACTTATCCTGAAAGTGTAGATTATCGATATTATTGAGATTCAGTTGCTTTATCTCATCTATAAAGACCTGTTCCTTATCATTTAAATCTATGGTAAAGTGCTTCAGTTCCACAAGAAGGTCGATTTTAGCAACTCCTTCTGCTGAGCGAAAGAAATCTGTATCGATCCCCTTATCTATATTGTGCCAAGCATCCTGCCACACCAACCTAAAGGATAATAGTTTATCTTGGTTATTAATTTTTCCCATTTGTGTTATCCCCCTCTTTTCCGTCGTTTACAAACGTTACACTTGTTGGGGGTACTTCTAACTTAGTATCAGGCAGAATAATCCATGTTGGAACAGAATTACGAATACAACGATATTTTGTATTCCCTATAATTATATAATCTCCAGCTAACCAGTCGATTTCCTTGTCTAACGAAAGGACTGTTGATGTTCCAGCCATAAACGACTCTATAACTTCATAATCCCTTACAATGGGTCTTTTTTCATTTGTATGAAGTTTCATCCAATGCTTATTTACGATGTCAATATTCTCCAAATACCGAAATACATCAGAATCTGATTCATTATCGTAATAAAGAATATTTTCATATACATAGTCATCATTAATTAATGAGTCTGCATCTGGATTTCTCCAATATATATTGTATTTTTCATGAACTGAGTACCCCATATAACGATCGTCAACTAGCCATCTTTGAGAAGGGGTTCGTAATATATTATCTATTTTTGTGATAATTCCATTTATAAATTCTTCTTTATTTGAACTTGGTAACGAGAATTCATAAACATCTGAATTCATTCCGTGATAGATAAGCAATCCGCTTCCATCTTCATAAATTCTGATTAGATAAATAAAAAAACCGGTTGTTATCAATTTTCTGAACTGAAGAATGTGCGATAATTCGTTCGTTTCCCAACTATTTAACAAAACATTATATTGTGTCAGCTTTCTTGCTTCATCCCATACATAATTACGGAATAGTTCCACATTTTCCTTTTCAACATAGAAATACAATTCAACGTCATTGTTGATTAATGCTTCAAATATGCCTTTAAAACTATTGCAATCTCTAATGGGATATACGTCATCTGTTATTACTATTCCTTTAGGTAAATCATGTGTAATACTTCTTTCCATACCCAATATAGTAGTAACACTGCGCAATTCGGATAATGCATCATATGAAATGTGTTCATTTCCGCTTTTTTCAAATATCTCAATTCTACAAGCAGCACACTCTATTAGAGCTTTTCTATTCTCAATATATTTATAAATTGATGCCTTGTTCATATATAGAGCCCTCATAATGCTATCGTTTTCTAAAACTACACACATGATCGCTAAAACCTGACTATAGAATAATTATACATCGTGCTCTGTGGCATTAATGGGACTTTTGTCGTGGTTTTTCGTGCGTTAATTGCAAAACTAAAGTTAGTTTTTTCCTAATTTTACTTTTACAAACTGA
>CAMJPC010000016.1 GCA_946407705.1 uncultured Clostridia bacterium | reverse complement strand
GTCCGTTTTACTTCAAGTTTTGCATTCTATTCAATTTTCAAGATCCGCGCCTTTTGTGGGTTTGCGGGCATACTGATGCACACCCGTCCGACAAAGTGCTTGATTATTTTAATTCGGTGACCCCTGTCTGTCAAGCACTTTTTTTGCATATTTACAAAGATTTTGGCTTGCTTTAGTACACTAATGAAATCCGGGTATTTCAAGCGGAGTTTTCCGGATGAAAAACTGCGGTGTGGCATTTAAAAATCGTTTGTGTTAATATAACTCTCACGTGCCACGGAGAAGTACCCAAGGGGCCGAAGGGGAGGCTTTGCTAAAGCTTTAGGTCGGGCAACTGGCGCGGGGGTTCGAATCCCCCCTTCTCCGCCACAGCCTCCGGAAGTTAGTTCCGGAGGTTTTTTATTGCCTGAATGTTTATTATTATAAATATTATTCGTAATTAGGTTTTTACACAGTCACGATCCGGAACCGGCAAAGAAACCCCTGCCCTTTTCGTAAGCCTTCTTAAGGTTGGCATCCCAGTTCTTCTTACGTTCCTCTTTTTCTCTCGATGTGCCGTCGAAGACTACAAATTCCATTTCCTTTGCGCGTCCGAAAAGCCTGTCGCCGAACATGACTTTCTTCATGCTGTCCAGGAGACCGAACTCCTCAAGTCTCGAAAGCGGATTTCCGGCCGAACAGAGGATCATGGCTTTATCCATCATCTTCATCTTTTTATCGCCGTAAGCAAATCCGTATGACCACACACGGTCAAACCATCCGACAAGCTTTGCGGGAGCCTCGGTCCAGAACACGGGATAGATGAATGCGATGGCATCTGACGAATTGATCTTCTCCTGCTCTGCGAGAACGTCAGGGGCAACTTCAGGATCTTCCCTGTAATAAGCATCCCTGAGGTATTCCTCTTCGGAAATGTCAGAATTAAAACCCATCTTGTACAGATCCGAGATGATGTAATCGTTTCCCGAATCAGTAATCCCCCTGATGAATGCGTCACGCATATTACTTGTAAATGAGTCTTCTGACGGATGACAATAAACTATAAAAACCTTCATATGAGATACCGGCTCCGGTGCACCTGTCGATGCACGCTGCATATTTATCTTTGCGTATGTTACGAAGCAATTATACATCTGAAACTCTTTGTTTTCATTTAGTTAATACTATGCTTTTTTATGGGTCCTATAATGAAATTGGCTTTGAACAGCAGAGCCGGTTTTCTTATGTCGGAATTGCATTTCAAATCTACACGTGAGGGCTTTGTGTATGGCAGAAAAAAGCTTGTATGATTACAATCTCAGTGACGTATCAGATTTGTTTTTCGAAAACGTAGGAGCTGTAGTTATCGTTGATCCTGCGATAGACACTTATAAGACGATCGTCTGCAGGGGAATGTTTGAATCTCTCCTTAAGGAATCGGGAATATATCATGATCTCATTCTCGATCTCTGGTTCCACTTCAATGAATCCAACGAGAAAGTCGCCGGCGAATACCAGATATTCGCTGACAATACCGGCGTGTTTAAGACTAAATACAGCAGGCGTCTGAAGATCGTTCTCGAAGGTGAAGAAAAGCCCCGTTTCGTACAGCTGACAGTCTATCCGTTTGAGGATACAAAGAAGTACATTTTCATCATGGACGAATTCGTGGATAACGAATCCTTGCAGGAGACCCTCACCAGCAAAAAGATCGATGCGGTTCAGGGTACCTTCCTGTTCTCCATGTACATCGATCTGGTCGCAGATACCACGAGCAGCATTAACGTCTCGGAGATCTCAGATGACGTCGTCAATTATAATCTTAAGTATTCGGACTGGAGAATGATGATCGTCAACATGATCTGGCCTGAGGATCAGGAACAGTTCCTCCGACGCACGGATCCCGAATACCTGAAAGCAAACTTCACACCCGGCCGTACGTCTTCTTACGACTGCATGATGCGCAATCTCGAAGGAAAATTCATTTGGGTCAAGCTTATCTTCAGCCGTGCACAGACTTATAACGAGGATGACTACAGATTCGTCTTCATGGTCCAGGACATCAATGACGATTCCATCGAAATGCTTTCAACTCTTCAGACATATGAAGAGAAGGCAACCAGAGATCCTCTCACCGGTCTTTACAATCACGGCGAGATCGAGAACCAGTTTAACAGCGCGATCGCCCACCGTCAGAAGACCGATGATCCTGTCTCGTTGATGATGATGGATCTCGATCACTTCAAAGATGTCAACGACAACTACGGACATGCTGTCGGTGATACCACGCTGCAGCACTTTGCAAAGATCCTTCTTGATATCATTCCTGAAGAAAAGTTCATTGCAGGACGTTGGGGCGGCGAGGAATTCGTACTTATCTGCCGCGACAGGGAAATCGCCAAAGCAGCGGAGCTTGCTGAGAAGATAAGAGCTAAAGTAGATGAGTATCTCTTCCCTGAGATCGCACATATAACATGCTCTATCGGAGTTACCGAACTCAAGGCTGAAGACGGCTTTACCGAAGCGTTCAACAGACTTGATAAAGCCATGTATGCCTCAAAGCAGGGCGGAAGGAATAAAGTAACTGTTTTATAAAAGATCACGCTATTTCTCTCTTGGCGTGCTTGATTGAATAAACCCCGCCGGCCAACAGGCTGCGGGGTTTATCATTATTTAGTTTTGTTTTTTGGCTTATCTGTTTTCCCACTCGAGGACTTTGTCTATGACGAGAGGTTTAGCATAATAGTATCCCTGGAAGCTCTCGACATGGAATGTCTGAAGGATCTTCTTCATGCCTTCCGTCTCGATACCTTCAACACAGACCTTTGCGCCAAAGAGAGATGCAAGACCTGATATGTATCTGACCAGTTCCTTATCAACATCGTTCTCTTCGATCCTCTGAACGAATCCGCGGTCGATCTTGATTATGTCGAACGGTATCTCTCTTACGATGCCGACAGAAGAGAATCCTGTTCCGAAATCGTCGAGAGCGATCAGGATGCCTCTGGACTTAAGATTCGCAATGACATTCTTTAGAAGATCGACATCGAGGAGTCTGCATCTTTCGGTAACCTCGAAACACAGTTTTTCCGGAGGATAATTCATATCGTTCAGGATACGGAAGACCATGTCAACAAAATCCGGTTTTTCAAGCTGCGTATATGAAAGATTGATGTTCATTACGAAATCCGGGTCCTTAATGCGCAGTTTCTTCGCAACGGCAATGGCTTCCTTGATTATCCACTCACCGAGTTCGGGGAACAACGGATCTGATTCAAGAAGCGGTATGAACTGATCGGGAGGTACCATGCCGTACTTATCGTCCTTCCAGCGTAGCAATGCTTCTGCCGAGATAAGTTTCTCCGTATGCGCATCGACAACCGGCTGATAGAGCAGATAGAATCCCCTGTATCCGTGAGTAATGGAAGCCCGGATCGCGTGAAGTTTCTCAAGCCTGTATCTGTTATCCTCATTAAGATCATTATGGAATACGACCAGGTCGCCCTGATGACGTGTTTTGGATTCCGCATAAGCAAAGTTCAGGCAGGCGTAAACTGTCTGTGAGTCAATATTGAAGTTTTCGATCTTCAGCAAGCCGCCGTTGACTTCAAGCAGGATCCTCTTATCGTCTGCCACGAAGTCTTCTCTGAAAAAGTTACGGAAAACCGTAAAACGTTCCTGGATATCATCCTCGGAAAGTTCGTTGCTTATTATCGCGAACTTCGTACCGTCGATCCTGTAACATGTTCCGGTATTTCCGGTAGTATCAAATACCTTTCTTGCATAGAGCTGAAGGACACGGTTGCCGAAATGGTAACCATAAACTTCGTTTATCTCGGAGAATTTGCTGATACCGACCATGATTACATGAACGGAAGCTTTTCTCTTAATGCATCCTTCAAGGTCTTCAAAGAATCCGTACTGGTTTCTGAATCCTGTCAGTGTATCAACATGTCCGATTGAGGCATGACTGCGAATGGTTCCGACGAAGTAGTCAGGTTCGCCTGCATTATCCCTCATTACAATACCCCTGCAGGTGCACACGTCATATTCGCCGTTTATTCTTCTGGCACGGTACTGCATATCATGTCCGGAAGAGTTGCCGGAGAAGATTTCTTCAATGCCTTTATGATAAGCTTCGCGGTCTTCGGGATGAATATTGTTCTCCCAGATGTCTCCTGCACCGTACATGTATTCGGAAGGAAGACCGTATGTATCAACGGCGTTTTTTGACCATCTTGAGAAATCGTATTTCATGTCACACAGGTATACGTACGTTCCGTCAGAAACGATCTCATAAGACCTGTAAAGCGTATCGAGCAGCTTACGTCTGTCATCGGTGATCTGCCTGACGCCGGCATCCAGCTTTTGCGAATATGTCTCGCCAAGGAGCTTCATTTCCTTCAGGCGGACCTTATCCTCATACATACGGTTGTCGGCACGTTTGAATATTTCCTCAACATTTTCGTCGTTGCTGGGCTGATATTCGGCAAATCCCGAAGCTATGACCGGTCCGTTACCGAGCCTGATATTCTCCTCAACCTGCCTTCTGAAAGCTGCGATGATGTTCTCCCGGGCTGAATAATCCTGACCCTTGATAAATACGGCAAACTCATCTCCGCCAACCCTGAATACCGGACAATGCGCAAACGTACGGCAGATCAGTCTGCATGAAGCCTGAATGTATTCATCTCCGGCCTTGTGGCCTTGTGTATCATTGATCAGCTTCAGATCATTAATATCACAGATCAATATGCCAAACTGATCGATGCTTTTTTCTTCTATCTGTGTCTGAAGATCATTCTCATACTCCTGAAATGCCGTCTTATTCCTCGTGCCCGTAAGGCTGTCTCTTCTCGCGATCTCATTCGCCATCGTGATAGCCTGAAGGTGCTCTTTCTCTTTCTTGACGAATTCGGCACGGTCCTCGATGCAGATGATGAAGTGAGTCTTATCTGAAGACCAGCTGACCTTCATTCTGGTATATTTGGGTTCTTCCGAACCGATGACCATACGGTAATCTTCAATCAACTGCTTGCTGTTCTCCAGTTTGGTTATGAAGTTATCCTTGTTCACGAAGAGCTTTATGCGTTCGCGGTCTTCAGGATGGATGAGCCTGTCGGCATTTTGCCCGGCAATGCCAAAGAAATCTCCGCCTTCTTCCTGGATCTCAAGTTCACCGTAGATCTTGTGCGTGGAGAATTCGATGTAGTAATCGGTCTGCGCATCGACATAATAGATCAGATCATAATGAGACGCCAGATTCTCGGCAATCTGGGTATATGTAATGCTCTTCTGCTCATTAGCCTTCAGTTCAAGATTAGCCTTCACTTCAGCATCTATGTTCTCGATACAAACGATGATGTGCTTCTTGTCTGCGGACATAATCTCCGTATGCCTGATGTTCTTGACCTTACCATCAACCACCAAACGGTAAGCAATGGAGAACGAATTCCTGTTCTTCAGATTCTTGAGCATTGCATCCTTGTAATGGATCTTGATTATTTCATCCTGATCTTCGGGATGAACGTATTTCCTGATGCTTCGTCTGCTGTCAGCGAAAAAATCGCTTCCGGTCGAGGGAACATTCAGTTTTTTATACTCATCTGTCGAGGATATCTCTACGAAAGTACTTGTTTCTATATCGACATAGTACAGAATGTCATACCTGCCCGCGAGACTCGATGTGATCTGGTTATATATCTCCTTCAGTCTCGTTGTCTCTTTCTCTGCTTCCCTGCGCTTATGATCTTCATCAATATTGATAACACCGAGAATAAAGTAGTCCGATTTTTCATCCAGGCCTCGAATGAGTCTCAAAGCATGCCAAGTGGGTACGCCGTTTATGATAAGGCGGTATTCGATGTTCTGCATCTCGCCCTTCTTCATGTCGCTAAGAAGGTTTTCCTTTTGGATATCGTTTATGAATATGTGCTGGTCTTCTTCATAGATAACCTTCTTGCTGTCACGGATGATATTCTTGAAAAAATCATCTCCGCCCTGCTCAATGCTCAGGGAATGAAATTCAGGATTAACGGAATACCAATAATACTCATTGGTAACGGCGTTAACAAAATAAACGCTGGAATAGTCCATCAGCAGGGCTTCAGATATTTTTTTAAATATAGCATCCTGATCTGCCATGCATACACCTCGTCATCGAAAGCCGACTATATTGCCATTATATCAAAGTTCCTTAATAATTTCTGCTGAATATTAAGTAAAATTGTTCATATTACGAGTTTACAGCAAACAGATTTAAGAGGCTTTAATATGATTTAACCATTCTGTAAACAGTGAAAAACGAAGAGCGGAAATCCCTGATGAAAGGATATCCGCTCTTCTTATTTCTCAGGGTTCCCCGATACAAGGCCCTGAATCCGTAATAAGACCCCTCTAATTCGAATCACCAAAAGCAAAGGGGGGATCTTATGTCGGTCACTTCCTGATGTCTGCTCTCCACGTGGCAGGCTTGAATTCCTGTACAAGGGGAAGCAGACGCTTATCAACGTCGATCTTGAATACGGAGTTGAAGTTGTTCGTTGCGATCATCTGACCTGCAAAACCAACGATAACTACAAGTTCCTGATCGTTAAAATGCTTCTTGAGTTCAGCGAAGAGTTCGTCAGATACCGATGTAGGGTCCTTAACAATGGACTCTGCGAGTGTTGTGAGAAGTTTTTCCTTCTCATCGTATACGAGGTTGGCAGGATCCAGACCGAGTCCCTTAACGTCGCTGATGAAGAAGAGTGAGCACAACTGGCATGAATTTGTCGTGGAGATCTTGTGAGCATAAAGGATGGCGTCCTTCTCACCGATAACCTCAACGAGTCTGTTCCAGGATGTGTACCATGCCATATATGCATCGTATGTTGCAGCGTCATTTAACAGACCCTTCTTCATGTTCGTAACTGCGTTTCTTCCTGCGAGTTCGTCATAGCGCTCTTTCTCTGCGCCTGTTGCTTCATTTTGTTCTACCAATTTGATCCTAGCCATTTTTGTTTCTCCTTTTATAGTGATTCTTTATATGGTGATTCCATTAAAGTGCAAGTTTTAAAATGTCGGTTATCTTCTGTGCATCAAGGGGAACGTAGTGTCCTACATTGCCTCCGGCCGTTGCACGTTTAGCCATTACTTCAAAATCCTTATCGTCAATTCCGAGCTGGTTAAGTCTTGTCTTAAGCCCCAAGCTTACGAAAAACTTTTCTAATTCCTCCGACAAAAGGAACGCTCTTTCCTCCTCGTTGAAATCGTAAGGATCCTTTCCATAAACTCTGGATGCCAGCAGCGCAAGTCTCCAGGGCTTGATCTTTGCCATGTACTTCGTCCATGCGACGAATACAATTGCCATTCCTTCACCGTGTGTGATGTTGTACTGTGCAGAAAGCTCATGTTCAATACGGTGTGATCCCCAGTCAGCCGATCTTCCGGCATCGAGGAAATTGTTGTGGGCGACTGATGCAAGCCACTGTATCTCCGCACGCGCATTGATATCAGTCGGGTCTTTTATCAGTCTTCTCGCGTTTACCTGCAAAGCTCTTATCGCGCCTTCTATCAGATAGTCGGTCGTATCAGAATTCTTCTCATCAGAGAAATATCTTTCGATAAGGTGTGACAGAACATCTGCGATACCTACATATGTCTGGTAGGCGGGAAGGTTTACCGTGTACCTCGGGTTCATGATCGCGAACTTCGGTATGATACGGTCATCCTCAAAACCCTTTTTCCATTCGCCGTATGAAAGTATTGCCGCGTTGGAGGTTTCAGAACCTGACGATGCCGTGGTTGCGATCACGCCGATCCCCAGAACTGATTCCGGTACGGTTCCTTTGGAAAAGAAATCCCAGACGTCTCCGTCGTAAGGTATTCCTATCGCTATTGCCTTGGCGGTGTCGATGGAGCTTCCTCCACCGACAGCCAGGACAAAATCCACTTCGTCTTTCTTTCCCTGCTCAACGAGCTTCCGTACGAGCTCAATGCCCGGATTCGGCACTACTTCCCCGCTCTCTGAAAACTTGATGTCCAATTCATTTACGGCATCCCTGATAACGTCGTAAATGCCAAGCTTCTTAATGAAGTCTCCGCTGTAAACCAGAAGGAGAGACTTGACTTTGTTCTGCTTCAGAAGCTTTGCGAGACTCTTCTCGCTGCCCTCACCGAAAACTATTTTCGCGGGGTTGTAGTACTCGAATCCGATCATGACCTTTACTCCTTATCAGAAAAGGGGAACAACTGCGCCGTCGTACTTTTCCTTGATGAACTTGGCGATCTCAGGTCCCTGGAGGACTTCTACGAGCTTCTTGATCGCTGCGTCGTTTTCCTTAGCCTTTGACGTTGCGATGATATTGCCGTATGTCTTTGCCGCAAGACCGTCGTTTGCCTCAACTGCGAGTGCCTGGCTTACGTGGAGACCGCCCTCGATCGCATAGTTACCGTTGATGACTGCGACATCTACATCAGGAAGCGCTGCTACGAGCTGCTCAGGTGCAAGTTCCTTGAACTGGATGTTCTTGGGATTCTCTGCAATGTCTGCTACCGTTGCGTTGATCCCTGCGCCGTCCTTGAGCTTGATGATGTTCTCCTGTGCGAGGAGCAGAAGAGCTCTTGCTTCGTTTGTTACGTTGTTCGGAACAGCCACTGTCGCACCGTCGGGAAGATCCTTCAGATCCTTTGTCTTTCCCGCATAGATGCCAAACGGTTCATAGTGGACTGCGCCGACTGATACGAGTGTTGAATTGTTTTCCTTGTTGAACTGTTCAAGGTAAGGGACATGCTGGAAGTAGTTTGCGTCAAGGCTTCCCTCGATAACGCCCGTGTTTGGTGTGATGGAATCTTCAAGCTTAACTATCTCAAGTGTGATTCCTTCCTTTGCAAGGATCGGCTTTGCGACTTCAAGGATCTCAGAGTGAGGCGTGATGTTTGCGCCGACCTTGAGAACTACTGACTGTGAATTGGATGCCTGTGCAGTTGCTGCCGTGCCTGCTTCAGTCTTCTTTGCGCATGCACCGAAAGATGCAAGAAATGTAAATGTAAGTGCGGTAGCGACTACCTTTTTGATGATGCTGTTTTTCATAGTGTGATTCTCCTTGGTTTCTTTTTGATTTGAATTGATCTGTATTTGTTTTTCTTGTTCAGGGCCAAGAAAAAGCCCGGAAGTATATTTAACTCCCGGGCACATGGCATGTTCATGAATATCAGATCATCAACATCGTATCGTAAGGCGTGAAGCATCAGAGCTCTGCGCCGTGGCCATATTGCGTGCCCGGGAGCTAAGCATTCGACAACACATCATGCTGTTAACTTTTACTGTGATCGAGTTGTACATTTTTCACGCCTCCTTTCGAGTTGATGGTGAAAGTATATCGGTACTTACCTACTATGTCAATAGGTTTTTGAAAGATTTTTCATTCGTTCTTCAAAAACCTTGAAAGTCAATGATTTAAAGCATTGCGTAGCTCATGAGGAGCATGTTCATCTGCTCTTCGTCATGTAAATATGTGTGATCGTGCACAGTTCCCTCATAGATCTTTGCGCCGTCACGGTAGACTAGAAGTCGGTTGATCGGGACCTCTTCCCATGCCCCGTCATCGAGAGGCCTGGTTGCGAAAAGAACATGTCCGTCACCGGTCTTTCTGTACATCGTACCGGCTTCATTCTTATGCACGTAAAGATTCTCGCCGTCAAAGATAAGGAGATTGAGCTTATTGCCTTTGGAAAGCTTCACGACGATGGAATCCATCAGATCGAATCTTTCGGATTCATCTGTAATTCCTTCGTTTTGATCGAGGATATATAACAATATCCTTTCACTGTCCGTATCGCCTTCCTGGATATCCGCATAAAGATCCAGTTCATCAGATTCAAATATCGTTCCGTTATGGACCAGCGCCCATGTTCTTCCGTTTGCATCGGTTCCGGTGAACGGGTGTGTATTCTCATATTCAACGTGGCCTATCGTGGCTCTTCTGATATGAGCGAACATTCCGCGGCATGTGAGATCAGATGAAAGGAATTCAGCAATCTTCCCGCTTCCGGCGGAATTTGACGGTTCTTTTATAAGAGTTACCGTACCCTTCTCATCCCATGAAGCAATGCCCCATCCGTGCGGATTCAAATCACCGTGCTTAAAAAATTCCTTAAGCTCGGCGTTGACATTTATATCCTTTGCGGATGAGACTCCGAAGACTTCACACATTGAGTAGATACTCCCGATCTTTTTCCGAAAGAGCAGATCCTGCTAATCCGACCAGATATTTATACCACTCACGGGCTGTTTTTTCATCATAGATAACTGCATCCAGACCGGACACGATTATCTTGTCTACAGCTTCGTCGAGCTGCGCAGGTGAATTGACAAACGAGAGTTTCTCTTCAAGTGCAGCGAGATTTTCCTCAGAATAGATAAGTCCTTTTATGAGTGCGACATAACTTAACGCACGCTCGATCGGAACGCTGTCTGCGACTCTGATCTCGATGTACTTCTTTATCCTGAAATGGAAGAATCCCATGGAGATAAAGTGCTCGATAAGCTTCTCTTTGCGGGGACTCACCAGCTCTTTTTCGATTGTACCGTCGTTGATTAGGTCTTCTGCAGTCTTGCTTCCGACATCGGTCGTCTCACCTTCATCCGTCAGAAGGATGAGCGGCGTATGTGTTATAACGTCAGCGATCTTGTCGTAACCGAAATCACTGTCGAAAGAGTGCGGATAAAAGCCGGTTCTCGAGGGATCCAGATCGCCCCACTCCTGCATACGGAGAAGGTGCTTTTTATCAGACCCTTTCTCGATAACGGAATCTTCGTAGCTCTTGTTTTCGAGAGCGATCATGAGGATCGGTGAGATCTTCTGCAGCACGAGCAGTTTTCTGACAAGGTCTTTTTCGGAACTGTAGTCGACGGAGATCTGGACAGATGAAGAGGCTCTCATCATGTATTTACCGTACTTGCCGCTTTTCCTGAAATAAGCATCCATGTACTTGTATCTCTTCTTATAAGAGAGCGGGATTTCATCAGGATCGATCTCGCCCGATTCCACCAGCGGCAGATTGCCTTTAGCCATAAAGTGATATCCGCGTTCTGCGAAAACAGATGTCCACAGGTCCAGAAAGCCCTGATAGACCTGCTTGATCTCATCAAGATCAGAGAGCGGATCGACACTAATCTCGAACTGGCAGGAAGGTTCCAAAGTAACAGAATAACCCGGGGTATGGTAACCGACCGGGTATCCGTCCATGTATATGATTTCAGCATCAAGTTCAGATGCTACCTCATTTATGAGCTCCGTCACTTCTTCAAAACCTATCGGAAACCCGCGGTCATCTATCACGAAGTGCTCAACTTCAAGGCCTAAGTTCTGCCCCTTTGTCTCACCTGATCTTATGTAATCGACAATATATTCGTGTACGCCCATATATTCACCTCTTACGTCTTTCTTGTCTTCTTGGATAATCTGATACCTATTTCCTGAATAAGCATTACCATCAGAATGAGCAATGCGACCGTCGTCCAGAGCACATCCTTCTGGTAGCGGTAATAACCGTACTGAAGTGCAATGGCGCCGAGTCCGCCGCCTCCTATTACGCCGGCCATTGCCGAGTAGCCTAATACCGTTGCCACATTGATCGCTCCGCCCTGAAGCAGCGAAGGCGTTGCCTCGGGAATGATGAAATGAACTATCGTGTAAAGCGGAGATGCGCCCATTGATGTCGCGGCTTCGATTATTCCCGGATTGACCTCGCTTAATGATGACTCGACCATTCTCGCAACGATCGGGATCGCGCCTACCGTAAGGGGTACGATCGATGCGACCGTACCGATAGAAGAGCCCACAACGAATCTCGTGAACGGTATAAGAAGCACGAGAAGGATAAGGAAAGGCAATGAACGTGTCACGTTCACGATGAAACCGATAATGCCGTTTACCGCTCTGTTCTCAAGAAGTCTTCCCTTCGATGTCGCGTAAAGGATAACTCCCAGAGGAAGTCCGACAATGTATGAGAACAGTGACGCAAAGAGCGTCATCTCAAATGTTTCCAATATTCCGGAAAGTATCGCGTCTTTAATGTAATCAGTCATTTCTTCCCACCTCCGATACGGAAAGTCCGCCTGCCTTGAAGAAGTCGATAACAGTCTGGCGGTCTCTTGCAAGCTCAGGCAGCTCGATGATCATCTGGCCGTAGCCGATGCCGCCAACGCTCCTTGTATTCGCGCTCAAAATGTTTACCTTGAGTCCTGTCTTTTCAACAAGGTTTGCGATGAAAGGTACGTTTGACTGTGTCCCGTCGAAAACTATTCTCACGATCTGTCCGTCCTCATCTGAAGGATCGAAAGGATTGCTCGGGAACACGAGTTTTTTCGCAGCCTTCGACTGAGGGTTGGAGAATACGTCCGTTACGTCGCCGACTTCCGCTAAGTTGCCGTCATCGATTATCGCCACTCTGTCGCATATCTTTTCGACCACGCTCATCTCATGAGTGATGATGACTATAGTCAGTTTTCTTTCCTGATTTATCTTCTTCAGAAGATCCAATATCTCACCCGTGATCTTCGGATCGAGTGCGCTTGTTGCCTCGTCGCACAAAAGGACCTTTGGATCCGCCGCAAGAGCTCTTGCAATCGCGACCCTCTGCTTCTGGCCGCCTGAAAGACGTGCAGGATACACATCCTGCTTTTCGAGAAGGCCTACGATCTCAAGCATCTGTCTTGCCTTCTCCTTGCGTTCTTTTCTCGGTACTCCCGCTATCTTCAGAGGCTGCTCGACATTGGCAAGGACTGTCCTCTGATTTACGAGGTTGAATCCCTGGAAGATCATGGAGATCGAATGCCTTACCTCACGGAGCTCTCTCGCCTTGAGAGCCGCAAGGTCCTTGCCGTAGAACTTTACGGTTCCTTCCGTTACTTCCTCTAGACGGTTTAATGTACGGACAAGAGTTGATTTACCTGCTCCGCTCATTCCTATGATGCCGAATATCTCGCCCTCTCTTACCTCCAGGCTGACATCCTTGAGCGCAGTAAACTCCTTGCCGTCGTTCCTGTATGTCTTATATACGTTTGTCAGTTCAAAGACGTTGCTCATTAACCAAATAATCCTTTGCTAAGATATCTGTCTCCCCTGTCAGGGAAAACCGTTACTATATTTCCGGATTCGATCTGTTCGGAAAGCTTGACCGCTGCCGCAAGTGCCGCGCCGGATGAGGATCCTGCAAGGATGCCTTCGTTCTTTGCAAGCTTTCTGCTCGTCTCGAATGCTTCGTCGTCTGTTACCTTGATGACTTTATCGACCAGAGTGATATCCATCGTGTCCGCGATAAAATCGTTGCCTATGCCTTCGATGTTGTAATCGAAGTGCTCTCCGCCTCCGATAGTCGATCCGTAGGGATCTGCAAGAACTCCCGTGATATCCGGGTTCTGCTCTTTCAGGTATCTGACTACACCTGTAAATGTTCCGCCGCTTCCGGCTCCTGCCACGAAGTAATCTATCTTGCCGTCCAACTGGCTATAGATCTCAGGTCCCGTTGTCTCATAGTGTGCGAGAGGATTTGCGGGATTCCTGAATTGCCTTAATGAGACAGAGCCTTCGATCTGCTTTAACAGTTCTTCAGCTTTCTGCTCTGCTCCGAGCATTCCTTCCTCTCTTGATGTGTGTACTATCTCCGCGCCCAGAGCGCGCATGACCTGCTGCTTCTCGATTGAGAATTTTTCCGGTACGGTGAAGATGACTCTTATCCCTTGGTTGAGCGCTGCAACTGCGATTCCGATACCTGTGTTGCCTGCGGTCGCATCGATTATCGTTCCGCCTTCCTTAAGTACTCCGCGGCGCTTTGCGTCATCGATCATGTAGACACCGATGCGGTCTTTAACGCTTCCGGCGGGATTCATGAGTTCAAGTTTTGCATAGATATTTACTCCGTGCTTTACGCCCATATGGTTGAGCTTTAAGATCGGTGTGTTGCCGATCATGCCTCTTATGTCTTCATATACGTTTTTCATTTTTTCGCCTCTTACGCCTTGACTGAATTTTCGATCGCCTGCTTGAGATCCGCTATGAGATCCTCAACGTCTTCGATCCCTACCGATAATCTGATGAGCTCGTCAACGATTCCGACTTCCTTACGGATGTCTGCCGGGATCGCTGCATGAGTCATCGTCGCGGGGTGGCATACGAGCGATTCGACTCCGCCTAAACTTTCCGCAAGTGTAATGAGGTTCAGCTGCTCGAAAAACTTCTTGTAATCGTATTTATCGTTTAATACAAAAGAGATCATCGCGCCTGCGCCGTCAGCCTGCTTTTTCTGGACTTCGTATCCGGGATCGCTCTCAAGACCCGGGTAGTAGACCTTGCTTACATATCCGCTTTCAGAAAGCCATTTTGCGATCTTGCCTGCGTTTGCGACATGTCTGTCCATGCGTACGCCCAGTGTCTTAATTCCTCTTATGACAAGGAAGCTGTCCCATGGTGCTAATACTCCGCCGATCGCGTTCTGCAGGTAGTAGAGTCTGTCAGCCAGTGCCTTGTCGTTTACGACAACAAAGCCTGAAATGGTATCGGAGTGTCCGCCCAGGTATTTTGTTCCGCTGTGGATGACAATGTCGGCACCGAGCGTTAAAGGACGCTGCAGATATGGCGTAAGGAATGTATTGTCGACGATAGTGAGCTTGCCATGCTTTTTCGCGATCTTTGAAACTGCTTCAATGTCGGTGATCGTAAGGAGCGGGTTTGCGGGTGTCTCGATATAGACTGCCTTTACGTCATCGTCGATAGCGTTCTCAACAGCTTCAAGATCTGATGTGTTTACGATCCTATATGTGATGTTGAAGTTCTTGAAAACATTATCAAGTATCCTGAACGTTCCGCCGTAGATGTTGTCAGATACAACGAGCTTGTCACCGCTCTTGAAAAGCGAGAGCACCGTATTGATCGCTGCAAGTCCTGATGCAAATGCAAGGCCGTATTCACCGTGTTCCAGGTCGGCTATGAGCTTTTCGAGCGCAGCTCTTGTGGGATTGCCTGTTCTTGAGTATTCCCATCCCCTGTTTTTGCCAAGTCCGTCCTGCTTATATGTCGAAGTCTGATATACGGGTACGTTGACCGCACCGGTCGTCTCATCTCCGTCAATACCTCCGTGTATAAGTAAAGAATTAAGTTTGATATCTGTTCTGCTCATTTTGTTTTCCTCTCTCTATTCAAAAAATAAACCCGAAGCATCTGGCTTGCTCCGGGCTTAAAGTACATGCGGTTTAAATGATTCATCTACATCGAATCATATTAAGACAGCAACAGTCCATTGCCCGTGAATATGACATTCGACAACACATGAACTTCATCTTTACTGTCTCTCCTTTTGGTGATCTTCGAATATGGGTGTGATTATAATTCCATTTACCTACTGTGTCAATAGGTTATTCTTGATTTGCCTATTCACCTACTGTTATAATGGCTGAAACGTCAAACGGGGTATATTGATATGATTTCAACTAAAGGAAGATACGGCCTGCGCCTGATGATAGATTTGGCGAAAAATGATAACGGCAGCTACATTCCTCTCAAGGATATAGCCGAGCGTCAGGAGATCTCAAAAAAATATCTGGAGATCATCGTAAAAAAAATGGTCGACGGAGGTTTGATCAAAGGCTCGAGCGGAAAGGGCGGCGGATATAAGCTTGTCAAGAAACCGGATAAGTATTCTGTGGGCGAGATCCTCACATTAATGGAAGGGACCATCTCTCCCGTTGCCTGCCTCGCCGACAAGGATTATTTATGTACAAGAAAGAAGAAATGCGAGACTCTCCCGATGTGGAAGGAATTCGATAAACTCGTTCATGATTACTTCTATGATAAAAAACTCAGTGATCTTCTATGACATGTAGATAAGCCCCGCATATGCGGGGCTTATCAAGTATGAAGGAAATCTAATAAAGGGCGTGTCAGACGAGGGATGCTCCCAACGCCTTACACTTATTTACGGCTTCTTCATCAGGTGATTCGTTTGCCGTTACTGATTCTGCTGCGAGAACCGCACCTGCGCTCTTGCACCTTCTTTATCGTTCATGTTCAGGTTATCTCCATGAATTCGTCGATAGCCTTGAGTACGTGCACCGCGAACTTCTTTTCGCCGAAGAGCCACTGCTCGTGCTGCATGTCAAACTCCCTGATGTCGGGGTCCTTGAAATACTTCAGATAGCGCTTTTTATACTTCTCGCCCATCTTGTTAGCGTATATGAAATGCGCGGTCGTGCCCTTAACGTCGATGCCGTCCTTGAGATGCGTCAGAAGGTCGGTGTAGTATTCATTCTTTATCGACCTGACGTCGAATTTCGAAAAGGACGCAACGAACTTATCCGCTACCTCTTCGCTCATCTCGAAAGCGTCCATCATCATCTTCTTGGTCTTCTGTTTTTTCTTCTCGCTCTTGGTGACGCCCGTGAGGAGCGGAGTTACCAGCATCGACTGGAGCTTGGCAGCAACAACGCCGCTCTGATCCAAGTCAGAACTTCCGAATATTCCGTGATCGACATGTACGTTTTCGCGCTGGATCAGCTGGCCGACAAATGTGCCTCCGAGCGACGAGCCGAGCGCGCCGTCAAGCCTTCCGCCGTAATTGTCTTTGATGTATTTTTCGATCTTTTCGGTGACGGTGATCACGTCCGGAAAGATCGAGCCGGTGCCGTCAAAACCGTCGTAATTGACACAGATCAGGCAGTACTTTTGTGCAAGGTCATCGATGACACTGCCGAAGTTCGACTGCCAGTCGCAGCACGTTCCGGGCAGGAGCATCAAGGTCTTGCCCTGCATGTGTCCCATTACTTCAAATGTCATCCGAATAACCCCCTCTTCACATAAGGCACTGATTCTCCGCCGAGAAATTCATAACCCGTTTCTTTTATCGCAGCTTCAAGCACCGCGATGTCAGACTGCTCTTCTGATAAAAAGCTTGCTTCCTTTTTCGCACGTGATGCCTTTACCTTTTTTGCATCAGGAACAGCTTTCCTTATCGCGTCGCAGATATGAGCTTCGCACATTCCGCACATCATTCCGTCAATCTTCAGTGTCGTCTTATACATGATTACTCCCTGTTCTTAAGAACTACTGCAGGATTGATCTTCTTGAGCCTTCCTGTCAGGACAAAATTGATAACGAGATAAAGCCCGATGATCACCAGGAATATCGCAACGAACAGTTCCGGCGGATATGACGGGCTGATTCCCACGCCGACGTTGCTTACGAGATATCTCGGATAGATGTAGTCCATGATGATCTTGCACAGCGGGATGACGACCAGAGCGCCCAATGCGACGGTGATGAAGTTTCCGTCAAGGTACATCTTTCTGACTTCCCTGTTCCTGAATCCGAATATCTTCACGAGCGAGATATTGAATGTTGAGCGGTCGATCATCATCTTGACCATCAGGTACATGACGACTGCGAAAATGACTGCTGATGCAGTGGACATGACTGTTATCATAGGTCCCATCATGTCGACATAGATACCGGCGGACTTTTCGATATCGCTCTTGGTGACGGTGGAATAAAGCCTTCCGCTGTCGATATCGAGAGCGTGATCTGAGAATACAACGTTGTAATACTTGTCATCCTCACCGAAAAGATCCCTGCACCTGTCGATGTCCATGAACACCGCAAGCGTCGCCGAATAATCGATTATCTTGGCGACCTTGAATGCATAGAGCCTTCCGCCGTTTCCATCCTTCAATGTGAATTCGTCACCGGTCTTGAGATTGTACTTTACCGCGACCGCAGAGCTTAATACCACATCGGTATCGTTATCGGGAAGATCCCCCGTCTCAAAAAACGGATTGTCCTTAGTGATACCCAGCATCATTACGTCGAACGTGTATCCGTAGATCTCTTTTCTAAGGCTTTCCGCAACGGCTTCATAGCCGCCCTCCGGTATCTCTTCAGTCGGATATTTGTAGTTGTACATGTATTCGTACTTTGTCTGGCTGACGTAGAAATCCTTGACCCTGCTGCAGTACACAAAAGTATTGATCGCCATCAGCGCGACCAGAAGGCTCATGAACATACCGAGAATTACCGTAAGTCCCGCCCTGAGCTCTCTTATCATCTGTCTTAACCTGAACATGCTGATGAACTTTAAGCCCTTGATCTTAAGGTCTTTGCCGCGTACCGCTTTCTGTTCGTTACGGAGCAGGGCCAAAGGTGTCTTACGAAGCCTTTTGCGGATGACCAGAACGTTTACGATAAACGCAGTAACAGGCGGTATCACAAGTCCGTAGATCAGTATGAACGGAGTCACCTTTATCGTCACTTCCGGCATCGAATAGTAGCTTAAGGAATCCTGAAGCTGTGCAGGAATTCCGGCCGGTGTAAGCACCGCGAGCACAGTTCCTATAACGCCTGAAATGAACGCTACAATTACAGGCACCGCAACATAGCTCAGAGTAAGTGTTCTTCTCTTTACGCCCATCGAGTAGAGTGCTCCGATGACAGCACTCTCCTGATCGATCATGTGCACGATGAATACGGATATTACATATGCGAAGAGCATTACCAGCAGCACTCCGAAGATTATGCTCGCAGTATAGGTAATCTGTACGTCATCCGCCGCTGCACCGACCCTCGGATTCTCGGAATGGTTCATGAAGAGCATGAGATTTGATGACTTGATATCGAAATACTCGTTAACGAAATCTTTTGTCTCGTCAGCGAATTCCTGCATTCCGTCGGCATATTCCTTCGCACCGTCGGCGAGTTCTTTAGCTCCGTTCTTCAATTCGGCAGAACCGTCGTAAAGCTTTTCGATGCCGTCAGCAAACTTGTTCGCGCCTTTTCTCAGTTCCGTCGTTCCCTTGTGGAGCGATGAGACTCCGCTCCTTAACGTAGCTCCGATCGAATTCAGTTTTTTTATGCCGTCGTAAAGCTGGCCCGCACCTTTACTCAGAGAAGAGGCGCCTGAATTGACGCCGGATACTCCGCTGTTGATCTGCTTATATCCTGATGCCAGCTGCTTTGTTGAGCCATCCATCTCCTTTGCCACACCGGCAACGTACGGATTCTCGCTCTTTGTCATCGAGCCTACGGTTCTCGCGTACGCATCCATTCCCGTTCCGAATTGCTTTGCGCCGCTGTTCAGCTGCTTTGTTCCTTTGGCGAGAGTCTTGGCTCCCTTGGAAAGCGACGAAGCACCCGTCGCAACTTTACCCACACCGTTAGTGTATTCTTTGATGCCTTTTTCGAACTCTGCCGCGCCGTCATCAAGCGATTTGATGCCTTTTTTCAGATCAGGAACGCTCTTTTTCAGATCATGCATTCCGTCATGAAATTCATTTGTCCCGTCTGACAGTTCCTTAGCTCCGTCAGAGAGTTCTTTTGCGCCGTCGTTGAGCTTTTCTACCGCGTCAAGAAGATCATCCTTCTTGCCTGTCATTCTGTCCCAGTATTCCTTGAAATACTTGTCATCTACGTCACTGACCTTGAATTCGATGTCTTCAAGAGTGTTCTTTAATTCTTCCTCGCTCATTTGGCTTCCCAGAATATAAGCGTAGTAATATTCCTCTGAAGAAAGTGAAGCCCCCGAAGCATAGAGTTTATCGTATGCGTCAGAGGTAATGAATACAAGGCCGAAAGACTTACTGTCCACAACAGAGTCCGAGACCTTCTTTATCATGTTGTTGTAATCAGGAACAGCACCGATCCCCGTAACGGTGAATTCAATTCCTCCTAACGTTATCCTGCTGCCGACCTTGATGTCATTTACTTCCGAATAGCGTCTCTCGATAACGGCTTCATCATCCTTTTCCGGCATGCGGCCATCGATAAGACCAACCTTGTTGATGCTTTCCCTGACCTTGAATGCCCTTAACACCTTGGTCTCATTGACGGCGTAATCAGCGTAGAACATGCGCTCGACCGTAACGCCCTTATCGTTCAGCTTCGTTAGCTCATCGTTCCTGAGCGGTACAAACACCGAAAACTCACCGTCCTCACGGTTCAGCTGTCTGTCGCTTATTTCGGTGCAGTCCATTACCGTGACCGATGCACCCATCAGGCTAATTACGATGAACAATGAGAATATTATCAGTATCGAAAGTGCAAGATATCTGGCCCAGCCGGCTTTAAGATCGCGTACCGCCCTCTTAAATAAGATCCATCCCATATCAGAGGTCCTCCAGTTCCGCGGCAGGGACCTTCGTCTCATTGTAGTAATCCTTGTATATCTCGCCGTCCTTAAGATAGATGACGTGATCGACCATGTTCTTTATCGAGTTGTTATGGGTAACGATCAGCATCGTCGTTCCATACTGCCTGTTGATCTTCTCGAGCAGGACGAGAATGTCTCTCGATGTCTTTGAATCCAGAGCGCCCGTAGGTTCGTCACACAAAAGGACCTTCGGGTTCTTTACCAGTGCTCTTGCGATCGCGCAGCGCTGCTGCTGTCCGCCCGAGAGCTGTGACGGGAACTTGTACTGATGTTCCGTAAGGCCAAGCACTCCAATCAGTTCGTCAATGTCGAGCGGATCGTTTGTCAGGTATTCGCATACCTGGATATTCTCCCTTACGGTAAGGTTTGGAACCAGATTGTAGAACTGGAAGATGAATCCGAGGTTTGCTCTCCTGTAATCGGATAACCTCTCGCCTTTTAAGCCCCGGATAAGCGTTCCCGCTACGGACACGTCTCCGGAATCGATCCCGTCAAGTCCTCCGATGCAGTTGAGCAATGTGGATTTGCCTGAACCGGACGTTCCCTGGATTACACAAAGCTCTCCTTTATCGATCTTGATGCTGACGCCCTTGAGGACCTGAACATAGCTTCCGCCTTCACCGTAAGACTTCTTTAAGTCTTTTGTTTCTATATACATAAGCCTGCTCCGATGTTTTTCTGACTTTATGTTAGTCCACGCTAACCGAATGGTAAATCTGTTGTTTTCACCAATGATTAGGCTTATGGAAGAGTTTTCTATGGGTATTTCGTTAGCAACCGCTAACTGGACAGGCCTTATTTAAAAGACTTGTCTGTAATCTGCTGATCAGTCTTCTGAATCCGGCAGGAACTCCATCGCGCCGTTCTCGCCTATCTCAAACTCATCTTCATCCTTGCTGTCGTCACTCTGGGGAACGACCTTGCGGAGAGCATAGAGTACGTTGTTGTATTCTTTCAGGAACTCATCGTGATTGGACAGTATGAAGCCCTTGTCGTCCTTGGCTGCTGCGGTCTCGAGTTCCTGGGCAATCCTGGACGGAGTCTGCGCACCGATCATGGCGGAAGAACTCTTTAATGAGTGGATGAGTATCTCGTAATTCTTGAAATCACCGCTGTCCAGAAACTTCTGAAGGTCCTTCTTCTTTTCGTCCGAACCGTTCAGGTACTCGAAAAGAATGGTCATATAGAAATCCTTGTCGCCCGCGCAGTTCGCAAGGCCCTTGGATGTATCGATACCGTCAGACTGAAGGTTTCTGATCGCATCTTCATTCTTGACTTCCTCATCGTCCCTGGCCGGAGACTTCTCATCTTCGGTTACCGGCTTGATCTTTTCTGCGGGAATGTATTTCTTGAGCATCATCTCAAGATAGGTGCTGTCGATCGGCTTTGTGAGATAGTCGCTGAAGCCTTTGGAAAGGTATTTCTCCCTCGCGCCGACGACAGCATCAGCCGTAAGACAGATGACAGGCGTATCTGCGTTCGGTCCTTCCTTGTGGCTCCTGATGAGCTTAAATGCTTCCTCTCCATCCATCTCAGGCATTCTCTGGTCCATGAGGATAACGTCATAACTGTTCCTGAGCGCGAGTTCCACGGCCTCTTTGCCGCCTGATGCGGTATCGATCCTGACCTTTGTATCCTTAAGGAATTCCGTCGCGACGACCAGGTTCATCCTCGTGTCGTCAACGATCAGGATGTTGGCGTCAGGAGCTCTGAAGCTCTCGTGGTAAGCAGTCTTCTCGCCAAGGCTCTTCTCGAACTTCTTCTTGAAATCACCGACAGGTTCGTCCGATAAGATGAGCTGAGGAATGGTAACAGTAAACGTGGAACCTGCTCCGTATGTGCTTACGACCTTGATCGTACCGTGCATCATGTCCAGGAGCATTTTCGAGATGGCAAGGCCGAGGCCCGTGCCTTCCTTGGTGGAGTTTTTCTCGAGATTGACTCTCTCAAACTTCTTGAAAAGTTTACCCTGATCCTCCTTCGTTATGCCGATACCCGTATCGGTAACTGAAACGATCAGCTCAAGAACAGGCTTTCCGTCAGGACCTGCGCCCTTCCTGCTGCCGCTTATCTTTAAGAAGATACCGCCCTTGTCCGTGTACTTTACGGCATTGTTCAGGATGTTGGTTATTACCTGTCTGACTCTTACGACGTCACCGAAAAGCGCGTCCGGCAGATTCTCATCAATGTCAGTCTTAAATGTCAGGTTCTTCTCTCTTGTCTTGAAGTAGATCATGTTGCTGACGTCGTTTATCACGGAGCTTAACTGATACTCGACCTCAACGATCTCCATCTTGCCTTCCTCGATCTTAGTAAAGTCAAGGATATCATTGATTATCGCAAGGAGATTGCTGCCTGCGCTGTCTACGTTGCCTGCGTAGTTCCTGATGTTCTTAAAAGCCTCATGGTAGTCTTCGGTACTCGCGTCCTGGAGTTTTTCCGCTTTGTTGGCTTCTCTTAAGATCATCTCGTTCATGCCCAGAACGGCATTGATCGGAGTTCTGATCTCGTGGCTCGTATTCGCAAGGAAATCCGTCTTGGCTTCGTTCGCGCGTTTTGCCCCTTCAAGTGCCTTATCCTGCTTGATCTTACCCTTGTCGATCTGGTACTGCGCCATGCCGCACAAAACGACGTTTACGAGATACATCATCGGAAGTCTCGAATAGTAGACATCCGGGAACTGGAATCCGTTTTCCCTTAAAGGACTGTTAAAATAGACCACCATGATGATGAAGAACACCATGTTGAAATAAAGTCCGTAAGACAGGTTAAAAAAGAAGAATACGACGGGGACCGCGAGGAAGAAAAGGAAGATGCTCGAGCCTTCGGTTCCGCCCGTGTAAAGGAAGAAGAAGAACGTGATCCAGTACACGAAGCACTGGATGTTGATGGCCACGTGCATGAGCCATCTTCTCTTCTTCCTGCCCCATTTGCAGATGGAAAACAAGACTACGGCGATCGCGGTCATGATTGCGCAGAACAATGCGTATCTTGCGACCGTGTAGTCATGCCTGATGAAGTTGTCTATCGCCAGATAAACGCAAAAAGGAACGACCATCAGATACAGTATTATGCTAAGCGTCAGGTTAACGGTAACATAATGCTCATCAATGTGAAATCGTTTCTTTTCGCTCATGGGTTATAAAGGAATCCGGTCAGGTATCCTTGTAATTATCGGTGATCTCCTTGCATGTTTTGAGGAACTCGACATTAAGCTTTCTCAAGCGGTAAGACATGTCGCGGAGGATCATGTAGACCTTGTTCGGGCATGTCTTGATCATCGTCTGCAGATCCTCGGGGGAGATTGCCTCGACGGTAGCCTCGGAAGAATCAACAACTGCCGTTGCGGATCTGGGCTCGTCGGAGATGATTCCCATCTCTCCGAAGAATGAAACGGCATCAAGCTCTGAAAGAAGTACTTCTTCCTTGGTGCGGTAGTCGTTATAGAGACCGACCTTACCGTTATGGAGGATGTACATGCACTTCTCATCCTTGCCTTCCTTGAAGATGAACATACCCTTCCTGTATGACTTGAGTTCGCCGGAACCCTTGTTCTTGTACATCTCGAGTTCTTCGCGGAGAAGATCGGCATTGGGTTCGTCAAGCTGGTTCTTGTTAGCCTGATACTTGTCCATGTGCTTCTTTATCTTCGAGAAGAGGGACTTTTTCTTTCCTTCATCAGCCTCGCGGAGCTGCTTTAAGAGGACCTGTGATTCGGAATAATCGGCAGCCATCGTCTGGATCCTGTCTCCGAGGAGCTTCATGAGAACGATGATCTGGTCGGGATTCTCGGAGAAATATGCATTCATGTCGTCTCCGGGGATCTCTACGGCAACGGTATCCTTCTCTGCCACGATGGTAGCGCTCCTGGGATAAGCTTCGAGGATTGCCATCTCGCCGAAGAACTCGCCTGCTCCGAGGAAGCCGAGTCTGAAGGGATTCTTCTTGCCGTAATCGGTATAAACGCCGACTTTACCTTCGTTGATATAAAAGAGAGTCTTTCCGATGTCACCTTCCTTGATAATGACCTCGCCTTTTCTGAATGTCTTTTCAGCCAAACTCATGATTTGAACCCTCCCTGTATATTAATCTAATTTAATTGACCACCTTAAATAAGAATAGCACAATCTAAGTTCACATTGTATCCGTTTTATAAGGTCAGCTTGTTCAGTTTATTTACCCTCGTAACATCGATCAAAAGCTGCAGGATCCACGATACACCGTAGCAAATGCCCAATAATACAAGGTATATCAAAGGCGGATACTTGAACGAATAAATGAATGTTGCGAAGTAAAGCGAATAGATAAACGAGTGGAACATGAATATAAGGCCGCTCTTCTTGCCTATGTCTTCAAGGAAGAGACTGACGCCCGGTATCCTGCTTATTGCGAAATAAACGAACAGGATAATCGCAAAACCGAACGCGAAATCAAAATGCAGGTCATCGTAGAACGTGTTCTTGCAGAGCGCGAAAGCAATCACGAGCAGAAAGCTTGCAAGTACGCGGTTTGTATCGGTCGAGAGCAGCTCATGTATCTTCTCGAAAAGATTTCTCCTCGAAGCGTACATTCCAAGTACGAACGGCAGGAACCAGATCTCATATTCCCTTGCAGGCAGGATCGAGAAGTTCAGGAGCAAAGCTATTGCCAGGGTAAGTTCCGGTGAATACGTAAGGAGCCTGTGAAGCAGCGGATAGAGTACGCAGAACACGATTATTATGCTCATGTACCACCAGGCGGCATTAGCCGTGAAGCTCAAGGGGCCGTGTATCAGATACGCAAGTCCGAAGAAATCCGCGACGGCATTTAACGGAGAGCCGTAGAGCGCAGCGTAATCCCTTCCGAAAAGAAGTCCCATCGGAACGAATATCACATATATGAACCAGAAAGGGATATAGAGCTTGAGAAGCCTGTATCTGATAAATGACAGGTCGAACCTGATCCCCTTCTTCTTGCTCTTTTCGAGATTCTTGGCATAGCTTTGGTACATTCCGTATCCGCTGAGGATAAGGAAGATTGCGACGCAGACCTTGAACATGTCGGATATGACAGCCTCGACAGGCAGGTCGCCGAATTTCAAGAGTGAATGATAGTGACCATACGAGCCGTGCGAATTAAAAAAGACATGATGCCACAAAAGCAGCAAAACTGCCACGCCTTTAGCTATGTTGGTCTGTCTGACGTCAAACTTCATGTGATACCCTGCCTGATAAATATCATATCACTAAGAATGTAACGTTTTCGATCCCGATTCAGGCGAAGTCGAGGAAGGATATTACTTAAGTTCTTCGAAAGACTTGTGGATGAGGATCGCCCCGACAAGATCAAGAAGGAAAAAGAATTCAAAGATCAGGCCCAGTATCATCCTGATATCGGGTTTTTTCTTTTTCCTGATGAGAAAAGCGATCATGTAGATGATGTCCGGGAAGCTCGTCATGAACATGTAGCACCATGTAAGGCACACGCCGAGGCAGATTACTATGGGGATCGTCAAGAACAAAAACGGATTCATGAGACCTGACAGAAGTACGCACCACAGATAGATGTTGATGCAGAAGAACGGGATCATGACAGCTTTGATAATAACCGTGGTCTTTGTCTTGGGATCGTCTTCCCTCTTCACCGTTCCGATCACCGCAAAGACAAGCGCGGCAATGCCCAGGACCAATGCTACACACAAAAGTATTCCGATCAGCGGAAAGTTGAAGTCCGGCGTTTTTAAGTGGTACATTATGCCGAGAACCGGAACCAGTATGCAGACCTGCATCACGTAAAGGACCGCGGCCGATGCCGCGAGTATCCATTTGGAGACGGCCATGTTCTTCGTCTCCTTTTTGATCGAATTGTCCATAATCTATCCCTTCTTGTATAAATACACGACGTATTCGTCGTTATACACTACCTTATTCCCGTGTCTGATTATAGCTTCTCTTACTCCATTATAAAAGGATTCCCTGGCATTCTCTTTTATCGCGATGTGAGTCGAATGCGTTCCCATGTATTCTGCATGCTCGTCAGCCGTGTATTCCCTTCTGCCGGGAAAAGATCTTTTCCCGATGAATCTCAATCCGTAGCTCTCACCGTTCATGTAATCAAAATGCTGATCGTACGGCTGGTTGGTGTCAAAGCACTCGTCATAGACCTTCTGGATCTCTGCGTAGAGCTCAGGGTTATCTGATTCGTACTCGCTTCTCATGAGGCACATCGCAAGATATCCGCCGTCTTTCAAAAGATCGAAAACACGGCTGTACGCAACGTCTTCTTTTATCCATTGGATGGTCGCTGCAGAATAGATAAGATCGAACTTCTTTCCGCCGAAATCATGCTTCTCAAAGTCCGCGTTCACGATGTTGAAATTCGGATAAGAGGAATACTTTTCGCGCATCTTGTCAGCCAGGTGCGGTCCGAGTTCTATAGCAAGATAATCGGCTCCGCTCTTTATGGCAAAATCAGATGCCTGGCCCGTTCCGGGACCTATCTCAAGGCAAGACTTGCCCGGGCCTAAGCCCGTGGTCCTGACGATATGTTCAAACAGTGCGGGATCGTATCTTACTCTCCACTTGTCGAACTTTTCGGGGATCGTATCAAATACCAGTCTCTTATCCTTTTCCATATTCCCTTACCCTTTTACTTAACTTCCCCGTAGTGGAACTCACGGTGCTCATTATACATATCGATATAGTGAAGGATCTTGTTCTCCTCGTCCAGCGACTCGAAATAACACCAGTCCCTGATATTATAGCGGTTATCCGTTGCGGGCAGTTTCCATGAAGTATGGTTTGCCCAGTACTGCGGTATCAGAGGACCGGTAAGATCACCCACGGGACAATCGTCTTTTTCTCTTTCATTATCACTCATCATGAAGTAATCAAGATAGATACCTTCGCGGTCTCCTTTAAGAGCCCATGTGGTGTCAATGTGATATCCCTGACCGCCTATGACGGCATAGGTCCATGCGTGGCAGTTCTTGTCAAAGCAGCCAATGCAGAACGCATCGACGCCCGATTGAAGGAGGAGGTAAGCGTAAACCGAGCCGAAGTTCTCACAGACGCCCTTTTTGTTCATGAAAGACAGATATACATATCCGTCGGTCGCTTCTTTATCCGTCATCTCCCCGTAAACGAAATTGTTCGCCACATAGAGATACAGCTTAAGAGCCTTCTCGTACTCTGTATCGTCATACTCGATGTTGCTGTTGAGGATGTCTTCGATCATCTTCTCGAAATCAGCCTGCCTTTTGACATACTCCTCAACGGGCATATTGTAGTGGATCTTGCCGGTGCCGTTCTCGAAAGCGGGAGAGCCGTCATCGCTCTTGCCTTCTATCTTCGTACCTGCCGGCGGAATGAGGCAGCAGAGCACGGTAATGTCCGTACACCATTTGTATGCTTCCTCGTTCGCGCATTTGAATGTCTTCTCGCCTTTCCTCAAGGCATCGGAAAGATTGTTAAGAGCCTCCCAGTGATCCTGAGAGATCCTCTCTGACAGCTTTTTAGAGTACGGGTGGGGATTATATTCGAACTTCTGCTTAACAGTCGTCTCAGCCGTAGTCTCTGACGTCACAGAAGGTATGCCTGATGTTGCCTGTGTATCTTTGGCGCTGCATCCTGAAATAAAGATCGCGCCTGTTAATATCAACCCGATGATCTTTTTGCTTTTCATGAGAAAGCCTCCCAACGCGCGAAATTATAGCAGAAGGAGGCTTGTTTTCTCATTTGTTATTTTGGCAATTATTGGGTATTTACCTTTTCATGGCCTGCAGCTTCTCGTTCATCTTCTTTGCTTCTTTCCTGTAGAAAACCATGAAGCAGAACCATATGACGAATGCCACGGCAAGCTGGATGGCAGCTATCAAAACGCACTGCAGGACAGATGCCGAGCCTCCGATCCATCCGACCGAATACGCAACTACCGTATAGATAACGCAGCCGATACCCATGTGGATCACCACTCTGATCGGCATGGGCAGGCTTTCCTTGTTATAAACGACCGTGGGGATCCCGAAGCCCAGACCGACAAGCACGCTTCCCAAAGCCATCTTGGTAAAGCCGTAGTTTTCGAGGCTGAACTTTCCGCCGTATCCGACATCGAACATGATGCCGACCAGGCAGAAGATCGCAAGTGCCATCCCCACGCTTATTGCCACGCTCCTAAGCAGATCTTTTATTGTCTCTTTCATTATCTGATCCTCCCTATATTCCGAGGTAACGCTTGAACTCCGGCAGGTACTTTCTAGACACGTAGTCCTTGTTCCCGTTCTTCAGTTTCATCAGCATCGTGCCGCTGAAACCGGGTTCAATCCTGTCTATGTAAGACAGGTTTATGAGCGTTGTTTTTGATATCTGCATGAACTGCTTGCCAAGAGACTCAGCCAGTTCATAAAGTCTTTTCCTCGAACGGTATTTCTGTTTCTCACCGTAGATGACCGTATCTCCGCCCTCTATCCTGACCATGTATATTTCCGCAGGTTTCAGGACCACGATCTCCTCTTCGTTTTGGAGAGCGGTAACAGGTGTCTCGTTATTGCTGAACATTTCAACGATGCGCGTGATCTCATCCGTAACCTTGTCGGTATGGATGACCGCGTACGGTTCCTTGTATTCAGCCGATAGATCGATGCTAACTTTCACTTAAGGAAGCCTCCATTAGATAACTACACCTGTTATGTTACATCATGCATTCTCATGGTGCGTAAAAAACTTATAGAACTCATAGACCGTCATGAACAGCGATGCCATGAAAAACCACACAAAGAAAATGTGAAATGCCTTGGCGATATAGATCACGTATCCGACAGTTGCAAGCGCGGTGACTGCCGCCGTCAGGTTCCACCATTTGCTCTTTAAGAACTTCGAGATCATGTATCTCACCTCCTTCGTGGCCTCATCGTAGCAAAACAAAAAGGCCCCGTGTCCGGAAACGGGGTAAGATGCGGAAAATCGAAGGTGAAATGCAGGATTACAGGTGTTCTTTCACTTCGTGGAAGACGAGTTTGTCGCCTTCATATCTGAACTTCATCGTAAAGAAGCGGCGGGGCTCTCTCTTGAAAAGGTAATCGAACATTATCTTGTCGCCTTCCCATACAGGAAGATCGTTAATACTGTCCAGACTGACCCAGGCAAGTTCTCCCTCATCACAATCCTTTCGCGGAAGTTCAAAATCCGCAGGGACTGATGCGGTAAAGACATGCATGTATTCGCTCGGGTATTCGGATGAAAGGAACGTTATGAGGCCTCTGTATTCAAAGTCTTCGAGGCTTGAAGAATCGATCCCGCTCTCTTCTTTGAGTTCACGGAGCGCACACTCTTCAGGAGTCTCGTCAGTCTCGAAATGTCCGCCGATCCCGAGCCATTTATCCAGGTTCATGTCACCCTTACGGGTCTTTCTGATAAAGAGACACTTGTCCCCTTGGGTTATGTATATGAGCGTTGTGAGATTATCGATGCGCATGCCCGTTCAGATAACGGATCAGACAGTCTGCTCAGCAGGTGCGCCTTCGGTCTGAAGCTCGCCGTTAGCAAGGGCGATACGGTAATTTACACGGTAGATGATGTAAGAAGACACGTCAACTTTAAAGGTCTCGCAGAGTGCACACCACTTGTCAGCCAGAGTGACTATTACGCTCTCGCGGTAACGGGGCGGCATGAATGTAAGCGGGAACATGTGCTTGCTGATGATGTCCTTCTCGATCTCGTTAAGTCCGAAATCCCTGTCAGCGTTGATGCAAGCCTTGCGGGGATGCGTAAATCCGTGGATGTTATGACCGGGAATCGTCTTATCGTGCCAGTCATAGAGGAAATAATCGTGGAGGAGAGCTGCTCTTACGAGGCTGTCCCTGTCGACTTTGATCTTGAGATTCTTCTCAAGGTAGTAAGCCATGAGGAGCGAGAACTTGGCAACGGAAACGCAATGCTCAAACACGGTCGTAGAACCATGCTGAGTGAAGTTCTTCATCTGATGCGATCTGGGATCTAAAAGTATATCGCGGCCACGGGTAAAAAGCTCCTTGGCCAGCTTATATTCCGTTATGTGCTTGGGAATTGCCAATCTGTTTACTGCCTGCTCTTCTTCTCCGGTCCTTCCGCTTTCACGGTGAACCGCTGCCCATTGGTTACCATCTGTCATTATAATGCATCATGATTTCAAATGCACCACAAAATAGTTAAAATCACGGAACTTTTAGAAACCGGCTGTTGTTAAAGTTGATACTTCTTCCTGATCCTAAGATCCCACCAGATCTTCCAGGTATCAGTAAACATTTTCCAGACGTCCTTGAACTTGATCCTTCCGAAGGACTCGCCTCTGGTGAAATTAAGCTCGACCGGCATTTCAACGAGCTTGGCACCGCACTTGTTGGCGAGAGCCAGAAGCTCGATGTCAAACGCAAAACCGTCGACTTTTCTTAAAGGGGCAAGCTTCCTTATCAGGTCTCCCCTGTAGAGCTTGATTCCCGTCTGGGTATCGTGGCACTTGAGCCCGAAAAGGACCTTCAGCATGATGTAATAGCAAAGCGAAAAGACTTTTCGCGCGAAAGGATATTCGAGTTTGGAATCCTTATGCATCTTCGAGCCGATCACGATGTCCGCTCCGGTATCCGTCATTGCCTTAACGTAACCTTCGAACATGTCGGGATTGAGATCGAGATCAGCATCAAGGAAGCCGACAATGTCGCCTCTGCTGTTTTTGATGCCCCATGTGACAGCTCCGCCTTTGCCGCGGTTGACTTCATAGCCGCAGTCTCTGATATGTGGGTTTTCAGATGCCGCACGGGCCACTTCGGCACCGGTATTGTCCTTGCTGCCGTCATTGACCGCGACGATCTCATAATCAGCAGTAATGCGTGAGACCGACTTGGCGATGATATTCAGGTTGTCATAGATATGCTCACCTTCGTTGTAAGCGGGCACTACGATGCTTAACATTGCCACCTCATATTTCTTGATCAGAAACGGCCTCCGCCGCCGCCGGAGAATCCGCCTCCTCCTCCGCCACCGCCGGAGAATCCGCCTCCTCCTCCGCCGCCACCGCCGGACGAAGATTCCATGCGTACGACAGTCTGTCTTAAGAACTTGTCTTCGCCTGTGACAGCCTTAGGAGAGCTTATCCTGTACTGTGATGCAGCCGGAGCGGGATCGAGCTTTCTTGATGGAGTTGAAAAATAAGTAATGATCAGCGCAAGGAGCACCGGAACGATCATAGTGAAGAAAACGATCGCACCGTAGCCCTTGTAGCTGTAATCATGGAGACGCTGAAGTACGTTAGTCAGAGCTGCCGCATATTCCCCTCTGCCGAGGAGCTCTTTGTTTCTGTAGAAAAGGCTCGAACACTCATCGTCGCTGACCGCGAAATGGGCAGTACCGTATGTATAGAGCCAGAAGAAACGCTGGCCGTCCTCATCGATCGTAAGGTCGACCAGAATGCAGATGCCGGAGTTGTTCTGAAGAGGAACCGTGTTGACGTTCCTCATGTAGTAATCGCCTGCGTACTTAGCGCAGTCTGAATCGGAATTGGTATAACCGTCACCCTTGTTGCGTGTCGTTACAAGAACTACGTTAATGTCCTTCTCCCTGGAAAGACCCAAAGCCAGATCATAGAGCGCATCCTCTTCCTCTTTTGTGAAGATCTCCGCATGGTCATCGACTCTGACCTTTTTCGCAGGAGAAAGATTCATGAAGACATAGAAGATGATGGAAACGATGATGATTCCGAGCAGTCCGATGCCTACGCCGATGGAAGCGCCGCTGAGCTCGCTCCATATGGATATTTTCTGATTGTATTCATTAGATTTCTTGCTCATCCCCAGATACCTCTCATGAAAATGCCAAGGATCAGTCTGGCAATAGCGGCTGCAATGGCAAGAACGATAAAGAAGAAACCAGTCTTCTTAACGGTGCTTACGGGAACCTTGCCGGCGACCTCTCCGGTCTGGCCGTTCATCGCGAAATAGTACATCTTGTTGTGGTACTTGTAAGCCATGAACCAAACGGGGAGCAGAGCGTAATTCGCAGCCATCGACGTTATCGTGCTGCGGTTCTTCTTGATCTTGTGATGGTCATATTTCTTACTGATGGAATCCCTGATCGCAGCGTCCATGCCGGCGATGCCCCTGTCGGTGGCACGCTTGGCAAGCGCCTGCGCATCCTGGTCGTACCTGTCGGCATAGAAACCCGGGATATAATCGTAATCGTACGGAATGAGCTTCTCGAAATTGAAAGGTTCGATGGCTTCCATGAGCTTATCGTCGATCCTCGTCTCGCCGTCTAAAGGGATGTTCTTCCACTCAACGTCACCCTGTCTCGTAAGAGAATAGTACTTCGTGGTGCAGTAACTGCCCGAATATGAGACATCCTCTGCAGAAGCCTCAACGTCAATGTGAGCCTTTATGTTGAAAAGCCAGAACGGAACGTAAAGTCCGGTAAGCTTGGTGATGTTCTGCTTGGAAACAAATCCGAACGGTGTCCACTTACCGCCGCCTGCCCATTTCATGAAAGCCGCCTCAGCCTTTTGACGTGACACCTTGAAAGGGATCATGTACTGAGGTCTGAACTCATTGGTAAGTCTCTGTCCGACAAGAGCAGGTGAGCCGCAGAAAGCGCAGAATGTCGCTGATGTATTCCTGTCGGTAACTACTCTTGCGCCGCAGGCATTGCATACGAATTCGATCTGCTCGCCCGGAGCCGGTGCAGAAGCTGCCTGCTGAGCCTGTCCGGAAGGTCCGATGGCTTCTGATACTTCAGTGGTGACTTCCGGTGCGGGCTGGGTTTCCTGAGGAGCGTCCTGAGGTGCCGGCTGAGCCTGTTGCTGAGCCTGAGCCGCCTGTTCCGCCTGTACTTCGTCCGCGGTTAACTCTCTTACCTTGTCTTCGAAAAGAGAAGGATCAAATGAAGCTCCGCAGAAATCACATGCGAGTTTCTGAGAGTCCGGATCGAACTTCAGGTTACTTCCGCAATTCGGACATTTGATCGTGTCTGCCATATCTATCCCCTTTTGGCCGTGCTTTATTTGCTCATTTCAAGATCAGCCCGGAGCACTGCCTTGGCCAGCTGATCCGCACATGAGGTATCTTTGAATCCGCAAGTATTGCCGGCGAGTTTTGCCGCTATCTCTGCAGCCGTCATTCCATCGCACAGTTTAGAGACTGCCTTGAGGTTTCCGTTGCATCCGCCGTCAAAATGAATGTTGGTGACTTTTGAAGACTCGTCAATGTCAAATTCAAGATTGAACGGACATACGCCTACAGGTCTGTATTTGTAATGCAATTAGATCACCTCCTGAATCAAGATATCATATAAGTGCCGTTTTTACTATTCTGCAAGCGCTTTAAGAGTCATGGCGTAACCCTTTTCCTCATAGGGATATTCCGTTTCCCTGTAGGACATTTTACGCTTTTCCGTGATCAGCTTTGTAAGATATTTGGCGTAAAAAGGATTCTTCACGAGTACGGGGCCGATGAGACTGATCCCGAAAAGATTTCCCTTCCTGACTCCGTCTTTTGCAAAAGGGATCTGACCGATGGTCTTCTTTATGCTGAACATGTAATCATCGAAATTGCCGATCTCATCGCACTTGTTTATGAAACCGACGAAAGGATCGGCAAAGCCTTCTGCGGTCTCAACCGCGTCGCCGATGAATCTCGTCTTGATCTCTTCTTTGATATCGAATCCGAAAAGGCCTAAACCCTCTTCCTTTTCGCCCGTAACAGAGGTTATCGAATTGCCGAGCATGCCCCATGAATTTCCCGTAAAAAGAACAGGTGTTCCTGATTCCACGGCTGATTTGAATTCATTTTCGAACTGTTTAAGGTGTCTTGTAGCCGCCGCTCTCCTGGATTCCGTACCGGAACCGCAGTAGATGAGGTCAAAGCCGTCAAAGCTTATGTCATCGTCCGTGACGGTCTTCTTCACGATCTCAACGTCAAAGCCCTGGTCTTTCAGGCGCTTTTCCATGATCCTCACGTTGCCGTTGTCACCGTAAAGGTTCATGAAATCGTAGTAGAGATAGAGTATCTTTGCCTTCATTTGATCTCCTTCCTCGTCACGATGGACAGGATCTTCTCCTTGTCGGAGAAGCATGTGATCACGTAAAGGTAATCAGCAAGGCTGCCTGCGAAGTCTGCTGCTTCGGGAATGGATTCGAAGACTTCCGTACGGTCTTTTTCGATACCCGCAGCCTCGAAACGCACCGCGAGGTCATTGCAGTATTTTCCGGCAAGGATCACCTTGCCGATGTTGGGTGCTGCAAGCTTCTCAAAATCGATGTCCCACAGCCAGCTTGAATCAGAAGTGAAATACTTGCGGCTGATCGCATCGACAATGATCATGACATTGACCTTCGCGGGGTCCGATACCGCGACGTCGATCGAACGGTCATAGGAAATGGAGTTCTCGTGCTTGGAAAGAAGGAGCCTTCCTTCTGCCTTGCCCAAAGTGAAATCAACGATCCTGCCGGACTTGAGGATATAGCCTCCGAGCGCCTCGGCAGCCTTCTCCCTGGAGATTCCCGCAAGGTCAGCTGCAGCGAAAGCAGCGAGAGTGTTGTAGCAGTGATAGATTCCGTTGAATGTCAGCGGGATCTTGTACTTTCCGTCGATCACGAGGCTTCCGCCTTCAAGATCCGTACCGGTCAGTGACCATCTGGTGTCAGGTCTCTTAAAACCGCAGGAAGTGCAGTGATAATTACCGATGTGGTTATAGTGATAGTACTCGTATTCCATCGGCTTCTTGCAGATGGGGCAGTACTTTCCGTCGTCATAGATGCTGTCGTTGAACGTTGTATCGCAATCAAGATGGTCAGCACCGAAATAAAGAGTTCCCTCTCTGCCTGCTCCAAACTTGGAAACGAGCGGATCATCAGCATTCAGAACGAGAGTCATGTCATCGTGGAGTCCGCGCTTGATGATATCGTAGATCCATTCGGGATGGCCGTTCCTGGTCATCTGGTCACGGTAGAGATTCGTTATGATCAGATATCTCGGATGGAAAAACTTGAACGTTCTTCTCATGTAGCGCTCGTCAGATTCGAGGAGGACTGCGTCGCTCCTGATCTTTCCTCCGAGCGTGGCGTCGCTTAGAAGGAACGTGGTAACGCCTTCGGTCTGGTTGCTTCCCTCTTTGTTGTAGGCAACTTTTAATCCGCCCTCTCTCAGGACGTGGGCGATCATCTCGACAGTGGAAGTCTTTCCGTTGGAACCCGTCACCGCGATCACGGTATCGGGATACTTAAGATGCGCAAGGATATCCGGGAAAAGCTTGAGAGCGATCTTTCCGGGCCAGCTTGAACCGCGTCCCATAAGGCCCGCAAGGAACCTCAGTATCTTGCATATGAGAATTGTAAAGAACATTCGAATCTTCATCGCGAACGATTATACACCAAAGACTATTGGCTGTGTTCGTGCATATTAAATAAATAATAAAGTATGGCAGAGGCAGCCGGCCCTTATTCTTCCCTGAACGTAATGTATGAGGGCATCTGGGGATCTCTATACTCTTCTTTTCCGAGATCGGTCACGATCCTGGTCTTATATACCGCAGCGCCGTCACTGTCATCAACGAAGAAGAGCATCATGCCGAACGACGAAGGATCGAACGCAGACAAGTCCAGATCCTTTGCAAAATAGTACGGAACGACGCTTCCGTCCCTGTAAGTCATTTGCCTGCCCTGACTAAGCGTGATCCTCTTGAAGTCTTTGGGATCATTCTTGTCCCAGATGAACAGATAGACGTGAAGCTGTCTCGCGGCAAAGGTCTCGGGTGTTTTGCCGCTGATCCAGAGATCCGCCGTCTTTTTGTCCCCGTTGTATCTGATGCCCAGGTCAACGTTTCCGGAAGACAGTTTGTGCGAAGCCGCTTCGGGAGAAAGGTTGTACGAAGCCCTGTCGATTACTTTTCCGCTTTGCTCATCGAAAACTACAAAGTTGAATCCCGGCTGATCGGGCGAATATTCCTTCTTGTTGATTACGATCGAAGCAACGTTATCGGCCGAGGTGATCTCATATTCCATTCCGTTTACCGATCCCTTTAAGGTCAGCATCGCGTTCGAGATGTTCTCGTCTTTCAGGTTTGTGCCGCTGACTCCGCAGTAAGTGTTCTGTCCGCTTCCGAAAAGCATGCAGTCCAGCCCCACTTCACCGAACGAATCAGCAACTTTTTTCGACAGGCCGAAGATCGCGTTCTCCTTGGCTGCGACAAAGACCGTGACGTTCTTCAATCCTGAAATGTTTTTCAGATAGGACTGAATGTCTTCAGATCTGAAGATTGAACGGCCGTCCGTGTTCTCGAAGAAGACATGCTCTTCGCCAGAAGAATCCTTCGCAGTAAGTTTTAATCTTCCTCCGAAAGCTTCCCTGTAAGAAAGCACCGTCTTGAACGTTCCCCGCCACGACTTGTCGGGACCTAAAGTAAAATCGCACGTTGCCGCCATGTCACCTGATACGCCGTAGAATTCGCCCTTTACGGAATCGATCACGAGGCCTGCCCTGTCGATCCCCCAGAAGCTTACTTCCACCATTCCGGGATCCTTATAAGCGCACTCCATATCAAGATAGTTCAGGTCTTCCAGGATCGATTTGGACAGCGGATCGTATTTCGCGATGTCTTTAAAGAACCTGCTGTCTTTCGTCAATTCTTCTTCAAAAGTCTGCCTTCCGAAACGTTCATAAAGCGTCGGATTGTCGGAGAAAAGATTTGTTCCCAGACCAAGTCTGTTGCCTTCTATCTTTGCGCCGATCGCGGCAAGAGTTGTCGGAAAGATATCAAAGGTCGTATATTCCCTGTGCCTGTCGCCTGCGGGGAATACTGCCGGATTGATTATGTTCGTGTATGTCCTTCTCTCATAGTTTGGATCAACGTCTTTGCAGTAATCGGCATCCATCGTGATGTGGTCACCGGAAAGGATTACCGTCGTGTTCTCATAGAAGTCCTGTTCTTTGAGCCATTTGACAAATTCCGCGACCTGCTTTGATGAGCATGCGATTACATTAGAATACTGCGTATCGAATTTGTTATCACAGAGGTCACATACATAGCCGTCTTCGAAATGCGTGTCCGCAGTAAGTATCGTGAGCGCAAAAGGTTTGTCCGATGAAGCCATGTCGGCAACTTTTGTTTTCGCGAACTCGAAAAGCTTTCTGTCCTCAAATCCCCACCATACCTTGTATCCCTTGGGAATGTATCCGTTCGCGGCTGCATAGTCGTAATCGAAAAAGTCCTCACATCCGTGGCTTCTAAGGTACACTTCCCTGCTTCCGAAAGACACGGGGGAGCCGCACATGAACGACTGGCTATATCCCTCGTCCTTCAATATGTCACCCAATGTCCTGATGCCCGGATAGAATGTATCGGCATGTGCTGTCGCGGCGTTGGTCTTGCCGCCTGCAATCGGGATCCCCGCAGTCTGCGCAACGATACCGCTCATGGTATAAGTAGCACCCGTAATGACATGTCCGCCGTTAAGTTTTTCGCGGTTGCCTTCAAAGCACTCGCCGTCTTTAAGCGCGAGCTCCCTTAATTCAGGGATGACGTCACTGTCGAAATCACCGCCGTGTGCTTTGTCAGTATAGGTGGTCTCCATTGATTCGAGATAGATAAAGATTAGGTTTCTCTTTTTCTCAGGAAACTTTACATTGTTCTTTGTGGGTGCGACATAATAGTTATCCACGAATTCGGATGAGCTGTTCTGCGACCTGATATATCTTAAGATGCCGTATCTTTTGTCAGCTCTGATCAGCTGGATGACTGACACGAGAGCAGCTGCTGTGATCAGGATGGTAGCCAGTATCTTGCGTGCCTTGTCTTTGTCTTTTTTGCAAAGGATCACCGACAAGACAGCGAATATGACCGCTGCCAAAACAGTAGGCACTGCCACCTTTAAGATGAATGCCGTGACCACGTTTCCGGCCGTTCCCTCAAGCGGAGAACTGAGATAGAAAACGATCTCATCGAACGTGATGTCGTGCCAGTAACCGAGTGTCCAGGTAAGAAGTGCGGCAATGAAAAACAGCAGTAAAAACACCACTGTTCCGATCACTGTACCTATTGGAGATCTGCCTTTTTTCTTATCAGTCATAAGTCCATTTTCATGAACACGTCGGCCATGAGGTTGTCGTTATACCGGTCTGTCTTTTCGAAGCCGAACTTCTCGTACAGCCTTAGAGCGTCTTCATATTTCAGCATCGAATCGAGCATGATCCGCTTAAAACCGCGCGACCTTGCCTCGTTGACGGACACGCTCATGAGAAGGCTTCCCAGGCCCTTGCCGCGGTAATCTTTATGAAGATACAACGCCTTGAGTTCAACTGTTTTCTCATCGATCTTTTTGAGCGCGACCGTTCCTACTACATCGCCCTGATCTACCAGGCAGTAGAACGCTTCGAATTGTCCTGCGATATCTTTATAGAAATAATGCCTGCCATCAGGCTCAAATCTCTTGCCGAGTTCGGCAAAACACTTGTCAGTGAAATCAAACAGGCTTTGCCTATACTGTTCTTCGTATGATACGAGCTTAACGTCCATGTTTATGATTTCTTCTTTTTCACGTTTGGAAGTTCAGGATACATTGCCTCGAAAAGCTCTCTTAAGAACTCTCTGTTATCGACTTCGTCAACCAGGATCATTTCCTTGGCACCCTCATAGGGAAGCTCAAGTTCCGCATTAGGCATGAGCTCACGCGCGGCCTTCGTATCCTTCACGAGGAAGCGGTCGTCGTAGATGCCACCAATCACTTTTCCGTGATAGTAGATGATGTATTCGCTCATCATGGCGCGGTAAGAAACATCGTCAAGGAGCGAAAGCTGATCCATTATGAATGCCAGATAATCTTTGCTCGATGCCATATCAGTGGCCCTCGTCTTTCACTTCGTAAGGTCTGTCCCAGGAACCTATCTCGATAAGGTTGCCCTCGGGGTCTGCAATGTAGCATGTCCTCTGTCCCCAGGGCTCCGTGACAGGTTCCAGGATCGGTGTTGCGCCCTGTGAGATCACGCGCTTAAAAGTCTCATCGACTTCCGTGAAAGTATCGACATAAAGCGCAATCTCAAAGTGGCCGTTTGGACCTTTAAGGTATTCGTATCTGCGGTTTGTCATGGCCTCAAAATCCTTGCGGCCATAGAGCAGGAACAAAGTGCCGTCCTTTACGAGATACACGTTGCTCGTGCTCTCGTCCTCTTTTATCTCAAAGCCCAAAACGTCCCTGTAGAAACGTATCATCTTTGGCATGTCTTCAACAAGCAGACCGAATCCGTCGAGTCTCATCTTTTAAATCTCCTTTTCCATATAACCGGCCGTGAAAGAGAAGAAATCAAACTTTTTCGTGCAGGTATGGGTAAATCCGTGATCCTCATACCACTTGCGAAGCACCTTGTTCTCTTCAACGATCGAAAGCTTCATAACGGTGCAGCCGAGTTCTTTTGCACGTGCCTGCGCGTCGTTCAGGAGCGCTTCGCCGATCCCGCTGTGCCTGTACTCAGGCAGAACGCAAAGGCTTCCGAGTTCGCACTCGCCTTCTGAAGGCAGAGCAAGGTTATAGTACCCCGCCATCTTACCGCCTTCGAAACACCCGTACATCGGGCGGTGCTGCTCATCCATCCAGAAAAGCACCTTTGCCTCATTAGTTGCAAAAGCGGTAAAAAGCGGCGAGTTTTCGGGCGTGATATCGAACTCTTCAGCAACCGTTAGAAAGCTTGTACGTATTACGTTTACGCATTCGGGAATATCTTCTTTTGTAATTGCTCTGATCATGTTATTTAATCCCGTATAATCCCAGGATGAACTGCGCGGACTTCTTCGCAAATGTACCGAAAGACTTAGGCCACTGGCCGTCGATCTTTCCCGTCTGTCCGTTGATTACGATCGTGTAGAGCTTATTGTCGTAGAAGAACGAGTTGATCCACACGGGCACGATGAGATATTTGTACTGCAGATTATAGTACTCGGTAGCCATCTGGATGCCCAGGAGATACTTGGACTCGACCTGCCTGTTCGCCTGGTCCTTAAGATAGGAATTCATTTCCGGACCGACTCCGTTCCATGCTTCCGCCAGGCCGATGGAATAGTGCTCGCACGGGAAACCCGCCAGGGCATCAGGCGTATAAGGCTTTGCCTCATTCGTTCTGTAATCCTTGATCACATTTAAAAGGAGCTTGTCCGAAGCGAGCTGTTTACTTGCGACAACAGGGAAATCATCGACCTGATGCTGGAATCTTCCGCTCTTGAAAAGAGTTCTGTTGTTCTCATTGTAATGTCCGGTAAAACGGTTGATCGTGAGAACGTCAAACGTAAAGAGCGGAACATAGATGCCGTAGAACTTATTGAGCTGAGCGTCACGCGCGAGAAGTTCGGGCGCAAGGAACCTGTCTTTGATCCAATCCTTGAATATATAGAGCGCACGGTTCTCAGTGATCTTGAAAGGAATTACTCCGTTAGGAGCCATGATGTCCTGAGCAGGATCGCCTGCCTCGACAGTGGTCGATCCGCAGAACGGGCAAAGACCCGAGAGCTGGAGCTTGTTCTGGATGGTCTGTGCGCCGCACTGCCTGCATGTTACGACTTTGGCTTCCATGCCCCAGTCGTGGCTCGCGGTATGCTGGGCCTTAAGAAAATCCATCTCCTCAACAGGGATCTTGGATACGAGTTCGGGGATAATCTCTTTATGACCGCATGACTGGCAGATCAGGTCGTCAAACCCGGGGTTAAAGATCATTGTGCCGCCGCAGGACGGACATTTCTTAGTATGTTCCATGGCAATAACCTCTTAAGCAGATTCCCGTTCCATCTAACAGAACCTTATTATATCAATTGCCAGAGCAGTTTTTGACTATTCTTTCTCTATCTCCATGAAGATATCGACATCGGTGCGCTTGAATTCTTTAAATCCGCACTTCTCATACACGTGTTTGGCACGCTCATTACTTGCATAGACAATGAGGTAGATCCTTTTTAATCCGAGCTCGTTAAAGCCGTATTCCACGGACCTTTTAAGTGCTTCGGTGCCGTATCCTTTGTCCTGCATACTGCCGGTCAGAGCTATGCCCCATTCCGCCTCATCGAAAACACGGTTGAAGAATTCGATATTGCCTATGAACTTATCCGTGCCCTTTTCGAGCATCGAAAACATCGTCGCGTTGTTGTCCATCTTGTCCTTGATGTAATCGATCTCGTCCTGCTCGGAATACAGTTCACGCCTTTCGCCGATAAAGTGCGCGACGTTCTCGATGTCGTTGACCATCTCAAGATACTGAGGCACCAGATCAAAAGACGGTCTTACATAAACTATATTTTCAGATTCGAATACTTTTTCCATTTTCATCTTGAATAGACTCCCGTAAGGATTTCCTTCTTGTACGCTTCTTTGCAGGGCAGCTTTTCATAGCTGTCCGCCCTGTCCGCGGCCTCCCGGTTATCGTACGGTATGCTCAGTATGTTCATGCTTATGGGCGCAGGTTCAGTTGAACTGAGCTCGCCTTCTATCAGCAGCGCATGGCATCTCGTAACGCCTAAAGAATTGCCTACGCTTCCCGTGTTGATCGCGTAGCCCAGATCCATCTCGAGGATATATGGCATGTGACAGTCTGCGCTTATGAAGCCGTTGTGGAGTTTGCCCTTCGTATCGGTATATCCCGGACGCATCTCATCCATCGTAAGGTAAGGATGGAAATTATCTGCGACAGGTCTTCCGTGGAAAAGCCTGAAATTGATCCCGCTTATCAGGACCTCATCTTCCTGAGGCAGCGATTCAAGCCAGTCAAGGCGTTCCTTGCCGAGCTGCTCAACGTAAAAGATGTTCATCTTAAGCCATTCGAGGTGATCGGCATCAATGGTGCTCTTGTCTTTTTCTGCAAGCTTTCCGGTCTCAACGCAGCCCAGATCCCAGTTGCCCGAGATGAAGTGGTTGCAGTTTTTCCTCACCCAGTCTAAGGTCTTATCGCTCTCAGGGCCTTTGCCGACTGCGTCGCCTAAAAACCAGATGTCGTCAGGCTTTATCTTTTCGATCTCCTTTTCGAGCGCCAGCGTCGCAGGCATGTTTCCGTGAAGATCGGCCAAAAACAATATCTTCTGCATTCTTGTTATTCCTTTACGCTTTTATATAAGCTTACGTGCTTTGTAAGATCAGAAAAACCGTTCTTCAGATAGAACTTGTACGAGGGCATGTCGTTATCCGTCTGAAGAAATATTCCGGCTAATCCCTTTGTCCTGATATCGCTCTCGATCAGGTCTAGAAAATGAGAACCGATCCCCTGTCCCTGGGCAGCCGGATCAACACAGAATTCCTCGATGTTGTAGTTCGTTCCTTCCCACCAGTGACGTACCGTTCCGAGCGATACAGCAACGAGCTTGCCCTCGTTCTTAAGTCCGTAGTTCAGGCCTTTGAAATCCCCTGAGACGTCCTTCAGGTATTCACGGAGCTGAGCCGTGTCACTCCAGTCATCGTTCCAGGGTTCGCCTTTAAAAGCGCTTCGGTAGAGCTCTGCGATCTCATCTAAATATGACTCGTCAATCTCAAAAAACTCTTCGATGACCATTGATCAGATTTCCTTTCCGGCAAGTATCTCTTTGTAGTCTTTGAGGTTCTTTTTGAGCAGGTTCGGGATGTCCAGTTCGTAAGGACATCTCGTCTTGCAGATACCGCAGTCGACACAGGATTCGATCTTCATCATCTCGTTCTGCCAATGCTCCGTAAGCCAGTTCTGCGAAGGCGCGCGCCTTATCATCTGGCTCATCCTCGCACACTGGTTGATCGTGATGTCGACCGTGCACGGCATGCAGTAACCGCATCCTCTACAGAACTCTCCCAGGAGTTCTTTGCGGTCGTTTTCGATGAAGTTCCTGATATCGTCAGTCATCTCGATCTCTTTATCGAAAAAGCCCAGCCATTCATCAAGTTCTGATTCTCTTTGAACGCCCCAGATCGGCAGTGCCGGATACTGGCTCATGAAGGCCATGCACGCTTCAGAGTTAGTAAGCAGTCCACCCGACAAGCCCTTCATCGCGATAAATCCCATGCCTGCCTTTGCGGTATCTTCAACGAGCTTGATATCCCTGTCCGATGCCAGATACGAGAACGGGAACTGCAGGGTCTCATAAAGACCGCTCTTAACGATATCCTCGGCAACTCCGATCTTGTGCGCAGTGATGCCGATGTGTCTTATCTTACCCTGCTTCTTGGCTTCCTTCATGCATTCATAGAGTTCGTCGCCTTCACCATAACATCTGGCTGCACAATGGAGCTGGTAGATGTCCAGATAATCAGTCTTAAGGAGCTTCAAAGATGTTTCCAAGTCGCTCCAGAATTTCTCTTTTGTCGTGGCCTGGGTCTTCGACGAGATATAGACTTTGTCTCTCATTCCCTCGAAAGCGATGCCAACCTTTTCCTCACTGTCGGTATATGCTCTCGCGGTATCGAAAAACCTCATCCCTCCGTCGTATGCTTTGCGAAGGAGATGTGCCGCTTCTTCAGTGCTTACCCTCTGTATCGGCAGCGCGCCGAAAGCATTCTGGGGAACGGTAATTCCTGTCTTTCCCAATGTATATTCTTTCATGTCCGTTCCTCCTTTATGCTTTATTGTTAATCAGTTTACTGCTGAATTCAAACAGTTCTTTTGCAAGCTCCATATCCTTCGACCGCTTAGACGACTTGGCGATCTTGCACTTGTAGAAATATTCTCCGCTGACATCCGCCACGGAATCGTCAGTTGCAAGAAAAATCGCGGTCCTAGCGCCCTGTTCAGGTGTCTGGAAGAACGGCTTTAGCAGTCCTGTAACAGTCTTGCCGAATCCCGTCTCGCGGTCTATTCCTATGTTGGTCGCGACAGCTCCGGGGTGGCAGCAGTTAACGGTTATTCCTTTGTCCTTAACGCGCCTTGCAAGCTCTCTGGTAAAGAGGACATTTGCAAGCTTGCTCTGCGAATACGCCTTGAAAACATTGAACCTCTTATGAAGGTTGATGTCGTCGAAATGGATCTTTCCCGTCTTGTGCGCACCGGATGCGACGACCACTATGCGGCTTCCCTCACCCATCAGATCCAAAAGACTTGTAGTCAGAAGGAAATGCCCTATATGGTTTATGCCGAACTGACGCTCTAATCCTTCTTTTGTTTCCTGTCTGTCGAGTGAGATAAAGCCCGCGTTGTTCACCAGGATATCAATACGGGAATACGATTCCCTGACCTTCGAAACGAATGATCTTACCGAATCGTAATCGCCGAGATCGCAGAGGATAAGATCAAGATCGCGTGGCTTTTCGGAATTCAGTCTTTCAAGAGCTTCCCTGCCCCTTTTCTCACTCCTGCACAGCATTATGGCCCTTGCGCCCATATCGCTCAAAGCTCTCACGGTCGCCATTCCCATACCGGAATTAGCTCCGGTCACAATCGCTGTCTTACCCTGCAGTTGCATTCTTACTTATATTAACATGCAGAAGTAAGCTTTCGGGAAGGATCAGATAACGTAGAACCACTCGTCTCCCTGTTTGACTTCTTCGCTCTTTACCTTGTTGTCTTCGGTCATATATTCGTTCTCAAAGATCTTCGTGCTGACCTTGGAATTAGGCTTGATCGAAGCCGTGATGAACGCGTTGCCTCCGATAACGGAATTCTCTCCGATAACGGTCTCGCCGCCCAGAATGGACGCGTTTGCGTAGATGGTTACGTTATCGCATATAGTCGGATGACGCTTCTTGCCGGAAAGCCTCTGGCCGCCTCTTGTCGAGAGCGCGCCTATGGTAACACCCTGATAGATCTTGACGTTCTTGCCTATGATGGATGTCTCACCTACAACGATACCGGTACCGTGGTCAATGAAGAAATACTTGTCGATCGTAGCTCCCGGATGGATGTCGATACCCGTAAGCGAATGCGCGTACTCGGTCATGAGCCTGGGCAGTACGGGCACTTTCTCTACATAGAGTTCATGTGCCATACGGTATACGGTGATGGCATAAAGACCCGGGAATGCAAGGATGATCTCTTCATAATTGTCTGCCGAAGGGTCGCCTTCAAAAGTCGCTAAGAGGTCTGTTTCCAGGTATTCGCGGATCTTCGGGATCCTGTCAAAGAACGTCTTTACGATACGGAAGCTCTCCTCATCTTTCTGCTCATCCGTGAGCGAACTCTTCTCCTTTGAATAATCGAGCGCTAACCTGACCTGCTTGTTCAGATGATAGAAAGAATCCTCGATGACGACCGCGAAGCTGTTCTTAGGGTTATAGATCTTATATGTCCTGTCCCTGAAATAACCCGGATAAACGATCTGGAACAGGTTGTTTACGAGTTCCTGTACTTCGGATTTATCAGGCTTGTTATAGATGTTTATCTCGTCGATTATCTTGCCGCCGTTATAGTCTTCGAAAATGTTGGATACGATCTTTGCGATCTCTTCCTGATTGATCTGATTTTTCATGACATACCTCTTTCTTTGTACGAAAAACGCCCGGAGTCATTTGGCTTCCGGGCGAATCTTATGCGTAGATCTTGATCTTTTACCTGGCGATCAGCATTCAAATGCCGTCACAAGACTTCACCCTTGGACGTACAGAAACAACAACAGAATGTATGCTTCTTCGAAAACATGATTACCTCTTATAAGAAATTTTTATATGGCGATTCTATCAGCATCCACCTGCTTAGTCAACGGTTTGACCGTTCAGCGCTTAAGATATTCCTTGTTGGTGCAGCTCTTTACGGCGAACTCGAAAATGAGCCTGTACGTATTGTTGAAATAGTGAAGGCCGTCCGTCGTCTGATAGTCGTTAAGCTGAATGTACGTATTACTGTCTATGATCCGGAAGTGCTCCTTGTCGAGCCCCTCCTTCATCTTGTTGTTGAACTTTTCGATGTCGGAATTCTTCACTTTGAAGCCGTGCTCAGCCTCTTTTGCCTCGTTAACCGGGTTTACGGTCATGAAGATAAGAGTGTTGTTCTCCATGAAATCCTTGGGCATGCCGTTGTAGAAATCAATGTATTTCGATGCGTTATGAAGGTCATTCACGCCGAAATTGAACACGATTATCTTGCCCTTTTTCTTATAAAGATCCGGCGCGATCTTCTTAAGCCATGCAAGACCTTCGCCGACCTTTGCAACGAACTCGCAATCGCCGTCAACATAGCCCTTTATCGCGTTCTTCATTCCCACGAATCTTGAATCACCGACGAAAACGAAGCTCGAAAGATCCGCCTTGTCACCCAGATCCAGCTTACTTACGGAAGTTGCTTCTGTCGTTGCAGTCGTAGCCTGCGTGTTCGTCGTAATGATCCTCTCCAAGATCTCATCGAAGGAACATGCTGACAATAAGACAGCAAACACTCCGCACAATATCACCGTATAAAGTTTCTTCACTATGTATCTCCTAATTCAGATAAATCTCATCAGGCACTTATAGTATCACAATAAAAGCAAAAAGCAGGCCGGATGACCTGCTTATGCCCTCAAAATGCCACAAAATCAGCTTTGTGTCACGGATTTAATATACGAAACGGGGATGAACCTTTGTATGGTTGTACCTATTTGATCTGAATTTCTTGCCGAAATGCTTCATGGAATGCTTAGCCATCTTCTTCATGTTCTTCTTAGACTTTTCAGCATTCTTCTTTACTGTTCTTTCATAAGACTTCCTTGCGGCTTTCTTTGCTGCTTTCCTGGTTTCAGCCTGTCTCTGAGCCTGCTTCTTTGCAGAAGCTGCCTTCTTTGAGGAAGCCTTCTTTGCTTCACCGATCTTCTCTGCGGCAGTCTTTGCTGCAGCCTTCTGAGTAACTCTCTTAACATGCTGCTTTCCTGTTTCGACCTTAGCAGCCTGCTGAGCATCCTCAGCTGCCTTATTCATGTTCTTTCTGGAATCTGCATTCTTCTGTGCTGCAGCCTTTTTAGCGGCAACCTGCTTTGCGGCAGCGATCTTTTCGTTCATGTTCTTATACTTTGCCGCGTCGTTTTCAGCTTCTGCTCTTGCAGCCTTTACGATAATGGCTATCTTTCTGTCACGCTCAGACTTCTTGGAAGACTTAGTTGTCTTCTTACCGTAAGTCTTGTTTCCTGCATCCTTGACTGCCTTAAGCGGAGTTACGGGACTCCACTCATTGCCGTCTGTCTCTGCGTTGTTTCCGTCTGTCCCAACTCCAGTGTTGACATTAGTGTCAACAGAAGGCTGATCTGCGGTTGCGGTTTCAGTCGGAACTGCGGCTGTCTCTTCTGCAGGTGTCTCAGCAGACGTCTCGATGGCCGCAGGAGCAACTGCGGGAAAGATACGGTGCTGATTGGCACAACCTGTTGCAGCAGCACCTGCTGCGAGAACTGCACCTGTTACGATAAGTGTCCAAAACTTTTTGTTCATGTTGATTCACTCCGATGTTTTGTAGTTTGTTATTGATGACGGCATAAGTTAACCATTGCCAATATTCGAAAACAACGAACAATGTCCGCCCTTTGTGATGCTTAAGCAACAGTCTTTGACCGGTATGTTGATTAACACCTGAAAAACCGCACTTTCCACAGTGGCATCAGTCAAGAAAAAAGATCCGGAGAATGACTTCTCCGGATCCTTCTATTACCAGTTTTACTAAAGGTTACTTCTTGTCCTTTTTCGACTTCGCACTCTTTGTGGCGATACCGATGATGATCATCACGATCGCAGCTCCGATAAATACATACTTAAGAATTTCGTATAACATAAACACCTCCCGATCAGCCCTTGGGTTACGGAAATAATAACATCAGAAAACATGATACACAAGAAAATGCCCGGAGGATCAACTCCGGGCACTTTTAAACTAACTGTTATTTCTCTGATTACTTCTTGTGAGCGATTGCAGCCTGTCATCCGGCCCCGCACGTTCCCTGTTTGAAAATTGAACTTCACAGCAGGATTTCGCGAATCTCCTATATTTATTGCATCATAGCGTCCTCCAAATCTCATATGCCACTCGAAGCGATCTTCAAAAACTACAATTTTTTTGACAAATTCCTCGATTAAATCGTCCCGAAACCTCGTAAGATCGATGTCTTTTTTGCTTTCCAAAACCTCTTTCATTTTGGCGATTCGCTCCTCGAAATTTCCATCTCCATCTTGAGTATTACTCAACATTTCCATCTTTTTTCTGGAATCATTAACTCGACTATCAAGTTCTGCTCGCTTCTTATAGTATTCTTCAGGACCGATTTCATTAGCCAATCTTATATCAAGAAGCTTATTTATTAGTGCCTTAGTTTTTTCAATGTCCTCGTTCAGCCTTTCTATTTCCTTTTCTTTTGCCTGGTTTCGCCCAATCAAATAGCGTTTTGACAAAAACATCTCATTTGCGAGCTTTAAAACTTTATCTTTGCTATTAAAGAATTGTGAGAAAACCTTCGCTGCCTGAACCTCCAATTTCCATTCTTGAACAAATTGCGATCTGCAAATGCCTTCAACTGATAAGCCCTTTTTCAATCTTGTTTTATATGATCCCTTGTTAAGTTGCCCTCCACACTGATAACAATATGTTGTTTTTCCGGCTTTTGAAACATAGTATTCTTGCCTTCTATACTTCTTTCCGCAACTACAGACAAGTTTTCTACCCCAGATATTAGCTGGCACCTTATACCCAATGGTTTTTCCATTCTTTTCTGTCATTTGAACACGTTGCTCAAAGCGTTCCATTACCCTGTTATACTCATCAACAGTAACTATAGGTTCATGTTTACCTTTTACCGTCACCTTTTCCACTTGCCCATTGTTTTTTACACACTTTTGTTCTAGAAAATCTGGAACATATGATTTGCGATACACAATAATCCCGCAATAGAACGGATTCTTCAGAGTTCTACCTATTTGTGAACAATCCCACTTCGTAAGCCCTGTTGCAGTCTTTCTGCCTCTATTCTCTAATTCCCACTGAATAGCACGAAGCCCCTTTCCTGACAAAAACAAATCATATATCAATCTTACCGTCTCAGCCTGTTCCTTATTGATAACAAATTGGCCATGATGACCGGGAAGCTTATCATAGCCCAGAATATTACCTGACCCAAATGGTACTGCATTCAAATAAGATATTTTGTTGCCAGCTTTAATTCGAACCGATGTCTTTTTACTCTCGTTCTGCGCCAACGTGGCCATAATAGTAAGCCTTAGCTCACCATCACTGTCATCTAAAGTCCAGATATTATCTTCTGTAAACCAGACTTCAACCCCCATAGACTTGAGTTTTCTAGTTTCTTGAAGCGCATCAACAGTATTTCTGGCAAATCTCGACACTTCTCTGGTAATAATCAGACTAAAGCAGCCCTTCTTGGCATCTTCCATCATTCGAAGGAAACTAGGTCTTTTCCTTGTAGACGTTCCAGTGATTCCTTCATCAATATACCTGTCATATAGCTCAAAATCAGGATGCTTTTGTAGCAACTCATCATAATACTGTACCTGGTTTTCCAGCGCTGATAGCTGAGCTTCATGTTCTGTTGATACTCTGGCATAAATAGCTACTTTTCTACTCATATTTGTATTCTCCCTTGCATATCACTATTAGAACTATCAGCATCTTCCGAAAAAACATTAACTTGGTAGTTCTTTCTACTGCCTGTAATTGTCGTTTTTATGATTTGCCCCAATACCAAATGCCACTCGAGATAGTTCTCGAACACTACAATCTTTTCAACAAAAGCATCAATGAGATCTTCAGGCAAGCGTGACAATTTAATACTCTTCCCCTTCGCAATTCCCTCTTTCATTAAGCGAATACGTTTTTTAGTGTCACTATCAACTTCCCGGACTTGAGACAGCTCATTTCTCTTTTTATTATTTATAAATATATATTCCTCTATTTCTTTACGTTTCTGGATGTACTCATCTCGGCTCAGTTTGTCTTCTAGTCTTAGATCCAGAAGTGTTTCAATAGTCCTCTGAGCCTTTTCAACACATTCATTCAGCCTTTTGATTTCTTCGGCATGATTATCTTTCTTCCTAAACACTGTAGGATTCCCATTGCAGCTTACAAGGCGGTAAGGTGAAATCTTGTATTCTTTTCCGTTATTCTTTAACACTTTTTCGGTCGACGTCAGATGTTCATAATACTTAAATGCTATCTGCCGGTTCTTCAGAATCGCTTTGTAAACCGTATCAATAATATATTTGATCTGCGTATTATCAGATCTTGGTCTTCCGTCAACATTAACTGTTTGCATCAGGTAGTCCGCTGAAGGACCACCTAACCTAGCGATTTTTCTTATAAGCGAATTGGCCTGATCACGCGGTAGTGACTGCATGGATTCCACAGAATCAATAAGAATTCGCAGTTCTGCATTATCGAAATCCCGGGACAGTACATAACTAAATTCGAGTACACATACAGAAAAGGAAGAACCATTGAGGATTTCAGTG
>CAMJPC010000015.1 GCA_946407705.1 uncultured Clostridia bacterium | reverse complement strand
AAGGAATCAGTCCTTATACTCGTTTTAAACCGTCCAACAAAGTGGGTTCACTTCAAAGTCCGGTCGTTATCTTTTTGCTTAGAAAACTTAAATAATCTATATCAAGCATTGCTGTCTACTGCTGTCGCCTCGACGGGGATTTCCTCTTTTTGAACTTTAGCGGTCTTGTAACGGTTCGAGATAACAGTTATGACACTAAGCAGCATGAGTACTGATATTACGCTGCCATGGTGAAGGTACAAATCCACATTCGCTGTGTAGTGAGTATTTATGAACATCGTGTAGTTCAATAGCATTAATACGTAAACGAATACATTAAAGAACACTGTTTTTGAAGAACTTTGTTTTTCAACGGCTATAAACTGCTTATATGTTGCATAAACTCCACATATGCAGGCAAGGACCAGACAGCCCGTCACAACATATAATATGATCCCTTCTGCTACATGCTGCTGTGCGTAATAATCCAAAGTGAATGGCGCAAGTATCGTGTACAGTGCGTTCATTCCTGTGTAAGCATAAGTAATAATCCCCATGATTGTGACATTTTTAATGCTTAATTCCTTGCGCCAAATTGCAAAAAGACCTGCCACAGCCAAAACTGCTATAGCTGCAAAGAAGAGAATATGTCCGAAATAAACTAAGCTCCACCATCCGAGGTCTGTGATATCTAAATATGCGTTTTTATCAACTATATGAGTGAACCAATAGTAGGGATCATCATCCAACAGACATAGCAACGGTATAACAGCGAACAAAAGAATAACGGGATAAAACGTTGCTGCTATCCTGTCCCTTTTTACGTTTGCTAGCAGTGCTTGTCGTTTATTAACATAGGTTTCTTCATCGGATACTAGGTCATCTATTGATGCTCCAAGAATATCCGCGAGGCTCTTTGTTGTAAGAAGATCCGGATAGCGGCTACCCACTTCCCATTTTGATACTGTTTGCCGCGTAACAAACAACTGGTCAGCGAGCTTTTGCTGCGTCATGCCTTTTGCTTCGCGAAGGGATTTGATTTTTTCACCGAAATCCATACAATCACTTCCTTTCGATAGATTTGTTGATGGCTTCAGTATTTCATCGCTCAATGTGATTATAAAGCACCAGACCTCTTTTTGGCGCGCGCCATTTTGGCGACATCGAGAAAATAGGCATTTCAAGACTTGATGTATTGACTATTACAGGTGTTTGAAGACCTAAATGATCCACTGGTAAGTAAAATCAATATTGCCCAAATTGTTATTAACAGACCTTAAGTCTATTCTGAATGTGCATCTGCTTCGGAAGAGTGTTCAAAGAATGCCGGGTGATCATAATCTATGTGCGAACTATTATAAATCTCCTTGCCAAAATATAAATGATAGTAGGCATTTATCCTGTCTATTTTCTTGTCTAAATGTTCGCTCCCTCAAACAAGATAATTATACCATGTGCTTTTGACGCCACAGTTGATCCAGTCACAAAGCTCAAGTCTCCTAAAATAGTCCCATTATTGGAAATCGTCACAGATTTTTGGCTTCAGTTGTTACCGATCGGTAACAACTGAGGCCTTTTTTCAACTTTTTTTATCCCGACCGTTCTGTTTTGCCCTCTCCCATTACGTATAGGTGAAGGGACATATAATCCGATCCCCTCAAAAGGATCGGATCATCCTTCACCGGACATTGACAACTGAATACTAAACCGTAAGGTACTTTCCTTGTATCGGCGTTAAAATACCGAGCCAAGTTGACTCCGACCTCGCGATGACCTCCTTCGGGAGAGAGCGATAAAGGGGATGAGTCAGAATCGGGGTTGCACCCCGAGGGAGGCGATAACAGATACAAAGGGATAATGATACTTCTGCATAGTCACAAGCCGAGCGTTGAAGCGGGATCAGTCCTCCCGTGAGCCGTCGAACCTAATGAGTGCAGCGGAGCAGATGCTACCGGGGTGAAAGACCCATGATCTCGTAACAGCAATACGAGAGCCTTACCGGTTTCCCTATAGAGAATCCAACCGGGTTCTCAACCCGCAGGGGGCAGAACAAATACTGCGGTGTACATACAAAAAGCATCAGGTTCAAAGCACAGGTCTGAAAACGCATAAACTGTCAGATTTCAGTTATTTTTGTCGATTTTCGGGCGATTTTGGCCTTAGGGGGGTCGTTTTGCCATCTCCCACTACTTATAGGTGGAGCGGCTCGTTCTTCCAAGCGAGTAGCTTGGTCAAAAGCCTCCCAATAAATATCTGCATTGGCATACGGAAAGAATTTCCGGCCATCCAGGCAATTGGGATAATTCTCTTTCAGATAATTATAATCATGCGTCGAGAAACTGAGCAGACCGTCTGTCTTAAGGACCCTTTTGCATTCCGACAGATACCTGTTCTTTAACGCTTCCCCATAAAGCAGTCCGAGGGTCTGCGCCCAGATCAGCACGACATCGAAAGACTCGTTAGGGAAATCCAGATGCTCTCCGTCGTAATCAAAAAATGATATCTTATATTCTTTAGCAGCAGAGAGTTGCTTTACGCGTGTTATTACTTCTTTTGAGATGTCGATCCCGACAACTTCGAAGCCGAGATCGCATAATGCAAACGCTTCGCGACCCAAACCGCAGCCGATGTCCAATATTCTTGCGCCGGAAGGGAAGTGCCCCGCAACTGTTTTTTCCCATTCTTTTAATGCAGGATTCCAGTCCTGCATCTCATCAACGTTCTTGGTATCCTCATACCACTGTGAAACAATGTCATCCATATTTATAGCCGTTTGGAATCCTTATAAATGCGCGGATATGCTCATCCACAGGTCGCTCGATGATCACTGACCTGTTATTAACATTTCCTTCGACGGCGAGGATGGTATTCTCGCGCTTTTCGATTACTATACCGATGTGGTCGTGTTCCATGTTCTCGAAAACACGGTCATAAAGAACAATGTCTCCCGGCTCAGGAATAAAGTCCGCAACACCTTTGTAATATCCAATCTGAGGATTGCCAAGAGCAAATTCTTCCCACGCGATGCAGCCTGCCAAATGACATGTCCTGCATTCGTTCGGACGGATCGGAATATCGAAGCCCGCTTCCGTTATGCAATAATAAACGAAAGCCGCGCACCACAGACCGTCAGCTTCTTCCAGCGTCCACTTAGGGAACAGCTGAATGATCGGACCCAGGTTAGACTCTTTGCCTTCTTCAAAACCATGGAAAGGAGTCCGCGCCTTTTCTTCGGCTATTTCTGCCAATAATAATCTTGTTGCTTTCATCATAATTTTAAAATATCCCTGACTACAAACACTTATTGATTAAGCCCGCTTCATGTGCTTATATTTTGTTTCTTGAGATCTGTTTTTCGAAAAGACCTTATCTGTTTAATTATAACTACCGTCAGCCAAACCATCGGATATATGGTTGCAAAAGCAACTGCCGCCTCAAGCAGACTGTTATGCATGTCCAAAAAGACAAGCAGTCGGCTTACGATCCAAAACGCAAACCCCTGATAAAGGAATACGTATATGCTGTTTTCGGAGAACGTCACGATAAGCTTATCAAGCACCGGAATAATGCTGATGAGCAATTTATAGATCTTTTTCAAAAACGGAAGGACCAAGTACAAGAGTGACAAGACCGCAAATGAGTAAAACATAAACACATGATTGGGCGGAAACTTGTTCGTCTGCATATCGAGTGTATTTCCGAAAACAAAATGGCAGATCACTATTCCGATTACCGCAGCGGTCAGCATGGCAGCCGCCAGGATCAGATCAATGCTTTTCCGTTGCTTAAGATGTGGATACAGAAGTCCGATCCCGACAAAGATCATATAGAAAAACGACTCCTGGATAATGAACAGGATATTCGAATAAAGCGTTGATCCTTCATTCGGGATCGTTCTCAAAATACCAAGTAAAACCTCAACGTTAATGAAGACTAAAACAAATATCAGAACAGATAACCGCCCGAGTTTGCGGACCAAAACCTTAACAGCAGGAAGCATGACGGTAATCATCAGGTAAACGGGAATGAACCACAGCGCCCACGTGAAATAAACATGCGGCATGATCTGCCCTCTCAGAGGGAAAAGCCACTTAAGAAAAACCGTTATAGCCAGCCTGACTGACAGCATGTTTTTCAAAAGACAGTAAACAGCTGTTATGGCCAGACAAATGGCCGCATAAACATAGTACGGAACAAGAAGACCTTTAAAACGTTTAACGACAAACTTTCTGTATGAACCGGTATCCTTCAGACTGTTTACTGCTCCAGTCACGAAAAAGAACAGCGGCATCTCAAAAAGCGCGAAGGATTTTAACACCAAAAGCGAATCAATATTCAGAACGAAAAGGTAATAGAAGACATGAACAAAAACAACCTGAAATACAGCCAGGCCTCTCAGATAATCCAATGTCTTATCCCTGTTCACTTTCAGATCAGCACTCTCCAATTGATCTACCTTCATGTATTTCCTTCTGACGAGGTCATTATAACATGCGATAAAGTTCAATCTGTTCCCGTAAAAATGAAACGACCGGTCCTCAAAACCGGTCGTGTTTCATTTAAGAAAAAGCATTAACTCACTTCAAAAGATATGCCTGCTGAAGAGATTTAACTTGAGCTTCCTTATAAGTATTTGCTACAAAAGTCAACTCATTTACATACATCTGCAAAACGCTAATCTCACGATCCACTATTATAAGCAGATTCAAATACTTCTTGCAGAACAAATCCAAATCTTTTGTAGAACCCGTTCTGTTCTGGTATTCATCCAAAGCAATCCTCAAAGCTTTTCTTTCGTTTTTCAGATTGTCGATTTCCTTTTGCAATGCTTTCTTTTGAGTAAAGAATCCATTGTTAAATATTATAGTTCTAGTTTGAGAAGGCATCGTATATCACCCCTTTGTCAATACTGCAGCATTTGCAAGATCAGATATTATTCTATCTATCGCAGCAATACATTCCTTCGCACCAACATTTGAATTATTTGATGCTCTTGCTACCCTGCTTCTTATCTCGGATAACTGAGAAATAACTTTATTAATCTCAGTAGACGCATCATTTGCATTACAAGAAACACTATGCAAAACCCGCTTCATTTCAGAGAGGCGATTGTTCAGATCCTGATACTCTTTAGGATCAACTTCACACTTTGAATCGCTCATGTTTTGATCTCCTTATATGTGTTATACCAATCATTCATCGTAGTTTCTATGGTCGAATCAGCTTGTTTAAAATTGGTAGAAGCGTCATTAAGATAGTTGGAAATTGCAATAAGCCTGTCATAACAACTGTCACACTTTGAAGCTGCTTTTCCGGTCTTGTTGAACCACTCGTGACACTTATTATATGTAGAGTTAATAGCTCCCAACAATTGATTGATTACAGGTATGTCGGGACGGTCATCATTAAAGAAACCTGGAAGCTTGTATGACTTCTTAAGTTTATTGGAAATTGAATTAATCTTTTTGGCGATCTTTTTGCAGTCTGATGCAATATTCGTATACTCAACACAATCAATATAGCAGTTAGGATCAGCATTGGCGCTTTCATTAGCACGTTCCAGAGCCTTCTGCTCTTCCATTTTCCGCCATAATGAACCATCAAAAAAGCTTATCAATCCGTTAATGAAATTTCCGCCAATGGTAATCGCTTTACCAATAACAGTAAGGCCGAAATCAACTATCTTATTTAATACAGCTCCACATACTTTTTTAAAGGCGTCATGCAATTTATTGGCAAGCTCAGGGTTTATAAACCTTAATGCCTCATAAGCAAGCTGACCGTAACCTCCAAAGAGCATTAACGGTACGAATCTGGCCATGACAGAAGGTACAGTATTATCCAGGAAGTTTGAAAGAGACTTGATCGCCACTTCATCAGGACGTGGACCATTCGTTGTACTGATGCTGCCATCTTCGTTAAACACTAGACTCTTCAGATCATGCTTTGTTGCTCCATAATATGCCAGTTCACCTATCTTATCGTCTCCGGAATATGCCTTATAATTCGCATACTTTACCGTAGCTCCGGGAATATCACCCAAACACGAACCGACCAAACTCCATCTGTAAAGAGTGATTTTGTCGCTGACCTTGGCTATTTTGTCTTTGTTCTTTTCGAGAAACTCTGAATTATGACCGGGACCATCCAAACTGACACATCTGATCTTTTTAGTGTCGATTCCACAGTCTTCTGCCATTATAGTGCCGTAGACAGCTAAATCACCACCTAATGAGTGCCCGGTAAAATCAATGCTTTTATATTGATTCAGAGTATCGCTATGACTCTTTAGGAACTCTTTAACATCTGCCTCTTGCGCAGTTTGATTCTCGGTAACGAGCAACTTTATATCTGAGTTAATCCACGTCTTCTCGATTGTATTTACATTCGCTCCAAGCGAACCTCTAAATCCGACAGCAGCCTCATTATCACCTGTTTCGATAATACAAGCGCTAAACTGTGTTTTAGGGTTCTCCTGAACCTCAACAATGCGCCAGGTCTTTAGCTCTGCTTCGGTCGCATTATAAGATCCGATTAATTCTTTTCTCTCGTTAGGAGTAAGCAAATCCCATATCGGCGGTGGTTTTATACCACAGCTGGTATATTTAGCGATCCTCTCGTCAAGATTATCTGTATATGCCAGTTTTGAAAAAACAGCTTCTTGTCTGTCAGTATATGCCATTAGATTTCACCATTATCCTTTCTGTAAAACTTTACAGATGAAGGCTTCGTGCAATCTATAACGTATTTCGTCAATTTCAGATTACCCTTAAGTTCATCTACTGCTTGCTGATAGTTTTCCGCATCATATGAATACAAAAAGTATGTAACCGGTACTTTTACCTTCTGAAACAGAGTTTGATGAATGGTTTCAAAAACTGATTCTTCAACTGAACCTTCAGTTGCAAAGATCTTTACGATAACATCGCTGACTTGGTGTTTTGAAATATATTCATCATAAAGAATCCCCTCTGTAGTTTCTGTTGAGAACTCCTCAATAAATGATACCTTTATGTATGCATCTTTAATCATCAATCCGATATAATTCTCTATCTGGCGTGCACACAAAGCCTGTATGTAGTTATCAGTAATGTTCAGATTATTCGGATCGGTATCAAAGTAAACACAAAATCTAAGTTCATCAGAAGAGATCATGTGGAAATCCATAACAGTATTTCCAGGAACCATAACTACTTTTTCAACATTGACTTCAATACCGTAATGTTCCTTATAGGAATTTACCAATTGATTTATGAATTCACTTTTTAATTGATATATTGAGTTTTCCGATTCAATATTAGTGTTTTCCATGTTTCCCTCACCGTCAGATCAAATCTGATTTCTTAGTTACCTTCTCTTCAGTGTCAGCATATCCATATGCAACATCTTTAAGAAGATACTCCCTATACTGTCTTATAACATCGTATAAGTAATCTGATCGTTTGTTAGCTACACCTTTGTAGTTTGATATAGATGTAGTAGCAGCCTCACTGGTCCAAGATGAACTCAGCTTATTTACGCGATCAACACTTGCCAAATAATATTGTCTGATCATCTCGTTGATAGCATCTAGTCTTTTACTCCAATCAATCGCGACCTCAGTGTCAACACGTTTAAGTTTTCCTGTAATGTCGTGAGTGCCTATGACAACGGCTGCTGCTCCGCCTTTAGATTGCCCTGTGGTTTTAGGAAGATTTGCAGCCTCCTCACCACCCTTGGAATGTCCTGTAGTAGGTGCCACATTTGCAGCCTCTTCGCCACCCTTGGAATGTCCGGTGGTAGGAGCCACATTTGCAGCCTCTTCACCGCCCTTGGAATGTCCTGTATTTACAGGTGGCTGGTTTGATCCCGAAGCATTTGTAGCAGGAGCATTATTCTGCGCGGAATTGCCACCATTCGAAGAACCCTCTGCCTGATCTTGTGCAGTTGCCGGTGGTGTTTCCTGACCGGCTCCGTTCCCCTGATCCTGAGGCAGTTCAGTAGCCGGATTCTGACCGGACGCTTCTGCCGGTTTGTTTGTCAGTTCATCCGGTTTGTTCTGACCGGCTTCATTTCCCTGATCTTGATTAAGATCATTAGTCGGATTCTTAATTGCATTATCCGACTGAACAGCACCTCCATGTGATGTGGCGTGCCTTCCTCCGTTCGCTACAACAACTGTACCTGCAGCGCCTGTACCTGCAGCGGCGGAAGCATTATTCTTATTACCTGTTTCTGTCCTGTTTTCTCCTCCTTCAGAAGGTGCATCTGCCGCAGGATTAGGCCTTGGATGATGCCTTCTTCCGCGAGCATGATGCGGTCTCGGAGAGTTACCTTCTTGCGGAGAATGGTGTGATCTTGGAGAATGACGGGGTCTATCGACACGTTCACTTATTGAAGCGCTCTTTGAAGGATCTAACTGCGCAGTAGTTGTACCACCGTTCTGGGTAGCAGGCGGCGTCGTCTGAGCAGGATCATTCATCTGGGTTGTCCCGTTCTGAGGATTAACAGTCCCCTTGAGCGGATCGCTTGCCAACGTAGTGCCGTCACCCTGTGATGGCACATAACCCTTCGCATTTGCTTCGGGGTGTGTGGAAGTCGGGACCTTAACAGGACCGTTTCCATTCGCAGGTCCGGCCACTTTAACAGGTCCATTGCCTTTAAGCGGTCCGTGACCCTTGAGCGGTCCGGTTACCTTAACGGGTCCCTTTCCTTTGACAGGTCCCTTTGGCGAAGCGGACTTTCCCGCCTCGCCAAAAGGAAACTTAGGCAGATGACTTGCCATCGGATCCTTGGGACGTCTCGGTGCTTTAGGCTGCATCTGGTCAGCTTTGTCTAAAGGAAAAACGCCGCCCAGATTCAGTTTGTCTTTATCATTCCCCATAAATACACCTCTTGATCGTAATTAATGAATCAGATCATGCCAGACTTCTTTGCGATGTTTGTTTCTGTCTGCTGATATCCCATAGCAGCGACGTTGCTTAAGAAGTTTGTGTAAGCCTCGAGCATCTGTCTGTATTCCTGAGAATACTTTGTCTCGAATGCGTTGAATGCCTGAATCGTCTCGTCAGCAGCCTGACCTGTCCAAACGCTTGAAAGACTTCCGATTACGCTTCTGCTCTGGTTAAGAGTGTCAGTAAGTCTCTGGTTGATTCCTCTCATCTGTGATGATGCCTGTTCGATCGCAGCGGTATCTATACTTTTTGTAGCCATGATATTTCCTCCTAAATTAATGAATGTGAGATGTAGTTATCAGCCAGGAAGCTTAGATGCCTGCTGGGTATTATTCTGCTCAGTAGTGTCATAATCTGAACTCTGTGACCTGAGGAGCTGTGCAGTATTAGCCAGCTTTGTAGCCATCCTGTCGAGGTTGTCGCAGCACTCATTGACTCTTGTGATGTAAGCCTTGTTATCTGCGGACTCATAAGCAGCACCCATCGTTGTTGCAATGTTTCTGAGCTGCTTGGACAAGCTGGAATAATCTTGTGATAATCCTTCAACAGAAGCTGCCTTAGAGCGGACCGCGTCTGTATCAACAGTAAATTTTGCCATTTTATGACCTCCGTTAAATCAATAGTAATTCGCTGCTGTTAATTACACCGCACTCGTGCAGTGTCTTTGTCATGTCCAATAGGGCACCGTTACCACGCCATGCCAGGCAGCTTGCCTTTGATGGCAGGTAATTACCTTCCGATAATTCCGACAGGGATTTAGCCGTCAGCATAGCAGCCACCTGAACGTTAAGATCCTGTGGAAATCTCAGATGATAGACTTTTGCGGATGCCGGAAGATACACATCCGCTGTCACGTATTCCACTACATCACCTCCTCATTACTTGATTGTATCAATTTAATCTTCACAGCTTTTTTATTCTTCAGACAGTAGCCGAGCGGGTATTCTATGCTCTCGCTGATGTATTTATCAGTCTGGAAAACATACTGTCCTGCAAATCCATCACCAACATAGATTCCGTCGCCCTTCGAGACGGATGCGGTGAACCAGTCGTTGTACTGGAACTTTCCTAATGCATCCGGATAATCGGAGATCAGGAACCTGAACGACCACATTGAATTTGACTTAGCCAACATGGTAGTAAGAGTATCCCAGTGATCATCATCGATGCTGCCCTTAAGCTTATTGAGGTCAGGTATTATGATGAGCCTCGGTGCTGTCTCAGGCATCTCGGTGCCCGCATCTTTGCTCTTCTTGAACTCCTTGCAGTAATCGAAAAGATCATCGATGATCTCTTCACTGTCATCTTCATCAAGATAAGTGACATCGATGCCGTTCATGCCGGCAAGCTCTGCAATACCCGCAGTCGTATTCTTGATGTAGTCATCCTGTCCGAGAAGAACATTGATGACGCGGTCACCAAAATCGTAAGAGACGGGTCTGATCGTGTTAACATCAAGACCGATCGGCATGGACCACGGCTTTGTCTTATCGAGATAAGTGAACATGTCTTCAACAGGAATGGTGTTGGGCAATACTCTGATGGCATCCGCCTTCTCGCCCTTCCATTCGGAAGCAAGCTTGTCGCAGAGTTCAACCGGAGTAAAGTCTGCTGTTGCGGTCTGATACTCGTAAATGTTTTCATCCTTGACAAGACCACGGCCGGTAACGGCGCTGGGTTTGATGCCGTTAGTTCTGCCTATGAGCATGATGTAATCGTCATCAGAATCAAGCTGGAGAACATAGTTCTGAGGGAAGAGCTGGCTCAGCTGGAAGTGCAGGCCTGAAGCTCTTTCCTGAGTTGCCATGAATACGATTCCGTATCTCGGGCCTTCCATCATGATCGCCTTGAACCTGTCTTCGTATTCCTCTGCCAATGCCTGGAAAACGATGATGTGATGGATGATCACGAGGATGTTCGGAACGTTTGCCTTCTTCATTCTTTCGGCAAGACTCTCGCCCATGACGGAGCCTCCGAGCATCTTCTTTCTTACGGCGATCTCCTTTTCGAGCTTCAACACGAGTCTCTTGATCTTCTCATCTTCGGTACTTCCGATGACGTCACCGATCTGAGGTGCCTTGGTATAGATCGCAAGTCCGTCGTCCGCCGCGTCAATGATGTAAATGTTCAGTTCGTCAGCGGTATGCGTGAGCATAAGGTCTTCGAGGACTGCCGAAATGCTCATTATCTTTCCGCTTCCTGTTGCGCCGCAGATGATAACGTTCTTTCCGGAATACAGATCCATGCGTACGAGATCGCGCTTCTGGTTCGAAGGATCGTCAAGCTCTCCGAGAACCGGATTGAGTACCCAGGGCTCATCGGTGACAGAGTATTTTTCCCTGAGATCCTTACGCTGGATCGTTTCTTCGAGCGCGGGAAGCCAGAGCTTGTCAGCGGCCAATCCGGCACGTTTACTGATGTTGATGATGTAATCGGTTACAGCCTCAAGCTGCGCAGATGCAGCCTTTTTCGACAGGTTCAATTCTTCATGTCTGATGACGCTGCCCATATTATCGAGAACGTCTATGCCGCAGCTCGGAATATTAACACTGTCAGGCGAATAATCCGCACCGGTATATGCAGACTGTGCCTTGATGAGGACATCGCCGTAACCGACCTGCTTGTAAAGGCTTCCCGATTTGGTAAGGTGAGCCGCATCTTCACACTTAAGGACATCCTGGCTGTCTCTTGCATCCTGAACACGCAGACAGATGTGGAAGTTGGAGTTACTCCAGATCTGATCGTCAACGACGCCCGCAGGCTTCTGCGTAGCGAGGATGAGATGTACGCCGAGGCTTCGTCCGATTCTGGCAGCTCTGATGAGCTGTTCGAGGAATTCGGGTTCCTGCGTCTTCAATTCCGCAAACTCGTCGGTAATGATGACGAGATGTGAAAGCGGAACCTTGACCTTGCCGTCTCTGTAGAACTTCTGATACTTGTAGATGTCGATGTTTCTGACGCCCGCTTCTTCCTGCGCCTTGGAGAATATTCTCTGTCTTCTCTCAAGCTCGGACTTGATCGAGAGGAGCGATCTGTTGATCTCGTTACCGTCGAGGTTCGTGATGATTCCCGCGGTGTGAGGAAGGTTGGCGAAAGCCTGCGCCATGCCGCCGCCCTTATAGTCGATGAGAACGAATGAGAGTTCCTCAGGTGAGAAGCATACGGCCATCGACAGGATGTAGTTCATGAGCATTTCACTCTTACCTGAACCAGTAGTACCGGCAACGAGTCCGTGCGGGCCGTCACTCTTTTCGTGCAGGTTCAGATAACACATGTTGCCGTCTTCGCTGATACCGATCGGCGCAGCCAGTGAGTGTATCGGATCGGCATTCTTCCACTTGCTCAGGACATTCAGTCTGGTTACGTTATTGACGTTGAACATGTCAAGGAACGGAACCATGTCGGGTATGACTGTCATCTCCTCGTTCAGATCGAGGAACGTATTCGCCATAAGACTTATGACCTTATCAAAATCGGGCATGATGTCGGCATCGAAATTAAAGTCCATCGTATTCTTGACTTTCTCATCCTGCCATACGAGCCTTCCCATTCCCTTCGCGAGACCGATCGCCATGTCGATACGTCTGGGCAGATCGCGGCTGTGTTCCGCGATGGAGATGACATGAACATTGGTGTAGTTCTTATCGAAAAGAAGTCTGCTTACCATGCCGCTGTTTGCAAGTACCTGATCCGTGATCAGGAAAACAACGGTAGATGAACTGCTCTTCGGAGAATAGTTATCACTTCTGTGTTCACGTAAGATCGCATCGTAAACGGGAAGGATCCTGCCAAGTTCATCCTTATTCTCCGCGACATAATGCGCATTCTTCTGGTTGTCCCATGTATGAGGAATCCAAACCAGTCTTTCAAGTCCCTGCGGCAATTTACCTATGACACAGATCTTGAGTTCATCGTAGCCGATGTGCATCGAGAGCTGAAGCATCAGCTGAGCAAGGAAAGGCTTTGTATACTTAGGGTTGCCCGAAATACCTATGCTGTAGTACTGGGCAAGCTGAAGCATTATCGGCACATCATGCAGCAGTCTCGGCTTGTTCTTGATTTCTTCGAGTTTCTCTTTGAGGTTATCTTCCTTTCCGCTAAAATCCATGACTTCCTGCGGGAATGTGATATTGGCATGAACCGGAATGTCACCCGTTCCGAGTCTGATGTCGAGGAAATCGTTATGCTCGGGTCTTCTGTTCCACAAGGTCTTGCAATCCTTCATGATCTTTTGGATCTCAGCCTTCGCGGAAATGTTATTCTTGAGGAGCTGCTCAGTCTGTCTCTCATTGAGTTCATCAAGATTCTTATCCAAAGACTCAAGGTACTTGGTGTACTGTTCCTGACGGGTCTTCTCGTCAGCGGCATTTTTGGTCTTCATCTTATGGCTTCTGATACCAGGGAAGATAAGTGAACCTGCAAGCATTCCGATACCGGTTATCGGGTTAGCCATGCCTCCGAGGAGCATCGCAAGACTCGATACCACGGCAGGTCCGTACATAAGCAATCCGCCGTTGTCACCGGCATTCTGCTGGGAAGGCGGAGCAACAACATTGATGTCCTCATCTACGATATCGTTCGTAAATCTGGGCGAACGGTGGAAGAACTCAGTCTTGGTCAGCTTGCCGATGATCTTGTCTTCCGGCACGGGAGCAACCTTGAAGGAATGAAGTTTGTTATTGATAGCCTTAAGGTCAACGCTCTGTGCGTTGAAAGAGATCAATCCGGGAAGGAACGTGAACTTCTGATTGAGTATCGATACGATATCACCTGAAACAACCGCGGAAGAACTGACTTTGACACCGTTGAGATATGTTCCGATCTTTGATCTGCAGTCGGTGATGTACCAGACTCTCTGTTTGCATTCTATCTTGCAGTGAGTCGGTGAAATGAGCTTATTCTTAAGAACGATATCGCAGTTGCTGTCGCTTCCTACCGTAAGCACGATATTGTCCGGCATCGGGCATCTTGCGAACTTTGCATAACGCTCGTTGTTATTCTCAGCGTAAAGATAGCCCTGCTTGCCCTGTGAGCCGTAACGTATCTTGAAGAGAAGATTGTCGCTTAAAACGCGGAGATCGGAATCCAGGATCTTGTTATCGTCCAATTCCGTGATCTTCCATTCCGTACCGGTTCCTTCGATCTCGAAAAGTTCCTGGCCGTCATCCGGATCAGTCACAAAATAGTCGCCTTCAAGCCATGCCGGCAGATTATACGTAATGTATTGGGTATCAGTAATAAAAGACAACAGCATAGGCTACCTGCTTATAATCCTAAATTATTTTTATTATATCAGCATTCCAAGCCATTGAAGATTACATTTTCAAAGACCCGTTCTGCTTTCCGGCTTCAGTCAAACCACTGCTTTTCAAAATCTTCCACGGGGATGGGTTTTGAGAAATAGTAGCCTTGGTAAAGTTTGCATCCCATGCCGAAAAGTTTCTCGAACTGCTTGGCAGTCTCAACACCTTCGGTGAGCGTATCGATCTCGAGATCCTCAGCCATGTTGATGATATTCTTTATGATGAAACCGGCTTTCATATTGCGTTCGGAATCTTTCAAGAACTGCATGTCGATCTTGATAAGATCCAGGTTGATATCCTTAAGCAGGTTAAGCGACGAATAACCGCTTCCGAAGTCGTCCATCTCGACGATGAATCCGTACTCACGGAGCGCTTCGATGGTCTTGATCATATCGACCGCATCAGTGTTCATGGCGGTCTCAGTGATCTCGATCCTGAGCTTCTCGGGTTTGATCTCAAACTCTTCAACAAGAGCTTTCAGTTCGGAAACGACATCAAGCCGGTAGAAATCCTTAGGTGAGATGTTTACCGAGATGAATGTCTCAATGTTTTTCTTCTTCCATTTTGCGAGCAGTTCACACGCGCATCTCCACATGTACTTGTCAACAACCGAGATCAATCCGTTGCTCTCGAAGATCGGAATGAACTGACCGGGATTCATGAAGCCCTCTTCCGGGTGTATCCATCTGACCAAAGCCTCTGCTCCGGCAAGCATGCCGCGGGAATCCACGATAGGCTGGAGATAAGGTCTTATGTCTCTCGCTTCGATAGCATCTTTCAGCTGATTGGATATCATCTGTTCGTGAATGACAACGTCTCGGAGCTTATCGTCGTAATAAGCTATGCGCTTTGAATAATTGTCCCGGATCGTTGTCGTGGCAAGACGTGCACTGTCAAAGAACAATGGAACGTCGATCTCATCATCCGGATTGAAATCATAGATGCCGAAATTGATGATGACATGATGTTCGAGACTATCGTCTGAGACGGTAAAGTTCTCGATCAGCTTCTCCAGTTTCCCCTCATCAAATATATCCTTGACTAAAAGAATACCGAACGAATCATAATTAAGGCGGCCAAAGAGCGTCCTCTCGCTCGCATTTGCCTTCAAGACCTCAGCGATCTTCTTGACTGTATATGTTCCGAACTTGCTTCCGAAAACATCGTTGATCATCTTGAAGTTTGCGATCTCGAAAAAGCCGATCATATAGTTAGTCTTTTTATCGTTCTGAAGTCTTTTCGCGATTCGGTCGTAAAGATATTCCTTAGTGAAAAGTCCTGTCTCGGAATCGTGAGTCGAAATATAGATCTCCTGCTGTATTGCCTTCTGCTCTTCGGTATGGTCGCGTATGCTCAAGTATGAACCGGTAAGCTTTCCGTACTCATCTTCGGCAGCTCTCATGGACAGTTCAAGATATTGGGCATCATCACCTACGCCGACTATGACTTTCTTAGTCCATCCGATCTTATCAAGTTCGATATCATCAAACAGGAATTTGAGATTTTCCTTAATGGCCTCATAGTCATCTTTGCTGACGCCGACGCGCTGTCTTCCCGGCTCATTGGTCCAGATGCACTTGCCGCTCTTATCAAAGAAAAAGATCGCTTCAGGCATATCGGAAGCCATGCTTGCAAGGAGTCTGTCCAAAACTCGCATCGGCCTGTAGCGGAGCGCAAAGAAGTAAATGAGAATGCCTAACACCCCAAAGCCGATCATAGACATGTCGAGCGGGTGGCCCGAGAAGATGTAATAAGATTCTATTGCACCGGTAACGACCATCGTAAGCAGTATGACCAGATATCTTTCAATATAGACTCTCGAAGCCTTAACGGTCATGACGACAAATATGACGAGACTGACAAAGAACCAGCCGTAACAGATGAGCCTGTGATAAGCCTGTCCGAAATTCGGGATCAGTCTGAAATAATCACTTCCATCGACCAAAGTGGCTTCGGTAGTGAATGTAAATCCTAAGAACGGATTAAGCATATACTGGATAAGGTCAACACCGAATAATGTGTAAATGACCGCCTGAACGATCTTTTTGGGTTTCCCTATGTCGCAATACGCATGCGTAAAGAACAAAAGCGAGATTACCGCGGCATCCATGCCCAGGAAATAGACATTGTATCCAACGTTAGCAATAACCCTGTTTGATGTAGCTATGATAATAAGATTGCCGAGAACGGGGATGGTCAGACCAATAAGCAGAATGGCCACATATTTGCCTATCGGTCTCTTCGAACGTATGGCAAACATATCACATATGCTCAGCGAAAGTATCAGTAAAATGAATACAACCGATAATGCTAATCTCATACACACCTGCCCAATGTCTATGAGACCATTTTATCACGATGAATTGATAATTACATTTACAGCGGATTAACAAAGCATTAACAATAAAGAATTTACGGCTTTTTGTTTTTGTCTCCGCAGAATACAAAAGTCAGTTTCGCGATTCTCCTATAAGTGACCGCTTTATAGTGGACTCCATCGCGCGTACTGAAACCTTCTCTTTTGAGTATGGAGTTTGTATCAAGGTATTTGACGCCGCTCGGAAGGTTCGCTTTCATCTTCTTATTGAATTTATCAATGTCCTTATTCCAGCTTCCGTATTTGGATCCGTTAGTCGGATTTACGGACATGATTATCACGTTATTATTCTTGATGAAGTCCTTCGGAAGAGATTTGAAAACTGTTATGTATTTGTTAATATTTCCGAGATCATTAACACCGAAATTGAAAATTACGTTCTTTTTCCTCGTTTTCGTAACGGTGCTCAATACGCTCTTGAGATAATCGACCTTGGCACCTACCTTGGCAACGCTTGAGATTCCGCTTACCGCATCATCAAGTCCGACTGTCATTGAATCGCCGACGAAAAGGTACTGGGTATACTTCGGCTTGGTAGCAGCCTTTTTCCTGGTTGTCTTCTTTACAGTTTTCTTGGTGGTCTTCTTGGCCGCAGTCTTTGCCTTGGGCGTGGGTTTGACAGTCTTCTTAGTCTCAGCCTTTTCAGCTTTTGTGGTCGTAGCTTCGGTCTCTTCAGTCTCAGACTCAGTAGTCGCTTCAGTAGTCTCCTCTGTGGTCTCAGCCGGAACCGCGCTTTCTGATTCAGACGAAGACTCAACGGCCGCGGTCTCGCTTTCCGTTGACTCTTCGCTCTTGGTAACCGATGTCACCACGAACTGATAAAGATCTTTATTCTTGCTCTGGCAACCGGCAGCAATAAAGACTGCCATCACCGGGATAAGCAGCATAAGAAGAATAAGTCTGTTGTTGTATTTCTTCTCCATTTCTTTCACCAATAATACTCCAAGATATATTATACCTCAAAGCTCAAAGAATCGAGCTTTCCGCTCAGCCGCCTCTTCGCTACGGCTGATGTAAGTCAATACATCCTTGACCGTAGGACACCTTTCGACCCTGTGTTTTGAAGTTGTTCCCTCCTGCTCAAAACACCTCTTGCTCATGCCGCCCGCGCCAAAGGACAGCACGTCCCTGGCATCGCTCATCATGGCAACGTTATAAAGACATCCTGTATCGCCCTTGGCAAAACCGGTATTCTCCAGGCCGTGGCCCGTGTCCTTCTGCCTGTAGAGATAGTACGGATGATAGCCCGCCTCATAGAGCAGTCTGTATCCCTTTCTGACGGCGGCATCGATGTCTCCCCTGTCATCATCCCTGCCGAGCACCGTCTCCTTTGAGAGCGCGGCGCGGCGCTTCTTGTAAAGCGTATGAATGGTGATGTTTCCGGGATCAAGTTCAATTAACTTTGCAACTGACTTTACAAAATCATCCCCCGTCTCATGAGGGAGTCCCGCGATGAGATCCATGTTGATGACCTCAAAGCCGCGTTCTTTAGCCTGCTCGTATGCTCTGACTATGTCAGATGATGTGTGAAGGCGGCCGAGTTTTGAAAGCGTCTCATCGCGCATCGTCTGCGGATTGATGCATATCCTTCCAATCCCGTGCTCGCGCATCGCGTCGAGCTTATATCCGGTTATGGTGTCCGGGCGTCCCGCTTCTATCGTAACCTCGCAGTCCTTATCGATCCTGATGCTCGAAAACATGCAGTCCAAGATCCTGGCAAACTGTTCATCATTAAAGACCGTAGGCGTGCCTCCGCCCATATAGAGAGAAGACACCTTTCTCTTGAGTGACGGGGCAAGTGTCCTGATCTCTTTTTCGAGCGCGGCCTCGTATTCTCCGAGCCTTCCCATGTGATGTGAAATGTCCTGCGAGATAAATGAGCAGTAAGAACACCTTGAAGGACAAAATGGAACGCCGACATAGATGTTCAGATCTTCAGCCGGAATGAGTTCCAAAAGCCGCAGTTCCTCACGCGCTGTCTCAAACCCGAGCGCAGCCTTGTCTTCCCTGACGAGATATTTCTTAGTGAGTTCTTCTGCGGAATCCTCCTCCGAGGCCACGAGCGTCGGCCTGATCCCGGACAGACATCCCCAGGGCATTTCGATGCCCGTGATGTCAGTAAGCGCCATGTAGAGCGAGCGCTTGACTTCGCGGCCTACTTCAAGAGCAGGTCCGTCAAATGCGTATCTCTTCCCGGTTCCGGATACAAGGGTAACCGAGCTGCCGTCTTTTTCCAGAGTGTTTACCAAGGTCACGTCAGGACCGTCTTCCGCAATAACGCAGGAGTTACCGTGATCTTCGGAAACCTCTCCGAAGAACATCCTGACTATGTCGGTCAGCCCGTAATACTTATCGTGACCTTCAAGGATTACCTTAAGCATTCTTCCCGCCTTCTGAAACAACGTATTTCAAATAGAAATGCACGTATGCGTTATCCGGAACATTATACGTTTCATTGCCGCCCTTTTCCCCGTTGGATTCGAGGAACTGGTTGTTCGCGGCAAGAGCCTGGTCGGTTATGTTGATACCGAGAAGTTTCTGCACTTCCAGTACTTCCTTGTCTATTGCTTTCCAATATGCCGAAGCAGCCATGATGTCTCTGATGACCGGCCTTATCTCGGCATCGCCAAGATGCGTGTCGTACTTAAATCCCTGCTTGTTCCACTTCGTGAGTTCGCCGAGCAGCGTGACATAAATGTTGTAGTAACCGCAGTATCTGAAATCAGCCCTGTCCGCGGTAGTGCAGCAGAGAGCTCCCAGAAGATTGCAGTCAGTCTCGTTGGCAAATCCCTTCGAGTGACAAAGCTCATGGCATATCGTCATGGGAAGCGCGGTCAGATCATCAATGTCAGTATTGATGTTAGCTTCGCCATAGATCGGATTATACATGCCAACGATATATGTCCAGCTCCAGTAATGACTGAGCTTTACCGATTTGGCTCTCGAAAAGCTTCTGTACGGTGTAATGCCGTATTCAAGACAGAAAGAATCAACGAGCTTAGAGGCATACTCGGCAGTCTCGGCAAAACCGGTGGACATCTTTGCAACGCCGTTTTCGTCCTCGGTCAGTTCAGACCTTGCTTTGATCATTCCCTCATATGCCCACTCGAACGCACCCGTATATTCCTCAACGGTCAGATTGCCGCTGTCCAGGCCCATAACGAGTCTTGCAGGCGTACGCCTGTAGTTCAGTCCGTGAAGTATCTCGAAAAAGAATAGTAAAACAAGGATTACCGCAAGCGCATTTCTGAAACTCTGATATAGGAATTTTCCGATACCCTTGGTCATGGCTTTCTTTATCAGGAGAACCATCCATAAGATAAGGAGCGGCAATGCCAGACATCCGCAGACCACCACCGTGATCTCGGAGAACGACACGGAAGTGAGCGCGCTTATCTTCTGAGGTATGTTGGAAAGAGCAGGGAAAACTTCAAGCGAATACCAGTCGGCGATACCCGTCGGAAGATAGCGCCCGGTAAGATAAGTCATGACTATCAGTGCGACAAGTATGACTATCGTGATTATCTTTCTTACTGTCTTTTTCTTTATCTTTGTAAGAACAATCATTTAATCTTTCCCAAAGCGAGAAAAATCACATAGAGGATCCCGTAAACGAGAGGCTGATGGACAAGATAGATGATAAGCGAATGTTTGCCCATGAACTCAAACGGAACGGAAACTTTGTGAAGTTTCTTCATGCTCTCAGGAAGCAGTGATTCCTTTTTCGAATAACAGACTCTTCCTATCACGCATCCGATGAGAAATACTCCCAGCCAAGGGATTATTTTCATGGAATCCGCAACCTGGGGAGCATTCTTGATTGCAAAACCTACAGGCAGGAACAAAAGATTATTCGTGGAATAATCCATCCAGTTGATCGAATTTCCGAGCGCGGTGATATAAGCACCAAAAAAACCGAGAAAAACATTTATGACAACCGGTCTTATGTGCGCCTTATTTTCGATGAACTGAACGAGCGCATAAACGAGGATTCCCACCGCCAAAAGTGCCAACACGTTAAATATGATCAAGCATTCTATTCCCGCATAGCGGCTGATCAGCCAAGTAACGACAGTAAGACCTGAAGCTACGCCCAGAAGCTTTAATCCTCTTAATAAGTTATTCCTCGAGAATGTGCAGCACACTCCCGACACTCCGACAAATATGACCAGGAAAAACGGATGGACGAATGCCCAGAACCAGTTGGATTCCAAAAAGCCGAATACAGGCACTTCGAATTCGTATCTGATGTCATACGCGAAATGCATGAGCACCATCATGAAGAGAGCAAACCCTCTAAGAAAATCAAGTTCAGGTGCCCTGTTCTTCTTTGATGCCATTATGCTTTCTCCGGATTTCCAGCCAGACAGCTTCCTATCGCGGTCGCAAAAACTGCATTGTCGGGAACTATGAAATTAACATCGTAGAGTTTTGCAAACGGGATCAGCAGATCCTTGCATACGGGGATAGCCGTAAGCTGTCCCGTAAATACGATGTCGTTTAATCCGCAGATCCTTGATGTCAGGACTGACATTGAACCTATGGACTGGTAAACAAGATTGAAAATGCCTACCGCTTTATCCTCACGGGTCAGATCATCAGCCACTTTTCCGAAATTGGATGCAGTGGCATCCATCGGAAGTCCCGGGATCGCCTTCTTTGTAATATCACCGATGGTAAGATCGCATGCTGTGATCGAACCGTCCTTTGCCATCTCTGACAGTTTGAGCACGTCCTCAACACCGAGTGTGGCATTGCAAAGACCTGCAAGAGTGCCCCCGCCTACGCCCGAACCGATAATATGCTTAACCTGATCGTAAGAAGCATCAAGATATGCCGTTCCTGTTCCCATGCTGACAACTACCGCGTGTTCGAGCCCGGAAAGATACAGTCCGCCTAATCCGGTCGAAATGAATTCTTCAACCACGACGGTCTCTATTCCGAAAACAGGCGTTGTTGTATAAGACGAACCTACGCCGGTTATGTTTATCCTGCTGATATCTTCTACTTTAATGCCGTTATCGTTAATGAGCTTGCCTACTGCGCCAAAGGCAGACGTGACCGGATCTCCGGCCTTGACTATTTCAGACGCGACTAATTCTTTGCCGCGCATACCCACGATCTTTGTCGTGCTGCCTCCGATATCAAGTCCGACGTTTATTTTCATTATGCTTCCTGCCTTTCGATAATTGTCTTATTTTATCACAACGGCATATGCAATAAAAAAACTCCGCAAGGCAATCTTGCGGAGTTTGATTTCAAGTTTGTTCAACTTACGTAGGCTTGTAGATAATGTAGTTTCCCCAACCTGTCAGATTGTAATTTGCTCTGAGGTAGGTATCAACACCCTGAGGATCTGTGTAAGCAGAGCTAAGTGTAAGCTTACCGACACCGATATGAGGAGCCCAAACGGAACCTTCATAAACATTCATTACTTTCCATGTAGGGCTGTAATAATTGTCGATAACGAAGAACTTATACTTAACTGTCTGAGATGCATCAGTAGGATCAACGTAGAAATAAGATCTGATGATCCACTTATCAACTACATGTCCGGTATTGACATTTGTCGTCTGCATCTGTCTGGGTGTGAAAACAGCGTGTCCGGCAACGTCCTCAAGAATGGAATCTGCAGGCCTTGTTCCGAATGTGCCTGCGGTTTTATTCTGTGAGTGTGCAAGGAACGAGTTCTCAAAACCGTTTGCATACAGCATTGCGTAGTCAGAAGAATCGTTCGTGTTGTATGTTGTCATGAACGAGTCTTTGGTAGCCATCATCAGCGCAACAGTTGTCCAGCCGATGATTGTAATGATAGCCAATGCGAGCATCATTTCTACAAGTGTGAAGCCTCGCTTGTTTCTATGTATACGTCTCATATTAACATCCTCCGATTTGAAGTAAAAAGGTCTTCACACTTATTTAGTCTTCTTGGAAAGCGGTATACCGTTTCCGTTAGTGTCATCATAGCCCCACCACAAAGAACCGTCTGCTCTTCTGTAGATATGAGTATTACCGAAGTAGCTGTCACCGGGATTACCGTTTACTGTCGGATAATAGAAGAGGATCGCACGGTTATCTGCATATGCATTATTGTTGCTCTTAATAGACTCTGCTGTGAACTTTGTGAGATCAGTTGCTGTGGTCTTAACCTGATTCTCTTCGTAAACTGCAACTCTGATCTTACCAAGGCTGTGTCCGGAAACTCCGCCGCCTGCGAAGCTGATGGTCTTAGGAGCAGTGTTGTTAGCGGAATGATCATATCCGTACTGACCTACGTCCTTATAAGCAGCATCAAGGTGCTCGAAAGAACCGTCACCCTTTACCTTCTTAACGTTATCAGCGTACATGGACCATTTGGCAAGCTGTGTAATGCAAAGCTGGCTGTTGTACTCAGCGGATCTCTGATAGATGGAAGAGTTATAAGAATAACCCATGGCTGTGATAAAGCCGTTCATGAGCATTGATCCGACGATTACGAGAATTGCTGTTGCAAGCAAGGTCTCGAGGAGAGTAAAGCCTTTCTTCGACTTATACTTAACAAACTTCTTCATATTGAGACCTCCTTAAAAACCGTATCCTCTGAGCTTCTGTTCGCTCTGGTTGATCGCCTGGGACTGTGCAAGCACACGCGCACTAACACTATTCCTGGCTCTCTTAGCAGGACTGATTACATCGCTGACACCAAGAGCTACTGCACCGGCAAGGATGATGATGATGCCTACAACAAGTAACATCTCTACCAGTGTAAAGCCTCGAACGTTTCTACTTAACTTGCTTATTCTACGCATAACAGCCTCCGAACTTGAAGATGACTATTAATCCATACTTTTACAATTCAATTATAACTGCTTTTCAGAATTATTCAATAGAAATGTTCACAATTTGTTAAAAAAGTTTACAAAAAGATAAAAAGCGGGGAATTGCTTCCCCGCTCTTTGTTGCTTCAGTTAATCCTATCGGATTAGCTCATAGCTGCGTCGATCTCAGAGTTAACGATTGAGATAGAGCTGTTGTGAGCCTGGATAGAGGAAGAAGCTGCCTTAGCCTTGTTGAGGTATGTACCGATACCGAGAACGAGAACCGCTGCAAGGATAACGATGATAGCGATAACAAGGACCATCTCTACGAGGGTGAAACCCTTCTTTGACTTCTGAATCTTCTTCATTTTGAATTTCCTCCTGTAAGGTTTATTGAGTTTGTAATGTCAGTATAACACGATTGTGAATAAATGCAATAGGTTTTTACAAATTTTTTCAAAATTTCGCCACAATTTGCATTTTTTCTTCAAGTGGTGTTATTACGCAACCTTTGTCATGTCGCCCTTGGGCGTAGGTGTAGCCTTCTTGCCCTTCTTGCTCTTCTTTGTAACAACCGGCTGCTCAAGGACTCTAGGATCCTTAACGCCGAAGAACTTAGCAAGAGTGCCGCCCTTAGCAGCGAACTGCTGTGCGAATGCTGCGTTAGCCCAGTAAGCTGCGAACGGTCTTTCAGCATAAGGTTCAAAGCCCTGAATGACGAAGTTGTTCCACAAGCTCTTCTCGTTCTTAACGATGTAAGGTACACCGATAAATCCGCCGGATGTATCAACATTCGTATCACCGTTCCAGAATGTGTAACCAGCCTTGTTGTTATCAACAGAAACACGGTTGGTAAGAACTGTTCCGTAGAAATCGATTGAAGCTGTCATCTTGAAGAAGCCCTGCTCAGAAACTGCTGTAAGGTTAGTAACCTTGATGCAGCCGGGATTCTCCTTAGCCATCTTGTCGAGACCCTTAAGGAACTCGTCATAACCCTTAGCTTCCTTGTACTCATCCTTGCCCATCTTGCCAATGAGTTCCTTGGCTGTAGCCTTACGGTTTTCGTTGGCATTGGTTGTGTCAGGCTTACGGTTGTACTGAGGGATGATGTATCCGTCAGTTGTTGCATAAGTTACATTGACTCTTGTGCACTGGAGTGTGTCAGGAGATGTAGATCCGTCGGCATAAGAAACTGCTGCACACTTAACGTCTTCAGAAGAAATGTTAGACATATAAGGAATGCCGCTGTCTTCAAATGTCTTCAGTACGTACTGCATGAGGCACTCTGTCTCGAGCTTGTCGATGAAGGACAACTCAACCTTGGAGATGTTCTCATTGAGTCTTGCGATCTCTTCAGTAGTCTGAGTAACGTTCTGCTTGAGCTGGTTAAGATAATCTCTTCTTGCAACAAGCTCATTGTACTGCTTCTCAAGTTGATCGTACTTGTTGTTTAAATTTCTGATTCCAAGAACATAACCGAGCAATATAAGAATCAACAAAGAGATTACGTATATTCCGGTTTTCTCACGAGCTGATAAATTATTCATCTATTATTACCTCCCCGTTACGCTGCAGGCTGCGAAGCTGCGGGCTGAGCTGCTGCAACCTCGTAATAGAGGTTGATCTCAGCATTAGCTTTTGCTGTTCCGCTCAAAGCATGAGCTGCTCTGATGTTCGCAAGGCTCTCTGCATCTACGTCTGTTCCGTTAACGGTGATCTTAACAAGGTTGTAAGTAACGCCGCCGGCTGTAAATGTATCGATACCTTCTGTGTAGCTGTACTCAGCACCTGCTGTGTACTCAGTTGTCTCAACACCGGTGAGGCTTGAAAGCGTAGCGCCGTTGAGGAAACGTCCGATAGAAATGTAGACCTTGCTGACGAGAGTTCCGTCGATCTTGAAAGAATAGTAGTTATTAAGAGCAATAACGTCACCAGTCTTGATGTTGTAGAACTCCTCAGGCTTAGCGATCTCTGTAGAGTCGATACGCTTAACCGTGATGATCGGCCTTGAAGTGAATACCTTAGAAGCCTGGAGCATGTTAACCATGTCAACAGGGCTGTAGTATGTGAACGAATAACCGTTCATCTTCATTGTCGAACCGTCGATCTGATAGTCTGTTACGTAAGAGTCACTCGGGATGCTCTTTGCGAGGATTCCGGGGATCTCAAGAGGTACGGTTGCTGTTCTGTCAACATTCGTACGCATTGTTGTCAAAGCATAATAGTAATTATTCTTTGCTTTCAACTCTTCCTGGAGCTGTCTTGCCTTCTCTTCAAGTCCTGCATATTCAGGTCCTGCGAGCTCTGCATTGATCTGATCGATCTCCTGCTGCTTCATGAAGTTTCTGACTGCAAATGCACCGATCAATCCGAGTACTATGATAACTACGAGGATACCGAGAGCCATTGCATAGCCCAACATCCTTGCTGCCCTTGCCGCGTTAGCCGTGAACTCCCTAAAGAAGTTCATGTCTGTCTTGGCAAGAAGTTTCTTATTAATTCCGCTAGCCATGAATTACACCCCTCCTTTAATCATTACGAATCAACGCACCGCAGCAGTTGATGAACTGATGCAGTTCGAAATTCTTAGGTCCGTTGACCGTACTGAGTGTCTTTAAAATCTCAACCTGTGTTCCGAGCTGACGAGAAAGTTCCTTGTCGATCTTCTTGTAGCCTGCACCGGAACCATAAAGGAAGCATGTGCTGATTGTATCGATGTGATACTTGGAAATTGAGAACTGAGCCGTACGGGAAACTGCATCTACGAGGCTCTTGAAGTATGCGTTAACAGCACTCTGGAGAGCCGGAGTATTTGCAACTGTCTCGTTCCAAACATCGATGTCCTCGATCGGAACACTTGCTGCAGCATCGCTTGTTGTGATGCTGAGACGTCTAGCGAGAGAGGACTGCTGTCCGCTGCCCTGAAGCTTCTTGACTGAGTCAGCAACCTGACGGATGTTGGAGTGACCGAACTGAAGTCTTCTTGAAAGAACCGGGAAGCCCTTATCAAGAACAGTAACTGTAGTAGTTCTGCTTGCGAGTTCGATCAGGAGCAGTGTTGACTGCGTTACGTTAACGTTGCCGTTTACGATTCCGTGAGCGAAGAGCTTTCTTACAGCGTTCGGATTCATATCGAGTGCTGTAGGCTGAAGCTCCATTTCCTTAAGGAATTCACGATAATCCTTGATCGTGTCCGTAGGAATGGCTGTTGCTCTGATCTTGAGCTTATCAGCGTTTGTCTCTTCATCCTTTGTTGTTCCGTAAACGATATAGTCGATCGAAAGGTCACGGTTTGTGCCCTGTCCGATAACCTCGTACTTAACCATGTCCTTGAGCTGTTCTTCCTTAGCGATAGGAAGCTCGAGGTCTCTGGTGTGTACGAAAGCGCCCTCTGTTGTGAGGATGCAGCTCTTATTTCTGATTCCGAGTCTAGCGATAGCGTGCTTGACTGCCATTACGATACCGAATGAGTCAGCAATAGCACCATCGTTGATAGCATCTGATTCAAGAGGAACAATTCCTATTGTGTCGATCGTAATGTTCCCGGACTTCGGGTTATAGTTACCGACAGCGATCTTGAGGTCAGAGCTTGAGCAGTCGATTACTAATTCGGATCCGCCTCTACCTATTGAAAAATCCATCTGTTTTCTCCTTTCAAATACTGTTCCTTAATTACATGATCCACTGAGCCATCGTGAAGATAGGCATTGCGATACCACCTACAACGAGACCTACGATGATAGCCATGATGATGATCATGATAGGCTCAAGAGCAGCAGTCATCTTTGCCGTTGCGGAGTCCGCCTCATCCTCGAAGTAATCAGCTGCCTTATCGAGGATGGAGTCAAGAGTACCTGACTCCTCACCGATAGAGATCATTGCGTAGATCATCGGAGGGAATTCCGTAATACCTCTGATGGACCTGGAGAGTGAAGTACCCTTTCTGATCTCTGTACGAGCTTCGGCTAACTTCTTCTCCAGAATGAGATTGTCAAGTGATTTCTCAGTAATTTCAACGGACTGAAGTACGGAGATACCGGACTTGAGAAGCGTTGCAACCGTTCTTGTGAATCTTGCAGCAGCATTCATTCTTGTTGCCTTACCGACTACAGGCATCTTGAGCATGAGATATGACCACTGCTCGCCGCCCTTGTCGGAGCTTTTCCAAACCTTAAAGGCATATACCAAAAGTGCTACTACAGCAAGGTAAATATACCAGAACTTAGTCAACGATCCGGAGATCGAGAGCAAAGCCTTGGTAAGTGCAGGAAGTTCACCGCCCAAGCTCTTGATCGTATCGCCGATCTTAGGAACGAGGAAGGTCAAAAGTCCGATACTTACCGCAGCAGTAAGTCCTGCGAGAATCTTAGGATAGACCATTGCGGATGAAATCTTGTTCTTGAGTTTTGCAGCCTTTGCAAAGTGCTCTGCAAGACGCTCCATAACTTCGTCAAGACGACCAGACTCTTCACCTGCAGCGATCATACTGATCATGATGTTAGGGATAACACCCCTCTGCTCCCTGAATGCTTCGGAGAGTGAACGTCCTCCCTGTACCGATTCGTAAACTTCACCGATACACTTTTTCGCCTTCTTGCTGTCGAGCTGCTGATAAAGCATGTCCAACGCTCTGACAACTGTAATACCTGCTGACAGAAGTGAGGCAAGCTGTCTTGAGATAAGAACCAAATCCTTGGTCTTCAGCATCGGGCTGCCGATATTGATATTTGCAAGACCCGTTCCTCTGTCAAGAGTAAGTGATGAAATGTATTTACCATCGGTCTTAAGTTTACGAGTAGCTTCACCGATTGAAGAAGCCTCGATGATACCTTCTGATTTCTTACCGGCGCCATCAATTACCTGATATCTGAAATTAGGCATTAATCTTTTTCCTCCTTATTTTAGATTAGTATTGCAAGCGCAATAATCAGGTATACTCCAAATCGCCGAACAGAGGGCTGTTCGAAGAGCCAGGGTTGTTGATAAAACGCTTAAGATCATCCTGGGCATGGCATCTTTCGAGTGCTGTATCCCTGGAGATAATCTTTCTCTTAACAAGTTCAGCAAGATAGAAGTCAAGCGGGCACATTCCCTGCTGGAGGCTCGTAGCTATCGTGCTGTCGATCTGATAGGTCTTTCCTTCACGGATGTTGTTCTTGATAGCGTCATTCGTGATCATGATCTCGAATGCTGCACAACGTCCGCCTGTGATCCTCGGAACGAGAGTCTGGCAGATAACTGCGGAAAGAACTGAAGAAAGCTGAACTCTGATCTGGTCCTGCTGATGAGGCGGGTAAACGTCGATGATACGGTTAACCGTGTCTGCAGCGGAAGACGTATGGAGTGTTGAAAGAACCAAGTGTCCCGTTTCTGCTGCGGTGATAGCGGTACTGATAGTATCAAGGTCACGCATTTCTCCGACGAGGATGATATCCGGGTCTTCACGGAGAGCAGCACGGAGAGCGTTTGCGAATGAAAGTGTATCTTCGTGAACTTCTCTCTGGTTGATCATGGCTTCACCATGCATATGGAGGTACTCGATAGGTTCCTCAAGTGTGAGGATGTGGCACTTCTTGCATGTGTTAACGTGACCGATCATTGCAGCGAGTGTTGTGGACTTACCTGAACCCGTAGGGCCGGTGACAAGGATAAGACCTCTCGGTAACAACACCAATTCCTTGAACACGTTAGGGAGACCCAACTGTTCGCAAGTAGGAATTTCATTTGTGATCGTTCTTGCCGCAAGGGCATAAGTTCCGCGCTGCTTGAAGACATTACATCTGAAACGGCTGTAATCCTCAACGACATAGGAGAAGTCGATTTCACCCCTCTCGTTAAGATACTGCTGTCTCGACTTGTCGATCATTGACTTGCAGAGATACTCTGTGTCAGCAGCTGTCAACGGCTGTCCGCCAAGCGGCATCAACATACCGTCGACTCGAATCATCGGAGGAAGTCCGACAGTAATATGAGTATCTGATGCACCCATCTTTACTGATTCTGAGAGAATCGATTCGATTGATAAACTAAATCCTTCCACGCTATGTAACCTCCTTATCAGTCAATCGTGTAAGCAACTCTGTTAAGCTCGTCAACTGTGGTGATACCCTCAAGAACGAGTGCTCTTGCGGATTCCTGCAGCATCTGAGTGCCTTCCGTTACAGCAAGCTGGCGCATGTCTTCTTCGCTTGCTCGCTTCTCGAGAAGGGCTTTCATCTTCTTCGTCATTACGACGATCTCATGGATGGCGATTCGGCCTTTGTATCCCTTTTCATTACACTCAGAGCATCCCTTACCGTGGTAGATCTTCTGACCCGGATCAAGGCGGAGTGTCTGAATGTCATACTCATCAGGATCAATAGCTTCACGGCAGTTCGTGCAGACTCTGCGGACGAGACGCTGTGAGACGACGCCGACAAGAGCTGTGGAAACCATGTAAGGCTCGAGACCCATATCGATAAGTCTGTTGATAGATGAAACTGCGTCGTTGGTGTGGATTGTACTGAAAACAAGGTGTCCCGTGATAGCGGCACGCATTGCGATCTCTGCGGTCTCGCCGTCACGGATCTCTCCGACGAGGATAATGTCAGGGTCCTGACGGAGAATAGAACGAAGACCGCTTGCGAATGTCATTCCCGCCTTGGCATTAACCTGTACCTGGTTAAGTCCGGGGATCTTGATTTCTACAGGGTCCTCAACTGTGATGATATTAACTTCCGGAGTATTCTTCTCTGCGAGAAGAGTATAAAGGGTTGTTGTCTTACCAGAACCCGTAGGGCCTGAGATAAGGCAGATTCCCTGAGGTACCTTGATGATCTTGTTGATGAGATCGTTGTTGTGGTCACTGATACCGAGCCACTTTCTGTTGAGGTTCGCGTCGTTCTTGGCAAGGATACGGATAACCGTCTTCTCACCTGTAACGGTAGGAAGGATGGATACACGCATGTCGACGGGCTCGCCGTTGATCTCGGTTGTGATACGGCCGTCCTGAGGGATACGCTTCTCTGCGATGTTCATACCACCCAGGATCTTGATTCTCGTTGTAATAGCGTCTCTTGCTGTCAGAGGGTTGCTCATGACTTCCTGCATGACACCGTCGATACGGATTCTGACACGGACTCTGTCCTCGAGAGGCTCGATATGAATATCGGATGAACCGGCGCGGATAGCGTAGTCGATCATTGAGTTAACGAGCTTAACAACAGGAGCACTGTTGACTGCATCGCTGATCTCGGAATCTTCATCCTTATCATCTTTTGCAAAGTCTTCACCAAGCTCTTGAGCGGCCTTCGCAGCACTCTCTTTTCCGTAATTGACCTTGATAGCGTCAATAATGGAAGAATGTGTTGCGAGCATCAGTGTGATCTGATAGCCGGTCTGGAACTGAAGTTCGTCTTCAATAGTAATATTCATCGGGTCATCGATAGCAACAACCAGGTTGTCGTTATCAAAACCGATAGGAAGAACTACGTTATCTTCGCAGAACTTCTGATTCAAAAGCGCTGTTGCCTTCGGATCGACCTCAATGCTCGTCAAGTCAATAATAGGATAATCATACTGACTTGAAACTGCGCGCAAGATGTCGAATTCCGTCATCAAACCGCTTTCAACGATTACTTCACCAAGACGTTTTCCCGTTTCTTTCTGAATGCCGAGAACCTCCGCGAGCTCAGTCGCGTTGAGAAAACCACTCTCGACCAGAATGTCTCCTAACCTCTTCATCTGACCCTCCCGATGGCCTGAATTTTTTTAGAAAAAACAGGCACCAAAATAAATAGGCATATGAACCCAAACATACATGTATAAAACTATACAACAGCCTTATGCAAAAAACAAGTTTAACCGACACTGTGCATAAAAAATATTTTTGACAATTTCATGTCGCGTCTTGAGCGGGAAGTTTGTGGTACTTTTTAATAATAAATTACTATAATATAATGTTAGACATTCATATTTAGGACATGGAGGATTTTATGTCAGGACATTCCAAATGGAACAATATCAGAAGGAAAAAAGAAGCTTCTGATGCAGCAAAGGGTGCTATTTTTACTAAGTTCGCAAAAGAGATAGCTGTCGCGGTCAAGGCCGGCGGCGCTGATCCCAACGGCAACTCAAGGCTCAAGGTCGTAGTAGCCAAGGCCAAAGCTGCAAATATGCCCAACGATAATATCAACCGTGCGATCAAGAAGGCTGCCGAGGCCGGTGAAGGTGACGATTATGAAGAGATCACCTACGAGGGATATGGTCCCGCAGGCGTCGCAGTCATGGCAAAAGCACTTACAAACAACCGTAACAGGACAGCTGCCGACGTAAGACACATTTTCGATAAGAACGGCGGCAACCTCGGTGTTGACGGAAGCGTCTCCTTCCTGTTCGAGGAAAAAGGCACGATCCTTATCTCAAAGGAAGATTTCGAGGACGAGGATACCGTCATGGGTGACGCTCTCGACTGCGGAGCTGCAGATTTTGACGGTGACGACGATTACTACATCATCACAACGGCTCCTTCGGATTTCTATTCCGTAAGAGACGCTCTTGAAGCTAAAGGCTATACTTTCGCGGATGAGACTCTCGGACCCGTGGCTATTACCACCACCGAAGTTACCGATCCCGATGCTGTCGCACATCTTGAGAAGATGCTCGACATGTTCGACGAGAATGAGGACATCCAGGAAGTCTACCATAACTGGAATGGCTGATCCGCGGGTGATCACGTGGCCGGAAACGACAATACAATTCAAAACGAATCCGTTTCAACAGCGAAAAGCCAGTCAGCACCTCGCAAGACTCTGCTGTCTGAATTCCGTGGAACGCTGAAGCGCTTTGAGCGTACCGCCGCAGCAGGCAACACCGGTTCGGCTTCTGAACCGGGCAAAGACGATATTGAACGAATCCTTAACAGCGACCAGGCAACGAGAGAATATCTCGCCGGAATCGCTGTTATTGCTTTCGTCGGTCCTTCCGGAACCGGAAAGAGTACCAGAGCGATCAAAGTTGCCCGTGACAACAACATCCACTACATAATCGATGACGGTCTTCTCATAAACGGAAGCCGTATTGTCGCAGGCACGTCTGCGAAAAAGGCTCCCACCAAGATGGAGTCAGTCCGCCAGGCTATCTTCACTGACCCGACCAGATCTTCCGTCATGAGAAGAGCTCTTGTTGAATCCGGTCCGAAAGCCCTTATGATCCTCGGCACTTCTGATTCCATGCTCGGAAAGATCTGCGAGAATCTCTGGCTCAATCAGCCTTCGATGCTCATCAGGATCGAGGACGTTTCCACCGAAGAAGAACGAAGGATCGCAAGGAATACCCGAATGACCGAGGGAATGCACACCATTCCTGTTCCGAGCATGGAGGTCAAGCACGAGTTCTCGGGTTATTTTTCCGATCCTTTTTCGAAGCTCAGGCAGCGTTTCGACAGAGAGCGCGGTATCATCCCCCCTGCCCCGGATTCGGACAGAACGGTAGTAAGACCCACCTTTTCTTCACTCGGTTCATATTCCATTTCCGATGAAGCTCTTCTGGATCTGATCAAGATCGTTCTTAAGGATATTCCGGGATTTGCGGAGGTTACTGCTTTCAAGACCGAGAAACAGACCTATGGCGTAATGATCAGCCTCGACCTTTCGCTTTATTACGGATACGATGCTCAGGAAGTTCTTGAGACGGCTCAGCAGAGAGTAGGTATGGCTGTTGAGGAATACACATCCATCACTACTAATGGCGTTAACGTCAGAGCAAGCCGTCTTCTCCACGCTCCTGAAGATAAATAAGGAGATGCCTTATGGAAAAGATTTATATGATCCCCGTCAATGACGCATATTCCGGAACTTCTGAATGTCCGTTCTGTGCACTCTATAACAAGGCGGAAAATGATTATCTGGAATACTATCTCGGTCCTTCACTTATGGAACCCGATACCAGAAAGATCACCAATAAGACGGGATTCTGCCCGGAGCATATGGGAAAGCTCAATAAATCCGTTACCAACAGACTCGGTCTGGGACTTGTGATGCACACCCACCTCAAGGATTTTCACGATGACATCTCCAAGGATATCATCAATGCCGCTCCGGCAAAGGCAGGACTCCTCAAAGGCAGATCCTCGGATTACAAATCCAAGCTCAATGACATTGCTGACAGGATCGACAAGCGTGTAGCCATGTGCCCTATCTGCGAGAAGCTGAATGACACGATGAAGCATTACACCGAGGTAACCGCCTGGATGTTCTGCCACAATGACGAATTCAGGCAGAAATTTACCGAGACCAAATATCACTGCCTTCCTCATACGGCAATATTGCTCAGGCAGGCAACCAAGCTTTCGCAGAATGAGGCATCGGACTTTGTTACCGCTCTTGCCACGAGCAGTGACCTGGCATTTACCGAGCTCATCGGCGATGTTGAATACTTTACACTGAAATTCGATTACAGGAATTCTGACAAACCCTGGGGAAACAGCAAGAATGCGATCCAGAGATCGATGCGTTTCTTATCTTCAGACAGGAGGGATTTTGATGAACAACTGGGAAAAAAGCAATCTTGAATTAACACCGGCACCCGAAATGACGATCATGGATGAGAGCGGAATGCTCACCGTCCTCATCAAGCATGATTACTATTCATCGAATACCGAGAACGGAAAGGTCCTTTTGGGTTCTTTTCTTGACTCCATTTATGAGTATGGCGATTCCATCGGAAAGATCATATTAATCGATTCGGCAGTAAAACTGCTGGAAGATGAACTTTTCACCGAGAGGCTCGAGAAGCTTTTCGGTCTTTCGCGCCATTCATTTATTTGTGAAGACAGTCTGGCAGCTTTCGATATCGAATACAGTTCCCATGATAATGTCATGGTCTGCCCTTCTTCAGACATCGCAACCGAGATCATCCAGGCAGTCCACCTTCTCACGCTCGAGTAATTTCTTTTATATTTTTTCAAAAAAAAGACCCGGCAATATGCCGGGTCTAATTAATTCTGATTGGCTTTTACGGATTCTGCTGATTGCCGCCCAAACCGTAGTAGTAGATCATTGACTTCAGTGAGAAGCATGTAACGACTTTCTCCATGTCCGGGTTAGGTGCAGGAAGAGTCGAAGCTGCAGGTGAAGCAGGATAGAGGATGCTACCTGAGTCGTTGGAGAATCCGAGACCGTCTGTCATGATTCTTCCGTAGAGAACACCGGCGTCGTTGTTTCTGAACGAGAGTGTTGACTTCGGAGAACCGTCATCGTTGTAGCTGTCATTGAACAGACCGATGAAAGCTTCCATGATGATGTTCTTATCGATAGAGAACTTGTTGCGGCCCATTCCGAGAACCATTGCGCAAGGCTCGTTCTCGCCGTTATAACGTGTGCTGTACTTGTTGTTGCTGTTCTCAAACTGTCTTGCAGTATTTGCAGTAATGCCCTTGACGAAGTCATAAGCAGCCTGCTTGGAGTTGAAGTTTCTTCCTTCTACTGCGAGGATTCCGTTACCACCGGTCTTACCGTTTGTGGAAGTGCCGCTGGCGTCACCGGGCCAGTTGACATTTGCCTGATCTTCGAGAAGGAAGAGTACGGGAGCTGCCTTGTCCGGCTTGTCAACGATAAAGATTACGTTGTAGAGACCGAATGTAACGCCGCCCTTGAACCAGAATCTGTAGTTTGAGCCGCCCTTGAGAACCATTACGTAAGGTTCTTTAGCAGACAAACCGGAGTGGTTCTCGCTGTGATCTGAACCGTCAGATGTGAAGTAGTAAGCACCTGCAGGTACATAATCACTGGAATGCTGATAGTGATAGTCTTCAAGGAACTTCTTGAGAGACATTGTCTTAGGTGAGCTGTCTGCATTCGCACTGCTGGTTGCAGTCTTGCCGATCTTAAGCTTCTTAGCAGCACTTGTAAGGAATGTATCTGTTGTAGGGAACTTCTCCTTACCGTTTGCCTTGTAGCTTGCGTTGTAGGAAGCGTATGTCTGAACCTTCTTCTTGAAAGCGTCAGATACAGCCTGTCCGTCTACACGGGTACCGTCTGCATTGATCGCAACAACGTTACCGCCTGAAGTCCAGTCAGAAACATTGGATCTGTTGCAGAGATAGAAGTTAAATCCGTTACCGCTGAAGTTGCCCTTGGAACCGGTAGCGATAGGCTCATTGTTATCACCGAAGAAGAAGAAGTTCTTAACGTTGGATGAGCTTGAGAAATGTCCGGAGTCGCCGCTCTTAAGCTTTGCGCCAGAGAGGAATACGATGTCCTTGGAATAGAAAACTTCATCCTTGAATGTAACTGTACCGTCGCAGTAGATCATCGTAGCATAGCTGGAGAATGATGCGTCAGTACTGTTACCGCCCTTTCTTACGAGGAAGATGTTATCAAGGTTATCGGGATCCTTACCCTGACCAACGACCTCGAGGTTGTTGTTGGCGAACTTACCGTTAAGGTCAACCTGAGTGCTGAAAGGTGCGCCGTCATAATTGTGAACAGGAGGAGTATATGTCAATGCAGCACGGACATTCTCAACCTGACCGTCAATATGTGTGGAGAAGTCAGCATAGTATGTGAACTCTTCATCCTTAGTAGCACCACCAACGTTAGGTGATCTGTAAAGCCTCATCGTTGTGTAGCTGTCTGTGCTGGTAGGACCACCCTCAGTCTCAAGACCGGGGATAGTGTCAGCTGTAGATGAAGCCTTAATTCTGATGGTAGTACCGGTTCCGGAATTAGCCTTGCAGAGAGCGAGAAGATCGTCGTCTTCAAATTCGCACTTCTGAATGGCACGATACCATGACTCGGCAACAGACGTAACCGTAAGCCTTGCCTGATTGCTCTCAGCCTCGGTGTAGACGCGCTTTCTTGTAGCCTGCGTGAGCATCATGGCAGCTGCAATGAAGATTACTGCAAATGCCAGGATGAAAACGACGGTAACGAGGATCGCACCACGTCTGCTTCCCTTCTTTTTGTTAAACTTTCTCATCATAAGAAGCACCTTCCTTCGTATGTGTATAAAGTCCTAAATCAAATGCTTTGCGCGGTTTTACGCGCATAAATATCCAATTTCCTGACCATATTTTATGCTATTCCAGGCCAAATTTCAACAGAAAATTCCAAATTTGCTAATCTTTTTTACATACTTTGTTAACATTTCGTTTACAAACTGCCTTTTTCTTCGTTCACATCTTCCGCTGAAACCGCCGGAGCTCCCGTAATGCCGTATTTGTCGAACTCCTCCTTTTTCGACGCGACAAGGTAATAATCCGTCTGTGTCGCAAATCTCAGGACAGAGGATGCGTAATACATTCCTTCTTTATTCTTCTTTATCCTGGAGCGGGAGAACAGTTCGCCGTGCTCGCTGCACCTGTAAAGCGCGTACTGTGACTTGCGGATTCGGAATCTGTCGATCTCGGGCGTAAGCGGCTTTTCGCACAAAGGGCAGACGCTGACAAAGCCCTCGACCATCTTCAAAGCGCCCTCGATATCTCTTGCTTCGCTTCCGACAAGGCTGAATTCGCTCTTGATGTCAGGGTCTACCGATGAGCTCGATATCGCCGAGATGACCTCGGAAGGCTTGTTGTGCCTGAAGATCTCCAGGAACACTTCGCCGGTGTACTGGGCATCTGCAGTGGCACTGTGAAAAATGTCCTTCTTCTCGATGTTGTAGAAATCAACGGCCGCCTCTACACTTCTCTGCTTGCCCTTCTGGCCGGCAAAGAAAGAGAAGATCGGCTGGAGATCGAGGAAGTAAAGCCCGAGCGTGGAATCCATGTCGAAAAACTTGAGATTCATCTTGAGCATCGCGGGATCGGAGTTGCCCCATCCGACGAGGATCGCGTCAGGTCCGCAGAATTCTCTGAATCCCTTGTATGCTTCGGCAAAGGGCTGGCCCTTCTTGAGGTCACTGTTCTTCTTGCCCGTAACTTTTCTGACGTGATAATGAAGCCTGGTATAGACCGCTGGAATGATGTCAGCGGAATAAGTGCCCTTGAAGACAAGGTCTCCGCTCTCGTAAACATAACGGCATGCGCCGATCTCAATGATCTCGCCGGTCAGATTCGAGCAGTCGAAATCGTAGTCCTTGCCGGGTATCGGCTGGTTCCACTCGAGATCGAATACGATAAACTCGCAGCCGTCAACTATCTTCTTACTCAGCATATTCTTCAGGCTGTTCAGGAGATTCCTCTCCTTCGGGGCCTTTTCCCTTCTTATTATTTTTATAAGTATACTTATATATCAACGGAATTGCGATAAGCGCGAGGCAAACTGCAGCTGAAATCGTAATGCCGCCCGTAAGACCGGGAACGGTCTTTCCGATCTTAACCGCATAAGCGAGAGTATTCTCAGAAGCCTCGAAAACGCATCCCGTAAGTCCCATGTATTCAAAAGTCTTGCAGTTCTTGCCGTTAACGGTAATCCTGACGGTAGAATCGTAAGGAACCGAAGTGATGAAAGAGAGCGTTCCCCTGCTCCCTGCGGGAATCTCGGAAATGCCGAAATTAAAGGCCTTCCCGTTAATGACGCCGGTCATCTTATCAAGTCTTTCGGCGGCATCTGATCTTACTTTCAGGATCGCGAGCCTTGCTTCGGTCTTATCCTCAAGATCAAAGAAGATGTTAAGGTCGTGCTTGCCCTCGGAAGCATTCAGCTCACAAAGAGCGGGACCCGTGAGATCCTTTTCCTCTTCGAACTCACCATTGGTGTTTCTCAGGGTGATGTCGCCTTTGAAACCGTTGTAAACGAACAGCCTGTCGCCTTTTTCGCAGGGGACCTCGTAATCTATTGACGAGAAGCCCTTTCCGACGGAATAGACATCATTTTCCTTGTGCTCGGCCTGATCACTGTAGATAAGCTTGATGTTATAAGGCTCAAAACACTCGCCGGCCTTGGCAAGCTTAGACATGTGGTTGAATTCATCTACGAAGCTCGAAGCTTTGTAACCGTTGATGTTTTCGGAGAGAAGAAGATATCTTCCGTCACCGGAAAAGACCGATAACCCTTCATTTTCTTCCTCATCACCTTCCTCGCCGGCTTCCTCGACGTCATAGTTCTCACTCTCATTTTCTTCCGTGACGGGAGTCATGTTCATTCCGGCTTCAGATGCGCTGACGGTGTTGTTAAACATGATAAACGAAGCGTTAACTACGACAGCCAGAGCCCAGACAGCCGCAATGACCATCTTTGCTTTCTTTCCCGTGGGCTTTGTGGACAGACGTATGATGCCGAGTCCGCAGACGAGCATTGCGATAGCGGTTCCGAGGTTTATTGTCGTCGAAAACTTGATGTCGGAATAGAAGTTGCCGGAGAAAACGAGGAATGCCATGGGTGCAAGGAAAGCTCCGTAAAGAGCTCCTGCGCTGACACCTCTGATGTTCCTCAGAGCGACTGCCGCATAGAAGAAGATCAAAACTTCAAGGCAGATGAGCCTTGCGGCGCTGAGGACAGCCGTCTCTCCGAAAATGCTGACGGCACCGCTTACAAAGGAAGAAGCGCATGAAATGTACCAGACGGACAGGATGAGTGCCGCCGTGACCTTCACGCGGGTCGGGATATTAAAGTTTGCCCAGAAGAGCACAAATGCCTCGATCGTAAGTATTCCGATATAGAATGCGGGGACCATGTCCCTGTCGAGACCGCCTGACTGTGCAACATACATGTGTCTCAGGAGGTCGTAGAGCTTGTATTTCATCTCAGCAGACTTAAATGCCTGAACCACATCAAACTTCGGGACCATCGTTATGAATCTCGGAATCACCGCGAAAGAAGCCATTGCGGCTCCGGTAGCGATGGCAGCCAAAACCTTGAGCCAGGATGAGAATATCTTGCGCTTGCTGCTATATAGACCTACTGAAAGAACGAGCGTTGCCAAAACCAGGAAAGGAATTCCGGCAAGGCATCCGCAGCTTCCGGAGATCGCAGTCAGCGCACACGCGAGGCTCGAAAGAGCGAAAGATTTCCAGGTCCTCTCTCTAAGGTAAGTATCAAATGCTGACAGTGCGGCCGGCAAAAGGATTACCATGTTCATGACCGGTGCAAACTGGGCTGTCAGTATTACCTGAGCCGAAAGAGCGTACATCATTCCGAGAAGGAATGAATAAAGCCTTCTGAGACCTGTGTGGCGGCAGCAGAACGCATACATCATGGCAGCCGCCAAACCGAACCTTGCGAAATAGCCTACCGTGAGGACGGCCTTTGTAATCCCTTCCGGCAGGATCAGTGCGAGAAGGAAGAAAATATCGAGATTCTTGTCTGAAATGAGAGACCATGCCTCGGCGGGCTCCATGCCAGCCTTGATGTTGTCAATGTCGGCCTCGGCGGTATCAAGAGCCGCGATGATGTTCTCGTTCATCTCCGCCGTACGCATAGAAATGCTTGTAGGCAAAAGCTTACCCGGGCTCACGCTGAGTCCGATGTTAAGCGCTATCACGGCAGCGCATGCTGCCGCGAGGAAGGTGATCACGAGACCATCTATGAATTTATCTCTGCCCAAACGGGTTTTTATCATTTGTCGCCGTCTCCGTCTGCTTTTGTGGGTTCGGCAGGTTCATCCGGAGTCTCTTCAGGTGCGGAAGGTTTTTCCGGCACTGAAGGCTTTTCGTGAACCGGTTCTCCGGCCGGAACTGCCGGCGCTTCAAGTTCGGAAGGCGTGATCTGTATTTCGGAAGGAGTTTCCTCAAGGAAATCAGGGACTGCGGGGGCAGAACCCTCTCCTGCGGTAACCGTAACGGCAGCCGCTTTCTTTGCGCGTGACTTTCTTACAGCCACGGGGACCGCAATAAGAAGTATGATCACCACTATGGATGCGCAAGTGATCAGGGCACCGGGCTTGAAGCCTGCAGGAATGTATTTGATCTTGATGCTATGCTTGCCGGCATCAAGTCTGATCGCCATGAGTGCGTCGTTGACCGGCACTACTTCAGCGCTCTCACCGTCTACCCATGCATACCAGCCTTCGGAATAAGGGATCGTAAGGAACATGAGTCCTGATTCCTTAGCCTCGATGGTGCCTTCGAGAGAAGTAGCGTCATACTTAGTGACCTCGAGTTGTTCGTCAGAGAGAGTCTCAAGCATCTTCTGATAAGCTTCCGTATCGAGCTGATAGCCGTAAACATAAAGCGGAGAAGCATTCGGCGGATCGTAATAGTCGATCTTGAGCTTCATGGGAGTTCCGTCAAACACGCCAAGTGAGATGATCTGGAAGCTCCTGATCTCAAATGTCCTGGATGCCTCGCCGACCGTAACCGTAGCGTTGCCGCCCTTGCTCGATCCTGCGTAAACATAAACGTCAGCACCGACCTTGGCGTTTTCGATCGTTACGGTAAAGCCGCAATCGTCATCGTCGTCAGACTCGATCGTATAAAGGATCAAAGTGTTTTCTGTGTATCTTGTGCTCATTCCGACGGCGTCCGTAGGAATGAGGCTGACCGTCTTATATACATCAGCGTCAACGCCCATGGCCCTGATCCACTTGTTTGTCTTATCGAAAACGTTGCCCTGGTCAAGGTATTCGGGAACATAGTCAGGGAGCTTGTCGGAAACCATGTATCCGACGCTGAGGGCATCGGGATTGCCCCAGGATGTAACGGGGCCGCTTGTGTATTCCTTTTCGAAAAGCGCGGGAACGGACTTCGTCTTCTCAGTCTCTACAAGGTTCCTTACGCCGAGGAGCGTAGCCGTGACCCTGGTAAGACCGGCATTACGGAAGCCGTTGATGCCGTTGTTATGGAAACCGTAGTTTCTCATGTACTTGACGAAGCTCTCTCTCGCCGTGGAGGAGAAGATCGAGATGCCCTTGATGTCGTAGAGCGCCTGGATATCGCAGATGTTGTTCGGGTAAAGCTCGGAACGCTCGAAATTCTTGTGTCCGTCCGTACCCTCAACAGATCTTACATACTCTGTGATCTGAGGCTGGTTCCTTCCGTAAGGCTCATAAGACGAGAAGCCCTCGTGCTCGGCTACAAGGCCGATGGAAATGGTCGCGGAAGCGAAGATCTCGACCAGCATGGTAACAGTAAGAAGCGTCTCGCAATAGAATGAGGATTTGCCGGATCTTGCATCGCTTACGATCCTGAGGGCGGCACCCTGAATGATTATGAACAGAAGCGTTGCACCGATCTGGATGTAGCTCTCATTGCCCTTTCCGAACTTCTCGTAAAGGACAAGGAATCCGAACCATGAAGCAACGGAAGCCATTACCATTCCCACGTTCAGGGTCCTGATCCTCCTTATCGTAAGGAATGCAACGAATACGAGCAGGAAGCTCATGAGGAACGATTCCCTGTAAGGGATCTGGTTCGGGAAGTGAAGTCCGTGCCAGATGAAGTTGAGCGTTCTGTTAGTGAAGCTCAGGTACATGACGAAGATCATGAAACCGAACGTAAACTTGTGTCTTGCGGTAATTCCGGTCTTCTTGGGAAGCATGAAGAACAGCGGGAGCAGGACTGCTGCAACAACGCCGCTGTAAACATTGGCCATACCGTCACGGATGTTCGGGTTTGCAGCAACCATGAGTCTTCCGAGGAAGTCGAAAAGATTGTTCTGGAGCGAGAAATCCTTGGGAATGGAATCACCCGTCGCGGAGCAGTGTCCGAGGATGAGATATGTTGGAATGGTAAGGATCGCGGTAGCTCCTGCCGCGACGAGGCTTGCGAAAGCAAATCTCAGGGCAGCTCCGATAAACGTCTTGAAGCAGAGCCTCATTGGATCACCCTTAGGCTTGCCCGGCGTAAAAAGCATTATGTAATAGCAGGGAGCGAACATTACCAGGAACAGGCAGACGAAGAAGCCTGCATAGTAGTTGCTGAAGATGAGGACTGCGAGAGATACGGTGTAAAGTCCGAATCTGCGGTCGATCAGGAGTCTTCTGAGACCGAGCATCACGAGCGGGAGCAATACGACCGCATCGCACCACATGATGTTCCAGAAATAGGATATGTACCATCCGCAGAGAGCATAGGAACAAGCGAAGACAACGGTTATGTTGTCCACCCTCTTGTTGTCGTTCTCGGAAAGGAAAAGCATCATGAAGAGGCCTGCGAAGCCTGCCCTGAGGCATGTGACGAGTCCGATGAAGACCGGAATCGTTTTCGCAGTGAAGAACAAAGCGAAAATGTTGAGCGGGCTTGCCGCGTAATTCGCGTATGCCGCGTAGAATTCCTGGCCGAGACCGTCATTCCAGCTGTAAAGGAGCGACTGACCGGACAAGACCTTGTTTCTGAAGGTTACTACGAACGGTGCATACTGGTGATAAAGGTCAACGGTAAGCATGGTGCGGTCGCCAAACGGATAGCATCCGGTTATGACGAGAGCGGCCATTACCGTCAACATCGGAAAAGCAAATGAGAGAAGGAGCTGAGGCCAGATCGACGCCAATCTTTCGCGCCACGGCCTGAGAAGTGCCATATTTTTGCTCAAAACTAAACCTGTCTTTCTTATTTATTTATAATAAAATTACAAACGTGTTAATAATAACACACTTTTGGAAATTACATTGGCTTTTTATGTTAAAGTGTCAATAACCTATAATTATGTCTTTGAAAGGAACGTTAATGGGACTGAGACTTAAGATCATACTCAATCCGTCTTCGGGTCGCGAGACTGCGCGCTCGAATATTGAGAACGTGCTTTCATATCTTGCCATGAAAGGCTCGATCGAACGTGCCGACATAAATTACACGGCTAAGCGTTTTGACGCGATGAATTACGCGATAGATACCGACCCCGAGGAATATGACATCCTGATCGCCGCCGGCGGTGACGGAACCGTCAACGAGGTCGTAACCGGACTCATGAGATCCGAGATCGATATCCCCGTTGCAATATACAACTCCGGAACGATCAACGATTTCGCGACGATGAACCACCTTCCCTCCGCCCCTGCAGACTTTGCGAGAATGCTGGAGGACCCGGAGTATGTACGCGTTGACTGCGGCAAGGCAGGCGATTCATATTTCATGAACGTTCTTGCAGGCGGATGCTTCGCGGATGTCATCTACAACGTCCAGCCCGATCTCAAGACGGCTCTCGGACCTGTGGCTTACTGGATCTCCGCAATGAAGGACATCCCCGCCCTCAACTCTTCACAGCGAATAATCATTCATAACGGGGACGAGACCATCGAGACCGACGCTGTCATGTTCTTCGTCTCCAACACCAGCAGCGTTGGCGGCTTCAGGAACCTGATGACACACGCCGACGTGACAGACGGTCTGCTGGACGTAATGATACTCAAGAAAATGGACCGTACCGAGATAATGCCGCTCTTCGGCAAGATCATCGTGGGTGACCACATAAACAGCAACAAAGTCATTTATTTTCAAGCAACCGATTTTTCGATCGAGGCAGCAGATTCAAGTTCCAACATTACCTTGGATCTTGACGGCGAGAAAGGTCCGTCACTACCTATCAGGATATCCTGCGTGCCCCGTGCGATAAATCTCGTAACACCAAGGAAGGAAAACCAGATCTGATGAAAAACAAAGACAAGAAGCAGAAAAAGATCCGTGAGCCGAAAGTGCCGGAAAAAGCTCTGGCGGTTCAGACCGAACCTGAGGAGCACGTTACTCTCCAGAATACGTCTGAGATCGACCCTGAGCTTCTGACAGGCAAGGAGATTTCCGAGCCGGTTGAGCCTGCAGCTGCCGATACCGAAAAGGATCAGGCAAAAGAGGCTCCGGCTGAACCCGAGAAGGTCAGCGAGGCCATTTTCGAGCTCGACAGACTGGCCGGAAGCGGCGATGAGAAGGACGAAAGGCTCAAGAGAAACGCCGGGATAGTCTTCGTAATGATCGCCGTCCTCGTCGTATTCATCGTTGCAGCTCTTTCATTCTTCCTTGATACGGGCATGGACAAGTCTTTCAGGAGCCCCGTAACGATCCACGGCAAAGACATTCCGAGCGATGAGTTCAGTTTCATGTATCACTTTGAGCTCTTGAGCGAAGGTGTTGACCTTTTCGCGGCTTCAACAGAGACAATGCTCTCATCGACATATCCCGATGACGACGCCTTCCCTACCTACAGGGACTATTTCCGTTACCTGACAGCCCAGGATCTCCAGAAGATGGAAATCCTGTACGATGACGCGACAGCCAAGGGCTATCAGATCGAGCCCAGCCACACCGACCGTGCCAATGCATACGTCGACTGGCTCAAGTCAAAGGCCACCGAACTCGGCGTATCCCTCGATACCTACATCAAGGGCGTTTTCGGAATCCAGGTTGACGAACAGTGCATCATCCGCGTCCTCTCGAAAAAGTATTTCACCGACGATTATGCCCAGGACGAGAAGCTCGTTGAGCTCTCTGCCTCCGATGAGCAGGCCGAGGAAGCTTACAACGAATCACGCAACATCTACGATGTCGTAAGCTACAAGATCCTCAGGATCACATACGAGCAGCGTGACCAGGCATTCATCGATACCGCCAACCTCCACGCACAGCAGATCATTGACGCAATGGACCGCGATCCTTCCAAGTTCGAGAAGGAAGCTGCCAAGTTCTTCCCTAAGGGCGCTGCATCCAACACGCTCGAGCAGGAGGATTCAACCCTCGTACCTGACGCCCGTTACGATGACTTCACCCATACTGAATTCAGGGAATGGCTTTTCGACGACGAGCGCAAGGACGGCGACGCCACGATAATCCCTGACGAGGACGGCTTTCCGATCATCCTTGTATTCGTACAGAGACACCGCATGACTTCCCCCATGCGCAGCTGCTACATCATGAAGGTAAGCACGCAGACAAAGGATGACCAGAAGCCCAATGTCTCCGAGGCACAGGCACTTGCACAGAAGATCTTCGATTACATCGACGACTCCGACAGCTGCGCTGAGATCGAAAACGTATTCAATGACAACGTTCTCTCCGGCCAGCTCGACATCCAGCAGGATGACAACATCTATTATGAGAAGTATTCAAGCACTCTCGCAGGCTGGATCTTCGCCGATGACCGTAAGTTCCAGGATAAGACCATCATCGAGGAAGACGGCGCATTCTACGTAATCTTCTTCATCTCCGAGTCCGAGAACCCCGAGTGGTATGACAGAGTCAACAGCTACATCAGGATGAACAACTATCAGGACTTCCTCAACTCAAAGGCTGTCGACTACATGTGGGAATTCCATAAGGAAGGCCTCGACCAGATCAGCGACGTCCCGTAAGTCCGGGTACCTGACCTCAATAACAACAAGGACCGCTTCGAAGCGGTCCTTTTATTTGTCTGTCATTCCCCATTACGTCTTCACTTACGAGCCAAACGGAAAAACCACCAGTTAATGAACCAAAACAAAAGAGGTCATCTCAGCGAGATGGCCTCTTTGGCATTACCTGATCTGCAGAAGAGTTTACTTCTGGAACTGGGACATGAGTACGACAATGAACGCAAATACAAATGTCAGGAGCATGGCGCCTATGATGCACCAGGCAATTACCTTTTTTGCTACATTCTGTCTGTTTCCGCTGCTCATTTCCTGTTCCCCCCTCTTAAACGGCGGTATTAATCATCGCCGTCGCGTTCGCCTTCATCTTCGTCATCGCCGCTGGTCTGTGCGTCCTGGAAGTCCGCGCTGTCGCCGATGACCATTGTGAGCGTTTGCTTTGTTCCGTTACGGTCAACAACAACTTCGACGCTGTCACCGACCTTATGCGAATCTCGCACAACAATAATATCATTTGAAGACTTAATTTCAACACCGTCAATACTTACAAGTCTGTCGCCTTCCTTGATTCCGGCTTTCTCACCGGGGCCGCCCTTTGTGAGACCCATGACGTAGATGCCTGCAGCGCCGTCATTATACTCACCTTCACCGTACTGTCTTACGGATATTCCGAGGTAAGGACGGTTTGTGACCTTTCCGTAGTTGATGAGCTTTTCGATGATGCCCTTAACGGAGTTTACGGGAATTGCAAAGCCGAGTCCCTCGGAAGTGGATGTTGCGATCTTCGCGTTGGTGATTCCTACGACCTCGCCAAAAGAGTTGATGAGCGGGCCGCCGCTGTTACCGTTGTTGATGGCAGCATCCGTCTGGATGACCTTGAGAGCATATCCGCTGTTGCTGATCTCACGGTTCGTAGCCGAAACGACGCCTACGGTTACTGTATCGTCGAGCTGGCCGAGAGCGTTTCCGATCGCGATTACGAGCTCGCCGCTCTGGAGCTTGTCTGAATCTCCGAACTTGAGGCAAGGAAGATCCCTGGAGGAATCAACCTTGAGGACCGCGATGTCGGTCTGGACGTCAGAACCTACGATCTCAACGCGTACGGGTTCCGTGTCATCAGGAAGGAGGACTGTCGGATAATACTGCTTGGGTGCCTTCGTGACATGCTCGACAACGTGGGCATTCGTTACGATGTAACCCTCTTTGCTGATGATGAAGCCTGTGCCTGAAGCAACTTTCTTAGCAGAAGAATCGTTTCCCTTCATGATGTAGACAGGAATGGTTGCAGGGCTTGCCTCAGCGACTATGTCGGTCGTTCTGAGAGCCTTCTTGTTGGGATCGGTCGCACTTGCAGCACCTTCGATCGAGAACCAGGGCTTGCCGTCTTCATTGGTCTGTGTAGGTTCTTCGGATTCACTCGGCTCCGTGCTTTCTTCGGGCCTGCTCTCGTCAGTCTCCAAAGAAGACTCTGTGGGTGCAGCCGTCGTGCCGTTGATCTGCTTGTTGAGCTTAACGATATAGAAAGACTGTGTCAGGCAGTAAATGAAGAGCACGCCGAGCGCGATCGAAAAGATGAGCGGCATGACTATGCTCTTCTTTCCGCCGTTACCGGAATTTCCGCTGCTCTGTCCCTGTGATGCGGGCTGAGGTTCAGCCTTCTTTGCCTGGGCTGCCTGAGATACGGGAACGACTGACGTTCTGGGCGGATAAGCCGGAACCTGCTGAACGGGTATCATCGGCTGAACAGGCTGAACAGGCTGTGCGGGCTGAACAGGTCTTACCTGCTGTGCATAAACGCCATATCCGTTGGGAACGGGCATGACGGGATTTGCATAGTAAACCTGCTGAACGCCGGGCTGCTGATAGATTACAGCCGGGTTGGGATTAGCTGCCTGAGGAGCGGGCTTGAACGGGGATGCCTGCGGAGCCGCGTTCTCTGCCGGAGTTACGGGAGTTTCCGCGTTGTTTACGATCCCATCCTGAAAATTATTGTTATCGTCCATTATTTCACCTCATTCCTGAAATATAAACATTATTTGTATTCAAGTTTAATCAAGAAAACATTGAAATTATAGGCAAAAATGCGTCAACTTTTGTCACGTAAGGGCTATTGCTTCGCCTTCGATCAGGATCTCGCCGTCATCTTCCGGCACGACCTTGCCGCAGCTCTCGTCAGCCAGATACGTCTCAACTTCAGGCACTTCAGCTGAAGGAACGAGAAGGTTAAGCGAGACATCACTGTCAAAGCTTACGTTTTCGGCGGACCAGTTCTTAAGGTTCACTTTCCTCATGAGCTTCTCATAGAACGCGTAATCGCATTTTATCTTCAGCTTTCTGCCGGGCGTGAGCATGACGGGTTTACCGTCAGAAAGAGCCGCAAGGCCGCTTTCCCTGTAGGCACGCATAAGCCCGCCCTTGCCGAGCAGGATGCCTCCGAAATATCTGGTTACGCAGATGATCGTGTTGTTTAAGTCATTATCGGTAAGAAGTGCCAGAAGCGGCTGTCCTGCGGTTCCCGAAGGCTCGCCGTCGTCGCTCGATTTTTGGTTGGCAGAGTCCCCTCCCGTTCTCCAGGCATAACATATGTGCCTGGCATCAGGATAAGTCTTTCTCTCTTTTGCAATGAAATCAGCTGCCTCTGCGGGACTTGCCACATAGGCGGAGTGTCCTATGAAAACGGATTTCTTTATCTCGATCCGGGAATTTCCCTCTGAGGTAAGGCGGGACTCGTTAGGCAAATCAGGCAAGCTCCCTGTATTTCTGATATGCCATCATCAAAAGAGCCTTGTCCTGGCTGTATGTGATATTGGCAAGAGCTTTCTCGACTGATTCGAACCTTGCGCCTATGGTGCCTGTATCAGGCGTAATGACGATATCGCCTGCTTCAGCTGCCATGACAAACCATGAAATGTTGTTATGGACAGGCTTGTTGCGGGTGATCGAATAATACTCATAGTTGGTCTTTCCACATGGCACGAGAGCCTTTGTGGCTATACCGGTTTCTTCTTTGATTCTCTTCGATACAAAATCGGTGAGCCTGCTCCTGTCTGATGACCTGACAACACCTTTGGGAAAGCCCCATTCGTGCTTGTCATTGCAAACGAGCAGAACTTTGTCACCGCGAAAAACGATGCCACCTGCGCAATTGCGTACGATCATATCAACCTCTACAAAAATCAAAGATTTATAACATAGATATTTTAGCATAAAAGGGGCTTCTTCGGTATAATAATTGTCATTTTCGAAACGCCTTGTATAATTATCTTTATGAAAAAGAATAGTTCAAATAAAAAGCCCGTAAAAGTCAATTCACCGTACGAAGCCGCGCGTCTTCTGAGACTCCAGCACATGTTCACCGCGATGACCGTCATAGCGGTGCTCATGGCAGTGCTGATATTAGTCGCAGGCATAACCAAACTCGTAAAAAAAGTATCAGTGAAAATTGAGTCCAACAAGACTTCAGGCACTGTCGTACCGATCATCTCAACCGAAAACTCGTTTACTACGGTAGCGTCGCTCCACAAGGAGCTCCTGCCTGACAATCCGGAAGCCGATGCCATGTTCGGTCCTCTCAAGGAACTCCCCGAAGAGGAAGTTAAGACACCCGAGCATTTCCAGGTCAAAGGTCTCTACGTCGGAAGCGGCGGAAAGATCGATTCCGCGATCGACCTCTGCAAGAAGAGCGAACTCAACACGATCGTATTGGACCTCAAGAACGAATACGGCATCCCTTACATGTCCAAGAACCCGACAGCCAAGAAGATCGGCTACGTCTGGGACAACTACGTTCTCAAGGACATGATCGACAAGTGCCACGCAAACGGCCTGCGCATAATCGGACGTATCGTTTCTTTCAATGATTCTACGGCGGCCAAGAAGTTTCCTGAAAGGGCGATCAGGGATGAGGGCGGCGAAGTGGTACTCTTTTCAAGCGAAGGCAAGCGCCCCTTCTTAAGCCCTTACAACAGGGAAAACTGGGAATACCTGATCGAACTCGCAGAAGAAGCCGCATCCTACGGTATCGATGAGATCCAGTACGACTACGTCAGATTCCCCGTAGGATACAAGAATGACAAGGTGCCCTATTACGGAGCCGAGGGAACTTTCCCGACTAAGGCTGAAGCCATCAACCGTTTTCTGCAGGAAGCAAGGATCCGCCTCCAGGATAAAATGGGCATTCCGGTCTCTGCCGATATCTTCGGTATAGTCCTTACTTCCAAGGGCGACGCAAAGATAATAGGACAGGAATTCGAGACACTTGGAATGACGGGTATAGATTCCTGCTGCCCGATGGTCTATCCTTCCCACTACGCGCTCGGAACAAAACTCGGCGGAAGGACATTCCCCTTCCCCGACAAAGAGCCTTACCTCATCGTATACAGCGTTCTTTACAGCTGTCAGGAGATCTACCAGCAGAAAGGATTCACGGCCGTCAGGCCATACATCCAGTCGTTTACGGCATCCTACATCGGTAAAGGCAACTACATCCACTACGGTTACGCGGAGATAAATGCCCAGATCAAAGCCTGCAAGGATCTCGGCATAACCGAATTCATCTTGTGGGACCCTTCCGTCAACTATCCCGCCGGCAAATACGACGGCAACATGTTGGTCGAAACTGATTGATAAATAAGTACCCTAAGAATAAAATAGGTAAGTTATAAAAGGCAAAAGGAGAACGATATGCTTGATATCAAATTCCTCAGGACCAACCCTGACATCGTAAAGCAGAACATCAAGAACAAGTTCCAGGACGAAAAGCTTCCTTTGGTAGACAAGGTCATCGAACTTGATAAGGAATTCCGCGAGAGCAAGACCCGTGCGGAGGCATTGAGAGCTAACCGTAACAAGGTCAGCAAACAGATCGGCGCTCTCATGGGCCAGGGCAAGAAGGAAGAAGCCGAAGAGGTCAAGAAGCAGGTCACTGACATGGCCGAAGAACTCGAGGCACTTTCCGTTAAGGAGACTGAGCTCGAAGAAGAGATCAGAAAGATCATGCTCGTAATCCCCAACATCATCGATCCTTCAGTTCCGATCGGCAAGGACGATTCCGAAAACGTTGAGATCGAGAAGTTCGGTGAACCTTTCGTTCCCGATTTCGAAGTCCCCTATCACGTTGATATCATGGAAAAGCTCGACGGAATCGAGCTCGACCAGGCCAGAGAGACATCCGGAAACGGTTTCTACTATCTCAAGGGCAATATTGCAAGACTCCATTCCGCTTGCCTTTCTTACGCAAGAGACTTCATGATCGACCGCGGATTCACATATTACATCCCGCCTTACATGATCAGATCTTCCGTCGTTACGGGCGTCATGAGCTTTGCCGAGATGGAAAACATGATGTACAAGATCGAGGGCGAAGACCTCTATCTCATCGGTACTTCCGAGCACTCCATGATCGGTAAGTTCATCGATACCATCACAGATGAGGACAAGCTCCCTCAGACGCTCACATCCTACTCCCCCTGCTTCCGTAAGGAAGTCGGTGCTCACGGCATCGAGGAGCGCGGCGTTTACAGGATCCACCAGTTCGAGAAGCAGGAGATGATCGTTGTCTGCAAGCCTGAGGATTCCATGAAGTGGTATGACAAGCTCTGGCAGAACACCGTTGATTACTTCCGTTCACTCGATATCCCCGTAAGAACGCTCGAGTGCTGCTCCGGTGACTTAGCTGACCTTAAGGTAAAGTCATGCGACGTTGAGGCATGGTCTCCCAGACAGAAGAAGTATTTTGAGGTAGGTTCCTGCTCCAACTTAGGCGACGCTCAGGCAAGACGTCTCAAGATCAGGATCAGGGGACCCGAGGGCACATACCTTGCCCATACGCTTAACAACACCTGCGTAGCTCCTCCGAGAATGCTCATCGCTTTCCTTGAAAACAATCTCAACGAGGACGGCTCCATCAGGATCCCTGAGGCATTGAGGCCTTACATGGGCGGCAAATCCGTTATCGAGGTACCCGGGAAGTAATAAGCTTCCCGCCTCCCTTCCGGGAGGATAAATCAAAGCAAAACAAAAGCTCCGGAAAACCGGAGCTTTATTTGTTATAGAATCAATTTTGATTACGCTCTCTTGACCTTGCCGGAACGCAGGCAGCGGGTGCAGACATTCATTGTCTTGGGGGTGCCGTCAACAACAACCTTAACTCTATGTACGTTAGCCTGCTGCGTTGTGAGTGCACGACGAGAGATCTGTGAACGCGTGATTCTGATCTTTCTGCCGAAGAACATATCCTTCTGGCATACTTCACACTTAGCCATGAAAACACCTCCTGTTAGATTTTTAACGCTTGACAATAATATCACAATGCCAAACGGTATGCAACATTAATTTTACTTAGTTGCGAATACTCTTCTTATCGTTATTATCCTGCTTGTGATATCATCGCCCGCCTTGAACTGTCTGAGCCTTATAGTAGTGGCCGCAGGCGATATCATGAGCAGTGTTCCCGTGTCCGTGCAGATTGCTTCCTCATAGATCGATTCGCTTCCCGGAGCGGACTGGGGGCTCCTTAAGAAAAGTATGTCACCGGGCATAATGTCACTGATTATCTCTTCACCGGTAACAGCGTCGTGTGACAGCGTTACCGCCTGTCCGAGCTTGCTCTGCTCCGTCATGTTCCTGGGCATCTTGATGCCGTTGACCTCAGAACAGACGTATACGGCGCCGTTAACGGATATTCCGTTAACAGTGAGTCCGTTTGAATAGTAGCGAGCGTTTACGAAGGTCAGGAGCGAGCTGACAAAGTAACGGCTCGAGACTTCCTGGAGCGCTTCTCTGGGCTTCAGCTCGATGACGCCGGACGAACCGATCCATCCTATCTCACCATTGGGAAGGCTTACCTGGTAAACGCCTTCACGGCTGATATCAGCATAGATCACCGTGTTCATCATGACCTTTGTAATGAGCGTACCGTTGCTCGCGTGCGTCATTACGTTCTTTGAAGGGTCAGAGATAACGAGCTTGTACTTGTGAAGGTCAGGTTCAACTGAAGATGTGTCAGTAGTAAGGCTATCGGATCTTACCCATCCGGTAATGCCGTCCATGGTCTCGATTTTGCTGTAGCCTTCCTTGTTATCGCTTATGAACTTTACGGGCTCGTTGTAAAGGACCTCAGTGATGCGCTCGGCGTCTGCCCACGGATCCTTCATTATGCTCTCGCTTGATTTGGTGATTACCCTGAATGACTTGTCGTCGTACTCGTAGTTGATTACGGGCTGTACGAAGAGCTGGATGTTACTGCCTTTGAAAAGGTCAGGCAGGAATCTCGGGAGAATGTAGAATATTCCGGCAATGGAAAGGAGCAGGACGCCTAATGCAATAAGGAATGCAAATATACGCCTTCTTCCCCTGTGCTTGACCGTGGCCTGCTTCTCGGAAAGGCCCCACTTGTCCTGCATGTCTTCGGCGCTTCCGTAGTTGCCCTCATCGCTGAAGATGGATCTGACCTCACTGTCATCGCCGAACTTAATGTTCTTGCTTATGAGCCTGACGCCACGGGCCTCCTGTGGACGGTCGTCCAGAGGAGTAGTCTTCTTTTGAAACTTCTTCCACATGGAAGACTTGCTTTTATCATTTTCCGGCTTTTTGGATTTCATCCCGGATTCTGTTCCTTTCTTTCAGCGAGCATCGTGCAGTAAGCAGCTGCCATTCCGCCGTCGTGTGTCAGGCTTAAGGAGATCGAAAAAACTCCGAGCTCATCCGCCTTTTCTTTGGCTTTTCCCTTCAACTCAAGGAAAGGTGCGCCTTTGGCGTCAGATAAGACTTCAATATCCGTCAGTCCTATGCCCTCGCTCATTATACCCGTTCCGAGCGCCTTGCCGCAGGCTTCTTTTGCGGCAAATCTGGCTGCATAGCTCTGCGCAGCGCCGTCAGGTCCGGGCTTGGCTGAGCAGATCTCCTGCTCTTTTGCGGTGAAGCATTTGTTTATGAAGCTTGTCTCATGTCTTTCAAGTATTCTTTTGAACCTTGCAACCTCGACAAGATCAGTTCCGCAGAGAATCTTCATCTTAAGATATCTTCCCTGCCCTGCCGAGCTTTCCGCTGACGCGCATGTCGCAGCCTCCGATAAGATCGGTAAGCGGGAGCGCGGATACGAGAATCGTGCAAAGTCCAGCGGCCGTGCGGATCTCGAGGACGTTGTTCAATACAGAACCGATGTCTCCGTGAAGAGTGACGTCATCCGCGAAATCGTCAATGATGAGGAAATCGATCCTCTTGATGTCTTCGATCGTATCGTTTTCGAGCGTGGCAAGATTCTCGCACTTGGTGTAATAAGCGCTCTTGCCGAGGCTTATGGCGAGTTTTGCAATGCATACGGCTAGATATGTCTTGCCGGTCTGGGGTGCGCCGCTGTAGATCCACAGAGCCTTTCCGCCTTCATCTTCCATGCCGAGCATGACTCTCAGCATCTTTTTCTTGATACCGGCACGCTTCTCGGATTCTCCGAGATAATCGTCCCTGTAATTCTTCATGGTGAAAGAAGTATAATCGCCAAGGCCGCAACTCTCATAGCATTCCTCAAGCTCAGACTGCTTGCATGAGCATACCTTGGGAGTGCCGTCCTTTCCTTTAACGAAGCCCGTGTCGCCGCACTTGGTACAGATGGGCTTCTCCATGTCGAATTCAGGATCTATGCAGTTATCGCTTATTATCAGTTCTCTCTGCGCGATGAGGCTTTCCTCTTCGATGTCGTAACGCTTGGCAAGCCTCTCATCGTGATCGATGGCAGCGATCAGCCTGTTCTTGCGGATGTCGATTATCTTTCCGTCAATGTCCTTGAGTTCCGGAAAATCACTATATACGCGCCTCATGTTCTCATCGCGCGTGATCCTTCTTGCCGCTTCAGTCTCGGCCAGGCCGGCCGCGATCAATCCTTTAATCGTCTTCATTTGAATCTCCGAACATGTCGAGGATGTCATCGGGAATGCCGCTCTCATCCTTCTTGCTCTTGCCGTCATCAGCAGGAGCAGCCTTCTTCTTGCTCTTTACTTCTTCTGTATCAGTCTTCTCTTCTTCGTCACCGGAATCATCATCTGCGGCAGAAAGACCTGCTTCAGCGCCGGTTCTCCATTTGCTGCCCGAACGGTTCTTCCTGTGTGAGGACTTTCTGGCGTTCTCCTTGTGCTCCTCTTCATTGAGCTTGGCAGCCTTCTCAGCCGTGTCGATCCCGAGATCAAACCACTTCTTAAGCGTGGTCTCGATGTTCATCAGAGTAAGGTTATTTCTGAACTCATTAACACGGAAAGCGTATGCGACAAGCTCCTCATTGACGTTCAGATCATCGACCCAGCTGTTGATCCTTGAGATGTCAAGGTCAGTCATGTGCTTGCGCATGGTCTTGCTGCAATACTTGACCAGACGGTCTTTCAGCGAATTCCTCTCGAGATATTTCTCGAGACGGTCGGCGGTCGTATATCCCTTCTCAAACCAGAAAGAAGCGACACCTGCCATCGCGTTGTATTTGCGGAGGATATTCTTCTGATAACCCTCCTCAAAAAGCTTATAGCACACCGTGCCTTCGAATCTGTACTCGTACAGGCACTTGTCTATGAGACGGTAATAGTTGTAATCCATCATGCCGTGGAAGAATGTCCTCGAGATCGAATTCGAGAGCATCTTGTGCTCTTCCGGATCGCTCATCATGCCGGGAATGTCGCCTGCTTCGCCCTTGGCCTTGCAGACTTCGACATACTCCTTGACCTCGCGCTTTTTGAGGTCTTCAAGGACGAACTTCTTGTCTGAAGAAGCGATGAGTCCTGCTCCCAGAAGCTCTGCCAGGGTCTCTTTGACCTTGGATTCCGGGATGACTTTATATGACTTTACTGACTCTTCGTCGAACTCATCTTTGCCTGCGGTCATATTGAGCCAAAGGTAGACTACAACTGCCTCCCTTGACAGATCCTGAAGGTATCTGACCACGAAAATATCATCCAGCAGGCTCTGTGATATCACAAGCTCACTGTAATCGTCATTCATCCGCTGATTCCCCACTCTTTAAATAGTAACTAATTATAACATGTTTGGTGGTCGCTTACGGGGACATGTGGCATTTGAACTCAAAAACAATCCCGGCCCGGAAAGATTCCGGACCGGGATATTGTCACTCTTTTATCTGAGCTGTATCAGACGGAGATCAAGCCTCGTTTGCCTTCTTTACGTAAGAAGCGTAACGGTCTCTTGAATCCTGATAGCATCTCTGGAAGAGGCCGTCAACAACATCAGCATCATACTTCTTGTAGAGTGAGTTGTAACGAACTTCTGCCTTGAGGAAATCGAAGAAGTCTGCTGTAGGCTCCTTGGAATCGAGTGAGAAAGGATTCTTGCCTTCTGCTGCGAGTGAAGGATTGAATCTGAAGAGGTGCCAGTAACCGCACTCAACAGCCTGCTTCTCTCTGAGCTGAGCAACCTTGAGGCCGCCCTTGATACCGTGGTTGATACAAGGTGCATAGCAGATTACGAGGGAAGGTCCATGGTAAGCTTCTGCTTCTGTGAATGCCTTGATGAGCTGGTTCTTGTCAGATCCCA
>CAMJPC010000014.1 GCA_946407705.1 uncultured Clostridia bacterium | reverse complement strand
CCGAAAATGGTCTTGCGCACTTACAAAAGTATGGTTTTTCGGCGGTTTCGTAAGTGATTTTACTCGAAAAACGGCCCGAAAATGGTCTTGCGCACTTACGAAAGTATGGTTTTTCGGCGTTTTAGTATGTAAAGGCCAAAAAGGCGCGGATATTGAAAACGGCTGAGGTCTTGTCTATTATTTTATTATTATTTGTGGAAAGGGTGCTTCGATGGGCGAGAACGGCATGGCTGCGGATTCCGGTGAGAATGCGCTTTTGCGTTTCATGAGACGGTTTCCGGCAGTTCCCGCGGCGGCAGTGGCGTTGCTGGCGCTGGTATTTACGGGCAACAGGATCGACAATAACTATGTGACCTTTGCCTTAATGATCGCCGGATTTATCTGCATCCTGGTCACAGGTCTCGTGATGGGCAGGAAGGGAAAGCTCACCGATGACAAGCTGATATTCCTGCTTTTCGCTGCCGGGTTCTGGATAAGGCTTTGCTATGTGCTTTACACGCATGTCGAAGTGCGCCAGAATGACGTCGGCATTTTCAGGGAAGGCACGTTTGCGAACATGCACAGCCATGCGGATTACATGCTCTACATCCGCGATCACTTAAGGCTCCCGGAGGTCGACGTTAAGGGTTACGGGCAGTTCTACCACCCGCCGCTCCATTACATCATCTGCGCACTGTTCATCAAAGTGTATGAGTTGTTTTTGCCCGCGGGCACGCATAACTATGAGTGCGTTCAGACGCTGACGCTGCTTTATTCGTTTGGTGCGCAGTACTACATGTTCAGGACCATAAGGCACCTCGGCGTCAAGGGAAAGGCACTGGTGAATGCGGCTTTGATTCTTGCGGCATTTCCTTCGCTGACGCTTTTCGCGGGGTCGGTAAATAACGACATTTTGTCGCTGATGCTCTTCTTTGCGGGCTTCTATTACGGACTCAGGTGGTACGGCGAAGGGAAGATGAGAGACATCGTGATTTCTGCGCTTTGCGTGGGATTCGGCATGATGACCAAGCTCTCGATCGGACTGATCGCGGCGCCATTGGGATTCCTTTTCGTGGTCAGGTTCGTTAAGGACGTGAAGGCAAAAAAGGGATTGAGGTCATTAGGCCAGCTCGTTCTCTTCATCGTGATCGCGGCGCCTCTGGGACTCTGGTATTCGATAAAGAATTTTGTGCGCTACGGCACGCCGTTCGGGTACGTGATCCGCGTAAACAGCATATACATGGACATCAGCAGGTTCTCCGTGAAGGACCGCCTGTTCGGGTTCTACGGATTCCCGATCGAGGATTATTTCGTCAACACCGGGTCGGACGGCGAACAGGATTACAACATTTTCATCACGCAGATAAAGACGATGCTTTTCGAGTACGAGAACTGCCGTGACGACATGCTTATGACCATGACGGGCTACTTCCTGCTGCTCGTTACTCTGATACTCGTGGCGCTCGTTTTCGTGGGACTTGTCTATGTTTTGGTGACGATAAAGAAGAGGGGAGTTGCATCTGAGGATCTTGCATTGCTCATACTGTTCGTGACCGAAGTTGTTGCGGCGGTCATATTCTCGCTCAACTATCCGCACGTCTGTTCACAGGATTTCAGATACGATTTCCCGGCGCTCCTGACTGCCGTTTACTGCATCGCGGGACTGTCGGACAGCGAGGCCTGCAAGGGCCTCGGAGGCAAGGGAATGAGGCTTTTGTGCATCGCGTTTTTCGTGATGTCCGTTTTGTATTACTCTATACTCTGGACGTACGTTAAGGGCGTACCGATTCTGGTGGAACCGACATGGTAGCGAAAAAGACTGACATCAGCAAGATAGGCACATTGTTTATCACGGTGACGGCCGCGATACTTTTCATCTACTGCCTCACGGGCATGACCGTGACGCGCCTGAACGCGAACAAGGCCGGCATTTTGTTTGGCGTGTTCGTGGCTTTCATCGCGTTCTATACGGTGGCAAGGATCAAGGACATCAAGACGGGTCTGATCGGCCTTCTTGCCGGCGTTCCCGCCTGGCTGGTCTCGTCGTTTGCACTTACGAAAGCCTTTGAGGCGGCGCAGAAAATGACGATCGTCTGCTTCGGCATCATGATGAGATTCCTTTTGTGGGGATCGATCTGCGCCATTGTCCTGTCGGTCATATCCCTCATCTGTGCCAAGCGCTTCAAGACCATGGACGCAGTGTTTGCGGTGCTTGCGGCGGGGTTCGTTCTCAGGGCGGTAATGGTGCTTTTCACGCCACTTAACTTCCATCAGCACGACGTGTCGGGATTCGGCGCGGGATTCCAGGGATTCCACGACGATTACATCATGTACATCTACGAGAACTGGGCGCTGCCGGACGGCGACGTCAGGGATCTGGGCCAACTCTACCATCCGCCGCTCCATTACATTCTGAGCGCCGTTTTCTTCAAGATAAATTCCGTGATCTTTCCTGCGAGGGCGGGCGAGATCAACGTGCTCAAGACGCTGCCTTTCATCTGGAGCAGCGGACTTGTTTTGTTCAGTTACAAGATCTTAAGGCATTTCAAGCTTGAGGGCGCGCCGCTCATCGTAGCCCTCTGCTTTGTATGCTTTCATCCTCAGACCATATTCCTCGCGATCCAGGTCAACAACGACGCGCTCGGATTGATGCTCTTCACCGCCGCCGTTTACCTCGCGCTCAAGTGGTATGAGAAGACGGAACTTACGACGATCCTTTTCATCGCGCTGTCGATCGGCTGCGCCATGATGACCAAGCTCTCGATGGGATTTAGCGCTTTCCCGGTCGGATTCCTGTTCCTTGCGAAACTTGTGGGATCAGTGAAACACAAGGAGAAGAAGGATAACGTGAAACCCGGGGAACTGATGAAACAGTTCGTATTGTTCGGCGTGCTAGTGGTGCCTCTCGGACTTTGGTTCCCGATCAGGAATTTCGTCGAGCACGGAACGCCCTTCACGTATGTATTCACGATCGATTCGACGGCCGGCCAGGACGTCGGGCAGTATTCCGCGGTGCAGAGACTGTTCATGCCTTCCGCGGAGTCACTGAAGATGCCGTTCCTCACGATGGCTCAGACAAAGCCCGCGCACGATTACAATATGTTCCTCGCGCTTCTCAAGACATCGGTCTTTGACGAGAGGAGCTTTGATTCAAGGTATCTTCTGACCGTCGGCGGTCTGTTGCTTGCGGCCGCATGCCTCATGGTCGTGCTCTGCAAGCTGAGCGCGCTCTATCTTACGGTTAAGCAGGTGCGCGGGAAAAACATCACCGCAGGGTTTATCTCACTCCTGATCCTCTGCGCCGTACTGGTCGGATGCTACATAAAGTTCTGCTTCGGCTATCCGGTTGTATGCACGCAGGCTTTCAGATACGTTGCTCCGGTGTTGCCGGCGGCGGGCGTTTTCCTGGGCCTGACCGCTTCCAATCTGTGGAAGAAGCTTCCCGCAAAGATAGTGATCATGGGACTTGTGGCGGTCTTTACGGTGCTGACGTTCATGTTCTACGGGGCATACTGCCAGTACAGCCCTGTTTTCGAAATGCTGATAAAACATTAAATCATGCTATAATCCTTACGGAAAAAATTACAAAAGGGGACCTGATGAATGGCACTTTTCGGAAAGAAAAAGCAGGACAACGCTGCTGAAGATAAGAAACCCGCAGCTCTTGAGAAGAACAAGGAGCTCGACATAATCCTCGAAGCCCGCAAGGAGGAAGAGGAAGAACGAAAGGCGAAGATCGCCGCGCGCGAGGCTGAGCAGGAGAAGTACAAGAGCGAGCTCGCCGCAGACATGGAAAAGTCTGCGTCCGCTGCAAAAGACGTCATCTCCATGTATCCCGCAGCAAGGGGCGAAGACCGTTTCTTCATGCTGGTAGAGGCTAACGTCTATACGACCGAGCCCGTCGTTGAAGGCGACGAGATCGTCACCGGCATCCTCCGCGGAAAGATCAGGAAGGGTCAGGAGATCCAGGTCCTTTCGGGTCTCGATTCACTCAACAAAGTTACCGTAAACGCAATCTGGAACGACAACCGCGAGAAGATCGACGAGGCCTCAAATGAGAAGGTCGAGCTCGAGCTTACCAAGGGCGACTTCAAGGACGCCGCGTCTCCGGACGAGCAGAACGAGGCGAGAGTCATGACATTCGCGGTACTCACGAACCTCCCGGAAGAAGAGGGACGTTCCGACGGTATCAGACTTCCCGCGATGCTCTGCGAGTTCTCGAGGTATCAGGAGGACCAGGAGTTCTTCGCACAGCTGATGAACGCTGCCATGACAACTGAATACGCGGTACCCGCGAAGGTCTCGGGCGGTTCCTCAAGCCAGCGCAAAGTATCTTTCGCAGGCATGCGTTCCGACAAACCCGACGGACTTCCGATGCTCCCCGCATTCTCCGGAACCGCGGCATTCGAAAAGCATAAGGGCGTGCTCGCAAAGACGGGCGGCTTCAACAGCGCCATCAAGCTTGATTTCTCACAGCTCTGTGGCATCGCAAGAGACGAGCGCCACGGCGGCACGGTGATCGATCCGTTTGGTCCCGTTGTTTTCGCACTGCCCAAGTCACTCCTCGACACATCGGTCAGGACAGTGCAGTTCCACGCGCTTTTCGGTGAGAACAAGACGGCTGAAGAGTTCATTCCTTCACCCGAGCAGCAGGCTGCGGCACCTTCGCAGAAACTCAGGGAATACAACGTTACAAACCCCGTTCCGGGCGGAGAATACAGCTTCATCGAGGCTGAGATCAAGAAGTTCGGCGACACGCACGCCGACATTGCAAGGATCTGCATGGTCGTAATAGTTGCAAGAGACGACGAGAGAGAGAAGTCTTACGTCTGCATCATCGACTGCCCGCAGGAAAAGTTCAACATGAACTGCAAGGCGATCGAGTCGAAGATCAGGCCCTACATGAAGGCGATCAATAAGATCCAGTTCCGCCCTTACGACAAGGAAAAGTTCAACTCCGAATTCTTCTCAAGGTACCCCTGGACATACAACAAGCTCTCATTCTGAGGTGCGCATGAATTACTACTACATCGACTTCGAAAACGTGAAGACCGCGGGACTTAAGGGCATTGAGACACTGCCTTCAGGTGACACCGTGAAGATCTTCGCGAAGGGCGGGTCTGACCAGATGAAGTTCAACGACATCAAGACCCTGATGGCCTGCAAGGCGACGGTCGCAATCGAGGATGTAGTTACGGGCACCAAGAACGCCCTGGATTTCCAGCTTCTCACGAACCTCATGGTCGACTGCATGAAGCGCGCGGGCATGTCCACGCCGCCCCGTTTCGTAATTATTTCCGCGGACCACGGCTACGATCCCGCGATCACGCAGATGAAGAAACGCGGCATCAACAACGTTTTCAGGGCAGTCACGATCAAGGACGCGGAGAATGGCGAGGATGCCTCCAAGTCCGCTGAACCTAAGGCTCAGAAGAACACCCGCAGGAGGCCCGCAAGAAAGCCCGCACAGAAGGGCGCGGCGAAGGGCGAACAGAAGCCCGCACAGAAGGGCGAGGCGAAAGCAGAGGCAGAGGCCGTGAAGAAACCGGCTGCAAAGCCTGATTCCAAGCCCGCGGCAGGGCAGGAGAAGGCGCCTGAAAGGAAGAAGCCTTCCGTGCGCCGTGTCCATACAAGGACCATCAATAAAAGCACAGATTCTCAGAAAAATTGACAGGATTCGTAAACAAATCCCTTTTTTCGCGTGTATAATTGTCTTCGGGATAGATCTATATAGGAAACTTCCGGAGACGGATAATGCTTCAGATCAAAGACATACGCAAGGAATACAGAACAGGTACTCTTGTGCAGAAGGCGCTCGACGGAGTGTCTCTTAATCTGCGCGACAATGAATTCGTAGCGATCCTCGGACCGTCGGGTTCCGGAAAGACCACGCTTTTGAACATAATCGGAGGCCTCGACCGTTACGATTCGGGCGACCTCATCATCAACGGCGTGTCGACGAAAAAGTACAGGGACAGGGACTGGGACGCATACAGAAACCACACGATAGGATTCGTTTTCCAGAGCTACAACCTGATACCGCACCAGACGGTACTGGCGAACGTTGAGCTTGCGCTCACGATTTCAGGCGTCGGCGGCAAGGAGAGGCGCGAAAAGGCCCTCGCCGCGCTCGACAAGGTCGGACTCCGCGAGCAGGCGCACAAGAAACCCAACCAGATGTCAGGCGGCCAGATGCAGCGTGTCGCAATTGCCCGCGCACTCGTAAACGACCCTGACATCCTTCTCGCAGACGAGCCCACGGGCGCTCTCGATTCAGACACCAGCGTCCAGGTCATGGACCTTCTGAAAGAGGTCGCTAAAGACAGACTCGTCGTCATGGTAACGCACAACCCCGAGCTCGCTGAAGAATACGCAACGAGGATCGTCAGGGTAAAGGACGGCAAGATCATCGACGACACCGATCCTTATAAGCCCGAGGATTCAATACTCGCGGCGCCGGTGCACAAGCGCCTGGGCAAAGCGTCGATGAGCTTTTTCACTTCGCTCGCGCTGAGCTTCAACAATCTCCTCACGAAAAAGACCAGGACCATTCTGGTCGCCTTTGCAGGCTCGATCGGCATCATCGGAATCGCGCTGATCATGTCGCTGTCGAACGGCGTCAACAAGTACATCGACGATACCGAGAAGAAAACGCTCTCGCAGTATCCGCTGCAGATCGACAGTTCGTCCGTGTCGCTGATGCAGCTCATGATGGTCAACACCGACTCCTGGAAAACGGCGGAGCCGGGCACTGTCACGGAGATCCCGAGCGTGTCGCAGATCCTTTCGACGTTCAAGAGCAATGACCTGATCTCGCTCAGGGAGCATTTCGACACGAATACGCCCGAGATCTATGACCTCACGAACGGCATTGAGTACAAGTATTCCATCCAGCCGCAGATCTTCGACTACACCGAGAAGACCGGCGATTACAGGCAGGTCAACCCGAATGAGGATTTCTCATCCATGGGCATGAACTCGTCTTCGATGTTCAGTTCAGCGTACACGATGAACGTGTTTTTCGAGCTGCCCGAAAAGGATGAGCTCTACATCAACCAGTACGACATCAAGGCCGGCAGATGGCCCGAAAATTCCAGCGAGGCCGTCCTGGTCCTTTCTTCCAACGGCAGTGTCAGCGACTACATAATCTATGTTTTCGGGCTCAGGGACAGGAAAGAGCTCGACCGCATGATCGACGATTTCACGAACGGCAAGACCGTCACGTCCGACCAGAGCAATTTCACCTGGCCGTACGACGCGTTCCTGGACAAGACTTTCAAGGTCGTGCCCGCGTTCGATTTCTACAAGTACGACTCCACGCACGACATCTATTCAGACATGCGCAATGACTCCAAGTTTATGAACGGCGTCCTCAAGAGTGCGCGCAACCTCAAGATCGTCGGCATCGTCCAGCCCAAGGACGGCGAGGACATCCAGATGCTGAATTCCGGCATCTACTACGGAAAGAACCTCATCGAGGAGCTGAGGGCCGCATCCGAGAGTGCCTCAGTCGTAAAGGCGCAGCTGAGTAAGCGCGAAGTCAATGTTCTCACGGGCGTCAGGTTCGATGAGGAGAACGATGATTTCGACATGGGCGATCTGTTCTCGGTCGACCAGGACAAGATGAAGGATGCATTCAAGTTTGACGAGAAAAAGCTGAAGTTCGACAAGAACAAGCTGACGGATCTCGGAGGCATCGACTTTTCGAAGGAACTCACAAAAGCCATGCCGAAAATGTCCTCCAAAGACATCTCCAAGCTCCTCAAGAACATCAAGCTCGACGTCAACACCGATGAACTGGGCAAGCTCATAACCAATGTAATGAACGGTTATCTCGCGTACGCCGCGAAGGACCCGAAGACCAATTACGCCAAGATGCCTGACGCGTTCAACACCTACCTGAACTCGTCCGAAGGCAAGGCCCTGATCCGCGAGCTGCTCACGAAAATAATCCAGGACAGCGTAGGCAACGTCTCCGCAAAGACAGCCAGAAAAGTCGAATCCGCCATCATGGACGGCTTCGCCGATTACGCCGCAAAGCAGGGCTGGAACCTCACCGCAAACAACCTCACGAGCCACATGCAGCAGTACATGAATTCATCTGAAGGCAAGAAGGTCATCAACAAGCAGATGGACGCATTAACCGATGATCTCCTGGGCAATGTCAAGATCACCGACAAGCAGATGACCTCCTTCATAAAATCCCTGATGAACGGCTACACGAAATACGCCAAGGCGCACAACATGCCCGATCCCACGCTCCTCGGCAAGTCTTTCTCCAAATATGCCTCCTCCAAGGAAGGCTCCAAGCTCATCACCAACGGCGCGATGAAAGCCGTTAACGCCGACGGCATAATGAAGCAGGTCTCCAAGAACGTCAATTCCTACACGAAGACCATGGGCAGCCAGATCGGCAATGCCATGAAGAAGATCTTCAAAAAGGTCGCCACCCAGATCGGCAAAAAACGTCACGAGCGCCCTCAAAGATACCTTCTCCGATTTCGGCAGCGCCCTCATCATCGATGAAGACGCGATCGCCGGCGCATTCAAGATGAACATGGACCAGTCCCAGATGGAGTCCTTCATGGCCGAGCTCATGGGCGGCAACAAGACCTCCTACGACGCCAACCTCGCAGCCTTCGGTTACTGCGCTGCTGACGACTTAAGCTCGATTACCATCTACCCCAAGGATTTCGAGAGCAAGGATCAGATCGTCAAGATCATCGAAGACTATAACAAAGCTGCTGAAGACGCCAAGGAAGACGACAAGTCGATCACATACACCGACATCGTCGGCGCCCTCATGAAGTCGGTCACAAAGATCATCAACACGATCTCTTACGTACTCATCGCTTTCGTCGCCATCTCACTTGTCGTTTCATCTATCATGATCGGCGTCATCACCTACATCAGCGTTCTTGAACGCCGGAAAGAGATCGGCATCCTCCGCGCCATGGGCGCATCCAAAGCAAACGTCGCCCAGGTCTTCAACGCCGAGACCATCATCACCGGCTTCCTCGCCGGCCTCCTCGGCGTAGGCATTTCACTTATCCTGCTGATCCCCGGAAACTACCTGATCCACAAGATCGGCGAGACCGAGGCCGTCAGCGCCGCGCTGCCCGTCCTGCCCGGCATCGCACTTGTTTTCCTGAGCGTCCTCCTGACTCTCATCGGCGGCATCATCCCGTCGAAGACCGCGTCGAAGCAGGATCCCGTCACCGCGCTGAGGTCTGAGTGATATCAGGCTTTTTCCTCATTCTTGTCGGTAGTTTATTTAAAGCAAAGATTTTACAAAGAACTCAATTTGAATCCTTCTCTTTAAGTTCCATCTTGCGCTCGTACATACGGTCGTCGGCGAGGCGCTCGGTCGAGACGAGGCTGTCGCCGTTGCTGCTGTCGAAGACTGCCATGCCGCAGGGGATCATGAGCGGGATCTCGGGCCTTTCGGTCTCGTTGTAATCTTCGATGTAGCGCTCGAATAACTTGAGGGCCTCATCGTATTCTGCCTCGATGTTCTGGCCTGTCATGATGGCCATGAATTCGTCGCCGCCGGTCCTGAAGCACCAGGTGCCGGGGAATGTTCCGAATGTTGATTTGATCGCGTCAGCGGCAGCGAGGATGCGGCGGTCGCCTTCGAGGTGGCCGTGCTGGTCGTTGACTTTCTTAAGGTCGTTGACGTCGAACTGGACGATGATGCATTTTCCGGAATCGCCGTTCTGGAGGACCTCTTCGCACTCGTTGAATGCAAGGCGGTTGGACAGGCCGGTGAGGCCGTCGACGCGGGCGAGCCTTGCCTGGATGTCGGACTCGAGGCTTCTGCGGTTGGTCTCGATGAGCGATGTCGTCTCGTAGACCAGGAGGACGATGAAGAAGACGGTGAGGCCGATCCTGGTGGCGGCTGCGGCGTCGTCATCGATGCCCGGGAGATAGTAGCGGATGAGGTCGATTATGCCTGTGAGGAAGAGGATCCCGAAGGCGATCATCATGTAGCGGTAGCGGTGGTCGAGTTCTTTGTGGAGCTTCATTTCGCGCACGAACATGAAGACCATGAAGCCGATGCCGATCGCTATGATCGCGTGGGAGAGGATGAGCAGGTTGTGGAAGTCCGTGATGTTGAAGATCAGGCAGACTACGCAGAGGATGAAGTTGCCTGAGACGAGCCAGAGGATGATCTTGACCAGATGGGAATTGAGGTTCTCGGTCATGGCAGCGAAAAAGATCATCGCGGGCGCGGGCAGCAGCGAGAGACAGAAGTGCTCGATAAGCCTCATTATCGCCGGGTTGTTCGTGACGAGGAACATTATGTGCGTGCCCGAGAAAGTGTACAGCGCGAGGATGACTGTCATGGAGCCGAGCGCGACGGTCTCAACCATTTTCGTGGGGCGCCTTGACTGGAAAAAGCCCAAGACGACGAGCATTACGCCGAGGAAGAATGCCGAGAAGCTTAAGATGAACTTCCAGAAATTCTTGTTGAGCATGCTCATTATGAACGACGCGCCGCTCTCGGAATGCATGCCGCGGAAGGCTGTCCATTCGCCCTTGAGCAGGGAATCATACTCGATCGTCAATGTGTGCATGCCCTCGAAATCAGGGACTTTGACGACGTGGATGTACTCGCCGTAGTAGTCGCCGTAGATCGGAAGGAGCGCGGGCTTGAAGTCGTAGATGAGCTTATCGTCGAGGTAGACTTTGAAGTAGAGGTTGCATGTGGAGAAGCAGAGATCGGCGCCCTTGAAGGTCGTCCAGTCCACTTTGCGGTACATGGAGATCGTGTTCACGGAATCGAAAACGGGATGCTCCGGATCGGCCGCCTCATCCTGCCTGACATTGGGACTCGCGCCGCCGTTGTAGTGCCAGTTGTCGCTGAGTGAGATATTGGCGGAAGTGACATTGCCGTCGGGAATCCTGAACACAAAAAGAAGCCCCAACAGGACTGCGGCTAAAGAAACTATTGCAAGATTGATATATACAAAAGTCTTATTCATTGGACGGACCGCCGGCCGTGAAGTGTGAATCAATATCCCTTTAAAGTATAACATCTAGTTTTAGAATATAAAATCCGCAGATGGCAGATAATCGTTATTGACAAATCCGGATATTCCGCTAAAATTGAAAACGATTTTCAATTTCAAATAGAAAACGGATGGATACAGACATGGTTAAAAGAATTTTCGCAGCGCTGACCGGACTTGCACTTGTTTTCTCAATGGCAGGCTGCGCACAGAAGACGGAAACCAATTCAAAAGGTATCAAAGTAGTATGCGCGACCGCGCCTCTCTACGACTGGACCAAACACATAACCGAAGGCACGGAGAGCTGTGACCTTTCGCTCATCATAGGCAACGGAACTGACCTCCACTCGTTCCAGCCTTCCGCTGCTGACATTGTAAAGATAAAGAACGCGGACGTTCTGGTATATGTCGGAGGCGAGTCCGACGGCTGGATCAGGGACGCGCTCAAGGAGACCGCGAACAAGAACCAGAAGGTCGTCTGCCTGATGGATGTTCTCAAGGATGCTGTCGTTGAAGAGGAAGTCGTTGAGGGCATGCAGGGCGAAGACGAGCACGACCACGATGATCACGATGAACATTATGAACATAACGACCATCACGAAGGTGAGGAAGGCCCCGAGTACGACGAACACGTATGGATGTCGCTGAGGCTCGCTTCCAGATCCTGCAAGGCGATCGAAGAAGCTGTCGCATCCGTGGCAACGAAGGACGCTGACAAGTTCAAGGCTAATCTCGATTCATATACCGCAAAGCTTTCCGATCTCGACAAGCAGTACGCCGAGATGGTGAAGGGCGCAAGGCTCGACACGATGGTGGTATGCGACAGGTATCCTTTCAGATATCTTGCAGAAGACTACAAACTCAAGTACAGCGCGGCTTTCGTAGGATGCTCGGCTGAGACGGAAGCTTCTTTCGAGACGGTGAAATTCCTTGCCGACAAGGTCAAATCGCTCGACTGCAAGACGGTTCTCACGATCGAGAATTCAGACGGCAAGATCGCGAAAACCGTTATCGAGACATCGGGCAAGGCTGGTGTAAATATCGAGGCTTTGGACTCGATGCAGTCATGCGGAAAAGACGTTGATTACCTTGCCGTAATGACGAGCAATCTCGCAAAACTGAAGGCGGCGCTTTCCTGATCTGCGGCCGGGGCTAAAAATCTCAAACGAAAATATCGCATAATCACCGACTTTGGATATTGTTTTCGCGCAGGGCATTCTATAATTGAATCAGATCACAATTCAAGGAGGCCTGACATGGACAAGAAAGCAATGTACAACCTGACCTACGGACTCTTCATCCTCACGGCGAGGGACGGGGAGAAGGACAACGGATGCATCATCAACACCGCATGCCAGGTCACGACCGAGCCGAACCGCATCACGATCTGCGTCAACAAGAATAACTTCACGCACGACATCATTCTGAAGACCGGACTGTTCAACATTTCGATGCTCACCGAAAAGTCCGAATTCGCGACATACAAGCACTGGGGTTTCCAGAGCGGAAGGACAGCAGATAAGGTGCTTCCGATCTATTACATGCGCGCGGACAACGGCGTAATCTACATCAAGGATGAGTGCAACGCTTACCTCTCGTGCAAGGTCGTCTCATCGACGGATCTCGGAACGCACACGCTGTTCCTCGCTGACGTCACCGACGGCGCGGTCTTTAACGACGATCCATCGGTAACTTATGCGTTCTATCAGAAGAACATCAAGGAATCTTCCGCTATCGCTTCCGCGCCCGCGAAAACAGGATGGATCTGCACCGTATGCGGCTATGTCTATGAAGGAGAAGAGCTTCCCGCAGACTTCATCTGCCCGTGGTGCAATCACGATGCGTCGTATTTCGAGAAGCGCGGATGAGTTTTTGTCCGCATGACCTGCGGACTTCAATTATCAGAGATTTTTCAGGATGACGGTGTAATTGCCGTCATCTTTCATTTCCATCACCATGTAGGTCCTGGGCGAGCCGCCTCTGGGGAGCGATATGCTGCCTGGGTTCAGGACGCGGATGCCCGCGGAGGCATAGGGATCGATCTCTTTATAGTTGTGATTTGTGTCTTTGACGGCGTCACCCCAGCTGTCGTACGGCGCGTGGGTATGCCCGAAAAGAGCGATGTCGCATTCCTCTGTTGCCGCCTCGATGCAAAGCGTGGTGAGGTCGTAATTCACGTATTCCCTGTGGCCGTGGCAGCAGTAGAACTTGTGGCCTTTGAGCGGGAAGACCGCACGGTCTCTTAATTCTCCCGAACCAGAATATCTGTCGCAGTTGCCCTTGATGAAAACGCACGGAGTCTTGGGTGCGCCTGCCCACAAGGCGACTGTTCTTTCGGCGTCTTCGATGTCGCCCAGATGGATGAGCATGTCCGGTTTCTCGCGGTCTATCGCGATCTTGAGGTTGCCGTTCATGCGGTGCGAGTCACTTACGATAAGTATCTTCATAAGAAATAGTAATCAACATCCCAGCCCGGAATGCAAGGGGTATGGCGCATGAAGAGGCGGTAGTCGTCCCTTATCTCAAAGACAGTCTCGGGTATCTCGAAAAGATCCGCGCTCTTGTGATAGCACGCGATCTTTATCTGCGGTCTTTGATCCGTAATCGTGTTGCGCGCGCCTTCGATCGCCGCGAATTCGCTGCCTTCAACGTCGATCTTTATGAAGCCCGCGCGCTTTGCGTCAGCCAGTGAATCGACTGTCACCTTATCTATCTCGCGGCCGCTTCCGCTGCCAGATGCGGCTCTCGTTCCGCGGCCTCTGGAGCTTGTGATCAGTGCTTTTCCGCAGGTGTCTGACACCAGCGCATTCACGCAGGTTACGGGAATATTCAGTTCACCGGCACATGCCTTAAGCTTGGAGAAAGAGTGACGTTCGGGTTCCAAGGCGGTTGCCGAAATAAATGCGGGGAACATCTGCGTGAATCTTATGAGAGTATCACCTCTATATGCGCCCAGATCGATGAAAGAACTCTCTTTGAAAGGTCCCAGTATGCCGTCTGCTTCGTCAGGCGTGACCTCACATGAACGCAGGTATTTGAGACTGCCCGAGAGCTTGTAGTTTACGAGGTCTCTGAAGGTCTTTTGAGAGAGGTCATCCGCAAGTCTCGAATAGACATTTGCGAGGCGGTCTTCATTGCGCTTTACGAATTCCATGTCGAAAACTTCGCCGCCGCAGACGGGGACGTCGGGCGCATACAGTTCGCATTTTTCTTCTAGAGAATAAACATATGAAAGAACGTCGGGGAGCGCGGAGCCGAAGGCTGCGAGCACGATGAAACCGGAAAGGCGCGCGTAAATGTCTTCGAAGGGCTCGACGGGGAAACCTCTGAAGACGCGGCCTTCGCGTACGAAGCCCGGACTTGCGAAAATGCCGGTGATCAGACGTGAGAGACCACGTCTGCCGAGTTCGTCGATGATCTTGTCGGCGCCGTCTCCGGTGCCGTAGATCACGAGCGGTCTGTTCTCTTTTTCGAGATAAGACCAGAGATCGGTTGTGACATCATAGAATTCCATTTGTTGAAATATACCACAAATGCCGGGAAGGGTTTTCGCGCTTCGAAAAGAAATTTTGAGTAGGCGTGCAACATTTCGCCGTGTTATTCTGTATTAAAGGTGTAGACACGATACGAAAGTGAGGATAATCACATGAAAAAGAAAAAGATTGCTTTGATCATAACCGCATCGATGATGTCGCTCCTGACTCTCGTCGGATGCGCATCGTCATTCAAATCCGGTGCTCCGGTAAGCACATATCAGGTACGTAACGGCTACTATGCCGAAGATGGCGAAGCCTATGAAGGAGCCGATGTTGATTCCGCGATGACCGCCAACAGCAAGGCGAGGACAGGATCCCTGTCCGGTGCTGCGGCGAGAAAAGAAACAAAGACAGAAGAGACCCAGGCAGCAGCCGAGACACCTGCACCCGCTGCAAACGGCAATAATTCCAATCAGGCAAACGTCGATCCGACCAAGGGCAGACTTCTCATCAGGAACGTTGCGATCGTTGCGGAGACGACCGCTTTCGACAGCGTAAGACAGAGCGTTGAAGATAAGGTCAAGGCGCTCGGAGGCTACATCGAGAATTCCGGCGTAAGCGGCACGGGCAAGAAGGGAAGCCTCCGCTCTGCAAACTATGTGATCAGAGTTCCCGCTGACGGACTTGACGCGCTCATTTCCGCAGTCGGCGAGAACTGCACCGTAACGAGCACCAACGAGAGCACGACGGACGTAACTCTCAGCTATGTTGACACAAAGGCAAGACTCGACTCCCTCAGAGTTGAGCAGGAACAGCTCACCGAGCTCCTCAAGCAGGCCAAGGACCTTGATTCCATCATCGTTCTCCAGAACAGGCTCACAGAGGTCAGATATCAGATCGAAAGCGCAGAGTCCACTCTCCGCGTTCTCGAAAACCAGGTCACATACGCAACCCTCAACCTCAGAGTCAGGGAAGTCATGGAGATCAAGCCTCAGGAAGCACCTCACGTTGACACCTACGGCGATAAGATCGCAAAGACGTTCAAGAATTCACTCAAGAACATCGCTGAATTCTTCAAGGGACTCTTCCTCGTCCTCGTTGCGGTATCTCCCGTCCTGGTACCTTTCATCGTCATCTCGGTTGTCGTTGTCCTGATCATCGTCAGCTCCGTCAAGAAGAAGAGAAAGAAGAGAGCAGCACTCAGGGCAGCAGCATTGGCAGCTCAGAACGCAGGCGCACCGGCTCCCGCTCCTCAGGCAGCAGCACAGGCATCACAGACCGATGCTAAGCCCGGCGAAAAGAAGGATGAAAAGAAAGAAGAGAAGACTGAAGAAAAGTCCGAAGACAAGAAATAATCAGAACTGAAATTCTTTGACTGAATAATCACACTCGGCTGCGAAGCTCTCCCACTTAACGGGATCTCCGCAGCCGATCTCATCATAGACTGCGCAGGTGAGAAAACCGCCGTTTCTTGCGCCTTGCGCGGCAGCCGCAACATCGTCGTAAACAAGAGTCTGCGAAGGTGTTATTGAGCCGCCTCCGGCATTAACGTAATTCAATACTTTGATGAAGATGTCAGGTGAAGATTTGTCGATCTTTTTGCCGACGTCTTCGAGTGTGATCACCGCATCGAAATCCTGAAGTATCCTGTTCCTGGTAAGGCCCGCGACAGCGTTGTTCCTGGTGAGCGCGGTAGCCACGCCCATGCGGAAACCGAGGCGCTTTGCATCCTCAAGATACGCTCTCACATTGGGCTTTAACAAAACCTCATTCTGATAAAAACCGCTGACCATCTTGTCCCATTCGGCGATGATCTCCTGCGGCGAGAGCGGGATCCTGAATCTCTTTTTTGTGTAGAGCGCGGCCTCATCGACCGACACGCGTTTTACGACGTCGGTATATTCGGGCGTTACTTCATAGCCGTAGCGTCCGAGGAAATCGATGTCGACCTTGTTCCACACGTTCATCGAATCGAGGAGCGTGCCGTCAAGGTCGAAGATCAGGAGCTTTACGCCTTTTGTTTTAAGTTCTTTGAGATCCGGATAGTCTGACATCAGTGCATGAAATCAAGCTTGCCCTTAAGTCCCTCAAGAGCAGCTTCCTTTTTGCTTTGGAATTCAACTTTATTGTTCTCGATCAGGTTGTTGCCGTATGAATCGATCGAGACGATCAGAGGTCCGAAATTCTCGGCCTTGAGCTTCCACATCGCTTCGGGCATTCCGAGGTCGAGCCATTCAACGCCTTCAACGTCAACGCATTCCTCAGCAGCAACTACAGCGCAGCCGCCCGGAAAAATGGTGTGGATCGCGCAGTTGTCGACGCAGCCCTGTGTGGTCTTGGGGCCCATGCCGCCCTTGCCGATGATGATCTTGGTGCCGGTGGCCTTGAGAAATTCAGCCTCGGCTTTTTCCATTCTCATGGAAGTGGTAGGGCCTACGCTGATGACCTTGTACTTGTCGGGTTCGCCTTCTGCGCTGATCTTTTTCATGATCGGGCCGGCGTGGAAGATAGCCTTGCCCTTAAGGTCGACGGGTGAATCCTTGCCGCCGTTTACGACCCTGATGTGGACGTCGTCGCGGCCGGTCGTGATGTCGCCGGTCAGGTAGATAACATCGCCGATATGTACCTTCCTGATGTCTTCGTCAGACACGGGAGTTGTGAAATAAAACGTGCTCATAAAGTGACTCCTTTATGCGTGAAGAAATCATATGTGAAGTCGGGGCTGATCCTGATGCCGGCCCTTCTGTGTGCCCAGCATGCAGTCGAAAGACCCATCGCAAGCGTTGCGGGATGTCTTGCCGCCTGCTCGATGTTAACGCCCATGACGGAGAGCTTGCCGCCGAATCCGCCGGGACCTAAGCCGATCGAATTAAGGCCTTCCTCGAAATCCTTTTCCATCTGCGCAGCCTTGGGATTCTCATTGTGTGAACCGACCGGACGGAGCAGTGCTTTTTTTGAAAGTTTCGCGGCGACTTCTGCGGAACCTGCGATGCCTATGCCTACGAGGCAGGGAGGGCAGGCGTTTACGCCGTATGTCGTCATCTGGTCAAAGACCGCTTTCGCGATACCTTCATAGCCTTCGAGAGGCATTAAGACCTTCGCCATTCCGGGGAGCGAACATCCGCCGCCCGCCATATAGAAATAGAGCTCGAGCTGATCGCTGTCCTGAACCAGTTCCCAGTCGATCCACGGCACCTTGTGGCCGATGTTGTTGCCTGTGTTGTACTCGTCGAAAACCTCTACCGCATTGTGTCTCAAAGGTGCCCTCTCGGTTGCCTTTTTGACCGCGTCGATGAGTGCGGGTTCGATCTCGTCAAGGAAAGGAAATTTCGTCCCGACCCTCGCGAAAAACTGCGGGATTCCCGTATCCTGACACGAAGGCCTGCCGAGCTTGTCGGCCATCTCCATGTTCTTTTTCATTACGTTGTAGATCTCCGGCGCGAACCCTTCGTTCTCGACTTCGGCCATCTCCGAAAGCCTTTTGCGGACGTCGTCCGGAAGGTGTCCGGAAGCGTGGCAGATGAACGCCGAGACAAGCTCGGAAAGGCGCTCTTCGGCTGCTTTATCGTATGACATCAACACTGTCCTCCGTTAGTTTTTTCGCTCCTATTATATCAACAGCCGCAGTGTGTTGTGGGGGTGTAAATCGAAAAGAATTTTTCTATAATTAATCGTAACGAAAACCGACTGCCTGAACGCAAAGGGGGTGACGCGATGAAGAGCTTACTTATGATGAGAGCAGAAAGCCAGGTCAAGGTCTGGATAAAGAACTGCACCGAATCCGATGCCCCGCGTCTCGCTTCCGAAGTATATCCCGCTGACGTCAGGATCGATGAAGACGTCAACTGGTCGGGAGATCCTTTGAATCTCACACTCGATTACTACCGCCCCTCAAACGTGGACAGCTCGAAGGAATGTTTCCTTCTGATCCACGGAGGCGCGTTTGTTTACGGCACCAAGGTGCTCGACAAGTGCTTCGGAATGCACCTTGCAAGGCACTCCGGGATCCCGGTCGCCAACATGGATTACACCCTGATGCCGCAGGCGGGACTGTCAAAGATCTTAAGCCAGATCATCAGATGCATGAATTTCCTTACCGCCAAATACGGCATCGAAAAGTTCCACTTAACGGGCGATTCCGCAGGAGGTTATCTTGCCCTGATCGGAGCTCTCGCAGCCAGGAACAGCAACGTTGCCAACGAGCTCTTTGTCTTCGAAAAGCCCGAGGGACAGGTGATTTCCGCAGGTCTCATCTGCGGCGGCTTAAGGTATCATCCGAAGGCTTTCCCGGGGATCTTTTTCGAGGAGAACGCAACGGGCAGCAAGAAGGACAAAAAGAAACTTCCCGAATATGTTTTCGACATCACGCCGCTCGCAGAGCGCGACAAAGACCTCAAAGTCTGCCTGATCACGGGCGAGGAAGACTTCCTGCGCGAGGAGAACAAAAAGCTCAAGGAACTCCTGGATGACGCGCTTTTCTATGACGCCGCGAACGACGGCGAGCTCCACATGCATCACGTTTTCCCGATCGCGCACCCCGAGTGGCCGCAGTCGCAGAAAGCCATTCAGCTCATTACGGATAACGCGACGAGGAAGATCTGAACGGGCTTACATACGAAAACAGCCTTTTTGACCGTTTTCGTATGTGCGTGACCTACAAGAAACGGGAAAACCGGATTTTTGTAGGTCGTTTTTCAAGCAAAACAGGCGTATTCAAACGAAAAAGACCTACAAAAACAGGACAAGTGCCTTTCTTGTAGGTCTTTTTAGTTGTTTTTACGTTTTTCGGAGCCTGAAATGACCTACAAAAACGGGGTCGATCTAAATCTTGTAGGTCAGCGCTTACACCTGTTCAGTCTCAGGTTCAGCTGCGTCCTTTTCGCCGCGGGTGATCTCGCGGGTCTGGTGGATCAGCTTGGAGACGGGCTTGTAGATGAAGAACGTAATTGCCGAGACGACGATGCCCTTGAAAAGGTTAAAGGGGACGAATGCGAAGCAGAGCAGGGTCCACTTGGATTTGATGAGCGGGTTGACGGCGGCGCTCATGCCGATGATCGCGTCAGTCGAAAAGCCCATAACTGAGCCATAGAGGGGCAGCGTGATGAAGGCGTTGACCGGGACTGCGATGACTGCGAGGGCGAGGGTGCCGACTGCCATTGCGAGGGCGGCGCCTTTGCGGGTGTGCAGCTTGAGGTAAACGAGGCCGGAGAAGCCCACGAAAAGTGATCCCGTGATGAAGTTGGAGAGTTCGCCGATGCCCATTGTTGAAGTGAAGGGCAGGTGGATCAGGTTCTTGAGGAGCTCGATGACGATGCCCCAGACGGGACCGAGTGCGAATGCTCCGACAAGTACGGGAACCTCGGAGAAATCGAACTTAAGGAATGGCGGCATGAACGGGAGCGGCACTTCGAGATACATGAGCACGAATGCCATTGCGGTGAGGATCGCCGTAACCGTGATGCGGCGGATCATTGCCTTGCGGCGTGACTTAGCATCGGCAATGCCGACAGTTGAAGGGGATGAGATTGACATATAAACACTTCCTCTCTTCCGGACTTTACCGTCGGCCGCAGACTCTCACTGCGTCGATCCTGCCGTAGAAAATTTGCAGGACTTGCGGGCTTCCCGATCCCACGGGTCACCGCCGGTCGGAGAATTACACTCCGCCTTGGACGACCTCATTATACCCGCATCAGCGGGTTTGTAAAGAGAGGATTTCAGCCCTCGGGGAATTCGTCCTTGGGCTTGTTGTAGAAGATCTTGTCGACGAAGGCAAAGCAGACCAGAAGTCCGTGGCTGAAGAACTTGAAGCACTTGAGTCCGACTGCTCTTCCTGCCATGGAACTGAGTTTGCTCGTGGGCTCTTCGATGACGAGCTTGTCGAAGATAGTGTCTTTAGTGTCGCTGTCCAGGATCTTCTGGAGCATGCTGTGTTCGTTGTCGTCGATGACCGTGAATTCGAGCTTGCTGACCATACCGCAGAACTCGCTCCAGGGCTGTGTCGCGAAAGAAAGGCGCGGGCTTGTTCCGGAGACGGAGGGCATTCTCGTGATCGTGAACTTGACGTGGTTGAGACCCGTTCTGTGGAGCCTCATGGAATAGAAGCTGTCGTCACGGTTGTTGATGAACGCTTCGATGGGCTCGGTCGCATAGTCGGAATAGATGTATCTCCAGCGGTCGAAAGGCTGCGGATAGTCAGGGTCGAGGAGAAGGTCGGCGCGGGCTTTTGCGAGCTCGTCGCGGATCTTGGCACGGACCTGTTTGTCGCCGTATTCGAAGGCTTTCTGGATGCGCTTGTTGATCGCGTAGTCGGCTTCGAGGAGGACTGCGTAGCGTCTTATGCGCTGGGACGGAAGGTTGGAAAGAGCGCTTCCGAGCCTTAAGGCGCAGTCGGCAAAGTCGCAGCCGTAGTCGCCGTTCTCGAAATAGAACTTGGTCTCGTCGTAGAGCTTGATGTAGGTCTGGTAGGCGAGATTGGGGTTCGGCATAACGTGCTGGCCCTTCATGAACATGTCGGCGAGCTTGTACTTGGCCTCGGTGATGTTGAAGCCCGAGGCGACGGAGAAGTAGTAGAAAGCCTTTTCGTAGTCGGGCTTGCCGTCGAGCCTGCCGTAGTAGTGGATGTAGCCTAACGTGTTCGCAGCGTAGCCGAAGCTGAACTTTTTCCAGAGGAGTTCGAGGAGCCTTGCGGACTCGGCAAAGTCGCAGGCAAAGACGGCATTGCCGCCGTAACAGCCGTATGCCTTGGCTTTGAGGGCCTCGAAGACTTCCTTCTTGCAGAGCTCGTCGGTGAAAGCGGCGAAGAGTGCCTTGACGTCTTCAGGCGCGTCCTTCAGGAGAAGATTGTTGTCCCAGTGGTTGATGAACGCGGTCTTCTGCGGAACCGTGAAGCGGCGCTCGGTCACGGGAAGATCCTTGTCTTCCTGGAAGAGCTCGATCATGGAGATCATTGACTCGATGTCGAGGTAATGAGAGAGGGACTGAGGCTTGTAAGGAAGCTTCTTGTCGAGGTCGGAATGGGCGATGACCGCAAGGATCGTGACCAGGATGTCTTCCTCTGTCATGGGGATGGTCGGGAGCTCGATCGACGTCATCGCGTCGGGCTCGGGTCCGAAAAGCTCGTCCAGACAAAGGTTGTGGAAGAAGTACATGATGATCGGGTACCACCAGTCGAAAAGGAAGTCATCGAGCGGCACATCGTCATCGGCGAAGTGTGTCAGGGCGATCCTTAAGTCTTCCAGCTGCATCGGGTAATCGACTTCGCACTGGACGTCAAATCCGTTACTGGGATAAGCGTCGTCCGCAGAGCCGCCGACCAGGTCGAACCAGCCAATGTCATAGCGGCAGAAGTCGATAAGCTTCTGCTGGGTTACGAAAATATACGGCTGGCTCTTGTTCTTGCTCATAAGTTGTCCTTTAGTTCAAATGTTAATCGAAAACGGTTTCCCAGGTGTCTGCCCTGAATGCCTCGAGGCAGAGCCGGAACTCCTTGAGATTTACCTTGCGCTCGTTGATCTCCGGGAGATCGTCGAGTGAGAAGTAACCGGATTCGGTGGTCTCGATGTTCGTGACGAATTCTCCTCCCAGGTTCCTGCAGAGCACAAAGCATTTGCAGGCGCAGAACATCGAGTTCGGGTTGTTGTTCTTGCGGTGGTCCAGGACGGCGGCGAGGCGGTATGGCTCTGCCTTGATCCCGGCTTCCTCAAGAGCTTCCTTGACCGTGTTGTCCCAGACCGAGTAGTTGAATTCGCACCAGCCGCCGGGCGCGGTCCACTTGCCGTCGTAATCCTTTACGAGGAGGACCTCTTCTTTCTCATTGAAGATGATGGCTCTCGTCTCGACCTTGGGGGTCTGGTAGCCGTCGTTGCCTTCAAGGAGATCGGCAGCCTGTTCGGGAGTGATGTCCGTACCGATGGTAAGGAGCTCTCTCGACAGATCGAGTATGTTCTCATAGTGCTCGGTATCGAACTTGTTCTTCGTGTACCATTTGCCTGCGGTGGCGATGGCGGCAAGTTCGTGTGCGATCTCGGATAATCTCTTATTTTCCATAAAGGACATTGTAACACCGCTAACAAATAATATCGAGATATGTTTCCGACATATGTCGAGAATGTCTATTGTTAATTTACCCCGGAGAATATATAGTAATGTAGCCTAGCGCAAAGAATCACCAACTTTAGGAGAAAAAGTCATGCTGGAACTTCAGAATATCTGCTTTCATGCCGATGACAAAGACATCCTCAAGAACATAAACCTGAAGATAGACGACAAGTTCGTCGCGATCACCGGACCCAACGGAAGCGGCAAGTCAACGCTTCTCAAGATCATCATGGGCATCATCACCCCGACCTCGGGAAGGATCATTTTCGACGGCGAGGACATTACGGATCTCCCGATCAACGAGCGCGCAAACCGCGGAATGAGCTTCGCTTTCCAGACGCCCGTAAGGTTCAAGGGCATCAGGGTCAGGGACATCCTCTCGATCGCCGAGGGCAAGCCCGTCAAGATGGGTACGTTCCTGAGAGCCGTCGGACTCTGCCCGAAAGATTATTTAGACCGTGAGATCAACGACACTCTGTCGGGCGGCGAGCTCAAGAGGATCGAGATAGCGACTGCGGCCGCAAGAGGCGGAAAATTAAGCCTTTTCGATGAGCCGGAAGCGGGAATCGACCTGTGGAGCTTCCAGAACCTGATCCAGGTTTTCGAGAACTTAAGGGAAGTAACGAACGGAAACATCATGATCATCTCTCACCAGGAGAGGATCCTTGAGATCTCCGACAAGATAATCTACCTGAAGGACGGCGAGGTCGACAGATTTGATGACAGCGCCAAGATCATGGAAGAACTTAACATGACGCATCACGTAAACCGCAAGGGCTGCCTGATCGCGGGAGCTGAGGGGGTACACTGCAATGGATGATCTCGAGAAAAGGATCTTAAAGGAAGTCGCCGAACTCGATGCACTGCCCGTAGGCGCCTTCAACATAAGGAACAACGGTGCGAGCGAGGCAAGGAATTCGACCGCGAACATCGAGATCGAGTCGCGCGAGGACGGTCAGGGCATCAACATACACATCAAGGACGGCACAAAGAACGAGTCCTGCCACATCCCGGTAATCATAAGCAAATCCGGCCACAAGGAGACTGTTTTCAACGAGTTCTTCATCGGCGAGGACTGCGACGTAACGATCGTTGCGGGCTGCGGCATCAGCAACTGCGGCGGACATGACAGCCAGCACGACGGCGTTCACTCTTTCCACGTCGGAAAGAATTCCCATGTCAAATACATCGAAAAGCATTACGGCGAGGGCACCGGAACCGGCAAGCGCTTCATGAACCCGACTACCGAAGTCGAGCTCCTCGAAGGATCGACGATGGAGATGGACACATCGCAGATCGCCGGGATCAACGATACTCACAGAGTCACGAAGGCGGTCGTAGGCCCCGGCGCGACACTGCTCCTGCACGATAAGATCCTTACGAACTTTGACCAGACGGCTTCGGCAGAGATGGTTATCTCCCTGGACGGCGAAGATTCCAAGTGCGACATCGTCAGCCGCGGAGTTGCAAAGGATACTTCCAAGCAGGACGTCATCATCGACATCTCGGGCAACGCAAAGTGCAGCGGTCACGCAGAATGCGATTCCATCATCATGGACAATGGTATAATCGTTGCGACGCCGAAGCTTGCTGCCACAAATGTAGATGCTTCACTGATCCACGAGGCTGCGATCGGAAAGATCGCGGGTGAGCAGATCACGAAGCTCATGACTTTGGGTCTTACCGAGCAGCAGGCTGAGCAGAAGATCATAGAAGGGTTCCTCAGATAAAGAAATGCCCGGTAAAAAACCGAAGATAGGCCTCGTAATGGAAGGCGGTGGAATGAAATGCGCGTACGGAGCGGGCATTCTTGACTGCTTTCAGGAAGCGGGCATCGAGTTTGATTACTGCATCGGAGTTTCCGCAGGCTCGGGCAACGGCATGAGTTTCCTCGCGCGCCAGCACGGAAGGAACCTGAGGTTCTACACCGAGCACACGAGCGATCCCAGATATTTCGTATTAAAGCCCCTTATCGACGAGGGCGGGATCTTCGGCATCGAATACATCTATAACGAGCTCTCGACATCGACAGGAAAAGACCCGTTAGATTATGAGACGTTTGCCGCAAACCCCTGCGATTTCGAGGTCGTTGCGACTGACGCCGAGACGGGCAAAGCGGTCTATTTCCAGAAGTCCGACATTCAAAAGGATGACTACCGGGTCATCATGTGTTCTGCCTGTCTGCCTGCGGTGACAAGGCCCGTGCAGTTCAGGGGCAGATATTATTTCGACGGCGGAGTAGCCGATTCCATCCCGTGCGACAGAGCCTTCGAAAAGGGCTGCGACAAGATAGTCGTCATCACATCAAAGCCGAGGGACTTTGTTAAAGAGCCCGAGAGCTTCAAAGCTGCGTACACGCATGTCCTGAAAGACTGGCCCGAGACGATCAAGGCAATCGACAACAGGCACCTTTCCTACCGCGAGTGCCAGAGGAAGATGTTCGGGTATGAGGCAAGAGGTACCGCGTTCCTCTACTGCATGAGCCGCCCGATAAAGTCCTCGACTTACAACATCAGTAAGAATACCGCCCTCGAAATGTACGAGCTCGGAAGAAGGGACTACATGGCATCCCTGCCGGCTCTTCAGAAATTCATAAAGGATTAATTCTTTTCGCCCTCCGGTTGTGTTAACATTGTCTGTATAACATAAGGCATTTTTGACACATCGGGAGAGTAATCTATGGGACTTAATTTCCGTAAATCGATCACACTTTTCAAAGGCGTTAAGCTCAATCTCAGTAAGGGCGGACCTTCGCTGTCATTCGGAAGATCCGGTCTCCGCCAGTCCATCAACCTCAAGGGACAGGGCCGCACGACCATCGGCATTCCGGGAACCGGCGTTTACTATACCAAGAACACGAACGTTAAGAAGCTCGTAAAGCAGGGCAAGGAAAAGATACAGGAGCTCTCCGACAAGAAGAAGGGCAAGGCGGCCGGCGCCGAGGCTCTTCCCGCTGCAGCAGGCGCAGCAGCAACCGCTAAGGGCACAAAGACGGCTAAGGCAGCTCCCGCAGTCAATCCCGATCTCGAGCAGAACCAGCAGCTCGTTGCTGAATTCGAGGAGAGGATCGAAGCGGTCAAGTCCGTTCATAAGCAGAGCGACGGATACATCGACTGGGAAGTCATCAAGAAGGGCGCAGGCAATAACAAGGAACTCGTTCCTTTCGCAGAGAGCGTTCTCGCAGGCAATATCGATTCATATTTCAAGGTAATCGCAGAGGCTGGTCCGTTCGACGATCTCCTCGAATACGGAAGCGGATTCGAAGTCGGAACGGACGATCCTTCGTTCCTCGAGATCGAGTTCAAGGTCATGAGCGGCGAGGTCATCCCCCAGAACAAACTCTCTCTCAAGGCTAACGGCGACCTGGTCGAAAAGCCTTTCACAAAGAGCGAGTACTATGAACTCGTACAGGACTACGTCGCAAGCACGATCCTCCGTGTTGCGCGTGACTCTTTCGCACTTCTCCCGGTCCAGAAGGTCCTCATCCACGCAGTCGACTGCCAGCTCAACACGGCTACCGGCAACGAAGATGAGATCACCATCGTTTCCGTCATGATCAAGCGCGACGCGCTCATGACGATCAATTTCGAGAGAGTCGATCCTTCCGACTGTCTCTCTAACTTCGAGATCAACGAGAAGTTCAGAAAGACAACGGGATTCGCTCCGGTCGACAGGCTCCTGCCTTGATGGCCGATATGACCAAGCCGACAAATATGTCGTTTATCGGTCAATTTGTTGAGAATGGTCACAGCGCGTATTAAAATAAATTAGACGATTGATAGGCGGCTTTTTTGATCCGAAAATGAGGTGCTGATGGGAAGACGCAAAAGGATCGCGATACTTGTCGGCCAGGCCGACGAATACTATCAGGCCGAATTCATTTGCGGTTTTGAAAAGCAGGCTTTCGCTTATGACTGGGATGTCCTGATCTTTTCCACGTATCAGAAATACCAGAGCAGCGCGCACCGCGAACAGGGCGAGACATCCATCTATTCTCTCGTTCCTTATGAGGAACTTGACGGTCTGGTCCTGATGCTCGATACCCTCCAGACACCGGGTCTTGCCGATGCCATTGAGGAAGCCGCGCATAAGAGGGCAAAGTGTCCCGTCATCGTCATCGACAAGCAGAGCAAATACTTTTTCTCCGCGTTCCCGAATCACTATGAAGGCGTTAAGTTCCTGTTGAACCACCTCATCGAGGAACACGGCTATAAAGATATCGCGTTCCTGACCGGCAAAGCCTGGCATCCCTATTCCAAGGAGAGAATGCAGGCTTATAAGGACGCCATGGAGGAACACGGTCTCGAGATAAAGAACGGCCGCATGTTCTACGGCGATTTCTGGTATACGAGCGGCGAGAGTGTGGGCGACCGTCTTGCGAGAAACCCTGAAGACCTGCCCGACGCGATCGCCTGCGCCAACGACTGCATGGCCATAGGCGTCTGCAAGGCGCTCGCGGAGAACGGCATCAGAGTCCCTGAAGACATTGCGGTTACAGGCTACGATTCAAATGAGGAAGGACGTCTGTCCCCGGTACCGATCACATCGGTAAGGCTTCCGGCTACGGCCTTCGGCAAATACGCGGCCGAAATGCTCATGACCATGAGTGAAGGCGGCAAACCCGAGCCGTTCTCATGCCCGGTGGACCTGTTCCACGGAAGCAGCTGCGGCTGTGAGCTGAGGGTCGAAGACACCCGGCTCGCGCTAAGGCCGGTCTGGGATACCAACACTTCGAGCAACAGCGTTTTCTCGAACTTCAATCACTTGGATGATGACCTGCTTGCCCAGAAGAATCTGTACGGCATAATCAGTACTCTTTTCACATACGTCTATCAGCTCAGGGAATTCGAGAGTTTCAACATCTGCATCAATGACGACTGGAATCACTACGGCATGTCCTCAGGGGACAAAACGGAGAACGGCGATCCCATAAGACCGTCCATCGATCCGTCCGAGTCCCAGATCAATTACGCTTTCCTGTCAGATCCTGCAAGGTTCTTCTCACCGAGGATCGCAAACGTAATGACATGCAGGCCCGAAAAGCTCAACAAAGACAGGATCGGCCTGGACCACTATTTCGACAGGGATAAGCTCATTCCGAGACTTGATGAGGACAGGCCGGATCCCGAAGCGTTTATTTTCTCGCCCCTGCATTTCGATAACATATGCTACGGCTATGCGGTGGTCTCTTATGTACACCCCTCATCTTACGGCGACAGCTACAGGCTCTGGCTCAGAAGCCTTATGCGCGGTCTTGAGACGACCAGAAGACTGGAAGATCTCCAAAAGAAGAATGAGACTCTCGAGTCCAGCCTGATAAGAGATCCGGTTACGGGACTTTTCAATTTCAGAGGATTCACGCAGCAGATCGACGGTCTGCTCTTCAAGTTCAAAGGTATCGGCAATCCGGAGATCGGCGTGCTTGCCGCGGACATAAGGAATCTGTCCGAGATCAACGACAAGGACGGCAGAACAGCGGGCGACAAGGCGATCGTCAAGCTCGGAAATCTTGCCCAGGAGTACTTCCCCGAAGGCAACGTTTACTCGTTCGGCAACGGTGAGATCGTCGTGATCGACGCGCTTACCTCTGAAGGCAGGAAGAGAATTGAGGAAGCCGTTGCAGGGATCAGACAGAAGCTCAGCGAATTCACCTTCAAACACAAGTATTCGCTCCCGGTGGATATCTATTACGGAATTGCCGAAGGTAATGCAGAAGGACGCAACGGCTTTGAGAGGATCACGAGCGTTGCGCTTACGAACAAGAATGCCTACAAGCTCCGTATCCGCAGCCTTTCCGGAGAAGAAGACGGAGATGACAGCGAGCGCCAGGCAGATCAGGTCAATGACATCCTTGACCATAACAGGATCAAGTATCACTTCCAGCCGATCGTCAATGCCCATACAGGTGAGATCTATGCATATGAGGCGCTGATGAGGCCCGATTCGGTCCCTTACATCCAGCCGCCTGTCGTTCTCAAGTACGCAGAAGTCTTCGGAAGACTCTACGACGTGGAAGCGGCGACGTTTAATAACGTTTTCGATATCATCGACACAAGGACGGATGAGTTCCGCGATGGCGCGAAAGTCTTCATAAACAGCATTCCGGGACAGCGTCTCAAGGGAAAAGATATCGACAGGCTCGTCGACATTACCGGACGTCACAAGGACATGATCGTTGTCGAGTTTACCGAAGCGACCGAATTGAGCGATGATGACTACGCAGATCTGAAGCAGTTCCTCGGTTCATTGGGAGTCGAGCTCGCGATCGACGACTACGGCACGGGCTATTCCAATGTCAGCAATCTCTTAAGGTACATGCCCCACTACATAAAGATCGACCGTTCGCTCATTTCGGAGATCCATATGTCGCCTCATAAGCAGCATTTCGTCAAGGACATCATCGGTTTCGCGCACGAAAACGACATCATGGCACTTGCCGAAGGCGTTGAGACACAGGAAGAACTTGCCATACTGGTATTCCTCGGCATCGACCTGATCCAGGGCTACTATACCGCGAGACCTTCCGAAAAGATCGTCAAGGAGATCGACCCCGAGATCAAGGGCGTTATCCTCAGATACGCGCGTCTTGAGGAAGAGGAGCGCAACAAGAACATCTATGTCGCGGGCAGGGAATCGCGCATCCAGCTCCAGAATCTCATCGGCAGCGGCTGCAAAGGTGTCAGGATCACAAACGGCAAGGTTACTTACAGAGATGTCACCGTCACAGGTGTTCCCGGGGTATCTTCCGATATCGGCCTGAACATAGAAGACGGCTATTCCGGCCAGATCACTCTTGAGAATGCATGTTTTTCGGGCAGGAAAAAGAAAGCCGCAGTCATCATCGGCGAAGGATGCGATGTCACGCTCGTGCTTAAAGGCGAGAATACTCTGGAAAACGGCGGTATCGTCGTACCTGAGAGCTCGACCCTTACGTTTGAGGGCGAAGGCAATCTCAGCATCAACGTAACCGGAACCGAGGGCTTCGGCATCGGAAATGACAACGATTCAACGGCCGGAAAGCTTATTTTCGATCAGGACGGAACGATAGAGATAATCTTCGGCGTCACAAGGGGCGTTGCCATCGGCGCGGGCAAGGGTGTCTCGATCGACATCAGGCGCGGAAGATATTATATCCGCATGCAGGGAACAGAAGGAACCGCGTTCGGAACGCTTACCGGAGACGTGAAGATGTCCGTCGTCAACTGCGCGATAGATCTAAATGCCAACGTAATGACGGCAGTCGGCATCGGATCCGTATACGGCTGCCCGGATATCAGGATCGAGCACATTTCTTACATTTCTGCATTCAACGGCAATGACGTCGCCGTCATCGGAACGGTAAACGGCGAAAGAGCCGGGATCGATCTGTACAGCGCGAGCCTCCAGAGCAGGTTCAACTCTTCGAGAGGTCTGATGTTCGGTGCGCTCAATGTCGCGCCTTCCGTTGTAAATCTGGATTACGCCACCATCAGGCTCGATTGCGAAGGCAAGCAGGTATCGTTCTTCAGGGGAACCGATAAGAATTCCAAACTGTCGCTTACCAACAGCCATTTGGAAGGCAAGATGATCTCAGGCATGGAAGTGCCCTGCAAGCTTGATGACATGGATTTCACCATCAGCAAGACCGGCGTGAACATCATGGTCAACGGCGATCCGCTGTACGACGGAACATACTGATCAGATATTCAGATCGAGATAGATCGGGCAGTGATCCGAACCCATCACGTCACTCATCATGTTTGATTCCTTGACATTAGGGTTGAGGCCTTTTGTCGTGAAAAAGTAGTCGATCCTCCAGCCGACGTTCCTCTCCCTTGCCGCAGTCTTGTAAGACCACCAGGTGTAGCATTCGGGCTTGTCGGGATAGAGCATCCTGAAGGTGTCGGTAAGGCCGGCTTCGGCGAACTTATCCATGTAAACTCGCTCTTCGGGAAGGAATCCCGAGATCTTCGAATTCGCCTTTGGATTAGACAGATCGATCTCCTTGTGCGCGGTGTTGACGTCACCGCAGCAGATGACCTCGCGTCCTTTGGACTCAAGATCTCTTACGCGGTCTAAGAAGCAGTCGTAGAACCTCAGCTTGAACTTAACGTAATCGTCGCCTCTTCCGCCGTTAGGAAAGTAGATGTTGAAGAGAACGAATTTGCCGAAATCGGCGCAGATCGTACGTCCCTCGTGATCGAACTCATCCGTTCCGAGGCCGAAAGTGACGTTCTCCGGTTCGATCCTGGAATAAAGAGCCGTGCCGGAATAACCCTTGCGCTCGGCTGAATGGAACCAGCTCCTGTAGCCGTCCAGGTTTGTTATCTCCGGACCTAACTGGTCTATCTGCGCTTTGGTCTCCTGTATGCCTATGATGTCGGCGTCCATTGCCTTAACGGCGTCCGCGAACCCTTTTCCCGCTACTGCCCTGATGCCGTTTACGTTCCAGCTGACTATTCTCATATGATGCCTCGTGAATTATAATTTCAGAAGTATTTTACCTTAAAAGGAGCGGCGTACCAACAGTGGCAAAACTGCTTGTGACAGTATCCGGAGGAACAGTCTCATCGTCTGTAAAAGACGGTCTGGTCAAGCTCGAAAAGCAGTCCCCCATTGCATCCTACCTGATGCAGAAAGCCGCGGAGACGGAATTCATTTCGCCTGCCAACTATTCGTCCGAGAACGCGCGTCCCGAAGATTACAGGGATGTCCTGAAAGCCGTCTCGGAGGCCGCTCAAAAGAGCCGTCCTGACGGGATGATAATCCTTCACGGAACTGACACGATGGCGTATTTCGCGCAGCTCGCGGCAAGGGCTCTGACGCACATGAAGATCCCGTTCGTCATCACGGGCTCGAAGATCCCTCCTGACAGCGAAGGCACAGATGCTTTCAAGAACATCGATTTCGCAGTTGAGCAGGTGTTGGCCGGAAACAGCGGCGTCGTCTTCACGACACATGATGGTGATCCCGCGATCGTTGCGGCGGGCAAGGTCACGTCGCCTGACATCTACGGAGACTACGGCGAATGGCCGGACAGCGCTGACACCGATTTTGCTTCGGACAGATACCGTAATGCGGCGCAAAGCTTTTTCGCCGCCGAAAAGCTCCACAGGATACAGGTAATCGCGGCCGCGCCGACGCCCGGCATACTCGACGACGGCTTTGATACGGTACTCATAATGTGCCACCACTCGGGGACTGCGGACGTTAAGCTCGTTCCGAAGGTCAGGAAGTGGACGGCCAAAGGCATCAGGTGCTTCATGGCACCGGTTCCCAGGAATTCAAACATCTACGAGAGCCGCGCGATGCTTGAGCAGGCCGGCTGCAAAGCGCTGCCGGGAATGCCTCCCGAAGGCGCCTGGGCGGAGGCTCTCATTACATGATCGAAGGACTCCAGGGTATCAAAAGACCGCCGGTATTGAGCAGACCGCCGTCTATCGACGGAAGCTTCGGAGGCAGCCAGATGTGGTGCAGGACGCCGTTGATGCAGAACTGCGGATGCGGGATCATCGCAGGCCTTGACGCCGTCATGCGCATGACCGGCGAGGGCGAGATCGGCAGGGAAGAGTATCTCGACCGGTTCGATGAGGCGGCAAAGTACATAAGGCCGATCCTGCTTCCGGGAAAACATGAGAAGCCGAGGATCATTTTCGGGAGCGAGTTCCTGGGGAGCTTCGGCGTCAGCACGGGACGCTTCAAAAGAGGTCTCAAAAAGCTCGCAAAGAGCAGAAATCTCAACATCAGGATCAAGAGTTTCATCTTTAAATATGAGGAGCGCGTCAGGTTCTATCTTGAGCAGGGAGTGCCCCTCGTCTGCCTGATCGCGGCGCCGTTTAACAATGTTAAATTGCTGAACGGTAACGATGTTCCGTTCAATGTCGGCTTCCACTGGGTGACCGTAACGGGGATCGACGACAAGTTTCTCGAAGTGTCGTCCTGGGGAGGCAGGTACAGGATCAGTCTGAAGGATCTCGACAAGCCCACCGCGGCGCTCAAATTCTACGCCGTAATGCCCGCCTGAAATTGCAAGAAAGCCGCTAATGTAGTATAAATTTATTTTAGATATATAGGCGGAGGAATATGTAAATGAACGAAGAAATTGCCGAAAAGATCAAGAAGATGCTCGTAGAGAGACTCAGGATCCCTGAGGATGAGCTTAATTACGATTCGGAACTTTTCGGAGATGACATCGGACTCGATTCGATCGACTCCATTGAGATCATCGTGGGACTTGAAGACCTGTTCGGCGTTGACATGTCAGGTTCAGGCAAAGAGAACTTCCAGTCCATCAGAACCCTTACCCAGTACGTAGAAGAACACAAAGAGGACTGATATGCCCGATAATTCAAAAAGATGCGTCGTTACGGGTCTCGGACTCGTATGCGCGCTTGGTGACGATGCCGCTTCCTGCGCGGCATCTGCTTTTTCAGGAAAGAGCGGGATCAAAGACGTTGCGTCGTTTGATACCGCCAACTGCTATTCCCACAAGGGTGCGGAGGTGGATCTTTCAGATTCCGAACTCTGCAAAGACAAGTACGACAGGACGACTCTGCTCTGCATCAAGGCGGCAGGCGAAGCCATAGCTGATTCGGGCCTCGATCTCGAAAAGGAGGACCGCACCAGGGCAGGCGTCATTTTAGGGACCTGCATCGGCGGCGCGGCAAGCATCGACAAGTACTACCAGGACAGTTATGAGGGCAAGCCCGCTGATAAAGAGGACATCTTGAGGATGCCCGCATCCGCGATCGCAAATAACGTCGCTTCGCATTTCGGTCTGGACGGCATCACCGCAAACATCGTAAACGCCTGTGCTGCAGGCACCATGAGCCTCGCCGGCGCATGCGACATGATCAGGGCAGGCAAGGCTGACCTGTTCGTCGCAGGCGGCTGCGACAGCTTCTCTTCGCTTGCGTACGCGGGCTTCCACGCGCTTCACGCTCTCTCCGAGAAGGAGTGCTCCCCGTTCAATCACAGCGACGGAATAACGATCGGCGAAGGTTCCGGCGTTCTCATAATTGAAAGTTATGAACATGCGGTCGCGCGCGGTGCAAAGATCTACTGCGACATTTTGGGCGCGGGCGTAAGTTCCGACGCTTACCACATCACCGCACCCAGACCGGACGGCGAGGGCCAGATGAGTGCGATCAGACGCGCGGTCAGGAACTCCGGCGTGTCTTTCGAAGACATCGATTACATCAACGCTCACGGCACGGGCACCTCCAAGAATGACGAGGCGGAGTTCCTTTCGCTCAGGACTCTTTTCGGGTGCAGGGAAGACCTTTCCGTAAGCTCCACCAAGTCCATGACGGGCCACTGCTTAGGAGCTGCGGGATCGATCGAAGCGGTCCTCACCATTGAGGCGATGAACCGCGGCGAAGTACCTCCCACGGCAGGATACGAAGGCGAAGATCTTGACGTTCTCAAGGAGAAGGCAGGCGGCATTGATTTCATCGCGAATGAGAAGAAGGCGAAGGACGCGAAGGTCTGCATGTCCAACTCTTTCGCGTTCGGAGGCAACAACGCGAGCATCGTTTTCGCGAAGGAACCTCACGACATCAGGGATGAAAGAAACACCGATCCCATCTACATCACGGGCATCGGCGAAGTCACCGGAACAAAGGCGGACGGCGCTTCGGATTACAGGGCTGACTTAAGTCCCGACAGATTCAAGGAGCACGGGGTCAAGAGCGCGTTCCTCCGCAAGCTCGACAGGTTCAGTGATCTCGCTCTCTTAAGCGGAATCGTTGCCCTGGAAGACGCCGGCATCACGGTTGACGACACCAACGCTGACGACATCGGCATCGTCATCGGAACGTCCGACGGCCCGATCACTGAGATAGTTAATTTCCAGAAACTCGTAATCGAGAAGGGCATCGAGAACGGCAGCGCTTTCATGTTCCCCAACACCGTGTACAACGCTGCGGGCGGTTATCTCTCGATCTTCACGGGAATCAAGGGTTACAACATAACGATCGCAAACGGTTTCCAGGCGGGCCTTCAGAGCGTCATGTACGCCTGCGAGGCGATCCGCAGGGGCGACGAGAACGTCATGCTCGCAAACGGTACCGATGAGCTGACCGACATCGAAGCTGAGCTCTACAAAAACGCCGGATATATTGACGGCGGCGTGGTCCTCGGAGAAGGTTCCGTAACGGTCATTCTCGAATCCTCTAAGGCTGCAGAAGCACGCGGAAGCAGGAAATATGCCGAGGTCGCAGGCTACGCTATCGCAAGGCATTCCGCGTCTTATGCCGTGACAGAAGGCACGGGCGAAGCACTCGTAAGAGCGATAAATGAAGCAATCTCGGATGCAGGAATAACGGCTTCCGACATTAAGACGGTCTACGGATTCGCGAACGGATCAAAGCCGCTCGACGATATCCTGAACGGCGCCGTTTCGGAGATCTGGAAGGACGGCATCGAGATAAGGAACGTAAGGGCCGGGACCGGTGAGGCAAGGGCTGCATCTGCAACGCTCTCGCTTGCCTGCGCGGCACACGACATGGAGAAGAGCAGCGGCAACTACTCGCTCGCAGTATCCTTCGGCGCAGGCGGGATCTATTCCGCGGTAGTCCTCAAGAAAGCATAACGGAGAATTGGTATGGGAAAGACGGCGTTAATTACCGGCGCATCACGAGGCATCGGCAAGGCGGTAGCCTTAAGGCTCGCAAAAGACGGCTATGACATAGCGGTCAACTACAACAGCAACACCGGGAAGGCCGAGCAGACGGCAGAAGAGATCAGAGCGCAAGGCGTAAAGGCTTCGATCTACAAGGCTGACACCTCGAACATCGATGAAGTCAAAGCGATGTTCAAGGACATCCGCAAGGAGTTCGGAGGTCTCGACGTCCTCGTAAACAATGCGGGCGTCGTTGATGATGCGTACCTTCTCATGATCAATCAGCAGTCTCTCGAAAAGAGTCTCGCGATCAACATCCAGGGCTACATCAACTGCGCGCAGCAGGCGGCTTTACGCATGGCAGGCGCAGGTAAGGGCGTCATCATAAACGTCTCATCCGTAAGCTCGGTCATCGCCGTTGAAGGCCAGACCGTCTACAGCGCTACCAAGGGCGCTGTCAATTCCATGACCGCCACGATGGCGAAAGAACTTGCACCCCGCGGCATCCGCGTAAACGCAGTCGCTCCTGGCTTTATCGGCACGGACATGCTCAAGTCGATCCCCGAAGACCTCGCTACGAAATACATCGAATCGATCCCCATGAAGAAATTCGGCTCGGCTGAAGACGTTGCGAACGTTGTCGCAAGTCTCTGCTCTGATGAGTTTGCCTACATGACCGGCCAGGTCCTCGTTCTGGACGGCGGTCTTTCTCTCTAATTCAAGATCAGGATGGAATAAGGAATGAAGATACTCGTACTAAACGGCAGCCCCAAGGGTGACAGAAGCAACACGATAAGGATCGCAAACGCGTTCACCGGCGGCTTTCCCGAAGGAACCGAAGTCAAAAAGATCAATCTCTATGAGAAGAACATAATGCCCTGCAAAGGGTGCTTTTCGTGCTGGAAAAGCGATGAGGGAAAGTGCGTCATAAGAGACGACATGGATGAGATAATCGCTGCCATCAAGGAAGCGGACATCATCATCGAGAGCTATCCGTTGTACTTCTACGGCATGCCTTCGCAGATAAAAGCCATGACCGACAGATGCCTGCAGCTCGTCATGCCTTACATGGGCGACAAGAGCGAGTCCGAGACGACTTTCAACGAACTTCGTGATCCTTCGATGAAGGACAAGAAAATGGTTCTCATCAGCTCATGCGGCTACGTTGAGACCGAGCCCGTCTACCCCGCGCTTCTGGCGCAGTACGACCTTATCTGCGGCAAGGGCAACTACACCGCGATCCTCTGCCCCGAGGGTGAGATCTTCGTCACCGGCAAGGCAAAGCGCCAGCAGGACATGTATCTTGAGAGCATCAAGGCGGCAGGCGCAGAATACGCATCAAACTTTTGTCTGTCAGACGAGACTTTGAGGAAGCTCTCCATCCCGATGCTCTCGCCTTTGAGTTTTAGTACCATTACCAAGGCCCACTGGAAAGACGGGCACTGGACCGAAAGAGATCTTGAACAGTAAGGATGTCAGACATGGAAAACAACTACTATCAGCAGCAACAGTACTACACGGCTCCGGGATACCAGCCTGTCGATCAGCAGTATCTCGCTACGGCAAACGCGCTCCTCAAGAGCGCGATCATAGCATGTGTTCTCGCAGGCTTCCCGGTCACCAGCATCATCGCGATCTTCAAAGGCATCGGCAACAGGAAGAAGGTCCTCGATTACCTTGCACAGGGCGGACTTCACACCCCCAGGATCAAGACCGCCTCGCTCTTAAGCCGCGCCGCAACATACGGCGGCATCGGCATCACGATCCTTTATCTCGTGACGTTCATCTACTATGTTCTGGTGATCGTACTGGTCGCTTCCGCTGCGAGACGCTGACATGGAATTGAAGACCAGGAGCAAGAGGTCTTCGATGGACTGTTCGGTAGATGTTTTCTACGAACAGACGGAAGGCTTTTCCAAGCACCTCAACGATAAGGAAAACTACAAGATGGTGCTTGTCTCATCAGGTTCATTCGTCGTCGAAGAGGACGGCGAATATAAGATGATCTCTGCTCCTGCCGGCATCGTGTTAAACGAAAAGGCCGATTTCAGGCTGGTTTCAGAGAGCAACGTCAAGTGCGACACGATCTGTTTCAAGCCCACGTTCATCAGGGAAGAATTCACTTTTGAAGCCATTGATTCAGGCAAATACGAAAAGCTTTTCAGCGCAGTAAAAGACGACAAAAACATGAGCTGGGACGAAAAGTTCGGAGTTGCCGTTAACGGCGAGATCAAATTCGAAGACTGTTTTTACGGATCGCTCTGTCAGGACTATCTGCTGCTTGCGCAGTTCATTTCGCAGGAAAGAAACATCAGGTACTGGACTTTGCTCACCCAGGAGTATCAGGTATTCAACAGGTTTTTCAAGAGCGTTAAATACGATCTCGAACACCAGCCTGACAATTTCTGGATACTGAGGACGCGTTACTTTATCAATTCGATCCTTTTTACCGCTACCGCTGACTTTTACAGGCCTTTCAGGCAGTATGAGCTTTTCAGTGACCGCTTTGTTGCGAAAGTCGCCATGTATCTTTTCGAAAACATAGCTGACGACATTACGATCGCCAGTCTCACCAAACGTTTCTCAGTCAACAAGAACCAGTTAAACGATGCGTTCTACAAGGAAACGTCGATGTCCTGCATGGCTTATCTTGAGAATATGAGGATGACTCTTGCAAAGAGATACCTGCAGTCTTTTGATCTAACTGTCAGCGAGATAAGCAACTTGTGCGGGTACAGGGATCAGAACTACTTTTCGAAAGTATTCAAAAAATATGCCGGAATGTCTGCGACCGAATACCAGAAGCATATGAAAGGCATGTGCTGATATTACACGATTTCGTGCCGATTTTTCTAACCTGAAGGCGCTTTGTCAAAGTAAGATTTCGATAGAAAAACGAACGGAGGACCGGGGACATGAAGAAGATGATCAAGCCTTTTGCAGCCATTCTTACCGCAGTGATGACACTTGGTCTGCTGGGTGCGTGTGCTTACAAGCCGAAGACAAAGACTGAGAACGAGAAAGTAAACGTAACTGACGGCCTGCTGCCCCAGGTCATCGAAAGGGAGGCTTCCTACATCCAGAAGACTAAGGACGGCGAATGGGAATTGGAAAAGGCAGAGATCCTCAAGTGGGAGCTTTCGCAGTCTGACATTCCCGATGCCGTACGCATAATCAGCGGCGATGATGCCAAGGCTCTCTATCCTACTCTTGACGACTCTTTCAAGGGTCAGAAGGCAACCTTTTATCTGCGCTTCAACGATGACATCAGCGGCGTTTCTGCGACAGTAAACAAAGGCACTGACGGTTCGTCAACGATGGATGTGAAGATGACCGGTACCGTCGACGTTGTTTTCTCGAGCGGCGGAAACAAGGTGAAGTTCGACGGGGTCAAGATCCTCGGAGCAGTAATAAATGCTGATGGTTCGACCGATCTCAAGGTCGACAACGGTCAGGGCGAAGGCGTTCTGAAGGCCCCGGCCAAGGTCAGGAACGCGGAACTCAAAGATTTCATGGCCGCACAGTCGGATACGTTTATCACCAATGAATCCTTCAAGGATCTTACTAAATTTGAAGTTACCTCATCTTTGGTAAAAAGAGGAACCTGGGATAACAAGATCTCTAACGAAGGCGGCAAGACTTCTCCCGATCTCAAGTGGGACAAGGTCGACGGCGCTTCCAGGTATGTGGTCATCATGATCGACGGCAACTGGCTCCACATGGATGTTTTCACGACGGAAACTTCCCTGGCGGAAGGCGCTTACAAAAGGAGAGGCGGCGAAGGCGCGGAGTTTGTCGGACCTTACCCGCCGAGGGGATCCACCCATACTTATTCGGTCTTCGTTTTCGCGCTGAAGGGCGAGCCCGGAAAGAACGTATTCTTCTTTGATGCCGGCGGAAACAACATCAACGATATATATAACGGCCTCGATACGGACAAATCAGGCAGCAAAGGCAACGTTATCGCTTACGGCAGGCTTGACGGAAACTACACCAACAAGTGACATTGAACTTAAAGATGATCATCACGCGCTCCTTCGGGGGCGCGTTTTGTTTTTTACCCGAAAAGTGCTCTGAAAAGGCAGATTTAGGACAAAAAACAGGTAAAAACGTACTTATTTACCTAAAAAGTGTTCTAAACCGGCCGGAATTGGACACTTTTCAGGAAATCTCCGGAAAAAGCACGGCAAAAATAATCATTTTTCCCTTATAAATTTGACATTCCGGGCTATCACATATATACTTTGACAATCAAACTATTGGTTTGTCAAAGTATTTTCATGGAAGGAAATCCAAATGACCGGAAAAATAATCGGTTTAGGTTCATATCTGCCCGCCAAGGTGCTGACCAACGACGATCTGTCCAAGATGGTCGATACGAACGACGAGTGGATCACCGAGAGAACGGGAATCAAGGAAAGAAGAATTTCCGATCCGTTGACCGACAAGCCCTCACAGATGGTCGTAAAAGCGGCGATGCAGGCTGTTGAGGATGCGGGTATCGATCCTAAAGATATAGACCTTATAGTAACTGCAACTACGACGTCGGATCTTATGTTCCCGACGCTTTCATGCGTAATCCACAGAGAACTCGGCGTAAGCGAGGAGTGCGGAACTTTTGACGTCAACTCTGCATGCCCCGGATGGATCGCGGCTTATAACGCTGCACAGGGATTCATCGAGGGCGGCAACGCTAAGCTTGTACTTGTTGCAGGCGTTGAGTGCACGTCCAACTTCGTAAACTGGGAAGACAGAGGCCAGTGCATTCTTTTCGGTGACGGCGCAGGCGCCGCGATACTGAGAGCGGAAGAAGGCAAGCCGAATCAGTTCATCATGAGATCCTCCGGAAAGAGGATGGACTGCCTGCACTGCGACAATGCAATGCAGCCCGCACGCATGAACGAGGAAGGATTCAAGGAACTCACCAAGTTCAACATGGACGGCCGTGAGGTCTTCAAGTTTGCGGTAACCGAGGTTCCGAAGCTCATCAGGGACCTGGCCGCGAAGTTCGATTTCAGCCTTGAGGATGTCGACTGGTTCGTCATGCATCAGGCAAACGCAAGGATCATCGAGGCAACAGCAAAGAAGCTCAAGGTGAGCCTCGACAAGTTCCCGATGAACATCATGAGAACGGGAAACACATCTTCGGCGAGCATTCCGGTGCTCCTCAAAGAGATGAAGGACAACGGACAGCTCAAGAGGGGAATGAAACTTGTCATCGCAAGCTTCGGCGGCGGCCTCACATGGGATGCCAACTACATTGAATATTGATCTTGAAAAGGAGAATAACAATGACGAGAATTACTGATCTTATCGGAATCAAATATCCCATTTTCCAGGGCGGTATGGCCTGGGTGGCTGACTGGCACATCGCAGCAGCGGTAAGCAACGCAGGCGGACTCGGGATCATCGGTGTCGGCGGCGCGGACGAGAACTGGCTCAGAGAGCAGATCAAGCTCTGCCGCGAGGCTACTGACAAGCCGTTCGGCGTAAACCTCATGCTCATGAACCCCAGAGCACCCGAGATCGCAAAGGTCATCGCAGAGGAAAAGGTTAAGGTTGTTACTACAGGTGCAGGTTCACCTGAGAAATACATGGAGATGTGGAAGGAAGCAGGCATCATCGTCGTTCCCGTTACAGCAGGCGTTGCTCTTGCAAAGAGAATGGAGCAGTGCGGTGCTGACGCGGTCATCGCAGAGGGCACTGAGTCCGGCGGACACATCGGCGAAGCTACTACAATGACACTCGTTCCCCAGGTCGTTGACGCAGTATCCATCCCCGTTATCGCTGCAGGCGGTATCGCTGACGGCAGAGGCGTTGCGGCAGCTTTCATGCTCGGCGCCGAGGGCGTACAGTGCGGAACCGTTTTCTGCGCATGCGACGAAGTTAACGTTCACCAGAACTACAAGGACATGGTCGTCAAGGCAAAGGACAACTCCACGAGAGTTACCGGAAGATCCTACGGCCACCCCGTAAGACAGATCAGAAACGCTCTTTCCAACAAGTATCTTGAGATGGAGCAGAGCGGCGTAACCTTCGAAGAACTCGAGGGACTTACAGTCGGAAGTCTCCGCAAGGCAGTCGTTGAAGGCGACACGAAGCAGGGAACATTCATGGCAGGACAGATCGCAGGCCTCATCAAAGAAGTAAGACCTGCAAAGGTCATCATCGAATCGATGTTCGAAGAGGCTGACAAGCTTCTCGGAAGAAAGTTGGAAGCATAATGAAGATCGCTTTTTGTTACCCGGGTCAGGGTGTCCAGCAGATTGGCATGGCGCAGGCATTCGTTGAGACGAGTCCTGAGGCTGCGGCAATGCTCGTAAAGGCATCTGAAGCTGCCGACATCGACATGGGCAAGCTCCTTTTCGAGGAGAACGACGACATAAACATCACTGAATTCACGCAGCCCGCACTTGTTACGGCATGCTGCATCATCACTGACGCGCTCCTCAAGGCAGGCGTTAAGCCCGAGGTCACTGCAGGCCTTTCGCTCGGCGAATACTGCAGTCTCTATGTTGCAGGGGCTTTGAGCTTTGAAGACGCAGTAAGGCTTACGAGGATCAGGGGAAGGCTCATGTCCACCGCGGTTCCCGCAGGCGAAGGCTCCATGGCTGCAGTCATCGGCCTCACCAAGGAACAGGTCGAAAGCGTCACGGATACCATCGAAAATGTTTGGCCCGCAAACTTCAACTGCCCCGGACAGATCGTCATCACGGGAAAGAAGGAAGCTGTCGCTGAGGCAATGCCTAAGCTTCAGGAAGCAGGCGCTCTCAAGGTCGTTGAACTCAACGTATCGGGACCTTTCCATTCACCCCTTCTCAAGGGCGCAGGCGAAGAGCTCGCCAAGGAATTGGAGAATGTTGAATTGGGCGATCTCAAGATCCCTTATTTCGCGAACGTAAACGCTTCAAAGGTTACTGACAAAGCGCAGATCAAGGAGCTTCTCAAGGAGCAGGTCTTTAGCCCCGTAAGGTGGGAGCAGACACTTTATGAGCTCGAGAAGATGGGCGTAGACACGATCGTTGAAGTCGGTCCCGGAAGGACTATCGCGGGCTTCGTAAGGAAGACAGTTCCGTCGATAAAAGTAATCGGTGTATCAACACCGGAAGACATAGAAAAATTACTCGAGAAAATCGGCTGATACAGGAGGATAAACCATGTCAGAGAATACAAGAAAGACAGCAATCGTCACAGGCGCTTCAAGAGGCATCGGAAAGGCTATCGCGCTCAAGCTTGCAAAGAGCGGATACAACATCGCTATCGTTGATGCATGCCCTCTCGAAAACAGCAAGGAAGCAGAGGATGAGGTCAAGGCATTGGGCGTTGACGCAAAGGCATATCAGTGCAACGTTGCTGATTTCGCTGCAGTTGAAGAGACAGTAAAGCAGATCAACGAAGATTTCGGCGGTATCTACATCCTCGTCAACAACGCGGGAATCACGAGAGACGGTCTCCTCATCAAGATGAGCGAAGAGAATTTCGATGCGGTCATCAACGTTAACCTCAAGGGTACGTTCAACTTCATCAAGCACGTTTCACCCATCATGATGAAGAAGAGAGAGGGAAGAGTCGTAAGCATTTCTTCCATCGTAGGCATAGAGGGCCAGGCAGGTCAGGTCAACTACTCCGCATCAAAGGCAGGCGTCATCGGCATCACGAAATCCTGCGCAAGGGAGTTCGCGTCAAGGAACATCACATTCAACGCGATCGCTCCGGGATATGTTGAGACACCCATGACTGCAGTTCTCACGGACAAGCAGAAGGAAGCTATTTTCGAGCTGATCCCTCTCAAGAGATACGGTCAGCCTGAGGACATCGCAAACGCAGTTAACTTCCTGTGCTCTGAGGATGCATCCTACATCACAGGTCAGGTCCTTTCCGTTGACGGCGGAATGCACATGTAATTAAAGATTTACGGAGAATAAGCAAATGGCAAACAGAGTCGTAGTAACCGGAATGGGTGCGATCACACCTCTCGGAAACAATGTTGAGACTTTCTGGGAAGGTCTCAAAAAGGGAAAGGCTGCAACCGGCCCGATTACCAAGTACGATACGAGCAATTCGAAGATCAAGCTCGCATGCGAAGTCAAGGATTTCAATCCCCAGGATTACATGGATTTCAAGACCATGAAGCGCATGGAGCCTTTCGCACATTTTGCTGTCGCTGCAGCTAAGGAAGCCATCGAGTCTTCCGGCATCGACATGACAAAGGAAGATCCTTACAGAGTCGGCGTAATCGTAAGCTCCGGAATCGGATCTCTCCAGGCTCACGAAAGAGAACAGGTAAGATACGAGAAGAGCGGCAAGATCGCCCCTATGTACATCCCGATGATGATCGCAAACATGGCATCAGCAAACATCGCCATCATGTACGGAATGAAGGGCATCAACACCTGCGTCGTAACTGCTTGCGCAACGGGTGCTCACTCGATCGGTGACGCTTTCAAGGCGATCAAGTACGGCGATGCCGACATCATGGTAACCGGCGGCTGCGAGGCTTCAGTCTGCAAGACCGGTGTTCAGGGCTTTGCCGCACTCACCGCACTTTCGACAAACGAAGATCCCGAGACCGCATCAAGACCGTTCGACAAGAACAGGGACGGCTTCGTAATCGGTGAGGGTTCAGGTGTTCTCGTTCTCGAAAACTATGAGCACGCAAAGGCAAGAGGCGCAAACATCCTTGCGGAGATCGTAGGCTACGGCGCGACATGTGACGCATATCACATCACATCACCTGCAGAAGACGGTTCAGGCGCAGGCGAAGCTATGATCATCGCAATGAAGGAAGCAGGCATCAAGCCTTCCGACATCGATTACATCAACGCTCACGGAACGTCGACTCACCACAACGACCTTTTCGAGACACGCGCAATGAAGTACGCGTTCAAGGAAGACATCAGGAACATCGCCATCAACTCGACAAAGTCCATGATCGGCCACGTATTGGGCGGCGCAGGCGGAGTTGAGCTCATCACATGCGTCAAGTCGATCCAGGACGGATATGTTCACGTTACCGCAGGCTCCAAGGAGACAGAGGGCGAGATGGATCTCGACTACACCTTTAACGAGCCCAAGAACCGTAATATCATATACGCTATGACCAACAACCTCGGATTCGGCGGACACAACGCATCGATCATCGTCAAGAAATTCGAAGAGTAAAGGAGGAAGAGACTTATGGCAGATAAGAATTCAAGAAGCGGCCTCACGCTCGAAGAGATGACGGCTCTCATCAAAGCCGTCTCCGAATCCAACATCGACAGCTTTGACTATAAGGAAGGCGAGTTCTCGATCACGCTTCACACCGGAAGGAGCGGTATCCTGACATCAGCTGCAAATGCAGCGAGCGCAGGTGCTTTCTCCGGCGTATCGATGGTCGATCTCAACAAGGCAATGTCACTTGCAGCAGATGCTTCAAGCGGCACTTCCGATGAGGATGAAGACGACGACGCATTCATCATCAAGTCACCTCTCGTAGGTACTTTCTACGCTGCTCCCGCAGCTGACGCACAGCCTTTCGTTAAGATCGGCGACCGCGTTAAGAAGGGACAGGTCCTTGCGATCGTGGAGGCAATGAAGATGATGAACGAGATTGAGTCAGACTGCGATGGTACGATCTCGGAGATACTCGCAACTAACGGCTCACCCGTTGAATACGGACAGCCTCTTTTCAGGATCAACTAATTTAAAGGAGAACAAGTCATGGCAAATTCACTCGACACAATCGGCATCATGAAGATCATTCCGCACAGGCATCCTTTCCTCCTCATCGACAAGGTTGAGGATTACGTGCCCGGCGAATATGCCATCGCATATAAGAACTTCACATACGACGAATATTTTTTCAGAGGACACTTCCCTGAATACCCCATCGTTCCCGGCGTCATCACCGTTGAGGCTCTTGCTCAGACAGGCGCTGTCTGCATCCTCTCACAGGAGGAGTTCAAGGGCAGGATCGCTCTTTTCGCAGGCGTGGACAGATGCAAGTTCAAGGGTTCCGTTGTTCCCGGCGATCAGGTAAGACTTGAGACAAGGATCACCGCAATGAAGAACACGTTCGGTATCGGCGAGGCTGTTGCAACTGTTAACGGCAACGTCGTAGTAAAGGCAACACTCAAGTTCGCGATCCTTCCCAAGGGCGCAGAGGTCTGAGAAAAAGCTTATGATCAAGAAAGTTCTGATAGCCAACAGAGGCGAGATAGCGGTCCGCATAATCAGGGCGTGCCGCGAAATGGGCATCGAGACGGTCGCGGTATGTTCCGAGGCTGACAGGAATGCCCTGCATGCCATGCTCGCGGACCAGACGATATGCATCGGCCCCGCGGCATCAGCGGAGAGCTATCTGAATATCAACCGCATCATCAGCGCGACGATGACATCGGGCGCTGACGCCATCCATCCGGGCTTCGGATTCCTCTCTGAGGACGCGAGGTTCGCGAGGATCTGCGAGAGATGCAACATCACGTTCATAGGACCCACATCGTCCATGATCGCCGCTTCAGGCAACAAGGCGCAGGCCAAGAAGACCATGATGGACGCTGGCGTTCCGACCATTCCGGGAAGCGCAGAGGCTGCAAGGACCGTCGATGACGGATTAAGACTTGCGGACATCGCGACATATCCCGTCATGATCAAGGCGGCACTTGGCGGCGGCGGAAAGGGAATGAGAGTCGCGAGATCAAGAGACGTTTTCACGCAGGCATTCCTCACCGCACAGCAGGAAGCGAAAAACGCTTTCGGCGACGGATCGATGTACATTGAGCATTACGTTGAGCACCCCAAGCACATCGAGGTTCAGATCCTTGCTGACAAATACGGCAACGTCGTTCACCTCGGAGAGCGTGACTGCTCGATCCAGAGAAACCACCAGAAGCTCGTTGAAGAGACTCCCTGCGAGGCACTCTCCGAAGAGAAGAGGAAGGCAATCTGTGAGGCGGCGGTAAAGGCCGCAAAGGCAGTAAATTACGAGAACGCGGGAACAGTCGAGTTCCTCCTTGAACCTTCCGGAAACTTCTATTTCATGGAGATGAACACGAGGATCCAGGTGGAGCACCCGATCACCGAATGGGTCACGGGCATCGATCTCATCAAGGAGCAGATAAAGATCGCATCTGGTGAGAAGCTCGGCTTCACGCAGGATGACATTCAGATCAAGGGCCACTCCATCGAGGTCAGGATCAACGCCGAGGATGCTGAGCACAAGTTCAGACCGTGTCCCGGAAAGATCGAGCTCGCATACCTTCCGGGCGGCCAGGGCGTCAGGATCGACTCCGCGGTATATAGCGGCCTTGAGATCCCGCCCTTCTACGATTCAATGCTCGCAAAGCTTTCCGTATGGGCACCCACGAGGGAAGAAGCCATCAAGAAGGCGCAGTCCGCATTGGGCGAGGTCATCATAACAGGCATCAAGACAAACATCGATTATCAGTACGGCATCATCACAAGCCCTGAATTCGTAAGCGGTAATACGGACATCGATTTCATCGATAAGTTCTCGAGAAAATAAGGACCGGGAAAATGGAACTACGTTATTTATTCAAGAAGACCCAGTCTGCCTCAGGCGGAACTGAAACCCCGAGAGAGGATCAGGGCCCCCAGACGCCACAGGGACTTTTCCATAAGTGCACGAAGTGCGGCGAAACGATCTTCTCAGAAGAGCTGAAGAGGAACCTTTTCGTATGTCCGCAGTGCGGCAACTATTTCCGTATGTATGCGGGTACACGTATTGACAGCATACTTGACGACGGCTCATTCGAGGAATGGAACTCAGATCTCCAGGAATCCAACCCCCTTGGTACACCGGGGTATGAGGACAAGCTTGCGCGTCTCCGCGACAAGACTTCCTTGGATGAGGCTGTCGTCACGGGCAAGGGTCTGGTAAACGGCCACCCCACATGCATCGGCGTCATGGATTGCCGTTTCATGATGGCTTCCATGGGCAGCGTCGTAGGCGAGAAGATCACGAGGATGTTTGAGCGCGCGACCGAAGACAAGATGCCCGTTATCATTTTCACGGCATCGGGCGGAGCAAGAATGCAGGAGGGGATCATATCCCTGATGCAGATGGCAAAGACCTCCGCAGCGATCAAAAAGCATTCTGACGCAGGGCTCCTGTACGTGACGGTCCTCACCGATCCCACGACCGGAGGCGTTACCGCGAGCTTTGCGATGTTAGGCGACATCATCCTCGCAGAACCCGGTGCGCTCATCGGATTCGCAGGCCCGAGAGTCATTGAACAGACCATCGGACAGAAGCTCCCCGAGGGCTTCCAGCGCGCGGAATTCCTGCGCGATCACGGCTTTGTTGACGACATCGTCACAAGGACCGACATGAAGGATTACCTGACTGACATCCTGAAGTTCCACGAGAACAAGGGCAAATTCAAGTCCGAGAAAGTCGAGAAGATCAAGCTCCCGAAGAGCAACACGAAGCTCACTCCTTGGGACAAGGTCATGATCTCCCGCGGCAAGGACAGACCTGTCGCAGAAGATTACATCAAGCAGCTGTTCCCTGATTTCCTTGAATTCCACGGCGACAGAGCCGTCAAGGATGACAAGGCCGTAATGGGCGGAATCGCTACGTTTGCGGGCAAGACCGTAACCGTCATCGCGGAGTCCAAGGGACACGATACCAAAGAAAACATCGAGCGCAATTTCGGCATGCCGTCGCCTGACGGATACCGCAAGGCGTTAAGGCTCATGAGGCAGGCCGAGAAGTTCGGAAGGCCCGTGATCTGCTTCGTCGACACACCGGGCGCTTATTGCGGATTAGAGGCTGAGGAGCGTGGACAGGGTGAAGCCATCGCCAGAAACCTCTATGAAATGTCATCCCTGAAGGTGCCTGTTCTGTCCGTCATCATCAGTGAAGCGGGCTCCGGCGGAGCGCTGGCCGTTGCGGTATCAGACGAGGTCTGGATGCTCGAAAACGCGATCTACGCGATCCTTTCCCCCGAAGGCTACGCAAGCATCCTCTGGAAGGATTCCAAGCGCGCTTCGGAGGCTGCAGCTGAGATGAAGCTCACTGCCGATGACATGAAGGACAACAAGATAATCGACAAGATCATTGCAGAGCCGGAAAACCTTTGCGAAAATAATATGGAAGTCGTCGTTGCTCAATTAAGAGATGGCATCTCCAAGTTCATTGGAGACAACGAAGGCTTTGACGGAGAGGAACTCGCCAAAAAGCGGTACGAAAGATATCGAAGGTATTGATGAATATTGATCTCATTCTCGCCAGAATGCCGGTAGAAGACAAGGCAAGACTGCTCTGCGGACGGTCGCCGTTTTCGGTCGGAGGCATGAATGAGATCCCCGTCCTCTATATGCAGGACGGCGGCACAGGCATCAATTACGAACAGCTTTTCCAGGACAGGAGAGGAGACGAGGCCGACGGCTTTACGCCGGAGGAGTGTTTCCATGTCATCAGAAGGTTCTACCACACGGAAGAATTATCGGATCACGAGCTCGTCCTGAGGGAAAAGATCACGGCAAGACTTGCCGAAATCAAGGGAAACATCACATCTGCTCCGGGCTGCTATCCGCCCGGAATCCTGCTCGGATCGACATGGAATAAAGACACCGTTTATGAGGTCTCCAAAGCCCTCGGAACGGAAGCTCTGGCGTATGGGATCGGAGTACTCCTGGGAACCCCGAACTGCAATCTTTTGAGAGACCCGAGGAACGGAAGATTCTTCGAAGGATACTCCGAAGATCCCACGCTCACAAAGGTCTTGGCTCCTGAGATGTGCAGGGGCGTCGAGGACATGGGAGTCGCTTCGAATGCCAAACATTTCGCCTGCAACAATCTTGAGATCAACCGCGTCGGGATCGATGAGAAGATATCCGAAAGAGCCATAGAAGAACTCTATCTTCCCGCGTTCGAGGAGTGCGCGAAAGTCACGTCGACGTTCATGTCCGCGTATGTGGCGATAAACGGTGTCAGATGCACCGAGAACAAGTGGCTCCTGACCGACACGCTCCGCGGAAAATGGGGCTTTGACGGCCTCGTGGTAACCGACTGGGGCGCCTGCATAGGAAAGGCCGGAGACTCGCTTGCGGCAGGAAACGACCTGTTCATGCCGGGGCCTTGGGATCACGAGGACATAGTCGAAGCAGTAAGGGACGGACGCGTTTCTGAGGAACGTCTGGATGAAGCCTGCAGAAGGCTTTTGACGCTCATCGAAAAGCACAGTGGCGCAAAGCTTCCTGAAGATATCACCGATGCGGAATATGTTGCCATGGGCAATAAAGCAGCCTATGACGCTGCCGTTGAAGGCATCGTGATGCTGATAAACAAAGACGGTTCTTTCCCGCTGAAGAAAGAAACGCCTTTGGTATTCTTCGGCAGTTCACGCGGAGCTTTCAGGGATTACGGCGCAGGAAGCGCACAGGTATTTACCGACAGGACCACTATTCTGCCTGAAGAACTTTCAAAGATACCCGGTTTCGATGACATCGACTTCGACGATTACGAAGCTTTCAAAGACGGCGCGATGGCTGTGGTCATTGAATCACAGGATTCGAGCGAAGGCGCAGACAGGAAGGATCTAAAGTTATCAAGAGAGACGTCCGCGATACTGGACAAGCTGATCTCAGACCGCGGAACAGGAAAGATATGCCTGATATTAAACACCCCGGGACCGGTGGAGCTCGGAGGCTACAGAAACTGCCTGGACGGGCTTTTCGCGGTATTCTATCCGGGCATGGAAGGCGGCCGCGCAATGGCTGACATCCTCACGGGAAAGGCATCACCTTCGGGACATTTGCCCGTCACGTTCCCCGAAAGACTTGAGGACATCCCGTCGTTCCTGTCCTACCCCGACAGCTTCAGCTGCGTTTACGGGGAGGGCATCTACGCGGGTTACAGAGGTTACCGGAAGAGCAGGATCAAGCCCATGTTCCCGTTTGGCTACGGCCTGACATACACGGATTTTGAGATAGAGGACATGAGTGCTGAGGTGAAAGACGGCAAGGTCGTAACCACCGTGACCGTAAGAAATACGGGCACGAGATCGGGCAAGGTCACGCTCCAGATCTATTCACACAAGGTCTTCGCTGATGTTCCGCGCCCCGAAAACGAACTCAGGACATTCGGCAAATACGGGCTCGAAGCAGGGGAGACAAAGTCTTTTGAACTTGTTTTCGATGCCGGTGAACTCAAGTATTTCGATGCTGACCGCAAGGCATTCCTCCTCGAAGAGGGTGCTTATGAGATCAGGTGCGGATTTGATTCGGAGGACATCAGAGCAAGCGCAAAGATCAGGATCGATGAGGGCTCTGATGAGCTGAAATGCGGCATTACATGGCCCTGCGGAAAGATCGCGGAGCATCCGGAACTTGAGGAAGCACTGAAAGCCGATGTGGAAGCACACGGGGACGATTACGGGCTCTATATTTCGGACTGTACATACATGCCGTTTAAGCCCGTTTGCGACATATATCCCGGTTCTTCCGGGTATGAGGGATTCCTTGCGGCATGCCGTAATTTCCGCCACGAATAGACGCGTTATTCCCCAATTGGTCTTCCATTTTTGTTGAAAGTGAAGACGTAACGGGTAATGGGACGGAAAAATGACAGTTATTCCCCAATTGCTCCTCCATTTCTGTTAAAAGTGAGGACGTAACGGGGAACGGAATGAAAAATGCCATCGCCGGCTGAATCTGCCAAATAAATATATATAATGCGAAAATCCGTCATTTAGTGTATATTATATTATTGCAAAATTCTCGAAAGGATCCGATCTCGATGAGCAAATATGATTTCCTTATCGTCGGCGCAGGACTGTATGGCGCTGCTTTTGCACGCCTTGCGACAGACGGCGGATATAAGTGCCTTGTAATCGACAGGCGCGCCCATGTTGCCGGCAACGTTTACACTGAGAACGTCGGCGGGATCAACGTACACAAGTACGGTGCACACATTTTCCATACGAGTGACCGTGAGGTCTGGGACTTCGCGAACAAGTTCGCCGAATTCAACCGCTACACGAACACCGTTGTTGCCAACTTCAAGGGCGAGATCTATTCCATGCCCTTCAACATGTACACGTTCAACAAGATGTGGGGCGTCATCACACCCGAAGAGGCAAGAAAAAAGCTCGATGAGCAGATCGCTTCCGTTAAGATCGCCGAGCCGAAGAACCTCGAAGAGCAGGCTCTCTCGCTCATCGGTCCTGACATCTATAACAAGCTCATCAAGGGCTACACCGAGAAGCAGTGGGGAAGAAAGGCAACTGAACTGCCTGCTTTCATCATCAAGAGACTTCCGGTAAGACTCACTTACAACAACAACTACTTCAACGACAGCTTCCAGGGAATCCCCGTAGGCGGCTACACGAAGTGGATCGAAAACATGCTCGAAGGCATCGAAGTCAGAACAAATACTGACTTCCTCGAGAACCGCGAAGAACTCACAAAGCTTGCCGACAAGATCATCTATTCCGGCATGATCGACGAGTTCTACGGTTATTCCCTCGGTACTCTCGAATACAGGAGCCTCAGATTTGAGACTGAGTACATGCCTGACACGGACGATTACCAGGGCAATGCGGTAGTCAACTACACTGACGCCGAGACACCTTTCACGAGGATCATCGAGCACAAGCATTTCGAGTTCGGAACAGGCAAGGGCACCGCAGTTACCCGCGAGTATCCCGCAGAGTGGAAGAAGGGCGACGAGCCTTACTACCCGCTCAACAACGACAGGAACAATGACCTTTACCGCAAATATGAGGAGCTCGCTTCAAAGGACGAGCAGGTCAGATTCGGCGGAAGGCTTGGAAAATACAAGTACTACGACATGGACGACACGATCGCCGATGCCGCAGCCGATTATAAAAAGATCACGGAGTAAAAGTATGAAAGCATTCAAGAAACTTGTAATCGCAGTAATCTGTGCGGCGTTCATGATGTCTTCCGCGGCACCTGTACTCGCAGACGAGACGACTGCATCACAGCCTGCCCAGACCGCGTCTGAGACACAGGAGACTTTCGACATCTCTAAACTGAGCTTTGAGACCATGTATGGAAATCAGGTCATGGACTTTCTCAATCACGAGTATGTCTATGACGGAAAGAAGATCCCGGTAACGGAATCCAACTACTACTTCCTTCTGACATTCCTGCAGCTCAGCCAGTACGCAGCTTACGGCTACTATCCGGCAACGGGCGACGGCTACATCGATCTCGCTGCCGCTTACGGTGACAAAGGCCAGACATACGCCGAGTATTTCGTACAGCAGGCAGAAGAGTACCTCGAGAGCACATACATCCTCGCTAACCGCGCAAAGGCAGCAGGAATAAAGCTCACAGACGAAGACAAGAAGGCAATCGAAGACGAAATCAATGACAGGATCGAGCAGCAGGCAAAGCCCGCAGGAGTTCCGCTCGACACCATCCTCAAGCTCTACTTCGGACCTGACTGCGACGAGAAGGCTTACCGCGCGATCCTTGAGAACGCAACATATGCAGGCAAGTATCAGCAGAAGTACGCAAAGGATTACAAGATCCCTGAAGCCCAGAAGATGGTACCTAACATCAGATACGCTCTCTTCTATGCTCCGGGCGCTTCCGCTTCCGAAGAGGACAAGAAGAAGGCTGAGACTGCAGCAAACGAGATGCTCAAGAGCTGCAAGAACATTGAAGAACTCAAGACCAAGGCAGAGGCTGCACAGCAGGCCGGCACCGTTTACGATCAGGGAACACTTCCCGTACGTAAGGGTGAGATGGTCTCCTCTTTCGAGGAATGGGCTTACGGCGCAGGACGCAAAGAGGGCGAGATGGGCGTCATCTACGCTCAGGAATACGGCTACTTTGTCGTAGGTTACGTTGGAAAGACCAAGCTCGGAGACGAAGACCTCCAGGAGATCGCAAGCGAGGCACTCAATGCTGAGATCGAGGCTGAGCTCAAGGCAAAGAAGCACGGCTTCAAGACAGACAAGCCTTATCCTACAGCAAAGCCCGCTCCGACAGCCGTACCTCAGCCTGAGGAGACCGGCACGGGCATTATCGAGACAGCTCCTTCCGCTCTTCCCACTGATGACGGAAACACTGCTGCAAATAACGGCATGAGCAAGGTCCTCATCGTTGTATTCGTAGTCATCGGCGGTATCGCGATCGTAGCAGTCATCGCAATTCTCGTCATGAATTACATGAACTCGAAAAAGGAAGAAGCTCCCAAAAAGAGCAGCACAGGTAAATCCGCTCCTTCCAAGAAAGCATCCAAGAAGGTCGTAATCGAAGACGAAGATGAGGATGACGACGAGGAAGAGGAAGACGAAGAAGAGGACGAAGAGGAAGATGAGGAGCCTGTTGAAGAGGAAGACCTCTATTCCGGAATCGCCGGTGACGACGATGACGAAGACGACTCCAAGTCCGGCAAGAAGAACAATAAGAAAAAGTAAGGAACCGAATAGAAGAGGATCAGACAAATGGAGATCACGACCGATCTGGTAAGATATCTCGAGGCTTTGGGCAGGATCGAGCTTTCACCCGAAGACGAAGCAGGCATGCAGAAGGGCCTTTCGGATATCCTGGGTTATTTCGACAAACTTAACGAACTCGATACCTCAGGCGTTGAACCGCTGAGCCACGCTCTCGGAAGAAGCAACGTAATGCGTGAGGACACAGTATCGAACGGAGACATGAGGGACACCGTCCTTTCGAATGCTCCGGAGACCAAAGACGGCACGATCCTCGTGCCGAGGACATTTGACTAAAGGAGCGGAATGACATGACGACAGAAGAGATCATCAGCCTTTCCGCACTGGAACTCGGCAAAGCGATCAAAGAAGGAAAGACCTCATCAGTCGAGGCATGCCACGCATACCTCGAGGCGATCGACGAGAAGGACGGCGATTATAACTCATACATCACGGTATTGAGGGAAGAAGCTCTCCTCCGTGCGGCGCAGGTGGATAAGGACATTGCGGAAGGCAAGCTCACAGGCCCTCTCGCAGGCGTCCCCATTGCAGTTAAGGACAACATCTGCACCAAGGGCGTTCTTACGACCTGCGGCTCGAAAATGCTTTCAAACTTCGTTCCGCCTTACAACGCAACAGTTGTGGAGAAGATAAACGAAGCGGGAATGGTAATCCTCGGCAAGGTCAACATGGACGAATTCGCAATGGGTTCCACCACTGAGACCAGCTACTTCGGACCCACGGTCAACCCTCACGGCACAGGCAGGGTTCCGGGCGGTTCTTCCGGCGGAAGCGCAGCATCCGTTGCTGCAGGCCTTGCGCCGATCGCTCTCGGTTCAGACACCGGCGGATCCATCAGACAGCCTTCGTCTTTCTGCGGAGTTACGGGTCTCAAGCCCACATACGGAAGCGTCTCACGTTACGGTCTCGTAGCGTTTGCCTCATCACTTGATCAGATCGGACCCATCGCGAAAAACGCGGAAGACGCGGCAGCGCTCTATAACATCATCTGCGGCTCGGATCCCAAGGACCAGTCCTCTTCGGAGCAGGCTTCGACGGTCGACATGGCCGGACTCGAAGGCTTCTCGCTCAAGGGTAAGAAGATCGGTCTTCCCGAGGAATATTTCGGAGAGGGAATCGATGCAGGCGTAAAGGAGAAGGTCAATGCGGCCATCAAGGTCCTCGAGGGACTTGGCGCCGAGGTTGAGACATTCTCATTCTCCATCGCCGAATATGCGATCCCGACTTATTACATCATCGCCTGCGCGGAAGCGTGCTCCAACCTGTCACGTTACGACGGAATCAAGTACGGCTACCGTCCCGAGGGCGACATCGATCTTACAAGACTCTACATCAAGTCAAGGAGCGAGGGCTTCGGACTTGAGGTAAAGAGAAGGATCATGCTCGGCAACTTCGTTCTTTCATCCGGATACTACGACGCATACTACAACAAGGCACTCCAGGCGAAAAACCTCATCAAGCAGGCTTTCGACAAGGCTTTCGAGAAGTACGACGTCATCGCGGGCCCCGTTGCTCCGACACCTGCCCTCAAGGCCGGTGAGAGCTTAAGCGATCCGCTCAAGATGTATCTCGGAGACATCTGCACGGTCCTCATCAACATCGCCGGACTTCCTGCGATCTCAGTTCCGTGCGGCGTAACAGGCGAAGAAGATCTTCCGGTCGGCCTCCAGCTGATCGGCAAGCCTTTCGATGAGAAGACGGTACTCGGATTTGCTTCGGCATATGAAAAGAATCAGTAAGGGTTAACAGGGTAAGGAATAACATATGAGAGATTATGAAATGGTTATCGGACTCGAGGTACACTGCGAGTTGTCGACCGAATCGAAGATCTTCTGCGGATGCTCCACCAAATTCGGAGGAGCTCCCAATACCCACGTCTGCGAGGTCTGTTCGGGAATGCCCGGAACGCTTCCGCAGCTGAATCAGAAGGTGGTCGAGTTCGCCGTAAAGGCAGGACTTGCTCTTAACTGCGAGATCACGAGAAAGAATAAGTTCGACCGTAAGAACTACTTCTATCCGGATCTTCCCAAGGCATACCAGATATCACAGCTCTACTTCCCGATCTGCAGGAACGGTCACGTTGACATCAAGACGAGCGAAGGCACCAAGTCCATCGGCATCCATGAGATCCACATGGAAGAGGACGCGGGCAAGCTCGTTCACGATCCCGTTACCGGCATGACGATGGTCGATTTCAACCGCTGCGGAGTACCGCTCCTTGAGATCGTATCCGAGCCTGATTTCAGGAGCGCCGAGGAAGTTACCGCTTATCTTGCAAAGCTCCGCGACACGATGCAGTACCTCGGAGTATCCGACTGCAAGATGCAGGAAGGCTCAATGCGTGCCGACGTCAACCTTTCCGTAAGACCGAGAGGCCAGAAGGAATTCGGCACGAGAACAGAGATGAAGAACATCGCTTCCTTCAAGGCGATCGAACGCGCGATCGAATACGAGAGAGAACGCCAGATCGACCTCATCGAGGAAGGCAACGAAGTCGTCCAGGAGACAAGACGCTGGGACGACGAAAAGGAATACACATACGCAATGAGGTCCAAAGAGAACGCTCAGGACTACAAGTACTATCCGGATCCCGACCTCATGCCCATCGAGATATCAGACGAATATCTTTCTGAGATCAAGGCGCAGCTCCCTGAGTTCGCCGATCAGAAGAAGGCACGTTATGTGGCTGAGCTCGGACTCCCCGAGTACGATGCCGACATCATCACGGGAAGCCCCGCGCTGGTAAAGGTTTTCGAGACCGCGGCAGAACAGACTGGCGCTCCGAAGGAAGTATCCAACTGGATAATGACCGACCTGCTCAAGATCTGCAAGGACGCTGCGGTCGCAGTCGACGACATGAAGTTCGACGGAAAGAACCTGGGCATCATCATCAAGATGGTCCAGGAAGGACAGATCAACCGCAAGTCGGGTAAAAAGGTCCTCGAAGAAGTCTTCATGAACGGCGTTGACCCTGAGGCTTACGTCAAGGAGAACGGCCTTGCGCAGGTATCCGACGCATCAGCGATCGAGCCTGTCATCAAGGAGATCCTCGATGCAAATCCGGGTCCCGTATCAGAGTATCTCGCAGGCAAGGAGAAGAACTTCCAGTTCCTCGTAGGCCAGTCCATGAGAGCTCTCAAGGGCAAGGCTGATCCTCAGGCTGTAAGATCGACGCTCGAAAAGCTCTTGGGTGAGATGAAATAATGGGAAAAACAGTAGCTGAAATACTGCTCGTCTTCTTTTTCGTATTAGTGAACGCATTCTTCTCCGGAACGGAGATGGCGGTCATCTCCCTTAACGACGCCAAGATGAGAAAGATGGCCGAGGAAGGTCACAAGAAGGCGAAAAGGATAGTAAAGTTCATCGATAATCCGGGCAACTTCCTGGCAACGATCCAGGTAGGCGTCACGCTCGCGGGATTCCTGTCATCCGCTTTCGCGGCGAATAACTTTGCCTCAAAGCTCGCGCTGCTCGTCGATCCCGCAGGCGTACACAAGTGGTTTGAATCTTTCTGGACGGTCATCATTACGGTCGTCCTGTCATACTTCTCGCTCGTTCTGGGAGAACTCGTTCCCAAGCGCATCGCGCAGAGCAATCCGGAGAAATGGGCTTTTGCCGCGGCAGGCGTCGTACGTTTCTGCGGCTTCATCTTAAAGCCGTTCGTATTCCTGCTCACCGCATCCACGAACATCATCCTCAAGGCATTCAGGATCTCTCCGGTCCACACCGACAAGACCGTGACCGAGGAGGAGATCCGCATGATGGTCGACGTCGGTTCCGAATCAGGCAACATCGAGGATTCCGAGAAGGAAATGATCGACAACGTTTTCGAGTTCAACGACAAGGAAGTCGCAGCGATCATGACGCACAGAAAGAAGATCGTTTCACTCCCGATAGACGCTGATTACGACGAAGTCATGAGGGTCGCAAGGGAAGAGAAGTACACGAGGATCCCCGTTTACGAAGACACGATCGATGACATCAAGGGAATCCTTCACATCAAGGATCTCATCGGTATCCAGACACCTGACGAGGAGCACCCGTTCGTGCTCGAAAAATACATCAGAGAGCCTTTGTTCGTTCATGAGACAAGAAAGATATCTTCTCTCTTCGGCGAGATGAAGACGTCCGGAATGCAGATGGCGGTCATCGTTGACGAATACGGCGGAACGATGGGCATCTGCACTATCGAGGATATGCTTGAAGAACTCGTAGGCAACATCACCGACGAGTTCGACGATGAGGAACAGCCTCTGGTCAAGCTATCGAACGGCGATTATATCGTTGCGGGCGACATGACGCTGAGTGATCTCGAAGACGTTCTCGACATCGAGCTCATTGACGAGGAGTACGACACCATCGCAGGTCTTGTAATCCAGCTTCTGGACAGGGTTCCCGAAGAGAAGGAAAAGCCCGTCGTCCACTACAAGAACCTCGACATCAAGGTCCTCAAGATGGAAGACCGCGCCATTTCAAAGGTAATGATCCATATAAATAAGATTAGTGTTAATAAGGACGGCGAGCCTGAGACGTCCTCCCAGAGAGAAGATAATGATCCAAAAAGGGAAGATTGACATTATTCTTTACGACCTTGACGGCACGATCCAGGATTCGGTGCCGCTCATCGTCGAGTCATTCCGGAAATCCTATGAGATCGTCCTCGGCGAATGCACGAGAAGCGTTGATGACCTGAAGAGTTACATCGGAAGGCCTCTCCGCGATTCTTTCGAAAGGCATGACAAAGAGACGGCCGACAAACTCACGGAAGCATATCTCGAATACAACCTGAAGAGGATGAAGGAAGGCGCGATCACGCTTTTCCCCGGTGTCGCTGACGGTCTCGCGAAGATCAGGGAACTTGGCTACAAGCAGGGAATAGTCACCGCGAAGCGCAGGAGCTCCGCGATGGTCACGATCGAGCAGCTCGATCTCGAAAAGTATTTCGACGTAATGGTCTTCGGTGAGGACACGAAGCAGTCAAAGCCTCACGGCGATCCCCTGATCGAAGCCGCAAAGCGCTTTGGAACGGATGACATGAGCAGGATCCTTTATGTCGGTGACGCATCTTCGGATCTTCTCTGCGCGAGGGACTGCGGCGCCTCTTTCGCTCTGGTCGGCTGGACCATGATGCCCAAAGACGAGCTCATGAAGCTCGGACCCGATGCGGTACTGACCTCTTTATCTGACATTCCTTGCATTATCTGAGGCACCGAATTATAATTATCCTTGCATTTTTGCGCACTTCTTTATTTTATTTTATATAAGGCGGGATCAACTGTATGGCAAAGTCATCGAAAAAATCTAAGTCCGGCAAGTCTAAAGCAAAGCTGACTCTGGGAATCGTAGTAGCCATTATGGCTATTTTCGTGGCAGGATATTTTGTATATTTCTCAGGTATCCTTCCCCAGCTCCTTCCCGGCATGACCATCACGGAGACCAAGGACGGTGCCACCAGCAAGGTTGCCACACTCTCCGTCATCGAGACCAACTACTACTACATGAACATCTACAGCATGTATGCGCAGTACGGCATGGTCACCAAGGATAACATCGATACAGTTCTCAACAAGGAGACAGGCCAGACATACCGTGACCTCCTTCTCTCACAGGGCGCTGATGAGGCACTCTCGCTCATTCTCATGGAGCGTGAGGCTGATTCCAAGGGCTTCCGTGAGCTGTCCGCAGCAAAGAGAGCTGCCAAGGTCGAGCTCGAGAGCCTCCGCGGAATCGCAACTCTCTACGGCGCTTCCACAGTTGACAGATACCTCGAGGCACAGTACGGCACAGGCATGTCTTCACGTCTTTACAAGAAGTGCCTTGAAAGAAGCCTCTATGGTGACGAGTACACACAGTACCTCTCACAGTTCGATGCAAGCGTAGCTCCCACCGACGAAGCTCTCAAGGAACAGTACAAGGCTAACCCCGCCGCTTTCGAGAACGCAACATTTAACTATTACCTCGTAACTGCCCAGACCAAGGACGGCAAGGCTGACATCGAGGCTGCTAAGAAAGATGCACAGTGGATCGCTGACAAGGCCAAGGATTCAAAGTCTTTCCGTGACACATGCCAGATCTACCTCAAGGGTAAGGGCGACACGGAAGCTCTCAAGGAATATGAGAACGATGCGGATCCCACACTCGTAGAGACCCTCTCAAAGGCTAACGTTGAGTCTTACTACGATGCAAAGCTTTCCGAATTCCTTTTCGCTGCCGACAGAAAAGAAGGCGATAAGACAGTCATCGAGACAGCAACAGGTGCTTATGTAGTCCTTTTCGTCAAGAGATCCCTTGACGAGACAAAGGAAGTCACATACAGAACAATGACGCTCAACAACGATGCCAAGAACGGCAAGGAGCGCACCGACGAGCAGGTCGCAGCAGATGCAAAGGTCCTCGAAGAGAAGGCTAAGCAGCTCGCTACGGCAGGACTTGATCCGCTCTCTTTCTACAAGCTCGTTAAGGCAAACTCCAACGATCAGGACGAGATGATGAGCGGCGGTTATGTTGCAGGCTCTACCAAGTCTGACCTGACCGAGACAGAAGACGGCAAGGAAGCCAGCGCAGAAGTAAAGGCTGCTGCCGAGTGGCTTTTCGACGAGTCCAGAAAGCAGGGTGACGTTTACTTCGTCACATCAGCTGACAAGAGGACAGTTACCGTTTATTACTTCGAGAAAGCTTCCACATCCTGGATGAATGATGCAAGGAACACACAGGCTACCGAGAACGTAAACAAGCTTAAGGAGTCACTTAAGTCAACAAATCCTCAGTACGTCATCAATTCCGATCTCATCAAAAAATTTATTTACTGATAAAGTATAGTAAATAAAAGCTTTCCGGGTTTTAGGAAATGAACAAAAACATGTCAACGGGAAATTTCCCGTTGACATAATTTGTATTCCCCTGTATAATTCTTTACTGCGTCATATTGGGTTAGGGGCACTATGCCCTTTGCACTTGACGGAAAGAGCCTTTTGTGTTAAATAAATAGGCTTTTTCAACGTAATAACTGCTTAAACTAAGGTTTTTTAAGCTTTGTGTGAGGTGATTCGAAAGTCATGGTCCATTCCGTAAAACAAGGCAAGACAGAGAGGCAGTCGTATTCCAAAATCAACGAAGTAATCGAAGTGCCGAACCTCATCGATAACCAGAGGCAATCGTACCAGTGGTTTATCGACGAAGGTATGCAGCAGATTTTCGACGAGATTTCGCCGATTACTGACGAGCAGGGCAAGTATGAGGTTTACTTTGTAGACAAGGTCTTCGATCAGGATAACCCGTGCGATCCTACCGGCAAAGAGAATGAGGGTAAGAGCTCTTCTCGCAGGAAGGAGAAGGTTCAGCCCAAGTATTCAAAGTCCTTCATCATTGACAGCTGCAAGAAGAACGACAGCAACTACGCTGCTCCGCTCTACATCAATCTTCGTCTGCGCAACAAGGTAGACGGTACTGTTACGGATGAGCAGGCCTTTGTCGGCAACTTCCCGATCATGACAGATCAGGGTACGTTCATCATCAACGGCGCTGAGCGTGTCGTCATCAACCAGATCGTAAGATCACCCGGCGCTTACTACGGTGAGGCCAGAAGCAAGATGGGCAACAGACTGCTTTCCGCTGAGCTCATTCCTTACAGGGGATCCTGGATCCTCATCGAGGAAGATGAGAAGGAGAGCAAGGTTGCCGTTAAGGACAAGAACTCCAAGGATTCAGGCGAGCCTGAAGAATATAACCTTATATATATTGTTGTGGACAAGTCCCACAAGATCTCTCTCCCCGTATTCCTCAGATGCCTGGGTCTCGTTACAAACGAGGACATCATCAAGAAGTTCGGTGACGAAGAGTGCCTCAGAATGACACTCGAGAAGGACGAGACAAAGGACGCTGAGGATCCTCAGACCGCAGCATTTGCAGAGTTCTTCAAGAAGGTCAGGAACAACGAGCCTTTCACGATCGAGAACGCTAAGAACATTCTCGTTAAGACATATTTCGATTCCCTCAGATACGATCTCGAGCGCGTCGGTATCTTCAAGGTCAACAAGAAGTTCCGCCTCTCCGGCAGAATCACCGGCCAGAAGCTCGCTGAAGACGTTGTATCCGACGACGGCGAAGTCATCGCAAAGAAGGGAACGGTCATCACAGCCGAGATCGCCAAGAAGATCGACGACTGCGGTGCACCTGAGTGCGTCATCTTTCCTAAGAAGCTCGTCAGAGCTGCTGATGAGGATGAGTTCGATGAGACACCTCTCAAGGTTCTGAGCAACGGCAGAGTTGATGCTGATACATACATCAGGAACAGCTTCGCAAAGAAGGACCTCAAGAACTTCGACATCAACAACACCCCCATCAACGAGGACGTTGTAGTCGGCGTTCTCCGTGAGATCATCGAGCAGGTACGAGAAGGCGGCAAGTCCGACATCGCTTCCAGACTCGAGGCTGAGCTCACAGAGCGTAAGGCTGACCTCATGCCCAGAAACCTCACGGTTGATGACATCTATGCATTCGTATCCTACTTCCTCGGTCTCCACCGCGGCGTAGGTAAGATCGATAACATCGACCACCTCGGCAACCGTCGTGTAAGAAGCGTAGGTGAGCTCCTCCAGAGCCAGCTCCGCACAGGTATCGCACGTGTCGAGAAGAATACGAGAGACAGGATCTCCCAGATCTCTTCAAAGGAAGGCGAAGTCGTTACAGCTACGAGCCTTGTTAACACAAGACCTCTTTCTGCTTCCTTCCGTGAGTTCTTCGGTTCATCCCAGCTCTCAGCTTTCGCTGACCAGAACAACCCTCTGGCTGAGCTTACGAACAAGAGAAGACTTTCCGCACTCGGTCCCGGCGGTATCTCCAGAGAGCGTGCCTCAATGGAAGTCCGAGACATCAACCCTACACACTACGGACGTATGTGTACGATTGAGACACCGGAAGGTCAGAACATCGGTCTCATGACCTCACTCGCTATCTATGCTCGTATCAACAAGTACGGCTTCATCGAGACTCCTTACCGTAAGTACGACAAGGAGAAAAAGGTCATCACTGACGAAGTCAGATACATGGCTGCAGACGAAGAGGACGATTACAATATCGCTCAGGCTAACGAGCCCATCGACGAGAACGGCAGATTCGAGAACAAGAAGATCGTTTGCCGTCACTTGGACCAGTTCCTCCAGCTCGATCCCGAAGAGATCGACTACATGGACATCTCGCCTAAGCAGCTTGTTTCCGTTTCCACGAGCCTTATCCCGTTCCTCGGAAACGACGACGCTAACCGTGCCCTCATGGGCTCGAACATGCAGCGTCAGGCCGTACCTCTCATCAAGCCTGAAGCACCTATCATCGGTACAGGTATGGAGTACCGCGCAGCTAAGGACTCCGGTGTCTGCGTTGTTGCAGCACACGACGGTGTCGTAAGCTACGTATCCGCTGACAGGATCGAAGTTACCGCTAAGGACGGCACAGTAGACACCTACATGCTCGCCAAGTACCAGAGATCAAACCAGAGCACATGCATCAACCAGAGACCCATCGTCACACTCGGCGACAAGGTCAAGGCAGGCGACACGATCGGTGACGGTCCTGCTACGGACGAAGGCGAGCTCGCTCTCGGCAGAAACGTTCTCATCGGCTTCACCACATGGGAAGGTTACAACTACGAGGACGCCGTTCTCGTTAACGAGAGAATCGTAAGAGACGACGTTTATACTTCGATCCACATCGAAGAGCATGAGTGCGAAGCAAGAGAGACAAAGCTCGGACCCGAGCAGATCACAAGAGAAGTTCCGAACGTCGGTGACGACGCGCTTTCCAACCTCGACGAGAACGGTATCGTTATGATCGGTGCCGAGGTCAAGGACGGAGACATTCTTGTAGGTAAGGTTTCACCTAAGGGTGAGACAGACCAGACAGCTGAAGAGCGTCTCTACAAGGCGATCTTCGGTGAGAAGGCAAGAGACGTTAAGGATACCTCCAAGAGAGTTCCTCACGGCGGTTCCGGCGTAGTTGTTGACGTTGTTGTTTCCACAAAGGAGACAAACGGCAACCTCAAGAACGGCGTAGACAAGCGCGTACGTGTATACGTAGCACAGAAGCGTAAGCTTTCTGTCGGCGATAAGATGGCTGGTCGTCACGGAAACAAGGGTGTCGTCTCCAGGATCCTTCCTGAAGAGGATATGCCTTTCCTCCCTGACGGTACAACACTCGATATCTGCCTCAACCCTCTCGGCGTTCCTTCCCGTATGAACATCGGTCAGCTCCTCGAGGTTCACCTCGGCAGAGCAGCCAAGGCTCTCAACTGGAAGATCGCAACACCTGTTTTCGACGGTGCAAACGAGAACGACATCGCAGACGCTTTCGAGCTTGCCGGAATCGACTCAGACGGTAAGACCGTTCTCTATGACGGACGTACCGGTGAGCCTTTCGAGAACCGTGTAACAGTCGGTGTCATGTACTACATGAAGCTGCACCACCTTGTCGACGACAAGATGCACGCAAGATCCACAGGACCTTACTCACTCGTTACGCAGCAGCCTCTTGGTGGTAAAGCCCAGTTCGGCGGACAGAGATTCGGAGAAATGGAAGTTTGGGCACTCGAGGCTTACGGTGCTGCTCATACCCTCCAGGAGATCCTCACGGTCAAGTCCGACGATATCGAAGGCCGTTCAAAGACATACGACGCGATCATCCGCGGCAAGAACATCCCCGAGCCGGGCATCCCTGAATCGTTCAACGTCCTCGTTAACGAGCTCAAGGCACTCGCTCTCGATGTCAGAACTTACACGGATGGCAAGGAATACATCGCTGAGGAGAAGACATCACTCGATACCTACAGCGAAATGGACGAGCACACCCGCCTCTCACTCGACGGCGAGGATGCAGAGTCGCCCGCAGATATTTTCAGCTCCGGTTTCGTTGAAGCTGACGAGCATGGAAACATCATGGAAGACGATGTCGATGATTTCGGCGACGACTCCGGCGACGACGATGACATGTAAAGGAGAGCTCGATACATGAACGATATAAATCATCTTACAAAAATAAGCATCCAGCTCGCTTCTCCCGAAGTTATCAAGAGCTGGTCGCACGGTGAAGTTAAGAAGCCCGAGACGATCAACTACCGTACACAGAGACCTGAAGTTGACGGTCTCTTCTGCGAGAAGATCTTCGGACCCACAAAGTCCTGGGAGTGCCGCTGCGGTAAGTACAAGAAGATCAGATTCAAGGGAATGATCTGCGACAAGTGCGGAGTCGAGGTAACGAAGAACACGGTTCGCCGTGAGAGACTCGGACACATCCAGCTCGCAGCTCCCGTTTCACACATCTGGTACTTCAAGACCCAGCCTTCCAAGATCGGTACACTGCTCAACCTCACAGTTAAGCAGCTTGAGAGCGTTCTTTACTACTCCAAGTTCATAGTACTCGATCCGGGTAACTTCGAAGAGACAGGTCTTACCAAGATGGAGATCATCACGGAAGATCAGTACAAGTCCATCAAGCAGAAGTGCGGAAAGAACTCATTCGACGCGAGAATGGGTGCTGAGGCAATCAAGATTCTCCTCCAGGAGATCGATATCGACGGCATCATCGAGGAACTCAATTCCGAGAAGGCCGGCTCAGTAAGCACACAGAAGAGACTTAAGATCAACAAGAGACTTGAGATCGCAGAAGCTTTCAAGGCTTCCGGCAACAAGCCTGAGTGGATGGTCCTTGACGTTATTCCGGTACTTCCTCCGGAACTCCGTCCTATGGTACCGCTCGATGGCGGACGTTACGCTACTTCCGATCTCAACGACCTTTACAGAAGAGTCATCGGCAGAAACAACCGTCTTAAGAAGCTCCTCGATCTCGGCGCACCTGAGATCATCGTAAGAAACGAGAAGAGAATGCTTCAGGAAGC
>CAMJPC010000013.1 GCA_946407705.1 uncultured Clostridia bacterium | reverse complement strand
AAGCTGTATTATGCCTCGACTATACGCGAATGAAATATTACTTATTCACTCAACGCGGTTTTATCAGGTTGGTTTCACTTAACACACTGTCGAATTGCTTTTCTCTCTTCCTGGCCTCTATATAGCTCCCGAAAACAATTCCGCTCACGATGAGAAGAATGGCAGCTCCGATATAGCAGACGTTGGTAAGCGTCCCGTAGATGCTCGTGTCGTATTTGAGGGTGTAGTAATTCGTATATGCTTTGTCGTCAGCTATATATACCTTGAAATGCCTGCCGTTGATCTGGGCAGAGCTGTAAGAGAAGATATCACCGTCTGATACGCCTCTTAAGAGATATTCTTTGCCTCCGGCGGTGACAGTCACTTTGTTCTTATGGGTATCAACGTTGATCACTGCAGCATTCTCTACACGGCATTCCGTATTGAGTCCGCCGATGATGCTCCTCAGCAGCGGGATGGACAAGATAAGGCAGACCAGAAGGACAAAAAGGCAGATCGATACCATCAGATATGTTTTCTTTGAGTGTATGAAAGGGTCTTTATCCTTCAAGATAGCCAGCGCGACATATAAAAGATCATCAGGCTTTACGGCCAGCTTGTAATTCAAAGGATCGATGATGATCCCCTTGTCGGCATTGAATTGTTTATGGTCATGACCGATATTCGCATTTATGATGGCGAACAACGTCTTCTTCATTATCAGAGGGTCTTTTCTTCCCGCTTTCTCATAGTAATCCTGAGCATCTTCCTTTGTGAGAAAGACCGGCAGCAGGTCATCGTGGTCATATTCCCTGGAATAGGTCGAGCAGAATACCTCTTCATATGCAAGGTCTTTGAACAGTTCTGTCACATTGGTCTTTTTTTGAACGTAGCGTTCCAGAAGCTCTCTTGCATGGTTCTCTTCCATATAAAGACCCCTCTCTGCTTATATGAAGATCAAAACGGATGGTGCGTCACTACTATAATATATCTGCCTGTCTTCCTGTTTGCAAAGCGAGCGTGATCCCATTCATTTGCTATCGTTGAATCAAGGACATAATAATCGTTGATATCGTCATCGCCTATCAGAGGCTTTAACGTCTTCCTGATGTCTGTAAAATATCTGTAGATATCATCCGAATAATTCATTATCCTTGCATATTCTTCTATGGAAAGTCCGCGGTACGGGTCATCAATAAAGCCCCAGCTGTAAGCCTGGCGCTCGTATTTCTCAATGTCTTTGGGATCTACCGTAAAAGACACGGCATTGATGCGGCCGTCGAGTCTTTTTAAGTAAACGGACTTAAGAGCATAATCGGGCACATCAGCCGGATCGATATTTCCGTCCCCGGATCTCGAAAAGGACTTGTAGCTGTCATAGAGGACTGGCCCGAAACTTACCTTGCACATCCCGTAAAACGTCAGCGCAGTCGACGGGATAAGAAGGACCGTCAGGATAATTCCTGTGATCTTAAGAGCCGCGCGCTCCCTGCCCTTGATCAATATCTTCCTTAAGATAAATCCGAGTACGATATAGATCAAAGCCAGTATCAGGCATCCGATCAAGGTCCTGAAAAGCATCAGGAAAAAACATAGAACTGCACCCAGGAAGAATATAAATCCCAGAACACATCCAAGCACTGCAGGTATAACCGCACCGCCGCTTTTCTTTCTTATCTTGCCGTCTTTAACTTCAGACATATATCCACCACCGATCACCCGAAATGCGTACAAGATAAGTATATTGAACCATATAGAGCCTTATCACGCATATTTATGGCAATTTCCGTTTATGTCACCCTTTAACTCATGGAGCGTCCCTTAACTTAAGCGGATAGTAACATGCCGCAAACAGGCATTACACGTGACAAAGTCTTATTCTTATACCGTTGTTTTAAAGAGGCATTGCAATATGACACCTTTCATTTTAAAATACGGGAAAGCAAAGGCGCTTGAAGTTCTCTTCAAGCGCCTTTTTGTTTGCAAAACGGGCGGAAAGGTATGACGGGCAATGATCTCTCTTAACGATTATCTTTATGACGGCAATACGGTCCTTAAGATACTGCACTGGTTTTACGAGGACCTGAGGAACTCTGCAATAAGGGAGCAGAACGGAGTGGACCTGGTCCACAGCAACATACTCCTGCAGCAGATGGAGCTCTTGCAGCATAACGACTTCCTTACCTCGCAGTCACAGCGTATCAGGGAGTTCTATAAGTACATGGCGAAAAAATACCCTTTCCTTGCCTTCACTTTCAAGGGAAGGATCAAGTCCCTTATAAGGCTTGAAGAGAAGATCAACGGCAACATCGTTGATTACATCTACGAATACTATCAGGAGAAGAAGGTCTTCCCTGCAGAATCCGAGATAAAGAGCCGGATAGGAAGGATAAGAGATCTTATCGCATACAGGATAGTCTTGTCGCTTCCCAAGTGTCACATAAAGCCCGGAGAGGATGTCCGGGAAAAGGAGCTGGGTTACCTCTACGAGATCGCAAATGACCTCCCCGGCTTTCTTGAGGAGACGGGATTCAGCCCCGAGCAGAGCGGCAAGGAAGGCTGGAAGATGTCTGACAAGATGAAGCCTTCCGTATGTCCTTTCTACCGCGACTATATACTGAACCCGAGTCCTGCGGGTTATCAGTCCCTTCATATCTCCTTTTACGACAATCTGTCGAGGACCGATCTTGAGGTGCAGCTCAGGACCAAGGAAATGGACGATTATGCGGAGATCGGCCTTGCCAATCACGTAGGGTATGAAGAACGCCAGAAAAAAGAACACGCAAGAAGAGACGAGATCCCCGAGGGGATGAACAAGTTCTTTGACGAGGCATATGAGCGCGAGATGCAGCTTCAGAAATTGGATCTTTCAAAGATAGACGTAAACATGTTCGGCGCGGTAAGCAACCAGCTGGTCAACGACGGATGCGGCCTTTTCAAAGGAAGGCTGATCCTTCCCTATGAACATTTATCAAGGTTTCAGAATGACCTTATCGACTAGTAAAGGAGGATAAGGACTATGGCGGCATTTGACAGGGTAAAGTCAGGCATTCCCGAAATGGATGAGGCATTAGACAACATCCGTCTCGGCGATAACGTAGTGTGGCGCGTATCAGATCTGTCCCAGTTCAGGCTCTTCATGGAGCCTTATGTCGAGCAGGCGGTAAAGGATAAGAGGAACATAATATACTTCAGGTTCGCAAGCCACGAGGCGCTCATAAAAGACCGACCCGGGGTCAAGACAGTCAAAATCCCTCTGTCGCACAGATTTGAGACTTTCACGGTCGATATCCATAATGTGATCGAGAAGGAAGGCTATGACGCTTTCTATGTGTTTGACTGTCTGTCAGAACTTCAGACCGCGTGGGCGACCGATCTCATGATGGGCAACTTCTTCAAGGTCACCTGCCCTTTCCTTTTCATTCTCGATACAGTCGCCTTCTTTCCCATCATCAGAGGCAAGCATTCCGTTCATGCGGTTGGCAAGATCCTTGACACCACGCAGCTCTTTATCGACGTTTATTCAGACAGCAAGAATATCTATGTTCGCCCTCAGAAAGTGTGGAACAGAGAATCTTCCACCATGTTCCTTCCGCACACCTATGAGCCCGAGACAGGCGCATTCAAGCCTATCTTAGACGGCGTCAAATCGAGCAGATTCTATCAGACATTGGGCAACGCCCAGCGCTCATCCGAAGAGCAGTTCTCCGATTCCTGGGATCTGTTCTTCAATCACACAAAGATAGCTTACGAGAGCGGATCTGACATCACCGAAGAGTGCTCCAGGATGTGCAATATCATGATGACCCGCGACGAGAAGATGAGACACATGGTAAAGAGCAACTTCACGCCTGAAGATTACTTCGCCGTTCGTGACCATATGATAGGCACGGGTCTCATAGGCGGAAAAGCATGCGGAATGCTTCTTGCCAGATCGATAATAAAGAACAGAGAACCTGATATAGCAGAGTGTTTAGAGCCCCACGACTCCTTCTATGTCGGATCCGATCTTTACTACACATACATAGTCGATAACGGTCTTTGGGATCTGCGCATCAAGCAAAGGACCGATGAAGGTTATTTCACTCTGGCAGACAACTTCGCGCAAAGCCTCATGGAGGGTGAGTTCTCTTCGCAGATGAGAGAGCAATTCCTGCGCATAATCGAATACTACGGCCAGGACCCTTACATCATAAGATCGAGCAGTATCTTAGAGGACGGCTTCGGCAACGCCTTTGCGGGCAAATACGAATCCGTGTTCTGCGTTAACAGAGGAACACTGGAAGAACGCCTTGCAGAATTCGAGAAGGCCATCAAGACCGTATATGCGAGCTCGATGAGCCTTTCGGCACTGGATTACAGAAAGAGGCGCGGCCTAGATAAAAGAGACGAACAGATGGCTCTTCTTATCCAGCGCGTATCAGGTTCTTATTACGGGTCTTACTATATGCCGTGCGCCGCAGGCGTAGGGTACTCATACAGCCCCTACAGGATAATGAAGGATTCGGATCCCACGGCGGGAATGTTAAGGCTTGTCATGGGCTTAGGGACTTCCGCAGTGGACAGGACCGAAGGCTCTTATCCTCGCATCGTAAATCTCGATAAACCGGAGAGATCTTCCTATTCGTCTTCTGCAGATAAGCACAGGTTCTCACAGGGTAAAGCCGAAGTCATAAACATGTCTTCTCACGCGCTCGAGAAGCTCCCTTACGAACAGCTCGAATCATCAGTTCCCAGGTATCTTGAGAACGTCCTCCTCGAGCACGACTATGAAGCGGAATCAAGGCTCAGGGAGATGGGCAGGCCTAGGCAGATTAAGTTCATCTCATGCAAAGGATTAGTCTCCAACACAAAGCTCATGGATCAGATGAGAAGACTCCTTCGCTGCATTCAGGATGAATATGAATACCCGGTCGACACCGAGTTCACGATCAACATATCAGATAACGGCGAGTACTCGGTCGACCTTCTCCAGTGCCGTCCTCTCCAGGTGTTGAAGACATCATCGGGCACGGTCATTCCGAAGGATATCCCGCAAGAAAGCATCCTTCTCGAGAGCAAGGGCTCATCGATGGGAATGTGTAAAACAAACTCACTGGATCTTGTTGTGTTCGTCGATCCCGTCAATTACTACAACATGCCTTATAAAGATAAGCCCGCTGTAGCAAGACTCATCGGCAAGCTCAACTGGCACTACAGGGATCAGGGTAAGCACATGATGCTGATAGTCCCCGGCCGTATAGGAACCACCTCACCGGAACTTGGAGTTCCTACCTCTTTTGCCGATATCAGTGCATTCGAGATAATCTGTGAGACCGAGGAGGCCAAGGCAGGCTACAATCCCGAGCTGTCCTACGGAAGCCACATCTTCCAGGACCTCGTCGAGGCGCAGATCCTTTATACCGCTGTCTTCAACAATCAGCAGACAGTAAGGTTTAACCCTGGTATACTGAAGAACTGTCCTGACCTCATCACTTCATTTGATGATGTCGAAGGACTTAAAGATATAGTCCATGTTTACGATGTCTCAAATGCAGGGAGCAATGTATATAACGATATTGCAAATGAACATCTGGTCATAACCTGCAATCAATGACCTTTCAGGTGTTATAATCTGACTGTACGTGGAATACAGGAGGATCAGACCGTTATGACTAGACATATCAGAGCATTATCCGTAGTAGTGATCCTGAGTCTTATGATGCTCTTATCCGCATGCGAAGATTCGGATAACAAGAAGTTTATCGGTACATGGGTCACCACGGCTCCCACTCAGGAACAGATTACCGTGACCTTCAATTCTGACGGCACTGTAAAATGGACCGACTACATAGGAGGTTCAGCTCTGGTAACTACCGGCAAATACAAGATAGACAAATCAGAAAAATACCTGACCATCCAGCCTGATAAGGATCCCAACGACAAGATGCCTTTCGATCCGAACGAATGGGGCTTCCAGTACAATATCACATCAGACACCCTGACCTTCTACAAAAAAGCATACAGCGAAGAACCCTGGTATTGCTTTAAGAGGCAGGGGTGATAAGAGCAAGGGATTAAAAATGTTGTCATAAGCAGTTATTACTTATTTACATTAATTCAGCTGTAAGCCCATTAAACACCAGGAACATTTCATCTTCCGATTGAATCTCTTTCATTCCTATCATAGTGCCCTGATGACACCCAAAGTCCTTATATGGTTCATTCAGCAATTCTCCGAATATACCGTTACTCTCCGAAACAAATGTAAGTCGTACCCAAACACGCTCTATGCCATTTTCTTCACTGATGAGGAGTGCTTGTACATCATCTGGGAACAAATCATTTCTATACTTATCTAAATAGCGATATTTCTCAGATCTTAATTCCTCAACAGCCTCACCTGCATCATAGCTAGTATCAATCCGTTCCTTGATTCCCTCAAACGCTTCATAATCAAAATCAACGATGGACAAATCCAAAAACTCATATTTATAAGGATCCACTCCATAAAGATACATATGCGCACCTTCATTATGGAGTTCACTCATTTTAACAGCGCCATCACGCAATCTCAGGATATAGATGGTATTTTCCGCATGTGGCAACTCAAAAACTTGAAGAGTTTCAGAATCCATAGCAGCAATCAAGATAGGATATAGACTCAATCCTTCTGTTCTATCAATATAGCAGTAAGCAATCAAACCGGTAATCGAATCATCCAATTCATCGGGAAACATTTCATCAAGCAATTCACGACAATGAATATAAATGAATCTCTTATATATTTCTCTATAACTAACTTGAGAAAAAGACTTCAAATTATCATAAAGATCCATATCATGTCTCCTTTCAACAAACAAAACTGCTTATTGCGCTGAAATCGAGTCAATCATCTTCTTAATATCCTCATCGTGAGTCAATTCATACACTATGCTGAAACAATAATTAGCCCCATCTGACTCACCTTTATCCATAAAATGCTTTCCATAAGTATATGCAAGTCCAAGAATATCTTTGTCTTCTATTCTACACTGCAACAGTGACATTATTAGGACTTAACTAAAAGCAGTTATTACTTAATTGTAAAATTTAGTTATTTTTTCTGCATACAACCACAATCCGAGCGAGGATAACAGCCAGATCACTCGGAAGATGTTTGCTGACATATTGCCCGGGAAGGCATCAAACAGGGCGTTCCAATCGTAGACTGCACCTATGGAATCGATGAAGGTGTGATAGAACGCACAGGCGATAACGCTCTTGGTTGCCTTGTAAATGGCTGTCATTGCAAATGACCAGATAAAGATGGTTATGGCAAATCCAATCATGCTGTCTCCATAGTGATTGGATGTGGGATCGATCCATATGGGGAAATGCCAGACACACCAGATTGTTGCAGTCACGAGCACAGAGAACGGATATGGAATTCTCTTGTCCAATTCAGGCTGGAGGAGTCCTCGCCAGCCTGTCTCTTCTGCGATACCGACGAACGGGAGCATGATAACCAACCCTGCAATAAACATATACCAGGGCTGCCCGTTTGGGACGCCGTACAAGAGCGCATAGATCAGTGCCATCAGGCAGAATGCGCCTGTGATCAGGACCGTCTTAAGCTTCTTTTCAGTTCGGAAGATGTTCCGCATCATGGTCTTGAGTCCGGTCCGTTCAATGAACAGGGACAGGATCAATACCGCCACGAACGGTGTCGGTGTTGAGAATAAAAGACCGATTGCCGCATAAAGCAGATACCCGGGTGTCATCACTCCTGTCTGCTGATAAGCAATCGAATAAGGCAAAAGCCAGACATCAAGTGTTACAAAACAGAATGCAGACAGAATTACTACCAGTATCAGATACCACAGCAAGCGGTTCAGTCCTGCATCTTTAGTGATCGAGAATATCTTCCTTGGAGTTTTATCCTTTCCCATAATAGATCCCGCCTTTCAGATAGCGTTTATCTGTTAGACGGGATAGATCGGATTTCGTTACAATTAGAAAATATCAAGCCTCATCTGATTGTCGATCCAGCTTCTCTGGTCAGCTTCATGAATGACATCCTCAGGATTCAAGTTTCCCAAAAGAAAAGGCGATCTTGGATCGTGCTTTCTCATGTTCTGTCTGACCAGGTCAGGATCGGTATTCGCATAGCAGTATCTGCAAAGATGACCGCATGTATCGTATGCTCCGATGTCGGTTCCAAGAAGGCACGCGCATTCGCCATTTCTTTGATTCTTTCCCTTCTTGGGGACGGAAAGATTTGAGTGAAGTGCCGTCTCATAGGTCTTGACCGTCATGCAGCCGGTGCAGTCCGCCCCGTATTGCTCAAGGCTTGTTCCTTCTGCGCACGGCCTTATGGTCATGCCATAATTTCTGGCGATCTCAATGAATGTCTTGCCTATCGTAAGTTTGTCTTCGGCAGATACTTCACGTGCTTCAGGGAAGTTCTTCTCGACCTTTTTGTAGATATCTATAAAGCTAATTACACATGTCTTGGTGTATCCGCAAAGAGTCTTCGCCATCTCCTCGAACTTCTCAATATGCCAATTTACTGTATGGCTGCTGTCCACCAGGATCGGGTCATATCGCCAGCCCATACTGTCAACGCCAATCTTGTCAGATAAGATCTTGAAGCTCTCCATCACCTTCTGTTTATCCGGGACGTTTGGTTCAATGTCTTTCCCGTAGGGCGTTATGGTGACGAACCAGTACTGCCCATAGGGATCCAGGTACTTCATCTTATCAAGCATGGGAGCAGGGTTCTTTGTGCAGAAGGAAATGAGATCGACAACGTCAGGCGACAGGCTGTACCTTGTCACCTGCACGGGATTATAAGGATTCCTTACAAGAACGAATCCTTCCTTTATCCTGTTTATGAACCACTCGGAATAAAAGGCCGGGATATCGGTCCTCATCCCCGTCTGAATTATCACTTCATCTCTCCTTTGAGGTCTTCGAGCACTTCCCCGATATCACCCTCGATCAGGATCGATCTGTCTTTTATCTGCTCCGGGCATTCTGCGTCAGAGAAATTGATGCAGGCATATGTTGCGTTGGGGTTATCAAAGGTCCTCTGCCAGAACGGATACTTGATAATGACCGGTGTGTTGTATCCGACGCCGAGTTCCAGATAAAGCACCTTTCCCTTATGTGTCTTGTTGAATTCCTCGTAACGCTTTGCAGCCTCGTGCCAGCCTTCGTCTTCCACGAACTTGTCATCCGATCTGAGGTTCATCGTAAGTGGCTTGCCGCAGTTGGGACATTTCGGGATGAGTTCAGTCGGGATCCTCATGCCTGACTGCTTCTCGTACATGTTTAGGATCATGTCTTTGTTGTCGTAGGTCACGTCCCTGCAAGGCTCGCTGCACTGGAAAAGTCCATAGTCACCCTGGGTGTAGAACAGCCTCTTCTTGTCAAATCCCGCCTTCTGGAAGCAGTGGTCCACATTGGTCGTGATGACGAAATAGTCCTTGTCCTTGACGAGCTCTAAGAGCTCTTCGTAAACGGGCTTGGGTATATCCATATAACGGTTGATGTAGATATATCTTGACCAGTATGCCCACATCTCCTCGGGTGTTGGATAAGGATAAAATCCACCCGAATACATGTCCTTGAAGCCGTACTTGGCGCCGAAGTCGGAGAAGTACTTATCGAACCGCTCTCCGCTGTAGGTGAAGCCCGCTGAAGTAGACAGTCCCGCGCCAGCACCGATCAGGACGCAATCTGATTCTTCCAGTGTTGTCTTGAGCTTTCTTATCTTATCCGAGTAATCTTGTGTATATCTCATAGTCAATATCCTTCCACACATTGAATACCACTTCGATATTGCTGTTCTTTGCTTTGCGAAATTCCTCAACTGTCTCTACCGCTATCTCAGCGGCCCTCTGATTAGGAAAACAGAATACCCCTGTAGAGATACAGCAGAATGCGATGCTCGAGACGTTATTCTCCAACGCAGTCTCAAGACACGACACATAGCAGGACCTTAAAAGTTCCTCGTCTTGCTGTGTCAATGCGCCCGATACGATCGGACCTACCGTGTGGATAACATATCTGCTCGGAAGATTATATGCGGGCGTGATCTTTGCAAGTCCGGTCTGCTCTTCATGTCCCTGCTTTCTGATTATGTCAGCGCAGCTGTTTCTGAGCCTTATCCCGGCGTACGTATGGATGCAGTTATCTATGCATGAGTGACACGGAGAATAGCACCCCGTAAGCCCAGAGTTGGCAGCGTTTACTATTGCATCGCACTTTAGTGTAGTTATGTCGCCCTGCCAGATGTAGAGCCCGTCTCTGACAGGCTTAAGATCCTTGATATCTGTGATGCCTCTTTTGCTTATCTCTTCTTTGAGATATTCATCCTGAACTTCAAGAAACTCATCTGAGATATCTGCAGGCAGTCTTACATTAAACAGACCTCTAAGCAGCATCTTCTGTTCCCGCTCGCTGTCCGGGATGGAGATCTCCTCTTTGTCGGGACGTTCGTCTATCAGATGCCTTATCAGGTATAGTCTTTTCTCATTCTGATCCATAAGAGCCCTCCAATGTCATGCCTGTCTTTCAAAAACAGCTTATGAACTTAGTGATCTCAGTGCTTATCCTGTCGCTTTCGTAGTAGTGGACATAATGGCCGCAGCTAAGCTGTATGAGCTTGGCGTTATTGTTTTTTGCGAACTCATTTTGGAACCTGATCCAGTTTGCAGATACCTGCTTGCCGTCAGATACGAACATCAGGAGCGGGCAATCTATTGTTCCTGCTTCTTCAACGAGCTTTGCGTTATCGTAGACAGTTCTTGCTTCGCTTATGTAGCAGTCGTTCATTCCGTTTCTTTTCCACAGGAGCTTTTGCTGACCTTTATCTTCTTTATCAAGACCGCGCTTATTTAACGGATACCAGAAAAGCAGTCCTTTCCTGTGTAGGTTTTGAAGCTTATGCATCTGAGCGATCTTATTATTCACACCTTCTTGTCCCCAACTGATATATTGGGCCGGAACTGCCATATCCAGGCCCGCTATTGCCTTTATCTCATCAGGGTATCTCTGTCTCCATCTGATCGCTTCAAGTCCCGAAAGTGAGTGTGGAAGCAGTATGAAAGGGCCATGTTCGCCCAGACTCTCCAAAGCCTGTCTGTGATAGGAGATCAACGAATCGATATCTGTCCTGGCATTGTACAGATCTGAATATCCGTATCCGAATTTCTCTATGACTATTATCCTGAACTTATCTTCCAGCTTCCGGTACAAGATCTTGAAATCCAGCGAAGGCGCAACCGTCCCCGAACCTGACAGGAAAACGAGCTTTTGGCCGTCTTTCTTCCCTGCCCTGAATATATGCATCTTGTGACCTTCAACGGTCACATATTCACCGTTATGGTGGAGCTGATCTGCCACTTATTCTGTCTCCCGTTATTTACTGACAAAACTATTATACTAATCCTCAGACGTTTTCTTTAAGAAACGCAGCAGTCTGTCCGCATATTCGGGTCATTGCTTCTTCTGAAGGCAGATGCTTGCTGTCTATCCTGACAGTGGTGACGGGTCCTTTAAATATCTTTTTTGCACGCGCAAAGACCCTGTCAGCCGGGAAAAAGATGTCGTTGTCTGATGCGACTATAAGGAGCGGTACATTAAGTTTTGCAAGCTCCTCTTTTTTGTATTCCCGGGGCGACCTCATCTCCATCTTGTATGAGCTCATCATGAGATCGAAGAACTCTCTCCAGACTTCGTCGCTTTCTCCGCCCATGGTCTCAATCACGGCATCAAGAGTCTTCTCCGACGGCTTGAAATAGTATTTCATAAAGGGCAGGATCATCTTACCCATCATCGGAAGGACAGGACCGTGCGCGATCCCCGACGGAACGAGAAGGAGTGAAGACCCTACACATTCCGGATAGTTCTTAGCAAGCGACAAGAGCATTGAAGCGCTGTAGGAAGAGACAACAAAAGATATCTTCGAGATCTCATAGTGATCTAAGACTTCTTTTATCCAGTGCCCGAATTCATCCTTACTGCTGCTGATATTGCGGTACGGATCGCTCTTGCCGGGCATTCCTATTACATCCGGAGCCAGTATGCAAAAATCCGAAAGCAAAGGCAGGAAAAGCTTCAGGTTCAGCGTCGAGATCCCATTGCCGCCGTGGATAGTGCATATCATGGGCTTTGCCGGATCACCGACAATAAGGCAGTGTGTCATGCCGAACGAAGTGCCGAATGTGCTCTCTGTATATGGCGCGCCGAGCGATGCAAGAGTCTTATCGTAAAACACGTGCATCCTTCTCATGCTGTCTTCATTCTTATATACGAACTTTCCCTTTTTCATTGCCTGCTCATTACATTTGCAAATGCCTTTGCAGTGCGGATGTCAAAGTCTTTAAAGTGATTGCCCTCATTCCATTCGAGGACGCAGTCAAAGCCCTCCTGAACAAGGAACGAATCAAGCTCTCTTATCTTGTCACCTACTGTTGCCATGACCGGATTTCTTGTCTTCTCTTCCTTATCTCCGAGGCTTAAATATATCTTCCTGCAAAGAGGCTTTCTCTCCCTGATATAGTCCAGGAAATCCGGAAACCATACAGAAGGCGATGCCGCCGCGACGCCGTCAAATATGTCGGTCTGAGCTGATGCCCACAGCGCAAAAAGCCCTGCCAGCGAATAGCCTCCGATGTAATACTTTTTATCTTTGTCAGTACAAAGGGACAAGATCTCAGAAAGCGTATCTGATGCGCCGTTACCGAAGCTTTCGATACCGAATACGGCAGGCGCCTCCCACGGAGAAAGATCCTTGTTCCAGTCGTTGACCTTCATAGCGGTCAGACAGAAGTCCATATCTGTGAGTTCACATATCTTTTCGTACTCGTTTCTGATGCCTTCAAGATCGTGATTGTCAACCAGCTGTATAAGACAGACCTGAGCTTTTGGATCGCCGAACTCGTAAGTCTTCATTTTGTCTGTTTACCTGATCCTGTCAGGTCCTTTATTACTTCACCTGCGATTATCAGTCCTGCAACGGACGGCACAAACGCGGTCGATCCCGGGATATCCCTTTTCTGCGAACTTTCGCGCTCTTCTTCGGGCGCATCTTCGACAGGCCTGACCGGCTCTTCTTTCGAGTAAACGACCTTAAGGGACTTGATTCCCCTCTTCCTTAATTCGCGGCGCATGACCTTTGCCAGAGGGCATATCGACGTCTTATAGATATCTGCTACTTCAAAAGCCGTGGGATCGAGTTTGTTGCCTGCTCCCATACTGCTGATTACCGGCGTGCCGCACTTGTCTGCCTGCATCACGAGTTCTATCTTTCCTGTCACGGTATCGATCGCATCGATAACATAATCGTATTCTTGGAAATTGAACTCAGATGCCGTATCGGGCATGTAAAATGTCTTGTATGTCCTTACGACGCAGTCCGGATTGATGTCATGTATGCGTTCTTCAGCTACGTCGACCTTATATTTTCCGACGCTCCTGTGCGTAGCAATTATCTGGCGGTTTATATTCGTAAGGCAGACTTTGTCATTATCTATCAGATCCAATGCACCTACGCCGCTCCTTGCAAGCGCCTCCACGGCATATCCGCCTACGCCTCCGACGCCGAACACGGCGACACGGGCCTTAGATAGCTTATCCATGCCTTCATGTCCTATTAGCAGGCGTGTTCTGGAAAACTGATCAAGCATTGTCTCTTATCTCCGTTCAAAGTCCCGGACCATCCTCCGGGCGGTTTGTTTAGGTATTATATCACTCGCGGTCAGCTTTCACTCGGCAGCAAGATCTATCCTCATTTTCACAATGCCGTTCTCTTCTGATAACTCTTCAAAACCCATCCTTCTATACAAGCCGTATCCAACGCTCATGACCTCGGGTTTGGTCGTAAAGACAACTTCCTTGAAACCAAGTTCTGAAGCTTTATCCGTCATTGCCTTGATCATGATCCTGGCATACCCTTTTCCTCTGTACTTGGGCCTGATGAAAAGGCGCTTACCTTCACATGATTCTTCATTTATTTTTCTGAAAGCTACACATGCCACAGGTTTATCCTCCTCATAACCGACCAATATGGCACCGCCTGAATAGAAAGCTTCAAGATCGTTCAATTCCTTATCAAACGATACAAAACAGCTTTCCGCTCCCTTGATATGCGAATACTCAACAAATAACGCTTTGATGACTTCAATATCTGAACATTCTTTAACTCTAAACAACATACGATTATCCCTATCTCAAATGGTATTACCGGATCACTTCTGTATGTGATACCCGCCGTCTGCATATAACATGGTTCCCGTCACATAATCCGACATGTCTGATAAAAGGAACAATACGACTGATGCTATGTCTTTTGGCATGCCGATCCTTCCGTTCGGTATCAGCTCTTCTGACTTCGCTCTAACTTCGGGTATGTCAAATGAAGACGCTGTCATTCCCGTGTATATGAATCCGGGGGCTACGCAGTTTACCTGAACGTTATACGGAGCAAGATCCAAAGCCATGGCAGATGTCATGGACTTTACCGCTCCCTTTGAAGCAGCATATTCTGCCATGTTGTTCTTATATATTTCAGATCTTATGCAGCAAATATTAACTATCTTGCCGTGCTTTTGAGCGATCATCTTCGGTGCTGCCGCTTTAGATACGATAAACGTCCCCGTGGCATTTACCGAGATCACCTTGTTCCATTCTTCGGTCGTTAATTCGTAGAACGGTTTGTTATTGGCAAAAATACCGGCAGCGTTGACCAGACCGTCAATATGTCCGTATTTGGAACCTACTTCCGAGACGCACTTTTGAATCTTTTCTTCTGCCAGGACATCAGCCTTACAGTGCGAGTATCTTTCATGCTCTACCGTGCCGTCATTTATGTCGATGCCGGTTACATAAGCTCCCTTATCGAGCAGGAGATCTGTACAGCTCTTACCCATACCGGAACTAGCTCCGGTTACGATAAACACTTTGTCTTTGAATTCCATATGCATATCCCTTCAGTTTACTTGTCAGTCCGGATATATCCGTCTATCATGTCTCGAAAAGCAATTGCCCCTTCTTTCGAAAGAGAATAGTGCATCCATTTTCCTTCCTTACGGTAATCAACAAGTCCGCTGTCACACAGGAGCTTCATGTGATGTGAAAGTGTCGATTGGGAAATGTTGAGTTCTTCTAAAAGATAGCAGGCACATTTCTCCTTCTGCTGAAGCGACATCATGATCGCCAGGCGGTTCTCATCAGCCAAAGCCTTGATCTTACGCGCATCCTCTCTGTATCCCATATCAAGTCACCTCCATTAAACAAATGGATAGTATCATACATATCGATATTTGTAAATGTATGGATATATACCATAAAAAACAGCCCGGATCGCTCCGGGCTGCAATAGTGATCTCACTTAAGCTTTAGATCAGAAATCCTTCATCATGGCTCTAAGATCGTCATCAGATTTGTCTCCAAGAGAATTCTCTTTGGCGAAATTGGCTTTCATTACCGCAACAGCTTTGCCGTCCTTAACGATTACGATATCGTATACACCGGGCTGTGCACTATCCGGATTCAAATAGAGAGCGCCCCACTGATAGCCTGCCTCCTCGGGCCTTGACAGATTGCATACAGCGAGCACTTTGGTGTCTTCTTCGGTGAAGCCCATATCCGTATAAACTTTGGCATCGTCTGCATGCTTATATACGTATACCCATAAACCGTCGTTGACGCTCGTATCAGGATGGAACTCGACCCACTCGTTCAGCGCGAAAATGCATCTTATGCCCTTTACGTCAGGAGCCTTATCATTGAATTCAGCAGACCCGTATTGATTGCCTTTCAAGGTCAAACCCTTTATCACAGGGCCGCCGTCAGCATCTTTATCAAACTGGTAGAGCTCACCGGGGAGAAGCACAATGGCTCCTGCGTCTGCATTTTTCTTGGTTGCATCCGTATTGCCGCCTGCACCTTCACCGGCAGCGGCAGCTTTTGTGGTTTCCTTGGCAGATGTTGATGTCGCTTTTGACGAATTGCATGAAGAAAGCGACAAGAGCATCGTGGCTGAAATGATCAGTGCTAAAAACTTTTTCATTTTGCTATCCTCCTAAACAGGGTCAGAACGTATCTCTCCTTCAGATAGGATAATTATATCATTGAATAAGTTGCCCCATTATTCCATATACGGCATCTTCATATTCCGCGTATTTCTTTGCCTTTTGAATGCTCTTTATGTCGCGTCTTTTCACATCGTAAAAGGCAGCCCAGTAAGACCAGAGTTCTTTCATCTTGTAGAGCACGTTGATATCAGGTGACATTACCTTCTGATACTCGTGGTATATGGTATCGTGGAAGCGCCTGAATCTGGCACCTGCATCAGACGTATCTTTCCCCTTGAGCTTGTCCGCAAGCGACAGATCGGTTATCAGTCCTCTTCCCAGCATAACGGGATCAAGGTTCGTTCCGAACAGGGCACAAAGTCCGCTGTAATCATCGGGAGTAAAGATGTTGCCGTTATATACGAGCGGGCATTTTACATGTTTCAATGCGTATGCGAAATATTCTTTCCTTGGTTCGCCCTTATAGAAGTCGCCTCTTATCCTCGGATGGACGATAAGCTCGCTTACGGGGAAGCCGTTAAATATCTCTGTGAGGTCATAGAATTCATCGGGATCAAAGTAGCCGAGTCTGGTCTTTATCGAGATCTTGATTCCTTCAGCTTCGCCTGCCGAATATATCTCATCCAGGAACTTTGTAAGGGCAGTTGTCTCGGGCAGGAACCCTGCTCCCTTGCCTTTTGCGCATACGGTCCCTGACGGGCAGCCAAGGTTAAGGTTGACTTCCTTGTAGCCCATTTCCTTCAGTTCATTCATCGCGCTTATAAAACCGTCAGATCTGCACGTCAGGATCTGCGGGACCAGGTATATCCCCTTGTTGTTCTCGGGCGAGAGTTCCTTCTTATCGCGGGGCGTCACGGCACACTTCTCGGAAGGTGTTATGAACGGCGCAAAGTACTTATCAACGCCTCCGTAGACTTCGTTGAAAGTTTTGCGGAATATATGACCTGTGATGCCTTCGAGCGGTGCTACGTAGATCTTCATGTCTAGTTCTTCAATAAACTTCTTACAAACTCCGAATACTGCTGCGGCTGTTCACCCTGGAAACCGCCGTGACCGAATCCCTGCTTGATGACATACTTTACGGAAGGATACTTCTTTCTGAGGCGCTTTTCCGCTTGGCGCGCAGGTTCTTTCTCGGAATACAGGAAGGTGAATCTTCTGATCTTTTCTTCGTCAAGATCCGGGAGATCGCACTTGTAGCAGGTGTCAGATATTCGTCTTACGGAATCCTTTTCTATCCACTGGCTTACCTCGCAAAAGCCGTTCATCAGGCCTCTGTACGCTTCAAGGGAATCTCCGCCGAGTTTTCTGACAAACGCGTCGTCCATCAGAGCCTGTATGGCCTGATCCTTCTCTTTGCCCTTGGTCTTCTTCATGAATGACATGAACTTCACCGCCATGAACGCACGGAAAAACCTCGGGAAATGGAAGAACGGACCTCCGTCAAAAAGATAACTTTCAACAGGTATGTCTATCTTGTCTGCAACTTCCAATGCCACTTCCGCGCCCATGGAGGTACCCTGCAGGAGAGCTAAGTGCTCAATGCCGTTTTCGTGAAGCCAGGATATTATCTTCGCCGCGTCTTCCTGTTTGGAATGGTATACCGGTTCTTCTTTGTGATGCCCGTCCAGTGTCGGCAGGATAATGTAATAGTCATCTTTTAAGTATTCCGCGATTATCCCGGGCATCTCATATGTACAGAACATTCCCGGGATCATTAAGATTGCGGGCTTACCTTTCTCTCCGACTGTTCGAACTATCATGTCACTAATTATCTCCGAAAGTATCATTGACCACGTGATAACGCGCCTTGTTCGCCTTTTCCTTCTCCCACGGGGCAGACCAGACGGAAAGGCCTACAGACTTATTATCGCCCGGTTTGTTGAAAACGTTTCTTTCCGAATCAAACAGGGAGAGCTCGCCCATTATATCAGAAAGGATCTTTCTGCTCTCCTCATCCGTGAGCTCGCGGTCAGTGCTGATCTTTATTCTCGGACTGACTTTAAGCCTGTCCATATCATCTTGCTCTATCCTCAGATCGAACTTGCTGATGAGGTCCTTGAAATCAGTACGTTTGAGAAACTCGTTTATATAGTGGTACTCAAAATCGTGGAAGAAATAGTAGCCGCCGTCTGATTCCTCGACAGTGTATTCAAAGCCTAATTCCTCATCCTTCATCTTATGAACGATCTTGCCGGAATCGTTCTCATAAGAGTCGATCTCGGTGCACGGACCGTACCAGTAATTACAGTAATCCTCAGCGCTTTTATAACTGTCGGACAAGCTCCTGCTGCCGGAACCGAGTCCGCCGCTGCCGCCTCCTGCAGGAATCGGGAGGCACCCGTTCAAAGTAAAGAGCGATGCGCATATCGCAGCTGCAACTATCTTCAGCTTAAGCTCTGATCTTTTCATAAAGAGTCTCCTCCCTCCGGTCATTCGAAAAATCTTTCGACAAGGTCCTTTGCTATGCGCAGACCTTCTCCCGTATATTCGCGAGCTTCCTTGATCGCTTCTATCTTCCTGTTCTGCTGCATGAGTTCAGTTATCTGCTTTCTCTTGCTTTCAGGGATCTTGGAATAGACATTCTCAAGATATGCCTTATACCTCGGTCCGTCATTGACGAGCGCTTCCATCTCACTGGCAAACTTTTCGTTATCGGCCTTACGCTGCTCGGCAAAGCGCTGCTCTGCCAGGCGCTGAGCTTCCTGCTTTGATCCCACCTGTTGTATGACAGGCATCCTTCCGTTCTTTTTTATGAAATCAACGAACGTGGCAGCCGCTGCGGCATCGTTGCTTCTAAGGAAATGAAGCGACAGCTCCTCTTTGCCCTCAACGCCTTCAAACACGAGCATCTTGGCAACATACTTTGTCTCGCGGGTATCGTTTATGTAGTGGGAGATATAGCAGACTTTGTCTTCTTTCGAATCATCCTTGTACTTAACGGTGGCTTTCTTTTCATCGATTATCAGGCACGATTCTTTGTGGGTAAAAGGCTGCATCCCGACTATGATCATCACGATAAGACCTATGACAAATGCTATGAGACCGGGCATCCATGCGCGGCCGTCCAGATAGACGCTTCCGATGCCGTAAGCTATTGCCGCAGGAAGCAGAACGAAGAATCCCGAGAAAGTGATGAGTGTCATCACTTTGAGTTTTTTGGTATATCCGCAGGGATATAAGACTATGCGGTCCGCCAGATACTGATTTGGCTTTTCGGTAGAGCCCTTCTGCCTTGCGAACATGGAAGCCGTGATTATGAAGATCACGAAGTAAAAGACGGAGAGTCCTGCTCCGGCATAATATAATAGGATCTCGGTGTTTATGGCGTTCATCATGAAAGGCTCCTTTATCCGCGCTTTAATCATTCTAACACTAACGTCTTCCTGAACGCTTGCAGGAAATGATCAAAGGATAAAAGACAGCCGGATCGGTTAAACGCGTTTTATTCCAAAGTGAGAGTGACGGTTACGTTGCCTTTGCCCAGAAGATCTTTCAGTTCGTTCTTGGACATGTTGATCTTTCCGAGTCTTGTATATGCCCATGAATTGGTTCCATAGAATATGACCATCTGATTGCCTGAATAAAGGACTATATCTCCGGGCGCAGTCTTTGTCTGTTTGTCATTGCTCGTAATGCTCCTGCCAATGGAACCTACCTGTTCAAAACCGCCGTATTTCGACATCTTGATCGTAAGTCCGGTTGCTGCCAGTTTCTTAAGTTCCTCAACTGATGCGTTGTCTTCCCAGGTCACCGGAACTTTCCTTTCTCCGATCTTTAATGTCATTGATTCCGCTGCCTCCGTAACGGTGGTGATCTCTTCTGTCTGAGTGGTCATTTCAGATGCTGTGGTTGCGGCAGTCTTCTCAGTCGTTGTTTCGGACTTTTTTTCAGCCGGAGCCGTAATCTGTGCTGCAGCTGTTGTTGTAGATTCAAGAGCCGGAGAACACCCCGTCAGAGTCACCAGGATCGTGCCGGCCATCAAAGCAGCTGCAATGTTCATTCTCATATAAGTTTCCCCTTTAATACCAGTCGTGCTTTTCGTTCCGGTCAAGCGCATTTATCCTTGCCATTTCTTCGTCCGAAAGCTCAAAACCGAACAGATCAAGATTTTCTTTTATGTGATCCGGATTGCTTGAACCCGGGATCACAACTATACCTCTTTGCAGATCCCATCGCAGGATCACCTGTGCCGAAGACACTCCGTGTGCCTTTGCGATCGAGCTGATCGTTCCGTCATTGAGGAGTTCTGACGTATGGCCTCTTCCTCCGAGAGGATACCAGCACTGGACAACAATGCCTTTTTCCTGAATGAACGGAACCACATCCTGCTCCTGATAATAAGGGTGTATCTCATTCTGCACAAGCGCGGGAGTTATGGATACCTTGGGAAGAAAATCCGCCAGTTCCTTCACATACCAGTTTGAAAGCCCCAGAGATCGGATCTTGCCCTGCTCAACGTATTTTTCCATTGCCTTGTAGGCATATATGTCACCGTTTCCCGGATGATGAAGGAGCATCATGTCTATATATCCGATATCGAGCTTTTTAAGAGCCAAATCTATCGCTTTTTCCGGTGCATCAAACTGGCTTGGATATATCTTGGTGATGACAAATATCTCTTCACGCGGAATGTTATACTCCTTCATTGCCTGCCTGACGCCTTCACCTACCGCTTCCTCATTGCCGTACATATACGCCGTATCGATCAGTCTTCCGCCGTTCCTGAGCAGTGCTTTTACGGAATTAACACAGGTATTGCGGTCGAGCGAATAAGTTCCAAGCCCCATTATGGGCATGTCATATCCGCTGTTGAGCCTGACCTTTTTGTTTACCATGTCAAAGGCTCCGGATCTTGCTCCCCTGTTCTGTTCCGTTGCAGCTTTCATCTGCTCACTCATGGATGTATCCTCAGATGATGTTCCTGTCTCTTCGGCCTGTGAATCTGCGGTAACTGACGTGGTGCTCTGTTGCATGCTGCAGGCCGTTGCCGCCAACACAACTGAAGCGAGCACAGCAAGTGCAAATGCTCTAATTATCCTCATAGGTATTTCCTAATGAACTCTTCGATATGGTCAAACGGGATCACGTCGAGATTATCGTAAAGGTCCGTATGAACCGCGCCAGGGATCAACATGAGTTCTTTGTTATCGGTGTATTTGCTGTCCTTTGTCATGTTCTCATAAGCGTCCTTGGAGAAATAGCAGGAATGGGCTTTCTCTCCGTGGATAATGAGTACGGCGCTTCTTATCTCATTGCTGTACTTGAGGATAGGCTGATTAACAAATGACTCGCAGCCTGTCACGTTCCAGCCGTCATTGGAGTTAAGAGACCTCTCATGGTATGCCCTTCCCTTATAGTATTCGCTGTAATCCTTGACAAAGAAAGGAGCGTCTTCGGGAACGGGAAGAGGCAGGCACCCTCCGCCGCGCTTAAACGTGCCGTTCTTTATGTCTTCCAAGCGCTGTGCGGCCATCGCCTTCTTTTTCTCATAGCGCTTTTCTTCAGAGTCCTCCGAATCGAAATAACCGTTGGCATTTACCCTGGTCATGTCATACATCGTCGAAGCGACCGTGACCTTGATCCTCGGATCTAACGCTGCCGTGTTGAGAGCCATGCCGCCCCATCCGCAGATTCCGATTATGCCGATGCGTTCCGGATCGACCTTCTCATTGAGGGAAAGGAAATCGACTGCCGCCATGAAGTCTTCCGTATTGATGTCAGGAGAAGCCATGTATCTTACATTGCCGCCGCTCTCTCCGGTAAAGGAAGGGTCAAACGCAATGGTGACAAAGCCTCTTTCCGCCATGGTCTGCGCATAAAGGCCGGAGCACTGCTCCTTGACCGCGCCGAACGGACCGCTGACCGCGATCGCGGAGAGCTTTCCTTCCGCGTTCTTAGGAACATACATATCCGCTGCCAGCGTGATGCCGTAACGGTTCGTGAATGTCACCTTGCTGTGGATGACCTTTTCGCTCTTCGGAAATGTCTTGTCCCATTCTGTTACGAGATTAAGTTCTTCTGCTTTCATCATCTTATATTCCTCCTTTGTTTATGTTGTTTCCTTCTCCGCTTTCCGGATGAGAAGATCCATCCGGTCCACTTTCCTCTGACTCTCATGCATCTCGTCCATCAGGCTGCAGCGGCACTTTTTCAGATACCTGATAAGTTCGCTTTTCTGCCCCGAGCCGTAGAGCATTTTCGCCGTCTTCTTCTGCTCATCGGTTAAGCCTATGTCAGAAAGGCTGTCGATCATCAATTTCAGATCCATATCCAAATCTCCGTGTAAAGCATTTGTCTTTGCTCATCTGAATTCAGTATAAGGGGTTGTATGAAATTGCGCTAATGAATAAAATAAATATCAGATATGCCGTTTTGGAATATCACTGAAAGGGGTGTCCCATGGAGATAAAGAACCTGCGCTATTTTCTCGCGGTGGCAAGAGAAGAGAACATGACACATGCGGCGGAGACTCTGCACGTGACGCAGCCGACTCTGTCCAAAGCGCTTAAGAGCTTGGAAGACGAACTCGGGAAAAAGCTCTTCACCCGTCACAGCTTTTCCATCAAGCTGACCGATGAGGGGATGCTTCTCCGCGACCGCGCTGAAGACCTGATAGCGATGGCCGACAAGATCGAGCAGGAATTCATCTCCCTTGACGACATCACCGGAGGAGACATTTATTTCGGCCTCGGCGAGTCATATCAGATCGCCCTGCTCGCACGAGAGATAAAGAAGCTTAAAGACAGGTATCCGTCATTTACTTACCACATAACGAGCGGCGATACCGAACAGGTCACGGAAAAGCTCGATAAAGGCATCCTCGATTTCGGCGTGATATGCGAGATGCCGAACAAAGGCAAATACGAATACCTCCCGTTCCCTTCTTCTGACCGCTGGGGCGCGGTCATGTTAAAGAGCCACCCGCTTGCGAAGAAAAAGAGCATCAGGGTAACTGACCTTATCGGACAGCCTTTGTTCTGCTCCGAGCAGAGCTGGAATATCGAGATACCTGAATGGGCGGGAGAACGTTTCTCTGAGCTTCACCTTGAAGGATCGTTCCGGCTCTCCTACAACGCTTCCATGTTTGCCAAGGAAGGCCTAGGCATCCTTCTGACTTTCGAGCACCTGATAAACTGCTCCGAAGAAAGCGACCTCGTATTCCGTCCGCTGTCTCCGAAGCAGGAAACAAAACTTTATCTTATCTGGAACAGATATCAGTCCTTTACGCCCATCGCCGAGAAGTTCCTGGCTCAGTTAAAGGAATCGTTCTGATCTTCGTCACTCCACATACATGATCGTCTCAAGATCATCAAAGCCATAGTGCCTGAAAGCGATCCTGTAATCGGGATGCATTTCGAGCACGAGGTTTGCGAGCGTAACGAAATCCTCGTACTTATGGTAAACGGAGATCGCCATTCTCGGGCGGTTTTCCATGATGAGTTTACGCGCGCCGAGAAGAGCTTCGTACTCCGCGCCTTCGATGTCCATCTTGATGAAAGTAACTCTCTTGCCCTCAAGGATATCGTCGAGAGCCACGGTCTCGATCTCTTCAACGCCTTCGAAGTTTCTCTTCTCCGCCTCTTCCCTGCTGATTATGCGGGAAGTCTCAAAAGCGTCTGAAGCAAAGCAGACCTTCTTATTAACGTCAGCGGTACCGTATGGATAAAGATCGCATTTTCCGAGCGGTGCCAGGAGCTTCTTGCATTTTTCATAGTTCTTCGGATCGGCTTCGAAAGAATAGATGTGGTCAAAGCCCTTCGCGCCGCACCAGCCTGCAAACTTGTAGCATGTAGCTCCGTCAAAGCAGCCGCAGTCCACAAAGACCTCGTTGTCGTTCGGCCCGAAAAAATCGAAATACTGTCCCTGGTTGTTTCTCCAGTCGTAGATACCCATCAGGATGTTCTTCTCGTCTATCCCGATTTCCCCGGTAAGGCGTTTCTTGACCTCATCAGCGACAGGCTTCACCGGATAGGAAATAACGATGGTCTTATCGGCGTACAGACCAATATTACCGATGAACTCTTTCTCGGTGATGACCTTGATCCCGGTCTTTGCATCAACAGGGCCCTTGCTCTCATCCTGATCGATGAAGCAGTCAACGGTCACGCCAAACTGCTTAAACCGTCCGGCAAGATAATGGCCTGCGACACCTGCGCCATAGATCAATAAGTGTGAGCCTTTTTGAAGTCTCTCAACATACACCTGCATGTCGCTGTTCAGGTTCCTGTATTTTGACTCAAGTCCCGTGATATATCCCACGTCTCCCGTGGATGCATAGAGTTTCCTTGCTTCGAAGATCTTTTTCGATATCTCGTCATTCAGATGGGCATATACTTTTTCTGCCATCTCCGGGAAATCAGCATTTATGTTTCCCGATTCCCTGAGAGCTTTTTGCTTCGCTGCTGATTCGTCAGTCCCAAATTCAATACCCTTCATAAACAGATCCCTTATTCAGATTCGTTATCAAACGTACTCATTATATTCTTTAATGAGCGCAAAAGGTCAGCCATGGATAAAAAAGACCGGAACAAGTCCGGTCATTAAGGAGTCACAACTCTGAGAGCCTCTTTATATACTTGCAATCCGGCTTCCTTCATTATCCCGCCGAATTCTCCGTCAAACGACCATGCGATGTCTGAACCGGAAACAAATTGAGCCCTTTTGATCCGTGTTATCTGGATCAGGGGATGCTCTATTGCGCCTTCCCTGAGAACATTAAGAATTTCCTTAGCCTGCGAACGCGATTCAGGCTTTTTTATCAGCAGCATTTCCATGACGCCGTCGTTGTTCTTAAAAGAATCATTGAACAGGTTGGTTCCGTCGATCGCGCTAAGATTGGAAACCGCCCCGAAAATATAATCGTCTTCGATCGTTCCGGCGTCCGTATCAATGGTCATGTGGAAGCCCTCTCCGATATTCATATACAGTTCGCCATTTGCTCTCAATATATGTTTTGAATACTCGAAAACCTTTTTCATCTGCTGGGGCGTAACGAAGCTCAGCATGGAAGCAGACCCGAACGAAGCCACGTAATTAAATATGTGCTCTTCCACTTTCCCGAGATCACATTTGTATGTTTTGCCGTTTATTACGGTATCGACCGCAGCTCCGGTATCTTCTGAAATGCCGAGCGACTTTGCAAAACTGTTCGTAATGCCGCAGGGAATATATGCAAACTTGGGGATCTCATCAGAGCCTATGTATCTGTTCATGACCTGATTAAACGTTCCGTCTCCGCCGCAGCATACAACGATGCCCGAATCATCAGGGAAACCCGCGCCCCATATGAGATTATCTTCAGGCATGATCTTGGAAACACTCACCTCATATCCGTTCGAAGCAAGCTTCTCGACAATGGTATTCTCAGTCGAATTTGCATTACCGGTACCGGCAGATCTGTTGAAGACGACCAGGGCCTTTTTCTCATTCAATTCCATAAGATCCATCCTGTTATTGACACGGTGATGTTACACTTGTAACATCATTATGATTATTTGAATTTAACATCGCCAATAAATCAAGTCAATTCGGGAGTAATCAACTGTTACAGTCTAAGCACATTCTGTAACACCGGTTTTTTCTTTTCGGAGTATCTGATCATGTCTCAAAACGCCTCAAACCTTACGCATAACCTTTCAAACAACGAAGCAAACAGGATCACCAGGGAATCGATCTGCACGGCTCTGCTTGAGCTCATGAAGACAAAAGATTTTAAGGAAATATCCGTATCCGAACTTGTCAGGCGTGCCGGCGTATCACGTCAGTCTTTCTACCGCAACTACAAGTCTAAAGAAGACATCGTTATAGAGATAGAGAGACGCATCGGCACACGCCTGATCGAAAAGATGAACGATCCCGGCTACATCAACAATCCCAAGAAATGGTTTATCGAATTCTTCAAGGTGGTCAGGGAAAACAATGCTTTAGTTACTTTGCTTCAAAAGGCTGACCTTTTCATAACCATATTTGAACGAATACCCGCTTACATCGAAAGCCAGCTCGGCACATGCAGCACGGAACTTCATTACGGCATCGTCGCTTCTATTGCCGCCACTCATTCCATTGCCCGTGAATGGTTTAAGAACGGCATGAAAGAGAGCGAGACCGAAATGGCTGATCTCTGCATGAAATTTATAAAGACGACTTATGACAAATTGATTATCAAGGCATAAAACACGCCCTTTAATTGATAAAAAAACAATCTGCTTGAATGCTCATTTCAGGCGTTTGCATTATGATTATCCCCATGGATAAATCAAAGTCATTTTTCAAGAAAGACCATATGGTCAAACGCATACTCATGAGCGTGTTCGGCGTGCTCATCTGTGGCATCGCTGTAGGCTTCTTCAAGCGTGCGATGTTCGGTGTAGATCCTTTCCAGTCACTGATGGCAGGACTCGAACGCGTAATCCCGATAAACTTCGGTACCCTCTACGTGATAGTAAACGTGGTAATGCTCCTGTTCAGCCTCATATTCGACAGGCACTATATCGGTCTTGCAACCTTCATCAATCTGTTCTTTATCGGATACATTGCCGAGTTCTCTTTGAAAACGCTCGGGAACTTCTTCCCCGATCTGAGTCTTATCGGCAGATCAGTCTGCCTTCTCATCGGAATACTGGTAATCTGCGTTGCTTCATCGTTCTACATGACTGCAGACATCGGCGTATCAACATACGACGCCGTAGCTCTCATAATCTCCAACACCTGGCACGTGTGGAAATTCAAGTATGTAAGGATCGTAACTGACTGTGTCTGCGTAATCCTCGGCGTGGCACTCTACTTCCTCTCCGGCTCCCCCGTCTCAGGCATCGGTGCGGTGATCGGAGCGGGCACGGTGATCACGGCATTCTTCATGGGTCCTCTTGTTGATTTCTTTGCGAATAAACTCGCAAAGCCTTTCCTGTACGGTAAGGTTCAGGAAGAAAAGTAACTTAACTTTCCAAAGTCAATGTTATAGCCCCGCGGCAGTGCCACGGGGCTATGTTTTGCGTGATTCAGTCAGTCATCATTTGACCTTGATCTTGAAGGTGACCTTCTTTTGCGTTTTGATATGCGAATCGTCACCTGATGCCCTGACAAGGACTGTGACCTTGTATGTTCCCTTCTTTGTCTTCTTCTTTACCGTTACCTTACCGGTGCTTGCATTGATGGTGATCTTCTTGCTGCCGGACAGCTTCCTGTAGCTTAATTTGCCCTGGCCAAGATCACCAAACCTCAATACTGCGGAGACAGACAGAGTCTGCTTCTTTTTCCTTACTTTCTTTTTCTTGACCTTTGCGGTCTTGCCTGAAACGGACAGGGAATTCGCAGCCTTGTAACCCCATGTATTGCTTCTTTGCACCGCAAGGATATGATGGCCTTTATCATAAGCTATCAACTCGAACTTGTAAGTACACGTCTCATCAAAATCATAATCCTCAACCATGTCTTTTACTGCTTCTCTGAGATCGATGGTAGTTGTACTGGGGAACATGTTACGCCACGTCGTATAATTACCATTATCAGCTATGATCCTGAGTTCATAGTGATATGCCCAGGATTCACGTGTAAAACTCAGAGTGTTTAGAACAAGTGAACAAGGGATGGTATGAGATAATGGTTTCGGTGTTGCAGATGATTCATACGTGTAATCCTTAATGCAATAAGCAGTTAAGACACCGTCAACATCGTATGATGATACACATACCCTGTAAAACCTGTACTTAAAGATTTTGTTATTCTGAATCAGACTATCGATCGCCGAATTAAGATCAAATGACGTTCCGGGTACATAATACTTATGAAAATCAAGCCACAAACCGCCATCATTGATCTCGACGGTGTAATAGTCGGTTCCGCTGATCGCTTTCCATGATATCTTACCACCCGATATTGTAGAGGTTATTCTGCCGACATTGATCTTCTTTGCATTTGTTTTGTATGTAACGGTCCAGGCAACACGAGCTAATTCATTATCATATGATTCATAAGCAACCAAATAAACCCTGTATAAATTTACTTTTGATTTATTGATTTCACCCTGCTTGATGCCCTTATTGATCAATTTGTAAACATCGACTTCTTTTTCATCATCTAAACCAAATTCAGCAAAATAATAGTCGGCATCTTCGTCGCCAATCCGAACGCCATCATCATTAGAACTCTTCATGTCCCAAACATACACAGTATAGTATTCTGCACCCGGATGAGCTCCCCATGTCAGATTGCCGTCGTTAAGACTGGTCCAGGAAAACTTCTTCGCTTCCTGTTCGACTTTTTTGTCGGGAAGTTCAGCTTCTGCCTCTTCAGGCTTGGATTCTTCCGGAACTTCAGTCTCATTCTCGGATTCCTTAGGCTCATCAGCATCAGCCTTGCCTGTTTCTGCAGGTGCTTCGGTGCCTGCCGTTTCCGCAGGTGTCTCTGTAGGCTCAGTAGCCTCAGTTGCCTTTGATTCCTCCTGCTCCTTTGTCTCAGCAGGTTCCTCCTTGGCTTCTGTAGCTTCTGTTGATTCCGTTTCCTTCGGCTTCTCGGTTTCTTCCTTTGCCGGTTCCTTAGGTGCTTCAGGCTCAGTCTTTGCAGGCTCGGCAGGCTTTTCCGTTTCCTTGGGGGCTTCTGCCTCTGTCTTGGAAGGTTCCTTGGGTGCCTGTGTTTCTGCAGGTTTTTCTGTTTCCTTAGGCTTAGCAGTCTCCTTCGGTTTTGCAGTTTCCTTGGGCTTAGAAGTCTCCTTGGGCTTGTCGTCCTCAGCTCCGGCTGTTGCTGCAGGTGTTTCGGCATTTGCCTCATCTGCCAGTGACGTCATACCGGTTATGGGCATAAGGCTCACGGTCAACGCCAATGACACGGCAATAACGCCGAGTCTTTTCAGTGCTTTCATTTTCGATCCTCCCCTGAAAAAGTACGGTCCGGTTACCGGATCACGCACGGCTATATAAAAATTCAGACAAAAATATTATAAACCTGTTATATAAAAATTTCATTAGTAAAATAAAGAACAGTTGACATTCTATATGGAAAACCGCTTTATTTCCGGTAATTCATTTTTATGATTACGTTCCGGCACAGATGGTATAATTCATATAGTTGCTGAAGCTGCCCGGAGGTATCGCTTATGAAGAAGTCACTGGTTTCCGTTTTATTGGCATCAACACTTCTGCTGACTGCCTGCAGCACTTCGACTGTTGCAACTTCATCTGAGACTATGGCAACCACGACGACTGAAGCCACAACAACCACGACAGAAACTATATCAACCACAGCTGAGACCACCCCAAAAGCCGCAAAGATCAACTTGACTTATAAGGACGTTGATAAGGCATTGGCTAAAGTCTTCTCTACAAAAGAACATAGCAACTCTGTTGTTGCCGCCAACATCAACATGGCTCCATTCCTGCCCAAAGATGATGATTATGAGCCGGGATTTCCCTCTTATACCATCGGATGGAATGAAGGCAACAATTCATATACTCTTGATCTTGTCGTTATCGAATACAAGACTGATTCCGTTGAATATAAGAACCTCACCGTAGGATCCAAGATCTTAACAAATGACAGCTTTGATGATGATGAGCTGATAGTAACCGCCATAAACGGACAATATGTTCTTTGTCTTACCGAGCAGACGATAAGCGGTGTGAACTCTTTAGAGGGTGACGAACTCGACATAAAGACCAGCACCACATCTTCAAGCGAAAGCTACAGATCCAATCTTGCCAAAGCCATCTACGACGCTTTCATGTCATTAAAGTAATTACGGTCATCCCTCTTTATGCTTTCAGTACTGCATCGGCAAGGACTTTGCCGAGCTTCTTCTGCGCATCGCCGTCCATGTGTACGCCGTCAGCGTCGCTCACCTTAACATGCTCAGCGGCATCAACAAAGATGCAGCCGTACATGTCGGAAAGCTGCTTGTACCAGGGAGCCAGTTCTTTGGAAAGCTTGACTGAATTCTCAAACCCGAAGCTGTCGCCGAGCCATGAATCCTTTATGGAATCAGCTATGTGCGGAGGTGATACGAGGATCACCTTGAATCCGTCATTACATCTGAAACGGTTATATGCCTGGATCTTTTCGAGCATGATCTGCATCTCGCCTGCTATGTCCATTGAAGAATAAGAGAACTTCCTCTTGCAGTCGTTGGAACCCAGCATGATGATCACATAATCCAGAGGCGTATGACTCTCAAGACACGGGCCGATATATGCAAGGCCGTTCTTCTCACCTTCAGCGGGATCTTCCGTGGCAATGGTCCTGCCGTTCTGGCCCTCTTCAATGACCTTGTAGCCGTCTCCCAGGATCTTCTGCATTACGCAAGGCCATCTGCTGTCCTCGTCTAATCTGGAACGCTTGGCGGGGTCAAAACCCCATGTAAGTGAGTCGCCGAAACAAAGTATTCTTTTCATGTCCGTACCTTCCGTCATTCCGCTTTTGCCTTCTTTGTCTTTAACCAAAGGCACATGCTGTTTCAGCGAAAATTATACCAATCCGTAACGGCCAAAACAAAACCCGGGCGGTATATCCCGGGTTTCGTAATAAAAATAGAAGGACCAATCTTCTTATCTATCAAGTTTATAGCCATTCTCAACAATGTGGAATGAGTTTTTGTCATCCATGGGGAACTCCACGGTGATCTTTCTCATGACACCGTCATCGCCCTTGAAAAACCAGACAACAAGAATCGTTCCGTCATCGAACATGCCGTAAGCCTGTGTGGCATCATAACCGCCGATCTTAACGTGAGCTCCTGTCAGGTTCTTTCCGCCCATCTTATCCATTGAAGCCAGCTGTGCCTTGGCAAGATCATCAGCACTGTAGTTTACATTAAGAGTAAAGAGACCGATGATGGCGCCGGTGCTCATTTCCTTAGCCTGCTCATGCTCTGCAACATCACTGGAGAATCCGCCTGCCTCGATGAAAGAGACCCACTTGCCGGAATCGAGAGGAACCTTACCGGTCTTATCGTTGCCTACGGAAGTCAGATACAGACCTTTCTTGGATTCGGAAGCTGACGTATCTTCCGTTGTCTCTCTGGTTGTCTCTCGGGTCGTCTCTTCTTCCGTAGTCTCTCTGTTCTTTTTACGTGTGGTCTCCTCGTATCTGGTCGTCCTGCGCGTAGGAGCATCGTCATATTTCCTGCTGTATTTCTTTATGTCAGAAACGCCGGCGATGGCACCGAAGAGAAGAGCCACGATCAGGACTGATGAGACGATGATTCCCGTAATGGCCTGGCCTTTACCTTTCTCGTTCTTTTTACCTGCAGAGATCAAACCGATGATGGATAAGATCAATCCGATAAGTGCAGTTGTTCCGACGAAAAGGATCGAAACTAATGAAACGATCATGCCGACAATGCACAAAACGTTGGTCTTCTGAGGAAGAGTACCTGCAGGAGCAACAGGCGGCATGTTGGGTGTGTATGAGGGTGTCTGTACCGGAGCAGGCGCAGGTGCTGCATACTGCTGGGGCTGAGGCTGAACCTGAGGGACCGGCTGAACGGGTACCTCGGGTGCTGAATATGCATCAGGAATGAGGTTTGCGCCGCAGTTGGCACAGAACTTTACGCCGTCGGCATTTTGATTTCCACAATTAGGACAAAACATATTCTACCTCCTTTTAACGAGTTCAGATTATAACACAGTATCACTCTTTATTCTCCGCAATACCGGTTCAGTATCCGGATTACTGTCCGCGAACGAGAAATTTTCGCTTTAAACAACACTCCTCTTTTCAAGTGTTGCTTATGCTACAAAAGGCCGTCTCATTGATTATGGTTTGCCTTCCTGCCTGATGTTTAAATACGGCTGTCAGACAAAAACGAGGCACAAAAAAAGGAAGGACAAACACAATGAATAAGAAATTTTTGGTAATCGCGGCAGCAAGCGCATTGCTTGTTTCATCCATGGGCGTAGCAGCAGGCTGCGCCAAGAAGAGCGTGGCAACAACTGAGACAACCCAGACAGTTGCAGTACAGGTACCCGAAGTCAGTCCCGTAGTTCAGACGGAAGCAGAAGATCCCGTAGTGGTCGCACCCGTCGTTTTCCAGAAAAATCCCGTAATGAACTTCACAGGTGACTACTACAACAGGAAGACCGAATTCATGGTTGAGGCATCCGGCAGCGAAAACGCCATGATTACGGTAGTACTCGTAAATAACAACAAGACAAAGACGACTTTGACGGTAGACGCAAAGTTCGATCCCGATACAAAGACGATAGAATACACAAACGGCACCAAGAAGACCCTCACACTTGATAAGGACGGCAACGCCGTTTCCGAGAAAGTGATCTATAACAACGGTACAGGCAAGTTTGTTTTCGGCACATCCGAAGCGATCTGGACCGACACCAACGAAAAGATCAAGGAAATGGTCTTCAAGTTCGGTGAACCTGAACAGATCTCACAGCAGGTCAAGAACACAAAGATCAAGGTGCCTGTTAAGAAGGCTAAGAAGACCGCCAAGAAGGCTGCAAAGAAGCCGGCTAAAACACCCACAAAGGCACCTGCAAATGCTCCCAAAAAGACCTTTTACACTTACGGCAGCACCAGATACGCCTTCAATGGCATTGTGATCTCTGTTAACCTCAAAAAGGACAATACGGCTTCCATCAGCATTCACGTTGCCAAGACTGACGCATCCAACATCAGGACCGAGCTTTGCTGGGAAGCTTCAGGCAAGCTCGACCCCGAGACGAACATTGTCACTTACAAAAATTGCAAAAAGCAGCTGATCATACACACAAACACGGGAACCATGGTAAGAGACCAGTACTCCGGCGGATCCGGCGAGATCAGGTTCAGAGGCGGTCACTCCGTTACATGGACCGATAACAAAGAGCATTACGCTGACGGAAAAAAGTTCAAAAGGGCATAAACCCGTTTCCGACATACATTGAAAGGACCGGAATGATTCCGGTCCTTTCTTTATATTTTCATTAGTTACTGTCTCTTAAGCGATTCGTTGTTGAAGATAAAGTAGAATCTGTTGTAGCTCTTTATGTTCTTTGAGGCTAATATGCACCAGCCGTTGTCGCGTCTGCCGTTAATGACGCCTTTATATTGCGGAACATTAACGGGAATGAAGGACTTTCCGAAAGTATCTTCGAGCTTTTTGTAGAGCTTATTGTAGTAAGTCTTGCACTGAGCGGCTTTGCTCTTGTCGTTGACCAGATAGACCTCACACACCTTGCCTTTCGAATTGGTCCTGATTATGACCTGATTGAACTTTACGCCTTCGAAAGTCAAGTTGACGCTGTAATAAAAGTCTCTCTTGTCTTTCTGCTCTTTTTTGAAAGTTACTCCGAGAACATCCTGCGTAATTGCTTTGGCAGTCTTGTAGTCCAGGCCGTAGCAGTTATACATTCTGTAGACCTTCTGCCTGAATTCCATGACCTCCTGGGAAGGTCCGAAGCTCGCTTTATCCGTACTGTAAACATCGATCCTGAATTCGTTGTTTCCTTCGATGCCGTAGCAGTCGAGACCGTATGTCAATTCGACCGTCGTTCCGCCATTTTCCCAGACAACGCGTTCGCTCTTTGATGCACCGGGTAATTCCGCATCGGCGGTCTTATATCCGCCAAACGCATTCTTCAGGGAATTCCTGACCTTGACCATCATCATCTCGGTATCTTTTCTCATGTCGGAATCAAGAGCCGTTGCTTCGTTCTTCGTCATGGCAAGGAATTCTTTCTCCCTTATCGCGTAAGTTACCTTCGCTATTTGATCGCCATCCTTCCAGAGATAGATCTTCTTAAAGGGCTGTCCTTCGATCTCGAATCCTGCTTCAGGGATTACAACAGTGCACGCCAGATCGTGATTGAATGATGTGCTTCTGCCCATATACTCCGCGAAATCACGGCCGCTCAGGACCTCGTCGACACTCTTTCCCAATACGGATCTCGCGATCTGAGCTGCTCCCAAAGCCTTTCCCGCAACAGCAGTTCCACTCCACGGATCAGCCTTTGCAGCTTCCGTAGTTGTCTCCGTGGTTGCTTCCGTTGTCGTGGCCGTGGTAGTGTCGGCAGGCACCGTTATGACTGCCTCCGAACCTACTGTCTGTGATGTCGCGGGTGTCTTGTTATTCGAGCAGGAAGCAATAGACATGCAGGATGCCGTGATCGCCATCAAAAGTAACAGAGAAACCTTCTTCTTCATTTTTTCCTCCCTTTTTCCATCTGCAAAAGCAGAAATTCCCCTATTAAACCATTAACAGACTATCATGGTTGAGAATGCCGTAAGGAAGGATAATTTTCGCAAAGATATCTGACAAATTATAGAATCGGGGTTACTTGAACAACACTATGGTGACACCCTCGTTGCCCATTCCCCAGTCTGAATCCCTTCTGATCTCGGGGAACTTCTCGGCGAAACGTCTTCCCTCTTCACTGAACGGGGTGAGATCCTCACCTGCGCACATATCCTTGATGATGCCTCTTCTTCTGTATTCGGAAAGCTTCTGACGGCACGCTTTCTTAATGGCGCCGCCCTTGCCTGTAGAACCATATCCGTGGATTATCTTGACGCACTTGCTTCCCGACGCCCTCTCCGCATAGATGCGGTTGTTGAGCGTCGTCATCGCTTCCTGCGAATTCGGCATTCCCGCTTCAAGGTTTATCGTCTTCATTTCCCGGTCTTCTCACCATCTATGATGCCAAGTACTTTGATCAACACATTGTCCCAGTTCTTGCGTGACTCGTAGCTGCTTATGTCTTCGCCCTTCTTCGAAAGCTCCTGCTGGGTGAACATTTCCTTTACCGTACGCTCAGCAAAGATGTCCGGTTCAATGCCGCTGATCCCGTCTTCCGGATATTTAACGCTGACGGTGGGAACGTAGATGAATCCCAGACGGCTTTCGGGAAGGATGCAGTTAACGGGTGCGCCTCCGATCCCCTCTCCGCCTGTGTTCGTTCCGACCAGGGTCGCGCCGTCGTATTCCTTGCAGAGAGCCGCGATGATATCCGCCGTCGAGAATGTCCTGTGCGATGTAAGGACATATATCTTATAGTTCTTTTTCGCCTCGCCCTTTACGCTGAAGTCTTCGGCATAGTAGAAGTAACCGTCTTTCTTCTCGATCTTTGAGCCTTTGAAAAAGAGCTTGTTGAACGTGTTGTTAAATTCTCTCGTCTGCTTGTTGTACTTGCCGACGACCTTGGGAGCAAATTCCACGTCGTGACTGAACAGAACGGGGAGCAGCTGTTTGTTCGCAAAAGAAGACGTACCTCCGCCGTTCTGACGCAGATCCAGGATTATCGTATCGGCATCGACCTCGTCGATCGCAGCCTGGATGTCCTGTGCGATCCTGTTTCCTTCCCTTGCATCACATACAAGTGAATTGATGTAAACGAGCTTTCTATCCTTGTCCTTCTCGATCTTGTATGAAGTTGCGACATAGTTCTCGGAGAAGACTTCTTCTGACGAAGGCGTCTGCTCTCCATCAGGTTTCTCGCCCGGTTCGGGATAGATCCTCTTTGCATCGAAGAGCTGGATGTCAAAACCGGGATCGTCGTATATGACCGCCGTTACAGTCTTGCCGTCAGGCATCAGGATCTCTGCTTCGAATTTCTCTCCGCTCTTGTCGTTGAAGATCAGATTTGACCTGAAGCACTTCTTGGTCTTTGAATCGATCCTGGGCGTATAACGCTCGAAAACATTGAAACACATGTCCGCAGGATCCTTGCCGTTAAGCTTTACCAGCTCGCCGCCTGCGTATGTATCAACTGTCTTGTAGCCTTCCTTTCCGTTGGGAATGTAAGCGATGTATTTGCCTTCGATGTAACTGAAGATGATAGCTTTGTGATCAGCGTACTTCTTAACCTCATCACGGAAAGCTTCCTTATATGAACAGATGTGATCCTTTACGTCCTTGTAGCCGTAGAGGTCGATCATCTGGAAGCCGCCGTCAACGGCGTTCATCTGATAATCGGGAAGATCCATGTTGTTGTGTTCGCCGGGGAGTTCCGCAATAAAACAGGACATGTAACCGACGAATTCGTATTCAGTCTTGGAATTGGCGACCAGATCGCGGTACTTCTTGTAAACGTCCTCGTAAGATATGCCGTAAGCCTGCTCGAAAAGTTCCTTCCTCGGATTCTGAAGACATGCCAGATCGTACATGTAATCGAGATCCTTGATCTTCTGCTCGGCAGTCAGCTTGATATCGACTGTATCATAACCCTGGCTCAGATAAATGAATGCCAACCTGAAAGCGGTCTTCCCGAAAAGAATGAGAAACAGGATCAATGCCGCCAACGCAAGCAGTCCGATCGTACGTAAGATACGCCTTACGATCAGTCTTCCCTTGCTGAGAGGTTTTTTCGCCTTCTTTGCTCTTACCATAAGATCACCCCTTCTGACCGGGATGATCCGGCCACACAAAGATAATTATATAACAAAAGCAGGACCCTGAGGTCCTGCCTTACAGTTATCGTCTGTTTCCGGTTTGGTTTCTTACTTGAGCTTAAGAACCTGTCCGGGATAGATGTAGTTTTCGAAATGATCCTTAACACCGTGAGACTTAGCGTCCTTGATGATGAGATCCTTGTTGAGAGCATAGAGCTTCTGCCATGTCGTGTTGAACTTTGCCGCGATGGTTGAAAGGTTATCGCCTGCCACTACCTTGTAGGTATCGGGTAACTTGCTGCCGCCCTTTGAAGCACCGCCTGCCACATTCGTAAGATCATTAACGTTTAATTCTGTCATTTGCTTGTCCTTCTTTCTGTTAGGATGTTTATATTTTAAGTGCGTCATAAAAACACGTTATCAACGCACGTTTAAAACTGTGTAAACAGTTTGGGATCACTTAAGTGATAACCTGAATATCTCCTGAATGAGGAAGTTGAGCTTCTCGTATGACCAGAGCTCGCATTCGCCGTTCTCTTCGAGAGTCTTTGAAAGTGCCTTGACCAGCTCATAGAAATCAACGTGGTTTTCCTGACAGTGTCTGATCATCTCACGGATTCCTTCTTCTTCCTCTTCGGTAAGACCGCCGCTTACTTTATCAAGATTCTCTATGTTCAGTTCTCTGATGTCTTTAATATCACGTTTCATTTTCATTGCTCCTTATATAGGGGTTAGTTATTTCTCATGGGCACATTATCCCAAGTAAAGCGGGGCATACCAATCAGTAATCAACAGTCTTTCCGATGCTTAAGCAACAAAGGAAAGTCTCCGTGTTGCTTATCATGCTATAATGTTCATGAAAGTCATTTAAATCTTGTGAAATGGGGGATGCGAGTTATGTACAGTGACTATCAGTCACCGAACATTACGGTGATCAACGACAGATCAAGCGAAGGACTTGCAGATGCCAATATACGCATCGGCAACATCAACGCCTCGATCGCCGAGCTGGAGATCAAGCTCCAGGCGATGTACAGGGTAATGCTGGAACAGGGCATCGATCCTCAGCTTTTCGAGGCGAAGATCGATGAGATCATGAAAGAGAGAGCTTCAAAACCTGCTATTCCGGCACCCACAACAAAACCTTGCCAGAAGTGCGGAAGAGCAGTCAAGAAATCCGCAAACTCGCCTCTGCTCGGTAAGTGCATGTACTGCGGTTCACCGGTTCCGTTTACTCCCACCTTCCTTCCGGAAGAGCCAGAAACCGAAGGTGAGGACGGAGAGAACAATCCCGGAATCTGATCCCGGTTATCGAAAAAAGCAACAAAAAGCGCAGGACATTCAGTCCTGCGTTTCTTTTATTTAGGGTTTGCTATTTAACCTTTATCTTGAATATGATGACCTTTGCTTCGGACGGAGCGTAGCCGTAATTGCCCATTGCCTGAACTCTTACCTTTATCTTGTAGGTCTTCTTTTTCTTAAGGCCCTTCTTCTTGATCGTTACGGCGCCCGTGCGTCTGTTGATCAAGACCTTTTTGGGTCCGGAAAGCTTTGTGTAGACCATCTGGCCTCTTCCGGAAGCTACGCCTGAGATAACCCTGTTAACTGACAGGACCTGCTTCTTTTTCCTGATTTTCTTTTTCTTGACCTTGACCAGGCGGCCCTTAACGTTCAGCGGATTGCTTGCCTGCTCGAAATCGTATGTGTAGGTACCTTCGGCAACCACTTCACTCTCTCCGCCTTCCGGGCTCCAGCATGACGCGTAAACCGTGACCTTATACTGATTCTTCGGAGTAAATCCGTCTTCCCAGGTTACCAGGTCAGTAAGAAAATCGTTGAGATCTACATAGTTTTCATCACAATTGAATGATTCCTCGGTGCCTTCGACTTCAATCCAGTAGGTTTCAGCATCATCGGCCGGGTCCCATGTCATGATACCGTTCTTGACACTGATATTGTTAATCTTCCGGTTTCCCCAGGGAGTTGCGGTCGAAGAATACTCGTAATCCCAAGCCTTTTCCGCAATCGGATTGCCATTGGCATTATAAGCAACGACCCTGATCCTGTAAGAACCTAAATTGCCGAAGTAAGCGGCCTTGATCATCCATTCGATCTGCTCGTTAAGATAGAATGTTCGGTCACTGGAATCCTTGTTAAATCGGTAACCGTTGATAATCACGCAATAATCAACAGTATTTCTGATGGCGCCCCATGACATGACACCGTTTTTTATTGATACGTTAATCTTGTTCAATGTGGGATAATCGGCAGGAGAATTGTAATTATACACATATTTCCATTCCGCAATGAGCTCACTGTCAAAATCCTCAGCATATGCGTAAAGATGGATCTCATATTTACCGGTCTTCTCGAATTCCGCTTTGGTAAGTAAATAATCGATCTCCTGATTTATGTTATAAGAGCGGCCGTCCTCATCACTGTCATAATCAGCCCAGACACCGTTGATCTCGATATCGTACCAATCCGCATTCGGATAAGCGTCCCATGAAAGAATACCGTTTACGATCTTTGCATTGAGCGTTCCGATGCCCTCTTTCTTTCCATCCTGGGTAACGGGAGCTTCGGGAAGCTTTTCTTCTGCAGATTCAGAAGGCTCTGTCTCTTCGGGAGCTTCCGTTTCGGAAGGAGTCTCCGTCTCTGAAGGAACAGAAGATTCAGGCTCCGTCTCAGCTGCGGTCTCAGGAGCAGATTCCTCTGTCTCCTTTGTCGTCTCAGCTGCTGACTCTTCGGGTTCCTTGGTTGTCTCTGCCGCAGTCTCCTCAGTCTCCTTGGTCGTCTCAGCGGTTGTCGCTTCAGTCTCCTTGGTCGTCTCAGCGGTTGTCGCTTCGGTTTCCTTTGTTGTCTCGGCAGTTGTTTCCTTTGTGGTCTCTGCCGTTGAAGCTTCGGTTTCCTTCTTTGTCTCTGAAGGCTTTGTCTCGGCCTCCTTCGTTGTCTCGGTTACCGGCTTCTCGGTTTCTTTCTGCTTCTTTTTCTCGTGGTGGTCTTTCTCCTTCGGTGCCTCTGTCTCAGTGCTGGTGGCAGCCGGAGTTGTCTCTTCAGTCTCATCGGCAAGTAACGCGCCGCCAGACATCGGAGCGAAGCTGACGATCATGGCCATTGCTACAAAGACTGAACTGAATTTCTTCAAAAATGTCTTCATAAAACGCCTCCCCAAAACAAGATGATAATACACCTGTCTTGTAATCCCGATTATAGCGCGGATACTAAAAATATACAATAAATTTGATATTTACTTCCCGATCCATTTCTTTACATACTTTTCGTATGTTTCCTGAGAAATGCGTTTCTGATCATAATAGTTCGTTAAGACAGAGAGCATGTCGTTTTTGTCTTCGCCATTATAGCCTCTGTCCAAAGCTATGCCGTACCACTGAGCCGCTTTGTCATAGTTCTTTAAGAGCGAATGGATGACACCGGCATTCTTTGCATATTCTCCGCTGGTGCTGTTGATCTCCGCTGCTTTATCATAGTATTTGGAAGAATTAACGTAGTCTTTTTCATCGTAATAGCATTTGCCGATCTCGGCATAGATCTCAGACGGATTCTCTTTGTTGGAATATCCCATTTCCAAAGCCTTCAATAAAAACTTTTTCGCTTTTGAATGATCGTTGACAACGGTTCCGCCGTCGAAAACATCATCAAAGTACATTTTGCCGAGATTGTACGCAGCCAGCGCGCTGGCGTTCCAGCCTGCCTTGTCTTCAAGGTATTCTCTTGCGGACTTGTAATCCTTTTCATCAAACAGGATACAGCCGTAATTTGCCGCGCCATTTACACTTCCATTATCTGCAGCTTCTTTAAAATACTTCCTGGCAGTTTCCGGATCCTTTTGCACGTAAAACCCGTGATCATACATATAACCGAGGTTGTTCAAAGGTTCCTTGCTGCCGGCATCAAGTGCTTTTTTATAGTACTTAAAAGCTTTCTCATAATCCGGTGTTTTCTGATCATCTGACAGCAGGCCGTCAATATACATATCACCCAGTCTGCAGGCGGCATCAGTAAATCCTTCTTCATCGGCCATTCTAAAGAACCTGGCAGCTTCCTGATAATCCTTGGCCACACCGGATCCGTTCCTGTACAGGATGCCGACATTATACATGGCGCTTATATTACCGGCGTTCATCGCCTTGGTGTAATACTTAAGGGCTTCAGCATAATCAGGATCATCCAGTAAGGTGTTGTAGTAGTAACCCATCTTGAGCATCGCGCCCGGATCACCGAGATCGATTCCCTTTTTGTATTCCGCGAGTCCCTTGTCTACATCTTTTTCAACGCCCCGGCCTTTGACATACATGTCTCCGATCTTTGCGTAAGCTCCGAAATCTCCGTTCTCGGCAGCCTTTTCATACCACTGTCTGGCCATGTCATAGTCGTTCTGATCGCCTTTTTTGCCATACTCACCGTTGAGATACATGTCTCCGATATGGCTCATGGCTTTTGCGTAACCGGCATCAGCCGCCTTTTTGAACCATTCGTACGCGCTGTCCATGTTCTTCTGAAGAAGATTCTGACCGCTTCTAAAAAGAGAGCCGACGTTGCTCATGGCAACGTAATTCCCCATTTCGGCGGATTTCCGGAAATAGTCATAAGCAGTCTGTCCGTTGATCTCGCAGCCGTTGCCGCGCCAATACGCAATCGCTGCGTAGTTGAGAGCTTCAATGTTTCCGGCTTCTCCGGCCTTCTCATAGTATTCCAGTGATTTCCTGTAATAGTCATCTGCTTTGACATCTTCGCCCTGTGCTTTATATGCGCTGGCTATCCTGAGATTTGCTCTTCCCTTTTCCGCGGGATTGGTCTTTATCGCCAGCTCATAATTCTCCAAAGCCTTGGCATAATCTCTCTTCACGCCGGCGAATCCGTTTTTGTACAAGTCACCGATCATGACATATGCAGAACTGACTGTCTCCATATCAGGTGACTTAAGAGAATCATTGAAGTATTCAAGAGCCTTGTTCGCATCAGCATCTTCTCCGGGAAGCAGTCCTCCCTTTGCAAGAAGACCGAGATAATATTCGGCTTCGCTGCTCCCGCCGGCGTAAGCCTTATCGTACAGTTCCTTTGCTTTGTTGATGTCAGCGGTTACTCCGTCACCGTTCTGATAGAGATATCCGAGTCTGGCCGTCGCAAGCTTGCTTCCGTTCTCCATTCCGATCTCGTACTTTTCTTTCGCGCTGTCAAAGTCATATGCCCTCTCATCGAGCTTTCCGAGATAGTAGTATGCATCCGGCCTTTTCCGGGACGCTTTCTCGAAATTCTGACGCGCGAGCTTGTCGTCTTCGGTGCCGTTATATTCAGAGTTATAGGCTTTCAGACCCTCCGTCATGTATTTATCCGGAGCGATTACGATATTCCGGATGAGGAAGCCGACCAGAATGGCGAGCACCGCTGCCACGGGGATCAGTATCTTTAATAAAGTGGAATTCTTTTTCTTCTTTTCGGGAGCTGGAACGGGAGCAGAAACCACAGGGGCATTCTTCTGCGAAGCCACGGAAGAGTTGCCGTGAAGATTGTCTTCCACTTGCTTTCTTAAGTCTTCGACAGCCTTTTCGAGGGGCTTGCCGACAGCATCAAGCCAGTGGACTCTGGTCAGGTAATATTCAAGTTCGTCGTTCATGGCGGCTTCCGTAAGCCTGAACGGAACGAGTATCTTCTCTTTGTTGAAAGCGAGGGCGACTTCGTTCATGACCTGCTTGGATGCGTTGGATTCATCCGTGTAGATCAGGACAAAGACCTTTGCCTCAGTCAATCCTTCTTTGATGGCGGGAACCCAGTCATGACCGGGCTTGATGTTCCTGGGCGCATACCAGCAGCTGATGCCGTGGCTCTCAAGATCAGAAACTATCGCTTCCGCGATGGCTATATTCTTCGATGAATAGCTTATGAAAACATCAATCTTATGAGACTCAGTCCCATTCAAAGAACCATTCTCCATTACAGGCCCCCTCAAACCACGGCATTCTGTGCCGCTGAAATGTCAGTTATCGATTAACGATTCAACGGTTTGAACGGACTGTCGCCGGGCGCTCTGGAGATGGGCTTCTCATCATCGGAGGATGAAAGCGAAGTTTTGAACGGACTTGATTCTTTCTTGGATACCGGAGTGAATTCTTTCTTTGCAGCAGCGGTAAAGAACCTGTTTGTGCTCTCCTCATGCTGGGGAAGAACATCACCTGAATCTCCGAGGCTGCCGTTGCCCTTGTCTGAAAGCAGAGAACCGAAATCGGATTCAGATTCTCCGAGAGAAGACATCGAGCTTCCGCCAAGGTTGAACATGCTGCCCGGATTGACGTGCTTCTCGGGCTTCAATTCGATCTCTTTTTCTTTCTTGTCAGAAGATGTGAAGGTCTTAGATCCGATGGTGATCGAGGGTTTGTCCTCTTCCTTCTTCTCTTCCTTCTTATCTTTGTCGATCTTACGAAGCGGTGCAGGTGCAGTTATCGCTGCCTTAAAAGTGCTTGAGAATGTAGGAGCAGGTGCTTCTTCCTTCTTCTCTTCAACTTCAGGCTCAGGTTCAGGCGTCTCCGGTGCACCAAAGGGTCTGAAGGCTGCAAATCCGGGAGCCGGCTTGGGTGCCTCTTCCTCTTTTTTGGAATTCAATGGCTTGAACGGACTGTTTGCATCGTGTACCAAAGGTGCACCCGGCTCTGATGAAGCTGCTGCCCTCAAAGCATCGTAAGACTTCGGAGCGGGCTTCTCCTTGGGTTTGTCAGAAGGCTTGGGTGCAAAAGCACTCGAAGCTGCAGCCGGCTTAGGTGCCTCTTCCTTGGGTTCTTCCGGTACAGGCGTGCTAGTCTCGAGCGGCTTGAACGGATTGAATCCGGAAACGCCTGCGGGCTTGCCTGCTACGGAACCGAGCGGGTTATAGACTCTGGCGGGCTTTTCCTTGGGTTCTTCCTCTTCAGGCTTTGAAGCAGCGGAAGGTCTGAATGCGCTAGAGAATGCAGACGGAGCAGGTGCTTCTTCCTTCTTCTCTTCAGCAGCAGGCGCGGAATTGAAAGCTCTTGAGCCGACCTGCTTGGTCTCGATGGGTTTGAACGGGTTGAATGCAGCGGGTGCCGCCGGTGCCGGGTGTGAGACCGGTGCGATCACAGGTGTGGAAGATCTAGTCTCTTCCTTCTCTGAAGGCTCTGATTCAGTCTTGGCAGTAGCTGCAGGTCTTGCAAATGCGCCTGATCCGGCTCCGGGTCTTCCGGCTGCGGGTCTTTCTGCCGCGGGTCTTGCAGCGGGTCTTCCTGCTGCCGGTCTTCCGGCCGCGGATGCAGCCTTCTTGGGCTCAAGCGGCTTGAACGGGCTGGGTGCGGCGCCTGCTACGGCAGCTGCCGCAGCGGGAGCTGCAGAAGCTGACGGGAGTTTTTCTTCGTTTGCGGGAGCATCGTCTTTAATAGCAGGTTCAGGTCTGTAAGACGGGATGGCTGCTCCTCTGGGGGCAGCAGCTCTGGGCGCGCCTGATCTGGGTGCGCCTGTCCTGGGCGAACCTGTTCTTGGCGATCCTGTTCTAGGTGATCCTGCTGCGGCCTTTGCTCCGGCAGGCTTGAACGGGCTGGCCTCAGCATCGGATTTGGCAGCAGGAGCTGCATTTCTGGCGGCCATTGTATTGAAGAAATGGTTGTTATTGCTTGAACTCTGAGGAAGTTTATCCTCTGAACCGAAAGATTCCGTGGGTGCACTGTTGGAAGAAGCAGCACTTGATCTTTCCCTCATCCTGGGCGGCAACGCGCTCTGAGGCTTTCCGCATGCCCAGCAGAACTTTGCCCTCTTGGGCAGCTCTTCTCCACATTCCTTACAAGCCATAATGGGCTTGCTGCATTCCTTACAGAACTTTGCTCCCTCAGGCAGTTCCTGACCACAATTCATACAATACATAAAACTGCTCCCCGTTCGACTTGTTTAAGTCAGATTCATTATTTAATTATATATGCTCAAATCAAAAAAACCATACAATAATCAAAGATGGTCATTAAAAACACCTGCCGGGAGCGTGACCGGTGTTTGAATCCGTATCCGGTTCCAGGGGCTTGCCGCTCTTTAAACTCCCGCAAAGCCCTTATGTTTACTTTAGGAAATAAAAAAGGCAAAATAATGGCTAAATAAGCATATGGGGAGTATCGGGTTGGGTACGGTCACGAACAAAGAAAGAAGCGCTTACTGGGACAACATCAAGGGTTTCCTTATCCTTCTGGTTGTCTTTGCTCACGTGATCTATAAGCTCCAGAACCTGGCTTCGGGGATCAATCTGGGAGTGGATCTCATCTACATGTTCCACATGCCGGCGTTCGTTTTCGTCTCCGGTTATTTCGGAAAGAGCGAGAAGTCCAGGAGCTTTGAAAGCATTGTAAAACTTGCCTTCCTGTTCTTCATATTCAACAGCGTCACGATGTTCATCGACGGCAGGACAACCTATCTCGAGCCCGTCTATTCATACTGGTATCTGCTTGCACTGATCGCGTGGAGACTTACCGCCCACCGCATTGCAAAGTTCCGCATCGTAAACGTTTTGCTGTTTGCCACGGCGCTTCTGATCGGGTTCTTCCCTGCGGTCGATAACCATTTTGCCATCGCGAGAATAATCGGCTTCTATCCGTTCTACATGCTCGGATACATGCTGAGCAAGGAGAAAAGTTCCAAGCTCGTAAATAAGCCTTATGCGAAAAGAGCTCTCATCGGCATCTGTCTGTTCCTGCTCACGGCTGCCTCTGCGACCTGCTCGATAATGTTCTTCTCTTTCAAGGACGGAGCATTCGAGATGAAACCTTACGAGACCGCTTTTGATTTCGTCGGAAGGCTCGTGATCTTTATAATTGCGGTCATTGCGATATTCGCCATCAGATATATCGTTCCCGATAAGAAGATCCCGTTCATCACAGAGTTCGGAAGAAATTCCCTGTGGATCTTCGTCTTCCACAGACTTCCCGCGCTCTGGATCGGTGACGCGGTCAGGCCTCTTCCCGTGCCTTACATCATGGCGATCTCTGTATTGGTGACATTCGTTCTCTGCGTTGTTTTCGGAAACGACATGCTCGCAAAATACTTCAACAGGTTCCTCGATTCCGGCGCTTCGATCTTCACCTCGAACAACAAAAAATTCTCCGTTGCAAAGCTCGCTTTGATTCTCGTTGCAGTTGGTTTTGCAGTACTCGCGGCTTTCAATTCACTCGGACTTCTGAAGAAGCAGGAACAGTCAGCTAATCCTTCAGAACCTTCAACTCCCGTAAGCAACATCAAGACTGACGCGATCTATCCTTCAATGACCGATGCCGAGAAAGCTAAGTTTGACAATGCTTTCCGTATCACTTTCGCAGGCGACCTGATCCTTCTCGAGGATCAGGTAAAGCTCGGATACAGGGACGGAAAGTACGATTTCACTGATGTTTTCGCGAACGCAAAGCCTTATATCTCTTCAGCGGATCTGGCGATCGGAGTTTTCGAAGGACCCATGGCAGGCGCTGACAAGGGCTATTCCACAAGCAACTACGACGACGGCAAAGAGCTTTATCTGAACTTCCCCGACGAGTTCGGAATGGCTGTTAAGGACGCGGGGTTTGACCTCGTCACGACAGCCAACAACCACATGCTCGATAAGGGTGAAGAAGGCGCAAAGAGAACTCTGGATACCTTGGATAAGATCGGTCTGGACCACACCGGAACATACAGAAACCAGGCCGAAAAGGACAGCAGCCGCGTCAAGATCGTTGAGGTCAGGGGGATCAGGTTCGCGGTCCTCTCATACACGCTTGGAAGCAATTACACGAAGAAGAGCGACCTGATAGACGGTCAGTATTCTTATCTTTCATCTGTCATCTTCGATTCAGAAGGCGAGAGATTCGAGAAGCTGAAAGCACGCGTTGAAGAGGATTTCAAGGCAGCCAAAGCTAAGAACCCCGATCTCATAATCGTGCTCCCTCACATCGGAACTCAGTTCAAAAACGAACCCGATGACATGCAGAAAGCATGGTTCAAAGTCTTCAAGGAAAACGGCGCGGACATCATACTGGGAGACCATCCGCACGTCGTTGAGCCCGTAACGGTGGAAGACTATAACGGACGTAAGGTGTTCACCGCTTACTGCCCCGGAAACTTCGCAAATATTTACCGCGAGCATCAGGGGGATACGAGCATGCTGATCGACTGCTACATCGATCCGACGACCAAGGAAGTCATCGGCGGAAGCGTCGTTCCCCTCTACACTTACGCACCCGCTGACAGAAATTACAAGGCAGTTCCTGTCTGGCAGATAATGAACGATCCCAAAGTTCGCGCGGAGCTTACAGTTGACGACATGAACCGTGCAATTGAGGCTCACAGGATCGTAAGAAATGTCGTGTTTGGCGATGCGCTTGACATCACTTCGATAACAGAGCGCTACTATTTCAATGCCAAAGGCTTCATCCGCACGAGAAACAAGGGACTGGAACTGACTGACGAGCTTAAGAACTCTCTTCTCTATAAGGAAATGGATCAGGCTGAGAGCGTTTGCTTCGTGGGCGACAGCATAACCGAAGGAACCAAGAACGGCGGATGTCCCTGGTATGAACCCGTCACGGCATTCTTCCCTGACAAGAAGATATCCAACTATTCAAAAGGCAGCTGCACCGTATCCTATATGCTCGAACGGGTTAACGAGATACCGGCCGCTAAATTATACGTCATAGCCCTCGGCACGAACGACGTCCGCTACCGCGACGAGAGCAAGTGCGCCATGACGGCTGAAGAATACGTAAAGAGAATTGATGAACTCAGAAAGAAACTTCTTGAGAAGTCTCCTGACTGCAGGTTCATTTTCGTTGCGCCCTGGTATTCAACAGACGGTGATCCTTACTGCAAGCTTTCCTTCAAAGAGAAGACCGAACTCAACAACGGATACTGCAAGGCGCTTGAAGGTTACGCCTCCGATGAACAAAACAAGGTGTTCTTCATAAACGCAAACGGGTATATCTGCAAGACACTTCAGACTGCTCCTGCCGGAAAGTACCTGTTAGATCACATCCATCCGAACGCATCAGAGGGCGTGGTCATGTATTCAAAGGCAGTAATGCTGTCTTCACCTCAAAAATAAGCACCTTATTCTTCAGTCTCTGCGGTGGCCTCGCTTGACGGGAGCACGGTCGGCGGAGCCGGATTATCGTCGATCATCTTGACGTTCTCGTCGAGCTTGATGTTTGAAAGCATGGGGCAGTCGGTCACATTTACCGTCTGCAGGTTATTCTTGTGGGCAACGAGCGTCTCAAGGTTGGCAAATCCCTTAACGTTCAAGGAGGCGATCTGATTGTCGTAACAGTGCAGTTCCTTGAGATTCGGGCAGTTCCTTATCTCGAGCACAGTAAGCGCGTTGGTTGAACAATCGATCTTCGTAAGGGAAGGACAGTTGCTCAATATAAGGGTCTCGATGTAGCCGAATCCCATGGTGATGTCATTCAGATATTTGTATCCGGAGAGATCCAGCTGCTTGAAGCCGACCTCATCCACCCTGAGCGACCTGAGCGATCTGCTGCTGGGCAGTACGAGTTCTTTCAAAGACCTTCTGTTGTTGTCGTAATAGTAAAACGTTTCCAGATATAAGTTCCTGCTGAGGTCGATCTTCGTGATGGGATTATATCCTCTGATGATCAGGGTCTTGAGCTTTGGGAAAACACTGAACTTGATGTCCGGACCCAGATAGAACTCGATGTAAAGCTCCTCAAGATTGGTAAACAGCTCCATTCCGGTAAGGTCATTGACCTCGGACACTGAAAGCTGCTTGATGTTCAGACGCTCATCTTTGGTGAGGATGCCGTCGTTATCCGTATCAAAAGGTCTTACTACCTCTCTGAATTTCTTATCCGGAAAATACTTGGAGTTTAACTTGACCTCGTTCGGCTGGCTGCCGGAACAGGCTGAAAAAGACAGTGCCATCGATACTAACAGGATGACTGCGCCCAAACGCTTCATAGGATCTCCCCCTTTATTCTTTCAAACAGTATTATAACATCACATGTGCATTCGAAATGAATGTGTTTGATCTGTATGCAAAAACTGACCCGCCCGGAATGCCGGACGGGTCTTATGTATGTTCGGGCTGTCAGAACGGCTCTTATTTCTTGTAGATATCCACGTCACCGGAAGATACGTTGATGTTCATTATTGAAGAACCGTTGCCGCTGGTATATTCCTTGCCGTTCTTTGTGAAAGGGAGCTCGGAATTGAAGTGGCCGCTGGAGATCTTTGCCGTGACCTTGACGTCGGAAGTCTCAGGCATCGTGATCTTGACCCAGCCGGAGCTTGATTTGATCGCAGAAGTCTTGGGAGCAACCGCAAAGTTAAATGTGTTCTTGCCTGAAGAAGACCTGGAATTAAGATCTGTGATCTCGTTTGCAGTAACAGTGATGTCGCCGGAGCTTGCGTGAACATCCATCTTGGAGACCTTGTCGGCTTCAGTTGTAATGTTGCCTGAAGAAGAATCAATGGTCATGGCGCTGCAGTTGCCGCTCTGCTTGATGTCGATATCGCCGGATGAAGCCTTGATGTTGATGCTCTCGCTGTCGCCTTTATCGGAGAGGACGATGCTGCCTGATGAGGCCTTGATCTGGATGTTCTTGCCTGATCCGTCGACGTTTGCGTTGCCGGAAGAAAGCTTCGCGTCAAAGCCGCCTGCAGTTATGTCTTTACATGTCAGATTACCTGAGGACAGATGGCTCGTGAAGCTGCCGCTCGTTATGCCGGTGCAGTTAAGGTTGCCGGAAGAGATCTCGACTGTGACGTCTTCCAGATCCTGAGCTGAAGGGAGCGTAAGCTCGAGCTTCTTATGGATATTGGTAAAGTTGATCCTCTTGATCGACTGGCAGAATCTTACATAGAGCGTGCCGTCGTTGACCCAGGTGTGAACCTTCTGGGGATCTCTTAAATCGATGTTGGCGGTCTCTTTTACGCTGACCTTGTCAGAGTCGTGTGTGTTGATGGATACATCTCCTGAGACGTAATCGATATTGATCTTGGTGACCTTTTCGTCTATCTCGCGGTTGCCTGCCTTGTATTCCGAAGCGTTGTCATACTGATATGAAAAAGTGTTAAACATTGAAACGAATGAGCAGCCTGTAAGGCACAATGTGAACGGCATGATGAGAGCCATGGCTCCTGCGAATATCTTGTTCTTAAGCATTTTTCTTTCCTCCCTTTGCGAGTCCGATGATTATTCCTAAAATGATGAGCAGCGCTGCAATTCCGATGCAGGTGATGCTTGATGCAAAAGCTGAATTTGATGAATATGAGACGCCTGTCAGGCTCGATTCCTTGGCACCGTAACTTCCGATGAGGACCTCCATCAACCAGGAGCATACGCCGGCTGAACCGAACGATGCGCCGATCTTTACAAGCGCGTTGCCCTTAAGATATCTGATCGATGCGAAAATACCCCATGCCATTGCCACGAGCGGTAAGGCAATCGAGAAAGCCATCGGGAAGAACGCCTTGGGATCAGTGAAAAGTCCGATGCAGACCATCATGAGGGCGAAGGTCGCGGTGTAAGCTGTCATTACAGCCAGGCCCTTGTGATTGCCGAGGTGCTCTTTGACTGGCTTGTTATACGCGATGAAAGGCACGAAAAGCATCGTCAGGCCGAAGAGCGTTGCAGGTGCGGCAATGAAGAACCATGTGCCGCGTGTGTAGATGCTGCAGACTGCAAGAAGCAGTATTACGCTGGCAGTAAATGCGGTTATCGTGGTAAACAGCTTATTCTTGGGCATCATCAGCGGAACTATTATCAGCGAAGCTGCAACGAGCATTGCCGCGAGTACGATGAAGAACCATGTGAGTCCTGCGCCTGTTGCGAGGTTGACGATCAGGCAGACGAGGATCGGTACACAGAAGATGCCTCCCACGATGCTTCCCGCCAGAGCGCTCTTCCTCTTGAAGAACTTGGCCTGGGAGTCTATTACTTCATTCTTTTCCTTCACCATCGTGTCATCGATGGTGTTATCGTTCATTGCATTCAGCATCTTGCCGCATGTCCGGCACTCTGCCAAATGTTCTTCCACTATCTTTTTGCTTGCATCGCTGCAAATGCCGTCCTTATATAACGGAAGAAGATCCGAAATCATGTCACAGTTATATTTCATTTTCGTCCATCCTTTCCTTGATCTTTAATCTGGCACGGTGATACGTGACCCGGGCCCAGGTCTCGGTCTTTCCGAAGATAGAACCGATCTCCGCAAATGACAGTTCGCCGAATATGCGAAGCTGGAAGACTTCCTTGTACGGCTCCTCCAGATTGTGGAGGATGCTGTGGATCTTGAGTGACATTGCTTTGTCGTTGAGCTTCTCCTCGATGCCTTTATTGGTATCAGGCAGCTCTTCGCTCAGTTCGTCATCCTGTCTTGCGGTACGCCTTTTCTCATCGATGAAGATGTTTTTCGCGATAGCACAAAGCCACGTGAAGCTTTCGCTCTCTCCCTTGAAGGTTTTCTCAGTCGATATCGCCCTGAAAAAAGTCTCCTGGGTAATCTCCTCGGCGTCGCATCGATCCTTAGCAAGCGTCATTACGTAGGAAAAGACCTTCATGTAAAAGGCATTGTATAGCTTTTCCGCGGTATTCTTATCCAAGTATCATTGCACCTTTCTTTTGTGATCTCACCTGTTAGACGGAGTAATCCCAAATTCGTTACAAAAAAATATACCATTTTTCGAAAAATTTTTTCGAGGTCCGTTTTGAGCGCTTTTTGGGCGCAGGTAATCATTTATTCATTAATCACTAACAAGACTGAAACACGTTATTAAATCAAAATATAATTCAGGGTGTTAACATAAAATCAGTAGTAGTGTTGACCCATAGATGTGGCGGGTTCATCAAATTTAATAAAAGCTCCCGGATCTCCTCCTTTCTGCTGGGAGCTTTATTAATGCTCATTTTTCGGTTGTAAGGAGAATATCAGCCCTTGGGAATGGGAAGCAGGCTCCTCGTGGAAGCCCTGTATTCGGCATATCCCGGCTTTTGAGACTGCCTTTTGTCGGCCATCGGGATGCTTACGGTAAAAAACATTACGGTATTGGCAGCTGCGCCTGCGATGAGCCACCAACGTTCAGGCATTACCGATACAGCCTGGATCGCCACGCCCCACCACATCAGGATCTCGCCAAGGTAATTCGGATGCCTTGCATGTTTCCAGAGGCCCGTTCTGATGAGGCCGTGCTCTCCCTTTTTCCTGTATCTCTGCATCTGAATGTCGGCAAACAGCTGCAAAGTGGCCGCGCCCACGCAGATCACCGTTCCGATGACGCTGCCGATGTTTGCCTTATGCTCTTCCCTGACTGCGAAGACCGCGGGAAGCGTGCACATGAAGACTATCAGGGTGGGCATCATGTGGATGCCGGCGAAATTAAGGAGCGGATAGACCTTGCCGTTCTCGTTCTTAAGCTTCGTGTAACGCCAGTCCTGGTGGTTAAGGCCTCCGAAGCAGTATGCCCAGTTGCATGTGAGTCTTACTCCCCAGTAAACGATCGAGATCAGGAGCAGGACCGTCGCGGAAGTGATGTCGTAGAAAAAAGCGAACCACCCGGTGATCACGATCGGCTGTACGCTCCAGTAGGGATCGTAGACCGACGCGTTATTGAATGCCACGCTGAAAATGAATACGAATACCGTTGCCGCGACATCCGCTACGAGAAGCTTAAGCCAGAACGCAAACGGCGTCAGCATATAGACCCAGAATCCCAGGAAAGCCGCCGCAGCGTAGATGCAGGCGATCACCAGTATGCTTCTCGTCTTGCTTTCCTTAATCGAGTTCATCTTCCGTATCCGGTCCGAAACTTATGGCGTAGTGAGGGTCAACTCTTCTGATGAATGAATACTTATTCTTAAGCTCTTCACCGATCTTCGTCATCTCGGTGAGAGTCTTATCCGTCTTGAATTCGATCTGGAAGTCGGAAGTCATCTCGATGTATCCGACGATGTCCGCGCCGATCTCTTCGCAGATCTTCTCCACCAGCTTCTTGTCAGTTCCCGGTTCGCAGCTTATCTGGAGCTGGTTCTTTACGTATCTGATGCCGCTCTCTTTGTCAGTCAGGATGTCTTCAGGCTTTGCTTCCTTGTAGTAAGCATCGCCGACCGGAGCAAATGTGCCGGGTGTCTCGCGGGGCGTTGTCTCCGTCCCGGCCGTGGACGTAACGGCTGTAGTTGTTGTCTCTGAAGTTGTTGGAATTGTCTCGGAAGGCTTGGCCTTTTTGTTGCCGCAGCCCGCAATGAACATTACTGCGGCAAGCGTTGCAACAGTAAGCAGGAACGTTCTTCTGTAAAGCCTTATGTTAACCATGCTGCTTTAGAGTATATAATATAATCCTATTGAAAGGAGAATACGTTTGGCAGAAGTTAAACCCGCAAGGCTCAAAGCGAAAACCGGTTATGGCAAGGCAATGCTTCTTACATGCCTTTGCTCTTTTACGCTGACTGCCGCTATCCTCCTTATCGCATATCTCTTTTTGGGCTTTGCACCGTTCGGTACCCAGGCTCTCCTTTACAGGGACGGACAGCAGCAGATGGTCGATCTTTTCTGCTGGTACAAGGATGTACTGACCGGAAAGTCTTCGATCGCCTACACGTTTACAAAGTATCTGGGAGGAAGCAATTTCGCGGTCTTCTCGTACTATCTCTCATCTCCTTTCAGTCTGCTCGTAGTATTCTTCGACAAATCACAGATGCCGTTGTTCTTAAACGTCATCTATCTGCTGAAGGCCTCTGTCGCTGCTCTTACCGCATGCTATTACATCAACAGGAGATTCAGGCCTGATAACGGTGCGAAGTATTCGGTAGTGATCATCCTCGCCGCATCCTACGCGCTCGGCCAGTTCATGATCGCCCAGAGTTCCAACGTAATGTGGCTCGACGGCGTTTACATGCTCCCGCTGCTTTTAGCCGGAGTCGAGAAGATCGTTTCAGAGAAGAAGAGCGCGCTCTTTATCTTATCTGCCGGTCTTGCCCTGTGCTTCAACTGGTACACGGGAATAATCGATCTGATGTTCTCAGGGATTTGGCTTCTTTTTGAGATACTGAGAGTTGAACTGATAGGCGGAACGGAGAAAGGCAAAGGCCTGAAGCTGTTTCTTTCGGCGGTACTGCGCTTCGCCGTCTCCTCAGTTTCCGCGCTTCTGATCTCGTGCGTGATAATGCTTCCGACCCTGACTTTGCTCTCGGGCAGAACATACGGAAAGTCAGACATCTCGGCGATCTTCGACATGTCACTTATCGGGCCGGTCCCGACGGTCATCAGCAACTACTCGTTTGGATACATTAGCGTCAAAGGCGAAGTAAACCTTTTCGCGGGAAGCTTCGTATTACTCGGAGTCATCCTCCTGTTCTTCTCGAACAGAAAACTCAAAGACAAGCTTGTTTACCTGCTCCTCCTGCTCGTAACGGTCCTGTCCTACTACTGGCAGCCTCTGGTCTATCTGTTCTCGATGCTCCGCAACGTCGACTCGTTCTGGTACAGGTATTCGTACACCGGCATCTTCGCGTTCGTCTATCTGGCGGCGGTCTTCTATCTCGAATCCGAGGCGGTAAAGACAAAGCTCTTCATCCCTCCCATCGTCTCCGCGCTCTACTGCGTGATCGTCATATTGACATCCGATCCGAAATACCACTCGACCGCAGAGGTATTGTTCACGCAGCAGATGTCAGCGATCCTCGGTACTCCCATGGACTACCATCTCGTGCCGCTCGTCGCGAAACTGGTATTCCCCATTGTCACTTCCCTGGTCTTGTGCGCGGCATTCAGCCTGCGTCTCGAGAAACGCCCGTGCTTCCGCACGAGTTCCGTTCTGCTTGCGTTGATACTCATCACGGAACTTCTTTTCAGCCAGCTGGTGCTTGCGAAGGTCTATTCGACGGACGACGGTCCCGCGATCAGTAATTACACTGATAACGAGATTGCTCTGCTTGATAAGATAAACGATCCTTCTTTCCACAGAGTGCTCCAGACCTCGTACCACAGCCAGTTCCACAACCTCGCGGCTTCGTACAGCGAACCGATGGCATACGGCTTCAACTCCGTCACCGCGTTTGTATCGGCGCCCGACGAGAATGCCGTACGCTTCCTCGATAAAGCGGGATATGTGAGCTACTACTATACGATCCCGGTTACGGTCTCTGAGAACATCGCGTTAGACAGCCTTCTTTCCGTCAAATATGTTCTGCTTCCCGTAAAAGACGATAACAACGCGGGGCTCGAAAAGATCTCTGACGTCCCGGGCTTCAAGGCTCTTTACGAGAACCCTTATGCAGTCCCGCCCGCGTTCGTCATCGATAAGCCTTCCGCTAAAGCTGACGGTACAAACCCGATGCTCTACTTAAACGGGATCTATAAGAACCTTACGGGTCTTGATAAGGATATCGTTGTTCCGATCAAGTGCTCCGCGACCGGGATCGAGACCGAGAACGGCAAGGCAACATATTCATACACGTTCTTTGCATATAACTACGGTTACTCCATCTACTACGCAAACCTCGTGACCGATACCGACAAAGGCGCGACCCTCTACATGAACGACGTTGCCTACACTCCTTATTCTGAGGAAATGGCGCCCACGGTCGTAAGGGTCGTTCCCGCCATGGACGGAAGGATCGAGTTGGAGCTCAGATTCAAGAACAAGGGCGATTTCAAGGTTACTGACATGCAGCTCTATGCTGTCGATCAGGCTGCGCTCAAGGAAGCGACGGACATCCTAAAGAAAAATGCCGCTTCAAAGATCGAGATCACTGACGGTCACTGCCGCTTTGAGGTAAATGACGGTGCCGAGGGCAAGAGCCTGTTTACTTCGATCCCGTACGCAAAGGGCTGGACCATAACAAGGAACGGCACAAAGATCGAATGCGATCTTACCGAGGATACTTTCATCACCATCCCTCTCGAGAACGGCACAAACGTCATCGAGATGAACTACAGCATTCCGAACTTCACGCCGGGTATCATTGCTACGCTTGCGGGTGTCGTATTGCTTCTGGGAGTTGTTATTTTCGAGCAGAGGAAAAAGGCTTAATAATCGATCTCCCACCAGAACTCGTCACGCTTGCAGAAAGCGTACGTGTAATCCTTTGTTCCGGGGTAATCCTTGCCGCCGTCGTTCTGTGACGGGAACTCGCCGATCGCCTTCATCTTCTTATCTATCTCTTCATCAGTCAGAGTGATCTTAATAGCCTTGCTCCAATCGAGCGTTGTCTGCTGCTTGGGGAACGGGTTCGTGAATTCCTTGATTATCACCTTGTTGTCAGGACCGTAAGTCAGTACCTCAGGCCAGGTCTTCTCCTCACCGTGGATGACCGTCTCGAGGAGCTGCGGGTGATAGCCGATCTCCTTGTTCAGCGCCGTAAGCGTGTCCTTTACAAGGCGGAAAGCGTATTCGTGATCGGTGTGCCACTCGAATTCCGAAGTCGTGAAAACACGGTCAGGACGGCACGCGAGAACGTAGTTCCTGAAGTCCTCCCTGAGGCTTCCTCCGCAGTACTGCGCCTGGTCGCCTGTGTTGAGCGAATGGTAATCGAAAATGTTCTGCGAGGGATCAGCGTAAGTTCCGTGTTTGCCTGATTTCGCGCCGAAGACCTGATTCGGATCTTCAGCGGTAAGAAGCGCTTTGAGAGTCAGGTCGCCGTATCCGAGATACGTGATGTCCTGCTTATCAACGCCCAATACCTTCAGCGCGTTGACGCTCTCCTTTAGGCGGATCGCGGTGTAATCCGTTCCGAAATAGTCGCCTGTCGTAAGGAACAGGACCTTAACCTCATTGCCTTCTTTGAGAGTCTTCTGGATGGTGCCCGCAAAGCCCAGGATCTCGTCATCCTGGTGCGGTGCGACGATCAGCGTGACCTTCTTTGAAGACTTGGAGATCTTAACATCCTTGAACGAGACGTTGCCGTCTCCGGGCAGGAACCTGAACTTGATCTTCGCCTTGCCGGCATCGAGATAGACGGTCTCTTTGACCTGTCCCTCACCCTTCGGGAAAGAGACTTTCTTATAGAACCTGTCGTTTATGAACAGTCCGTAAGTGCAGTCAGCGCCTTCGTTTTTGTAGTCTGCCGCAAGCTCGAACCTTCCCTTCTCAGCAACGTCAAACTCGAAGACCTCCGAGCGCTCCTCGGGCAGGAGATCCGCATCGTAATTGAATACTTCGATCGCCCTGAATTCAGCGCCGTTATCCTCGAAAAGGGCAAACTCTTCAAGAAGCTCGCCGATCAGTGCCTTGCAGTAAGCTCTTCTGTCGTCGTTTTCCTCAAAGAAAGTGATCTTGCCGTAGATGCGGTTGCCGGCCATCTTTCCGGGATGCTTGGTACCCTTCGGATAGAAGGTGTAAAGGCCGATCATGCCGCCGTTATGCGCATAGCCGTGCTCGGAACCGTAACCGTCGATGTTGACCGTGCAGTTCATGACATCGGGATATCCCGCGCCTACGAGACCGCCCATGAACTGCTCGTCTTTCGTTGTTCTGTCAGTGTCGATGACAACCATCGTGACGTCCGATCTCACGCGCTCGAAAAGGCCTTTGCCAAAGCCGACAACGCCGCCTGCGCCAAACATCCTGTCGTGCGCTCTTAAGTAAACGTCACCCGTCACCTTGCAGTCGGTGATGGTCGAATCGCTCATGTAACCTGCCAGGGAACCGACAAAACAAGGCTCGTCGGTCTTGATGCCGACATATACCGAAGAGAGCGTAAGATTTCTGACAGTCGCACCTTCGATGACGTCGAAAAGCCCCGCAAACTTGGTCTGATACGGTTTCCAGTTGCCGTCGTACGTGTCGCGGACAGCGCTTCCCGTCTCTGAAACGGTGAGATTTTTTATCTCGTGGCCGTCTCCGTCAAGCGTGCCCGTAAAGGTGAAAGGCTCCCATTCAACTCCGTCCATGTCGACGTCTGAAGCGAGGCAGTATTTGCCGGAAGGGTTCTGCGATATAGCCTTGAGATCTTCCGCGGAACGGATCTTCTTGTAGGTCATGAGCTCGAGCTTATGTCCTAGATCACCGTACATGAAGCCGACCGCAGCGAGCAGAGCGAGCATGCAGACGACTACTCCGACTAAGAGAATGGTCGTCTTGGGATTGCTGTTCCTGCCTTTGTCCATTGCTTCAAAACCTCGCTGATATGGTGTGTCCGACGGGTTTTAGAATAGCATTTTTGTACCCCTATGTCACTTATTGTTATAATCAGCGTGAAGTCTTAAGCAGAGGAACCGACCGATGGAAGAGAAGATCACCCCTTCGCCCAAAAACGGCTTTCAGCTGATCTCAAAGTACCGCGGCGCCCTAATGGGCATCGCGTCCATTTGGGTCTTTGTTTTCCATGCGTGGATCTCGGTCTTCCCCGAACCGCAGACACAGTTTCTCCAGACGATGGCAGACATCGAGCTCTTCGTCCGCAAGCTCGGCTACACCGGCGTTGACACCTTCCTTCTGCTCTCGGGAATGGGCCTCACTTACGCGATAAAGAAAGAGCCTCTTCTGAAGTTCTATTACAGGCGCATCAGGAAGGTCATACTTCCGTTCGCCGTCGCAGCGGTCATCAGCTTTTTCGTGATGGGATGGGACACTGCAACATTCGTAGGCAACATCACGGGCTTCAATTTCTATGCAAAGCACATCAACTGCTTCTGCTGGTTCGTCCCGGCGATAATCACGCTTTACCTGTTCTTCCCGCTATACTGGAAAGTCTTCGACAAGGTCAGTAACAAGTTTGTGGTAACGGGCTTCGCGCTTCTCATCTGGCTTATGTTGACGTTCCTTTTCAGCGGCACGATCCGCTACGATCTGTTCGGTTTTACGAACAGGATCCCCGTATTCCTTATCGGAATCCTCTTCGGCTACATCGCGCAGAACAAGAGCAGTAAGCCTTTCAAGGCAACTCACTACCTCGTGGTCTTCTTAGTCTTCCTTCTGGGACTTTTCCTCGAATACATCTACATTTTCAAGGGCTTCAGCCTCGTCCTCCCCGAAGAGAAAGTCTTCGTTCCGAACTGCGTTCTCCAGTGCAGCATGCCCTTCCTCATCTCGAAAATACTGGACATCCTTGATTCCCACTGCGGCAAGTTCGGCAAGGCCGTAACCGCGGTCTTCGGCTTCTGGGGAACCTTCACGCTCGAGATGTACTGTTCATACGCGTGCCTTCTGGTGCCATTCTTCACGCCCGTGGTGCTGGCTCTCAAAGACCACGGATTCGGGCGTCTCGGAGTCAACATCGCGGTATTCGCCGCAACATCTCTCGTCTCCTGGCTCGCAAGCCTGGCATTCAAATACTTCTGGAAACTTGTTGAACTCCCGTTCGGGAAAAAGAAGGAACAGAAGGCTTAACTTTTCGCTGCCTTCACCTTCAATGACCTCAGGTATTCTTTCCTCTCATCACTGACCCTGAAGCTCTCGCAGGCCTTCTGGATCGCCTTGTTGTGAGTCCATGTGTCGAGCCTTTTGTCCTCGATGTACTTCACTGCGGCATCCCACTGCTTCGTCAGCGCCTCGGCGAAAAGCCAAGCCGTCATTATGTTTACGTAGTATTCGTCAGACCTCAGGTCCGCCGGCAGATCGAGATACTCCGGCCTGAAATCGTCATCTAAAAAGTTTGCCATGAATATCTTCATCGCGCACCTTCTGGTGTATGTCTCCTCAGACTTCATCCACGTCTGCACGCGGCCGATCAGGTCGTCGCGGTGTTTCTTGAAGCACGCCGGATTGAGCGTATCGTTGACGGCCCAGTTGTTGATGTATGGCATGAATCTTTCGAGCGCGGCGATGCACTCACCGTAATCCTTCATCTTGTTGATCAGCTGCGCATGAAGGTAATTCTCCTCGTACCATTTGTGCGGGAGACTGTTAAGAAACTTCGGCACGACTGGGTCGTCTTTTATCTGCTTGATGATGGCCTTGTACTCGGGCGACCTGATGCCGATTATCGTTTTCCTCGGGATCGTCGGGACGATCTTTGCGTGGAAATCCCCGTACTCCTTGTCCTGGTGCTCGAAAAGTATCTTCTCGATGTCTTTTACCGTCATGGCTTTCCTCCCGCGATCACTCGTCCGCTTTCAGAATGCTTTTCGCCGCCAGGTACGCTTCGCTCATGCAAGCCTGCAGATTATACCCGCCGCTTATGCCGTCGATGTCCAGTGCCTCGCCAATTATGTAAAGGCTCGGCACGAGCTTGGATTCCATAGTCTTGCGGTCGATTTCCTTAAGCGACACGCCGCCTCTCGTGACATATGCCTTGTCGATCTCAGGAGCCTTGGCGATCCCGATCTTCAGATGCTTCATCCCGCGGCAGATCTTCTTGCGCATGTCTTTGGAAAAACCTTGCGCATACTGCTCTTCCGCGCCCGCTCTTGCTGCGATCTCATGCGCTGCCGAAGCAGGAACAAACCTCGAGAGCAGCGTCGTTATCTTCGTGTCGGCATGTTCTCCGATCAGTTTCTGCAGTTCCCTGTCGAACTCCTCATCGTTCATTTCAGGAACGAGATCGAGTTCGAAATACGCTTTCTTCTCAGCAGCATCGAGCGGTATCTCTCTTGAGATCTCCATGACCGCCGGACCAGTCAGGCCGAACTCCGCGAAAAGCAGTTCGCCTCCGAAAGACGCTGTCTTCTTATCCTCCTGATACAGTGACACGCCTGCGTTCATCGACACGCCGCTAAGGTTCTTGCAAAACTCAACGGATTCCGCATCCGCTTTCACGGGTGCGAGCGCGCCCTTGGCGGGGCTTACCGTGTGGCCGTGCTTCCTCGCAAACTTATACGAATCACCCGTTGAACCGGTCTTAGTAAAAGAACTTCCGCCGCACGACAGGATTACATAGTCAAAGTCAAACGTGCCCTTATCCGTCACGACCTCGAAAAAGCCGTTCTTCTTTATCTCCAGGACCTTCGTCCCGCCGGTGGTCTTCGTGCTGTCAGCGATGTAAGCAACTAATGTATCCCTGACCCTCACTGCGCTGTCGCAGACCGGGAAGATCCTGTTGTTCTCCTCTTCCTTCAGCTTCAGGCGGAGTTCATTCTCAAAGAACTCCATCGTGTCTTCAGGACCGAATTCCTTCAGCGCGGGATAGATGAAATTCTCTGCCTCATGGTAGCCCTTCTTCAGAACTGCCGCGTCTTTCCGGTTCGTGATGTTGCAGCGTCCGTGTCCCGTGAGTATCAGCTTTTTTCCGGAGATCGGGTTCTTTTCGATGATCGTAACTTCAGCATTTTGGCTTTCACCGAGGCGCTTTAACTGGCAGGCCGCAAAAAGACCCGCTGCTCCGCCTCCGATTATCCCGATCCGTTTAGTCATGAGGTTATTCTATCGTACTTTTGCTTTCATTCCACAAGACCGCTTCATTTTCCTAAAACAACCGGCCGGTCCCTCACATCAGGGGGCCGGCCGGCACAAGGTCTCGGGCTGTTTATTCACACAATGGGTTACTTATAAAAGAGGGACAGATATCAGCCGACGCCGCCGCCTGCTTCGGTCACGCAAACTGCGATGCCGGATGCCTTATCATAGGTGAGCTCGTAGTTTGCGAAGCGTGCTCTGTCAGAAGGAAGGAGCTTCACCGAGGGCTCGGGTCCCTTCCAGGATGCCTTGTAGATGATGTTGCCTTCACCGTCGGTACTCTTCTTCCAGAAGTCACCGAAAGAGACTTTCTTCTGATTGTGCTGCACTCTTTCATCGTTGATCAGGAAGTGCTGGTTCTCAAGGTATCCCTGGAGCTGCTTTTCGGTTGCCTTGAATACGAACGTTTCTCCTTCGTATCCGGTTGCGTTGTCACCGATGTGATAGCAGACTCTGAATCCTTCCGTATACCATTCTGCATGCTTGAATCCTTCAACGATGTGGGTAATGTCATCGTCCTTCTCGAGCATGAGGATGGTGTAACCCTGCTCCATGTAGCTCTTGGCGAGCTGGTTGAGCGTATCGTCCTTGAAGTAGTCGGGCTTGGTTACGGTGATCTTCTTCATGTGCTCGTCTTCTTCCTTGTCACGCTTTTCGATCTCGGAAATGTGTGAAGAATAATCCGGGATGTCGGAAGGGATAACTCTTTCTGCACGTCCGCTGGATGCATATACTGATTCGTCGATCGCGCCTTCGGGGATGGGCTTGTTGAAGATCGCCTTTGCTGCTGCGTAGATGGCATTCCTCGTTGTGGGGATGCACATTACTGCCGTCATCGTTATCGTGATCGCTGCTGCCGCGATCGCCGCTTTCTTTGCGCCTGAGAGGCTTGTTGTCTTTGCGCGTTTATTAGGAGAAGCGAGTTCTGCTTCCAATGCTTTTCTCATTTCCAATTTCCTTTCGTCACTCATCTTGATCTTTTCAAAAGATCTAACGTATTTATCCTGCATATCTGCTACCCCCTTCGAAATGTTTCTTGAGCAATTCCTTTGCTCTGGTGAGTCTCATCGAGACCGCTGACGTAGCAATATCCAAAATATCTGCCGTCTCCTTAATGGAGTATCCTTCGTAATAGTGAAGATGGATCGCTATCCTGAGCTTCTCCGGAAGATGGGACACTGCTTCGAAAAGCTCTGAATCCTCTTCCTTCCTATCGTCTTCCCATTTGACGTCGATCGCATCGTCAAAGGGTTGACCGAAGATGTTCTCCGATGAACGCATCTTGTCCTTGCAGGCATTTGCGACCATCGTCAGCAGGTAAGTCTTCTCTTTGCCTTTCGTGATCCTTATGTCAGATCTTATAAGTTTGAGGAAAACATCCTGTACGACATCCTCCGCATCAGCTCTTGATCCCAGGTACGAGTATGCAAGGCGGAAAGCATCATCCGCGTACCGGTCAAACAAGCTCAGCACATCTTCGTTATGCATCGTGTTTATCAACCTTCCTTTACTCAAGTTTTCGAGTACTCACCTATAAGACGGATGAGCCATGCCGTTTTTACACATTTTTCCGAAAACTTTTTCATCTCTCGCAGAAAAATTCAATCTGCTCACCGAGAGGGCCGCAGCAGAACGCCATCCTGATAGGATAAACGGGCTCCGCCGGAATGTCTTTGTCATTGGGCTCCACCAGGATCTCATATCCTGCGGCCCTTACTTTCTCAACAATGGAATCGACATCATCAGTAAGGAGCGCCAGGTGACGTATGGCGCCCAGGCGGTGCTCGCCTTCCTGATTGGTAAATACTTCTATATAACCGTTTCCGGTATCGATCATGAGTCCGGCATTCCACTCGCGGCAGATCTTAAGGCCCAAAAGTTCAACGTAGAACTCCTTTACCTTGGCAAGTTCTTTGTCGTCCGCGCACTTCATCGAGATGTGGTGAATGCCCTTGATCATTGATATGCTCCTTTATTTCAACACGCCTGCTTCGTTCATTTTATTCTTGATCCAATCGAGGCTCTCCTCGTCGCCGTATCCCCAGAAATTCTTACTGCCTATCTTTATCCTCATGCGGTAGGATTTCCGGAGGTTATGCTTTTCGAGCTCGGATATGACCTTGTTGTGCTCATCCCACAGGCGCTGCAGTTCTTCTTCCGTCATGGGCTCCGCTTCCAGGGCTCCGTAAAGGATCTTGTTGTAGCGCTCGAAAAGATTATCCTCGATCTGCCCCATGTCATGTTCCTTCAGGCATTCGTTGATCACATAGTAATCGTAATCCGTATCCATCTTGTAGAATCTCTTGGCAAATTCACCCGGGAAAAAGTCCGTGTTATAGAGGTTCACCTGAACGCTTGCGACGTGGCAGGCAACGCCGTTGATGACCGCCGGCCAGGTCTTGTACTCCCTGTACTGGTAAGTCTCCGTCTTGCAGTCGTCCTCCACCGTGGCGTTGGGATCGATCTTCTTCGCAAACTCGACCAGTTCTTCGTAAGTGTGGTGCTTATCCGCATACCCCTCGGGCACGTCGTACTTGCACCCGGTTACCGTAAAGGCCATGAGCAGTGACATTATCAGGACTAAAGTCATGGCAACTCGTTTTGTATTTCTCATATCAATTCCCTTTTCCTATAAAAAGCCTGCCCCGCCATCCGGGACAGGCTTATTATACTACTTTATTATTTTCGGGCCGTCAGCTCGCCCTGTCCAGGACGTAAAGCACCCTGAATCCCTCATCGATCTCTGACCTGGTGTAGATGCCGGGGCCCTTGGGACCGTCGATGAACATCTTTACCTTCTTGACGTGAGAGTTGATGCCGATGATGGAACCGACCTCAAGTCCGTAGATCGCGAGTGAATGATCGACCGCCACCTCGTCGTGCTCGAGCTGAAGATCCGGATTGTGTGCCTCGCCGTCAGCCAGAGTCGTGTAGTAGCAAACACCGCGGTACTGCGCTTTCGTGGTGTAGCCGTCAAACTCGGCCGGGCTCATGTGAGAATTTGTGTTGTTGATCATACTAACCTCCAATGATTAAAGTTTAGTATGTCCATGAAAACTACGCATAAATACGCTTTTACGAATGTGTAAAGAATTGTGGCACGAAAATGGAGGCACGCGGCCGCCCCTCTGTCATTCTATGAATCACTCCAACTTTTGCCCCAAAGTTGGAGCAAAAGATAGAATCCACTTCATTTTTAACCGCCATTCTATGAATCACTCCAACTTTTGCCTCAAAGTTGGAGCAAAAGATAGAATCCACTTCATTTTTGACCGCCATTCTATGAATCACTCCAACTTTTGCTTCAAAGTTGGAGCAAAAGATAGAATGAAGCAGGCCAACATCAGCGCGTCAGCATATGCGCAGCCTCAGCCGTGTCCGTGTAAGCATAAGATCATTTCGATCCTCTCATCATGAAGATGAGAAGAATGGGCGGGATGATATAGATCAGATTGCAGCAAAGCGATATGAAAAATCCGTTGAAGTTCCTGTCTTTCAGCCTGTACTGCCAGACCAGGCCCTCGATGGCCGTGAGACCTGCGAGCGTGAAAATGAAAAGCCCAGCGTCAAAGTGTGTCAGTCCTGCAAATATCATGCCAAGCAATACCACGTACGGGGCTACGGCGACGTGAAGGCAGAAAAGAATCCAGTGGTCGATCTTTTTTCTGAGCCCGAAAAACCTTGATAAACAGAATCCGTAAATAAACGGATAAACGATCAGCCAGAAAAACATAATGTACCAGCCTGTATTTCCGCGCATCTGCCGTCACCCCCTTTCGTACAGATAATATGATTATATCTTACGCTGTGTTAACATAACCACAACGGTAAACCAATAAAGGAGGCCTCATATGAAGAACGTAAGAAAATGCATCTCCGTCCTGCTCATCGCCTTGTTTGCCATCAGCATGGCAGGCTGCTCATTGTTCAACACGGGCGTTTCGGGTTCGATCGTCAATACCCTCAAGGGATACGGCGTCAAGGAAGTCGAGAAACAGACCGATCTCATCAGGATCACCGCGAAGCTCAACTCTGAGGGCTCCGGTTATCTGATCCTTAAAGACGAGAAAGCCACGAAAGCTTATCAGTCTTACTTCAACACCAGAAGAAAGCTCCCCACCGTCGACGCCAACCAATTCATAGTTGCCGTCATTCTCGAAAAGGGCGACAAAGCAGTCCACGCTGCCTCCGTCTATTCGGCAGAATTCTACTCCGAAGATGATGCCAAGGAAGTTTACGAGAAGTTCTCGCCTAATTTCACGACCAAAAAGCAGACTTCAGATGAGGGCACGGAAAAGGACTATTCCTACACCCTCATGTACACCAGAAGCTCGAACGGCGCTACCGTCAGGGGTCTCTACCTTGAAGGCAAGAGCGTTACCATGATCCAGGGCAGCTTCTACAAGGGCGAGAGCAACGCTTTTATCGACAAGTTCTGCAAGAAGATGGCCTGGAAATCACCCATGACCATCTACGACGAATAACGCCCCGCATCTGAAACACCGGTAATCCGGTAAAGGACCCTCACATGAAAAACGTTAGAAAATGCATCTCCGTCCTGCTCATCGCCTTGTTTGCCGTCAGCATGACAGGCTGCCACCTCTTCAGCAACAAGACCATAGATAAAGTCGAGAAGAGCCTGACAAGCTGCGGTGTAAAGAATGTCCGGACGTATTCCGAACTTCTCAATACCAGTCTGCAGCTGAAAACCAGTTCAAAGGCCGCTTCATATTATTTCTGTTATGACGAAGAAGCGAAAGAACGCTTTTACAAGGCATTCAATGAGAGCCATAAACTCCCCAAATATGAGCCGGTCGGTTTCATTGCAGCCTTCGTTGCCGAGCAGAGCAGATCTGGCCTTCAAACAGCCTCCGTCCATACGGCTGAGTTTCGAACCGAGAAAGAAGCCCAGCGGACATATGAGCAGAATTCAAAGGATCTCATGATGAAAAAAGTCGACGGAAAACAAGTCGAGGACAAGACCTGTTCCTACACCATCACATACATAAAGGAAGAGAATACGACGACCGTCTATGGCGCGTACATTATGGGCACGAACGTGACCGAGATCGAGGCCACCGTCGATCACAAGGGTATCAACATATTCCTGGAGGATTTCTGCCAAAAGATGAAATGGGTATCACCCGCATCGATAGTTCCGGTTGAAGAATAAAATGAGAAAAGCCCTGCAGGCACAACACCTGCAGGGCTTCTTTTTTCCTCATGTTTTCACAGATCACAGCTTGTCGAAATTGATGTGGTCGACAAATTCCTCGATCTGCGCCTGTGTATAATTCAAGGGGTTGCCATCCTCATCCTCGCTCGGGCAAAGGTTGATGGCTACAAATCCCTTGGGTGTTACTGCGAGAACAACGCCGCCTCTGTCCTGCAGGGCGATCGAAACCTCAACTCCGCACTTTGTCTTATACGTCCACTGCTTATACTGGCTGATGTCTCCGACATTGAGATATACGGTATCAAAAGTTCCCTTTATGACTCTTCTGATCTGGAAGGATACCTTCTCATAGTCTGCATCAAGTGAGAAAGTTCCGTTTTCATAGCAGTATCCGACTCCGTGGATCTTGTCATCCCAGATATCGCCGAACATTTCCTTCAGCTCCTTCTCACGGATCGATGCGTCTTTCGGATCGTCAGGGTTACTGTGACCATCGACGAATTTGCCGCGAAGTTTAAGGTTGTACTTTTTCAATAACTCTTCAACCTTGTCTGCCATCTCCTTTGAGTAGATGCCGTAACCGGGGTATTTCTCCTCATACGGGTCTTTTCCGGTCTTCTTGCATTCCTTATCGTAAGCGTCAACGATCTTCCAGTCCTGGTCATATTTATCCTCGAACTCGTACCACTCTTTCGAAGCCTTGAATTCGTTAGTGTCCGAATAACCCTGCAACGAGATCATATGGCTCTGGGGAGGGTTTTCACTTCTATATCCGTAATCAGATTCATTGGGGACCACGATCTTTTCCGTTGTGGTAGAAGAACCGGACGGATCCGTCGGATCGCCGAAAGATACTCCTTCAAGTCCTCCCTTAAATGCGGCATAAGCCGTAAAGCCCATCGCGGAAACCACTGCTGCGGCTATCAGCACCGTAACGAATTTCTTTTTCGAACTGCGCTTTTCAGTAAAACCATACTCATTTATTTTCATTTTAGTCAACTCCTTGATCCTTTCAGAGGAGACGACGTCTTTTTGTTCAAGATCCACTGAAGAATCTTCGATGTTTTCCATCAGATCACGAATGTTGATTTGCATTAAGATCGCCTCCTTTTGTATTTCTAAGATCGCTGAGGAAAGTACGGAGTCTTTCGCGCCCTCGCTTTAGCTTGGTCTTGATCGTGGACGGGTTCATCTGCATTTGATTAGCGATAACCGATACGCTCTGACAGTAGTAATAGAATCTCAGGAATATCTCCTTGTCCGGCTGGGGCATGGAATAGACCAGTTTCCTTATTATCTGGTCCTGATCCTCGCGCTCCAAGCTGTCAAAGACCGAATCTTCATCTAAGATAAGAATGTCCTCGTCCAAAGGCAGCACCTCTACCTTCTCCCGCAATTTCTGCATGGAAAGGCTGCGTGCCACGCGACTCAAATACCCTTTCAGGTTCAACGGATAAAGGTTTTCCGCAGATCTCCACAAAGTAACGAACACGTCCGCCGTCACTTCTTCCACGTCTTCGTGAGTCATGCAACTCGCGATTATGCTGTTCACTACGGTTCCCACATAAGCACTGTATTTGTCGATAAACCACTCAAGTGCTTCCTGATCGCCTGATTTCAGTAAGGCCAGCGCCTTTGCGTCATTCAATCCTCTCACCTCAAACTATCTTTCTGAACGGCCGTTCAACTATAATAGTGCAGTTTTGGTGCAAATGGTTTCACTTTTTTCGAAAAAATTTTTTCAGAAAGCCCGAAAAGCTTTACTGCACCTTGAACGGACCGAACGTTCCGTCCATCTGCGGATTATACAGCTGGATGCCGGGTCCGTTCTTACAGTAGTGGATGCGGCCGAGATACTTTTCGCCCTCATAGTACAGGTAGAAGGTGGAGTTGATGCCATCCCCGGCGGTCTCGTATCTGAACTGGTGCTTTTCGCCGCTTATGGTTACAAAGCCGCCATCGCGAGTCGTAAACTCAAGGTGGCTGATGCTGCCGTCCGGCACGTTGTAATCTTGGATGTGGAAATCCCTGAACTTCATTAGGACGTCGTCAGCCTTCCTGCCGGCAAGCTCTCCGACATAGCCGTTCAGTTTGGACGGATACTCCTCGTAAACATATTTCGCACCCGGCTTATCAACCGGACCGCAAAGCAGTTCAAAGCCGTGTGCGGTCTTATAGCACTCGATCGTATAATTATCCGTCTTGAATGAAGGAAACTTGAAATCCTCTATCTGGCAGTGGCAAAGCGAACCGTCGAACTTGAAAGTCATCCTCTTGTAGTAGGAATCAAGATCGGCGTTAAGCGTCGTGTAAACGTAGCCTTCGCCGTTCCTGCCGATGTGAATGTACGACTTCGTCTCGCGGCAGTACCAGTCGGTATCGTTACGCAGGCATTCCGCCGCATCAGCATCCACTCTCTCAGTCGAACCGGGTTCAGTTTCTGCCGAAGGGTCAGTACCGGGCTTTTCGCCGTTTTCTTTCGAACCGTTTCCGCCGGGTTTTTCCGAAGGATCAGTTTCCTTGCCGTCCCCAGAAGAGTCCGTCGCGATAAACATTGCGAAAGAATCTCCGACGCCCACCAGCCCGTCGAAAAAGATCATCTGCGGCATCGCGCTGTCGAAAAAGAAATTGGCCCTGGCTGTCTTTCCGTTGTAGTTTATCGTTATCATGCCGGAAATGGGATCTTCGTCGGTTGTATAAGTGAACGCATGCTCTTTCTTGCCGGAAAGAAAGACACCCGTGCCGTCGGGATTGAAGGTTATCTTGTCGAAATCCATGTAGACGGGGGCATCGCCTTCATGCACGTAAGTGTTGAATTCGTTGAGGATGTCCTGCATCGAATAGCTGATGTATTTCAGCATATACTGCTTGCCGGGATAATCGGATCTGGAAGGCTCTACTTCAACGGCTTTGATCGTGTCTTTGAAATCTGCAGTATCAGAGGCTTCAACGGTGTAACTGCCGTCAGACTCGACGAATCTTATCCAGACCGGCACTTTCTTGCTGTCAATGGGCTTTATCGTCCAGTCCAGATCGTAACCGTAAGCGGTGAACATGTACTCGCTGCCGTCTTCAATGTTGTAGCGCATTCTGTTGTAATGGCAGAATTCATCGTAGTAATTTCCGTTCTCTGACCGCTTGGCGATCAATGCCCAGCCGTTGTCACCGAGATAGACATACTCGTCGCTGTCAGGACAGTACCACTCGCGGTGTTCCTGAACAAACGCCTTCTTGTCGAACTTGGCAGGCTGTGCCGACGAGAACCCGAGGATCGTGCCCATAGTAGTAACCGAGGCCGCAAGGTACATCATCATCTTACGGAGCTGCGAGGCCCTGCTCTTGACGCTCTTCTTGCTCTTCTGCCTGGTCGTGCCATAGCCTATTGCCTGATCCAGAAATTCGGGCGTATTTACATACACCTCTTTAACTTCAGGGAATTCAGAGGGTGTGTGGAATTCTTTTGGTGTCTGGAATTCGTCCGCCATGGTCAGCCGGTAATCGCAAGCGCGATAATCTTACTTTTCCTGGTGCACAACGACCTGCGGGAACGGGATCTCGATGCCCGCGTCATCGAACGCGATCTTGATCTCCCTGTTCATGATCCTGGGCGCAGTGAAAAGGTCCTTCTCGTTGATGGTTGCGGCGATCTTGAAAACAACGCCGCTGTCGCCCAGTTCCTCGACGCCGAGGTTTTTCGGGTCCTCAAGGAAAACTTCGGGATACATTTCCCGGATCTTGGGGAAGAGTTCATTAAAGACTTCCTCGACGCGCCTTACGTCTTCCTTGTAGGCAACTGAGACCGATGTGGTCGCGATGCTCGCGGACTGCGATCTGTTGAGGATGTTCTTGATGCTGGAGTTGTTTAAGATCTTGAAGTTGCTGCCCATGCCCTTGACGGTCGTGACGCGGATTCCGATGTGCTCGACCGTGCCTCTGAATCCGTCAACTTCGATGTAGTCACCGACATTGAACTGATCCTCGAAAACAAGGAATATTCCCGTAACCACGTCTTCGATCAGGCTCTGCGCACCAAATGAGATCGCGAGGGTTATTATTCCTGCGCCTGCAACCAGCGTGCTCACGTTGACGCCCAATGCAGAGAGACACCAGAAGATCGTGATGATCGTCGTGATGTACGTGATCGCGCTTGACATGAGTGTCTGCATCGACCTGCCCTTGCCGGTCTTCGGCTTCAGCTTCTCGATTATGTAAGCGGTGATCTTCGTGATGACGACCATCATGAGGATGATCGCAACGACTCTGAATATCGTTGCCCAGTTGATCGTGAGCGCGGATGTCAGGCTTCCCACATCACCGAAAATGCTCTTCCACGTATCGCCCAGATTCTTCTTGGTCTCATCCGGCAGAAATGGTATTATCGTCGGATTCGCGATGATGAGGAAGATGACGAGGATCACTACCCACTTAACGATCGTTCTGGGCTTGGTAATCTTGGGGATCTTAGGACTTATCATAAACAGCCTCCCGGATATGAGGAATAAAATATAAACCGTTCTTTAAAGATGTTGTAATTATAGCATCTGTAAATAACGATTTCTGTTTCGGGAATATTACTCCTGTTTGTTATAATTCTGTGGGAAAGACGTTTTCCAATTAAGAATCGAGGGGTAACTATCGTGTCTGACGTGATCGAACTGAATAAATGTCCCAACTGTTCCGGCAAGCTTGAACATTCATATGACAGAAACATAATGATCTGCCCGTTCTGCGGCTCCGAGTTTGCGATGCATGAGAGCGTGAAGGAAGCTTTTGTGAATGCGCCCGTCAAAAAGGACTGGTTCGTTTTCGACTGGGACTACAAATCTCTTACGGACAACGCGAAAATGGCTCCCACCGTTAACGCTTTCGTCCGCACGTTAAACGATTACGAGACCTCCGACCGGGTCATCGAATACATGAGAAACTACCTCATGACCTACGATGAGATCTCCGCGCCCGGCATCCGCGAAGAGAAGATGAGAGGCATCCTTCCCCGCATCTCTTCAAGGCTCGATCCCGACGAGAAGGTGATCTTATACGATGACAGCGGACTTTTCGTTCACGGCAAAGTCGGCACTGTGATCACCACCAAGCGCACTTTCCTGATCGAGAAAAAGACCGTCAAGGAAATAATGCACGTCAACATTCCCTACATGCTTTTCGAATACAGCCTGGGACTTCCCGGAATTAAACTCGGCGAGCAGTATGCAAACAGCATCGGCATCTTCAATTCGCATTTCGAGCTTCAGGGAACTGCGGCCGCGCTCATCTGTTTCTTGAGCTTTGAGATCAACAGATCAAGGCCCAAAATGAAGCTCACAAGCTGAGCGTCTCGTTCATGCTGCCGGTGCGGTAACCCTTCAGGTCAAGCGTAACGTAAGTAAATCCTATCTCTTTGAATCTTTCGATAATCTTCCCGCGGACCTCGTCAGAGGCAATCTTTGTGATGTCTTTGGCAGGCACCTCGATCCTTGCGAGCTTCCCGTGAAGCCTGACGCGCTCTTCGACAAAGCCCAGGTCAATGAGGAACTGCTCTGCCTGATCGATCATGTTAAGCTTCTCTTTTGTTATCTCTTCGCCGTAAACGAAACGCGATGCCAGACATGCATACGAAGGCTTGCTCCACGTGGGCAGGTCCATTTCTTTGGAAAGCTCCCTGATATCGGATTTGGTAAGTCCCGCTTCCCTCAAAGGCGCCGTGATGCCGAGCTCTGCGGCTGCGCGAAGACCCGGACGGTAATCTCCCAGGTCATCCATGTTGGAGCCCTCGGCGACATATTCAATGCCGTTCTCTTCTGCGATCTTTCTGATCTGCGTGAATATAAGCCGCTTGCAGTAATAGCACCTGTCGGCACTGTTTTTTCTGTAGCCTTCTTCCCTTAACGGGTCTGCAGTGAAAACGAACTGTCGTATTCCGCGCGACTCGCAGAAGGCCTTTGCCTCATTGACCTCGCGCCCCGGAACGGCAGGATCCGCTTCAGTCACCGCGATCGCCCTGTCGCCTAATACTTCATGCGCGATGCTTATCAGGAACGTCGAATCAACGCCGCCCGAGAACCCGACGGCAAGGGATCCCAGCCGCTTAAGATATGCTTTGAGCTTATCGAGTTTTGCCTGAAGTTCGCTGTTCATCAATGAGGAATATAATCGCTCCGGACCTTGTTCTTCATGTTAACGAGAACGAGTTTGTCTTTCTTATCGTCATCAAAATAGCCGTAATAGACTTCCTTCTTCTTATCTTCCTTTACCGCTTCTCCGCCCGTTTTGCCGCCTTCGATATCGAGAACGAGACATACATAATTATCGGACTTGATTTTATAGAAGCTCTTTTTGAACTCCTGCAGATCACTGTTGGTAATGCCGTATCTTTTGTAGGTCCTGGTAATCTGGCTGTATGCGTCGCTTCCTCTATAGAGCCTGAATTTGCCGTAATAGTAGTTATCTTCCTTTTCGCTTGCAGACTGATAGACCTTGAACGTACCGTCTTTATTAAAAGTGATCAGTGTTCCTTTTGAATCTACCCAATCCCTCGCGGTAACCGCATCAACCTTTTTCTTGTAATCGGAATCCTGCCTGTCGAGCGCCTCATCGATCACCTCAAAGATTTCAATAGGCGACGAGAACTCTCCGTCTTCAAGTATCTGCTTAACATCCTTGTAGCTGACCGCGGCCATTGTTCCCAACGAAAAGATCAGAAGCCCCGACATTATGAGGCCGGCGATCGCCTTGCCCCTTCCCGGCTGATGTTTTCTGGCAGAATCGAAAAGACCGATCAGCGAGAGAATAAAACCGAACGGGCTCGTAATGCCCAGCGTAAACCATGCAATTATGGAAAGCGCAAGACCTGCGTTGCACCATCCGTTGGACTTGACGCGCTTCTGCACGGGCTGCGTGATGGGCATTGCATAAGTTGGCTGTATCGGTATATATTCCTGCTGCTGCGGCTCCGGCTCTACCGGAATGTACTGCGCAGGCTGAATGGGAACATATGCCTCGGCGGGCTGTGGTGCAGATGCCTGTTCCTGTGGCATCTTTGTTCCGCAGTTACTGCAGAACTTCCCGTCATTTTCCGCACCGCAAAATGGACATCTCATAATCTTTCTCCTTATCCTCTTATTCGAAAACTTCTTTTCGAAATCCCCAACATAAATATTATTCAAAGAAAAAACGTTTTTCAATACAAAAAGGGGCTCGCCTTGGCGTGCCCCTTTGTTGTTCTTTTAACTTAAGTAAAGATTACTTCTTTACTTCGTTGAAGCCTTCTCTTGCAGCATATGTTGTGTGCAGGAGCTCGTGAGCCTTGTGTGAGTTAGGCTCGCCGAGGAACTTCTCGTAAAGCTCTACGATCTGAGGATTGTTGTGAGACTGACGGAGTACCTGACGCTCATCCTCGGAATAGAGTGCCTGAGCTCTCTTCTCCTTGTATGTGTCGAGGATATCGTCTGCTTCGTTAGGCATGAAGCAAGGACGAACATAAGGCTGGCCGCCACCGTTGATACAACCACCCGGGCAGCCCATGATCTCGATGAACTGATACTTTGACTTGCCTTCGCGGATCTCGTCGAGAAGAACCTTAGCGCTCTTCATGCCGGAAGCGATAGCAACGTTAACTGTTGTACCGTTGATGTCGAGAGAAGCCTCACGGATACCTGCATCGTGACCACGAACAGCCTTGATCTCGATAGGCTCGCATTCCTTACCTGTGAGCTTGAAATAAACAGTTCTGAGAGCTGCTTCCATAACGCCGCCTGTTACACCGAAGATAACAGCTGCGCCTGTGTAGTCGCCCATGATGTCCTGATCCCACTCCTCATCAGGGAGACGGTTGAACATGATGCCTGCACGGCGGATCATTCTTGCGAGCTCACGTGTTGTGAGAACTGCGTCTACATCCGGAAGACCGTTTGTGATGAGCTGCTCTCTTTCCTTCTCGAACTTCTTAGCAACGCAAGGCATGATGGATACAACGAAGATATCCTTAGGATCGATGCCCTTCTCCTGTGCCCAGTAAGACTTGATTACTGCGCCCTGCATCTCGTGAGGAGACTTGCAGGAAGAAAGGTGAGGAAGGAGATCGCCGTAGTTGTACTCAGCGTAGTTGATCCATCCCGGTGAGCAGGAAGTGATCATAGGGAGAACGCCGCCGTTCTGGAGACGGCCGAGGAGCTCTGTGCCCTCTTCCATGATCGTAAGGTCTGCACCGAAGTTAACGTCATAAACTCTCTCGAAGCCGAGTCTTCTCAAAGCTGCGATCATCTTGCCTGTGCAAGGTGTTCCGACAGGATTGTCGAACTCTTCGCCGATAGCTGCACGTACAGCAGGAGCTGCCTGAACGATAACGTGCTTGCCTGCCTTGAAAGCAGCGTCAACCTTATCGATCTCGGAGTGTTCCATAAGAGCGCCTGTAGGGCAGACGTTTACGCACTGGCCGCACTGGATGCAGGGAGAATCAGCAAAGCTTCTGTTCTCTGCAGGAGAAACGAATGTGTTAAAACCACGGTTCTCAAAGCCGAGGATTCCCATGCCGTGAGCGTTGGAGCAACGTGCGATACAACGTCCGCAGAGGATGCACTTTGATGTGTCACGGATGAGTCCCGGAGCGAGCTCATCGTAGTGTGTCTCAGAATGAACGCCTGCGAAAGCATCTTCTCTTGCACCAGTGATCTGGGCAACATGGAGAAGCTCGCACTGGCCGTTCTTGTCACACTGCTGGCAGTTCTTGTTGTGGTTGGAGAGCATAAGCTCTACAGATCTTCTACGAGCCTGAACAGCTGCGGGTGAGGAGATCTTGATCTCCATGCCCTCTGCTACAGGGTAAACGCAGGATGCAACGAGTCCTCTTGCGCCTGTTGCCTCTACGAGACAAACACGGCATGAACCCTGGTTGCACTCTCCGTGATTGAATGCACAAAGTGAAGGGATCTCATAGCCACAAGCTTTAGCAGCTTCAAGAATGGTGAGGCCGGCTTCAACCTGATAGGGCTGACCTTCAA
>CAMJPC010000012.1 GCA_946407705.1 uncultured Clostridia bacterium | reverse complement strand
AAGGAATCAGTCCTTATACTCGTTTTAAACCGTCCAACAAAGTGGGTTCACTTCAGGCCAAGGTTGCGGTCATCTATTGATCTAAACTGAGGTAACCGTCTAGTAGGTAACACCTCTTATGCATTCATTATACTCCGCTTACAATAATTAACAAGTCAGTAAGAGTTTATTGCCTGTAGATTTAGTTTTTCATGTTTCCCGGCACGCAGTGTGTCTCTAACCACTCCGTCAGGTCGTTATCATCCTTTTCGCTTGCAGCAATTCCCATAATGATGTCCGCAAACTCATCATTAGTCGCATTCACATGGTAGCCATTGAGTTCAAGAAGGATTAAAAGAACAAGAGCTCCGATCCTCTTGTTCCCGTCATTGAAAGAATGGTTCTTGATAAGACCGTATGCCAGACGGATGATCTTATCCTTCGTGTCAGGGAAAAGCTCTTCCCCTCCGAAAGTCTGGAACGGTGCCTGCAGAGCGGAATCCAGCATGCCTTCGTTAAGCACACCGCATGATCCGCCGTAGCGCTCATAGATCGCCATGTGGAGCGAGATAATCTGATCTTTTGTAAGCGTAATCATTTTGCCAGCTCCTTAAATGCCTCATCGAATTCGTCCATCAGATTCTGAGCAACAGCAAGAATTTCGCTGTCACTGATATTCTCATACTGCTTAATGTCTTCATTCATAAATCGCACCTCACATATTAATCAGATTTTAATCCATAAACACTTCGTAATACACGCCTTTGATCAGATCCTTGATCTCATCCAGGTCATAACAGATATTCGAATTGAGATGTATCGAATCTATCACATACTCTGAGTTGCTATCTGTTTTCTTAGTCTTTTTCTTGAGCGGAAGATTTTTAGCCTTTTTGGGAGATATCGTTCCCGGGAGTACAAATGCGCTTATCCTGAAATTAAAGATGTTTACCGGGTTAGCATCCCAAGCAGGATTACTGTGAAACCTTGTTGCAAAATATGCTGCCTGGATCTCCAGGGATTGTGATTCATACTCGAAATAGTAATCACTCTTGCCATAAAAGGATTCCTTGCTTATCTTTTTAAGATAGTCCGTGAGCTTTTTCCTGACATCAAATTGACGTATGTCTTCAGGATAAAGACCATATTCAGTATAAGAAGCTTCATCTTCAACTCTTGTTAAGAATACCCTGATATCCAGATAATCATCGTGACGGAAATACTGCGTTTTATAGTTTTCGCGCATTAACAGATAATCATCTAGAAAATGCCTTGACTTCACCATCTCCATATTATGGTCTTCAATATAGTTTGTTATGCACACCATTTCCTTATCAGCCAAAAAAACAAGCAGTTCATCAACTGTAGGATATGTTACTTCTGTTCCTGTGAATGCAATTCTTTTAATATTTCGGTCAAATATCTCTTTACTGTCTTTATAACTTTCACCCGGCCCAAACACTTCATTTCCTCTTGAGCGATATAAACTCAAATAGTACTCGCAATCTTCAAACAGGATCTTAGAATCTTTCTTTCTGATTGCCAGGGAATCAATCAACAAATTATTCATGTGTCCTACAAAAACACTTGAAGAACACTTACTGGTGTGCCGTTCAGGTTTCTTAGCAGGCATCTTCATCAAAGCGAAAAACCTGTCACAAAGTATCTCATGTATTGCTGTTTCCTGATCACCTTTTAAGATAATTTCCATATCGTTGTCGTTTATTATTGCCATAACATCACCTGATAAGAATAAGACTCATCTCTTTAATGAGATGTTATCCACATTATGAAACGACCAATGCGATTATTTTGTCCCATCACAAAACGATTTATATTTTGATCCTCGTCACCTTTCCCCACGGGGGCATGATATCGTCAGTGACTAAAAGCCACAGGACCGGGATTCCCATCGCAGCGCTTTCCTTGGGAAAATCAGCATAACCGTCTGTCATTATGATTATGCTTGCAGGAAGTGGATCCATGCGCTTTGCCACATAGTCGAAAATGATATCAAACCTGGTTCCGCCGCCGCCTTGCGGCCTTATGATCTTAAACTCGTCCTCGTTAGCAAACGGCTTTGGGTCAACGACTTTCGCGTCAAAGAAACCCAGCCATCCCTTAAGCCTGCCGTTGAACTGGTCCATTGCGCCTTTGATCTCTGAATAGGCGGCAGTTATCTCTTCATCAGACATACTTCCGGAAGTGTCGATCATAAACAGAATGTCTTTGACCATATCTTCCTTCTCGTTGTAATCAGGAAGAAAAAACGGATTGTCATCGAACCTTCTGTCAGGCGGAGTAAACGAATAGTCGGTGATCTCTTCCTGAACAAAATCATTAAGGATCGTGCGCCAGTCAGTCTGCGGTGCTCTGAGTTCCAGAAGGATGCGGTCAACGCATTTCGGAATAAGTCCGCGTGCCTTGGCATCACTCCTTGCCGAAACTGATTCGCAGGCATCCAAAAGATTCTTGGACCACTCATCTTTAAGGGTTCCGTCATCATCAGCGGTATTCCATCGGCTGTGATCGTCCCAGTCTCCGCTTCCTTCTCCGGGTTTACCTGATCCTGCCTGTCCTTGCCCGTTTCCTATTGACGCTTTTTTCTTTAACTTATTGGGAAGCATCTCATAAACTTCTTCGGCCGAGTAATTCCAGCCTTCCTCGCCTTTAGGAGTGCGGTGCATTGATTCACCGTATTTACTGAGTGTTATCGACTGCAGATCCCCATTATTCGATTGAAGGATATTTGAATTAACGACAATATCACAAGCGATGTTGAACGCTTCGTGATTGCGGCCGCTTTCTCTGGTGCAATGCTGCAATGCGCAGTGCATCACCTCATGCATCATTATGAAATCAAGTTCATCATCGTTCAGATTATTAAGGAACGAAGGCCCGAAATAGATCTTCCGCCCGTCAGTGCAGGCAGTCTCGCACTTCATGTCGATCGCGAAATCCATGTGCATCAGAAGCAGTCCGTAAAAGCCGTGATTGCACAGTATTCTCATTCTGGACAGGAGGATGCGCTTGACGTATCCTCTCTTTTCCTCATTTGACAGATCCATTCAAAAGCTTTCCTTTACTCTGCATCCACTTAAGAAACTCAGGTACCATCATCAGCTTCTCTTTGTAATCGGGAGCGATGTACATGTAGTCTTTAAGAAGTACTACGCTGAAATCCGGCGGCATCATCTCCGAATATTTTATTGAGTTTCCAATAGCCGTCATGTCGTCCTTGTGCGCTCTGGCATAATAGGTCATTGAAGATGTAAGCGCATACAAAGCATCTGTGCTCTTAGGTACTTTCGGCATCTTGCCGGCGAAAATATCATCAATCGAAGGTAGGTCCTTATATACCTTCTCCCATGTCCTTAATTCAACGGCAGTACCGGTTCCGACAAGACCCGCTATTAGCGGATACATCTTATCGATGTTGTTATCTATTCCGTTCAAGATATTGCTGACCATCTCCCACGAACGCGGCGTGGTAAAGGCAAGATCATCAGTGCTTGAATCGAATTTCATGAGACGGTCATGCTTAAAGGACAAAAAGCCCATGACCTTATCGTTGATCCCGCTCCTGACTGCCCACTCCTTCCATGCGTCAAAGCTGCCTTCAACTTCGATATGCATAAGACGGTTGGCTAGCGCCTTGGGCATCTTATAGGCAACGGACTTATCCGTTACCCTGTTGCCTGCAGCGATAACGATGCAGTTGTCAGGTAAGCGGTGCTCACCCACAGTCCTGTCGAGCGTTATCTGATATGCCGCAGCCTGAACGGACTGCGGCGCAGCGGATATCTCATCGAGGAAAAGGATGTTCACTACGTCAGGTGATTCATCCATCTGGAAGATCTGCGGCTTAAGCCATACCGCAAGTGTCTTATCTTCGTTGGAGGTAGGGATTCCTCGCAGATCGATGGGGTTGAACAAAAGCAGTCTGACATCAGTCACATTAACCTTTTTGCCGGTAACATCTTCAATGTTCGTTGCGATCTGACGGACAGCCTGGGATTTTCCGACACCTGGAGGGCCCCACAGCATTACGGAAGGCATAGTCCTGTACGGCAGATTGCTGTTGATGACTGTGCAGTATGCATTACCAAGTACTTCGATCATTTTGCCGACAGACATTGTCGGCACGTTTGACAGTTTAACATCACTCATCTTTCTTCACTCCCAGCTTCTCATCAAGGTCTTTGACCTTCTTCCTGTATAACTCGATCTCATCAGCGTATCCCTCGTCCTTTTCGAGCTCGGCCCTGATATCAGATTGCTTCTTCTCGAAAACGGCAAGTCCGTTGTTATAGTCCTTCAGCCTGTCAGACAGCGTATCAAGAGCGTTATCGATCCTGATAAGATTGCCGACATCCGTATCGCCCAGTTCAACATAGTATCTGCCGCTTCTGACAAGCCATACATAAGGCTTTTCAGAGGTCATGTTGGTCGGAAGGACGATAGCAAATCCGCGGTAGACCATAAGAGGCGTCTCGGAAGTCTGAAGAATGTTATTCTTTATGGCATTGCTTATCGTTTCCCTTAACTCTTTCCTCTTCTCCGCCTCTTCCTTCTTGAGCTTGTTTTCCGTCACTACAGGATTGGCTTCCCGCCACTTAATGCAGTATTCGACGTCATCCTCGCACTTGCTTATCAGCGCTTTCTGATGCTCTATCTTAGAGGGAATCTCAAGCAGCTCCTTTTCCATGTGAAGACGAGACTCCGTAAGCTTATGCTGCAACACCATGTAGCGCATCAGTTCGTTCGCGGCTTCAACACGCTCTTTGACGAGAGGATTGCCTACGGCGAGCGCTTTTACTTCAGCGTAGTCAAGAACCGTGTCGTCGATATCCGCGCCGCTCCTTTCCGTAAGCGAACCGGACAGAAGGCTTGAGATAAACCTCTGCTTGGTCTCGAGCAGCTGCCAGGAATAAGCGTCAAAGCTTCCTTCCGTTATGTAGCGGTAGATATAGACCTTCTTATTCGTGTTGCCCTGTCTTAATATGCGGCCTTCGCGCTGGGTCATGTCGGCAGGTCTCCACGGCACGTCAAGGTGATGCAGCGCAATGAGCCTGTCCTGGATGTTCACGCCGAGGCCGAGCTTGAATGTCGAGCCGATCAGTATCCTGATATCGCCGTCTCTGACCTTCTTAAACAGCGAAGATCTCTGTGCTTCAGTATCCGCATCATGGATAAACGCGATCTGATCCTCGTGAATGTTGTAGCACTTCAGTATTTCCTTCAGCTCGGTATAGAGATTGAAGTCTTTCTTGGGCGTAGACGAATCGCAGAACACCAGCTGTGTGCTCTTGTTCCCGTTTGTCTTAACGTAGATATCAGCAATATTCTCCGCGCACCTTGCGACCTTTGACTGATAAGTATATTTGGCTGTAGGATCGACGAGCCTCATGTCCAGAGCGGCTTTCCTGCCGTCTGTCGTGATCTTGAGCATGTTGTCGTCTCTTCTGCTGACAGTTCCGTGCCTGACCTGCTCAGCCCTGTCAGAGATGAGCTTGAGATAATCAGCGAACTCTTTGGTCTTGCCTATCAGAGCGTCCTTATATCCGTCATGTGCGGGGATGCCGGCCGAATCGTCGACTGCATGGAAATCCGCGATAGACGAAAGGAGCGATGTCAGTTCAGGGAGATTATGAAACTTCGAAAACCTTGTCGCCAGGCGGTACGAACTCGTATCGACATCGATCTCAAATTCGGTAACGCGCTCAGCGAACATGCCGATCCAGCTGTCAAAGTTCTGCAGATCGAGAAGCCCCAGTTCGCCGCTCTGCAGATAAGTCTGCATTGCGAAAGCATCAGTGATCGAATTGGTGATCGGCGTGCCCGTAGCCATGACAACGCCCTTGCCGTCGTTTTCGCGCTGGATCATGTGAACCTTGTCGAGCATATCCCTGCACTTCTTGGATTCAGTATTCGAGATGCCGAGAACGTTGTTTGTCTTGGTCTCTATGGGAATGTTCTTGTAATTGTGGGCTTCATCGACAAACAGTCTCGTGATGCCGAGTTCGTCAAAATAGACCGTGTCATACATGTCATCCCAAGCCCTGTTCAGTTCATTGATCGCCTCTGCAAGCTTCTGAGCTTTCTTTGTCAGTTTGGAAGTTGCTTTCCCTTTTGTCTGAACCTTTTTGGCAACTTCAGCCTGCTGTTCCCTGAGGTCTTCCAGATAGTACTTTTTCGATAACGGGATAAGCTCAAAGCAGCTGTATGCAATGATTATCCCATCGAAATCCTCGTCACGCACGCGCTTAAGGATCTCTTCGCGCTTGGCGGGCTTGAACATCTTTGGTTCTATGCAGAAGATCTTCGCATTGGGATACATCAGGCCGAAGATGTTCTTCCACTGCCCGACAATGTTATTGGGAACAACATACATGTTTTTCTTGGACAGCCCCATGCGGCGCAGTTCCTGGCCTGCGGCGATCATCTCATATGTCTTGCCCGCGCCCACATCGTGCGCAAGAAGGGTGTTGGGAGAGAAGATCATCCTCGCGACCGCATCTTTCTGATACGGATACAATTCCACTCCCGGAGACATTGTGGGAAACGTAAGGAAAGAACCGTCAAACATCCTTCGCCTGACGCAGCTGAACTTACTCTCAAAGATCGCCTCCAGGCGTTCTTTCCGGGTATTGTCAGTCCATACCCAGTCCTGGAAAGCTTTGATAAGTGTCTTCTGTTTCTCGAGAGCAGCCAGCGTCTCTTTCCTGTTGATAACTCTTTTCACGCCGGACGCATTTACATAGCTCTTAACTTCATCAGTGACCTTTACCGCTTTCATGTTCAGCGTGTTCTCGAGAATGTGAAGAGCCTCAATGCGGTTGGTTCCGTAAGTTGATGTCACGGCTACGCTATGGTTGTATCTGCTTTTATTACGAATTTCCCATGTACCCGTAATCTCATCATGGCGGGTATCGAAAATGGCCGCTTTCTGTTCATCACTGTAATACCGGTAAGAATACGGCTCACCGAAAAGATGCTCGATGAAATCATCTATGACATCAGCAGGAACCCATGGGGAGCCAAGCGTAATATAAATATCTTTGGTGGCAACGGCAGGCGGAAGCACCTTCTCAATCGCCTTGAGATTGTCCGCAAAGTATCCGTTGTACTTATCGTTAGCTTTGGATGCCGCATTCCATTTGCGCATAAGATTACCGGAGAGGTATTCTTCAGCCGTTTCCCAGCCCTTGTAGAAGCATTCGCCCCAGGTGTCAGGATTCTGATAGATCGAACCCTTCAAAGTGCATATTACGGTCTTATACTCAACTCCCGTAATGGAAGAAATGTACTCAATGTCAACGCGTCCTAAGGTAGTAAGGCTCATGACAAGAGCATCCGGAATGCTGTCAACATGCACTCCCTTTGTTCTCTCATCACCGTTGAAAACGTTTTCCCAGTCAAGAGGAAGATCCATGCATGTGACTTCATCTATGTGTCTGGCCTGGCGTTCACGCTCTTCGCGTTCTTTCCTCTCACATAGTTCGGCTATATTCGAGATCATCCGCTCACAAACCCATTCAGCATCGATATCGTAAGACTGGAAATGTCTTACAGTAAGCCTAATTTGTTGAGTATAGTTCCGGAAAGGATCTTCATATTATGCCCTGCAAATATATTTTATGACTATTCTCCTTATTTATGTGCCTTAGTCTATTATCCTGATGGTTTTATCTCGACTAAGGGATCTATACCTCAGACAAGAGAATTATACCATCCAGGTAGAGTTATCTAAATCATACATTTCCTGTCCGTTGATTATCACGTTCTTATATTCAACCACGGCGCCTGTTTCTTCATCAAACACTGTCAGTCTATAGTTTATATCAGAATATATTTCAGCATCAGATAAATGTTCTCTAGCAAGTATTGATTCAACACTGTCACTAATAAACAGTGGCACTTCCCTGTTGAAACGTTCATCTTCTGAATCTATACGAAGCTTATAAACTGACATCGCAGACTATCTTTAATTATCAAACAACAAATAAGCACCGCCCTGCATTCCACAAGGCGGTGCCTTTTTGATGTTTGTTTCAGAACAAACTCCTCTGGTTCTCGGGCTGTTCAAAATAGTCGGTCAGATACTTGTCGAGGATCCTTTCCGTGGCGACTGTTTTCGTGAGGCCGGTCTCTGTGCAGAACCGGTCGAGCTTGTCATAAACCGAGGCGTCAAGCTTCATGTTCATGACCTTCGAGTTCTTCTTTGTCTGTGGCATAAGAGTCACCCCGATCTATTAGAACTGCATGAAGCTTCCTCTTGCAATTACCTTGTAGTCTGCGACGTCCTTTTTCTTGACCTTCTTGTTGCCGAACAGAGTTGTAACCTCAAAGCTGGTCTTGCCGCCTGCAGCCATTTCGTTTGCATAAGTATAGCCTATGTCGAGGATCTCGCCATTCTTGTCGAAGAATACTACTACAACCATGACTTCAATGGAATTTGTTGCTTCAGAAGTGTTGTTTGTGAGACGTCCTGTAACCTTAAGTCCTAAGCCGTGGTTGTTATCTCTTATTGCAACATCCGAAACGTCATAGTCAACTATAGCTTCCTGACCTTTCTTGCATACATCAATAGTAAAAGTAGGAACCAGTTTTATTCCGTTCTTAAGAGAAACTCCTTCATCGATAAGACCATCATGGAAGAAGTAGCCCAATTCACCCGGAGCAATAACATCGGGAGCTTTGGTAATCATCTCATCAGACTGGAGGAGATGTCCGTCGTTATCCTCAAAATCAAAGGTGCAGCTCTTGAGATAGATATATGTCTTGCCTGTGTTCTTGATCTCTACAACTCCGCAGTAATTTTCGCGCTTGATAGAGTTCTTGTAGTGAGTGAAAGTGGTGCGTACGATCTCATATTCTGCTTTTTCCTCAACTGTAGTTGTAGTAGCTTCAGTCGTCTCTTTTTCGCCCGCTGCTACAGTATTGCCGTTTTCATCGATCGTGACGCTGCCTGTTTCCTTAGTGTCGTTTGAGCCTGATGCCATTGCCATGCTTGCAAATACGCATACAACGAGGCAAGCACATAATGCCCTAAGTAATGTTCTTTTCTTCATAATGAGTAAACCTCCGTTCTATGATCTTTGTTATTAGCAGGGCTACTGCTATCGCAGCCATCTCCGTGACTATGTCCCAGGGATCAAAAGTGCCCGGAATCCTCCCTGATATCTGAATGACCTCAAGGATTACCGCTGCGATACCCGTAACCGTAATAACCGTAATGTCGTGATCACCCTTTAACTGATCTCCCAAGACGAACCTTAAGCAGAAAAACAATGAATATGCCCACAGGAAGTCACATGCAAACTTCCTGATCACCTCCGGGTAGCTTATGACCGGCAATCTCGGGAAGAGCGAAGCATACATATCTGAGATATATGTGCTTTCTGCCTTTGTCAGATAGATGAGCAGCCCGGCGATGAGCGGAACGATCACGTTTACTGCAAAAAGAGCTTTTCTTTTCAGATCCGTATAACACCCTCCATTCATCAAAGATGTAGATTGATGTATATGGGTATATTAGCTTCGTGAAAAGTGTTGTTGGTATGCTGTGAGCATACATAAAAATGCCTCAGCGGACTCTGCCCGCCAAGGCATTCAAAAAAGATATTTAAAAGTCAGCCGTTAATCCAGCGGGGCGAAACCGTAATCTCCCAGAAGGCTGTTGACGCCTGCTATATTCATCTTCTTGCCTATCGCATAGATGATAAGGCTGTCACGGCGGTTCTTAGCATATAAGATGCCTTCCTGGGCAATCTCAAGGGCTCTTTGGCATTCGGGGAGAGTCATCTTGCAGGCTATTGCCATTGCGATGATCTTGTCTCTTCCGGGATTCTTGCTGCCGTCCATGATCTGATAGATGTACGTGCGGTCGATGCCGCTCTTTTTCTGCATGTCGGCGGTGCTCATGCCTTTTTCCGCAAGGATCGCTTTGATGTAAGAACTTAAGTCTTTCGGGTACTTACCGCGGATCTCTTCCAAATACTTGTCGAGCTCGGCGGTGTTTTCCGTGGACTGGAGCTTTTCCATCAGGTCACTCGTCTTGTCTGTCATAGTTCCTTCCTCTCGTCTATAATTGTTATATGCATAACATGTCCGAGTACAAAGAATTATATCACTACGATGATAAACGGAGCCTCGTCATGAACGAGGTGACCGGTGATGTCCGCATGATGAAGAGGCTCACCCATTTTGACGAGGACGTTTATGCGTATCTTTCATCACACAGAGATAACCATGCGCCTGTAATCTACGAGTATTGGAAGGAAGATGAATCCTTGATCGTTATCGAAGAGGTCGTGCAGGGCAATACTTTCGATATAGTAATAAATGACCGGACAATGCCTGATAAAGAAAAGCTGAAGCTTTTCGTCGAATTGCTTGAAGGATTAAGGTTCCTTCACAGTGCGGACAAGCCGATAATCCACAGGGACCTGAAGCCTTCAAACATAATGGTTACCGAGAAGGGCGAGGTCAAGATCTTGGATTACGATGCAGCAAAGATATATAAGGCTGACAGCACCGGCGATACGACCAATCTCGGAACGGCAGGGATTGCAGCTCCCGAACAGTACGGATTCATGCAGTCGGATCCGAGAAGCGACGTGTATGCAGTAGGAAAGATGCTCGCGGATGCTTTTCCGGGCAATAAAAAGATACAGAAGATCGCAGCCAAGGCTTCAAGCTTTGACCCTGCTGACAGATATGCAAATGCAGGTGAGTTCTCTGACGTTCTGACAGGAAGGATAAGCCCCGGATTGGTACTCAAGCCGCTTTTCCCGCCGCCGGGCTTCAGGACAAGGAAATGGTGGAAGATCCTTATCGCCATGTTCGCCTATCCGTTTATGCTGTTCATCATATTCGGAGTGACATCTGAGAAGTCTACTCCCGCGGAGATAATTGAGACAAAGATCATATTTGCTCTGATTATGTTCGGCATGCTGGATATCTGGACTTCGTGGACGGGGCTTTTTGATATCCTGCCGTTTGTTCATCACGACAACATTTTCCTGCGTTGTTTAAGCAAGCTGGTATTCTCAGCCGTGTGGATGGTCCTTATGTGCGTGATACTTATGTTTATTGAAGGATTGTTAAGTCTTTACGTTCCTAAGTAGGTTCTTCTGATCGATTCAACCACCTTTACATCCGCAGGCAGCCAATCGACTGAATCAAGTTCGTCTTTTGCCAGCCACTTGGCGGCTTCGTGCTCTAACAGTGTCATTTCTGCACCGTCTTTGAGCTCTGCCCAGAAGCAGTCCATGGATAAGTGAAACTGCGGGTAGTCGTGTTCTACTGTTGTGAGAAAGCCTGTGACTTTGATGTCTGCGCCGAGTTCTTCCTTGATCTCCCTGACGATCGCATCCTCGGGCTTTTCGCCCGGCTCGACTTTGCCACCGGGGAATTCCCAGCCGTCTTTGAAATCTCCGTAACCTCTCTGGGTTGCGAAGATCAAGTTGTCTTTTGTGATTATGGCTGCTACGACCTTTACTGTCTTGCGTTCACTCATGTCACATCAGCCTCTTATACACGTCCAGCAGACTCTCGATCTGGTACTTGAGGAGCCAGGCGGCGTTGCTGTATTCGACTTCGTCCTTGAGGACTGAGATGAGCTTGGGGTAGTACTCTTCCGTTTCCCTGATCATGCGGAAGATGCGGTCACGGGAAAGCCCTCCTGACATTGTCGTGATGTTGTTGCAGCGGTCAATACACTTAATGAGAGCAGCTTTCGGGTTTTCTGCAATCTGGGCGTAGTAATCGTCTAAAATCTCTTTTCTGTTATCGGGAGTTGTTTTGGCACAGGTGAGAAGGCGGACGAGTTCTTTGGTCTCGTCATTTACCGGGAGCTCGTCGTAAGTCACTCCGCAGTCTTCCACCACATCGTGTAGGAGGCAGGCTGCTATGACGGCATCGTCTTCTATGTTCATTGAAAGTGCGTGGCAGGCTAAATTGAGAGGGTGATAGATGTAAGGGGTTGTAGATCTTTTGCGCATCTGGCCTTTGTGCGCTTCGGTCGCGAAAGTTACCGCTTTGAGGGTGTTGGTGAGACCTAAGTTCTTGGCTGTGGTCTTCACGAATGTTTTCATGTGTTCCCAGTTGTAGATGGCATCTTTGGTTGAGAATACACGTTTCTTTTCTTCAACTAAGGCTGAGACTGATACATCGAATAACTCTGCGAGCTTTATCAGCTTCTCGACGTCGGGCTTATATTCATCTCGTTCCCAAGAGGAGACTGCCTGAAAGGTAATGCCGAGCTTGTCTGCGACCTGTTCTTGTGTGAGATTACGTTCTTCACGGAATTGCTTGATGTTTGTTCCTATGCTCATAAGTGTACCCCTCCGATGTTCACTTACGTTACCACCCTGTTCTTGCCGCTGTTCTTGCCACGGTAGAGTTTCTCGTCTGCCGAGACGATCCATTTGTCTAGCGTGAGTTCTTTGTTCTTGGGCTCAAAACCTGCGGTAAGGGTGACCTTGATCTCTTTGTTTTCGAATTCGATGGTTAAGTCTTCTACTGCTTTGCGGAGCTTCTCGATAAGTCCGCTGTCATCTCCGGTAAGGATCAGGAATTCTTCTCCGCCCCAGCGGGAGACTACTGAGTCTTTGCATGTGTTTTCGATCGTTTTGGCAACTCTTCTCAGGACCTCGTCGCCTGCGCTGTGACCGTATCTGTCGTTGATCGATTTGAAGTTGTCTATGTCGATCATGGCAATGCCGCAGGGCTTGTCGTCTTCATAGGCTTCCTTGAGACGCTCCATCATGTAATGGCGGTTGTAAAGATGGGTCAGGCGGTCTTTGTTTGCTCTTTCGGAAAGTTCTTTCTCGGAATCCGTGATCATGTTGATCATTAATCTGGAATAGAAAATTACCAGACCCAATACAGCCAGGGAATTAAACACCCAGAAAGCGCCTGCTATGCGGAGATCTGTCTCGTAGACCGGCTTCGCGTAGACTGAATATCCGGTCGATGCAAGGTATGCAACTATGACCATGGCGCTGTATATGGCCGTGTTGATCGATTTGGTGTTAAGCCTGAATGCCATGTACTCCGTGTAAAAGATTATGGGGATCATGGACATGCTGTAAAAGTGAAAGCCGAAACCGTAACCAAGGCAAACGGTCGCAATGCTCATGTAAAGGGTGAGCCAACCGTAGACCATCCGTACATAAATATTCAGCTTGTTTTTGCTGATAAGGATAAATCCGATGATATATACCGCTGCCGTGGGGATGCTGAACCAGATGAGGAATCTTGCGCGGCACATCATGAAGAAACCCAAAAGTGCAAACACCATTATCAGGATCGTGGCGTTGATCGCAAGTGTAAGTTTTCTGATCTCCTTTTGTACCATAGGTAAATACTGTCTGTTCGATCAGTCCCAATCTTTCTCAACCGGCCAGAAAGCGGCTTTTGGATCTTTCTTTCTCATCTCCGCCAGTTCCTTCACCATGTTGTTGAAAACTCTTTCTTCTTCCTTGTCTTGAATTGGCGGATTAAGTTCTGACACAGGTCTTCCGTTATTCACGAAATTGATAAACTGATTCCATCGATCGCTTGTCATTTCTACCCCTCCTTGATCATGAATGCCTTTGCTTCTTCTTCGGAGATCTCTTCGATCTCATCCATTATGCTGAGGCTCCCAAATCCGTAAGGAGAATCGTCATAAGGATCGTATCCCATGAGATGATCCAGTATTACGTTTCTTACATCAGGTACCCACTCCCGGTCCTTGTAAAGAAAGTAACCGTCATCTTCTTTCTTCCCCAGCCTTCGCTCTCTGATCAGGTAGTAAACCGTTGCCATTCGTATCACCTCCTTCGCCTATAGAATAGAGGCAGATACACTAATATTTTAGCGAGCGGGAGTTGAAGATTCAATTGCTAATTCAAGTTGGACTTGAGTCTCATTTTGTCTCAAAAAGTCTCAAATAAGCCAAATAGTCCCAACTTTCAACACACCTGTTATTTGACTGGACAGAAGTGATTAAAGGCAGTCAGCCTGAGGCTTAAGCCACCTCGCAAAAACGGCAAAGAAAACCCCGAAGCGGCAACTTCGGGGTTTTTGTTTCGTTGAACAGCGATGCTCTTTCATTCGCTTGAATAAAATATACCATGCCAAAATCCTGATGCAATGACTTACCCCACCCTTATATTCGTCAGCGCGACCTGGTCGCCTGTCAGGGAGACGTAGATCTCGGGAACGTCGATTTTGACGTCGGTGGTGCTCTTGATGGTGATGCCGGCGTTCTCGGTGGAGGCGATTATGCGGTAGCCGTCGATCTGGATGTTCGGGATGCCGCCTTCCATTGGAACAACGCTTCCTTCTTAATCCTGTTCCGGGTCCTCAGTATTTCCGGCTGCTTTCGCGGCCTTTTTGTCCTCGTACATGAATCTGTCTGCGCGCTGGAAAACATCCAGGAACTTCTTGTCGCCCTTGTCAGGCTCAAAGAACGCGAGTCCGCATGCAACGTCGGGTCCTTTCTGGATCTTTCTGTTCGTCTCAAGGACGTCCCTGAAAACGCTCATGAGGAAATCCCTCTGGTCGTAGTCCTTGCCTGTCAGGATAACGAGGAACTCATCGCCTCCGATCCTGAAAACGGGGCTGTGCTGGAACGTCTCGCAGATCAGCCTGCTCGTCGCCTGGATCTCCTCATCGCCGGAATTGTGGCCCTTGGTGTCATTGGTCTGCTTAAGGTCATTGATGTCGCACATGACTATCGCGAACGCCGTATCGTGCGTGCCCTTTGCGGCTTCATCAGCGATGGTGTCATCGATCCTGTCTACATACTCTTTGAAGGCCGTGCTGTTCTTTACGCCCGTGAGCTCGTCGGTCCTCGCAAGGATCTTCTCGGTCCTCAGACTCTCTATCTGCCTCTGCTTCTCCTGATACTCGTCCTCTACGTCTTCAAGGCAGCAGACCACGTGGCGCTTATCCTTGCAGAGGATAACGACATGGCGCATGTGCCTGACCTCGCCGTTGAATTTCGACCTGAACGAGATCGAATAGTGATCGTGTTTTGCAAGCTTGGCAAGCAGCGTTTCTTTATTGAACGCCTCCATCATGATCTCCAGGTCATCCGGATGCGCGAACAAAGGCGCGTTCTTCAATGTATCGGTAAAGAAATCTTCGCCCTCGGTGGGAAGCTCGGAATTCCTGTTCTCATCCCTTGCCTCACCCGTGAAAACAATATAACGTCCGCTGTTGATGTTGACGTAGTAAACACACAGATAATGCTCTGCCAGTGAATATGCTATCTGATTAAGCGCATTGCTGTCTAATTCCATGTAGGTCCCTCGCTATATTGATCTGATATCGCGAACGGGCTTACCAAATATACCCGGTCCGGGCTGCCCCGAACTCTTATATTATACACGCGAAATATTAAGAAAATTTAAATAGTTGATTTCAGATACTTGAGAAGGAGTTCTTTTCGGGATCGGAATACCGCGCACGGGGCCCTTTCGGATGGTATAATTATCTTTGTGGGCAGCTCTCTTCGTTAATGGAAGGGATAGATTGTATGTGGAATAAGAAAAACGACATGAACGCGGGCAGGTTCGATCCTTTCGCGGCAAGGCAGGTCAAGACGGAGCGTCTCGCGGCCGAGTCGGCCAAGTGTCCTTCCTGCGCGGCAAACCTTTTTTACCAGCCTGAGGTAGGCGGCCTTTTGTGCCGTTACTGCGGCAACGTTTATAATCCGTCGACGATGGAAGTCGTCGGTTCGTTCGGTGCGACCGGCGAGCACGATTACGTTGGCGACAATGACATTTCGGAAGACGACAGGCACCGCCACGAGATCGTGTGCAGCAGCTGCGGCTCCCAACTCATTGCCGATGAGCACACGATGTCCACGATGTGCCCGTTCTGCGGATCCCCTGCGCTCATCACCCGACGCATGACCCGCGAGTTCAAGCCCGACTACATCATTCCGTTCAAGATCGACAGGGCTCAGGCCGAGAAGAACATGAACGACTGGCTCAGGACCCGCAAATACACGCCCTGGGGCTTCAAATCCAAGAGCCGTCTCACCAAGATGACTGCGCTCTATGTGCCCTTCTGGCTTCTCGACTGCGGCGTCAACACCGATCTGTCCGGCACCGGCAAGCATTATTCGGGCAAAAACATTGGCACCTACGAAGTCAATTCGAGGGTGTCTTACTACGTCAGGAACGTGCCTTTCGATGCCTCGAAAAACATTGCCAACAAGCTGATGGAAGCCATCGAGCCCTTCGATTACGGTGAGATGGTCAAGTTCGAGAACAAGTATCTTCAGGGCTTCTACGCCAACAAATACGACCAGAACGCCACCGAGCTAGCGGACAGGATGCTACGCCGCATCGACAGGTTTTCGCTCTCGGAAACCGAACAGATCGCCAAGAAATACGATTACTATACGTCCCGCCACGACAAGACCTTCTCGTGGATGAGCGAAGTCAAGACCAAGTACTGCCTCCTCCCCGTCTGGTTCATGACCATCGAGACCGGCGGCAGGCAGTACCAGTTCGCGGTGAACGGTCAGACCGGTGAGGCCAGCGGACAGGTTCCCACGACGAGCTTTTTCGATAAGCTCGAGGCCTATGTTCACCTCGCGCGCAGCAATTGGAAATTCGTCCCCATTTGCGCATTGCCTGTGATCAGCACCATGATCTTTAACCTGATCATCGATCTCAAAGTCAGCACAACGAAAACGTTCCTCGTGGTCCTGCTCTGCATATTAGGCGGCCTCTGCATCTTATCTATAGTGCTGGGACTCTTAGCCTACATTTTCTCATCGCTCGTCTCTAAAAAGATCCGCAAGATCACCGACGTGGTCAACGACTACGACAAGGACCCCGGGCTCGATGCCTACCTCGACACGTCCCGCCGCTCCACCTTCACCACGGATGAGATCTGCGTGACCCACTCCGTGCATGAATCTGATGACAAGGATGACCGGGCATTCGCCGAGCATTTCATTGAGTTGTATTAGGACCTGCAAAATACTCTCAAGCAAATAATGAAGCCTCATGTCACGTGACATGAGGCTTCTGTACTTTTTGCTCAAGAACAAATAAAGGATCAGGATCCTGGTGGTTTGATCAATCTTTATTTGACTTTGATCTTGAAAGTCACCTTTTTCTGAGTTCCAACATGGTAATCATCACCCGATGCCCGTACCAGAACAGTAACCTTATAGGTACCTTTTTTGATCTTTTTCTTTACGGTAACCTTGCCTGTACGTGCGTTGATCACGATCTTTTTGTTTCCGGAAAGCTTTCTGTAAGATAATGTGCCCTGACCGCGGTTTCTGATCCTGATAACCTTGGATACTGCCAGATTCTGATTCTTTTTCCTTACCTTACTCTTCTTAACTTTGGCGGTCTTACCGGCAACAGATAATGTATTGGCATCCTTATACTTATAAGTTCCGGTCCATCTCGCCAGATAATCGCCATCAGAATCGCAGGCGTAAAACTCGATCGTATAAGTAGGACATTCTAAGATATCTCCATTATTGACGGCTATGTCAATAAGTTCATAAATGTTGACTGGACTGTTATAGATCCATTCATATGAAAAAACATAACCCTGACTGCTGTCTACTACTCTGATATCATATTTTGTTGCCCACGACTGCTTAGTAAAGTACAGATAATCGCCGCTTATACTGGCTGAGATCGATCGGTCATAGGCCTTAGGAACCGCAGAAGAATTGTAGGTATAAAGCTTACTGCAATATGCCAATTGTGCCTCATCACCGTCTAATGCCTTTACATAGATATAGTAATTTTTGTATTTGAAAATTAAACGTTCTCTAATCAGCTGATCTATCACCGAATTAAGAGTGATTGACGTGGTTGTTGTAGTGAACTTAAACGAATCATCGTAATCAAAGCCGTTAGATACCGATACGAGATACAATGTGGCTCCTCTTACCGCTTTCCATGACATATTTCCATTTGAAATAGTGGCTGTCATTTTTCCGACAGTAATGGGTCTGGCAGAGGTCTCATGATACAACTGACCACTGTGAGACACCAAACGATTATAGTCGGAGTCATATGCAAACAGATGGTAATAATAGATATCATCATCTGTTTTATCCAAATCACCTTCTTTTATGAAACAGTTGATTATCTTGCCAAGATCAAATCTCCTGGGGTCATCTTTACCAATTTCGATATATCTATAACTATAAATGTCATCTAAATCATATAGCGGATGATAAAAATAGTCACAAATGTATAACTCGTAATAATATGCTCCATCAACGGCATCGAATGTCAGGATCTTATCAACGAGATTAGTATTCATAGAAGCATTTTTTGCCGGTGCATTAACCGAATCATCAGGGAGCTCGCCTGTCGCTTCATCATTTGGTTCTTCAGGTTTTTCTTCATCACCATTACCGGATTCTGCAGGTACTTCAGTACCTTCCGTTTCCTTCGGTACTTCAGTCTCACTTTCGCCCGTTTCAGCAGGTGTTTCGGAAGGTTCGGTTTCTTTTGGCTGCTCAGCATCACCGTTGCCTGTCTCTGCAGGTGTTGCGGAAGGCTCGGTTTCCTTCGGCTGTTCAGCATCGCCGCTGCCGGTTTCTGCAGGTGTTGCGGAAGGCTCAGTTTCTTTAGGCTGCTCAGCATCACCGCTGCCTGTCTCTGCAGGTGTTGCGGAAGGCTCAGTATCCTTCGGCTGTTCAGTATCGCCGGTACCTGTTTCTGCAGGCTTTTCTGTCTCCTTAGGCTTTGCAGTTTCCTTAGGAGCTTCCGTCTCGGCAGGTTTCTCAGTTGCCTGTGTTGCCGCAGGCTTCTCTGTTTCCTTCGGCTTTTCTGTCTCCTTAGGCTTTGCAGTTTCCTTAGGAGCTTCTGTCTCGGCAGGTTTCTCAGTTGCCTGTGTTGCCGCAGGCTTTTCTGTTTCCTTCGGCTTAGCAGTCTCCTTGGGTTTTGTTGTTTCCTTCGGTTTTGCTGTCTCCTTCGGCTTGTCATTCTCAGCTCCGGAAGTTGCAGCAGGTGTTTCGCCATTTGACTCATCGGCCAACGTCTTCAGCCCGTTAATGGGCAGAAGGCTCATAGTCAATGCAAATGACACGACAATAACACTAAGTTTCTTCAGTGCTTTCATAATTGACCCTCCCCAAACAAATCTTTCTGATCAGAAATGACATTCTGATCACTGCGATAACCCTGATTTCCATGGGAGAAATGCAAATTAAACCACCCCAACACACCCAAATCCACAGAAATTCTATATCTCATTATATAAACCTCCGTAGCAAAATACTTTATCAGACAAAAGTGTTTTTCCTTTTTTTACATCCTCTTAACACTCCAAACGGCACCATCAAAAAAAGCTTCCCTCCGATGAAGGGAAGCTTTTCGTTTGGTCTGGTTTGATCCGGCCGGCGCCCGGGTCAGGGCATTCTGTATCCGCCCAGACTGCTGAACTGCTTGAGCAGATTCTGGATGTCGGCGCTGTTGCCGGCATTCTTGGAGTAGTACCAGAACAGGTAGCCGATGAGGATCGCATCGTCCTTGGAGCATGCAGACCTGCCGTTTGCGACATAGTACTTAACGTCATCGTAGTGGCGGTCAAACTGCAGGTTCAGGTCCTTATGCGCGATCCTTCCGTCCTCGAAAAACGGATAGTTCGAGTCGTTCTTGCAGTAGCTCACCCAGATCTCGCGGATCTGCGGCTCCTTGAAGTCCTTCGGGAAGTCCTCGTAGGTCTTCATGGTGAACCTTGCCTGGTGGTCGCCATATGAGAATGTGTAGAAATTTTCGAAGCCTATCTCCGTCTGGTAAGGATCTTCTTCGACCGCCTTGAAATAGTCGTCGGCGGTGTATTTTCCCTGGATGAGCCAGCCCAGATCCGTCGCGAGAGACAGGTACAGGAAGCAGTCCAGGCCGTTCTCGGACTTGTTGAAATAGTTGTCCAGGTTGATGTCCATCGACAGCGTTATCTCATTAGGCGTGCCCTTGTAGAGCGTGTACATGTACTTGCCCGTTGACACTGCGGCCGCCGTGGTCTCAGTCGTCGTGGTCGCAACCGTGGACGGCGGCGCCGTCGGCTCAGTGGGCTCTTCAGCCATGTAGCTTTCCAGCACGTTCTTGACGAAACTGTCGTCGCACGACGTGACAGAGATTACCATTGCCATGACCAGGATCATTGCGATGATCTTTTTCATTCCTCATTCCTCCTTATTTTCGAGCTCCGGCGCCCTTTGGCCGGGCCTTCTTGTCCCCTAATCCTTCTCGAAAAAAACGATGTCCATCCGGTCGTTTATCTTCTCGGTCCTTCCTGTTCTAATGTAACCCATTTTCTCATACAGGTGAAGATTTCCCTCCTCCTGCAGTATCGTGTCGAGGCACCAGTTGTCTTGGCCGTAGATTGCTTCAACTGCCTTTATCGCCTCCTGCGCGTACCCTTTGCCCCTGTATTCCTTCATTATCCAAAGCGGCGAGATCCTCTTGCGCGACCCGTCCTTTTTATCCACGACTCTGACCGCGCCGACATCTTCACCCTCTGCCTCAATGAAAAAGTAAGTTGTCCACGGCTGCTCGAACCTCGCCATCACCTTTTCCACCGGTTCCGCCGCGGGGCTCATGTCGTAGTCTTGGTATTTGGCCAGAAGCTCGGAGAAAGCCTCGACCTGCATCTTCCAGACCTTCCCGACATCTTCCCTCTTAACCTGTCGTAAAGTTACGCTCATATTCCTTTAGTCTCGCCTGTCTCGCCTCGCCTCGCCGTCTGACGCGTCTCATGCGTCTCACGAGTCCCGCGGGTCTCACTCCTTCGTCATTACCATTCCTTCAGCCGTGGCCTTGAATCCGAGGCTCTCGTAAAGCGGCCTGCCCATCGTGGTCGCGTCCAGGCTGATCTCCGTCGCGCCCCTGCTCCAGGCATCTTCGATCAGCATCTCACACATCCGGCGCGCGATGCCCTGACGGCGGTATTCGTTCCTCGTGTAAACATTCATGAGGTGCGCGCGCCTGCCCGTCGGATGACTAAACGTCGGCATGATCCGCATGTAGCTCATCGACGCGCAGCCGATTACTTCACCTTTGTCGATCGCGAGCACGGTCGTCTGGTCGCCGTTTAGGAAATAATCGCGGCTCTCTTTTATGAGCTCGTCCGTGTACTGATAGTCTGCGGGCAGATCATTCACGACCTTGAGCATTTCAAGGCGGCTGCTCATCATGAGATTGATGTCTTCTTTTGTTGCTATTTTAAATTCCATTTTTCCTCCAAGATTGCTGTCTTGTTGCGAGCGATTTCCGCACAAGCCCGCTTGCGGGCGCGGAGGACCTTAGCGAGCACGCAAGACGGCAATCGCCGCGTAGTGCTTTACATCAAATTCTTCAGGATAGTCCTTCAAAATCGCCCTGTGATCAGCGTCCCATTTCGCGAACTCGTCAGGCGCAAGTGACGCGCCGACGCCGCGACAGGCGATCATGCGGCCGTGCCAGGACTCCTTTGTGAAATGAACCGGGAGGTCGTATTCCTCGTGATATTCCATGTCGAAATAATCGTACATCACGTCGGGAATGTGGATCGGGTGCCTGGTCTCGCCGCCGCCCGACCATGTGGGGTTATATTTTCGGACCAGATCCTCGCTCTTTCTCGCGAGTGCGTCTTCAAAAGGCAGCCATGCCATGTATAAGATTACGAGCTTTCCGTCTTTCTTCAGGATGCGCGAGAACTCGGGAGCGACCTTTTCGTGATCGAAATAAAAGAAACACTGGCACGCGGTGAGCACGTCAAAGCTTCCGTCCGGGAAATCGATCTTCTCGGCAGATACCGCCTTGAACTCAATGTCCATCTTTGCTTCTTTGGCGAGCTTTTCAGCCTGCTCTATCTGCTCCGGCGAAATGTCCGTTGCGGTCCACTTTGCCCCGTACTTATACATGTTGCGCGGCAGCACGCCCGTGCCGGTCCCCAGGTCCAGGACCTTCTGGCCTTCGATGCAGAGACCCCGCTCCGCGACCTTTCGGTAAAACTCGTCCGGGTAGATGTCGCGGTACTTCGCGTAGTACTCGCTCGTCTTGCCCCAGTCAAACGCCTTGCCCGCATCGATCCTGTTGTCTTTTATTATCATGTTTGTTGTCCTTTCGATTTAAAATGTGTGACCTACAAAATACAGAAAAATCGTTTTTTTGTAGGTCGTTTTTGGCCTTATGAGCTGTTTTCGGGCTCGAAATGACCTACAAGATTCGTGGTAACCCGATTTTTGTAGGTATTTTTCATTATAAAAACCTCTATTTGTTCCCGAAAAGACCTACAAAAAGCATTAAAACTCAATTCTTGTAGGTCACAGGCTTTTACTGCACCAATCAAAGGCTCTTCAAAAACTTATCCGCCAGCTCGGGCCAGACGCATATTTCCGGGAAGCCGATGAAATCCGGCGGGTTATCGAACGGTCCCAGGAATCCGAGAAGCGAATCCGCGCCTTCCGCCGGCCCCTCGATCAGGCCTTCCTTTATTGCTTTCACGAGCGCGAAACTCTGCTCTGCCGAATATGGCTCGCCGTGGTTGCCCTTGGCCCAGTCGAGGTTCGGGATCGACAGGCCGTGCGGGCCTTCGGGGAAGGTCACGTGTTCGTGTCTGACGCCCGCCTTGCTGCACGCATCCGCGTACAGATAGCTGTTCTGCACGGGCACTAAGTCATCGGTCTCGGTCTGCCAGATGAAGCATGGCGGGTTGGTTGGCTTGATGTGCTTTTCGAGAGAGTACTTATCGAGCAGCGCCTTGGCTTCATCGTCGGTCCTTTCGTAGATGTCGGCGCCCAGCAGGAACCTGAACGAATCCTGGTGGGCATATTCGCCCGACGTGATCACGGGGTACGACAGGATCGCCGCATCGGGGCGGCAGGAAATGTCTTTGTACTCAGGATCGCTGTCAGTCAGCTCGTCCCAATAGTCGCAGACCGATGCGCAGACGTGGCCCGCGGCGGAGAAGCCGCAGATGTAAAGCTTTGCCGGGTCGATGAAGAACTCGGCGGCGTTCTTTCTGACAAATCTGATCGCCCTTGCAAGATCCCTCATCGCCTGATCCATTACGGGCTCGCGCATCAGCTGGTTGGTCGTGTAAGTCATTACGAAACAATTATAACCAAGTTCATTGAACCTCTTGGCAACGAGCTCGCCCTCAGGCGGAACGACGACAGCATAGCCGCCGCCGGGCAGGATCATCATGCAGGGATGGACCTCGCCGTCGTCTTTCAGGTAAGCCCTCAGGTTCGGCCTGAAATCAAACGCCAGCGGGTAAGTGTATTCGCCTTCTTGCCAGATTTCGATCTTGTCCATGGTGACGCTCCTTCCGTGGTTACAAAACGAATTATCTGTCCATTATACATTTTTATAAGTCTCATATGTTCCAAAACGCCTGTAAAGTACCGACTTTCAGCATAAAGTCTCAATCTTTGGCGTTTTGCTTGAAGTCCACCTCCGAGGTCACTATAGTGGCGGAAAGCTTTACTTACTAAATTCGTTTTTCAGCCGTTTTAGTAAGTGCGTTTTCGCAGATTTTTTGAATTATGAAGTCCAACGCACTTACTAAAACCAGAGATTTCCCAAAAATATATGTGCATTAACAGTATTTTGGAGCGATTTTTTCGAAAACGCACATATAAAAGCAGTGTTTTTCGAGTTTTAGTAAGTAAATGCAAATAAACCAGTTTTCAAAGGAGGAGATTTGCATGACTAATGCTGATAATTTGTGTTCAAAAACTGTGTTGGCATATTTGGAAACCAGAAACCGTGCTATCCAATACTTTATAGCCAAGCTGCAGCAAAGCCTTGATCATGCGCCGGAAGGATCGCTTCGCGTGATCAAGAACCGCAGGCAATATCAATTCTTTCACCGCCTCTCAAAGCAAGACAAGAAAGGCACCTACATCTTAAGACAAAACCGGGAGCTGGCGGTGAGGCTGGCGCAGAAGGACTATGACGGGAAGCTTTTGGAGGCGCTGAACGAACAGCAACGGGTGATACAAAGCTTTCTGGAACACTACGATCCGGACGTGGTGCGGGAGGTTTACGCGGGGCTGACGGAGGCGCGCAAACAACTGGTGGAAAAGGGCTTTCTGACTGACGAAGAGTTTGTGGAAAAGTGGACCGGCGAACCGTATCCGAAGATGGGGTTTAATGTGGACGACCCTGAGTACTACACGTCGCGGGGCGAGCGCGTCAGGTCGAAGTCGGAGGTCCTGATCGCAGAGGCGCTCACCAGGCACAACATTCCTTACAGGTATGAGTACCCGGTGTTTGACGGGAGCAGGATGATCGGCGTGCCGGATTTCAACTGCCTGAACGTTAGGCTGCGGAAGGACTATTACTGGGAGCATTTGGGGATGCTGGGCGATCAGGAATATGCGGAGCGCAACGTGAAAAAGATCGAGAAATATACGCTGGCGGAGAATTTTGATGAGAGCAGGCTGATACTCACTTTTGAGACGCAGAAGCACCCGCTTAATACGAAGGTCGTTGAGGAGAAGATCAGGCGGTACCTGATGTAGGCAATAAAAACCGCCCCGGAGGGCGGCATCTTGATCAGTGGATGTTGGCCGTGACGGCGCGGATCTTGTCTTCGGCTTTGAGGAAGGCTTCGACGATGACGGGGTCGAAGTGCTCGCCGGAGCTCTCCTTGATGATGGAGATGGCTTTGTCGAAGGGCATCGCGGGTTTGTAGACGCGCTCGGCAACGAGGGCATCGAAAACGTCGGCGACGGCCATGATGCGGGCGGAAAGCGGGATCTCCTCGCCTTTGAGGCCGTCGGGGTAGCCCTTGCCGTTCCATTTCTCGTGGTGGTAGTGGGCCATGTTCTCGGCCTCGCCGAGGTAGTCTTCCTTGAGGGCGTCGCTCTCGACGGTCTTTTTGACCGTGCTTATGATCTTGGCGCCTTCTGCGGCGTGGGTCTTCATTATCTCGAACTCTTCGGGGGTGAACTTGCCGGGCTTGTTGAGGATCGCGTCGGAGATCTTGATCTTGCCGATGTCGTGCATCGGGGCGGATGAGACGACGTTGGTCTTGTACTCTTCGTTGACGATGTCGGAGTAGAGACCTTCTTTAATGAGCTCGTCACAGATGATCTCGACGTAGGCGGAGGTGTTCTTGATGTGCGTGCCTGTGGACTGGTCGCGGCTCTCGACGAGGTCGGCCATGACGTTGATCATGCCGGACTGGAACGTGGAGATGGCCTCGTTCTTGCGCTGGGTCTCGGTGATGTAGTCGACCGTGTCGCGGGTCGTTTTCGCCATGGCCTCATAGAGATGCTCGATCTCGTCGCCGGTGCGGATCTCGATGTCATTGATGCTCTCGAGTGCTTCCTTGCGGGCTTCGTCGTCGTTGTAGGCGAAGTCGCCGGCAAGCTTGGCGAGGCTGTTGACGGGCGAGACGATGAAACGCTTGGCGAGGTAAACGCTGACGGTGAGGATCGTGATGAAGAAGCCCATGAGGATCGTCGTGATCTTGATGGTGAAGATGCGCTCGATCTCAGCGATGTTGGGCATGGAGACGTCAACGCCGACATAGGCTTTGCACTGGCCTTTGGAGTTGAAGACCGGGTAGTAGGCAGTCAGGAGCCAGCCGTACTCGTCGTCGGACTCGATGACATCTATCTCTTTGCCGGCGAGGAGGTCGGGAAGGAACTTTTCGAAGGCCTTCTCGAATTCGATGACTTCACCGGTCTCGGCTCCTGGGACCTCGGGCGTGTCGACATCGAAAACAACGTGGCAGCCGTCCTCCCTGATCTGATAAACATACAGGTATCTGATGCGGTCGGAGCTCTTCCAGATGAGGTCGTAGTAACGGACGATGCGGTTGTAGCCGTCGGCGTTGTCCTTGATCCGTAGGTACTCGTCGACCATGTCGCCGTCGATCAGGGTCGCGGCGAATTTCGCGGTCTCCATGGCGTACCCGCCTTCAGCGTCGACCAGCGTCTTTCTGAACTGTCCGAAGCTGACGATGGTGACGACGGCCGCGGCCATGCCGAAGATCATGGCGACACATATGATGATCTTCGTACTGAGCGAAAAGCCTTTCTTTGCAAGTGCCGCGAGGTCGATCTTATCGCGGGTGGGCTTTAATTTCTTGGGGTAGAACCTGTAGATCAGGAACGCGAGGAAGGTGCTGATCAGCTTGTCCGGGATGTCCATGATGAGGCCGGCGTAGAGCTGCGCCCAGAATGCGTCGTGAACGAAGCCCGTGTAGATGCGGCCGGCGAGGGACGACGCAAGTTCCTCACCCATCGTGTTACCGTAGAGTCCCCAGGTGATGACGGAGCCGAGGCCGCCGCCGAGGACGACGAAATACAGGACGGGAACGATCATCTTAAAGGAGATCTTCTTGAAATACTTCTGCTGCGAGAAAGCCGCCGCCACGAGGGCGATGAGAACGCTTACGACGCAGTAATAGATGGTCGCGTCGTCATGGATGCCGAGCACGGCGAAATTGTAGAAACTGATGAGGATGTTCGTGACAAAACCGACAAGAACGCCGGGCATGAAGCCGCCCGTGATCGCGGCCGCGATTGTGCCGATACAGTCAAAGTAGAACGGGAGCTTAAAGATCTTGGCAAGCTCGGCGCAGGCCAGGTTGAGCAGTATGCCTGCGAAAATAAGGCCAAAAGCCTTCAGATCCTCGTGCTTGTTGATCTTGCCAGTCATTCCGGTTCCCTCGTAAGGCTGCTTCAACGGTTTAAGTCTGCAGTACCTATCAAAACAGAAATAGTCTTACTAACAGTATGATTCTAACACCAATATATTAAAAAAGTGTGATGTTCTGCCTAAATAGCAGAAATGACCTGACGGAGGTCAAGTCATTTCTGCAGCAGCTAAATTCTTTTTGAAGGTGTGGTGTCTTCAAAAGGGTAATTTCTCTTGGTCGTGGCTTTATATTACCACGGCTCTTTCCATTTTGCGAGACATTAAAAGGACTAAATTGTAAAATTTCGCAATTTTGTTCGATTATTGTCCTGAAAACCGATCGTTTTCTGATCTTGTGAGGGTGTCTGACTCCCTTGGAAAAAAGGAGGCGGCCCGTGAAAGGTAGAAAACGGGCCGCCGGAGGACTACTATGACAACTTGAACCGGAAAAACAGCAAGGCACAAAAGGAGAAACGGTTCGTTGTCTTTATTTATGCTTTGATTATACCAGCCACGCGGATACCAAACTTGACATTAATGGGACTGAAACGCGAACCGGCAGGACGGCAAATAAAAAAGGGACCTTCAGGAGGTCCCTTTGTTTGCTTTATTTTTCGAAATGATCAGACGACGACATCGGGCTTGACCGTGATGCGGTCGATGATCTTCTCCATCTCGTTTGTGTTGACGTTGTCTGCGAAAACGCCGAAGTAGCTGGTGTCGCTGACCTTTACGAGGTAGACCATCTGGCCGTCGCTGCTGTACATGACGCCGTCCTTGATGATCTTGTGGTTGGGATCGGTCTCAGCTTCCTGGATGTAGTCCTCGAAAACGTCCTTCGGGAGGGAGATTCCCATTGCGACTGCTGCAGTGTCCTCATGGACCTCTTCGTCGTAGAGGTAGATGGCGCCCCTGACGAACTCGCAGGAATAACCGTCGGTTGTGTCGACCGTGGTTACGATGGGTGTGGTCTCTTCCTGATCGAGGTAACCGACTGCGGTCTGCTTCGTTGTCTTCTTGGCGCAGCCTGCGAGGCAGGCGAAGCCGATGGATGCAGTAACTGCGACTGATGTGAGTGCTATGGCGATAACTGTGTTGTTTTTCATTTTTCGTGCCCTCCGAATGAGTTAGTGTTTGTGATGGGTTAATTATTGCAAGCGTTTGCGGGCCATCCAATCACTAATGAGCGGGCAGTTTGATGCTTATGCAACAGTTTGGGGGTAATGTGTCGGCCAACGGCGAAAAACTTTGGATCGGTAAAGCGGGGGCGTGGCCTTTTCGGGCGGCGGATCGCGCGAAAAAACTCAGAAAAGAGTAGTGGCCCGGATGGGTAGATCCGGGCCACAGGAGGTAGGGAAAATATGACAAACACTACATGTGGGATATGTCTTATTTGATACTAGCTACTAGAATGCTGATTAAAATGTAAATTATGAACATACGGACTGTTTGAAAGGATTGATGTCTTTATAACTGCGGTCGGTCGTCTCAAGTTCCCTGTAGACTTCTTTGGCGAAGTAGCGGACTCCGGGCCAGGTGTGCGCAGGATACTCGAGCTTCTCGTAAACGTTGTGAGCTGCATCTCCACAGCTGACACCGTTGTCGAACTCCTCTTCGAGCAACATGTAGATCTTGAAAAGATCGTTGCTGAAGTACGAGTACATCGGATTGTTGTAATCGACTGAGCAAGAACAAAAGTCCAGTGCTACTCGTGTGTCAAGGTTCAATGTCTCATCTGTCATTTTCATATTCCTCCTCAGGTTCCTCTTGGGTTTTGTGTTTGTTGTTTGATGGCCTCATTATGGCAATAGGAGAAGGCCTTTCCAATCACTAATCAAGAGGCTTTTTGTTGCTTAAACAACACTTCGCGGCGCATATGTTGAAGATCCCTGAACAATCCCGGAAAAGGTTGTGGCCCGGGAGGACGGCCGGGCCACAGGAGGTAAGGTAAAAATGGAAACCACAGAACATTTATAGGAGGTGATGTCTGTTGTATATGCTTTGATTATAGCAACGGCCGGCAGACAAAACCTGACATTAATGGGACTGATCAGGTGATCCAGTCCTTGCGATGACCGATCAGTTCGCCGTTCGACGCGTCGATGTACAGCTTGCCTTCGTCATAGCGGAAGACGTAGACCAGGGCGCATTTTTCCTGGTACCTGCCCATGTAAAGATATCCCGTTTCAATGAGTCTCATTTTGCGTTCATCCTTTTTCGTCTCACGGTATCTGGCAAGAGCTTCTTTGGGCTTGAGGACCTCACCCTCGTAGAAAGTGCAGGTCGTGAACTCTTTCCTGCCTTCGATGAGAGTGCCGTCGGTGAAACAGACGACGTTGAAAGTTGCGTTGATGACCCTGTACTCTCCCTTGAAAACGGTGAACTCGTACCACATATAAGCGCCGGGGTCGTCATCGGAGGTACGGGTGAGCCTGAAGGAAAGGCCCGGAGACTGGAGCGGGAGACTCTCGCACAAGTAACCGTATGCGTCAGCCTCGGTCAGGAAGACCTTATCCGTGCGGCTGATCTCCCTTTCGCGGCCCTGACGTTCGGTGATCGAGTGACCGTGGTTGATCTTGCCGTCTTCGCCCTTTGTGGGTGTAGTGGATAAAGGCCGGCCTGTCTTGTCATTGATACCCGGCGCGGGACTTGCGGTATCCGTGGCACTCCCGGCACCTATACCTCCCACATAAACCGTGCCTTCGCTCGGCATGGTGGAAACATCGATCTGGATATCGCCTTTACGGGGCCGGTGGCAGCCTGTGAGGAACAAGCCTCCGAGGAGCGTGGCCGCGAGCACCAGGCTGATTATTTTTTTCATAAAGATACTACCCCCTGTAGTTGATACCTTAGATACAAACGGGCAGAAGAAAAAGTTGCAATTACTTGTAAGTAAGTTTTATATGGGGCGCTCTCTGATTAACGTAGCCGAAAAAAGCGTTCAGGTCGGGAGTCGTCATGGCGATGTACTTCCTCCTGTTAGCGCCCGACTTCAGATTGACGTCGATCGAGTAAACGCAGCGGAGAACGTTGCGGGTGTGCTCGTCCTTGTACCTCTGGAGGCGCTCTTCAGGCACGTCTGACTTGCTGACGGTCATGGAATTGATGTCTTTCAACTCGAAGAAAAACTCGTTGGCACCGAGAAGATAATCGAGCGTCAGGACCGTGATGCTGTCGTAATTGTCCTCGTCGATGAAAAACCCTAAAGCCGTCGGATCCCTGAGCTGGGCGAGGACCTTGTCACGTCCTGTTTTCGTGACCGACTTCCTGAACTCGGAGGGGGAAACATATCTCGTTCTGACAAATTTGATGATGACATAGACGTCGAAGGCCAGAACGAACATCAGCATGATAAGGGAATGTCTCACCAGGCTCCTGCGGACGATGAGGCCTGCGGCCAGCGCACCGCCCGTGACGAGCGTGAGGATGCCGCAGATAACGAAGATCTGGACCCACGACTTGGTGAGCGTTTTGTCATTATCGGTCTTCTCCATTTCCCGCGGAAGAAGGAGAAGGCTCTCCGCCTTGTCGGGCCTGATGTTAGAGATCATCGGTAAATTCCTCCGTAAGTTCCGCCTCCCTGAGGATCGACGCGATGAGCGGGTCTTTCTCGAGTTCTTCGAAAGAAGGCCTTTGTTCCTCCTCTTCGCCCTTCTTCTTTTTCTTCTTCTTGTCCTTTTTCTTGAGCTTGAAAACGAGGATCGTGAAGATCGGAGGCAGCACGATGTGGCTGATCATGACGATGAGCGGCACCCACGAAAAGTTGTTCATAAGGATCCCCGTGTACATGATGTCGGTCATGTTTTTCGGGAAGACATATGAGCAGACTTTGAAGATGACGTTCGAATAGCCCAGTAAGTCAAAGAAGAGCGGCGAGACGAACATCGCTGCTACGTAGACCAGGATGGGTACCACGGGGAACGCGAAAAGATACTGCCAGAAGAGCACGCCCACATACGTCGTGACCGCGGCGAAGCAGTCGAGGAAGATGTAGGTTGCGAGCTGCTGGAGCTGGAGCGCTGAGCATTTCGTGCCAAAGATCACGGACAAAAGGAGTGCGAGGACCGCCATCAGGAAATACAGGCAGATGAGGATCAGGCTGCCCGCGAGGTGCCTTGAGAGGACCGCGACGGATCTTTTGACGTTGTGCTCTTCCGCCTGGATGATGGAGTTCCTGGTGTATTTTTTTCGATGAACGGTGATGAGCAGGATCGAGCCCGCGAGCGGGTTGAAGACCAGGTTCATGTATTTCTGCATCCTGAAGATGAAGGTCAGGTCGTTCAGGTAATCGTTCTTCTGCATCACGACCGCGACGATGGCGCCGATGAAGAGCAGCGGCATCAGGACGATGAATCTTTTCTTTTTTATCGTTGTCAGGAATTCTTCCTTGGTTAATTCGATCATGGGACACCTCACCAGATTAAGATCCTTTCGGAAGGATCCATGTACATTCCGTCGCCGGGCTTCAGGCCGTAAGTGGCGATGAACTCGTCAAACTGGGCGAGCGAGTAGTTGATCCTTAAGTACTCGAGCGGATGGCTGTCCTTGTTGATCATGTTCATCTGCTCCTGCTTGGTCATGGCGAATTTCCAGAAGCCCGCGAAGCTCCTGAAGAACAGGTCGTAATCGAAATCCTTATAGTCCTTGCCGATCATGAGGGCGACCTTGATGCCCTCTGCGTCCGCGATGACCTCGCCACTGATGAGACGGCCGTCGCTGTAGCCTTCGGCGCCCTCGAAAGGAATGTACCCGGCGAAATGATCGCCTATCCTGCCGACAACCTTGTCCCATTCTTTGAGTTCTTCTTTGGTGATCGTCTTATTTGTCCTGCCGTCCGCATCATAATGGATGTTCTCGGAATCAAACGCGTGGGAGATCTCGTGGCCCAGAACGGCGCCGAAGGAGCCGAGCTTCTTTTCGATGGGGGCATCGTGATTGTACATCGGATCGACCAGGATGCCGGCCCTTATGAAAATGCAGTTCTGCATCGGATCGTATGACGCGTTGGTGACCGTCGTCGAATAATCGCCGTCGTAGATGTCCCAGTAATCCTTAGGGATCTTCTGCTGAACGATGACGCCGATGTGCTCGTTCGAGAGCCTGTTCATCACGCAGAGCGCGTCCAGGAACGTGCCGCCCTCCTCTTTGGTCTTAAACGTGACACCCGTGAAATCAGCCTTGTTCGACGGTGTGATTATGTTCTCGCCCATCCTGTCGAGCTTCTCCTTGACGGCCTTTTTGCTCGCCTCCGACAGGAACTTGTTCTCATCGATCAGGACCGCGTACTTCGCCTTGATCTTGTGCACGAACTCCGTGACCTCTTTCGCCACTGCCTCGTCGTAATAGTAGTCGAGGTACATCTGGTCAACGGCTGCGGTCAGCACGGTCTTTCCGAGCATCAAAAAGAACGTCAGGTCAGGATCCCTGTCTATCCTCTGCGCGAACTTGTTCGTGCGGTCGAGGTTCGTGTCCATGTAGAAATCGTAAGCTTCCTTATCCAGGTAACGGATGGATTCCAGCACGAGGCGCGCCTTGAAGTAAGCCTTCATGTCCTCAACATTCTTCTGGGTGTAGAACTTTTCGAGCTTGTCGATATACGAAAGCTCGCCCATGTAATGGTCGCAGTCTGTGATGTTGTAGTGCTTCAGAAGATCAGCCAGCGGGTAGCTTCCGGCGCGCTTGAGGACCTCGTCCTTCGTGATGACGGTCTTATAGTCGACCGTGTCCGTGAAGTCCAGCTGCACGAGCTCCGCCTCGGTCCTGAAACCGCCGTTGATGACGGCCTTGATGTCCTTCTCGGAATAACTGCACCTGCCCAGGAGATAGCGGATCATACGCGCCTTGATGTCCTGCTTCCTGTAGCCGTCCTGTGACAAAACGACGTATTCGTCGGTCTTTTCGAGCATCAGGTCAGGCTTGGTCAGCTTGAGCGCGCGGTAATCGTCCAGCGACTCGTTGCCGAAATAATCCAGCTTCACGAAAGATATCGCGAACGGATTCTTCTCATTATCGATCATGTAAGCGGACACATCGTCCAGCGTCTTGATGTCGTCAATGTACGCGAGGTACTTCTTGAGCGGCACGACGCCCAGCGTGTTGCGGTACTCCCAATCATTGAAAAGGCTGTCCGCGATCCTTACAAGCTCAACGTTCTTGTCGTCCTTCACCGACTTGTCGTTCAGTATCGCCCTCTTGTTCTCAACGACCTTCCTCATCGCCTCGCCGAACGAGCTCATGCTGTACGAATTGTCTTCCTTCTGGGCCTTCGTCCACTCGTAATTAACGGCCGCCGCGAAGTCATCCGTGATCTTCGCCTCGCCCATTTTATCCACATTCTCCAAAAGATTGGAATCCAGCCAATTGAAGCTGTATCCGCCCGCCTTCCTGACCTCGCCGCTGTCTTCCTTGCCCTTGCAGCCGGCCATCGCGAAAAGCATTACCGCGGCCATCACCGCCGCCATCGGCTTCTTTAACCTTAACAACATAATCACCCCGAAAATCAGCAATCAAAAAAATATTAGTAACACGGTGATTATAACATTAAAAGCTTACGTGAATTCCCGCCCGGAGTCCCACTTTCTGTCCCACTTTTGTCGCGAACAGGGACACTAACAGGGACTTTTGCCCAAAAACACCCCAAAGTCCCACTTTATGTCCCAATTTTGTCGCGAACAGGGACACTAACAGGGACTTTTGCGCGAAAACACCCCAAAGTCCCACTTTATGTCCCACTTTTGTCGCGAACAGGGACACTAACAGGGACTGGAGCCGCAAAAACGTCCTGTATTCTCCAAACCCTCCTCCATTTTGACGCAAATGGAAGAACCAATGGGTAATGGCGCCCAAAAACGTCCTGTATTCTCCAAACCTTCCTCCGTTTTGACGCAAATGGAAGAACAAATGGGTAATGGCGCCCAAAAACGCTCCGTATTCCCCAAGCCTTCCTCCGTTTTGTCGCGAATGGAAGAGGTAATGGGGAATGGAACGCAACACACTTCGCATGACGCGTACGCAAAGACACGCGCACCCACCCACTTAAGTGGAAAATAAAAAAGCCGGCCGCGGGCGGTCAGCTTAAATACTTGTTTTCGTACTCTTCAACCGGGATCGGTTTGCTGTAGTAATAGCCCTGAATGACGTCGCAGCCGAGAGCACGGAGCTCGTCGATCTGGCCTTTGTGCTCAGCGCCTTCCGCGAGGCAGACGAAGCCCAGCTCCTTGGCGAGGGAGATTATGTGGCGGAGCACGGAGATGTCCTGCTTGAGGACTGTCTCGCCTCCGACTTTGTCCACAAAGCTCTTGTCGATCTTCAGCGTGTCGAGCGGTATCTGCGTGAGCAGCGAGAAAGATGAATAGCCGGTTCCGAAGTCGTCCATGGAGATGTGGAAGCCCTCGCCGCGGAGCTCGTTGAGGACGCGAATCATCTGCTCGGTGTTGTCGTAGGATGCGCTCTCCGTAAGCTCGAAATCGATAAGGTCGTGGTAGACGCCGTAGGAGTCAACGATCTCGGTGAGGTGCTTCACGAGGTTGACGTCGTAGAGACGGTCGCGCGAAAGGTTGACCGAGACGGGATAGAGGATCCTGCCCTCTTTGCGCCATTTGGCGAAAGCCGCGCAGACTTTGTGGAGGACTATGTCGTCGATCTTGCCTATGGAGCCGTCCTTTTCGAAAAACGGGATGAACCTGCCGGGGCTCAGGAATTCCTTGCCCTTGTAGTTCCACCTGATGAGCGCTTCCGCGCCCTTGACCCTCTCGCTCTTGATGCAGAATTTCGGCTGGAGGTAGACGAGGAACTCGTCGTTTTCGATCGCCGTGTCGAGGTAGGCCTTGATGTAGTTGGCCCAGAGGCTGTCGTTGTACATCTTTTCGGTGTAGACGATGATCTCGGTCTCGTTGTGCTTGACGCCGAGCTTCTGCGCGAGCTTGCCCGCGTCGGCGACACGGTTGCCCAAAAGCATCGTCCTCTGCATCGGGACCACGCCGCACCTGTAGAAGATCTTGTAATTCGGGTCTTCCTTGAGATGCGATATGCCCTCGAAAAACTCCCGGAGCTTCGCGATCGTCTCCTCTTCCGGCATGTCCTTGATCATCATGGCGAAGTTGTCGTTGTGGCACCTCGCGCTCGCGTAGACGAAGTCGGCCTCTTTCATGGCTTTGACGACGTTCTTGAGGACCTCGTTAGCCGAGATGTGGCCGTATACCTCGTTGATGACGCGGAAGGCCTTGATGTCGAAATGAACGAACGCGTAGTCCTGAATGCCGTTGTCCGCAGGCATTTCGAGGTACGGCACGAGATGATACCAGTTGTAGTGATCGGTTATCGGATCGAAAAACGCGACCTTGTAGAGCTTCTCTTTGTCGACGGCATCGACGTCATCGTTAATGATCGCGCGCCCCTTATCGTCAATGAGCTCGCACTCGTACAGGATCCTGATCTTGCGGCCGTCGGTGAAGATGCCGATCACGTCGGGCGCGCTCTTTATGGTGAGGTTGCTGTACACCCTGTGGGCGTCGTCGGCCATCGAGATGTCGGCGATGGTGTTCTTTATGTAAGCGATGTCGGGCTTTACGTCGTTATCAAGTTCGATGGAATAGAAATACGCAGCGTCGAGATCGACGGAAGCAAGGCCGGTGGGATAGCTGATGCGGCTGTCGCCCTGCCTGTATTCAATGCCGATCACGGGGCCTTCAACGGAGTTCAGGAAAAACACGCCCGGCTGGTCGTAAGTGCCGAATCCATTGGTCAGGCGGGCGATCTCCTCTTTGACGGTCCCCTCGTAGAACGCGTTGATGTCAGCCTCGCTCGCGGGCACATAGTAAAGCACTCTCCTGGGTTTATACAGCTGGTTGAGTTTGTTGATAAACATGTCAGTACCCCCGTTACGGCGCCGTCCGTATCTTTCATTTTATCAGATGAGGCGCGGCTTGTGGGGCAAACCCCTTAGATTTGTTGTGTTATAATCGTTTTGTCAATCCGCAGTTTTCAGCCGTTTATATAGGGGTGTCATGAGCGCGAAAACATCACGCCAGTCGAATATCGAACTTCTCAGGATCTTCGCCGCAATGGGCGTTATTATCCTGCACCTCAATAACAGGAACTTGGGCGGCATCGCGGGCAAGGCGGACCGCTTCGGCCTGTGCCAGTTCGTGCTCGTGTTCCTGGGCGTTTTCGCGGTTACCGCGGTCAATGTTTTCGTGCTGATCACGGGTTATTTCCAGGCAAGGAAAAAGAAAGCCGACCTGTATAGGCCCCTCAGGCTGATCCTCGACGTGCTCATCTTCGCGGCTATCTTTTTCGCGGCCTATCAGATCATGACGGGCGGCACCTATCCGCTCTCAGAGTTCGTCGCCAGATTCATTCCGAGCAACTGGTTCATCCTGGTCTACTCCGGACTTTACATACTCTCGCCGTTCATCAACAAGCTGTGGAATTCGCTGAAGAGCAAGGAAAAGATCACCCTGGTCACGGCGGTCTACCTCCTCTATTCGGTCTACCCGCTCATCATCGACCAGCTCCACATCGAGGGCACCACGACCTACGGTCTGGACGGCGATCAGAGGGGATATAACATTGTTAATTTCGTGTTGATGTACTTAATTGGCTGCGCTTTGCGGGATCTCGACGAGAATAGGGACGAGGCCAAGAAAGCCGCCTCGAAAATGCTCAAGATCTCAGAATCGAGCATCAAGAGCAGCATCATTCCGGTTCTTCTGGTGCTGAACGCCGGCATGATCCTCGGCATGATCTACCTCGGCGCGTATTTCAGCGGCAATCACCCGTACTCGAGCATGATGTTCTACTACAACAACCCGCTGACCATCACGCTGACGGTCCTTCTGTTCCTGTCATTCAAGAGCCTCAAGATCCGCGACAGCAAGGTGATCAACTACGTCGCGCGCTCGGCGTTCTACGTGTACATAATCCACCTGCATTTCATCAGGTTCTTCAACGTCGCCGCGATCGTGATCGACGACGCGCTCCCCATGCTCGGCTTCATGCTCGGCATGACCCTCATGATCTACCTGGTCTGCTTCGCCATCTTCGCAGTCTACGACCTGACGTTCGGAAAGCTCCTGAACCTCATCGCGAAAAAGTGGCAAAAGCGCAGATATATTGAGGTTGAGTAACCTTATTCTATCGGCTCGAAATCCGCTGCCCCGTGCTTGCAGAGCGGGCAGACAAAGTCCTCCGGCAGCTCATCGCCCTCATAGACATATCCGCAGACCTTGCAGACATAGCCCTTCTTGCCCTCAGTCTCAGGCTTCGGCTTGACGTTGTTCTGATAGTAGGTGTATGTCATCGTCTCCTTCTTGGTGATGACGCGCGACTCGACGATCGAGCAGATGAACAGCCCGTGCGTATCGAGATCAACGTAGTCCTCAACCTTGAGCGAGAAGAAAGCGTTGATGTACTGCGGCAGGAAGCGAAGGCCGTTGTCGGATCTCATCTCCTCGATTCCCTCGAACTTGTCGACTGACCTTCCCGATCTGAATCCGAAGTTCTCGAAAACCGAGAACGGCGCATCGGTCGACAGGCAGTTAACGTTCATGATGCCGGTCTGCTCGATGACATGATGCGAATAATTCTCCTTGTTGATGGCAACTGCGATCCTGTTAGGTGTGTTAGTAACCTGCGTGACCGTATTAACGATGAGACCGTTGTCCTTCTTGCCGTCGTTCGACGTGATGACATAGAGTCCGTAACCGATGTTGAAAAGAGCCCTCATGTCGTTCTTGTCCGCGGTCTCGGACTTCCTCGCCTTGTACTCTGCGCAGAACTCCTCGGCCAGCGCCTCGAGCTTCGCGCTGCTCTCTTCATTGAGCGCGGACCTGATGCTTACCGTGTTCTCTGCGAACGTGCAGTTCTTGCAATTTTCGAGCATGGACTTCATGGTCTTGGCAGCAGTCGGCGCCCACGAGCCGTTCTCGATGATGCCGATCTTGTGGTTCTGGAAATTGCGCTCCGTCAGGTGATGGATGAACTCTCTCATGAACGGGAAAATGCCCGCGTTGTAAGTGGTCGTCGCGAGGATGATCTTGCCGTAGCGGAAAGCATCCTCAACGGCCTCTGCCATGTCGCAACGCGCGAGATCGTTCACGACGACCTTCGGGCATCCCTTGTTCTGCAGCATCTCAGCGAGCTTCAGGACAGCCGCCTTGGTATTTCCGTAAACGGAAGTGTAAGCGATTACGATGCCCTCGGTCTCCTGCTGGTATGTTGACCATGTCTGGTACAGGCCGATATAGTAGCCGAGGTTCTCAGAAAGAACCGGTCCGTGCAGCGGGCAGATGATCTGAATATCAAGGTTTGCAGCCTTCTTGAGGACAGCCTGGACCTGCGCGCCGTACTTTCCTACGATTCCGATGTAATATCTTCTGGCTTCGCATGCCCAATCCTCTTCAACGTCCAATGCTCCGAACTTGCCGAAACCGTCAGCTGAGAAGAGCACCTTGTCCGTTGAATCGTAGGTCATGAGGACCTCGGGCCAGTGGACCATCGGCGCGCCTACAAAGTTCAAAACATGCTTTCCGAGCTCGAGCGTGGATCCCTCGCCGACAACGACCTGGCGGTCTTCAAACGCAGTTCCGAAAAAGTTCTTCATCATGACGAAAGCCTTGTCGGACGCGACGATCTTCGCCTCCGGGTAAGCCTTCACGAAATTCATGATATTTGCGGAATGGTCAGGCTCCATATGCTGAACGACTAGGTAATCGGGCTTTCTGCCGTCCAAAGCCTTTTCGAGATTATCGAGCCACTCGTGGGTGAAATTCTTATCGACCGTGTCCATGACGGCGATCTTCTCGTCCTTGATGACGTAAGAGTTGTACGCCATCCCGTTCGGCACGACATACTGCCCCTCAAACAGATCTATCTTATGGTCATTGACGCCAACGTAAATAATGTCATTTGTAATCTGCATGGTGATCTCTCCTTTATGTGAAGATGATATTCATTATATCGTGTTATCTGCCTGCCCGATACACCGGGTCGTTCCTGTGCTGTTCGAACCAGTGTTCGATGAAATCTTTTACCCTGCTGGTCTCGTAATAAACACTGTCGCGGTGGTAATAGTTGAAAGGTCCATACCCGATGAGATCATCCACGAATATCATGTTTTCGAAAATGACGGTCCACTTGTGTCCCGCGAAAAGCACCTTATCGCCGCGCGCAAAGCCCCTAAAATCGCCTATTACCGCAGGCGAGATCCCGTTTCTGGATTCCTTTATTCCCGCATAGAAGATCTCGTTTGGCTGCATTACCTGTGTGTTTATCAGACCCGGCAGCGGGTCCCTTATCCACCATGACACCGGCTTCTGCTGAAAAGTAATAAGATTCATGCAGGAGCGCACTTCTTTTTCGCTCAGGAGCGTGATCCCCAGAAGTTCTACATTTACCTGAAGATCCGGGCGGTCCTGAACGGTCTTGAAGCGCGCAGGCTCCAGCTTGAAGAATTGATGGTCCGGCTTCGGAAATCTGCAGTACGAAGTCTTTCCCTTGCCATCGCCTCGCAAAAGCAGTTTCTCTTGAAGCGTCATGTATGCAAACGGAACGAAGCAAAGGCTCTTATAGTATTTGTCGTAAAGGATCTTATACAAGAAATGCTTATTCTGCGCCTCAAATTTCTTCTTGACGAACCCGAGCATCTTCAAAAACGATTCCTCGTTCAGCGCATGGATCCTCTGAAATCTGTCACAACTTATGTAACCGTTGCCTTTGAGGAAATAAGAACTAAACTCCATGTCAGGCTCGATCTGCTTATCGTACTTCAGCTTGAAATGGCTATGAACGTTGTGATAGTGCGAAAAGGGCTTCAGATTAAGCTCTTCCGGGCTGTGGGTCACACAGATGTTTTCGTCGATATTGTACTCAAGGCCACGGTTAAGAAACTCAAAAAACCTTTGAGCAACCTTCTCCGCAACATCGTCAGGTATTATGTTTGTAGCTCCGAATAAACCCATGGCCTTACCCCTTATTTTCATGTAATTATTAAAACATAATCGCGGTCCTGGTTAAAGAACCGGCGGTTTGGAAGGGCGGGTTTTGCAAACTACCGACAAAATCTTCCAAAACATGTTTTTTGTCGGTAGCTATCCCTCGTTGACCTACAAAAATGGCAGAATGGCGATTTTTGTAGGTCGTTTTTCGTCCCGCGGCAGCTTTTTTTGACCAAAATGACCCACAAAAAACGCAGAACCCTCATTCTTGTAGGTCATCACTGCTCTTAAATTGCCTTTTTGCATCGAAAATGACCTACAAAACAGCGACTTTTCTGATTTTTGTAGGTCATCAGTTTTGCACCGACGGATAAAAACAGACATTTTTCGATTTTTATCCGTCATTCCATAAAAAGCCGCCCCGGTGAAATGCACAGGAGCGGCAAATCAATCAAAACAAATGGGGCGAATCCGGCACCCCCCGCCTTTACAACCTCACCGTAACTACAAACTTATCCCCTTCGCTCTTAACGTCGAGCTTATAACCCAACATAGTAAGGTTGTTTTCGGCGATCGCGAGGCCTAAGCCGGAGCCGTAGTTCTTGCGTGATTCATCGCCCTTGGCGAACGGCTGTTTCAGGGCTTCAGCGTTCTCAACAACAGAAGCACACACGTTGGTTATCACGATCTTGTCAGAGCCGCAGGCAACAGAGATCTCAGACCCTTCCTTCGCATACAGCGCGGCGTTGTTGATCAGGTTTCCAACCGCCTGGGCGAACAGTTCTTTATCGGTGTTGACCGTGACTTCGGCCTTCTCGTAATTTACGGAAAGCCCGCGTTTTGTGATCTCGTGCTCGTTAGAAGCGATCGCGTCGGCAAGGACAGAGCCGATGTCGACGGGCGACTTCTTAATCGTAACGGAAGCGTTTTCGCCGCGCGAGAAATCGAGCATGTTGTTGACCATCTTGTTCATCTGCCAGACCTTCTCGGAGATCTTGGAAACATAGAATTCTTGCTTGTCGGCGCCGGTGTGGTTCTCAAGATTCTCGGCATAGGTGAGGATCGCGGCCATCGGGGTCTTGAGGTCGTGCGCCATCGCGTCGGTGGTCTTTCGCCTGTACTCGAAAATCTCGTAGTTCCGCTTCCTGCGGTTGTAGAGCAGCGACGCGGGAATGAGCGGCAGAGCAAGTATCAGCGCGGCCAGGATCCAGTTGAGTATCGTAATCTGTGTCTTGTATGCCTCATCAAAAGGCACGACTTTTATGTCCGAGGTTTTATAGCCGAAATAGATTCCGTAGTCGTTTTTCGCGGCGGCTTCACCGCTGTAGAACGCACCCGAGCTCTCATATCCTTCGATCGAGCCGCCGTAGCCGTCTCTGTCAGCACCGGTGACTTTTATATACTCATAGCCCTCAAGTTCCGGGCTGTTCTTGTCAACGGGAATGCTGACGGTGATCTTGGCTTCAGTCGAATTGTTATCCGTGGTGTCATAGACATTGACTGAAACCGGTATGAACTTTGCGGTTTCGTAATTTATATAAGCCTCTTTCACTGAGATCTCGATCACCGGCTGCTCGTTATATTTGGGACTGAGCACCGGTCCGTCGCTGTTATCGATAACGGGAACGACCGCTTTGTATTTCAGTACTTCAGGTGTGTCAAAATACTGCAGATACTTGAGGTCCGCCAGCTCGAAAAAGTATAACTTCGGATTGTTGTCATCTGTCTCAGGCGAATAGTGCATGATCATAGTTCTTGACGAATCCGCAACCATCTTTTGGTTGTAATACACCTCGAAAAGCTGCCCCGTCGCTGAATAGTGCCAGAGAAGCTGCTGCTTGAGCTTGGCGATATCCTGGGATGTTACTTTTTCTTTGTTAAACGCGGCGGTAATGCTCGAGTTCATTGCCGATTCCGATGTGCCGCTCAGTCTCACGGCGGTGCTGCCGTATTCCGCTGCCTTGCTGCCGTATATCAGCAGTCCCGCGAGTGCGAGGAATGCCGCGACAACTATCAGGCACTGAAGGTACGAGATTATGATGTTCGGTTTCTTTATTGTTTTACGCCCTTTCATGGTCATTTTCCTTCCGTCAGCTTATAGCCTTTACCGAAGACCGTTTTGACCTGCGAAGACGCTTCGCCGAGGCTCGCCCTGAGCCTTCTTATCGTGCCGTCGACGACTCTGTCGTTGACGTCGTAATTGCCGTCCCACACGTGATCTAAGATGTTTTCGCGCGTGAGGATCGATCCCTTGTTGGAAAGCAGGTAGAAAAGAAGCGAGTATTCCTTCGCCTGAATGGCGATCTCGCGGCCGTTCACGGTGACTTGCATTGTCCTCTTGTTAAGTTCGACGGCTCCGCATTTGAGCTTTTCGCCGGTCCCGTTCTTCTGCGCGCGCTTGAGCAGAGCGAGACTTTTCGCGTACAGGTGACGCATGACGAACGGCTTTACGACGTAATCGTCGCAGCCGAGCTCGTAGCCCTTTAAAATGTTGCTTTCGGAGCCGAGCGCCGTGAGAAGGATAATGGGGCAGTCACCCTTGCTGCGGGCCGCCTTGCATATATCGAATCCCGACGCTCCGGGAAGCATTATGTCCAGGATCATGAGATCGAAGTTTTCTTTGGCGACCATCTCCATGGCAGCGTCGCCGTCACTGCAGCTGATTACCTCCAGCAAGTCTTTGCCTTCCTCGCGAAAAAAGTCGCAGACGTTGTCTAAGAGCTCCTGCATGTCTTCGACGATCAAGATCCTGTATGACATAAAATCTCCCTCCGTGTTTAGATCATACAAGCAAGTTGTGCCAGAATTATGTCACGTCGCCAAAAATGCCGTTACGGCCATCAAAAACCATCCTGCGAAAACAGTAAGACCCAGTCCGTAGAGCAGCGTGATGACGCCCGCTCCCTTTCCGGCTTTCTTGCCGAGGAGGACTATCGCGCAGATTATCGAGATCAGCGCGAGGATAAAGAACAATGCGATCGATAACAGCATGAACGTGACCGGAACGGAATTGCACATTTCCTGAACGTTCCTGACGACCGGAGAGTCGCCGATGTTGTAGTATTCCTTGGAAAGAATGACCTTGTAGCATTGGGCCATTGAGTAGACGAACAGTCCGAGGCAGCCTATGGATATCAGAAGACCCGGCATGGATGCACCCAGCATTACGCTGCCCACGGTGTGTCTGGTCTTGTTTTCGCTCTTGCGGACGATGACGGCCAGAATAAAAAAACTTATATATACGATCCACATCAAACGGCTGTTTAACAAAGCGGTATCACAGTAACTATATGCTTCAAGCCAGTTTTCCATACGAATTCCCCTGTATTTAGTCGGTCTTATTTTATCAAATAACCCGCGTTCACCAAAAAGTCTCAAGTAAGGCAACAATAGGGCATCTGACTGTCGCTTAAACATCAAAAAGCCGCAATATCAGTGATTGGACCGGCCCTTCACGGATGCAATAATGATGGCATCAAACACAACCCAAGAAAACTGGAGGACAAAAAATGGCAAAGGATAAGTTCGAAAAGTACCTGACCGATAACGAATCAGTGATCGAATGCTACAGCTTCGCATCCATAAAGCTGCTCGCCAAAAAAGTTCTCCGTGAGAAAAAGGTAAGGCTCAGCGACCAGCTGGATCTCTACAGCAGAAGATCGACACGCCAAACCTGGTAAACAAGACACCAATTTATTCATAAGTATATCTCCACCCGGCAAAAAGGGTCCGCTTCATCGAAGTGAACCCTTTTTGTTTGCTTCAGATCATCTCATCGATGTATTCCGTAACTTCCTTCTGGGTATCCGCGTGATCGAACTCATCAAGCAACGGACACGGAATGTGCGGCTCATACGCCCTCTCATGGAACCACGTACACTGTAAGGGATGCATTCCCGCCTCACGCGCCGCGTAGAGCTCTCTTGAGCCACCGTCACCTACGAACAGGCACTCATCAGGGGAGACGCCCAGAGATGCGGCAGAGCGCATGTAGAGCTCGATCTCGGGCTTGCAGATGCCCTGCTCGTAGGAGATCATGGCAACGTCTATGTAATTCATCAGTCTGCTCTGCCTGATGAAATCCCTCTCGTCCGAGAAAGTATTCGTGATTATCCCGACCTTAAGACCCCTGTTCTTAAGCTCTTCGAGAAGCCCGAAAGTCTCTTCCGGGATGTTAGAGAAAGTATCCGAGAGCGCGGCCCTTCTCTTGAACGCGGCAAGTTCAACCAGCCCGGAAGAATAAAGTCCAAGCTTCTTCAGAACGACCTCAAGGCCCTCTTCGATGCTGTAGATCCCGGTGCTGCGGTCCTTCTCGATCGCGTGCCACTCCTTGCGGAATTCAGCGGGATCCGCGCCGACGTCTTCGGCTATGTTCTCGCCCCAGTAAGTGCGCCCTTCAAAGAGCGTCACAAGAGTCTCAAACATGTCGAAAATCACTGCCTTTATCACAGCCGTTCCTCCGGTCACGAATAGTACTTAAACATTGTACATATATTTTCGCGCAAAAAAGAACGGACATGAGGACAAAAAACTTTATGGGTTTGCAACACCAAAAGAGGAAAGTGTTGCTTAAGCATCAAAAAGGCCCTTGATCAGTGATTGGTTTAGGGGTTGAAACAGGCCATAATAAAGCCATCAAACAAAGACAACTACACAAAAACCATATATCCCCCCCCTTGTAGTACCCCTTGTTCCGATCAGAACAAGGGGCGTTTTCTTTTCGGGGGTCGGAAAGCCGGGAGACGCTTACTCTTCGCCGTCTCCCTCGTCATCTCCGTAGTCGGCGTCACCCTCAGGATCATAACCTTCCTCGGGATCAATGGTGCCATCTTCGGCGTCGTCATCATAGACGATACCTACACGGTACGGATTGTCGCACGCGTTCAGGATCTCGCCATCGCCGTCGTACATGTAGTTAAAGAAATCAGTGCCTGCCATGACGCACATCTCGGAGATGAAGAACAGCTTGCCTTCATTCGTAAGGCCGATCATCATGTTGTCGTTTAAGTACTTCTCGCCAAAAGACTGCTCGACGGCCTTCTCCTCTTCATCGAGCGCCTTGCCGCCTTCCTTGACGACCTTATAGTTCTGCACATTGATGTCCAGCTTGTTGTAGAAATTCTGGAGCGCGTCCATCGCGGCCTGCCTGATGCTTTTTACACCTGCGATCTGCGCGAGCCTTGCGTTATCAACCTTTTCGCCGGTCTTGATGTCAATGTTGTAAACATGGAATGTGTTGAGGTCATTTACTCCGAGCTCAATGAAAACAACGCTCAGCACGCCGGAGTCAGAAAGATATGCGACATACTCGGTTGACGGATACTGCTCATCGTCGCCGCTCGCGATAGCTTTCTTATATCCCTCGAGGATCTTCTCTATCTCTTTATTGATCGAATCAACATAACCGGACTTGATCTGGATGTCAGGCACGTGTATCTCGCAGTCTTCCATCTCGAAAGACTTGTACTTCTCACGCGCGTCCTTGACGTATTGGGAAGCAGCATTAACAAATTCGGTCGTGGCAGACGCTTCAGGGTCCGTCTCTTCAATTGAGGCAACCGGTCCCGTCTCGTTGCCGGAGCTTCCGGAAGGGTCCGTTTCCTTCTTGCCGCATGCCGCAAATGACATGACCATTGCCAGAGATAATGCTGTCGCAATAAGTTTTTTCATAATACTCACCTCATAATAACTAAGCATTATAACTTGTTTCTACGGAAAGTTCACCCGGATACTGAGGCAGTTAATGCGTGCGCGAAAAACGGACGGTCCGCCAAGCGATACCGTCCGCCTCTTTATCGATCTTCGTGCCGGTACGAGGTCGGCACATTGATCAGCTGCTTAAGTTAGAGTGTTATTTGACCAGGTTCGGATTCTTGCTGTAATACAGATCCTTGCCGTAGGCATCATAGATCGCAAAGAATTCGCCTGCTCCGGTCTCATACTCGGAAATGAAGAATATCTTGCCTTCATTGGTCAGACCGATCTTCATCTTATCGTTGAGACGCTTTGTTCCGAATGCCTTTTCGACGTCCTTTTCCATGGAGTTTTTCTTCTGGCCCTTCTTCTTGACTACCTTGTAGTTCTTGATCTTGAAATGCTTTTCTTTGTTATATTTTGCCTGAAGGGCGTTCATGGCAGTCTTCCTGATGTTGCTTACGCCTGCAATCTGGGCGATGCGCGCATTGTCAACTTTCTCACCTGTCTTGACATCGATGTTGTAAACGCGGAATTCAAGATAGTCATTTGCTGAAGTCTCGATCAGGACCAGGCTGAGTATGCCGTCTTTTGTAAGATAAGCAATGTAATCAGTGCCATAGATACCGGTATCTTCCTTGTCCTTGAATTCCTTCTTGTAAGCATTGATAAACTTATCCATCGCCTTGTTGATTGCATCAGCATAAGAAGACTTGATCAGGAGCATGGGGAAATGAAATACGAGAGTATCATAAGACCACTTCTTTTTCTTTTTGTTATAGCTGCGCTTGATCTTGAACTTGACGACCTTGTCCTTGACGTAATCCTTCTTGCTAAGGACTGCTGCAGAAGTCTCCGTAGTCTCAGCTGCAGTTGTAGTTTCAGCAGTTGTTTCAGTCGCCTCAGTGGCTGTCGTTTCAGTAGTTTCTGTGGTCTCCGTCGTCTCGGTCGTCTCAGACTCCTGAACTGTAATCTCTGAACTTTCGGGAGCGGTCTGCTCCGGCTTTCTGCTGTTGCATGCTGCGAGCGAAAGTAACATCGAGCAAATGAGTGCTGTTGCAAATAACTTTTTCATAACTGATCACCTCGTACTGTTTTTGATTTTTATCGGTAAGAAGCTCACCGAACTTCTTGGCTAAAGGATAAGAGAGTTTTGTGTAGTCTGTGTGTGGGCTGTGTGTTTTGTTTGTGTTTTTTATGTACCCGGCAACGAAAAACGGACGGTCCCGCCAAGCGGTTCCGTCCGTCATTTACCGGTCTTCGTGCCTGTATCAGGTCAGCACGTTAATCTTCATCTTCGTCTTCCTCACCGTCATCAATCGGGGGAAGGGAATCATCATAGTCCTCATCGCCACCCTCTTCATCTTCGTCATCCTCGTCTTCGGAGAAACGCTCTCCTACCCAGTACGGGTTATCCTCATCGTAAAGGATCTTTCCGTTGCCGTCATACATGCCGAAGAATTCGCCTGCACCGGTCTCATACTCGGAAATGAAGAACATCTTGCCCTCATTGGTGATACCGATCTTCATCTTATCGTTGAGGTGCTTTTCGCTGAACGATTTCTCAATTGCCCTTTCCTCTTCATCGAGCTTCCTGTTGCCTTCCTTGACGATCTTATAGTCCTTGAGCGTGTGGTTGTGATTCTCGTCGTTGTTATACAGATTCTGGAGAGCATCCATGGCTGCTTTTCTGATGTCGCTTACGCCGGCTGCCTGTGCAATGCGTGCGTTGTCGACCTTCTCTCCGGTTTTGACATCAATGTTGTAAACATGGTATTCATTGCAATCATTATCTCCGCCTTCAACGAAAACAAGGCTCAGGATGCCGTCTTTGGTAAGGTATGCAATATAGTCACATAAATGAAGATCGGGAGTATAACTTCCTTTAACGGCGGCTTTGCATTCTTTGTTGTAGCCTGCAAAGATCTTGTTCATTTCCTTGTTGATCGAATCCGCATAAGAAGACTTGATCAGCAATTCAGGGAAGTGGAATACGTATTCTTCAGCCTCATACTCTTCGCCATCTTCGTCTTTGAATGCGGGGGTGGTAAGTTTTTCGACCCTGTCCCTGACGTATTCCGACGCGGGGTTTACAAATGCCGTAGTCTCAGCTGCCGACGCCGATGGATCCGCCGGAGATGCCGCCGAGGTCTGCGCCGTCGTTCCGTTAACTCCGGATAATGTCTGTTCCGGCTTTTTGCTGCATGCTGCGAGCGAAAGCATCATCGCACAGGCAAGTGCTGTTGCAATTATCTGCTTCATAACTGATCACCTCGTACTGTATTTTGTTTTTCGGGAAGCCTACCGGACTTCCTGACCAAAGGATAAAAGTCTTATGTGTAGTCTGTGTGAAGTTTGGGTGTTTTGTTTGTGTGCATCATAAATCTATACCACTATGTCTTTCCCCACAACCGACTGTTGGTAGAGTCCCTTTGTTTTAAGGATTTGCTGTCTTTTCACCAGCGGACATCAGCCTTGAACGTCTCGTTTTCGAATCCGATGTCCAGACTGTGGCCTGCGGACAACAGACAGTTCTCGACTATCGAAAGGCCAAGGCCCGCGCCGCCTTCTGCGTCTCTGGATTCCTCGCCTTTGACGAAAGGCTTCTTGAGATCCTTTACGTTCCTGATCTTCTGATCGGTGAGGTTGGTCATCGTAAAGCCTTTGTTATCGATCACGATATCGACCGTTGTGCCTGGCCTTGCGTATTTGGTCGCGTTGCCGACGAGATTTCTTACGGCCTGTTCGACGAGCTCTTTGTTGCTCTTAACGTGGCCCTCGCCCTTGATCTCGACTTTAATGTTCTTCTTCTCGAAAAGACCTGCGACCGCATTGTACTCGTCCTCTATAAGTGCGCGGACGTCTATGTCTCTTGCCACGGATTTCGCCGCACCCGTCTCGCTCTTGGTAAACATCAGGATGCCTTCTATTGTCTTGTTCATGAAAGACACGTTCTCGCGGACCTTGGAAGAGTAGTATGCGCGCTTCTCCGGATCGGTGTCGTACTCCAGGTTTTCTGCGTAAGCGGACATTGCCGCCAGAGGCGTCTTGAGATCGTGAGCCATTGCGGCCGTCGTCTTCTTTCTGTATTCGAAGATCTCCCAGACCGTCTTCTTGCTGCTGTAGATGATAGTGGAAACCGTAATGGCAAGCAGGAGCGCCACGAAACATGCAACGATGAGGATCAGAGCGGTCGTGAGAGGAAGCGCCTTAAAGCATGCCTTGTTGCAGTACATTTCGGCCGGAGCGGTAAGGATCTCCCATGTCATATCCGTTGTGTTCATATCGTACGAAATGTCGAACTCGGTATCGTTAGTAATGGACTGGGAATCGTTAATGTCTGTCATCGACGGATTCAAATAACCGTCATAAGTATACGGTGATTCAACTTCTTCGTACCCTTTTGTGTCCTTGGGCGTACAGTCTATCGTTGCTATGGCCTCTTCATTTTCGCCTTCGAAGATAACTATCTTTCCCGGAAGGAATGTGTGTGTGGTCCTGTTGACATAGACTTCTTCATAGCAGTAATTGTAGGTGGGCGGCATAAGTCCGAAACGTTCAGCCAGACTCTTCAATGTCTCATTTTCCACGGAATAGACATCCCTGAGATAAGCGTTCTTTACCGGATCGTATTTTCTGCTCTTATACAGCGGTTCAAGATACGATCTGTCTTCCAGCAAAAACACTTCATCATGTTCATTTTCATTATCATCATAAAAGTTAATGATGACGCCGGCACATGCACCCTCAGGTGTCTCTGCGATCCTTTCGTTTTCCACATAAGCGCCGCAGAATTCGTCCATGCTTTCGCCATATCTTCTGCAAAGATATTGTTTAATTCTTCTCAGATTCCTGTCGCGCTCTGTTTCATCTGAGGAACAGTAATCATTTATGAGCTTTACAAGCTCCTGAGTATAGCTGTTCCAGTTGCTCATGGCCTTGGTCTTGGCATTCTGCCTGCAAACTTCAATAACGAGATACGAAGCAGCCATGGAGACAGCCAGGAATATTGCGAGCCATATTGCGAAATATTTGATGTACTTAGGTTTCTTGATCGCTTTCTTTTTGGGTACGAACTTCTTCTCTTTGTTTTTCATGAGATCCCCTTTCAGACGGCTTTATAACCTCCGCCTCTGATAGTCTTGATCTGATCTCCTGAAGAACCGAGCTTATGACGGACGTTCTTTACGTGGGTATCAACAACCCTGTCACTCCCGAAATAATCCATGCCCCACACGAGATCGAGCAGCTGCTGCCTGCCGAGAACGTGGCCTTTGTTATCGAGCAGAGCCTTGAGGAGGAAGTATTCTTTGGGAGCGAGTTCTATCTCTTCGTCACCAACGAAAACCTGCATTCTTGAAGGGTAAAGCCTGATGTTTCCTGATTCCAGCACCTTTTCCGTTTCCTTTTTAACCTTCCTGTCCATGAGGATCAGGCACTTGGTGTAAAGGATCATGAGCGAAAACGGTTTGACCATGTATTCGTCCGCGCCCATCTCGTACCCCAGAAGGATGTTGTCTTCAGTTCCGAGAGCCGTCAGGAAAACGATCGGGCAGTCGCTCTTTTCGCGGAGCTTCTTGCAGATCAGATAACCCGAAGGGCCCGGCAGCATGATGTCCAGTATGACCAGGTCATATGTGTTTTCCATAACGGCTTTCATTCCTTCATCGCCGTCTGCTGCCGTCTCAACTGTCAGAGTGCCGCCGCTTCTGTTCATGAAAAAATCAGAGACCGCTTCCCTCAGCTGAGCCGAATCTTCGACCATCAGTATCTTTGCCATTCAATGACCTCCTTGGAAAGAGGATAGTAGACTATTGTGTAGTCTGTGTGTGGTTTATGTGTTTTTTTGCGTGCACATCCATTATATAAGAAAACTCCCCGTTACAGTCTAAGTAACGGGGAGTCTTTGTTTTTAATTCAGTCTCGGCCTTACTTGACCTTGATCTTTATGATGACTACCTTGGGTGCCGTTGCTGCCTTATAAGTAGCATTACCAATAGGAAGTACCTTTACCTTAACCTTGTAGGTGCCCTTCTTGAGCTTCTTCTTAACGGTTACGACACCGGTACGTCTGTTGATGACGATCTTCTTATTGCCGGATGCCTTTGAATAGATCGCACCCTGTTTGGGGGAGATAGTAAACAGCTTGGAAGCAGCTATAGTCTGGTTCTTTTTCTTGACCTTCTTGTACTTGACCTTTGCGGTCTTGCCCTTGACGGTTGCGTTGTTATCCAGAAGACTGTTCTTTGTTACAGTACTCGGAGCATCATCAAAAGCATCGGGGAAATTGGTAAACAACTCACCGGGAGCATTGATCTCCTTCAGATTAAAACAATTCTCAAAGAGCTCATTGCCTACCATGGTTACCGTGCTTGGGATCGTAACGGTCTCAAGCGATTCGCAATATTCAAATGCCTTAGGACCAATCTCTGTCACACCATAAGGGATTGATATGTTTACAAGACTTTTGCAGTGATAAAAGGCGTATTCACCGATTGTCTTTAATGAACCCTGAACAAAGGTTACGCTCGCAAGGTCATAGCATTGTTCGAAAGCCCACTCATCAATTTTCGTAACGCTGGCGGGAATCGTTATGCTCTTAAGGGCGCTGCATCCCATAAACGCATCATAACCTATCACCTTCAAACCGTTACTTAACTTAACGGTCGTAAGATTGTAGCAGTCTTGGAATGCATAGCCTCCGATTTCATTTATGTTGCCGGGAATGGTTACACTTGTGAGGGCAGACATATTTTGGAAACAGCTATATGAGAGTCTCTTTAATCCGGTTCCGATCTTAAGAGTTTTGGCACTAGAGCAATTGTAGAAACTATACTGGCCAATCGATGTAACGGTATTGGGAATCGTTATGCCGGGAAGGCTCTGGCAATTGCGAAACGCATTATCACCTATGGTTTGTAATCCCTTGTTGAGCTTAAGAACCTTCATGTCTAAACAATATGCAAATGCATACTCACCGACCGTTCTGACGCTCGCCGGAAGTGCAACACCTAAAAGGCTTTGACAATAATAAAAGGCTTGCTGACCAATTGATCTCACGCCGGCAGGAATCGTGACGCTGGCAGCATTTTGGCAAAAATAGAAAGCGTAATCAGAGATCGAAGTTACACCCTTGCCTATAACGATCTTTTTTACGTTAGAACTAATGTTATACCAAGGGGCTCCATCGTATGCGGAAATTACAGGCATGTTGCCTTTGCCTGCAATTGCGAGAACTCCGGTTGTTGTGTTTAAATCCCACTTCAGGTTTCCCCAAGCCGTACCGTTCTTTTCGGCATTGGCAACAGGATCGGAAGAAAGCTCGCCTTCAGCTGATTCCCCAGGCTCGGTTGCTTCAGTGGATTCTTCAGAAGACTCAACAGGTTCCTTGTCTTCAGACGCGGAAGGCTCAGCTTCCTTTGTTTCAGCAGGAGCTGTCTCCTTGTTGTCAGCCGGGGCCGTTCCCTTGGTCTCTTCGGTCTCGGAAGGTTTGGCAGCCTCAGTAGCTTCAGTCGTCTCGGCAGTCTCAGTTTCCTTCTCTGTTTCTGCGGGCTTTTTAGTCTCTGTTGTCTCTGTTGCCTTTTCTGTCTCAGCAGGCTTCGTTGCCTTCGTCTCCTCTGGCTCTTTCTTTTCTGTCTCAGCCGGCTTTGCAGCCTTAGTTTCAGCAGGCTTCTTCTCCTCAGGCTTCTTTTCTTCTTTCTTCTTCGTCTCTTCAGTCTCAGTAGTCTCAACTACTCCGGCCTCTTCAGGCTCATAGTCGAATCCGCTTGCGAAAACCAGAGACGGTGTCATCCCGACGGTCATTGCAACTGCAACGAGACCCGCCATCAGGCGCCTCATTTTCATGATTCTCCTCCCTATTTCATCATGAGTTATTTGTCAAGTTTTTTTATTATATGCCGACAAAACTCAGAATAAAAGGGAGTTTTACGTTATTGGATATAATAAACAGCAGCTTAGAACGATAAGTCAGTCTTTGATGACCGGTATCTCAATATTATTCGCGCTGATGAATTCCGTTACCTCAAAAGCACTTCTTGCCGTGATCCTGCTTGCAGTCCTTGAGCTGCGGGCACTTGTAGCAGACTTCGTTCGCGCTGTATTCGTTCGCGAAAAACTCGTCAACATTACCGAGCGTTGTATCCGCAATGTTTGAGAGCGCCTCTTCCGTGAGGAACGCCTGGTGCGAGGTGACAATGACGTTCGGCATCGATATGAGCCTTGCAAGGATGTCATCATCGACGATGTGACCCGAATAGTCGTGGAAGAATACGTTCGATTCCTCCTCGTAAACGTCGAGGCAGGCCGCGCCGACCTGACGTGCCTTGATACCCTCAACAAGCGCCTCAGCGTCGATCAGGGCGCCTCTGGATGTGTTGATGAGCACGACACCCTTCTTCATCTTTGCGATCGTCTCAGCGCTTACCATGTGCCTGTTCTCGTCAGTGAGCGGACAGTGGAAGGAGATTATGTCACTCCTTGCCCAGAGCTCGTCGAGCGTCACGTACTCGATTCCGCTGTCTTTCGCGGGGAACTTGTCGTACGCGATGACGTTCATCCCGAAGCCCCTGCAGATATCGATGAATATCCTGCCGATCTTACCTGTTCCGACAACGCCCACGGTCTTGCCGTGAAGGTCAAAACCGGTAAGGCCGTTTAAGCTGAAATTGAAATCCTTTGTCCTGATATACGCTTTGTGGATCCTTCTGATCGACGTCAAGAGCAGCGCCATCGCATGCTCCGCGACCGCATAAGGAGAATATGCGGGAACGCGGACGACGTGGATCTTGCCGTACGCATATTCGATGTCCACGTTGTTATATCCCGCGCACCTAAGCGCGATGAGCCTGATGTTCATCTTCACGAGCTCGTCGATGACCTCGCGGTTCACGTCGTCGTTTACGAAGACACACACCGCGTCGCAGCCTTCAGCCAGGCGGCAGGTGTCTTTCGTGAGGCGGGTCTCATAGAAAGATATGTCGAATCTCCCGCCCTCATTGGCCCTGATAAACGAGTTTTTGTCGTAGTCTTTGGCATCGAAAAAAGCTATCTTCATACCAATATCCCCCATTCATTTCTCTACCACTAACATTAGCAGATTTTAAATCCAAATCAATTGACTATTCAGTTTTATAAGTTATTCTAAAAATGGATGGGGGAATAGATATGGCGGATTATTCATCAAAAGACACCAAGTGTCCGGGGTGCGGCGGAAAGCTGATCTTCGACCCCGAACAACAACTTCTCTGCTGTGATTTCTGCGGTAACACCTACAGCCCCGAGAAGATCGAGCTCCTTCTCCAGATCCCGGAGATAGACACGGGCGACGCAGGCGAATCAGAAGAAGACAAGTGCGAGCTTGTCTGCGACAGCTGCGGCGCGGTCCTCATCACCGACAAGAACACGTCCGCGACGACCTGCACCTTCTGCGGTTCTCCGGCGATAATCACGAGAAGGCTTTCAAAGCAGTTCAGACCTGATTACATCATTCCTTTCGAGGTATCCAGGCAGGAAGCCGAGACGAAGTTCGTTGAGTTCGCAAGATCAAAAAAATACGTTCCCAAGGATTATTTCAGCAAGAGCAATATCGAGAGCGTCCAGGGCATCTATGTCCCGTTCTGGATAATGAGTTCCAGGTGCAAGGTAAGCACCAGAGGCGAAGGCCTCAAGAAAAGGGCCGTTTACAAGGACAAGTACTCCCTGATGTCTGACTTCGATGTCAAGTACGACAACGTTCCTTTCGACGGCTCGCTTGAGATCAGCGACGGTCTCATGGAGGCGATCGAGCCTTTCGACATCAGTCGGAGGATCCCGTTTGCGTCTTCTTACCTTCAGGGTTTCTATGCCCAGAAGTTCAATCTCACGACAGACAACCTCGCAGACCGCATTCTCGCCAGAATGAAGCACTACGGACGCGAGACCGCTTCCATGTCCTTCAGCGGCTATGAGTCCGTCCATTTCGGCGCATGCGCCGTAAGGCCCTACGAACTCGAACATACATACGCACTCTACCCCGTTTGGTTCCTGAACTACAAATACGGGAACCGGCATTACATGTGCGCGGTAAACGGCCAGACCGGCAAGACCGACGGCTATCTGCCCGTTGACGAGGTAAAGCGCAAAGCAAGGCTCATCCGCCACAGGATCGTCGATGCGCTTCTCATACTGATGTGTGTCGCGATCTTCGGTGCGTTACTGGCAGCGCTCTACTGGCTCGGAGCGACCTTCATCACATCAAGCGCAGGTCTCGTGCTGATCCTGGCACTCGTCTGCCTCGCTTCACCCATCGGAATGATGGTATTCATCGGATACCATCATAAGTCCAATCTCGGAGCCAAGATCGAGCCGATAGCCGAGTTCCTCACAAGGCCGGTATCCAAGCTCGCAGCCAGGAGGCACCAGTCTTACTTGAACCTCTGCAATGAGACGAACATGGAGGTCGGTCCCAGGCCGCCGGCCGAGGAGTACTACGATTCGAGAGCGAAGATAGAGTTCGAGAATTCGGAATTATACAGCAATCCGGAGTTATAAAAATGAGCAATTGGTACATGGCAGACTCCCATTTCGGAGCTGACTCAAACGAGATAATAATCAGAGAGAACCGTCCCTACAAAGACATCAGCGAATACACGGAAGACCAGATCAGGATCTGGAACAGCCAGACCTCCGAAGACGACATCATCTACGCCATAGGCGATTTCTGCAATTACAACAGTCACGAGAAAGATTACGTGAGCGGCCTTGCCGTGTCTTCAAAGATCAAGGCGCAGGTGATCCTTCTCACAGGGACGCAGGAAAACCGCGTCATCAGGGATCACTTTGGCGGTAGCTTCGAAAAGTTCCGCGAATACTGCCTCTCGGAACCTTCTTTCAAGTTCAGGGACGTCATGGAAAACACATACCTGACCATTCTGGGCCGTCGCTTCTTCCTGACGCACGATCCGATCGACCACGACAGAACCTGCCTTAATCTTTACGGACACACCCACAGGGCAGGCGGCATTTTCCGCCCCTACGGCTTCAACGTGGGTGTGGATCTCAACCACTTCAGGCTTTTCGGTGATGACGACATAAAGTTCCTTCTCGAACAGAAGACCGAATTCAACGATTCTGATCCGTCCCTCAACTGCTGGACTTAAGACAGATTTAAGAACTATATAAGTCTTATCTAAATCATTTTCGCCTCCGGGTTTTTAGAATGAAGGCATAAACCAAGCAATCTGACAAGGAGACAAAAATGAGCAATAACAGGTTAAGGGTATTCGGAACACGAAAAGATACCGGCATGTCACTTCTTTGGTATTGGATCTGCTACGTGGCAGTCACCTGGGTGGGTATCGGCCACACGATCTTCAACATCCTCGTCCTCGGCATGAAGAGCATGGCGGAAGGTCCCGGTCTCGGACAGGGCTATGAGGCCACCAAACCCTGGCATCCTCTCTATAACATTATCCTGTTTACGGTCTTCGGCCTGCTTTACTTAAGAAAGGTAAAAGACATAACGCTCAGGAAGGCAATGCTTACAGGCGCCCTCTGGGCAGGCATCAGCATCCTGATCGACCTTGTGGGCTGGGTCCTCATCAAGCACCCCTGGAGCCTTACTCTCAAGCAGTTCTATGTTGAATACCAGCCATGGATCACGCTCGTCTACCTCGCGATGTTCATCGCTCCGGTGATCAGTTACCTCATATTGAGATCAAGAAAAAAGATTTCCTGACGCCCGGCAAATGCTCAGCAGGTACCGGCTTCATCGTATTCGCCCGCACCGCCCGGACAAGGCAGAAGCCTGATCATGTAGCTGACCTTTCCTTTTGAATTGACATAAGGAACAGCTCTCTTTATCGTCTTCGCTTTGACAGCATCTTTATATGTCTTCTTTATGTATGACGGTGCTTTGGATGAATAACCGTATGATTTCTTGAACATTTTCGTAATGGCTTTTTTAACTCTCGAATTGAACTTCTTGTTCGACAGACCGAGGATCTTGAGCATCTGCTTTTTCGTGAGTTTTTTGCCGGATGATCTGGAAATGTTATATACGGCAAAGTACGCGGCAGGGCTCATGTCGTGTTCTTCCTGAAGCTTAATGAGTATGGAGACATAGTTCTTTCCGATGTAGTAACTGTAGGAACAGCTGCATTCCTTGCCGGATTTTGCTTTGCAGTAAGTGAGGATCTCCTGATTGACCTGCTTGGTGTTGACGCCGGCGATCGTTACCTTGGGGACCCTGACTTTGGCCTTGTATCCAAATTGGTTCTTACCGTAATCCTTCTTGTAAGCTACGGTAACCGTGGTCTTTCCGTAAGTCTTTGCCGCAGGCTTTGCAGTAGTTCCGGCTGCTGACGCATCCGTGGAGGAAGTTTCTTCCGGACCGGTCTCATCAGTATCATCTGACTGGTCAGGCTCACTGACGGTCACTGCAGCAGTTGTCTCAGTCTCGCTTGTAGTTTCATCCCCGCGGTCATCTGTCTGAGACTTGGTATCATCTGATGTCTCATCTTTTTTGATGCTGTTCGGACAAGCCGTAAATAGCCCCATCATCACTGAAAGAGCCAGGATAATGCAAGTTGATTTCAGAAACTTTTTCATAAACACCCCTCCGTAACAACAGATCAGATACACCCCTTATGAGGTCATTATAAACCTTTTTGTTTTCGCCATTCACAAAGGCACATCAAAAATGTTAGGATTATGAAAGTCAGGGAGGGAACGGCGATGAACGAAAAGATAATGGCGGCATATGATGAGACCTTGGAATATATCAGCGAGCTTCGCGCCAGGTATGAGAACGTAACCGGTATGCAGGGATTGATCGCATATCTCAACGAAGAACATCTTGAGTGTGAGACCAGACGCATTTTCGGCGAACTGGATGAAAGCTGGCTTGCTGCAGTACGTGCGGACATCAGGCGCACGGAATACAATTGCAAGGCTGAAGCCGGATTATTGACTCCCGAACAAGCGGCAGCGCGAAATGAGTTAAGAGCAATGTTCCTTGGCAAGTGCGATCTTCCTGATTGGGTCAGATAAGAAGAGGCCCGACATGAATAACGGCTTTTTGAAAACAACTAACATATTAAACGTTGTGGCTTCGATAATCCTGCCGGTCATTTTCGTAATCGGCAATCTGCAAAACCTGCTCTATGTTTTCGGAAATACTTTACTGTCATTAGTCCTGTTATTGGCTTATGCCATAGCGGCTTCCGTCGGCAATCTGGGAAGCATAATCCAGGGCATCCGCCTGATCGCAAACGGAAAGGCGAAAACATCTGCTTCCGCAGCTGTATTCCGAATAATCTTATATGCTTCTCATTTTTTAGTTGCATTGAGAATGTTTAACACTAAGGGGATCGGCAAAATAAATGGCCAGTTTCAGAAGACTTTCATGATTATTTTCGGCGTCATGATCCTCCTTTCTGTAATAAGGCTCATTATTTCGAAGCAGCATGAGGATGAAGACGGTACAGCCACAGGATCTTCAGGAACAGCAATAAAGGTTTTCTTATTAGTTGTTGTTGCTCCTGCAGCATTTATCGGCTTGTCAATATTCATAATTAAGTTTATGGAATCGCATGCAGGCGTTTCAAAAGTACTCAGTATTATTGCCACCGTCATTATCAGCTTGATCGCAATCGGTGTGTTCGCATTCATCGTATCGGTTATCGGCAATCTGTTTTCAAGCCCCAGCAGCTCTTCAAGTTCCCGCAAGAGCAGTTCCGGCAGTTCAGCAGACAGAAACAAGCGGAACGATGACCTCAGAGAACTCGAATACGCGAAAAAGGAACGTGAAAAGCTCCGGAATCAAAGAGCGTTTGCAGGTGGTAACGAGAATACATCAAAATCATTTTATGGAAAAAGCAATAAGGACTTTGATAGAGAGATCAAAAAGCAGGATGATAAGATCAACAGCCTTAAAGACCATTTAAAGCATGGTTAAAAAACGCGGGATCTGAAGCGCCCCGATGTCTTCATCAATTGAAGGTTATCGGGCTGGGTATCTGCTTTTTTGTCTCTACGTCAAATCTGACGTATTCATTTGAGCCTTTTTCTTTTTCAATTTCAATACCGATGCACAGGTGACCGTTCTCTCCGAAGTAAGCATCCAGAGAATCAAATGACACGTGCCTGAGCATCCATTCTCTGTCCTGTTCAGTTAAGTCCGCTGTTTCAAAATATTCTTCATATGTCTCTTTTACTGCATCGGAGAACATTCTGGTAGAAACACCGGACTGCTTGCGAAAATTATATCTGTCGATAAGATTTCCTGTCTCGATGGAGATGTTAAATACAAAATGATAGTGGGCTCTATATACTGTTAAACTGTAAACCTCCGCGAGAATGGAGACCATGTTCCCGTTAACGTAATATGTGTAATCAGCAGCGTAGTTCCCCTTATTTTCGTCATCGTAGTACTTCTCAATACGATCCCTTATCTTTGCATTCGCTTCATTCGTTATCCTGCCTTCTATTTCAACCCTGGGATAACGGAATACGGTGTGCTCTCCATATAACTCGCTGCTGAAGATCTCTCTTTTCGCATCGGAAACGGTTACTTCGCAGTCACTCATGACCTGCTTTCTTACCTCTTCCTTTTCATATCCCGTACTCTTTCTGTAAAGCTCAATGCCTATCGGAATAAGAAAGATCATGCAAAGAGCTGCAGTAAGCATGCCCACTACCCAAGGGAGAAAACTAAGCCTTTGACGCTTAATGGGCAGAATAACAGTCGTTCCGCAATTATCGCAGAACTTATCTCCGGGTTTTAATTCATATCCGCATTTTAGACAATTAGCCATAGTTTTTATCCATCATATAACGTGACTTAATTCGGGAGCAATGATTACGAAGAAGAACAGGATCAGCACCAATACTACTATCGCAAGCGGTATAAAGATCAGCTTGGGCAGGAAAGTCGGCACTTCACAGTAAGTCTTGCCCGTCTGTCCGTTGATGGCTACGGGATATATTGTATTGCCGCATTTATATGTGGCCATGTATATCGGAGCCAGAACATATCTGAACTTGACGTTATAGTAGTTGGTATTGATCGCGTCAAGAGAAGCTTTCATAAAGAACTTTCTGAGGAGAGTCCTCCTGATCTTTTCCCTGATCTGTTCCTTTGCGCGTGCCCAGCCGTCATTAAGACCGACCGTATAACGCTCAGCAGGAATGCCCGCGAGGTACTTCGGTGAATAAGGAACCATTCTTTCAAAATCAAATTCCTGGACCCTCTTGATATGCTGATGACGGACCTTGTCAGAACCATATATTACGAGGTCATCGAAAAACTGGGTCATGATGCCTCTGAAATCCTGTCTGGGCGAATACCTGGTCTCCATGGAATGCGCATAGTATGCCGAGACCGTCAGGGTGTCATAAGTCCAAAACGGAAGATAGATGCCAATGATGTTCTCGAGCTTGCTGCCATAGACTTTTCTGGAGGCTACAAGCTTACTGTTGAGAAAATTGTCGAAACAAAGCTGTGTCATATCTTTGCTGACCGCGAACGGGATAACGGCCTGCGGGGCCATTATCTGGGCGTTTTCCGCGGCAGAGGTGACGCTCGTGGAACCGCAGAACGGACACGCGCCGGTAACCTGCTCGGCATCGTAGATCGTCTGACCGCCGCAGTTGGAGCACGTGATCAATTTCTTGATGTTGCCCCAGTTTACGCTGGCGCGCTGCAAAGCCGTGTTGAAATCGAGCTCCTGCATGGCAGGAACCGTTCCGGGCTGCGGAAGCTGTGAGACCAGACCGCAGAAAGGACAGGTAAGATTCAAAGTCTCAGGATCGTATTTAATGCCGATCGACGCACCGCATCCCGGACACTTTACTTCCGTGCTGGTAACACCGACCGCGCCTATGACCGTGGACTTTTCAGACAAAGTAGCCATATTCGATATCCCTTAAAACATGCATAGCAAATTCCCAAAAATCTACCCTCAACATTATATCACCTTTTTAACAGTGGGTTTAACCCGGAGAAACTCTGCGTTCACAAGAAACAGACAGAAGGATATACCGCCGGGAGATCAGGCAGGCAGGATAAAAACTTACAAATTTGCCGTAAAGGATTCTTTCACGGCAGTTTGTTAAAAATATAAAATATCTTTATTATATTTTGTTTTATTTAAGGGGGATCTGACAATGAAAAAGCAGATAATTTCTGCCGTGATGGCGCTGGCGCTGGTCCTGACGGGCTGCTCGCAGGGCAAGAAAGACGACCGGGCGGAAAGGACTCAGTACAAGGCGAACATCAAGGTCGGCACGGTCGAAAAAGCCGGCGACCTTCTGACTGTCGAAGGCGAGGAAGAGATCACTTTCAAGAACTACAGCAAGGATACCTGGGACAGCATTGTCCTTCGCGACTACAACCCTTCAAACCTTGCGGAAGAGAAAGCAAATGAAGACGGGGGCTACCACACTGCGATAACCGGCATCACCCAGGACGGCAAGGACGTAATGTTCCACGAGGAACAAGACCCGTCGATCGTCACGGCAACCCTCGCAAACGCAGTAAAACCCGGTAAGACCGGCAAGGTCACCGTCAAGTTCAGCCTGAAGATCCCCAAGGGCTCATGCAGACAGTCTTATTCGTTTGTCGACAAAAACAGCGAAAAGCCCGAAGACATCGTAATAGCCTTGGGACCCTTCCTCCCCACGCTCCCCGTCTATGAGAACGGCGGATGGGCCAAGGGAGACTACTTCCCGTATGGCGAGTGTTTCTACACAAAATGCTCGGATTACGATGTCCACATGGAAGTCCCTGAAGGATTTGAGGCATGCGCGACAGGAACAGATAAGCATAATGACGACGGATCCTACGATTTCAAGGCAACAAACGTCAGAGACTTCTCTGTCATGACCGGCAAGAACCTTGGGGTTTTCGAAGAAAACGTTGAAGGCGTATCAGTAAAGGTCTGGTACTACGGGAACAACGAAGAGGTGAAAAAGGCCGCCAAGGAAACCATGCTCCCGGCATCCGTCAATTCGATCAAGATATATAACGACTATTTCGGAAAATACGCATATGAAGATCTCGATGTCGTACTGTGCAGCTACGCCTTCGGCGGCATGGAATCACCCGCTTTCGTAAGGATCAACGATGATTATGCGATCCAATCCGAAGACATGACCGAGGAACAAAGAGAGCATCACATGATCGAGACCATCGTTCACGAGATCGGCCACGAATGGTTTTATTCCGCAGTCGGAAACGACCAGTACAATGAGGCCTGGCTCGACGAGGCATTCGCAACACTGGCGTCCATGATCTACTATGAGAAAGCAGGCGATGCAAGTCACGATCCTGCGTCCACGGGAAGCATGTGGAAGAACACCTGGAAGCAGAGCGGAAGCCTCAAGGTCGACCTTCCCTACAGCGAATATGAAAAAGCCGGAACAATGGAATTTCCCGCTGAATTCCGCTACACGTGCACGGTCTATTCGGGCGGCGCAAGCTTCCTTTACGAGCTTAGAAAAACCATGGGCGAAGATGATTTCAAAGCGCTCGTTCAGGAGTGGTATTCGTCCAATCAGAACAAGGAAGTTACCACTAAGCAGTTCCTTGAACTGGTCGTAAAAAAGGCGGGAAAAGAAAAAGTAAACGGTCTTTTGAACACGTATTTCAGCAAGGAAAACATCCCTGCGTAAACAGTAATCAAAACCAAACAATAAAGCCGGTCACTTCACCGTGGCCGGCTTTATCATCCAAATGCTTTTTTGAAAGTTATTTCGCAGCCTTAGCGAGCTGCTTTTCGAGGCGGTCCAGCTGCTCTTTGAGCGAATGGATCTCGCCGATGAGTTCGGTCTCTGAGACCTTGTCCTCAGCCTCTTCCTTGGTGTTCTCTGCGGTAACTTCACTGATGGCGTTAACGACGATGCCTACGACAACGTTCATGACGATGAAAGAAGAGATGAGCACGAACGGTACAAAGTACGCCCACGCATAAGGGAACACTTCCATGACCGGTCTGCTGATGCCCATGGACCAGCTCTCGAGCGTCATTACCTGGAACAGAGTGTACATTGACTTTCCGATGTTGCCAAACCAGTCGGGGAATGTCTCACCGAAAAGATTTACGCCGATCAGAGCGAAGATGTAGTAGATGAGGATGAGAAGGATTCCCGTCCACATGATGCTCGGGATCGATTTGAAGATCGCCGCGATGATGATCTGCAGATGACGGACCGCTCCGATGAGCTTCGTGCCGCGAAGAGCCTTCAGAGACTTAAGAACCCTCAGTACTCTCACCGCGCGGAAAGCCGCCATGAAAGGCAGTCCCGATACCATTGAGATGCCGACGATGAACATGTCGAACCAGTTCCACGGATCCTTGAAATAATCCAATCCGTAAGCTAAGAGCTTAACGATTATCTCCAGGATGAATATCCAGAGACATACGTTGTTAATTACCGCGAAAACAGTAAGTGCATTCGGAGACAGATCCCTGATGGTCTCTAATCCCATTATCACGCAGTTGAAGATGATAACGAAAAGGATAATGCCCTGGAATACTTTGCCGTCAACGATCTTTTTCAAACTCTTGATCATAATACTTCACACCCCTCGTATTAATTCCCGAAGATTTTATCACAATGGCCTGCAAATAAAAGAGGCCGCCTCAGCAGCCTCCGTTATGTTATAAGTCAGTGATCTGTCAGCCCACAGCTTTGATACCCGGATTTAACTTGATGGTAATTATCATGATCTGAGTCTTCTCGTCATAGCAGAACTCTTCAGTCTTGAAATCACTCTTTATGCTGTAGATCGCTCGGCCGTTATTTTTCTTAACGGAGCCGTCAAGTACGCCTATGTATTCTTCAAATTCCTCGGGTGTTGCCTTTACAACCTGTATATATTCCTTGTTATTGCCCTTGTTGTCTTCTACCGCAGAAAAGCCGTTGCAGAAAACATATTCATCCATAAAACCGAATCCTGAACTGTAATGTGTTGCTGCGAATTTGCAGTCAGAGAGGAAATATCCCTTTTTAACGTATTCTTCAGCAAGCTTTCTGATAGCTTCATCCTTATAATCTGAAGGCTTAACCTCAGGCTCTTTTTCCGCCATGGTCTTATCATCAAAATAAAGCTTGCAGAGATTGGGGCTCTTGGAATGATCGGTTCCGGATACCGTCTGGTTTCCGTTCTCTTCCTTAACGGTCTCATCTGCAGCGGTATCGCTGACAGTGTTTTCGGCATTGATCGCGATTACCGTTCCGGTCTTCTCGATATATGAAGGCTTAACGTCTGCGAAAACAGGGATCACTGCCGCCATGGATACAACGGATACCATTGCAAGTCCCATTCCGATCTTTAAATTCTTCTTCATTTAATTACCTCATTGATCTTAGTATTTGACACTTGGAAACGTTTCAATTGTCATGATGCCATCTTAAACTTCAGATGTATCAGGGTTGTAACACGGGAGTACTCATAATGTGTTTTTTTCGGCTCTGTCCGGAATAAATACCGTGATCTTTGTGCCCTTTCCTTCTTCGCTTTCTATGTCCATGGTGCCGCCGTGAAGCCAGACTATCCTGTCGCAAAGTGACAGCCCGAGACCTGCTCCGTGCTCTGCCCTGCTCCTCGATTTATCAACCATGTAAAACGCTTCTTTGACGCGTGATACCTTGTCTGCAGGGATCCCCATGCCGTCATCAGTCACGGTAAAGGTAAACGCATCTTTTTCGCCCTGAACGCCTTTGAGGGTTATGTTCTTTGCACCGGCCTTCATCGAGTTCTCGATCAGGTTGATGAGAACGGACCTTATGAGATCGTAATCCGCCCAGAAATAGCCGTCTTCGATGTCATAAGTGATAACGCATTCACGCTTGTCCGCATCGATCTTAAGAAGGCCTGAGAGGTCCTTTTCGAGATCAGATGCGCTTATCTCTTCTTTCATGAGCGCGGATTCGCCGCGGCTCAGTTCCGTCAGCTCGAGAAGCTTATTTGAGAGCAGTCTTAACCTTTCACCCTCCGACATTATGACGCCTGCCGCATCCTTCACCTCGGAGCCGGAGAGCTTTCCCTGATAGATGAGATCCGCATATCCGATGATGCCCGTGATGGGGGTCTTTGTCTCATGCGCAAAAGCCGCGATGAAATCCTCTTTGCTCTGGACTGACTTTTCGAGATCGCCGATCTTCTCCTCGATCGTACCCGCCATGGAGTTATATGCCTTTGTAAGCCGTCCCAATTCGTCATTGGTAACGGTATCTATCCTGTGCGAGTAATCGCCCTCCGAAATGGCCCTGGTCGCGTCGCTGAGGCGTCTGACGGGCCTGGTGATATATAGAGAGAACACGAGCGCAAACAACGCGCCTGCGACGAGCATGACGACATAGATCAGTCTGTATGAATGCCTCAGGGAATTGTTCTCGCTGATCACGCGGCTTATGTCGGAACACGTAATGCATGTGTACCTGACGTCGCGCATCGTAAAGACGCTTCCGCATTCAAGATACGATCTGCCATTGACGGTCTTGATGTTGTATCTGACGGAGCCTTCGCCAAGATCACTGTAGTCAGAGTAAAAATCGATGTCGCCATATACTGATCCGCCGTTCATGAGAACGACAAGCTTGAGGCCGTCGGCCGTCTTTGTGTTTGCGGCGGCCTTACTGATGACCTCTGCTACCGACGGATTGCTGCGGGTGGCGATGATGATGTTCGACTCAAGGAGCGACTGGACGATGCCGTGCCTCTCCAGGCCGTTATTTATCTCGCGCTCGATGTTCTTGTTGAGCGATGTGTTTACTATGATGAGGCCTGATACGATGAGCACGAAAACAAGTATCAGAACGATCCCTATGTAAAGCCTTGCAAATATCTTCATGGGGATCAGGCCTCAGGCACTTCCATCCTGTAACCGATCCCGAAAACGGTCTTGATGACGTCTTCGTAGCCCAGCTTCTGGCGGATCCTCTTTATGTGATTGTCGAGCGTTCTTGTCTCGCCGTAATACTCTTCTTTCCAGACGTATTCGTAAAGCTGCCTGCGGCTCAGTGCCACGTTGCGGTTGTTGATGAGCATGCTCAGAAGATCAAATTCCTTCACGGTAAGAGATACTTCCTCGCCGTCTTTTGTCACGGTGCGCGAGGAGTTGTTGACCACCACGCCCCTGTACTCGAAAACATCTTCCGAGGGCGCGGTCCTTCTTATCACGGCCTCGATCCTGGCAAGTAGTTCAGCCACCTGGAAAGGCTTGCAGATATAATCGTCGGCGCCCATCTTTAGGCCCCTGATGCGGTCATTTACCTGTCCCATCGCAGATACTATGATCACGGGCGTCTTGGAAGGCGCAATGTATTCGAGGAGGTCATAACCCGATACTTTCGGGAGCATCAGATCGAGCAGAACAAGATCCCACGGATGACTGTCGAAAAGCTCTTCAGCTTCTTCTCCGTCATATGCAAAACCGCATTCGTATCCGGCACCGGTAAGGGTCCTGCCCATAAGTCCGGATATGGTCCTGTCGTCTTCGATGATAAGTATGTTCATGAGGTTCCTCCGCAAATGACTATACCACTGACTTGTATCAGATTTGTAAAATCATTGCGGAAGTTTAAGATCCACATCAATGCATTTCGCAGACAGCACCGGCAGCAGCTGCTTGTAACCGTATTTATACGACGTTTCCGTAAGGAGCATATTCCTGTGCTTCTTTGTCTTTACGATCAAACGGTATGTCTGCCACTCGGTGTGGTGTTCGGTAAGGGAGTAGTATATAGCCATGCCAACACCTACTCTTCCGCGCGGTCCTCTGTGTGTGCGCCGGCTGTGATTTCTTGTCTTGACCATGATACCTGCGATGTCTTTGTAATCGATCACGGTCAGGCCTTTATTAAGTCCGATCAGGGCCTCAGGCGTAACAAAGACTCTTATGTCATCGAGCCAGACGGTATCAGGATGATTTGCAAGATCGTCTATCTCTTTTGCACTGCGTCTCCTGCCACTACATGCAGGCCTTATGTGCTTTGCCGTATTCATCGTGTTGTCATCGTAATTTACTATGATCAAGACCACAAGGATCGTCAGGCCGAACACCAGCCCGAGAGGATGATTGTTCTTAAGCTCTTTCCACAGATCGGGCTTTGCGCCGTTTATGTAGTAGAAGCAATATTCCTCCTTTTTCAGGGACTCAAGATACCCGGTCTTTTGGTAGTATTCCTTAATGCTCTTCCTGGCATTTTCATCGGAGTCCTTGACCCTTCTTATCTTTCCGCGGAGCTTTACCGGGCTGCCCTTTTCGAAAAGTTTATCGAAATCAAAGCCCGTTGCCAGGATATGCTCGCTCCCCACGGTCAGATCGTAATAAGAACCGTAGACCTTTTGCGGTCTTTCGGTGATCTCCACGCTGTAGAAATCATCGTTGATCTTCCAGAAGAAATCATTAAAAGGGACCTTGTGATCCGTGTTTATGTCCTTGATGGTCCTGCCGAAGCTCAGCAATATGAGCAGACATGAGACCAGAAAAGAAACTATCACGAACCTGTACAGCACGCAGTCTTCGAGGATCTGTTTGCGGATCCGTTCGTTGGTGTATTTTTTAGTATAAACCTCCGACCGTTTCTCAAACTTTTGTCTCGGAGTCAGTTTCTCTTTTCCGGTGGAAGTCTTTTTGGCCTTTTTATCTTTGACGTTCACTTCATCTTTTCTGCGCCCGAAAAAGATCATCAGGAATAAGGCCACCGCAAGTAACAGCCCGCTGACCGCAAACAGGAAAACAGCCGTATGAAGGGTATCTTTAACATTGTTACCAATGTAGTATTCATCGGGATCTGCGGGGTTGTAATGTATCTCGAGGAGGTCGCCCTCATTTCCGTAGCCGGTGCCCGCATAAAGAGGTGTCCTGGTAAATACCCCGTCAGTCCGGACGGTGATCTTTATCCAGTACTTTGCAGATTTGCCGGTACTCAGGTACCTGCCCTCAACAGTGTTTCTCATACCGTAAAGGGTTCCCGTACCTTCCTGTTCCACGGATCCCATGACTACTGACGTGCAGTCATTCAGTGTCGTCCGGTAATGGTAATATTCAATAACTCCCAAAAGGCCTGTTATAAGTGCCAAGATGAGAATTATAACAGCTAAGATTATTTCTTTTTTCGGGCCGCTTTTCTTTACGGCCGGTCTTTTCTTACCCAAATTCCGCCTCTTATGACAAGCTTGAGATCTCTTTAAGGACACCGTTGATCTCACCTATGACTCTTTCGATCTCAAGCCCGGTCTTCTCTGCCCCGTCAGGTTCTGCCGCGGAAGGTGCGTCAGCCGCTTTTTTGTTGTCACGGATCTGAACGAGCGCGGCAAGGATGATGATGCCCGTCACGATCAGGGCAATGACCAGAACGGTTGTTGACAGCCATTGCGCGGGACCGCTGAATCCTGACAGCACAGCTGCGATCAGCAGGATCATGAAAATTGCCGAAGCAGCAACAACAGTCGTTTTCAATGTCTTCTCAGATGCATAGCTGAATAATCCGCCGCCCGGTTCGCTGACCTCAGGCTCAGGATCCTTATCTTCTGCCTCAAGGCGCTTTAGGTCCTTTTTCAGGGCAATGTATTCTTTATACAGCGCCAATATCCTGTCCGTCTTTTCGAAAAACGTAAGCACCTCAGGATCAGCCGTATCCTTGTACTTCACAAGATCAAAGCCTGCAGCGCTGAACGTTCCGTCCTTGATCTTCTGCGTGATGTCGTACAGCCTTCTGGAATTAGTGTTTGCGAGGAGCAGACCCGTAAGCGCCTTCACGTTGGAAGGCTCCTTGTCCAGAATGAACGAATACATGTCCTTCGCGGCGGAAAAGTTGTTGTGCGCCAAAGCTTTGTCTGCCGCTTTGAGAAGGTTTTCGCCGCTGAAATAATCATAGTCATATGTATTCCCGCATGATCTGCAGATCATGAGTTTGCGGGTATCATCAGTATCCAATTGCCCTCCGCAGCTTGGACATACATACGAAAACAGCCTGCTCATGCCATCATCACCCCATTCCCGATAACTGCTATATATAATACAACAAAAAGAAGCCGGCTCATTTCGAGTCAGCCCCTTCTTATGACAGCACCCGGGCCGGCTTACGGCTCGATCTTGTTGAACTGCTCGCCTTTTGTACTTACGATCAGAACCTCAGAAGGCGCATGGTCCACTTCCAGTGCGGCAGTCGGACAGTCGAGGCCCGTGTATTTATCGCCGGAAGCCTTAGTCTCTTCAACTACGATAACGAGTTTAGATCCCTGCATTCCGAGATCCTTTATCTTAAGTTCGCCGCCTGTCCTTGTCTGTGTACCGGCGCTGATGACGATGAATATAGGTGAGTTAAGCTGTTCGAGCTGGTCGAAATAATAACCTCTGGCCTTGTTGTAGCTGCCCAACTGACCCTTGTCCAATATCCTGTATTCCAGATTGCCGACTTTTCCTTTTTCGGGAAGCCCGCCCGCCTGTTCCGTTACCGATGTATAGTCAGGCATCGCAGCCGTTGCTGCCTTACAGCCCGTGAACATGCCTGCGATAAGTGTAAATGCCATTACGGCGCATGCTGCTTTCTTGATCCATCTGTTCATTTTCGAATCTCCTTTTCGATCGTCTCTGCCATATATACAGTTGACGGTCAAAAATGTTGCATGCTCAGTAATTGAAAACCTTGCGGGTGACCAAAATGCCGATTCCGATCAAAAATACGGCGGCGCCGGCGGTAAGCGTACCGACTCCCTGCGCGGCAGGATCTGCGTGCTGAATATAATATTTGGAAGGATCAGACGGATCGTAATTGATCTTGACATACGTCCCCTTCTCATAAACATAGTTCGTCTTTCCAGACACAAGCTCAGCGCCTTTAAAGATACTGCTGTCAGTAGTCTTAACCGTAGCAATGCATTCTGTTACCTCATTTTTTTCAACGTTTAAATGCGTTTCCACTTCAACATTAACCACCTGACCGTATGTTTCGGCTGAACATTTACTTGTGGTCTGATAAAAGATCGCGAACCTGATCCCTCCCCAGATAAACAAAACCGGGCCTACTATGAGAAGCGCAATCATAAACTGTGCAGGACTACATTCCCACTTTGACATACAAATACCTCACTATAAATCTATTCCTTATCCCATGTCTCACCAGAGACGAGATAATATTATCACATTTATCCGTATTTGACTGCCGCCTGAAGTAAGGCGGCTTAGGTTTCAAGCGGTACCCTGCGCATCTGCATCTTTAGGGATCTTTTTCCCGTAATGGAAAAACTCATAGATGACTTTATTGTCGTCGCATTCCGTCACGACAATGAATTTTTCCGACGGGTCCTTATAAAAATCGATCAGTTTGGACCGGGCGGCTGATTCATGGTACCGGAGGCATAATCCTCCCTGATCCGAGTATGAATCACCGTATTCCATGTAGTTCATCCAGTCGAGGAACTTATCAACTCCGATGATCGTGAATTCGTACCCCTGATAGATTCCGACGATAAACTTGTTGTTCGAATATGTGATCGTCTCCAGCTTGGACTCGGCAAATGTGGACAGCTCTCCTTGATAGACGGTCACACCGGGTTCTCTGTACAGAGACTTATTCTGGATCCTGAAGGGCTTGATATTATACTCAGGATTCTTGATCGTCTCTTTCGAGATCACGACGGTGGTCTCGCTGCCGTAGCTGACGACGTCAGGCTTACGGCGGCCGGAAAGGAAATCGGCACAGCCTGTCAGAGACGAAGCCATTATCGCAGTTGCGACTCCGAGCGCGTACAGGGGCTTTTTGTATTCTTTAGCGGGTCTTATCTCCATGATCATGCCTCCCTCAAGGTTGCTTTGCCGGACGCTTTTTATGGTCCCGATCAGTTCTTCAGCATGTATTTTCTTCCCACTGCGGCCGCGATCTTGTAAGGAAGCGGCTGCAGGGCCTTTTCAGCTTCCTGCAGTTTGTCGCGGATCGGAATGGATTGCGGGCAGTGCTGCTCGCATTTGCCGCATTTGATACACTGCTTGGCCGAGGCGCTGTCTTTTCTGAGCGCTATCGTCTGGAAATACTCTTTGCGGCCAGAGCCTTTGTTCTCCGAATACATGTGATTATAACAGGAGAAGATCCCCGGGATATCGATCCCCTTAGGACACGGCATGCAATAACGGCAGCCGGTGCATCCGACTTTGGTATTCTCGTTGATGATCGTCCTGATGCGGTCGATCATTGCAAATTCGTGTTCGCCGAATGAGTTCGGCTTTGCGTCAGATGCAGTATTGCAGTTCTCTTCGATCATCTCGATCGAATTCATTCCTGAAAGGACACAGGTAACGGCTTCCTGGTTCCAGAGCCAGCGGAAAGCCCACCCGGCAGGAGTCCATCCGTTCTCGTCCCGGGCGATCTCTTTCTTCGCCTTTTCGGGCAGGAGATCGACCAGTTTCCCTCCTCTTAAAGGTTCCATTATCATGACGAGAATGCCTTTGGCAGCTGCGGCTTCAACGCCTCTCTTTCCTGCCTGTGAATGTTCATCCATGTAGTTGTATTGGACAAGGCATAATTCCCAGTCATACGCATTGAGGATCTTCAGGAACATCTCGGTGTTGCCGTGGAATGAGAACCCGAAATGCTTTACGATGCCCGCTTCCTTTTTCTCTTTCATCCACTCGACTATGCCGAGGCCCGCAAGGCGCTCCCACTGCGAGTAGTCCGTCATGTGATGCATCAGATAATAATCAAGATGATCTGTTCTAAGACGCTTTAATTCTTCTTCAAGATAATTGTCTAGTCCGGCGCGGTTCCTGACCATGTACTGAGGCAGCTTCGTGGTAAGAGTGATCTTGTCGCGTATGCCGTTCTTCTCAATGATCTTACCGAGTACCTCTTCACTTCCCGGATAGATATATGCAGTATCAAAATAATTGACGCCAAGTTCGAGTGCGCGCAGAACCTCTTTCTCCGCCTTCTCGAAAATGGGTTTTCCGCCGCTCGACGTAAATCTCATGCAACCGTATCCGAGTACGGAGATTCCTTTTCTGTATTGCATATGATCCTCCTTTGCGGGCTGTCCTGTTCTAATTATATTATCTTTCCATTCCGGCAAAAATGCTTATACATGACTGTATATATTTTTATGATTTCTTCTTAAATGTGATCATCCTTTTCGTTGATCGCTGCGGCTGCTCCTTTATAAGAAGACCTACCGACAAAAACAGCCAACCACGACACCCCGCGTTGACAAAAAAGGTCAACAGCGGTTTAATCTCTCTTACACTTTCAAAGACATTCGGAGGAACTTATGGCTGCAGATGTAAAGTTTACGGTAAAAAAGGCGACTGACGATCAGGTACTCATTCCTGCCACTGTCAGTGAGGACTTGGAACAGACATTCGTCAAGAAGGCAAGGGCGTTTTCGATCAAGCTCATTCCCATCTCCATTCTGGTCGCGGCAATCGTTCTGGCTCTGGTCATTCTGGCCGTCATCTTTCTCCACAGGTTTGTCATAAGCCTGATCGCGATCTTTGCGGTATTCTTCCCCATCTATGCGGTATACGATGCGTTCGCGACATCCAAGGCTATAAAGAATCACGACTACGATTTTTTCTACGGTGAGATAATCGGAAAGACAGACAGCGGCAATTACGTTGTCAAAGGTCTCGAAGAATGCAAGATCGGCGTTTTGTTCGGCAAAAAGGAATACAACGCCGGTGACCGTGCCATCGTTGCAAGGATCAAGGACGATCTGAACATCATCTCGGAAGAGTAAAACGATAGATCAAAACCAAGAAAAAATCAAAAGCATAAAAAAGCACGGCCTTAAATACATTTCAAGGCCGTTTTCGTTGTTCCGTTTTCTGTGCGGTCATATGGCTGAAACGCAACAAAATAAGCACTGTTACGCAAAGTAACAGCGTTGTCACAGCCCGTTTCTTGTGTGTCACGGGGCAGGGTCATAGACTCAAATCAAACCTCAGGAAAGGATGTGACACACATGAAAAATCACATTATCAAATCTTTAGTAATTACAGTTGCTCTTCTCACCGGGCTTACGACAGCCGGATGCAGTAAGAACGAAAATGCGAATGCTGATCAGACTGTTGTCAGCACGGTCCGGATCGAATGCGGCTGGGAGCAGGTCAACACCTCGATCGGAGCATATAAGTTTGGAGAGAAGTATTTCATAGAAAAAGATTATAAAGAGGATGAAGTAACCTCCAATAGCGTCTACATATATAATTACGACCCCGATGAACCCAAAGCCTTTAAAAGCGTTCCCTACCAGATAATGCTCTCATTCGGTCAGACAGACGGATACAGCGATCCCATGATCACCGTTTCTTTAGTAGACAACAAGAGCAAGAGCACTTATTACGCGATCGTCGATAAGAACGGGACAAAGATGAGCGAAGAAGGAACATGGTTTTTGGAAGAAGACAAGGATTCCAAGATCAAAGACTTTACAAAAGATGCAAAAACCGTATTCGGATTGGGGTAAATGACATGAGAACTGATTCAAAGAAGATTACATGGCTTTTGATATTGGGGCAGGTATTCTTTCAGACCGCAGCCTTTGTCGTGATCGCAATCTCGTGTTTCTTCAACAAAACAGGTCCCGGCATGCTGATAAGATCAGATATCGGCAGTTTTATAGCAAATGTGGTGATCCTCGGCATCTTTTATCTGGTGACGCGCAAAAACGCCAGCCGGCCGAATGAGAACAGGAAGCAGAGTGTCAGGTTACTTCCGGCTGCATTTTTCGCGCTTATCGTCTGGAATCTGATCATGGGTGCAATAGACTTCTCGATATCATCGGTATCAAGCTCTCCTGTTGATGACATTTCGTATTCACCGTTTTTCGGCCTTGTTACCATAGCTGTGCTTCCGGCGGTTTTCGAGGAGTTCGCATTTCGGAAAGTCATTTACGGCCATATGAGAAAATACGGAAAGATCATTGCGGCGGTCTTCTCTTCTATGCTTTTCGGACTGATGCACCAGAATTTTACCCAGGGCATCTTTGCTTTCGGAATGGGACTTCTCATGTGTTATGTTTACGAGAAGACCGGCAGGATCATCTGCACGATGCTCTTGCATTTTCTCAACAATGCGATCTCAGTCCTGCTGCCGTTTATTCCCGAGTATAAGAACTTCGGACGCATGGCAGAAGCCGCTCTGGGTATCTTTGCCCTTATAGCCGTGACGTTCATTCTCCTGAAAAAGGATAACAGGATCAGGCTGATCAACCTTTTACGTTCTGCTTTTGGTGCATTGAAGATTAAGGGCAGGGAATGCTTTCTGACCGTACCTATGGCCATCTATACAGTATTTTGCATCGGAATGGCCATTGTTACTGCTATAATTATGTACAGTGGAGGCTCATTATGACGTTTGGTGAAAAGTTAAAGGATGCCAGAAAAAGTGCCGGGCTGTCGCAGGAACAGTTTGCTGAAAAATTGAGCGTGTCGCGTTCTGCCATTGCAAAATGGGAGACCGACAAGGGCATGCCTGATATCACCAATCTAAAAGCCATGTCGCAGCTGCTTGGCGTCAGTATCGATTACCTTCTCGATGAGGATAACAAGTTAAGCTTCAGCGAGACGAAAGAACCCATAGATCTTTCCTCGTTTGAGAAGACGGGAAAATGCAGGAGCAAGGAAGATGCGGCATGTCTTGCGAGATTCAGGGATGCCGATGCGATCATTCCGCTGATAAGACGGAAGAAAATGAGCAAAAAAGAGGCTCTGCTTGATTTCTTAGTATGCCCCGGTGTTTTGGATGTGGCAGACAGCCTGAATGATAATTCATCTTATTATCTTGTCGAATCCGGGAATAAACAGTTTCTTGTTAATGTCACCAAGGATTTCATTATCACGAATGAGCTTGCAGTCAGAGTAGATCCAAAAAGATTCGAGATAGGTACAAACAAGTTTACAGGCTTTTCTTACAGACTTATCTGATCTTGATATTGGAATAGGAAATCATGAATCTTATGTTCTAAGTCATCATGAATTAGTAATGAATGTGTGGAGATAAACAGGTAATGACAGTCAAGGAATTATTTGATAAGTACTGTAAGATCGAAGATGGCGAATATATAGTTCATGGACAATGCGTTACTCTTGAGCCGGCCACGGAAGAAGAACTGGAAAGCTTTAAGAAGTTATGCGCGGAATATAATGTCGAACAACGCATTGTCGATGAACTGGCCGAGTATTATAGCCAGAATAAGAGTCTTTTCGGTTACTTTACCTGCGATGACAAAGGCCTTTTTGAATGGTGGCAGGATGACGGTCAACGCTCTATATGGCTGGGGTGTGCTGATGACGACTGCTTTATATATGATGATATTGATCATAAATATGGGATTGGATTTGCCGGAAACAAGGACATTGGAGAGTATGACACTTTGATGGAGATGCTGGAGGCGTATCTTAAAGAAGGCTTCGAGAACGGGTCGAATGAATAACTCCTTTTATCATGAATTGCTTATGCGTAAGTGAGTTATATCAACAGCAAGATATACTTAAAATGGTTTATAGAGGATTGTGTTTTAGAATGAAAACATACCGTTTATTTTGTTTAGTTATTGTTATTCTATCGTTTGCTCTTACTGCCTGTAACGATACTCATACCATTTCAGAGAAGACCAAACTCGGATATGGTGGAGCCGAGATGTTTGTCGAAAAAGAATTGTCTTATGAAATCGAAGCTTGTATAAAAGCAAAAGATAATCACCGTATTAAAGAATTGTTCTCAGATTATGCACTTGAAAATGAGTCACTGGATAAAGATTTAGAGAGGTTTTTCAGTTCATTTCCCAGTGATTTCGAGGTAAATACCAGATTGAGTGATTATAAGAGCGAAGATCTTGGAGAGATTGGTATAAGAAGAATATATACGGGCAGATTTCATTTTACATCTAATGGTCAGAATTACAGAGTTGTGTTTGTATGGATCAAGACAGATCCTGAACATCCAGAGAAACAAGGAATTCACTCCATTCAGCTTATTGATCAGAAATCCAAAGAATCCGACCGTTATGATATTCATTCAGAAAATGAAGAAGCTGGCGTGTTTGTTTACACTGTAGATGGGACATGAAATAATCAGTATTTGGAACTAACATGAATCAAATAACTATAAAGAAAACGCTTTTGTATAT
>CAMJPC010000011.1 GCA_946407705.1 uncultured Clostridia bacterium | reverse complement strand
TCTGTGATATGATGTGGGTTAAGAAAACACTGTCCAAATTATTGGGTTAATAACACAATAAACAGCGACCGGAATTATCCGGTCGCTGTTTTTCATTTCAGTATGTGCTGCTAATCAGACCACGTTCAGTTTTTTGTCTGCAAGTTTCCTTGAAGCTATGATACAGCAGACGATCTCTATAACTATGATCAAGATAAATACTGCGCTAAATATCTCGTTGTAATAGGCTATCAACCCGGCAGAAGCGTAGAGCTCTTTGTCTGTAAGGATCGGTGATACCTGAACTGCCTTCTGCACTGCTTCTGTGTATTTTTCTGAGTATACAGCTGAAATGTTCTCAATAACAAAGTACAAAATAAGATTCACAATCACTTCAATGATAACGGCAAGCAGCATATTTCTGATTATCTTGGAAGGATCAAAGCATCTGCTGATAACAAATGCAAGAAGAACCAGAAAACCAACGGTAAATACTATCATTAAGCATAAGACGAATCTGGTGATATGGTTAAATACCATTTCGTTCCATACTTCAACAGGTTGGCCTAAGTATGAAGATTTACCAAACAATATACAAATCATTTCATAAAGGACTTCATATTCAAACAACATAGTTACCATCAGACCTTCGATGATGATCGCAGGAACTGCTTTGGACAGTATTATCTCTGACTTTTTGTAAGGAAGAGAATAGTACTTATACGACTTTTCCGAGAAAAGATCCATGACAATTGTTTTGAACAAGCTCATAACTACAACAGCTATACAAAGCGCATAAAGCACTATTGACATCAGATGTAATGCCCCCAGCACGTATGTCGAGACCTTAATGTAATCATTACCCACAAAGTTTGTTACTGTCTGTAATACTAAATAAACCAGTGCCAATGGGATATTGTTCAATATCAGTTTTTTAGTCGTCTCACCTGCTATTTTTCCGTTCATTATTTGTCACCCCCAAACCAATCAACTTTGAATGTTTCCTTAAAGAAATCATTTAATGATCTTCCTGTTTCTTCCCTGATCTCTTCAACCGATTTGTGGCAGAAGACTTTGTTCTCTTTGATCATGAGCACCTCATCAAGGATGTTTTCCACATCATTTAAAAGATGAGTTGAGATGATGACCGAAGCATCTTCTTTGAATTCTTTCAGGATCGTTGTCACGATCGCTTCCCTGTTTACCGGATCAACATTTGCGAGCGGTTCATCAAGAAGATATAACTTGGCGTCCCTGCTCAGAGTAAGGATCAGCATGAGGATCTCGCGTATGCCTTTTGAAAGAGAACCGATCTTGGAATTCTCGCCGATCTTAAATGTCTTAAGATACTTTCTGCATTTTTCCGCATCAAAATCCTTGTGATAATCGGTATAAAATTTCACTGCATTACAGACCTTTTCGTCGCTGCTGAACAGTTCGTGATCCGGAAGGTAGCTTACGATGGCTTTAGTTGCAGGCCCAACTTTCTGTCCGTCGATTGTGATCTCACCACCGTCTAACGTCAGGAAATCCGCAATGAGTTTAATGATCGTTGTTTTGCCTGAACCGTTCGGAGAAGCAAGTCCGACGATCGTTCCCGGCCTGATCTGAAAGCTGACGCCGTCCAGAACTGTTTTCGAACCGTATTTCTTTACTAAGTTTTTCACTTCAACGGTATAACTCATTTGCTTCCCGCCTCCTTTATAATCTCTATTGCTTCCTCAAGCGTCAGACCTGCCGACTTTGCAAAAGCAATGTAGTCCTGTGCTGCTTTCAGCGCTGCGCTTTTGCGGTAGTCTGCTATGAGCGCACTGTCCTCCGTAACGTACCTTCCGCTGTTACGCTGCGTTACGATAAGTCCGCTTTCTTCAAGTGCACTCAGGGCTTTTTGCATCGTATTCGGATTAACGCCCGCTTCCACTGCATATTCTCTTACGGACGGAAGCTTATCACCGGCACCGTATTTACCGGAGACAACGTCTACCGTGACCCGTTCAACTATTTGTTGGAAGAGCGGCCTAGACTCATCAAAACTCCAGCTCATAGTCATTCCTTTCATTTACGTCTCCCGATCCGGGAGGCACGTGCTGTAAATTGTCTTGTCTACGCAAACTGTATTACTGCACTAATACAGTAACACGCAGGTGCACGGCTGTCAATGCCTGTATCCGAAAGTCATGTCAACTGTCTGAGAACTCCCGCAAACATAATGAAAACACCCCGTTTCTCAATATAAACGGGGTGATTACCATGCGTAAAAAGGACGGGGCTTCAGTTACTTTCTCACAAACCTGAACACATTACCCTTGTCGTCCGGCGACATGTTCCTGATGTAATCCGCATACATATCAGTAACATAGTCACTTTTGCCTTCAGAAGCTATTTTCTCCAGAGCCTTAAGAGCATCGTCATGACGGCCTAACTGGAACAGTCTCAAGGCTTCGCGGAAATCCGCGGCATTGTTTGAACGTACGCTCTTCACATCATCTTTCAGACAATCAAGGACTTCATATACTGCCTTGACTTCGTTAACGCCTGCAACCTGTATCATGCCGAGATAACGAAGCGTCAGGTCTTCAGGTGAGGACAGACGGTCAACCGTATCCTTGGAGACCAGCATCGCTGTCTTGTACTGCTTCGTCAGCGACTCAAGTCTCGAAGAGAGGTTTACGGTATCTGATATGACTGTTCCTGACAGACGCTCGCTCTCGCCTACGATTCCGATCATGGCCATGCCGGTGTGAATTCCGATGCCGATGTTTATGTCGCTCACTTTAAGCTCATGCGCCGTCTCAGGGTCATGCACGATGGCTTTATAAAGATCGATGCCGGCAGCTACAGCGTCATCAGGTTTCTCGAAAAGCGCCATTACCGCATCGCCTATGTATTTGTCGATGAAGCCGTTATGCTCACGGACGATCGGTCCGGCCTTCCCGTAGATAGTGTTTGCGAATGCAAAGTTTTCCTTTGCCGTCATCATCTCGGAATTGATCGAGAAGGAACGGATGTCGCAGAAAAGGACCGTCAGCTCGCGGTTGCTCGCGTCTCCGAGTGACAGATCGGTGAGCTTTTCCTTTCCGAGATATTCACGGAACCTCTCGGGAACAAACTTGTAGTAGAACTTCTCTGTGCGGTCTTTCTCCTTGAATGAAGTCTCAAGACTTGATGCCATCTCGTTTACCTGGGTACATATCTGTCCCAATTCGTCCTTTGAACGGTAATTGACTCTTGCCGTGAGATCGCCTTCGCTGATGCTCTTTACGGTAACTGTCGCCTTCTTGATGACCCTTAACATACGTATCGTTGAAAGAATGTAGATAAGCGTGATGACCGCCATGATAAGGATACCGAAGCCGAAGATCTGGACGACGAGAAAAATTCTGTCTGACAACAGGTTGCCAAAATCCGCCTCAACCAGGAGATAGTAGTGACCACTTGAGGCGGCATCATTTATCTTTCCATACGCTCTTATTCTGGTAGGTTCCGTTGTGGCCAGCATATTTGCAATGGATCTCACATCCTTATCAATATAGACATCTGACTTGACTGCACCTTCAGGGAATTCACCTTCCGCCTTTCCCCATTTCACCATAGGAGAACCGACGGAGCCATAAGACATCAGATAATAAGGAATACCTTCATCTGATCTGTAGATCACGGAAAGCATGTAATTCTCGTTGTAAGAATTTAAGGCTTTGAGCTTGTCGCGAAGCGCTTTGTATGCCGCTCCGGTTTTTGCATCCGGCCTTTCGAATCCTGAAAAGTCATATCCGTCTAAAGACCTGGCGGAAACACCGCAAATCATGCTAACGTCTTTTCCTGCGTCATCTGTCTTCACCGTATCTGCATAAGAATACACAACTGTTGCAATGATGCCGGACAGGATTAAAAATACCGGGATCGTTACTATCAGCTGCTTATAAAGAAGCGTCTTCTTACGGATTATGAGATTGATGATCAGACCAACTGCTATCAGGATGTATAAAAAACCGATGAGAGGCTCGACATACATGAACGGTGTTATCTGCTGCTTTACCGTGATCGTTTTCACTTCAGGTTTTCCGCCGGAATACGTTATGAGCGCTTTATCCGTCAATAAAACAAGAGTGTCACGTGACGCGCCTTCAGGGCGGTATGCTTCTAACTGCCACAGACCGGTCGGATCTTTGACCAAATCTCCGATATCGAACTCCTTCGTTAACTTGCCATCCTCGAGAAGATAAACAGTGTACGGTTCGGTATCAACTGCAACATAGAGTTTTCCGTCAGCTATGACAGCACCTGAGAAAAGCGTGATCCCGTCACTGTCAAAAGAATCGTACTTGTATATACTCTCTCCAATAGGCTTGCCGAATTCCACCTTATATACGTTTCCGTCACTTCTGATAAAAATAAAAGCACCGCCGACAGGAATGACTCTTACAGTGTAAGTTCCGTCCGAATCTGTGGGATAGATGCCGCTCTCGCTGACCACATGGGTCTTGGTATCGATCGAATAGAGCTTGACACCTGACATGTCGCTTATGGAATAATACACCTTGCCGTTATAATAACGTAGGGGACTCACTTTCATCCCCTTTTCCAGACCCTCTTTGCCGATATCGATCCTGAAGATCTCATCCGAATTTCTATAATCAGGCGAAATGCGGTAGATATAATATGTTTTTTTCACCAGACTGCTGTTGCCGTTAAGTATGTCACGGTATACATAAAGTTCACCGTCATCAGTCATGGTAATATTGTTTGGTATAAAGATCGATTCCTCATCATCTTCTTTAGCTAAGGCAAAGCCAATGCTGCAATGCTCCTGAACTCCGGTATCCAGATTGATCCGGGCATAGATTCCGTTTGCCGTATCTCTGCTCAGTATACCCGCCTTGCCGCCGTCGGTTATTGAGAAGCACCATATCTGAGAGATCTGATGTTCAGGTTTGGGTAATCCGTTATAACCGCACACACCGTTAATATCGTAGTACCAGTCATAATTAGAGTCGATCAGAAAATACACTATAAACAGCAGGACAGCCGCCAGTAAGAGCCAGCGCGCCTTGCCGCAGAGTTTATAGATTACTTTTTTACAAATCTTAATGAACTTCATAACACGATATCAAAAAGTCGATTTAACAGTGATTAATTATACCAACTTTTTGAAATGCTACACATATTTATTTATAAAAAAACCGCGATCAGTTATCTTCTGTTCGCGGTTTATATTTTGTTCCTGACAAGATTCTCTTCAATACTTGTCGAATTCGGATTTTGAAGAAGACTCAGTGTTGCCGTCAGCATATTCCTTCTCGTAGATTATCTTGCCGCAGCTTATGCATTTATACTTTACAATCTTGAAACTGTGGTCATCATTATATGCGAAGCCTACGCTGTTGTAACCGTGTCCTTCAAAGAAGCAATAGATGTCTTCGAAAATATTGCCTCCGCTGATCTTAGCGAGATCCTTAAGGTTGAGTGCTTTTCTGATGGTAGCCATTGTTTGATTCTCCTGTTTTTTGATGTGATTATTTACGGATTCATTATCACCACAGGCTCCCCATAAACCAATCAATAAATCGGGTCTTATCTGATGCTTAAACTACAGATCGCAGTCAGACTGTTGCACAACGAAAAACATCAAATTAAAGGCAAAAAAACCGGAGGCAGATGCCTCCGGTTCGTTTTTGTTTTGTTCCGTTAAATTACTTCTTTACAGAAACCTTCTTGCCGCAGTTAGCCTTAGTGAAGTACTTCTTGTAAGCAGAGACCTTAGACTTCTTAACCTTGACGGTCTTTACGTAAGAACCCTTGAGGGACTTCTTAACGTTAGCCTTTGTAAGCTTGGTGGTCTTCTGGATGTAGAGCACAGTAAGGACCTTATCGCCGTAGAAAGCATAGTTACCGATCTTCTTGAGTGAAGAAGAACCGATGGAGAATGTCTTGAGGGCGAAGCAGTTTGTGAATGCCTTGTTGCCGATCGTCTGAACGTTTGCACCGCCGGATACCTTAACGAGTGAGGAGCATCCGAGGAAAGCGCTTGCGTCGATCGTCTTGACGTTTCCGCCGATAACGAGAGATGTCATCGTCGTATTCTTCTGGAAAGAAGTTGAGTAGATCCTTGTTACCTTATAGGTGCAATCCTTGATCTTAACATAGTTAGGAATTACTACTGCAGCAACGGGATTTGCAACAGCGATGAGCATGCATGTTCCGGTACCGTTCTTTGCAGCATTTGTAACCTTATACTGGTAATCGCCAACGGTTGCCTTTTCGCCGAGAGTAGCATATTCCAGAGGATGGTTAACATAGTGTGAGCAATTCTTGAAAGCCTTTTCTCCGTAATTGGCATAAAGACTCTGATCGATCTTAACGTCAGTGAGCTTTGTGCAGCCGTTGAATGAATACTCAGCAAGGCTCTTCATTGTATAAGGAATGTTAAGAGTGACAAATCCGCAGCCGTTGAATGCGTAAGCCTCGATCGTTGTTACCGTGTAAGGGAATGTGATGTTGGCAAGGCTTGTGCAGTATTCAAAAGTGCATTCCCTGATCGTCTTTACTGCACCGAGTCCGATGTCCGTAAGTGAAGAACATCCGGAGAATGCGCGTACGCCGAGTGCTGTTACGCTGGTAGGAAGAGTGATCGTTGCAAGACTCGTGCATCCCATGAATGCGCCTGCACCGACCGCCGTAACCTTATTGTGGATAGTTACACTTGTAAGGCTTGTGCAGCCTGTGAAACACTCACCAGCGATCGCGGTAACAGCTGCAGGGATCTTAACGCTTGAAAGTGATGTGCATCCGGAGAAAGCGCTTGCGCCGATGGACTTGATGCTGTCAGGAAGATAGATGCTTGCAAGTGACTTACAATTCATGAATGATCCCGCACCAATTGCCGTTACGCTCTTATCCTTGATGGTAAGGCTGGCAAGCTTTGTGCACTCGAGGAATGCATAGCTTCCGATTCCGTTCAGAGTGGAAGGAAGCGAAACGCTCGTAAGACTTGTGCAGCCTTCAAAAGCATAGCTTCCGATCGAAGTAACATTCTCGCCGATAACGATAGTCTTGATGCCGCTGGCGTGGATCGTCCAGGGAGCGAAAACCTTATTCTCGTTGTTTGTACCATCGAAATGATAGTAGCTGGTCATGTTGCCGGAACCGGTGATCTTAAGAGTGTTTGAACTCTCATCATAAGACCAGATGAGATTGTTGCCGCACTTACCTGCAAAAGCGCCCTTAGCCTTGTTTCCGACAACTGTCTCAGGAAGTTCGCCTTCAGCCTCTTCAGGATCCTTCTCAGTTTCCTCAGGCTGCTTCTCGGTAGCTTCGGGTTCCTTCTCAGTCTCCTCAGGCTGCTTTTCAGTAGCTTCGGGTTCTTTCTCGGTCTCCTCTGCAGGCTCAGTTTCCTTGGGTTCTTCAGTAGCCTCAGTCTCCTTCTCGGGAGCTTCGGTTTCCTTCTCCTCAGCCTCTGTCGGCTCCTGCTTCTCAGTTGCCTCAGTCTCTTTCTTGGGAGCTTCTGTCTCCTTCTTGGGTGCCTCAGTCTCCTTCTCGGCAGCTTCAGTTGTCTGAGCTTCCGAAGGAGCAGTCGTATCATCTGCCATTACTGCAACAGGCGTCAACATGATGGATGCACACATTGCGACAGACAATAAAACTGACGTAACTTTGAGATGCTTCATTCGTCATTCCTCCGTATAAAGTAATAAAACGGTTGTACTAAGACGTTAGTTTACTACGTCAAAATCAAATCTGCACTTGGTTTTATTAAATTGTTATAATTGTCACTTACTTTTAATCTTTCTGACACCGTTGTTTTGGGCAATTCCGACATAGTTTTAAGGCAAAATTGCGGTAAGAAAACCCTAAAAATACTGATGTTTTCGGGCTGACGTGTTAAAATGTTCTTGATAAAAACGCCATTCGGCACTATTCCGGAGAAAGGGACGTCATGACAAACGACAGATTAAAAGCGGCGTCCTCAGGCCGTAACGGAGCGCTTGATTTCCTTAAGTTTGCGGCTTCCATAATACTCGTTCTTCATCATTACCAGCAGGTGCATAACGTCTTCATAGACAACGGCATAAACTTCTATAGCGGCCATTTTTACTGGGGACATTTAGTTGATCTTTTCTTCCTGATCTCCGGTTTTTTCCTGCTCGGTGCCGTAGAGAAGATCACTTCCGGACAGCTTGGATTCAAGGAATACTACACCCACAGATGCGTAAGGCTTCTGCCTCTTGTAAGCGTCACCGCGGTCATCTATTTCCTGATAAACAACTACGTCTATTTCCGCATCATGGGCGAGTACTACAAAGCAAGATCCACAGGAACAGAACTCATTCTTTCATTCCTTGGAATGCAGGTAGGCTGGGCCAACATGGAAGGTTCACATCTCAACCCGCCGATGTGGTATGTCAGTTCACTCCTGATCGCTTCTGTCGTGCTTTATATCCTGGTGTATGTCAGTGCTAAGAAAAAGATAAACTACGTCATTCCGGTCGTCGGACTGATCCTTCTTTCAATGGCGGGAGACCTCTTCGACATCGAGCTTCCTTTCTTCCAGACATGCGCGAAAAGAGCTTACATCGACGTTTCCATGGGTCTTCTTCTCGCAGGCTTTCTCAAGAAACATGAGATCAAAGGTTCAAAGTATGTGTTCGTGGCGGTATACGGGATCATTGGAGCAGGTTTGTATCTGGTCGCGCTCAAGGCCGAAAGACTCCTTTTCCAGCAGTATGCGCTGGCTTTCCTGTTCTTCCCCGCGATAATCATATTTCTTTGTTCTGAGGGCGCAAAAAAGCTCTTTTCCGGCAAGATCTGGGGCGTTTTGGGCGGAGCATCCTACGACACTTACGTACTTCACTGCCTGCTCCTGCTCCTTCAGAGATGTGCGAACAAATACTGGAATCTGGGACTCAATTACGGCAGCTGGATCACTGAATATCTGACCTGCGCGGTCATTTTCGGAATAGGGCTTCTGGCTTATCTTTTCGTTGAGCCAAAGCTCAGAAAACCGGCGGAAAAAGCAGTAAGTCTTCTCTAAATCAACGGATATCGACATTTTTATGCAAAGCGGTTTCGCAAAACTGCTTAATATGTTGTATAATACGCTACGCTAAATTTATAAATAATATCAAGGATATATTTGGAGGCCTGACATGAACGAATACATCAAGCAGATTTCCGAGAGGATCAGAGAACTTCGTGACATCCTCGAATTCGATGCGGATGACGTCGCACGCAACATCGGTGTCAGCAAGGACGAGTATCTTGCTTACGAGACCGGTTCAAAGGAAATCCCGATCAGCCTCCTTTACAAGGTCGCTGAACTGTTCAGGGTCGACCCCACAGTCCTCATGACCGGCGACGTCCCCAGAATGGACGATTATACCGTGGTAAGAGGCGGCAACGGCGTCAAGGTCGAGCGTTATCCCGGCTATTCCTTCAGCGCTCTTGCTTTCAACTACAAGCACAGACAGATGGACCCCATGATCGTTACCCTTTCGAAGTCCGAGACGGCAGAGCTCGTTAAGCACGGCGGCCAGGAATTCAACTACGTCATCGAGGGCACGATCAAGGTTGTCGTAGGCGACCGTGAGTTCACGCTCAATGCAGGCGATTCCATCTACTTCAACCCCGAGAAGCCTCACGGCCAGAGGGCAGTCACGGACAACGCAAAGTTCCTGACGATAATCAACGGTTAATACCTCAAGGAGAGACACACAGATATGAGCTTACTGGAAAGATTTGTCGAAAGAGTTGATTTCGAAAGCTATGAGGATTTCAAGAAGAACTTCAAGCTGAAGGTCCCCAAGGACTTTAACTTCGGATTCGACGTCGTCGACGTGTATGCTGACACAGAGCCTGAGCGCGAGGCACTCATCTGGTGCGACGATGAAGGCAATGAGAAGCACTTCACCTTTACCGACATCAAGGAGAAGAGCAACCGCGTAGCCAACATGTTCAAGGGCTTAGGCATCAAGAAGGGCGACAGGGTCCTCATGATCTTGCGCCAGCGTCCTGAAGTCTGGTTCACGATGGTCGGTCTCCACAAGCTCGGCGCAGTCGTTATCCCCGCCACTTTCCAGCTCGAATACCACGATATCGTTTACCGCTGCAACGCGGCTAACGTTAAGATGATCGTCTGCGCAGACGACCAGTGGATCATCGACAACGTCAACAGCGCACGTCCCGACTGCAAGACTGTTCAGATCTGCAGCGTTATCGGCAAAGCACCCGAGGGATGGCGTTCTCTTACGGACGACATCGATGCGGCTTCTCCCGTTTTCGAGAGGCCCACAGGCGATGAAGCCACTCACAACGAAGATCCCATGATCATCTACTTCTCTTCCGGCACTACCGGTGAGCCCAAGATGATCCTTCACGACTACCTCCTGCCTCTTGGACACATCGTCACGGCAAAGTACTGGCAGCAGGTCTACGACGGTTGCAGACACCTCACACAGGCCGATTCCGGCTGGGCAAAATTTGCATGGGGCAAGATCTACGGACAGTGGATCGCAGGCGCGGTCAACGTCACATTCGACACGCAGGGCAAGTTCAGCGCGCAGAGGATGCTCGAGATCATCGAAAAGCTCAAGCTCAACTCCTTCTGCGGACCTTCCACGATCTACCGTTACCTGATCCAGGAAGACCTTTCAAAGTACGATTTCTCCTCCATCAAGCACTGCTCGATGGCAGGCGAGCCTCTTAACCCTGAAGTATTCTACAAGTGGAAGGATGCAACGGGATTGGAGATCAGAGAGGGATTCGGCCAGACTGAAGGAAGCGTTCTTTTCGCTAACTTCCCCTGGATCGACGTAAAGCCGGGTTCTACCGGAAAACCCACTCCCCTTTACGACATCGAACTTCTTGACGATGAAGGCAATCCCGTCGAGGACGGTATCGTAGGAAACGTCATCATCAGGAACGCTTCTTCACATCCCACCGGACTTTTCAAGGAATACTACCAGAACCCCGAGGCAATGGCTGACCAGTGGCCCGGTGCCGACTACAACACAGGCGATACCGCATGGAGAGATCCGGACGGATACATCTGGTTCGTAGGAAGAAACGACGACGTCATCAAGTGCTCCGGTTACCGTATCGGACCTTTCGAGGTCGAGAGCGCTCTCATGACGCATCCTGCGGTCCTCGAGTGCGCGGTAACATCAGTTCCCGATCCGATGCGTGGACAGGCTGTTAAGGCTACAATCGTCCTTACAAAGCAGTACAAGGGCAAGGGCACTCCCGAGCTCGTCAAGGAACTTCAGAACCACGTCAAGCACGCTACCGCTCCCTACAAGTATCCGAGAGTAATCGAGTTCGTTGAAGAACTCCCCAAGACTCCGAGCGGAAAGATCATGCGCAAGGCCATCAAGAAGGCTGACGAGGAAAAGTACAAGGCAGCTCAGGCTCAGGCCGGACAGCAGTAAACAAATAGATCAAAATAACAAAAGGGGCTTTGCAAAGCCCCCTTTTTGTTGGTTCGTAACAATGTTACACCTTATTCCAGACCGTACTTCCGCCTGACCTCTTCGCTGACGGTCTTTCCATTCAGGATCTCTTTTGCCTGCTGTATCAGTTTGTCAGGTGTCTTGTACTCGAAGTAACCGATCACTTTTCCGGCTTCAGCTGATAAAGCATAGCAGATGACCTTTGCATCAGTGAGCTCGGTATCCTTTTCCTTCGTGGTATAGAGACCCAGATAACCTCTCATGCAGCTGACGCTCTTACTCTCGGAAAGATTGATGATGTCGGTATTGTCTCCCGATCTCAGGAACAGGAAACCGTGAACAAAATCAAATTTAATCTGATCCGTATTCTCTTTGCTGATATCGCCATGGTTAAGACTGATGTGGGATACCTGTTTGCCTTTGTTGTCATAGCTGCAAAGAGCTCCGATGCTGTATAAGACATAGAGTCTGTCCTTGTAATAAGCCATTTTTCTCGGGATGCGCAATTCGGTATCGATCGAGTGCTGCAGATTGCCGTCTGCGGAATACACATCGATCACACCGGTCTCAGATGCCTCGGCAAAGCGCTTTCCGTTATCGCTCCAAACGGCGCCGTAGCATCCGCCTGTCTCGTTGGAGGTGAACTTTGCACCTTCAATGTCGATGGTAACGCGGATATAACGTTCCTGGTCATCAACATACTTCTTGAAATAGACCATTGCTTTCTTGCCGTCGGGGAAGACACTCATATTGCCGGTATAACTCATATTAGACGTTTCGTTTCCAAGTTCGACCGTAGTCTTTTTGATCGTATCGCTGGTCATGTCATAGGAAACGACCGTAAGCTTGGCCCCTTCTTCATTTTTGCTTCCGCTCTCGTAGATAGTTCCCCAGATCTTTCCGTTATTGACGACTATTCCATTAGATTTTAAGACAGTGAATTCACTTGGGAGCTCCGTGATCTTTCCGTCCTCACAGCTGATCTTGATGAGATTGCATTTAACAACGACACCTTCACCGTAATCAGCAAGGAGATAGACATTCTTTTTGTCAGGAGAAATGCCGTTATCAAGAACGTGGACAAAGAATGTCGGCGATTTCTGCGTCCAGATCACCTTTTCGGACTCCAAGTCAACGCAAGTGATGTTACGGTCGGTTCCGATGGTTACCAGATATTTGCCGCATCTGATGCCGTCAGTTACAAGCGACATCGATTCGGTTCCCTCAAAGCCTTTGTACCAGCTGTCATAAAAGTTGCTGCTGTACTCGGTGATCACTCGTTTTGTTTCATCTTCGACAAGATAGACCGCCTTTTTGTTCTCATCGGCAAAAGAGTTGATCTCACTGATGCCTTCTTTGAAATACTTTTCTCCCTGAACGGTCTTGATCTCCCCATCCATGCGCATCCTGAGTAGCATGCCGTTGCGCAGAACGATAAGAGAACTAAGAGATTCTTCTGAAGAAGCCGCTCTGACAATGCTGTCGGGCAGATCGTAGTTCTTGATGATCTTGCCGCTCTTACTGTCGATGAGCACAAACTTGTTTGCGAAAGATGCGATTACTACCTGGACCTGTTTGCCTTCTTCAGTCTTATAACCGGAATTGATAAGCTCTGCGTTAATGACACGTGTCATTGACGGGATCTCGGTCTTCCAGGAAGACTTTCCTGCAGTTGATACACGCTCAAGGATGACCTTGGAATCATAGAGATAAGCAGACGTATTGTTGAAAACCGATTGTGAATCACCGGGCTGATTTCTCAATATCAGGAAGTTTCCGGAATTGTCCAAGCCCAGTTTAAGGAATTCTCCGGACTCCTCAATGGCACAGGTCCACTTTTCCTGCTTAATGTCGCAGACATACGCCGAATTATACTTTGAGTCCCTGCTGCCCACCAATAACAACTTGGAAAAGTCGTCATTGACAATAAAACGTTCCGTGGTGAAGGCAGTCTGTTTTCCGTTTGCATCTGTGAAGACATCAGCCTGTTTGCTGTCGATCTCCTTGATGAGTTCGCCGTTTTCGGCATTTATTATCGCCATCGATCTCGAAAGGTTCAGGATGATGTAACCCTTGCTGCGATAGTATGCCACAAGGTTTTTCTGTGGTGAAACGACCTTTGAGGCTGTGTAATTCCATATCTCGGCCCAGGTGTTTGAATCATACAGAGTTATTCCGTGAGTAGTTACAATGAGCAAATTGTCGTTCTTGTCATACCTGAAATCAAGGAATTTGTTCTCATCATCCTTCAGCGTCTTTATCTGCGTATGATCCTTTGCGTTATAGACATAGAGCTTTCCGGAAGCATCAAGGATCGCAACACGGTCTTCAGCATAGTTCAGGCCATAACTGACGATCGAAGAGACCACATCGTACTGCCATACGGGTGAAGCACTATTGGTTCCCTTTGATATGTATGAACCAACAGACTGCGAGAGGGCATAAAGCGCCTCACTCGTTATCGGACGTCTTGTACCGTCTGAATTCTCAAGCGCCGCGAGCGCAAGCTGTAATGCTCCTATACGGTCACCGTCTTCGAGCATTTTCTGTGATTCGGTGGAAAGATATCTCGACTGGTTCATCTGGGCTTTACGGAGTCCGTCCTGGATCCTCATCAGCATCCAGCCGATATAGACCATGAGTACTATGGCAGCAGCGGATACGATCAGTGTCTCGATGAGAAGTCTCGTTCTCTTGTATGCCTTACGGCGTCTGATGATCTCATCGTAATTGCATCCGAGCATCGCTGCCGCAAGTCTCGGGAGCTCGATCTTCCTTGCCTTCCTCAAAGGCATTCTGTAGTCCGCGGACAAAGGCTCAACGATCTCATCCTTGCAGTAAAAAGTGCCGTCTGCGAGATAGTGGGTGATGTTGTCGTGTCTTAAGATCTCCGGGATTACCTCATCAGGTTCACCTTCAACAAGAACGGTAAAGATAAGCTGCTTGTTGTAATCGTGGAATTCGAGGAATGTGTCGATCTCGCGCTTTACCCAGTCGGATTCTGAAGTCCTGTAAGAACAGATGACGATAAGGTACTGCGAAGACTTAAGGGCTTCCTCAAGTTCCTCGGTAAGGTTGCTCGTTATGGGGAGCTCCTCGACATCTCTGAAGACACGGTTAAACCTGTCTTTGCCTGTCTTCTTACGGAGCGATGCCGGTATGTTGAACCTCTCTATGCCCTTCTGTATTTCAGAAGCGATCAGGGTATCCTTTTCGGCATGCCTGTATGAAATAAACGCGTCGTACTTATAATCCATATCTGCTCTGTTCTTCTGCTTTCCGTTTATTCAAATACTGCTGACCGGTAAGGTTCAGTCAGGTGCATAAGACTGCGCGAAAATGTCCTTGTTGATGATATAGACATCATCCGGATCGCTCTCCTTGGCAGCGAGGTAATCACCCGGCTCACCCTTGAGATATTCAGTTCCGTTCCACTTGGTAAATACTTTCGTCGTTGTTAAGACGGGCATTGCAAGGATCTTGTTGCCGCCTTCGGATACGCATGTCTTGGCCATCTTTCTAAGCGGGATGATCTCGCCTGTCCTTGTATTCTTGATGGTCGGGAAGTATTCGAGTTTCATCTTGTACTGATCTTCAAGCGTCTTGTAATTCTTGTTGAAGACCTTCTTGTTCGAAGCGTAAACCTCTCCCCTTACGCCGATCATGATGACCGTGTCTTCGGTAACGTTGAGGTTCGTATCGCCCTCTAATGAACGTACAAGGATCGGCGTTCCGACAGGAAGGAACTCTGAGGGAACAATGTAGCCCTGCTTGAGCGGGAGCTTCTTGTAGTGCTTCATCTGCGATACGTCGAGCTCGTCCTTGCCTGCGTATATGATCTTGCAGTTCTGATAGTAATCGTGCAGACGGTCACGGAGAACGGTGGTAACGATGGCGTGTCTGTGGATGTCATCAGACGCAAGATAGTCTTCTCTGAGTTCTGCCAGGAGTTCCTTCTGGATGAGTCCGCCCGCCTTGTCCGAACGTCCGCCGCCGGAACCTATTCCGCGCGCAATGTATTCTGCAAGCTCGTTTGCCCTTACCTCGTTGGTGCAGCTTCTTACGGAGAACTTAACGCCAACGTCAAGCTCCGAGAAGACAACGCAGACATCAACCGTATCAACAGCAAGGAAGAAGTCGCTGATGAGACCGAGGATGTTGGGGTCACAGGGCATCGTCTCGAGAAGTGCGTATCTGTGAACTTCGTGATACTCATAACCGAGGAGCGCCATGCCCGCGATCTTAACTTCCTGCAAAGTCATGTTCATGTTGCAGAAATGCTTGATCAGGGCCTTGTCGTAGTAAATATCGTCAAGCATGTCGCGGTCTAACGGATGGTAGACTTCCGCGAGCGTGTTGGTATCTGTGTAAAGTCCGTAGTAAAGACCCGTCGAAAGATTCTTGTCAATCTCGAATCCTTCTTTCCTCAGCATGTCCCATACGATCGTGGAGCAGCTGCCTACGCCCTGACGGACGTCGTTCATCGCCGGCGGGTTATTGTCTACGAGATAGTGGTGATCGATCGAAGCGATAGTTTCGGCTTCGAATTTCCTTACGTTGCCCTCACCGTAGATGCAGTCACACGTGACCAGGAGGCTGGGCTTCTTATCGAGTGTCTTGACGTATTCGATCGGGATATCCAATACCTCGATCATGAACTTGAGGTTGGTCTTGGTGATAATGAAATTGCCGGAATAGATGAATCTGACATTCTTTCCCTTTGACTTGAGATAACTGTATACGCCAAAACCGGAAGCGATCGCGTCCGCGTCAGGATTATCGTGGCACTGGACGACTATATCGTCATACTCAAGAAGATCGGACAGTTTCATTGGTTGATTTCCTCCCGGTCAAAAACACTTTTATCATTATATCATTATTTTTTTGCGAATAAGTCTTGTCATCTGATAGAGCAGTGCCGATCCAGCCAGCACCATGACAAAGAGAACAAGCGTATACAAGTGGTTTTCCATTCTTCCGAAAAACCTCGGTCTGAAGATGTTCATTATGATCTCATAAGAGCAGTACATCTCAAGGGACATGACCCCTATCAAAGAGAATGCCTTTCCGATAAAGGAAGCCTTTTCGATGAGGCTGAAGATCTTTGCCAGATAGTAGCACATGATGGGTGCGACCATCGTCGTTCCGATGTACTTGATGAGATAATGCGAAAAATCCAGTCCCTCAACATATTCGGAGAAGGTCATGAAGATTATTCCCAGCGCAAAGACCGCGAAAAGGATGATCCTTGTCTTGGAACCGAACTTGATCTTCTTCTCCCTGCTCAGATAACCGCAATAAACTCCGAGCGTAAAGACGGGAATACGGTTCGTGAAGATCGACAGATCGCCTCTCGGCGCATCGCTCTTCCACAGGAACGAGAGAACAAGCCATATCACGAAAATGATGACAGTCGGAATGATCTTGTGCTTTATCTTCCTCATCATCAGGTCATAGAGCGGAAAAATGAGATAGAACGTTCCTATCGCGGGAACGAACCAGATAAGCGAGAACAGTGATCTCGCATAAAAAGAAACCCCGGTTATCGTCATGAGATAATCGGGTATCGACCATTTGAATACGAAGGCAGCTATGGTTCCGATCACGGCATAAGGGGGCCATATCCTGAGAAAACGCCTGAGATAGAACTGGGGAACGGTATGTTTCGATATCGAATAGACCATGCCGATTCCCGAGATGAAGAAAAACATGTCCGCACCGGCATATCCGTTGCATGAGAAAAGCGCCTCAACATCGCCTATTCCGGGGATTTTCGAAAATAAAAGACAGGAATCCTGCGTGTGGTATAAGAACAACCACAACGCAGCGAACCCCATGATCTGCAGTCTGTATTTGCCTATCAGATCAAAAGCGCAATCATCCTGCCGCTCAGTCACGATAGTTAATTATCTTTACTTGTCGAGCATCTTGGAAAGATCAGCTGCTGACGGAACGTCAACACCGGTCTTCTTCTCAACTGCACCTGCAGCCTTCTCGTAAACGCCGTTTGCCTGCTCATTCTTTGCAACGGCATCGAGAGCGCCGCTGGCTGTCTCCTTGACCTTATTAATGTCGATGTTAGGTAAATCCACCATGATGATAACCTCCCTATATTTTTATGTTTTGATTATAATTCTTTAACCCTCAAAACAAAACCCCTGCAACGCAGATGCAGGGGATTGAATGTTTGTTAAGTTGTGGTTCAAGAGTAGCAGTGGTCTGTTCGGTTCGGTGTTGAGTTAAAACTCAGATTAAGTAGAAAACCTTACAGGAGAAAATCTGAACCAAGCGAGACCAACTGCCTGCTTGATGTATTATCTTGTCCCATTGGTCTCACCTCCTATGAACCTGTCTTTGTATTGGTTCTTTATTGATGGCTTTATAGTACCACAGCCAATGTCAGAATGTGTTATGAAATTATGAACGATTTCTGACATTGAGGTTACATCTGAAAACGGCCGTGCCGGATCAGGAATTGACGGTCTTAAGAGCCTCAAGCATATCAAGGTAACGCTTCTTCATGTCGATTCCTGTAGTCTTGAACTGCGCTATGTATCCGTCATAGAAGAGCATATTCTGCAGATTGATGTAAGATGTGTTTCCTATTGCGGTAAGGATCTCGAGTTCTCTTTCGACAGCGACTTCCATCATCTTGCTGATCTTCAGCTCCTCTTCACCGGTGCGGCGTCTCATTATGTTTGTCTTTGTGAAACTGATGTACGCATTGTCATCAGATCTCAGACAATCCCAGAGAGCTCCGGAGAAATCCGCGTCAGGTCTCATCGAATAAACAGCGTTAACAAACTCGGAGTATGCTTCTATGAGATCATTCTGCGACTGCGTGCCTTCGTCGGCGAGCTTAAGGAACCTGGTAAGACTTGCAAGGGGTTCCTTTTTCCTCATGCCTCCGAAAATGGCCAGAGAGTTGATTTCCTTGATCAGATCAGCCATGTGTTCTTACCTTTAATCGTCATCGTGATCGGACCAGATCGTGGTGCTTCCGCGGTCGAGAGCGACAATGCCGGTACGGCACATTTCGATGATGCCGAAGGTCTTTACGTTCTGGATGAAACCGTCGATCTTAGTCGAATCACCGGTTACCTCGATGCTTATCGCTTCCTCACCGAGATCGATTACCTTGGCCCTGAAGATCTTCGCCGTCTCAAGGATCCTGTCTCTTATGTCTTCGCTGTTCCTTACCTTGATGAGCATGAGCTCGCGCTTCATACAATCCTCGTTGGAAAGGACAACGACCTTCTTAACGTTGTAGAGTTTACGGAGCTGTGAGACTACCTGATCCTTATCGGTCTTCGCAGCGGAAAGGGTGATCGTGATACGTGAATATGCGGGCGATTCCGTCTCACCGACGGTGAGTGAATCGATGTTGAATCCTCTTCTAGTGAACATGGCCGTGACACGCGACAGGACGCCGTACTGGTTGTCAACGTAGATAGCGATGATTATCTTATCTTTCTTCATTTTCGGCCTCCTTCCACGTTACGAGATTTTCGAATGTTCCGCCGGGACGAAGCATCGGAAGGACCATCGCATCGGAATCGATCTTCATGTCGATGACGGCAGGTCCGTCATATGCGTAAGCCTCATCGAAAGCCTTCCTGAACCCGTCGATGTCATCAGCTCTGAAGCCCTTCGCGCCAAAGGCTTCCGCGAGTTTTACGAAATCAGTGCTGCGCTCGATGTCAGTGCCTGAATATCTCTTGTCGTAGAACAGAGTCTGCCACTGTCTTACCATTCCGAGCGTGTGGTTATTGAATATGACGATGGTTACCGGGACGTTATAAGTAACGGCCGTAGCGAGTTCGTTAAGGCTCATGCCGAAGCTTCCGTCACCTGTGATGAGGACTGCTCTCTTGCCTGTCGCAAACGTTGAACCGATCGCAGCGCCGAGGCCGAATCCCATGGTTCCGAGACCACCTGAACTGAGCCATGTATGCTTCTTTCTGAAATTATAGAACTGTGCCGTCCACATCTGGTGCTGGCCGACATCGGTAGCGATCCTCGTGTCGGGTTTTACCTTCGATGCTATGTCGAGAATGACTTCTCTCGGCACGAAAGTATCGTCGTCGTACGCGTCTGATTCACGCGCTCTGAGAGACTTGATCTTCTCTTCCCAATCAGGGAGCTTCTTCTCCTCAACGGCATCGATGAGCCTTGCGAGGAAGTCTTTTACGTCGCAGCAAACACCGAGATCCACAGAGACGTTCTTGCCGATCTCAGCCACGTCGGCATCGATGTGGATCTTCTTGGAATTAAGCGCGTATCTGTCAGTCTTGCCCGTCGCACGGTCGGAGAATCTGACGCCGACGGCGATCATGAGATCGCTTTTCGCGAGCGCGACAGATGAAGCGAAATGTCCGTGCATTCCCTGCATTCCGAGGAATCTCGGATTGGACGTGGGTATCTCTGAAAGACCCATCATGGAGCATCCGATGTATGCATCGATCTTCTCTGCGAGCGCAAGTATCTCTTTGCCCGCGCCGGCTCTTACCGCACCGCCGCCGAAATAGATGTAAGGTCTCTTGCATTCGGCGATCATCTCGGCAGCTCTTGCGACCATTTCCGCGTCTGCCTTCTGGGGCTTGGCGGGAACGACTTTGCGCGTAGTTTTGAACTCACATGTAGCAGTCTGGATGTCGTTCGGAATATCGATGAGGACCGGACCGGGTCTTCCTGACGTGCAGATCTTGAAAGCCTCACGGATGGTATCCGCAAGCACCTTGATGTCTCTTACGAAAAAGTTGTGCTTCGTTATGGGAAGCGTAACGCCCGTAATGTCGATCTCCTGGAAAGCGTCACGTCCGATCATGGAATTGGCAACGTTTCCCGTGATGGCGATCATGGGGACAGAGTCGAGGAATGCAGTCGCGATGCCTGTTACAAGATTGGTCGCGCCGGGACCTGAAGTCGCGATGACCACGCCGGGTTTGCCCGTTGATCTCGCATATCCGTCTGCAGCATGGGCAGCGCCCTGTTCGTGAGCGGCGAGGACATGCCTGATCTCATCCTTACGGTCGAAAAGCTTGTCATAGATATCGATTACTGTTGCTCCCGGAAAACCGAAAACAGTATCAACACCTTGTTCAAGCAAGGTCTCGATAACTATCTGGGCTCCTGTAAGTTTCATCTGACAACACTCCTTTTTTTATCTGTCTTCTCTGTAGTAATTTCTGCCGATAGCGGAAGGCTCGTTGCTGTTGCTGTTCTTGCTTACCGAACTCAATATGAGAACGATGAGAGTGATGATGAACGGCAATGCCGAGAAGAACTGCGCAGGTATCTTTGTAAGCCATCCGAGAGTATTCGGGAAAGCGGTCGCAAGAGGCGCATTCTGAACTCTGAGCGTATTAAAGAATCCGAAGATGAACGTACCGAGGATCGCCTTTGCAGGACTCCAGTTAGCGAAGATAACGAGTGCGATCGAGATCCATCCGTAACCGTTGATCCAGCAGTTGGAACCTTCAAAAGTTCCGCCCATGTTGAGAGCCATATAGAGGCCTCCGATGCCCATGATGCCTGAACCGATGATGATGTGAACGTATTTGTAGAGCGTGATGTTGACACCCAGAGAGTCAGCAGCGCCGGGGTTCTCACCGATCGCACGGAGCTTAAGTCCGGGTACCGTTTTCTTGAAATAGAGCCACATCAGTATCGCGATCGCGAAGCCGAGATATATGAGTACGTTGTGCGAGAAGAACGTCTTTCCGATAACGGGGATCTTCGAAAGAAGCGGGATCTCGATGGCTGCAAACTGCTTATCAAGAGCACTGCCTCCGAGTGCGGGCCACTTTGATTCACTGTTGGAAACGGCGTTGCCGATGAAGTAGTAGAACGCGACGCCGAACGTTGTGATCGTAAGACCCGTAACGTTCTGGTTTGCCTGAAGCGTAACCGTGAGGAACGAGAAAAGAAGTCCTACGAGACCTGAAGCCACAAAGCTTACGAGGCATGCGACAAGAAGGCTTCCCGAACGCATTCCCAGGAGGTATCCGGCAACAGCACCGATGGCCATCGTACCTTCAACACCAAGGTTCAGTGAACCTGATTTCTCGATCATTATCTCGCCTGCCGTACCGTAAAGGAGCGGGATGTTGTAAACGATAATGCTGAACAGGAAGAGCGTGATTACATCAACCATTTTTCGCATCCTCCTTCTTCTTAAGAGTGAACGTAGCGACAAAGTCCGCGGTCAATACCGAGAACAGGATTATGCCCTGCAGAAGATCGGCGAAATTGCTGTCGATCGAAGGGTATTTTGTCGCAGCCGTCTTACATCCGAACTGCAGTATGGCTATGAGGACCGATGTGACCGCAATGGCGGGAACGCTGAGCTTTCCGAGCCATGCAACGACAATGCCGGTCCAGCCGACGTTGTTGGTTATCGTCTCTGAGATCGTACCAGATGAAGATGCGGTAAGGCCTGCTGCAAGACCGATCAGAGCAGATGAGATGAACATCGTTCTCATGATGATCTTTCCGACTTTCATGCCTGCATATTTCGCGGTCGCGCTGCTGTCTCCGACTACCGAGATCTCATATCCGTGCTTGGTATATTTCAGGTAAACGTAGATCAATGCAATGAGTGCTATCGCGATGATGACAGACCACAAAAGATTGAAGTTTCCTATCTTGATGCCGGTCATGATGCCCGTATCGGGGAACTTGCCGAAAATGGGTCTCGCAGACTTCGGATCAAGGAAGAAATTCCAGTCCTCTTTCGTCTTTCCGAGATAGGTTATTACATAGAGCATTATATAGTTGAGCATGAGCGTTACGAGCGTCTCGTTGGTGTTAAACTTAACTTTAAAGAAAGCAACAGCCAGTCCGAGAAGACCGCTCGAGAGCATCGCCGCAACGCACATGAGTATTATCGTAATCGGCCTCGGAAGACCAGTTACGTTGAATGCCACGATGGCTGCGCTGATCGCGCCGATAAGAAATTCTCCCTCGCCTCCGATGTTCCAGAAACGCATCTTGAACGACAATCCGAGCGCGAGTGAAGTGATGAGGAGCGGTACAAGAACCTTCAGGAATCCTTCGACGTTCTTATACGCATACTTGTTGCCGATCATTCCGATGGTAAGCATTCTTCCGTAGTATTCGAACGGGTTGATGCCGAGGGATGCAAGCAGTATCGCGCCTATGCCGAGAGAAATGATGATGCCTATGAGGTAATATGCCAGAAGTCTTCTGAGCGACTGACGGGGACGTCTTACGAGATGATATTTCTTCATTTGTCCGCACCCTCCGCTTCAGTTTTTTCTTCTGTCTCTGCAAAACCAGAATCCTTTGCGATTCCGGCTGTCTTTCCGCCCTTGTCTACCAGATCGAGGGCACCGGTCATCATAAGACCTATCTCCTCCTTGGTAGTGTGATTGCTGTTGACGACACCCTGGAGCCTGCCATGGCAGATGACCATGATCTTGTCGCAGAGAGCCATCATGACATCGATGTCCTCACCGATGAAAAGTATTCCGACATCCTTTTTCTTTTGCTCGTTGAGGATGTCATAGATCATGTAAGAAGAGTTGATGTCTAATCCTCTTACCGGATAAGCGGTGATGAGGACATTAGGGCCCGACTTTATCTCACGGCCCAGAAGGACTTTCTGTACGTTACCGCCCGAGAGCTTTCTTACTGCAGTCTCAGTCGAAGGCGTAACGACCTTAAGTCTGTCTATTACTTTCTTTGCCTCTTCCCTTGCGGACTTCCTGTCGATGAAGGGACCTTTGTTCTCGCCGTAATTCTTGAGGATCATGTTATCGGTGATCGACAGCGAAGGAGCAAGTCCCATTCCTAATCTGTCCTCGGGAATGAAGCTCATGGAGATGCCTTTCTCAAGGATCTTGCGTGGCGTTAGACCAACGATGTTCTCGCCCTTGTGGATCATTTTTCCGTCAACGATCGGACGGAGTCCCGCGATCGCTTCGCAGAGTTCTTTCTGACCTGAACCCGCGATTCCTGCAACGCCGAGGATCTCTCCTCCTCTGATGTAGAAATCGAGATGATCGACTGCTATCGCACCTTCGTCATTCTTTACCGTGAGACCTCTGATCTCGAGAAGGGGCTTTGTCTTCTCAATTGGGGGACACTCGATGTAAAGATCGATCTTACGTCCTACCATGAGTTCAGTAAGCCTCTTCTCATCAGTATCCGCGGTATTGACCGTATCGATGTATTCACCGTGTCTAAGCACAGTAACACGGTCGGAGATCTCCATGACCTCATTCAACTTGTGCGTGATGATAATTATCGAATGTCCCTCTTCCTTCATCCTGCGGAGGACCTTGAAGAGTTTCTCGATCTCCTGGACCGTAAGAACCGCGGTGGGCTCGTCCAGGATTATTATTTTCGCGCCGTAGCAAAGGACCTTTAAGATCTCCAAAGTCTGCTTCTCGGAGACAGACATGTTGGAGACCAGTTTGTCCGGATCTATGTCAAAGCCGAATTTCTCGGCCATCTTCTTAACTTCGTTTTTTGTATCCTTCTTCAGAAGGAAATTCTTGTCATCCCTTAATCCGATCCTGATGTTGTCGAGCGCGGTAAAACGCTCGATGAGCTTGAAGTGCTGATGCACCATTCCGATACCGAGCTTTGCCGAATCCTCAGGCGAGCTGATCGACACCTTTTTGCCGTTGATAAAAATAGAACCGCTGTCGGGCATATAAATGCCCGACAGCATGTTCATAAGAGTCGTTTTACCGGATCCGTTCTCACCTAAGAGGGCGAGAATCTCACCTTTTTTGAGCTGCAGACTTACATTCTTGTTTGCGAACAGCGTTCCGAACTGTTTCGAAATTCCTTTTAGTTCGATGGCATAATCCATAAAACCTCTCCTGCCTGCAGCGTGTTATTGCGAAAATCAGTTAACCTGAGTTACGCCTTCAACATAGTAGTTCATTGAGCCCTGGATAACGTCATCGCCAACGGAAGCTCCGCCTGCAGCAACCTTCTCCTCGCCCTTGTTTGTCTTGAGTGCATCGCTCTTCTGCTCAGCTGTGACAGAACCTGCCGCACCGGAGAATGAGAGCTTAACGCCGGAGAATACGTCCCACTTGCCGGAGGTCATGAGATCTCTTGCGATCTTTATAGCCTCAGCTGTCTCGGGCTCGCAGTTGCCGGAAAGAGGCGAAACGTCAACGAGGCCTGCGTTGAGTCCCTGATAGTAGTTGCCTACTGATGTCATGAATGAAGCCTTGTCTGTCATAGCTGCCTTCATTGCTGTTGCGTAGTAAGCGCTCCAGTTCCAGATTGCTGCCGTGAGGTGAGCCTTGGGAGCTTCATTTGTCATGTCGGAGTTGTAGCCACATCCGAAAACGCCCTTCTCGTTAGCAACGATCTGAGGCTGAGCGGAGTCGCAGTGCTGACCGATGACGCAGCACTTGTATGTGTCGATGAGGACCTGCGCTGCCTGTCTCTCCTTCTCCTGATCGCCCCATGTGGAGATCTCGTAAACGTGGATCTTAGCGTTGGGGTTAACCGATCTTGCACCGAGAGCGAAGCCGTTGATGCCTGAGCATGTCTCAGCATACTCCGTGCCCCAAGCGGAAACGTAACCGATGTTGTCGTTCTTGAGTGCAAGAGACTTGTATCCTGCAGCGATTCCTGCGAGGTAACGCGCCTGATAGATCCTTCCGAAATAGTTGTTGAAGTTCTTATCGTTGGACATGTAGCCCGTAGCGTGAGAGAAGATGATGTCGGGATATTCCGTAGCCTTCTCGTTCATTGCGTTGATGTAACCGAAGCTGATGCCGAAGATGATGTTGCATCCGTCGCCTGCGAGCTGGTCGATTGCCTGCTTAACCTTCTCATCGTCTTCCGGAACGTTGTCAACGATGTAGAGATCCTTTGCGGGATCAAGGCCGACTTCCTTCATTGCATCGGTGATGCCCTTGTGATGTGCAAAGGTGTAACCGGATGTGTCGTTCTGGCTGTTGATGTAGATAGCACCAACCTTGAAATTTCCTGCCGCGGGCTTGGACTCTGCGTCCGTCTCCTTAGAACCTGCAGTGGTCTCCTCTGCCTTGCTTGTAGCGTCTGATGAAGCAGCAGGCTGCTTGTTGCATCCCGAAAGTGAGAAGCATGCAGTCACTGCGAATGCCATCGTCAGCACCAGTGAAACCAGTTTCTTCATAATTTGCCTCCATTTATTTCTTTTTATGCAAAAGCTAATTGCATACAACTTAGATTGGATGTCACTGCTCTCTGAAGGTAAGTGACGTATCGCTCATCGAGTCGATTATCGCAAGTGATTCGACCCTGATACCCTTGGCTCTCAAAGCGTCACCGCCGCCCTGGAAGCCTTTCTCGATCTCGATCGCGGCTCCGACAAGCTTTGCTCCGGCCTTTTCCGTTATCTCCATGAGACCGTTTAACGCATTTCCCATTGCAAGAAAATCATCAACGATCAGGATGGTGTCGTCCGGTCTTATGTAATCCTTGGCAACCGCGATCTCATAAGTTTTCTGGTGAGTGTAGGAAAAAACATTCGCCGTGTAGACGTCCTTGCTCATGTTGCTGGAAGCATGTTTTTTCGCATAGACGACAGGCACGCCCATGGCGCACCCGGCCGCGACGGCAATCGCGATTCCGGAAGATTCGATGGTGAGGATCTTGGTAACGCATGCGTTACCGTAAAGGCGGGCAATCTCATTGCCCATGTCCGTAAGGAGCGCAGTATCTATCTGCTGATTAAGAAAACTCCCTACCTTAAGTACTTCTCCGGGAAGAACCCGGCCTTCCTTAAGTATTCTTTCCTCCAACGCGTGAATGGAAATCACCTCCCCCGAACACCCTACTATATTATAATTATTACAATTTGGTGTCAAACGGCGGAGAAAGGTGCCCCATCGCCCTCAAAGCCTTGTACTTAAGGCCTTACGAGCATATTTCTGTTTGTTTCGGAAGTAGAATTTTCGGTCGATTCCGTTTCAGATTCTGAACCTTCTGTAGTTTCTTCAGTCTCGCCCTCTGAAGTGGTGGCCGTAGCCTGCTCATCAACGGATGAGAAAGCCGCTGAAACGCGTGATGAAGCCTCGACGTACCTCCTGGAAACTTCGTTATTCAAATACGCGCAGAGTTTTCCGCAGAGTTCGTCAGCGAAGTCCGCTCCGCCGGCCGCAACGGCCTTTTTATCGAGGAAAGGCTCATCGTAGCCCTCCTTGAGCTTATAGAAAACGGAATGATCGGGAGAATAGCCGGCGCCGTGAACCAGGATGCCTCCGAGCATGTTGCAGGCCTTGTCGCCGACCGCGATAACGGGAACGCCGTTCTCGGCGATGCAGTTGCGGAGAACGTCTTTGCCTTCATCAGAGAAGCCGTCACCGGTGGTTATTACTATGATCATGTAATCGCTGTAATCTCTGGGAACGATGTTCTGCTCATTTCCCTGGCCATCCTTGATGGTAATGTGGAAAGTTGAGCTCTGGATGGGCATGTTGTCCTTGTTGATCTCAGCAGGCTTTACGATCTGCATCTTGGGCTTAAGCTTCTCAAACTCCTTGGGAACGTCACCGATCCAATAAACCGTAAGGTCTCTGGAACTGAGTTCAGAGATCTTCTTGTCGATCTCGTCCTGCTTCTGCATTGCGGCACTTCGTCTTGCAGACGTGTTGAAGACCATCGCCATCGCGATGATGAAGAATCCCGCCAAAAGGAAAAGAACTACTACTCCGGTCTTGTTATGTCCCATATGTCACTCCGCCTCACAGAAAGGTTCTACGCCCTTGATGACCTGCGACGCAAACTCCTCTTTGGAAGATGCGCAGTAGGCGTCCATGTTATCAAGATACGGCAGGCAGTACTTTCTCATGTTATCCAGCATATATTTGAGCTGCTCGCCTTCGAGATCAGTGTCGGCTATTATCAGCCAGCTTATGCGGTCAGTTCCGTTTTCGCGCATCAGGCGCACCCAGATGCGGCTGACGGAAGGTTCGATCTTAAGATATTCGGTAAGCGCGCCCTTGAGTTCCGGCGGATATTTGTCAGGCTCGCCGACCTTGGCCGTGCCGTCTCCGCCGATGCCCATCTGCTGCGCTATGAGCTTAACCATGTCTTTGCCGAAAAGGACTTCTTCAACGCCGGGATTGATTACGAATCCCGAAAGACCCATCTTATCGGTCATTACGACCTCGACAAGATCTCCGAATCCCGCCGCAACGCCCTGCTGCTTCTTGTACTTATCCTCGAAAGCAACCTCGAAGCTGTCCGTATCGGAATAAACGACCATGTACTTGAGGCCGTTCTTGTCGCTTACAGCGTGGAAGCTGTAATTGCCCTCGGTACCGTCAACGGGAACGATGAACCTGGAAGACGCGGCTGCCTTAAGGAGCGCGATCATGTTCTCCTCGCTGTTGTCCTTGCGGATCTTGCCGAGGAGTTCTACAAGCTCTTCATTCTCTATTCTTCCGATGCTGTTTGTTTCTGACATTATCTACCTCAAAGAACCGTCATGACGACCCTCGACCACAGGAGCAATGTAACAAGCATGAGGAATGTCGACATTGTGACTATCCTGGTGCTGAGGTCCGGAGCGGTATTGTACTGTTCTGCATAAAGAACGTTCATGGAGCCGCACGGCAGTGCGCACATGAGGACCATGACCTTCATGGTGTCAGGCTTGATGGTTGCTGCGTGGCCCAATGCCCAGACTGCGAGAAGAGCAGCGGCAGGGATCAGCATGAGCCTGACAAAAGAAACGAAATAAGGCTTCCAGTCGAGGAAGAGTTTCCTTATGTCGACGGTCGCGAGCTGGGATCCCATGATCATCATGGACATCGGGACCGACATGTCGCCTACCATGGAGATCGTATTGTTGATGAATCCCGGGATCCTCCACGGAACGATGAACAATACGATGGCTGCGATCGAAGCCGTCGAGACGCTGCTGCTGAAGAGCTCGGAAAGCTTGAAGTGAGGCTTTTTCGAGATGATGTGAGCACCGTACGTATAGAAAAAAGCGTTATATACGAGATTGAAAACAGCTGCGAGAAGAAGTCCCCTGTCGCCGTAGAGGGCATGCATCAGAGGGAATCCGACGAAGCCCGTGTTCGCGAAAACGGTGCAGGTCGTCATTACGCGCTGCTCATCGTCATTAGTCGATTTCGTGTGCCTGTAAAGGAATCTGAAGACAACGAGCGAGAGCGAATAATAAGCGCACGCGAAAGCGAACATAGCGCCCATTCCCTTCAATTCCTCGAACGAGAAATTCGTCTGGCTCGAAGAGATGATCATGAACGGAAGAACGGCCTTGAGAAGGATCTCGGTAAGGATCTTTTCGCCGCGCATGTCGAGCACCCTGGATTTGTTCAGGACAAAACCGAGCGCAAGGCAAACGAATATCTTAAAGAATACGAAATATACCTGTACCATTCTTTTATTTCCTTATCAGCCGCCAGTCGCGTAAAGCGCAGCTCTTGCAGCTGACCTGTATCCTTCCATTATCCTGGACACCTCAAATGCGGGCATCTTCGGATCGTATTTATTGCCGGGTACGTAGAATTTCCCCGTTTCTTCAATGCCATCAAAAATACCACAAGATACGCCTGCGGCAAACCCCGCACCCATGGCGGTCATTTCATCGCTTGAAGCACGTGTGATGGTAACACCGAGAAGATCGGCCTGAAGCTGCATGAGGAACGAGCTTGCGCAAACGCCGCCGTCGACCTTCATCTGCTTTGCCTTGATACCGGTATCGTCGGTCATGAGGTTAACGAGTTCCGTGACCTGATATGCGATCGATTCGACTCCCGCCCTGATTATCTCGGCGCGGCCCGTGCCTCTCGTAATGCCCGTCATGATGCCTCTCGCGTCAGGTCTCCAGTAAGGAGCTCCGAGTCCCGTAAATGCGGGAACGAGATACACTCCGCCGGTATCAGTGATCGATTCGCAGTACTTGTCGCACTCCGAAGGAGAGTTGATCAGATGGAGCTCATCCTTGAGCCAGCTGATGACGGAACCCGCCTGGAAGATGCTTCCTTCGAGAGCATAAGACGTAACGCCTCCGGCAGACCACGCGCACGATGTGAGAAGTCCGTTCTTTGAGAAGACCGGCTTTGTTCCAAGGTTCATCAGCGTGAAGCTTCCGGTCCCGTATGTGGTCTTGGATTCGCCTTCGTGAATGGCGTTCTGGCCGAGGAGCGCTGCAGGCTGGTCGCCTATTACACCCGTGATCTTCACGCCGTTAAGGCTCATGAGATCATCGATCTCTTCTTTGGCAAAACCCGACTTGTTCAGATAATCGGGATCTAGTGCTATCTCACCGTAATCACTGCAGGATTCCTTTGGCTCAGCGAGCGCGGAACGCGGTACCTCGAAAAGCTTTAACAGTTCTTCGTCGTAGTCTTTTTTCGCGATGTCGAAAAGCATCGTTCTCGAGCAGTTCGAATAATCCGAAGCAAACGTCCTGCATCCTGTAAGCCTGTATACGAGGAAGCCGTCGATCGTGCCGAAATAAGCCTTTCCGGCGCTGATCATATCTCTTAATCCGGGAACGTTCTCGAGCAGCCAGAGCATCTTTGTCGCCGAGAAATACGGATCGATCTTAAGACCCGTGATCTCACTTATCCTACGCTCCTGGCTCTTTATCTCAGGCCTTCTGCAGATATCTGTCGTTCTCCTGCACTGCCATACGATGGCATTTGCCAAAGGCTTGCCGTCGAGGCCGAAAGGAACCGTAGTCTCTCTCTGGTTAGTAAGGCCGACGGCCGCGATGTTGCCCTTTGCGTCAGGGTTCTCCGCCAACAGTATCGCGATCGCCTTGAGGACCGTATAGAATATCTCCCCTGCATCGTGATCAACCCAGCCGGGATTAGGATACTGCTGTTCAAACGGTACATGTGTGCCGCTGCTCAAAGCTCCCTGATCGTTAAGCAGGAAAGCCTTGGTGGAAGTAGTGCCCTGATCGATGCAAAGGATGTATTTCATCAACAATTACCTGTAGTAAAGCGTGTTGAGGGTGCGGTACCACTCGTTGTCGATCGAATCGAGATCCTCTTTCGAGAATCTTACGACCCAGTTGCCCGTAGGAGTTCCAGGAATGTTCATCCTCGTGTCGGCACCGTAGCCGAGCATGTCCTGGATCGGGATGATCGCCACGTCAGCATGGCTCATCCAAAGTGTCCTGATTATCGCTCTGCATGAACCGCTGTGAGGACCGCCGTCGCCCCAGTTCGAGCCTTCGAAGCCGCAGTATTTCAGGCAGAAATCCCTGACGTCTTCCCTCGAATCCCAGAGCCAGCCTAGAAGCGTGTTGTTGTCGTGAGTACCCGTGTATGCCACGCAGTTCTTGTTGAAGTTGTGCGGCATGAAGGAACTGTCATCACCAGGATAGAAAGTGAATTCCATGACGCGCATGCCGGGGATTCCGACCTTGTCCATGAATTCCTTGAGATCGGGTGTGATCTCGCCCAGGTCTTCCGCGATGAGTCTTCCCCTGTCGCCGAAAACCTTGTCGTATTCACTGAAGAACTCGTGTCCGGGGCCTTTGTTCCACTTGCCGATCCTTGCGGTCTCGGCGTTGGCGTCAACTTCCCAATAGGACGAGAAAGCCCTGAAATGGTCGATCCTCAGGTAATCGTAGAGCTTGAAATTCTCAGCGATCCTGTCCATCCACCAGGCATAATTGTCGGCTTTCATCTTCTTCCAGTCGTAGATGGGGTTGCCCCAAAGCTGACCGTCTTCGCAGAAATAATCCGGAGGTACGCCTGCAACACTCTCGAAAACAAGTGCTTCAGGCTTCGGTTTCCTGGGTTCAGTGATCTCGTCTTCGGCACCCTCCTTTTTCTCGGAAGCTCCGGCCTTCTCAGCCTTTGCCTTGAGTGCCTGGTATTTGGCGAAATCCTTCTCGTAATCAGCAAGGATCTTGTTGGTCTTCGAAGGGCTCGCCATCTTGAAGAGCTCCCTTGAAGCCCAAACGTCAGCGGAATCGCCCGATACGTAGAAAGGCATGTCGCCGATTATCGAGATTCCGAGATCGTTGATCTCCTTCTTTATCTGTGTCCATTCATCGAGGAACAGATACTGTACGAATGCATGGTATTTGAAATTGGGATTGCCCTTGAGCTCTTCAACTGCCTTTTTGTCGTAGTTCTTGAGCCTGCTGTCGGTCCATTCCCACCACGGTCTGCCGAAGTTGTCGTCCTTTATGGACAGATAGGCAGCAACGTCGTTTGCCCACTTATTGGCTTCAAGGAACTTGTCGACTTCCTTAAGTATGGCCTTGTCCGCGCGCTCGAAAGCTTTTCTCAAGAGCTCGTCACGGTTGCTCCTCAGGTAATCGTAATCGATCCTCCACTTATTCTCGTTGTACTCGGCATTCTGAACCTCGGAAGGAGTCAGAAGACCTCTTTTCGCAAGGCGTCTCGGATCGATAAACAGCCAGTTGCCTGCGAAAGCCGAGAAGCTTTGATACGGTGAATTGCCCATTCCCGGATAGGAGAACGGAAGAACCTGCCAGTATTTCATCCCCTGCGCTGACAGTTTCCTTGCGAATTCAACGGCCTCTTCACCGAACACGCCTATTCCGAACGGTCCGGGGAGAGAACTTATGTGCATAAGCACTCCGCCGCCTCTTCTCATTTGTATTCCCTCTCAATCTTATATATAATTATTTGGCTTTTCATAAAGTCCATTCACCATTATATAACTAATGAGGGTCAAAATGAATTATTCTACGGTCGAGGAAATAAAAAGACGCCGCACTTTCGCGATCATATCGCACCCGGACGCGGGTAAGACCACGATTACGGAAAAACTCCTTCTTTACGGCGGAGCCATTCACCAGGCAGGCTCGGTAAAGGCCAGAAAGGCCGCACGCCACGCCACGTCAGACTGGATGGAGATCGAGAAAAAGCGTGGTATCTCAGTAACATCATCAGTAATGCAGTTCGAATACGACGGCTGCCACATCAACATCCTCGATACTCCCGGACACCAGGACTTCTCCGAGGATACATACCGTACGCTCTGCGCTGCAGACGCTGCAGTCATGGTCCTCGACGGCGCAAAGGGTGTCGAGGCTCAGACCATCAAGCTTTTCCAGGTTTGCCGCAGAAGAGGCATCCCGATCTTCACGTTCGTAAACAAGATGGACCGTGCCTCAAAGAACCCTTTTGATCTCATGGACGAGCTCGAAAAGGTACTCGGCATCCGTTCCTGCCCCGTCAACTGGCCCATCGGCACAGACGGCGACTTTGAGGGCGTTTACGAGAGAGCAACACAGAGCGTTCTCGTTTTCGACAAGGAAAACAATGACCACGGCGCATCGATGGTTACCGAGAAGGTATCCGGCATCGATGACCCCGCTCTCGACAAGATGCTCATGCCCGGACACCTCGAGATCCTCAGAAACGACATTGAGCTTCTGGACATGGCAGGCGATGAGCTCGACATGGACAAGGTCCTTCACGGACAGCTGACACCGGTATTCTTCGGTTCCGCCATCACAAACTTCGGCGTTGAGCCTTTCCTGAAGCACTTCCTTAAAATGGCACCGGAGCCCGCTTCCCACAATTCTACTGACGGCACGATCGAACCCGAGGACACGATGTTCTCAGGCTTCGTATTCAAGATCCAGGCTAACATGGACCCTTCCCACAGAGACAGAATGGCGTTCATCAGGATCTGCTCCGGCCAGTACGAGAAGAACATGACGGTCAACCTCATGAGGACCGGCAAGAAGATCACTCTCGCGCAGCCCCAGCAGTTCATGGCACAGGACCGTGCGATCACCGAGGAAGCTTACGCAGGCGACATCATCGGCATTTTCGATCCGGGCAACTTCCGTATCGGCGATACGATCATCTCCACAAACCGCAAGTTCGAGTTCGATCCGATCCCGGTATTCTCACCTGAGAATTTCGCAAGAGTGGAACCCAAGGATTCCATGAAGAGAAAGCAGTTCCTCAAGGGAATCGAGCAGCTCTCACAGGAAGGCGCGGTACAGCTCTTCAAGCAGCCCGGAATCGGTACCGAGACTTACGTCATGGGCGTTGTCGGTATCCTCCAGTTTGATGTTCTCGAATACAGACTCAAGTCTGAGTACGGCGTTGACATCGTACGCACCGCTCTTCCCTACCGTCTTGCACGCTGGGTCAAGTCGGATTCCGAGGAGTTCGATCCTAAGAACATGACGCTCACTTCCACATCGATGCTCGTTCTTGACAGAGATGAGGATCCCGTAGTTCTTTTCGAATCCGAGTGGGCTGTCGACTGGGCTATAGATCACAACGAGAAGTTTGATCTCAGCTTCGAAAACATCCACGGCGGCAACTGATAAAAATGTTCCCAAAACAAAGAGGTCCGGATGATCCGGACCTCTTTTTCATTCACGCTTTCTCTCAGACCGTAAGCTCTGTTGCCTTTGTTCCGGTAAGTTCGGAAGTCCTCTCATCAGGCTGTCCGAAGCCAACGTAGATAGCGATCTTACCTTCGGGAATGACCTTCTTTCCTTCTTCGGTAACGACCTTCAAAGCATCTGATGTTACGCTGACGGTAACGTCTTTTGCTTCGCCCGCATCAAGGCTTATGCGCTTGAATGCTGCAAGCTTGAAGTTCCTTACTTCGTTCTTGTCTTCTACGGCCTTAGCGTAGATCTGAATGACATCTCCGGTCTTCACGGAGCCTTCGTTTTTAACGCTTACGGTAATGTCAAAACCATTCTCTCTTGCAGATGCCGAAGTGTCCGAAAGCGTAGCTTTTCCGATCGCGAGTTTACCGTATGTAAGACCAAATCCAAACGGATACAAAGGTGCTTTCTCGATATATTTGTATGTCCTGTTCTTCATCGAATAATCTTCAAAATCAGGGAGATCATCAGTGTTTCTGTAGATGGTAACGGGAAGTTTTCCGGAAGGATTTACGTTTCCGAAAATGATGTCACCGATGGAAAGACCTCCTCTTGCGCCCGGGTACCATGCCTGAAGTATTGCAGAAGACGTCTCGGAAAGATTTGTAAGATCCATCGCGGAACCCGTCATAACAACGGTAACGAAAGGCTTGCCTGACTTGATAACAGCCTCTATGAGCTTTCTCTGCGGCTTAGGGAACATGAGGTCATTCTTGTCGCCTGAAGCATACTGGTTGCCCTGGTCTCCCTCTTCGCCTTCGAGTGTCTCGTTGAGTCCGATGCAGAGAATGACGAGGTCAGATCTCTTCATGATAGCTTCCGCTTCAGCGATCGTATTGAAGTCTCTTGAGAGCGGATCCGGCTTTGTCCGGCTGATGTCGCAGCCCTCTGAATAGAGGATCCTTACGTCATCTCCTGCAGCCTTTCTGATACCTTCAAGCGCAGTAATATATTCAGAAGAAGTACCGTAGTAATTGCCCATCAGAGGGAGTCTCGCGTCAGCGTTAGGACCGATTACGGAGATGACTTTTACCTTGTCTTTGTTTACCGGAAGAACGCCGTCATTCTTGAGCATAACGACTGCTTCGTCGGATGCTCTCTTTGCGAGTGCGATGCTCTCTTTTGTCTCTACATCAAGGTAATTGAGACCGTCAAATTCGGTCTTATCGAACATGCCTAACAGGAACCTTGTGGTAAACAGTCTTACCGCTGCCTTCCTGATAGCCTCCTCCGTTACAAGACCTTTGTTGTACGCCTTCATGAGGTGTATGTATGTGCATCCGCAGTTGAGATCGCAGCCTTTGTTAAGCGCCAATGCGGCACTCTCTTCATTGTTTTTCGTAACCTTGTGATGCTCATGGAAATCTCTGATCGCCCAGCAGTCAGAAACGAAATGTCCTTCAAATCCCCACTCATCCCTGATGATGTCCTGTATGTATGAATGACCGCAGCAGGGCTCGCCGTTTGTCCTGTTGTAAGCGCCCATTACGGCTTCAACACCGGCTTCCTTAATGCAGGCTTCGAAAGCCGGAAAATACGTCTCGCGCATGTCTTTCGGAGTTGCCTCGGCATTGAACTCATGCCTCTTGGCTTCAGGTCCCGAATGAACCGCAAAATGCTTAGCGCAGGCAGCTGCCTTCATGTATTCGCCGTCACCCTGGATTCCCTTGATGAACGGTATCGCGAGCCTTGAGATTAGATAAGGATCCTCACCGTAGGTCTCCTGTCCTCTTCCCCACCTGGGATCTCTGAAGACGTTGATGTTGGGTGACCAGAAGGTCAGTCCCTTGTAGATGTCTCTGTCCCCCATGGCGGAGATCTCATTGTATTTAGCACGACCCTCGGTGGATACGGTCTCGCCGATCTTTCCGAGAAGTTCAACGTCAAATGTTGCGCCGAGCGCAATCGCCTGTGGAAAACTCGTTGCGGTTCCCGCTCTCGCTACGCCGTGAAGTCCCTCATTCCACCAGTTGTACTCCGGGATCCCCAGTCTGTCGATGGCCGGTGCGTCAAACCTGAGCTGTGAAGCAGCCTCCTCAAGGGTCATCTTGCTTACAAGTTCTTCTGCTCTTTTTCTGGCATCACTTCTGTTCATGGGGTCACCTCTGTAGTTTTATAACTAAAATCTATTATACAGCTGTTGTCATTTCTTTACATATCTTGCTATAGTATTGTCGAAAATTGCTATTGTTTCCGTTATAATCTCTAATCAGAAGACATACAAAAGGAGCATACCGATCTATGCAGTTAAGCGACAATACAGTTCCCGGCAATTACCAGCAGCCCATCAGGAACTTCACCGGAAGGATCGTCAGCAATTATGTTGAAGAGGTCGACTTCGTCCCCAACTCCAACATGAGGATCTGGTACAACAACAAAGCCGAAGACTATCCTACGCACAGACATTCATGTCTTGAGATTGCGATACCGCTTTCCGGTTCTTATACTTACATCTTCGAAGACAGAACCATTGCGCTTAAAGAAAAGGAAATCCTTTTCGTTCCTCCCGATATGCTCCACAAGATCTCGGGAACGAGGGAAGGCATCAGATTCATATTCCTTTTCAAGATCGATTTCATTAAGAGTTTTTTCGATTATTCTGATTTTGAAAAGCTGATCAGGGAGCCTCTCATCGTCAACACTGAGACCTACCCTGAAGTCTATAACCGGATCTACGCCAGATTCATGGAGATCAGCAATCTGTATTTCTTCTATACATCTTCTGTCAAAGAAACGCCTATCTTCTCGCATCTTCTGAGCATTATCTCGATGCTGCAGAAAAAGGACGGTTCAGACAGTCTTGCCGTTCCGAACAACGATAAACAGCGCGAGATCTACATCAAGCTCAGAAGCCTTCTTGAATGGCTCTCCCTTCACTATTCCGAGAGCGTAACAATGGAAGAAGCTGCAAACTACGTTGGCTATTCAAAATTCCATTTCGCCAGGATCTTCAAGGAATATACCGGCATGACTTTCTACGATTATGAGACCACGTTAAAGCTTAAAGCCGTAGTCGAGAAACTCTCGGATTCCGATATGTCCATAAGTGACATCGCACTCTCTTCAGGTTTCAATAATCTTACTTCCCTTAGCCGCAATTTCGAAAAGCATTACGGCTGCTCTCCTTCCCAGTACCGTCAGAGGATAAGGAGAATTAAGAGGTCCTGATCTCTTTTATTTTTTCAAAGCATAAAGAAAGGGCAGTGAATTTCTTCACTGCCCTTTTTAAAACCGTGTTGGTTGTCCTTATTAAGACTTGACACCACCGAGAGCAACACCCTCGACGATATATCTTGAAAGGATTGCATACACTATCAAGAGCGGGAGAACGGTAAGTGAAAGACCTAAGTAGATCGAACCGTACTCTGTCTTGTAGATATCACCGTTAAGCAAACTGACTTCGATAGGAAGTGTATACTTGTTTCTCTTTGTAAGAAGGATAGAAGGAACGAAAAGGTTGTTCCAGCTTCCTACGAAAGTGAAGATACACTGTGTTGCGATAGCCGGTTTCATAAGCGGGAAAACGATCCTGTTGAACGTCATAAACTCTCCGGCACCGTCGATACGTGCTGAGTCGACGATTTCCATTGATAGCGACGCTTGCAGGTACTGCCTCATGAAGAAAACCATGTTAGGCGAAGCGATAGCCGGGAGGATAAGCAGTGAGAGCTTATTTGTCATGCCGACCTTGTAAGCTGCCTGGTAGAAACCGATCATTGTGATGGTTCCAGGAATCATCATGACACCAACGATAAGTCCGAAGAATGCATCTCTGAGCTTCCACTCATATGCATAGAGAGCATATGAAGTAAGGCAGGAGAAGTAAACTGCGAGACATGTTGTGCAGGTTGAAACGATAAGCGAGTTAACGAAACCTGTAGCAGGATCGAATGATTTTCCGTTAAATACTTTCCAGTTCTTCATCAAGTTCTGAATAGGATGAGCGGAGTACAGTGAAATAGCGCTCTGCTGAATTTCATATGTACTTCTCGTGGAATTCACGAACATGATTACGAAAGGCATAAGGCTGAGGATCGAGAGAATAATACAAACGATGTAAATGACAACCTTAAGGCCTACTGACTCCTTATGAAGTGATTGTGTTTTAGCCATTTGTTGTCCCCCCTCAATATGCTTTCTTGGACTTAGCGAGCTTAAGCTGCTGCTTCTTGAGCTTCTTAAGTTTTGCTTCATCCTTATCTCTCATAATGTAGAACAGAACGAGAGACAAAAGTACGATGATGATGAACATGATAACGCTTGCAGCTGCAGCAATGTTGTATCTGTAAGCACCGGCAAATGCCTGGTCCTTAATGTACATATTTACTGTATATCCGCCGCTGTCACCATGATCCTGAGCATAGAGTGCAGGAATATCGAACATGTTCAAACCACCGATGAGTGATGTTACGAGAACGTAGAGCATGATCGTTCTGATACAAGGTAATGTGATCAGGAAGAATGTCTGTACTCTGTTTGCACCGTCGAGGTCTGCAGCCTCGAAGATTTCAGGGTTGATACCGATAACGCCGGAAATGAGCATTACCATCGTGTAGCCATACCACTGCCAGAACTGAATGAAAGCTACAACGCCCTTAACACGACCAGGTGTGAGCAAGAAGTCGACACCTTTTGCGGAGAGACCCCACTTGATCAAAGTGGTGTTAACCGGACCGGAAGGATATCCGAAGATCTGTGTGAAGAGAATAGCTACTGTAGCAGCAGTGATGATATTCGGCATGTAGAAGAGTATTTTGAATATACCCTGTCCCTTGACTTTTGATCTTCTGTCAGTAAACCAAGCGGTAAGAAGAAGAGCCAATCCCATCTGAGGGATAAAGTTAAGTATCCAAATAACAACTGTATTGGTAAATGCCTTTTTGAAAAGATTAGCTTTCAGAACCGTAACGAAGTTCTTGAAAGGCTCATTCCAAAGAATGTGGATCTCAGTAGCCGTAAGGCCCTTAAGATCTGTAAAACCAATAATGAATGTGTAAAGGATGGGGTAAAGAGAAAATACCAGGAAAGCCAGAATAAAAGGTATTGAGAAAATATAACCGAACTTGCCGTAATCGACCAGTTTTTTATTTCTCATATCTTCTTACCTCCTTGTAGATTTTTTAAAAACGGCAGGGCAAACCTGGATTTACCCTGCCGTTGAAATTGCTAGATTAAACTGTAATCAGCTTAATACTATCAGCTCTCGACACCGAGCTTGTCAGCAACGTTAGACTTGAATGTCTTGATTGCATCCTCAACAGACTTCTGGCCATGAGCATACTGGTTAACCTGCTCACGGAAGAGACCATTGATAGCCTCGTCGAACTGAGTCATGTTCTTACCTGTAGCGTTAGCGTTAGCTGCGATGAATGCAGGGAACATATTCTGGCCGCCGAGGAAGTCGAGCTTACCGTCAGCTGTTTCCATAACCTTACCAGAAGCGACGCAGTCCTTTGTACCGCCTTCGCCGTTGAATGTTCCGTTAGCCCACATGTACTGGAGACCCTTATCAGAAGCATCGAGTGTGATCCAGTTGATGAGCTCAGCTACACCAGCCTTCTTGTCTGCGTTCTCAGCAGCAGACTTAGAAGCAAGTACCCAAGTACCGCCCCAGAAGAATCCAGCAGGAGCCTTGCATACACGCCAGTCACCATAGGTGCCTTCGCCAGCCTTTTCGCCGCCGCAGTTAGGAGCAAGAGTGTAGTTGATAAGCCAAGCAGGTCCGAAGAAGCAGAATGCAGGCTTATTGTCCTTACCTTCCTGAGAAACACCCTTCATATCAGCGAACCAAGAAGGCTGCCAGTCAGTGGTCTCATTGCACCAGCCCTTGTCAACAAGCTGCTTAGAATAATCGAAGAAAGCCTGTCTCTCAGGAGCGATGTTGAGCTTACCATCAACGATCCAACCGGAAGAAGAAGAGTTCTCAACCATGTGCCAAAGGTCACCGTCACCAGAGATGATAGGATATCCCTTAGCCTTGAGCTTCTCAGCTGCCTTCCAGAATGTATCATAGTTGCCGGATCCGCCGCCAACTTCCTTCTCAACAACAGCTGCATCGTCAGATCCGAAAACTTCCTTAGCGATGGAAGCTCTGTAGATCATAGCACCACCAGTTGCCTGATAGCCGAGAGCAACGAGGTTTCCGTCGCCTCTTGTTCCGATGTCAACAGTGTACTGAGCGATCTGAGCGTCCTTGATTGCCTTATCAACATCAATTCCGAGATCCTTGTAAGCTGCTGCGAAATCAGCACCGTCACCCTTCGTGTACTTAAGAACGAAAGCTGCCTCTGCTGCGTACATGTCAACTTCACCATTCTTGAGTGCTGCGTCGAGTGCAGGCTGATAGGTCTGGTTTGTTGTAGCGATGATTGTTACATCGATCGTGTACTTCTTACCGAAATCAGGGTTAAGAGAGATGTACTTCTTAGCCATGTTCGGAACTTCGTTTGTGAATGACCACATGTTGATGTGAACAGGGCCCTCACCGTAAGACTCCTTGATGGTTGTCTCAGATGTGGTTGTCTCAGCAGGAGCAGCTGTTGTCTCAGCGGGCTTTGTCTCACCGGGTTTGGTTTCAACTGCGCCAGAGGACTGAGTTGTCTGCGTCTTACAACCTGCCATTGCTGCTATCATAGCTACAGAGAGCAAGCTAGCAATAACTTTTTTCATAAGTTTTCCTCCTTGTGTGTTTTCGTTTTCTACTTATGGACATTCTTGTCCACACGTATCGTTATTTTATACAAACAAACCCTATCCGTCAAGTAATGTTTGCATAAAAAAGTCAATAACAGCCTACCGGCGCTTGCTTCCGAATGGAATCACCATCCGTGTTTCTATAAGTGTATTTCTTTGTTATAATGACTAACTAATTCATACATATTATACAGAGTGTATAAACGGAGGCGAAAATGACTTCATTCTTTGATAAGAGAAGCATTCCGATGAAAATACTTACGGCATTGTGCAATCTTATGCTGGTCAACTTCTGTTTTATCGTCGGATGCATTCCCATCTTTACGATCGGTGCATCGATTACTTCTTTATATAGAGTTACCATTAAAGTAGCTGCCGGTGAGAACCCTTCCGTATTCAGGGAGTTCTTCACCTGCTACAAGGATAACTTCCTGCGTTCCACGGGCTTTTGGGTTGTTTATTGCGCTCTTGCGGCATTCTTCGGATTTGAGGTATATATGGTCCGCACCATGCTTCCCCAGCAATACCAGTGGTCCATGTATCCCGCATTCTTCTTCCTGTTTGCCATCTTTTCTTCTGCGTCCTATGCCTTCCCTCTTATCGCGTGGTTCGATGAGACTGTAAAGCAGACGATCAAGAATTCCCTGCTTCTTGCACTCACCAACCTTCCCACCACCATCTTTTTTGCGGTAATTATGGCAGGCCTTGCCGCAGCATGGTATTTCGAGATGATCATTACCTTCAGTATCCTGATATTCATGGGTTTCGGAATAATCGCGATCATATTCTCGTTCTTCCTTAAGCGGATATTCGAGAAACACGGCGCAGTAATAACCCCTGATGAAGAAAGCGTAGGATTATAAAAAAACACCCCCGAAGTTTGAAGTGAACCCACTTTGTTGGACGATTTAAACCGAGTATAAGGACTGATTCCTTGCCTGGCAAGGAGTTAGTCCTTTTAATTTGACCTGAATTCTCTCGTTATTGTAGTAATCGATGTACTTTTCCATAGCTTCCTGTAACTGTTCCAGTGTCTCAAATTCATATTCATGGCCATAGAACATCTCATTCTTCATCTTTCCAAAGAAATTCTCCATAGGACTGTTATCTAAGCAGTTTCCCTTCCGAGACATAGATTGTGTTATTCCTCTTTCTCTTAGCGCCTTATGGTATCGATACATCTGGTATTGCCAACCTTGATCCGAATGGAATATAAGGTGACTAAGGTCTTTAAATTTGCTGAACGCCTTGTTCAGCATATCGTTTGTTTGCACATAATCTGGATTCCTGGAGATGTTATAAGAAACAATCTCCCTGTTATGCATATCTAGAATTGGTGACAAATAGAGCTTGCCGGCTGCTATATGGAATTCTGACACATCCGTTGTCCATTTCTCATTTACACTGGATGTACTGAAATCCCTTACGTATTCTGTTTGGTGTTTCTTGGTATCTACTTTCTTGTACAGGAGTACGTTTTCTACTGTTCCGTTGAAATCGCCCTTATAGGACTTATATTTGGCTCTGGGGGTAATTCCATAGAGGTTCAGTTTGGACATAAGCCTTTTAACCGCCTTGTGGTTTACCGTCCAACCCTCGTTCTTGAGTTGTAGTGTGATTCTCCTATAGCCATAACGTTTGTGATTGTCGGTATAGATAGTAGTTATGGCATCCATAAGATCCGAATTCTTTGTGTCCGGATCGATACGGTTCTTCCAATAGTAGTAATCTGATCTGGGAAGACTCGGCAGCAAATCGTTTGAGTTAATGGTTTCAAGAAGCAAATCCAGCGAACACTTTAATTCTTGCCTTAACTCAGTCACTGCTTCAGTCAGTTGTTCTTTTTCTTCTTTTCTTCCCCGTGAGTTAAGGCATACAATTTTTTTAAGTATTCGGCTTCTATGGTCTTCTTCAACAGCTGCTCGCGAAGGAGTTCGTTCTCCTTCTCCAGCTCCTCTGCTGTCTTCTTTTTCTTTGTCACGGGTTGAAGGCCTGCCTTTCTTCTTAGTAACGACATTATACCCGTTCTTGATGTAGGATTTAATCCATTGCCTCAATATACTATGTGTTGATAATCCAATATCAACAGCAACAGCTTTAACCGTTTCACCATTTTTTAATACACGATTAATTGCGACTAATTTATCCTCAGATGAATACTTGGTATATTTTCTGCATTTAATAACATTTAAACCATGTTTACTTATCACTCTACATAGATAACGAATCCAGGATGCATCAAGACCATATTCTCTTGAAAGAAACGCGCTTCCATAGCCCTCACAATGTTTCTCATAGATTTCTTTCTTTTTTTCAAAATCAAGATTCATATAAAACCCCCAAAGTTTGTCCAACTTTGGGGGTTCACTTCAGTTCTCGGGGGTATTTTTTTAGGTTAATTAAATAATTAATCGTAATTAACTGATTAGATCTTAGCCTTGATCTGATTGTAGATTCCCTCAGCATCAAGCTGGAATTCCTTCATGAGTGCACCTGCGGGGCCGCTCTTTCCGAATCTGTCATAGACACCGATCTTTGTAACTTTTACGGGATACTCTTCAGCAAGAACATCACATACAGCGCTTCCGAGACCGCCGATTACGGAGTGCTCTTCAACTGTGAATACCCTGTTTGTCTTCTTTGCAAACTCAAGAACAGTTGCCTTGTCGATGGGCTTGATCGTGTGGATGTTTACGACTGCTGCGTTGATCCCGTCAGCTGCAAGCTTTTCTGCAGCGCCGAGAGCCTCTGCTACGCAAACGCCGCAGGCAAAGATGACCATGTCTGTTCCGTCCTTGAGAACAACAGCCTTGCCGACTTCAAACTTGTAGTCGGGTCTGTCGTTGATTACCGGTACGGCAGCTCTTCCGAATCTCATATAGAAAGGTCCCTCTGTCTCAGCAGCTGCGAAAACGGCAGCCTTTGCTTCAACGTCATCGGAAGGAACGATGACTGTCATTCCGGGGATCGTTCTCATAAGAGCGATATCCTCTAAGCACTGATGTGAAGCTCCGTCCTCACCTACCGTGATACCTGCGTGTGTTGCGCCGATCTTAACGTTGAGGTGCGGATAACCGATGGAGTTTCTTACCTGCTCAAAGTTTCTGCCTGCTGCAAACATTGCGAAAGAGGAAACGAACGGGATCTTGCCGCATGTGGAAAGACCAGCTGCGATGCCTGTCATGTTTGCTTCAGCGATTCCGCAGTCGATATGACGATCCGGGAATGCCTTCTTGAATGTGGAAGTCTTTGTTGCGCCTGCGAGGTCAGCATCAAGAACGACTACGTCGGGGTTCTTTGCGCCGAGCTCTGCGAGTGCGTTACCGTAACTCTCACGTGTAGCGATTTTAACTATATCTCCCATGATCATACCTCTGCTTCGTATTTTGCTAACTGCTCATCAAGCTCTTTCATAGCCTGCTCGTACTCCTCGTCGTTGGGAGCCTTGCCGTGCCATCCTGCCTGATTTTCCATGTAGGAAACGCCCTTACCCTTGGTGGTCTTCATGATGATCGCAGTAGGCTTGCCCTTGCACTCTTTTGCCTTGGCAAATGCGTCTCTGATCTGGTCGAAATCGTGACCGTCGATGCAGATCGTATTGAAATTGAATGCTTCGAGCTTCTTGTCGATCGGATAAGGTGAGCAAACGTCGTCGATCTTACCGTCGATCTGAAGTCCGTTGTTATCGATAACTACTGTGAGGTTGTCGATACCCTTAGCGCCTGCGAACATGAATGCTTCCCAGATCTGGCCTTCCTGGATCTCACCGTCACCCGTAAGAGCATAAACTCTGTAGGATGCACCGCTGAGCTTAGCAGCGAGAGCCATACCGACTGCTGTGGAAACGCCCTGGCCGAGTGAGCCTGTGCTCATGTCAACGCCGGGAGTCTCAGTCATGCAGGGGTGGCCCTGGAGGTAAGAACCGAGCTTACGAAGTGTCGTAAGGTCTTCTACAGGGAAGTAACCTCTGTTAGCGAGTGTTGAATAAAGACCCGGAGCCGTGTGACCCTTGGAGAGAACGAATCTGTCTCTGCCCGGATCCTTGGGATTCTTAGGATCGATATTCATCTCTTCGAAATAGAGATATGTGAACATATCTGCTGCGGAAAGTGATCCGCCCGGATGACCGGACTTTGCACTGTGAACAGCTGTAACAATGCCCTTGCGGACATTAGCTGCTGTGAGTTGAAGTTCTTTGTTAGTCATTTAAGAATTACCCTTCTTCTATAGATTTATTTTCATAGGTCAGCCTGACCTACTTGAGGTCAGGCTGCACACTTATAAAACCAAACTGTATCAGTTGAACGGAGCGTTGAAAGGATTTTCCTTCGGATATCTGTCGCCTGCGGGCTTGTTGTAGCCGATGTCGCAAGGGCAAATGCCGAGGTATGTGAAGAGGTTGTAGAGAGCCTTTCCATAGTGACCGAATGCAACTGCGCCGTGATGAGGGAAGTTCTTCTCGATAAGGAAGTATCTGTAGAATCTGCCCATTTCCTTGATAGCGAAAACGCCGATGCCGCCGAAGGACTTGGTAGCAACAGGGAGAACCTCACCCTCTGCAACGTAAGCTCTGATCTGTCCGTCAGATGTGGACTGCAGTCTGTAGAATGTGATGTCGCCAGGCATGATGTCGCCCTCGAGAGTACCGTTTGTAACCTCTACAGGGAGAGCACGAGCCATGATCATCTGGTTCTTCATCTCGCAGAAAGCAAGCTTCTTGGAGCATGTGTTACCGCAGTGGAAGCCCATGAATGTATCTGTGAACTTGTAATCGAACTTGCCCTTGATGGACTCATCGTACATGTCGTGAGGTACGGAGTTGTTGATGTCGAGGAGAGTAACGATATCTTCGGAGATAACATATCCGAGGTACTCAGAGAGGCAGCCATAGATATCAACTTCGCAGGATACCGGGATACCCATACCTGTGAGACGGCTGTTTACATAGCAAGGAACGAACTTGAACTGTGTCTGGAATGCAGGCCAGCACTTTCCTGCAATAGCAACAAACTGCTTTGAACCCTTATGAGCCTCAACCCAGTCAAGGAGTGTGAGCTCATACTGAGCGAGCTTCTCGAGGATCTCAGGCTTCTTGTTGCCTGCGCCGAGCTCTTCTTCCATCTCCTTAACCTTAGCAGGGATTCTCTCATCACCGGCATGGTTATTGAAGGACTCGAAAAGGTCGAGCTCAGAGTTCTCTTCGATCTCAACGCCCATTCTGTAGAGAGGCTCGATGGGAGCGTTGCATGCGAAGAAGTTCTGCGGACGGGGTCCGAAGGAAATGATCTTGAGGTTCTTCATTGCATAGAGAGCTCTTGCAACGGGGATGAAATCCTTGATCATGTCAGCGCACTCTTCTGCGTTTCCGACAGGATACTCAGGGATGTAAGCGTTTACGCCGCGGATCTTGAGGTTGTAGGAAGCATTGAGCATACCGCAGTAAGCATCGCCTCTGCCGCCAACCAGGTCATTCTGTGACTCTTCTGCTGCTGCGCAGAACATAACGGGGCCGCCCCACTGCTGAGCGAGCATTGTCTCGGAGATCTCAGGTCCGAAGTTGCCGAGGTAAACGCAAAGAGCGTTGCAGCCGGCAGCCTTGATGTCTGCCAATGCCTGCTGCATATGGATCTCAGACTCAACGATGCAGATAGGGCACTCATAGATGTCATCAGCGCCGTACTTCTTTGTGAAAGCCTCAACGAGAGCCTTTCTTCTGTTGACGGAAAGTGACTCCGGGAAGCAGTCACGGCTGACAGCTACGATACCGAGCTTAACGTCAGGTGCATTAAACAGTTTCTTTGACATAATTAGATTTCCTCCAGTTGTATTTTTTTAATGTCTACTTCAATGTTTACTCTGAATCAGATTTCTTCCAATTGTATTTTTTTAATATCTACTTCAATGTTCTCTCCGATAAGGCCAGGGAAATGTCCTGCTTCGCCGGGTGCATCGGGATGAGCGATAAGCCACTTGTTCTTTGCGGTAAGGAGCTTATCTTCACTGTCAGAATCTGCGAGGCAGTCGATGTGATCCTGCTCTAAGTCGTAGTTTGTTCCTGCGGGAAGAACTACACCGACCATGAACTTGGATCCTTCGATTCCGCAGGGGGCATAGTGAAGTGTTGTGGCATAGAGCTCAACAGCTGTACCCTTGCGGATGTGGAATGCCTCGATCTTTGATGTGTCATAGTGGAAATCATCGGTTACGTCCTGAAGAGAACCGAGGAGCAGGATGCAGTCTGTAGCGCAGATGTTGATCTCAGATGATCTGTGATACTCAACTGCGTTGAGCAGCTGGTTCTGTCCTGCGCAGTAACCTGTCTCAAGAGCAAGTTCACCACCGAAAAGTCTTGTGAGATCGACCTTTGCGGAAGCTTCCTCAAGTTCCTTAACGGAAGGCTTGTACTCAACACATCCGTCAGGGATCGCGATCTTCTCGAGCGCTTCGATAACGGGTGCGAAATCAATGTTTTTGACAACGCGGCCGTACTTGCGGAAACGCTCGGAATGTGACTCGTAAATTACCATAATCCTGCCTCCTTACACATAGGATAAAGTTTACTGAATTTCTGATACTTGGCTTCATACTTCGCTGTGAGCTCGGGATCCGGTGTCTCAGCAACGTGAGTAGTAACGATAGCCTTGCATGCTTCTTCAACGTTCTTGTATTCGCCGCATGCAACAGCTGCGAGGATGGCGCCGCCCAATGCCGGACCTTCGTCATTCTGGGTTCTTGTAAGCTCAATGCCCAATACATTTGCAACGATCTTGCGCCACAGAGGTGACTTTGCACCACCGCCGCAGATGTTGGAACTCTTGATATCAAGACCCATCTTCTTAGCGCACTCAAAAGAATCCCTGAGTGCGAAAGCAACGCCCTCGAGGACTGCCTGTGTCATTTCCTCACGCTTTGTGTCCATGGACATGCCGATGAACATTGCGCGGCATTCAGGGTTGTTGAGAGGAGATCTCTCACCCATGAGATAAGGCAGGAAGAAGATGTTGTTCTCGCCGAGAGTGGTAATGCCTGTCTGCTCTGCAGCGAAATCCTTTGTTCCGATGATGTCTTCCATCCACCACTTGTTGCAGCTTGCAGCGCTGAGCATGCAGCCCATGAGGTGGTAACCGCCGTCAGCGTGGTCGAAAGCATGGAGGGAATTTTCCTCATCGTTCTTGAAGTTGGAAGATGCGATGAAGATCGTTCCGCTCGTTCCGAGAGAGATGTTGCATCCGCCGTTGCCGACCGTGCCTGTTCCGACAGCAGCTGCAGCGTTGTCGCCTGCACCTGCAACGATAAGGCAGTCAGGGTTGATTCCGAGCTGAGAAGCGATCTCGGGAAGGATCTTGCCGATGGCTTCATAGCTCTCGAAAACCTTAGGGAGCTGAGCTTCAGTGATTCCGAGGATCTCGAGCATCTCAGCAGACCACTTTCTGTTGGCGCAATCGAAATAGAGCGTACCGGAAGCATCGGAAACGTCAGTTGCGAAAACGCCGCTCAGACGGTATGCAAGATAGTCCTTAGGAAGGAGGATCTTGTCGATCTTGGCGAAATTCTCGGGTTCGTTCTTCTTCATCCAGAGGACCTTCGGAGCCGTAAAGCCTGCGAAGGAGATGTTACCGGTATATTCGGAAAGCTTCTTCTTTCCGATGACGTTGTTCAGATACTGGGACTCTTCCTCAGATCTGCCGTCGTTCCAAAGGATAGCGCGTCTGATTACGTTGCCGTCCTTGTCGAGGGGAGTAAGTCCGTGCATCTGTCCTCCGAAGGAGATGCCTCCGACTTCCTTGCCGTCAAAACCGTCGAGAAGCTTTTTGATTCCCTTTACGGTTCCGTTAAACCATTCCTCAGGATCCTGTTCAGACCATCCGCTCTGCGGAAAATAAACGGGATACTCCTCCGTAACCGTACGAAGGATCTCACCGCCGCTCTTCATAAGGAGCAGCTTGACCGAGGAAGTGCCGAGATCAATACCGATAAACAGCATAAATACCTCCGATAAACATAAAATTACTCTTAACATCTTATAGGCAAACTTTGAATCTTTGTATGAATAAAAACGCAGTAATATCCGTCACTATTTCGACAAAATGGAAAAATCATTCAATTGTTGCGATTTTTTGACACCCTGTTCCAGGCAAAGTTAATGATCCTGAAAACGCCTTTATTTCATTGCGTTTCGCAAAACGAAACCAGCCCGGAAAACGTGCGTTTTACCGGGCTGATAATGTTCAAATATTGCTATTGGTTTTCCGGACTTTTATGTCACCGAACTAACTCTTATGGATCTCTCCAGGTCCTTGATATAGTTATCCATCGTATACTTCTTTGACATGACATATTTTGCATTGATGCATACGATCATGCCGTTCGGATAAACAGCGGTTATCGTCTTTGCCTCAAATCTGTCAGAGAAGTTATGGGTATCGATCGTCCAATTGATGTTGTTGTAAGAGACGCTCGTGGTTGTCGTGTTGGTAAGCGTCGCGTTGTTCGCCTTGAACTCCTCGGTAAACTTATCCTTGCTGGCCTCCCTTACCTCGTCCTGCGTCTTGGCTGAGGAAACCGTCATATACATGACCATGGTCTTGTCCGTGACGTTCGTATTGTTGAGCGGCCATACTGAATCAGCCGTCTTTTTGAATCCGGATGAGAAACGGGGTTCAAAAAGGAACTTGACCCTGATGTCGGGAGTCGTACTCACTTCAGGGTTGGATGAAATATCAGCCGAATAGCCATTGAGCTTCGTGTTTACGGTTGATGTGGCCTTGAAGCTCTTGATAGCCTTTGAAATATTGGTTCCTTCTTCATTATTCCTGAACCATGCACTGATGAAATAACATCCTGCTTTGATACTGGGATTAACGTTGGGGATCGCAACGAGAATAAACTTGGATCCGCTGTACTCACCGTCGATCTCAAAAGCGGTCTTGTTATCGATCGTGATATTTCCAGAATTGGTCTCAACAACTGACTTTCCGAGATAGTACTCAATGAAGAACTGCTTGTCATCAATGACATCACTGATGCTGTAGACCGGCTTGTCCTTGACGATCTCGGCATAGTTTACGGAGAACCCGCCGTTGCTTGTCGAATAGAAACCCTTTTCGTTCTTAACGTAACCATCAGGGATCCAAATGGAAGCACCGATATCTGAAAGACTTGTTACGTCGCCGCTGCCGTTTCCTGAAGAAGCGGTAGACTTGGTCGTTACATCGGTAGGATCAGAGTCATCGGTCGATTCGGTCGTATCGGTCGTGTAATATGTTGTTTCCTTGCTTCCGAAATGGCCTCCGTCATCGTCGTCCGTCTCGGTCGTGTGTCTGGGCTTGTTTGAATTATTAGCGATGTTGATCGCTGCAATGGTTCCCACAACCGTAAGTATTATCGCGACACCGCCAATGATGAGTGCCGCAACGGCACCCTTGCTCATACCCTTCTTCTTGGGGGCGGCGGGAGTTGTTGCAGAAGCTGCCGCAGGAGCTGCTGGTGCGGAATAACTCTGACCAAATGCGTTAGCAGGTTGCGAAGCGGTATATCCCGTTGTGCGAACGGCAGCGGGAGCAGAATAAACAGGAGCCTGGGGTCTTACCTGAGCAGCAACGGGTGCTGCGGCAGGAACAACAGGTGCCACGGGCATTTGCGGTGCAGCCGGAGAATAAGCGGCATTACCCTTTAATGCGTCAATGAACTGCTCGATGTTTGCAAAACGGTTCTCCGGATTTACGGCAAGCGCTTTCATGAGTGCCAGTTCCGCATACGGAGGAATGGAAATGCCCATCGAAGAAGGAGTCCTGATCGAATCGGCGTGGATACGCTCGATGGATTCGGGAGGAAGTATTCCCGTGATGCAGCGGTAGAACGTGGCACCCATGGCATAGACATCAGTCCAGGGGCCCATGTTGCCATGGTTGGAATACTGCTCTATCGGAGCAAGTCCGTGCTTGAGGATGACCGATACGCTCTTTGTCTCGGCATATGCGGAACGTGCCGCACCGAAGTCAAGGAGCTTGGATTCTCCCGTAGCGTTGATCGATATGTTGTCAGGGCTTATGTCTCTGTGAATGAGGCCCTGTGCGTGAACCTTGGAGAGCGCCTTCATTACCGGAAGAAGTATTCCGGAAGCCGCGTCATACGTGATCCTTCCGCCATTCTTGTCGAGGATGTCCTTAAGGCTCTTTCCGTCAACATATTCCATGACGAAGTAAGCCGTATTGTTCTCCTTGAAAAAGTCCTGAACCGAAACGATGTTCGGCGTGTTATGGAACTTCGCGAGAGTCCTCGCTTCGCTCAAGAACTTATCAAGACCCTCGTCATAAGCCTGCTGCTGCGATGAGCTCGTAACAGTCAACGTATACTTGTCTTCCGCTCTCGTTGCAAAACCTGAAGGCATATATTCCTTCACGGCTACCTTGTAGTCGAGCGTAAGGTCATAACCGAGATATGTGATGCCGAATCCGCCGACACCAAGCACTTTTCCTATCAGGTATCTTCCGTCGAGGATCGTTCCGAGAGGAACCGCGAGATAAGCTCTCTCGGCGCTCTCAGTGAATCCGCAGTGCGGGCATACCGTACCCGGTTCTTTTTCCGAAAAGCATCCGTAACAGACGTGTTGGGGATCGATGCTCATTTGTTTGTCCTCCATTTCGACATCGGCGGTGCGGATGTGTGAGGTATGTCTTCACATACGATGCCTGTGCCTTCTTCAGCAGTGCGCACGAAAACGGTAAGTGACTTGTCTAGTGAACGCTGTCTGTTAACGTGCCTGACAATGAGATTCTCAAGCCATTTGCGGGCAATGCCTGTTTTTCTGAATTCAAGTTCTATCTCCGGAGGTGTAACATCAAGTTTTCCGGATACCCAGAGTTCACCTTCGCCCTTTTTGAGTTTGTAGGCCGAAAGTGCTCCCGAGGACATCTTTTTCAGATTGCCTGAGGCATCGAAAACATAAGTGTCATTATATGCGACAGATGCCACACCGCCATTGGATGCAGCATCGTCGATCTTTCCCATTCGAAGAAAGTACTCACTCATTTAGTCGTTCTTAATCCTTTGAAATCTGGAACTTAACGTTCTCATCCGCAAGGTAGAAAATGTCGCCTGCGGATAGTCTTTCCGGAACGTTTGCGTCAAGCTTCTTTCCGTTGCCGGTAAAGGTACCGTAGGAAGAACCGAGGTCCGTCAGCACAAAGCTTCCGCTTGCCGCGTCGTAATTGAGCTGGCAGTGCTTTCCGCTGATACCCGGAGTCTCCTTATTGAAGACAAGGTTACATGTTGCGGGATCTCTTCCGAGGACGACTGCGCCTCTGGAAAGATCGAAAGCCTTTCCTGCGAACTGGCCCTTGATACCCTTCAGGATAGGACGCTGTGCCTGACCTGCAGCGGGTGCAGACATTTGGCCTGCAGCAGCTCCTGCCGCTGCACCAGTTGCCACGCCTGCCGGTGTGCGCTGTTGCTGGGGATAACCCTGAGCAACAGGCTGCTGACGTGCTGCGGCATAAGGATTAGCTCCCTGCTGGGGAACAACTCTGCCTGCCTGAGGAGCAACACCTGCTCCCTGGGGTGCAGCGCCGGCTGCCGGAGCCGTCTTCTTGCCGACAGGGATAACCATCATGACGATGCCGCCTGCCAGTACGATGATGCCTACAACCACAAGACCCATGAGTCCGCGGTTCTTGTAAGCCTGTGTTGCATAAGTGATGTTCTCGCTGTCAAGGATGTCCATGACTTCCTTGGAGACGATGGCATAGTTCATGTTGCTGTCTTCGGCATTACCGAGTGTGTTGACGCCTACAACGTAACCGTCCTTGTCTACGAGCGGTCCGCCTGAATTGCCGTGGTTGATGGAAACGTCCATCTGGAATGTATCGTAATCACGTCCGGAAGGCTTAACTCTCTTACTGATGATGCCCTTTGTGACGGTAACGTCGTCGATGTCGTGATTTACGGTATCAGCTTCCTGAACCTTGTCGGAAACGCCGGGGAAACCGAGAGCGGTTACTTCCTCGCCGACCTCAACCTTATCAGAATCCCTGATGAGAAGAGCCGTTCTCTTGTTTGTCGTCTCGTCGAGCTTAAGGATGGCGATGTCCTTATCGGAAGGACCGGAGAAGAATACTACTTCAGGAACGACATAGTCATCGTCAGCAGTTGAGAAATAGACTCTGATCTCATGCTTCATGTCGAGTTCGCTGAGGGACTTGCCGTATCTGTCACGGATATAAGAGTCCGCATCCTGACCTGTCTTGGTCTTGATGTCAAACGGATCGTCATCACCCTTCGGCCATGCATATGCCTGCTCGATAACGTGTCCGTTGGTGACGATGTATCTGACGCCCTGACCGGGATTTCCTACTGCCCAGCCGGTTCCTGACCATCTGCCCTTAAACTCGAGTTCAGGAATCTCCAAGGATTCATAAACCCAGACAACCGCGTTTCTGGCATCGGACGGCTTGATCTTATATTTCTGCGATCCGAAAACTACTCCGAGGACTCCAATCGCGATACCTGCAAGTGCAAGGATAACGCCGAAAATCTTCAGCACGGAACTCTTCCCCTTCATAACCTTTCCTTTCTGCCGCGTTAACGGCTAGCCGAATATCTTAATATTATACCCGTATAATTATCTTGATTCTCAATATTTGCAGAAATAATGTCCTGTTCCATTTTCGCAGCCGCCTCATTGACGGGAAGCACCAGATCTGCCGCGATCTGATCGAAGCTCAGGGTATCGCTGATACCGTCCGAGCAAAGAAGGATCGTGTCTCCGTCCTTGATCTCGATCGGGATCCTGTTGGACTCACAGGCGGGATTTCTCTTGCCGATATACTCTGAAAGAGCCGCTGCCTGGGGATCCGAGAAGGCATCGCTCACCGGGAATCCCAGTTCGAGAGCCTTGATTATCAATTCGTTTGAATACTCGTGACGTATGTTGAGCGGAATGAGATTCCCGTCCCTGAGCAGCAGTATGTCGCTGTCACCTATGCTCCAGAAATCGAGCCGGTTCTCTTTGAGAAGGATCATGACGACCGTGGAGCCGCCCTGTCCGTAGAAGTTATCGTAAACGCTGTTGCTGATGGACGTGAGACAGCCCTGAACGTCAAAATCTTCCTTCCAGGGAAAAGCCTCAAGGATACGCGAAAGGACCTCACGCGCGATAACACCGCCTGAAGTCATGCCTCCCATTCCGTCGCAGACGGTCAGGAGTATGCCGTTAGTCTCGTAATCACTGATCCTGCTGGCACCGAAAGCATCCTGCTGTTCGCTACGGTTTCCGATACCTTGGACGTTTGCAATCTCAATACTCATCAGGCCTGGGCATCCCACTTGAACTTATCCGTGCATACCGGAATGAAAAGAAGTTCGCTCTCGCCGACCTTGATCCTGTCATCAGCCTTGATCTCGGCTGAGACATCGACCTGATTGCCGTTAAGATATGTGATCCCGCGTCCGGTTCCCGCAGAGAGCGTGAACTGGTTGTTTGACGGATTATATGTAACTACGGCATGGCAGTCGGCTGAGACGTTGCTGTCCTTGTTGAGCTTGATGTCAGCGTCTGAACCGCTTGCGATATAATTCCTGCCTTCAGCAAGAGTATAGGAATCACCGGTGTTGCCTCCGGCGATGCATACCATGAAAGCAACGGGCTTCGTCTTCTCGGGCTTCTGTGTCGTGGAGAAATCGATTGGCTTTACCGCAACAGTCTTGCCGATGTCAGACGTCGGAGAACTTACGGGAGCTATGGGCTGCAAAGCTACGGTCTTGCCGATGTCATCAGTTGCAGAAGGAGCTGCGGAAGATACTGCGACAGTCTTACCGATATCAGAGGAAGGTGTTCCCATTGGCCTTAATGCAACCGTCTTGCCTATATCGGATGTAGGTGTGGATGAGACCGCGACCGTCTGGCCGATCTCTGAGGCCGCAGGCTGCTGAATGGGAGCCGGGAACGGTTTGCCGCAGTTGGTGCAGAATTTCTGGGCCGCTTCGGCCTTATTGCCGCAGTTGGTGCAGAACTTGAATCCCTGGTTTACCGGAGCAGAAACAGGAGCGCTTGCCACGGGCTGCTGTGCAACAGGCTGGAACTGAGGTATCTGCTGATTCTGGAAAGCGGCTACCGCCTGCTTGCCTAATCCTGTTCCGTCCTTGCAGTAAGGGCAGCTGTCGAAACGCATATCGTCGTAAAAATGACCCTTTTCGCACTGCTTCATATACATATCCCCCATCCGTTACGATTGGCCGCTTCCGAAAATGAAAGCAGACTCATAAGAGCCTTTAAAAGACCATTTGTAGAATATCAGCCAGCCGTTCAAACGTCAAGTGGAATTGACAGTGTTGAACGGCTGAAATGGCTATTTTCTAAGGGTTTTCGCTGACCCGGATCTTACAGCATCAATTTGTAGATCTCGGTGCAGTCATTCACGTCGAGAGTGACGAATCCGCTGATGGAACCGCCCCTTCCGGTAGCGTTGCAGAGCTTGTCGACAAGAACGGGGATATCCTCTTCCTTACCGCCGAAATCACTGAGCTTGGAAGGCATTCCGATCGAAATGAGGAAGTTCCTCAGCGCTTCTATTCCCTGCTTTGCGGTAACTTCGGGATGATAGAAGTCCATCTTGCAGCCCCAGACCCTCTCTGCGATCTGGGCAAATCTGGTCACGTCATGGTTCATGCAGTAAGTGAATACGGCAGGCATTACGACGGCAAGACCTGCTCCGTGAGCGCATCCGTAGAGAGCGGAAAGCTCGTGCTCGATGTTGTGGCTGTTCCAATCCTGGCTTCTTCCAACGCCGACAACGTTTGTGTGCGCAACCGTACCTGCCCACATGATGTTAGCCCTTGCCTCATAGTTATTCGGATCTGCCATGACACGGGGTGCTTCATGGACAATGGTCATGATGAGCGCCTCGATCAGACGGTCGGTGACCTCAACGTCCCTGGTGTTGGTAAGATAACGCTCGTAAAGATGAGCGATGATGTCTGTCATTCCGCAAGCGGTCTGGTAAGGCGGAAGTGTCTGGGTAAGTTCGGGATTAAGGATCGAGAACTTAGGTCTGATGCCGTCTCCGCTCGCGCCTCGCTTGAGCATACCCTCAACCTTGGTGATTACGGAATCTCCGCTGCCCTCGCTGCCTGCTGCGGCAATGGTAAGAACTGTTCCTACGGGCAGAGCAGTCTCGATCCACTTGCCTTCATAGAAGTCCCAAAAATCACCGTCATAGACAGCGCCTGCGGCAATAGCTTTTGCAGTATCGATCGTGCTTCCGCCGCCTACGGCAAGAAGGAAATCGAAAGAGATCCTTCCGGACTTCAGATCATCCAAAGTCTCATAAACGAAATCGCTGAGCGGGTTCGGTTTGACTCCGCCCTTACTCGTATATTCAAGACCGGCTGCGGCAAGAGATTTTTCCACACGGTCAAGAAGACCGGATCTTACAACGCTTCCGCCCCCGTATACGATCAGTACCTTGGTGCCTCCGAATTTCTTTACGAGCTCGCCGGCATCATTCTCGGTGCCTTTTCCGAAAGCGAAATATGTGGGTGAGCAGAATCTGAAATTATCCATATGAATTCTCCTTTCCAATGTCCGTTGGAACAGATAAAAATACCCTCTTCCGCTATTTTACAGGAATGCGGAAGAGGGTCACAGTTTTTAAGAAAAATCAGCGGAACTTCGACGAAAAAGACTGTTATCTGACAGTGGCTTTTGTCTGTCAGTCCTGATCGGGATTTTCCGCGATGGCCTTCTCGTTCTCGGCCTGAACCGCAGGATCGTAAGAAAGCATCGGCTTAACATCCTTCTTGCCCTTGATCTTACGGTCGACATAGTTGGATGTAAGCTTCATGACCAGCGGGCTCATCGCGAGAACACCGATAAGGTTCGGGATCATCATGAGGCCGTTGAACGTATCGGAGATATCCCATGCGATAGAGGATGTCATGACCGCACCGCCGAGGATGACAAAAACGAAGATTATCTTATAGATTTTTGTGGCAGTAGGAGCATGCGATCCGCTCAGGTACTCTACAGCCTTGCTTCCGTAGTGTGACCAGCCGAGGATCGTGGTAAAAGCAAAGCACAGGATGGCGAGAGCGACGAAGTATCTTCCGATCGAGAAGCCTCCGATCTTGAAGATGGTATCGAAAGCGTCAGCAACAAGTGTTGCGTCACTTGTAGTCTCAAGTGCGCCTGTCTCGAGATTGACGACACCTGAAGTAAGGATGACGAGGGCCGTCATCGAGCATACGATGATGGTATCCGCAAATACTTCGAAGATGCCCCAGAGACCCTGCTTGACAGGCTCTTTGACATTGGAGTTACTGTGGACCATGACCGATGAACCCAGACCTGCCTCATTGGAGAAAACACCTCTCTTGCAGCCCTGTGTAATGATGGTCTTGAAAGCAATACCGGTAGCACCGCCCCATGCAGCCTTTGTGTTGAAAGCTCTGGAGAAGATAGCTCCGAAAGCGGGAATGATCTGTCTGAAATTGACAACGATGATCGTGACGGATCCCAGGATGAAGCATACGACCATGAAAGGAACGATCTTCTCGGCAACGGATGCAATTCTCTGAAGTCCTCCGAGTATAACGATTCCGACAAGGACCATGAGGCCTATGCCTACGACGAGCATGTAAAGAGTAACCTTTGACTCACCGGAAGTATAAAGGACAACTGATGACAAGCGCTTATTCTCGAATGCGGAAGTAAAGTTGAGGACGATCTTGTTGACCTGTCCCATATTTCCGATACCGAATGCGGCAAGAGCAGCGCAGATCGCGAAAATGACAGCCAGGACCTTGCCTACTATCTTCATTCCCTTGTATCCGCCCAAGCCGTCCTGCAGGTAGTACATGGCACCGCCGGACCACTCGCCGTCATGGTTCTTACGTCTGAAATAGATGCCTAAGATATTTTCGGAATAGTTGGTCATCATTCCGAAGAAGGCTGCAAACCACATCCAGAAAACGGCACCCGGGCCGCCCGTTATGATAGCCGCAGAAACGCCTGCGATGTTGCCTACGCCGACCGTTGCGGCAAGCGCTGTGCAAAGCGCCTGGAACTGTGAGATGGTCGCGCGGTCTTGGGTATGGCCGATAACGTTCTTGTCGAAAAGGCTTCCGATCGTCTTCTTCATCCAGTGACCGATGTGCGTTACCTGGAATACTTTGGTAAGGCATGTCATGATGATGCCTGTTGCTATGAGAAGCCATACTCCTGTCTGAGTCCATACGAACGTATTGACCTTATCGTTTATGGCAGCAAGTGTTTCCCAGAACCCCATAAAAATTCCTCCATCTTATATTTTTATGTTGGAGAAAGTATAACATTAAGAAACTGCGAGTCTTCAGACGTCGCAGAACCGTAACGGAAATGAAAAGATCGGGTATTCATTTAACCTGAATACCCGATTCCTTTTCGATGTTTTACGTTGTTCCGAAGAGGTCTTGATTACTTGATCTCAGCGTGGAAATCCTGAAGTGCCTTGACCTCGAAAGCTCTCTCCTTCGCGGCCTTGATACCCTCTGCGGAAGCCTTTGCGGCAGCCATTGTCGTGATGTACGGAATGTGCTGGCGGATAGCATCCTTACGGATGTAAGAGTCATCATGTGAAGATGTCTTTCCTGCAGGAGTATTGATGATGAGATCGATATCCCTGTTGAGGATCATGTCTGCGATGTTAGGTCTTCCCTCGTAGAGCTTCTTGACCTTCTCTGCCGTGATGCCTGCCTCGGTGATCATGTCATATGTTCCGCCTGTAGCAAGGATCTTGAATCCGAGATCGCTGAATGCCTTTGCGACATCGATCAGGTCTACCTTATCAAGATCGCTTACGGAAAGGAGTACGGTTCCCTCAAGAGGAAGCTCAGTTTTAGTTGCTTCCTGAGCCTTGAAGTAAGCCTCGCCGAAGTGGCTTGCAAGTCCTAAAACCTCACCTGTGGAACGCATCTCAGGTCCGAGCACGGGGTCAACTTCCTGGAACATGTTGAACGGGAAGACAGCTTCCTTGACACCATAGTGAGGAATGATCTTATCGTGAAGTTCCGTAACGGGTGACGTTCTTCCTGTAAGGTGCATCGTCATGATGTCCGTAGCGACTCTTACCATGTTGGTTCCCGTAACCTTTGAAACAAGCGGTACCGTACGTGAAGCACGGGGGTTAGCCTCGATGACGAATACCTTGCCGTCCTCGATTGCGTACTGCATGTTCATGAGACCTACAACGTGCATCTCTACTGCGATCTTTCTTGTGTATTCCTTGATCGTTGCAACCTGTTCAGGTGTGAGATTGAGAGAAGGCAGGATGCAAGCGGAGTCTCCGGAGTGGATACCTGCAAGCTCGATGTGCTCCATAACAGCGGGTACATAGCAGTTCTCTCCATCGGAGATGGCGTCTGCCTCGCACTCTGTTGCATGATGCAGGAAACGGTCGATGAGGATCGGTCTGTCAGGTGTAACGCCGACAGCAGCATTCATGTAGACTCTCATCATCTCGTCGTCGTGAACGACTTCCATTCCTCTTCCTCCGAGAACGAAGGAAGGACGTACCATGACAGGGTATCCGATCTTGTTTGCGATGGCGATGGCCTCGTCAGCGTTGACTGCCATTCCAGCCTCAGGCATGGGTATATCGAGGCGCTTCATCATTGCACGGAAGTGGTCACGGTCTTCTGCAAGATCGATGGTCTCAGGTGTCGTACCGAGAATGTTTACGCCGTTTGCCTTGAGTGAAGCAGCAAGGTTCAGAGGTGTCTGGCCTCCGAACTGTGCGATGACGCCGACAGGCTGCTCCTTCTCATAGATGGCGAGAACGTCCTCAAGAGTGAGAGGCTCGAAATAGAGCTTGTCTGATGTGTCGTAGTCCGTGGAGACTGTCTCGGGGTTGCAGTTTACGATGATGGATTCGAATCCGAGCTTCTTGAGAGCAAGTGCGGCGTGAACGCAGCAGTAGTCGAATTCGATACCCTGGCCGATCCTGTTAGGACCGCCGCCCAGGATCATGATCTTCTTCTTGTCCGAAACGGGTGACTTGTCCTCGATGTGGTAGGAAGAATAGTAGTAAGCAGCATCCTGTGTTCCGGATACGTGAACGCCTTCCCAGCCCTCCTTGATGCCGTACTCGTAACGTGCGCGGCGGATGAGGTCCTCTGATACGTTGAGGAGCTGTGAGAGATACTTGTCGGAGAATCCGTCGAGCTTAGCCTTGCGGAGAACGTCCTCATTCGGGATCCTTCCTGCGCCCTTCATGAGCTCTTCTTCTTCCTCAACGAGTTCCTTCATCTGCTCGATGAACCAGTGCTTGATCTTTGTAAGCTCGAAAAGCTCATCAACCGTAGCGCCTTTTCTGAGAGCCTCATACATGATGAACTGGCGCTCGGAAGAAGGCTGTGTGAGCTTGAGCATGAGCTCTTCCTTGGAAAGCTTGTTGAAATCCTTTGCAAAGCCCAGACCGTATCTGTCCTTCTCAAGGGATCTGATAGCCTTCTGGAAAGCTTCCTTGTATGTCTTACCGATGCTCATGACCTCGCCTACGGCTCTCATCTGTGTGCCGAGCTTGTCCTGAGCTCCGTGGAATTTCTCGAATGCCCATCTTGCGAACTTGATTACGACATAGTCGCCGTCCGGATAGTACTTGTCGAGTGTGCCGTACTTGCCGCAGGGGATCTCATCGAGTGTGAGACCACATGCGAGGAGCGCGGAAACGAATGCGATCGGGAAACCCGTTGCCTTGGAAGCAAGAGCGGAAGATCTTGATGTTCTCGGGTTGATCTCGATAACAACGATCCTTCCAGTCTTGGGATCGTGAGCGAACTGGCAGTTGCAGCCGCCGATGACTTCGATGGCCTTAACAATGCTGTATGAATATTCCTGAAGCTTCTTCTGAACGTCTTCGGAAATGGTAAGCATAGGAGCCGAGCAGAAGGAGTCGCCCGTATGAACGCCGATAGGGTCGATGTTCTCGATGAAGCAGACAGTGATGACGTTGTTCTTGGCATCCCTTACTACCTCGAGCTCGAGCTCTTCCCATCCGCTGATGGACTCTTCTACGAGTACCTGATGGATCATGGAAGCTGCAAGTCCTCTTTCAACAACGATCTTGAGCTCGTCGATGTTGTAAACAAGGCCGCCGCCTGCGCCGCCCATCGTGTAGGCAGGTCTGATGACTACAGGGTAGCTCAGTTCATCTGCGATCTTGATGGCTTCCTCAACGGAGTAAGCTTCGTGTGATCTGGGCATCTCGATTCCGAGGGAGGTCATTGTTTCCTTGAATTCGATTCTGTCCTCGCCTCTTTCGATGGCGTCAACCTGGACACCGATGATCTGAACGTTGTATTTATCGAGGACTCCGGCCTTTGCAAGCTCAGAACTGAGGTTGAGGCCTGATTGTCCGCCTAAGTTGGGGAGAAGCGCATCAGGGCGTTCTTTCTCGATGATCTGCTCCAAACGCTTAACGTTGAGCGGTTCGATGTATGTCCTGTCCGCCACATCAGGGTCAGTCATGATGGTGGCAGGGTTTGAATTGACCAGAACGATCTCGTAACCGAGTTTTCTTAAAGCTTTGCATGCCTGAGTTCCGGAATAGTCGAACTCGCAAGCCTGGCCGATGATGATAGGACCTGAACCGATGATAAGGATCTTGTTGATGTCAGCTCTCTTTGGCATTTAATAGCGCCCCCTTCTTATTAGCCATATTAAAAATTATCTCAAGAATTCTATCATAGATTACCCCGACTTTGCACAACAAAAATTGCTGATAAGAATACTTTCACGAAAAATGTAACAAAGACCGGTAAACAAAGCTTTTCCGGCACCTCAAAAGCCCTGGCTCCAAGGCTTTGCAGGTTTTTCGCATCCGCCGGCCTCTCAGGAAGCATCAGAAAACACGAAAAAGGGGACAAGCAATAAGCTTCTCCCCTTCTTTTCGGATCTGAATCATCAGCGGATCACTCGAATCCTCTCCTCTTCATGCGCTTGTAGTCTTCATCTTCACTCTCGTAGTCACTCTTTGCAGAGCCGAAGAACTGCGGATCGAACTCAGGCTGTTCGGCAGCCTTGGGTTCATCAGGAGTAACCGGCTTCATGTCAGGATACTCGGCCTTCGGATATTCCGCGGTAAGTGGGATCTCCATTTTCTTTTTTGCCCTTGCCGACGCAGAAAGGAGGGAGATCAGAGTTGAAAGGCTTATTAGGGTCCAGACTATTCCGAAGCCCAGCATAAAGATTCCTCCGGTCCTGTCGTTGCCGGCCTTGAGGATCGCAATGCCTCCCGTGATCGTGCCGATCCCGACAAGAATGAACGGAATGATGACAACAAGGCTGATGGCTTTCACGACCTTGCCTGCGGTACCTTTTGCCGCATCGTAATTGACGGATTTCTCATAATAACCCGGTCCCTTGTTCACGGTTACCACTCCGCCGTCTGCGTTGGTGTAGGTGCTTAAACCGGGAACCGGAGAAGGCTCAACATCGAGCGGAACTTCCTCGTAGGTCATCGCCTTGTCTTTCTTGTATGTCTTGAGCATAAGGATGAAAACAGGGATAAAGAATCCGAGGGTTATCAAAAGCGGAATGCTTCCGGTGAAGAGCTTGAAGATCCTCGAAGGAGACGTCGGATTGAGCATATTCTCTGCGTTTACATTCGCAGTCTCGAAGCCGTCGATGAATGCCGTTCCGGGGCCTTTTCCCGCTTCAAGGTCTTTCTGGATCACCTTGCCGAATCTTCTGAATGCGGATTCGGTAATGATGGGATCGGTCTCATCTCCCTGAACAGCTTCCCACTTGAATTCCTTGCTGGTGACCACGCTTCCGGGAGTAAACACCGCATCATTGACGGGGATCGAGTAAACGATCACGAAATGCTGCTCATCGCTGAAATTGGAAACGTATTTGTCGTAAGTAAACTTCTCGAGATTCTCGTATTCACGGTTCCATTCCTCATCGTACGTTGTGTAGATAACGGGACAGATACCGGTCGTCTGATTGTATATCCTTATCTGCGCCTGAAGCTCGTTTTCCTCTTCTTCAGTCATGACATTAGCGACATCGTGGACCGCGGGATCATCCCTGTACTTCGGAACGATGAACTTGGGTGCATCGGAGAATGCCGAAAAACCGGTTGCCATAATGAAGATGGCACCCATTATCGCAATGATCACCAGCGTCGAGATACCTGTCTTTCCGGGCTTCGATCTCGCATAGATGTAGTCATCCGTGCGTCCGTCGGTATAGTGCCTTCTGAAACGTCTTGCTCCCGGATAATAATGAGTTGAAATGTGGTTACTGTTTCCCGATGACGATCCTCCGTGAAAACCACCGCCGGACGAGCCGCCGCCTGATGAATGTGGCATTTTAATCCCTCCCTATCCCTTATTGTTTGGGTACTATTGCATAGAAAACCAGGTCTTTGGTTCCGTTGTTGATCAGCGAATGCGAATGACCTTCGGGGCAGTAATGACAGAAGCCCGGCTTTACGAATTCTTCCCCGTCATCGAAAAGAACTTTCCCCTCTCCTTCAAGGATGAATATCATCTCACAGTTGCCCTCGTGTTTGTGGTAACCGATCGAAGAGCCGGGTTCAAGCTTTCCATGCATCATCTTGTTGATCCCGTCGGTAAAGACCTTATTGTAGAAGACGCCTTCACCGCCTTTGAAAGAGGGATTGGCCGTCCATTCCATGTTGTTGTAATCTGCGATCATATAATCCTCCCAAGATTCACTCTATAGCATTGTATCACTGTCAGGCGTTTTAGCAGAATGTATCAAGCGCGTCTTCTATGTTGGTGTCGGAATACTCGACTTCGCCCGAGAAGAGCCTCGCCACGTCATAGAGGTCACAACCCTTGAATATCAGGTCTGCCAGAAGATATGTTGACTCCGAGGCAAACCTTCCGGCTCCCTCATAACGGTAGAGAAGATATGCGGCGAAATTCGTCAGTTCCTTCTCGTGTTCTGATATAACTTTGTCCTCTTCCTCAAATGAGACGGGTTCGCCGATGATCTTTACGAGCTGTTCGATCCACGACTGTTCCATGACTTCCATGCCCGCGAAGATCTGCGCTCTAAGGCCGGAATCAGCCCTTCTTGCTTTGCTTATCAGAGTGAGCTTTTCTGAAAGAGTTTTCGAGCCATCGAAAACAGTTTTCACATAATCGGGGAGCTCCATCGTACTGCCGTCATCAGCAACCAGAGTAAACGGTTCATCTGCTCCCAAAGCCAGTCTGCAGGCCTCCTCACATACCAGTCCGATTCCCGCTTCGATGTGGTCTTCCATCTCGTTATAGAACCTCGGGTGTTCCCTGCAGATGTCGCAAAGATAGTCATCCCCGTGCTTCAGTATCATCTCGCAAAGATTGTCATCTCTTAAGAAAGGACACCTGCCGTCTTCGCTCAAGACAAAGCAACCGTCCCTGATCTTTGACTTAACCTCCGCGTCCTTCTCAAATCTTGAAAGAGACTCGTCATCGATACCTATGACCCAGCCGGCACAGCAGGTATGGACGCACTTGTCCGCTTTGCAGCAGAAGTCTTTGTAATAATTTGGCCAATAAACCGTAATGTTAATAGCACACACACTTTCAGATAAATATTTATACTTAAAAATGACAAATTGGGTGATTTGCCATGTCCATTATACACGTCTGACGGACATGGAAAGAAACGGGGATGTGAAAACAACAATGAAAGATTTAACAGGAAATCCCGAAAACGGGAAAAACAATTCCGGAGCCGCTAATTTCGAATTCGGCGACGGTTCTGCTTCTCTCAACGCGGATCATGACTACTCTGAAGAATCCTCTTTGGAGGAATACTCCTACGAGGACCAGGACATCGAAGAGACTCCTTATTCCGAAGCGGAGGAAATAACTGACGATTCCGATTACGCGGAAGACGAACCCGATGACACATTCGGAACGGCCGACGACGAAGACATCGAAGAAATTATTGACGACTCTGAGGATGATGAAACCGAAGAGCCCGAAGAAACATATGACGAAGAAGATGAAGATGACGAGGAAGAATATTCTGCTCCCGTCATCGAATATTCAAGGCCTGTAAGATCAAGTTACAGATACGGTTCGGGAGCAAAGAACGTCTTTGCGGGAATCTCGGCCGCGGCAGGAATCCTGCTCGTCTTCGGCTTTGCCCTTCACTGTGACAAGAAAGGCGGAACACCGAGGACCGTATTCGCGGAGATGATCAACACAGCAGAATCATCCGCAATAGTTACGACCGTAACTGAAACGATGGAAACCACTTTGGAAACGGTTCTCCCCGAGACCTCCGAGACAACTGAAATAACCGAGGCCACGACGGAAGCGACCACGGAAGCAACCACAGAGGCAACTGAAGAGACCGAAGCCACGACTTCTGCCGCTCCTACAGCTGCTCCCACAAAGAAACCGACTCCCACAAAGAAGCCGAAGAAAAAGAAGACCACAAACTACTGGAAGCCGACTAAGAAGCCTACAAAAAAGCCTACCAAGAAGCCGACTCCCAAGGTAAACAAGACCAAGACTCCCTGATCCGGTGCGCTTTGACTTGTAATGCTCAACGAGTATAATTACGCGTAGCAGAAAGAGAACGCTTTGCGCCTGTGGCGGGTCCGGCACGTTTCTCATTAGGCTTCGCAGGCAGCCGATTCGTGTACGATCTTGTACATCCAAGAAATTCTTGGATTTAATGATTTCTCTTTCTGCTTTTAAATCGAAAAACAAAACGGGCACCCTTCGAGGGTGCCCGCCGTGTCTTTTTTGTATTTCACATGGAAATTAATACTTCGCGAGCGATTCCGCACAAGCAAAGCGCGGAGGACCTAGCGAGCGCAAGTGTTAATTTTCATGGTCGTAAGGGTGAATCGTCTCGATCGTACCGTCAGCAGCAATGTTGAGCTTTGTGAACTTGACAGATCTCTTGTGTGAGCATCCGCCGGATCTCTTTGCGTCGTGATAGAACAGATACCACTCACCGTCGATCTGAACGATGGAGTGATGTGTTGTCCAGCCGACGACAGGCTCCATGATCCTTCCCTTGTAGGTGAAAGGACCTTCCGGAGAATCACCTACGGAATAGCAGAGATAATGAGTTGTACCGGTGGAGTATGAGAAATAGTACTTGCCGTTAAACTTGTGCATCCAGGGATCTTCGAAATACCTTCTGTCCTCATCCTTTGCCTTGAGCGGCTCACCGTTCTCGTCAAGGATGGTGATCATCTTGGGAGCTGCCTTGAATGCTGTCATGTCGGGAGTGAATTCTGCGACAAGGGGTCCCAATGCCTTCTCATCGCCCTCGGGACGGTGCTCATCGGGATTGAACTTGCCTGACTGCCACATCTCGAGCTGACCGCCCCAGAGACCGCCGTTATAGCACCAGATCTTTCCGTCGTCGTCTTTAAGGACTGCGGGGTCGATGCTGTAGCTGCCCTGAATGTAGTTATCCTGAGGCTTGAAAGGACCTACGGGAGAATCGGATTCTGCTACACCGATCCTGAAGATGTCGTCCTTATCCTTTGCAGGGAAAACAAGATAGTACTTGCCGTTTGTATAGATGGCATCAGGAGCCCAAAGCTGTCTTGAGACCCACGGAATGTCGTTCTCGCTTAATGCAACGCCGTTATCAACGCACTCACTGTCAAGTGAATCCATTGAAAGGATGTGATAATCCTTCATTACGTACTGCTCGCCGTCGTCATCCTCGGGGATGTCAAGGTCTTCGTCGTGTGAAGGATAGATATAGATCTTGCCGCCAAAAACATGTGCAGAAGGATCTGCGGTGTAGATATTGGTGACAAGATCTTTGCGTTCGTTCTTTTTCATAAGCACCTCGTTTATAGAAATCCAATACTTCCAATATGTGAAATAGTACCATTTAAGCAATCAGTTTGTAAATAAACCCATATTGCTAAATACATCTAATCTTGCTATTGAATTGCAAGAATTAATTTTAATTTAATAATCTCTTAAAACTACGCTACTAAAAATATTGTCAAAAAGGGATTATAATTTTTCTATTCAAGGTAATCGGAAGGCATGGCTGAATGACAGGTACACCACAAAGCTTACAGCTCGACCTGATGCTCATTTTAAGCGGCATCTCTGCTGCCACGGCCTTTTTTATGGCACTGTCCAAGACGCTCGACCGAGAGCGCAAACTGTTCCTCATCTTAACGAACATCTTCACCGTCCTTCTCCTTTACTTCGACCGTTTGGAGCATTTTTTCAACGGTGACCCGAGCGCCACCGGTTACTGGATGGTAAGGATCAGCAACTTTATACAGTTCTCGATGGTCCTTCTCATCATATGGGCATTCAATCACTACATCAGAGATATCTACATCGATGAGACAGGTCTCAAAAAGATCCCCGTAAGGCTTACAGTGATAGACATTCTGGTCATCATAGGTCTTATCCTGCTCTGCATCTCCCAGTTTACCGGTCTCTACTATACCTTTGATGCATCCAACACCTATCAGAGAGCGCCGCTGTTCTTTATCAGCATGGCTATACCCTGCGCTATGCTGATCATGCAGCTCTCCGTGATCATACAGTTCAGCAGATATTTCCGTAGGGGACTTTTCATCTCACTGATCCTTTTCACCACATTGCCGCTCATCGCGGGTATCATCCAGTTCCAGTACTACGGTCTGTCGCTCATCAATCTTACGACAGGTTTCCTTGCCACCATGCTCTACCTTTTCGCTCTTAAGGATATGAACGTAACCGTCGAGCGTGCGCGCAAGGTAGAATTCGATTTCCTCAAGAAACAGAGTGAAGACACCAAGCGTCTGTTTGCCCAGACGGCTGAAGCTCTGGCCAGCGCGATCGATGCCAAGGACCCTTACACCAAGGGTCACTCTTCCAGAGTCGCCGAATATTCCAGAAAGATCGCCGAACTCGCAGGCAAGGATGAACAGGACTGCGAAGAGATCTATTACGCGGCTCTTCTTCACGACGTAGGCAAGATCGGCATCTCCAGATCGATCCTCAACAAGACCGGAAGACTTACCGACGAGGAGTATCAGGTTATCAAGGAACATCCGAACATCGGTGCACAGATCCTTTCATCGATAAGCGAATCACCTTACCTGAGCATCGGCGCAAAATCCCACCACGAAAGATACGACGGCAAAGGATATCCTGAAGGACTTAAGGGCGAAGACATTCCTGAGATCGCAAGGATCATCGCCGTTGCAGACGCATACGATGCCATGACCTCCAGCCGAAGCTACCGTGGCACCATCCCTCAGCAGTTAGTCAGGGAAGAATTCATCAAGTGTCTCGGCAAACAGTTTGATCCTGTCTACGGAAAGCTCATGCTCCACCTGATCGACATTGACGCCGAGTTCCAGATGAAAGAAAAAGAGGACGTCAAGGAGCTCGCCGGCAAGAACAGGCTTACATGCCGTGAATACAGATCGGATGTATCGGAAGGCATCTTCCTTTCGAAAGAGATTACGAGGATCAAGCTTAAGAGCACTCCTGAAGAAAGCTATCCCATGGCAAGGAGCATACCGTCGCTCGTTCTTTTCGATGCTCTTGACGCAAGGATCCATGATGATGCGAAGAGCGTCGCCAAATTCCTCTATTTCGAGTATGGCGAGATAAGGTTCGACGGAAATGTCGTACGCAAAGGTGCACGCAAGATGCAGACAAACGTGACCAAAGGAACGGTAAAACCCGGTGCTTCCAAGAGCGTTGATTATGAGATTGAAGCCGTTAAGGTCAAGGATCACGTGAGCATCAAGATCAGATCCGAGATCGAAACGATAGAGATCACCGTGGCTCTCCCTGACAGTGCGAGATGGGCATATATCGGCCTTACGGGCGAACACTGCCAGCTGAGCGACGTCAGGATCGACCGCGATGAACAGAGCGTATCTGACAACTATATCGAAAGGATCGCCGAAGAGATCAGCTACATTGATGTTCCCTCAGGCGATATCCCCAATGTCCAGACAGACGGTTACCGTTTGGAATCAACGGCCGGCATTCCGATCAAAGACAAGCTCATGCTTTCTTTCCACACGATGAGCCTTCCTACGGCAAGGCTTATCTGGCACTGTCCGTTCTTCTGCATCTACACTTCGGATGACGGCAAGGTCAACGGACCGAACTACCACGAATACAGTCTTACCAGACTTGACGGCGAGAACTGGGCAGCCGGCGATTACAGCACGAACAAGACCACGCTGGTCTATACCCAGGAGTTTACAAACTGGGATGCCTGGAAAGATATCAATAAGGCAGGTCTTGATGTTAATGCTGTTTTGGAGCGCAACGGCGATCAGGTAACACTGAAGACAAAGAACGTCGGTATCGACATAACCAATGTCACCTTTATCAATGAATCACCTGATAAGATCTATGTCGCTCTGACTGGTGACCAGTGCGCGATCACAAACATCAGGATTAAGGAAGAGTAAGTGTCACTGATCGATAAGCTCTTTGATAAGAGCAGCTGGGAAAGATTCTACCAATACAAACTCGGATTAAGATGTTCGAAACGTTTCAAAAAGGAACTCCGCGAGTATATAGATAACGGCTCCTATCTGAAATATAAAGATGCGGTATTGAATCTTACGGATCTTCCCTTGCCTTCAAGATCGGTCATCAGCAAGATGAGCAGCCGGAAGAAGCGGACCGTCTTTAAGTACCCTTATGATTTCAACATGTTATTGAAGCTTCTGACTTATCTGACGCTTCGGAAATACGATCACATATACTCGGGTAATCTGTACTCGTTCCGTCCGGGCGTGTGCGCCAAGGACGCGATCATGACGATCTGCAGGACCAAAGATATCCGCAGCATGTATTCCTATAAGATCGACGTCAGCGATTACTTCAACTCGATCCCCATCGATCAGATCTGCATGGCACTGGACAAAACGGTCACTGACGATGACAGGCTCCTTGCATTCATGAAGGCACTTCTGAAAGAAGAAAGAAGCATATCCGGAGATAAAGAAGAACGTGTTCAAAAGGGCATCATGGCAGGCACTCCTATCGCTTCTTTTTATGCGAATCTTTATCTGAAGGAACTCGATGAATGGTTCAGGAAAAGGGGTGTTCTGTATGCGAGATATTCGGACGACATAATCGTATTCTCAAAGAGCGGAGATGAGATACTCGAATACAAAAAGGTCATTCTGGATTTCCTGAAGGATAAAGGACTCACGGTAAATCCGGACAAGGAAGTTTTCGCAACTCCGGAAAACGGCTTCACTTTCTTAGGCGTTGAAGTCAAGAACGGCGAGATCGACATCGCACCCGCTTCGGTAACCAAGCTAAAGCAGAAGATGCGAAGAAAGGCACGCGCGCTTAACCGCTGGTATCACAGGGAAGGTCTTGAAGGAACCAAAGCCGCGGCTGCTTTCATCCGCATCTTCAATCATAAGCTCCTCGAGGTGAACGAAGATTCCGATCTTACTTGGAGCCTGTGGTTCTTCCCTGTCATCACGACGGCCAAGAGCCTTCACGAGATTGATCTTTATGCTCAGGAACTCTTAAGGTTCCTTATAAGCGGCAAGCACACCAAGGCGCGCTTTAACGTCAGATATGAAGACTTAAAAGAACTCGGATACACAAGTCTCGTAAATGAATACTACAGTTTCGAACCTTAATAAAAGCAAAGGGGCCGTTCAGCTGAACAGCCCCTTTGTCATTATAAGAAATGAGGATGCTTACTTTCTGGTTACGCCTTCTCCGTAGATCGTCTTCCAGTCATTCTTCATCGATACGGGAACCCAGCCGTTCTGACCGCAGAGCTGCTTCATCTCATTCGCCTTTTCCGAATTGCCGTTCTCACGCACGAGATCATCACAGCAGACCATGAACGCAAGGCTCTTATACTTGTTGTTTGTCACAGTGTATTCAGCCATTGAGGAATCACTGGAACTGTTTCCGAAAGAGAGCACCGGCTGGCTGCCAATCTCCTGCATGATGACAGATACTTTATTCATATTAAGATCCTTTACGAGGAAATTGCCGCCCAGAACGAGCTTATCCTTATCGGTAAACGTATAATCAAGACCGTCTTGTGTACCCTGGCCTGACGCTACCAGCGCCTCATCCGAGCCGATGATCCGGCTTCTCGGGATGTTAAGAGCATCCTTTGCAATGCCCCTGGCAATAAACCTGTCGGTTCCGGTTACGATATATACCGTGAATCCGTTTGCCTGAAGATAATCGATCACCTGAATCATCGGTTTGTAGAAAGCCTCACCGCGTGTCATTCCGTTATATCCGGGCTCCAGCTGGCTCTTGAACTTGCTGATATAGTTTTCGAACTCATCGATTGTCATGCCTGCAAAAGCCATGGCTACCGCTTTACCGTGATCAGTCATGCTGAGCTTAATGGAATGATCGCCATCCATGTATGCCTTGATCTGCTCTGCTACTTTTTTCTCAAAGCTTGAGGCTCTGTCCTTATAATCCGGATCGTCAAGAACCCTGTATTTCAAAAGACAGAAATCAAAATAATACGGGTCTGTCTCGCAGAGGACCGTACCGTCCATGTCGAAGACTGCGATCCTGTCTTCCACCGGAATGAAATCGGGGGAACCCGGCTTTGTTACTGCTTCAACATATTCTTTCAGAGCAGTTTTTGACACCGCATCATCCGTCCAGAGATCCAAACTGTCCTGCTTGATGACAAATGCGGCATCAGCCTTGCTCAGAGCTGTTGTGGCAGTGGCATAGACCGTGTTTCTTACCATGGTCTTCTGATAACCTTTAATGCCTGCAAATGCGCAGATACCTAAGATGAAAGCTGATGCTATGGCAGCTGTTGCGATTGGATTCAGGTTGTTCGTTCCTGTTTTGTGATCTTTCATTTTTCCCTCCGAAAAAAACTTATTTGTCCTAACGCGTTCATTATCACAAACGTACCCTTTCTAAACTATGAGCAATGAATATATGTAATGGTGATTAAACTACAGCCGTAACCGTTATTGTTGATTAACATAAAAAAGCATAAGGGCTGCCTTTCTAAGACAGCCCATACGCATAAACTCAATCTAACCCTTTTTCAATACAGTGTTATTCAGCAACCAGCATATCGTATGCTTCGATCTTCCTGATCCTTCTTGTCTGCGTGAGAGCGAGGAAGAAAGACACTACCGTTAACCCTGCTGCGATCGCTATCACACCCGGAACGGGGATCGCGAAATCGCACTTCATGAGACCGAACGAACGCATAAACAAAGAAATATAAGGATTTGCCATGTTGTACGATACGATCGAGAATACGATCGCTGATGCGATTACCGAAGGCATGAAGCTCATTGCCGTCTGAAGCATGAGGCTTCCCGATGTGTAACCCAAGGCCTTGTAGATTCCGTAGTCTCTACGCTTGTGATATACGAGCGACTTGATGAGAAGGAACAAGATCAAAGCGATTACCATAACGGAGATGGAGCACATGACGATGAGCATCATGACGGATATACCTTGGAATGTTGTCATGGCGCCTCCGATCATCTTGTAAAAGTTCATGGTGCTGATGATGTGGCTTCCGTACTTATCTTCACACTCTTCAAGGATGCGGTTGACTTCATCCGTATTCTTGTTTACGTCATCAGACTCATTGGTAAGATCGAACCAGTACCATCCGGGAATGCTGTCGATATCCATGATGTGATCTGCAGCCTTATAAGAGAAGATCGCTTCTCTTCCGCCGTTGTTTGTTGTCTGGATAAAGCCCGTGATGAGATATTTAAATGAGTTGTCACCGTAATCGATCTTAATCTCGTCACCGATGTTAAATCCGTATGCCTTGGCAAAAGATCCGCTCACTGCGATCTCATTATCGTATGAGGGGAGCCTGCCCTTGTAGCAGAGATTGGTGTTTTTCATCCTGGAGAGATCCTTAACGATATAGCAGAAGAAACTGACTTCATCGTTATAGTAAACATTCATGTTGATGATCTCTCTGATATTCGTTATGTCAGGTCTTTTTCCGAGATAATCAAGAACTTCTTCTTTTGTCTCATAGTCGGAAGCGACAACGCCCGCGCAGACCTCTGTTGCAAGTATGTCGAGCTTCGGCTTGCGGCTGAAATTCTCGTAAAGAAGAAGAGAGATAACACAGCAGAAGATCATGAATCCCAATACGATAAATGTGATGACATTTTGCTTCATGTTACCGAAAAACGTCTTCATTGCAAGACTCATGTTAAGGCCTAATGATGTCTTGTCGAGTGCAACATGATTCTTCCTGAAGTTATGTGATTCAACACCTTCCCTGAGAGCCACGATAGGCTGGATCTTTGAGATCTTATTTGCACAGATGACTGTGACGATAAGTGTGAAAAGAACAACGAAAGCTACAGGTATAAGTGTTGCCAAAAGATTGAACATTACACTGTAAGGAACACCCATCTGTCCGATGATGATCGAAGCAAATACCGGCATGACAAGGTAAGCTATAGCGATACCGATAATGCTAGCCAGAGCTGCGATGGCAAAGAACCAGACAATGAGCGAGGACTTGATGTCTTTTCCGGTATAACCGATAGCCTTAAGAGCGCCTAATGTCTTCATGTTCTCTCTGATATAGTTGCTGATGCTGTTAGCGAGCATCATGGCTACAGCCGCGATTATGAGCGATGTGGCGACCAGGAAAGATACCGCAATGATGAGTCCTATGAAAGTCCTGTTGCTTATTACTCCGTCAATGTCATAGCCTTCGATAACTGCACCTGGATTGACCTTGAGCATATCATTAAATGCATTGATCCTGAACTTGCCGTTCTTTACGCCATCCTTGAGATCATAGATGACATTGATGTTTTCATACTCGTCACGAGTATCATCCCAGAGCTTCTTATAGCTGTCGTTATCAACGACCATGGCGAACAGAGCAGTATTATTGCATCCGCCGTAGACTACATTGAGAAAGCCTCTGACCTTGTAGCTGTATGTCTTTCCGGCATTTGTAAGCTCAAATGTATCACCTGTCTTAAATCCGCCTGCAGTATTGAACTGGTAAGGAAGATAAATATAGTTTTCCTTGATCGAAGTATCTTCCGTGATCACCTCGAATCTGTTCATCGGTCTTTTAAATGCAGAATCATCACAGAAATCAATACTGATGACAACCTCACCATTGCCGAATTTTACCGGATGATTTGAAAACTTAAGGTCATGATATGTATAGTATCTGTCAGTATCTTCCTTAATGAGTTCAGTGATCTTCTCATCGGTAAATCCTTCAAGGTTTCCGGAAATGCTTATGTATCCGTCGCCGCCGTTAAGCCTTACCGCTTCCCTGCTTACTGAAGGATAGCAGTCCATAAAGATGAGAAGCGATATGCCTATGAGACATGTTGCAATGACTATCAGAAGGAAGAGTCCTACCGACGTACCTCTGTTCTTCCTGAGGTTCGATCTTGTAAGTAATAATGTCTTGCCCATGATTACCACCCCATCGTTGCGAGGAAGTCATTCAACTTCTGATGACGTTCTTTATCACCCGTTACATATTTTCCGAGGTTGCACTCGCCTGCGATCTCACCGTCCTTAACGTAAAGGATGCGGTTGCCTCTTCTTGCGCTGTTGATATCGTGCGTGACCATTACGATCGACTGGCCCTTCTCGTTGAACTTTGTAAGAGTATCAAGAACCGCCTTACCTGTCTGGGAGTTAAGAGCACCTGTAGGCTCATCTGCGAAAACAAGCTGCGGATCGTTGATCAACGCTCTTGCGATACCGACTCTCTGTGCCTCACCGCCTGAAATCTGTGTGGGGAACTTGTGCCAGAGAGACTCATCGATGTTTACAGCTTTGAGCATTTCGCCGGCCTTCTTCGCAAGGACTTTCTTATCCTTATAAACGAGCAGTCCCGCTGCCATGATGTTATCTAAAACACTCATCGAATCAACGAGATAAACCTGCTGGAAAACGAATCCGCAGTTGCCTCTTCTGAAGACCGCGAGCTCGTCGGTATTCATCTTTGTGATCTCTGTTCCGCAGAAGGAGACTGATCCTAATGTCGGCTTGTCCATGCCGGACAGTGAATAAAGAAGTGTGGACTTGCCGGCACCTGATGCGCCCATTATGATCGTGAAATCACCTTCGTATATCTCAAGATCGATGTTCCTGAGAACGTGCTGCTGAACGCCGCCGTTGGAAAATGTCTTGCAAAGCTTTTTGGTTTCAATGATGTTTTTCATGTCTTTCGACCTCCTTATGGCACTAGGATACTTTTTCAACCCTTAAGTGCCTTTAAAGAACCCTTAAGTAATTCTTAAATCTCACCTTCATGCGGAAAAATCCTTAAGTATCCTTATATATTCGCCGGTAAGAAAAGACGGATGCGTTCTTTCCGGAAGTATGTAACCTATCTGCATGTAGTCATCGACTTTGAGAGGCTTTGCGATGATGCTCGGACCGTTGAGTTCCTCGTTGATGACACCGCTGCAGATAGTGTATCCGTCAAGACCGATGAGGAGATTAAAAAGAGTCGCGCGGTCTCTTACTATAAGTTCTTTATCAGAATCGACTGTGCTTAATATCTCTTCCGAGAAGTAAAACGAGTTGTGGCTTCCCTGCTCATACGCGAGCCTCGGATACGGCTTAAGGTCATCTAATGTAAGCGACTTCTTTTTCGCGAGCGGTGAATGATTGCTGATAAACACATGAGGCTTTGCCCTGAACAAAGGCTCGAAAACAAGTCCGTTGTCTCTTAGTGTTTTCATAATGACCGTCTCGTTGAAAGCATTAAGATAGAGAACTCCTATCTCGCTTCTTAGTTTTGCAACGTCATCAATGATGTCGTAAGTCTGCGTCTCCCTCATATGAAATTCATACTTGTTTCCGCCGTGCTGCTTGAGAAGTTCAACGAATGCTTCAACTGCAAAAGAATAGTGCTGTGAAGATACGCAGAAACGCATCTTCCCTTCAGTCTTTCCCGTGTACCTTTCTTCAACAAGACCTGTCTGTTCCAGTATCTGCCTTGCATATCCGAGGAACTCCTCGCCTTCGGCGGTTATCTCAACGCCCCTGTTGCTCCGGTCAAAGATCGTAATGCCGTATTCATTCTCGAGTTCCCTTATCGCAGACGTAAGGCTCGGCTGCGCAATGAAAAGCTTTGCTGCAGCTTCGGTAATGTTGCCCGTATCAGCGACCGTAACTATGTATCTCAATTGTTTAAGGGTCATGAGGGTCTCCTTCCCGCATAGAGGATTTCTATAAAAATAACATTATCCATAGATAAAATCTATTGTAAAACTCCAATTTTAAGTATTTTACCTATCGGAACGGTGGGATTATACTCGCAACTACGAAAATCAAACAGGAGGTATGACTATGAGAACATCAGTCATCGGATTTCCGAGGATCGGAAAAGACAGAGAATTAAAGTTCGCCAGCGAAAAGTATTTTGCAGGCAAGATCAATGAAGCCGAGCTTCTGGAGTCCGGCCGAATGCAGAGAGAGTATAACCTCAAGACTCAGAAAGCATCGGGAATCGACTTTATCTCCAGTAACGATTTCTCATTCTACGATAATGTTCTGGACACGGCATTCCTTTTCAACGCCGTTCCTCAGAGATATAAGGATCTGAACCTTTCCGCGATCGATACATACTTCGCGGCAGCACGCGGTTACCAGGGGGCAAACGGCAACGTAAAGGCTCTTGCAATGAAGAAGTGGTTCAACACCAACTACCACTACATCGTCCCGGAGATCGATGACGATACCGTCATCGAACTTAAAGGAACAAAGCCCGTTGATGAATTTCTCGAAGCAAAAGCTCTCGGGATCGATACCAAGGTCGACCTTATCGGACCTTTTACTTTCCTTAAGCTTGCACGCTACACAGGTTCGAAGAAGGCCTCTGATTTCGCAGGCGCGCTTACCGCAGGATACATCAGGCTCCTCGGCAAGCTTGCTGAAGAAGGTGCAGGCTTTATCCAGTTCGATGAACCTTATCTCGTAAAAGATCTCGCCAATGACGACATCGCGCTTTTCGAGAAGATCTACAAGAATATCCTTGGTGCAAAAGGAAATCTAAAGATCCTTCTTCAGACTTATTTCGGCGACATCAGGGATATCTACAATAACGTTGCCGCACTTGATTTCGATCTTATCGGAATCGATTTCGTGGAAGGCAGAAAGAGTCTTGAGCTCGTTAAGCAGAATGGTTTTCCCAAGGGCAAGACGCTTGTAGCAGGCGTTGTTAACGGAAAGAACATTTGGAGGAATAATTACGCTAAGACTCAAGGCATCTTAAACGAAATCTTAAGTGTTGTTTCAGAAGAGAATCTGGTCATAGGAACATCATGCTCGCTCCTTCACGTTCCTTACACTCTTAAGAGCGAGACAAAGCTTCCGGAATCCTACAAGGCACACTTTGCTTTCGCTGAGGAAAAGCTCGTTGAGCTTTCAGAGATCGCTTCCGGAGACAAGACCGCATTTGATAAGAACTGCGCTCTCTTTGCAAGCAGACCCGACGTGCTCGACCAGGCAGTTAAGGACCGCGTAAATTCCATCAAAGAAGAAGACTACACAAGACTTCCCGCATTTGAAGAAAGAGAGAAGATTCAGAAAGAGCTGTTAAAGCTCCCTCTCTTCCCCACAACGACCATCGGTTCTTTCCCTCAGACTGAGGACGTCAGAAAGAACAGAAAGGACTTCAAGAACGGAACCATCACCGAAGAGCAGTACGTCTCTTTCAACGAGAACAAGATCCGAGAGTGCATCAAACTGCAGGAAGAGATCGGTCTTGATGTCATCGTTCACGGCGAGTTCGAAAGAAACGACATGGTCGAGTATTTCGGCGAGCATCTTTCAGGCTACGTATTCACCGAGAAAGCATGGGTACTCTCATACGGTACGAGATGCGTCAAACCTCCGATAATCTGGGGCGACGTTTCCCGCAAGGAACCCATCACGGTCAGGTGGTCCGTTTTCGCTCAGAGCTGCACCGAAAAGCCGGTTAAAGGAATGCTTACGGGTCCCGTTACGATCCTCAACTGGTCATTCCCCAGAGAAGACATCTCCATTAGGGAGAGTACGCTCCAGATCGCTCTCGCAATACGTGATGAGGTTCTCGATCTTGAGAAGAACGGCATCGGCATAATCCAGATCGATGAAGCTGCATTAAGAGAGAAGCTTCCTCTGCGCAAGTCCGACTGGTATTCCGAATACCTTGACTGGGCGATCCCCGCATTCCGTCTCGTTCACAGCGGCGTAGCTGCAAAAACGCAGATCCATACTCATATGTGCTACAGCGAATTCACTGACATAATTCCCGCTATCGATTCAATGGATGCGGATGTCATCACATTCGAGGCATCACGTTCAGACCTTCTCATTCTTGATGCCCTCAAGGAGAACAATTTCAAGACTGAGGTCGGCCCCGGTGTCTATGACATCCACAGTCCCCGCGTTCCTTCCGTTGATGAGATCGTATCTGCTCTTACAAAGATCCGCGCCAAGACGGAAGACTCAAAGCTCTGGGTCAACCCTGACTGCGGACTCAAGACCAGAGGCGTCACAGAGACTGAAGCAAGCCTTAAGAACCTTGTAGCAGCTGCAAAGATCATCCGCGAAACCGAATAAAATGAAGATTTCAGAGATCTACAAGAACAATAAAAGAAGCCTTTCCTTCGAGATCTTTCCGCCTAAGAAAGATACTGAACTTGCTTCGATCGATGAGACATTAAAAGTGCTTTGCGAGCTTAACCCTGACTTCATCAGCGTAACTTTTGGAGCCGGGGGAAGCGCAAATTCCAACCGCACGATCGAGATCGCGAAGAACATCAAGCACAACTACGGCATAGAACCCGTGGTACACCTGACTTCGCTTCACTATGACAAGTCGGAGATAGATGAGTTTGCGACAGCAATGAAAGAGGCCGGAATCGAGAACATCCTGGCTCTTCGCGGTGACCGTTCCCCGAACGCACCCGAAAAGGATGTTTTCCCTCACGCTTCAGATCTCATCGAATACCTGAAATCGAAGTACGACTTCTGCGTTCTGGGCGCATGCTATCCCGAGTGCCATCCCGAATCTTCCGACAGGGTAAATGACCTGAAAGGCCTTAAGACAAAGGTGGATTCAGGTGCTGAAGTACTGGTCTCGCAGCTCTTTTTCGAGAACCGCATCTTCTATGATTTCCGCGAAAGATGCAGGATCGCGGGCATCGACGTGCCGGTCATTCCGGGCATCATGCCGGTCATCAACGCAAACCAGATCAAGCGCATGATAAGTCTTTGCAACGCAAGTTTTCCCGAGCGTTTCTGCAGGATAATCAGAAGGTACGAGAACAACAGCGAGGCGCTTTTCGATGCAGGAATGACCTATGCACTGACGCAGATAATCGATCTCATAGCAGACGGCATCCAGGGCATCCATCTTTACACGATGAACAATCCGAAGGTCGCTAAAAGGATCTGTGACGGTATAAGGAATATCGTTTGATCAGACTCAGGCAAGCCTAATATATACGGAGACTTCAAAACCGGGGCTAAGATTTCTCAGCCCCATCTTGCCTTCCATCTTTTCCATGAAATAGCCGGTCAGGTAAAGACCGAGTCCGGCTCCGTCCTTATCTGATGCATTGCTTCCTCTCTTATATTTTTCCCTGATGAGCGGAAGTTCTTCTTCCTTAACTCCGGGGCCCTTATCAGAGATCCTGATAACGAGATAATCTTCGGTAATCTCGGATGCGACCCTTATATCGGTATCAGCGTATTTGTATGAATTCATGAATATGTTGTCAAACACCTGCTGCAGTCTTAATTTGTCGAAATATAGGCTGCATTCGGGAATGCTGAACTCACCTGCGCGTCCCAGATAATCCGAAGTTCTTATCATGTTTCTTATGATGTCTGAGGGCTGCGTGCCCGGATTCACTTCGATCTCCGTGACGTCCTGAACGCTTGATGTGAAAAGGTTATCGACGAGAGATTTGATCTGGTCGGTCTTGTTGTTTATGACGCCGAACATCTCTTTCGTTCTGTCTTCTTTCGTGATCGCCATTCCGATCTCTGAAGTCGACTTGATGGAAGCAACCGGAGTCTTGATGTCGTGAGAAAGTTTTGCGACCATCTCATTCTTGTCATCGGTCGCTTTCTTTTCTGCGATACGGGCCTTCTTGAGCTCTGATCTCATTATGTCAAAACTCTCCGTAAACGCACCGAAAACATGTCCTTTATCCATCTCCAAAGGAATGTCGAGATTGCCTTCCGCTACCCTTGAAGCAAAGCTGCTCAGCCTTTTAAACGGCGTGATGACGGAAGATCTTATGTATGCATACCATAAGAACATGATCGCGATCTGTATCGCTCCGATCGTCACAAAACAGATGACCGTATTCTTTTTAAACCCGTTGATCTGTTCGCCGAGATTGTAATCGAATATCACCTTGCCTGCTGTCTTGCCGTCAACGGTGAGATCAAGAATAAGACCTCTTGTCTTTATCGCTTCGTTAACTGATTCACTTAATCCGTCGCGTGTCTTATAAACAAGATTGCCTTCGTTGTCGATGATCACATAATCCAGCTGTGTGTTGTACTTTGAAGGATCACCGTAGTTCTGCATCACCGAATACATGCATTCATTGACTTTGACAGGGTCTGTTCTGATGTCACGGAATCCGTTCAGTATCAGATAGCATGCCGCTATTTCGGCAATTATCGAAATGATGAGCAGGATGATAAACGGAGCTTTTCTCATCTCATTCCTTAACTACGAACTTGTAGCCTTCCTTCCAGACGGTAACGATATATTTCGGATCCTGAGGATCTTTTTCGATCGCTTCCCTGATCTTTCTTATGTGAACGTTAAGCGTTCCGTCCGTCGTAAACTTGTCGTTCCAGACTTTATCGAAGATCTCATTCTTGGTTACGAGCCTGTTTTTATTCTCGATAAGGTATTCCAAGAGTTTGAACTCGATGGAGGTTATCTTCTTCTCGGTTCCGCCCACGAAAACGGCTTTGTTTAAAGAATCCGTCTTAAGGTAACCGTCATCAAAATCAGCCGTCTTCGCCTGGTCATCAACGGAACTTCCGGCATAACGCTTTAAGACTACCTTTACCTTTGCAAGTAAAACACCCAGTGAATACGGCTTTTCGATATAGTCATCGCCGCCGATGTTGAGCGCGATTATCTTGTCGTCATCTGTATTTCTCGCCGATACGAAAAGGATCGGGATGTTCATCGTCTGACGGATCTTCTTGCAGAGCTCAAAACCGCTTCCGTCGGAAAGATTGATGTCCAGGAGCACGAGCGAAGGTTCATTTGAAGTTAAGAACTCATTTGCCTCCGCGCTTGAATACACGGCGGCAGTCTTAACGTCAAACATGTTGAAATATTCGCATGTGTTATTTGCGAGTTCTTTTTCATCATCGATTATCAGACAGTCGTATTTCATTTTGTCTCCTTGATATCTATTTCTTTCCTGCCGACGTCCAGATTCCAATCAATAACAAAAAGATTTTACTTCAAAAAACGGTTTGTGCCAATTTAGCCTATCTTCTCAAGGAGTTTGTCAGCCTGCTTTTTGTATCTTGTGTCGCCGCCTCTTGAAGAAGCAAATAACAACGGCTCCTTAGCAGCCTCCGCTTCACCTGTCAGATACAGCAATTCTCCATATACGTAAGACCAACTGACTCTGGATACCAAAGGCATCGGGTCGGTGCTCTTGATCATTTCTCCGTAATAATTCAAAGGCTCTTCGTATTCTCCGTTACGGATCCGGAGTGCTCTTTTGCACTCTTCTTCAAACTGAATTATCAGTTTCTTTTCCGCAGGTATCTTTTCTGACTCGGCCAATCTTGACAGAGCGTCGAGCGCGTCTTTTGCGTAATCAAGCTCGTTGCGGCTTAAATAGTAAGTGAACATGCGTCTGTGGTAAACGGGCATATGGGATTTAAGTTTGATGTTTTGACAGCTGGCATACAGCGCATCATAATCGCCCAGAACATCGTATCCGGTAGCGCAGAGCGAAGCATAAAATGAACTGATCTGTCTGTCTCTTCTCTTGCCCATTAGATTAGTCACTTCTTCAATGAATACTCTGACGCGGCAGTTGTAGAAATGCGTCATAACCTCTTCTTCAAACTTTTTCTTACTGATTCTGTGAAGGATGCCGATCGTAACTGTCAATATTAATAGGAGCGAAATTAAGTAGACGATAAAAAGGTTGGGGAACCTGGTAAGGAATGCATAACCGCCGATCATGCACAAAGCACCTACGAAGAAATATGTGATAAATAAACGCTTGTATAACGAGATCATATGACTCCTGAAACTATAGTTCTTTGATTTTTCAGAACAATTATTAGATGGCAAATGCGAACTCAAGATAATAAAAAAAGCACCGGTCATCTGACCGGTGCTTTGGCTCCTCAAACAGGACTTGAACCTGTGACATTTCGGTTAACAGCCGAACGCTCTACCGACTGAGCTATTGAGGAATTTAATCCGGCAGCAATCTATCTTCCCGGGCCGTTGCCAGCCAAGTATTGTCGACAC
>CAMJPC010000010.1 GCA_946407705.1 uncultured Clostridia bacterium | reverse complement strand
GTCCGTTTTACTTCAAGTTTTGCATTCTATTCAATTTTCAAGATCCGCGCCTTTTTGCAGTGTTTCAGGGTGCTTTTTGCATCCCCGTTCCGCAAAGTGCTTGTAAAGAATATACCAAGCGCATATTAATGTCAAGCAGTTTTTTAAGAATTTCGAATTAATTTTTTGAGCGGCCCGAAGACCGCTCAAATATTAGTTCTCTGCTTACTTGGTCTTGCTCTTTCGTACCCTTCTGGTACGGCCGTGTTTAAGATTGTTGACACGTATCATCAAAACTATATTCATTATGATAATAGCGAGCATGATCACGCCGATCGTTACCGATACTCCGGTGTTCTGTTTTATGAACAGGATCAGCGGAGGATACTTGGCCATGAGTTCCTCTTCAGTCTCAGGTGCGGGTGTCGGCGCGGGAGTCGGCGTAGGCGTTGCCGGATAGTAATCGGCAGGTTCCTCGCCCGGCTTCTGTACGCCGTCAAACTGAGGCTGTTGGTCGTAAGGTGCGTTGACCGACTTATAGTCGCCCGTCGTTCCGTATACACGCTCGACCGGATCACTCTTCCAGCAGGAAAGGTTTGCGTATGCCGCGATCGAAGCACAGTACATAGTTGTATAGAACTGATATTTAGAAGGAACGTTGCAGATCGTGATCATGAGATCGTGTCCGTTCTTGCATACGGTATAAAGAGTAAGGCACTTACCCGCCTGTGATGTCGTTCCCGTCTTTCCTCCGATGATTGCCGCGATCTGTGAAGGTGAACCGTTGGCAGTCTTTGATGCGAGCCAGGGATCATATAAAAGGTTATTAGAATTCTTTACATATGACCAAGGTTCAGCTCTGTGACGGTTCGTTGCCTTGAAGACGTGCGAAGGGCAGCTGATCAGAGTGTTGAACTCAGGGATATCCGTTGCTGCCGCCATGATCGTGCACATGTCCTGTGCCGTCGTATAGTGGTTGTCGTCATGAAGTCCGCATGCATTGGTGAAATGTGTGCCGGTGCAGCCGAGCTTCTGTGCCCTGAGGTTCATGAGCGCAGCAAATGCCTCTATCTTCTTGAAGTTAAGTATATTGTCCTTGGAATCATGAAGCTGGTCAGTAATGTACTTTGCGTTTACGCCGTCCTTATTGACTGCTTCACCTTCTGCGGGGAACTTCTCAAAGAAAGCATCGACACATCCTTCAGCAAGTACGTTCGCAGCGTCGTTACCCGACGGGAGCATCAGTCCGTACATCAGTTCGCTGACCTTTACCTTCTCGCCTTTTACAACGCCCATCAGTGATGAATCGTTTCCGAGACCCTTAAGAGCGTCCTCGGATACAGTAAGCTTCTCATCAGTGTCGAGAAGCTCAAGGCTCAGAAGGCATGTCATTACCTTCGTCATCGATGCGGGAAAGATCTTCTCATCAGTTGCCTGACCGAGAACGATCATTCCAGTAGTCTTATCCAATGCGCAATATGAAGTGCAGTGGACTTCATCGAGCGGCGGAACAAAGATCTCAGGCTGGCCGACATCCGCACTGACGGATGCGGCAGGCAGCTGTACCGTTAATGCCAGGACAGTTGCCATGGCAAGTACAAATGCCGATAACCTGCGGAATATCTTCATCATGCTTCGTTACCGTTTTCGTTGTTATCCTGAGCGCCTGTCTCATCATTTGCTTCAGGAGCTGCTGCTTCCGCACCCTCTTCTGCTGCAGGTGCTTCCTCGGAAGCTGTCTCGTCCTCAGGTTCCTCGTGCTCGGTGAGAGCGAAGTCAACAACGGATGCGTTCCTTGACTTCATGAGTCTTACGCCGGAAGTGGCTCTTGAGAGCGTAGGGATCTCGGAAGCGGATACTCTTATGATAACGCCCTGGCCAGTGATGATGAGGAGATCGTCATCGTCTGTAACGGGTACAGTACCGATGAGACGTCCTGTCTTCTCATTGACCTTATATGTGATGAGACCCTTACCGCCACGGTTCTGGCTTCTGTAATCGTCAGCCTTGGATCTCTTGCCGTAACCGTTCTCGGAGATAACGAGGATCTCCTTGTCGGGATCGACAGGCTCCATGCCTACTACAACGTCATCATCTGCAAGTCTCATTGCGCGTACGCCGGAAGCGGTACGGCCCATGTCACGTGCGTCATCGGAGTTGAACCTGATGGCCTTACCCTCAGCGCTGACGACGATGACTTCCTGACCTGCGGACGTGAGCTTGACGGAGACGATGCTGTCATCTTCTCTGAGTCTTGCGGCGATAAGTCCGTTCTTGTTGATGTTTGCATACTTGGACAGAGCGGTCTTCTTGATGACGCCCTGCTTTGTGACCATGGTGAGATACAGATCCTCGTTATCGAAATCGTCAACAGGGATTACATTACGGATGGACTCGCCATCGGCAAGCTTAAGAAGATTTACCAGAGCGGTACCGCGTGATGAACGTGATGTCGTCTCGGGGATCTTGTAGCCCTTGATCTTGAATACCCTGCCCGTATTGGTGAAGCAGAGCAGGAACTTGTGAGTCGTCGTTGTGATGATCTTCTCAACATAGTCCTCTTCACGCGTGGACTGGCCGGAGATTCCGCGTCCGCCTCTGTGCTGGGCCTTGTATGTGGATACGAGCTGACGCTTGATGTATCCCATGTGAGTAAGGGTAACAACGATATTCTCTTCCTGGATGAGAGACTCGTCATCGATATCCTCGAAAGAACCGTAAACGATCTCAGTAATTCTCGGAGTAGCGTACTTGTTCTTGATGGCAAGGAGCTCATCCTTGATGATGGAATCGAGGAGAGTCTTGTCGCTCAATACCTTACGGAAGTACTCGATCTCTTCGGTGAGAGCCTTGATCTCTGCTTCGAGCTTTTCTCTCTCGAGTCCGGTGAGGCGGCCGAGTCTCATGTCTACGATCTGCTGAGCCTGCTTGTCGGAAAGTCCGAATCTCTCACACATGCGTGCCTTGGCCTCAACCTCAGTCCTTGAAGATCTGATTATCGCGATGATCTCGTCGATGTGGTCGATGGCGATGAGGAGTCCCTCGTCGATGTGGCGCTTCTGCTCGTCCTTCTCGAGGTCGTACTGTGTACGGCGGGTAACAACATCTTCCTGGTGGCCGATGTAGTAATAGAGAGCGTCCCTCAGGCCGATGAGCTTAGGTTCGAGCTTGCCGTTCGCATCAGGAACGAGTGCGAGCATGTTTGCACAGCACGCTTCCTGCAGCGAGCAGTTCTTGTAGAGCTGGTTAAGTACTACTTCAGGGTTAGCATCCTTCTTGACGTCGATAACGATTCTGACCTGTTCGTTACGGTCAGACTCATCTCTGATGCCCGTGATGCCCTCAACCTTCTTCTCCTTGACAAGGTCAGCCATTCTCTCGATGAGTCTGGCCTTGTTTACGCAGTAAGGGATGTCGTGAACGATGATCCTTGTCTTGCCTGCGTGATCCTCGATCTCAGCATGAGCTCTGACCATGATACGGCCTCTGCCCGTTGTGTATGCCTCGCGGATTCCGGATGTGCCGAGGATGGCACCGCCTGTCGGGAAGTCAGGTCCTTTGATGACCGTCATGAGTTCCTCAACGGAGACATCAGGATTCTCGATCATCATGATGCAGCCGTCGATGACTTCGCCGAGGTTGTGCGGAGGAATGTTCGTAGCCATACCGACAGCGATTCCGATACCGCCGTTTACGAGGAGGTTCGGGAAACGTGAAGGCAGAGCGATAGGCTCCATCTCGTGCTCGTCGAAGTTGGGTCTGAAATCAACGGTGTTCTTGTTGATGTCACGTACCATCTCGAGTGCGATCTTATCAAGCCTTGCTTCCGTATAACGGTAAGCAGCCGGCGGGTCTCCGTCGAGGGAACCGAAGTTTCCGTGTCCGTCAACGAGAGGATGTCTCAGTGAGAAATCCTGTGCAAGTCTGACTAATGCATCGTAAACGGATGCGTCGCCATGAGGATGGAAACGTCCCAAAACGTCACCGACCGTGGTAGCGCACTTACGGTACGGCTTGTCAGGTGTGAAGCCCTGTGTGAACATCGAGTAGATGATCCTTCTGTGGACAGGCTTCATACCGTCTCTGATATCAGGAAGCGCACGGTCAGAGATGACCGACATCGCGTAATCGATAAAGGATTTTCTCATCTCACCGTCGAGATCGACAGGGATGATCGTTGTCTGTTCAGACTTGAAGGCCTGATCCATATCAGCTTCCTGCTGCAATCTGGACTGCTTCTTATCTTCACTATCAGCCATTGGTTACCTCCGGTTATGCTGCAGGCAAGGTCCTGCAGTTCGTCAAAATTCCAAACTCTGTTATTATAACACAACTATTATTAATTTCGCGCACGCGTAAATATTATAATAAATAGAGGCGGAATATGAGGGCAGATTTGGGAGGTTTGTTACCCTGATCAGGACAAAGGCTCTTTTGTGGGCATTCCTGCCTTGCGGGGGAATCTCGCGGGAGTAGGACGGATCTTTCTTACGACGATTATCGAGCGGTCCATGTCCGTTCCCGGAAGTCTGAACGTATCAGTTTTCTCAATGGTGCCTCCGAGGAGAGCGATCGCTTTCGTGGCACCCTTTATTTCTTCTTCAGCGTGGCCCTTCATTGCAAGGAATACTCCTCCCACCTTCACGAAAGGCAGGCAGTATTCAGCGAGCACGGGGAGCGCTGCAACCGCTCTTGCGGTGACTATGTCGAAGCTCTCACGGTATTTCTTGTCCCTGCCACCGTCTTCGGCCCTGGTGTGGACCATGTTTACACCTTCAAGGGAGAGCGCGGTGCAGACTTCACTGAGGAATCCGAGACGCTTTGCGAGTGAATCCATGAGCGTTACTTCAAGCTCGGGCATGGATATCTTGAGGGGCATGCCGGGGAATCCCGCGCCCGTTCCGATGTCTGCAAGTGTCAGGTTTTTCTTGCCAGTCTTTTCCTGCTCCTCCTTGATGTAAGGGCAGAGCGTGAGCGAATCGATGAAATGCTTCATCGCGATGCCGTTGTCGTCATCGACCGCAGTGAGGTTCATTACCTTGTTCTTTTCCCTGAGCATTGAAGCATAGACCTGGAATGAACGGATCTCTTCAGCGGAAAGAGGAACGCATATCTCGGAGGAATGCTCCTCGAGAACGGGTGCTACGCCCTCTGCGTTGCCGGCAGGAGCAGCAGGCGTCTCATCCTTGGGCGTTACCTTCGTTCCCTCGTTACCGATGTCCACACGCTTGGGAAGGCTGTCTCTGAGCCTCTTGATGTCAGCTTTGGTTATCGGCTTTCTCTTGCGGTGGTTATCATTTAACATTGCTTCTTCTCCTCTGTTCAAGGTAAACCAGCAGTACTTCACAGTCAGCCGGAGATACGCCTGAGATCCTTGAAGCGCGTCCCACGCTTTCGGGCTTCATCTCGGCAAGCTTCTGTGCAGCCTCGAGTCTTAAGCCCTTGATGGACTTATAATCCGTATCTTCCGGGATCGATATCTTCTCGAGGCTCGAAAATCTTTCGATCTTCTCCTTTTCGAGAGCCAGGTATCCTTCGTACTTGATGTCGGTCTCGCAGGCCTTCTTAACCGCCATGGGAAGCTCCGTACGCTCTTTGTCGAACGGCGCGAGCATCTCATATGTAACGCCCGGGCGCTTGATCAGATCGGCAAGGCTCTCGCCTGATTTCGGCAGAGTCTGACCTGCCTCCGCGAGCACTTCTCCGAGCGCGGGCGTGGGACCGATGTATGTGCTCTTGAGCCTTGCGGTCTCTTTCGCGATGGCATCCCTCTTTGCAAGGAATCTCTCATATCTGGCTTCGTCTATGAGGCCTATGTCATGTCCTACGGGCGTAAGTCTCTCATCCGCATTGTCCTGTCTCAGGAAAAGCCTGTATTCGGCCCTGGAGGTCATCATTCGGTATGGTTCGTTGGTTCCCTTCGTAACGAGATCGTCGATGAGCACGCCGATGTATCCCTGCGAACGGTCGATAATGACGGGTTCCCTGCCCAATACCTTCAGAGCGGCATTGATACCAGCCACTATTCCCTGGCCTGCGGCTTCCTCATAACCCGAAGAACCGTTTATCTGGCCTGCGGTAAAAAGACCCGGGACTATCTTGCTCTCGAGCGTTGCACGGAGCGACAGCGGGTCCACGAGATCGTATTCGATCGCGTACGCGGTCCTCTGAATGACCGCGTTTGAAAGTCCGGGGAGAGATCTTACCATCCTCACCTGGACTTCTTCAGGGAGGCTCGTTGAGAATCCCTGGAGGTACATCTCGTTTGTGTGCCTTCCCATGGGCTCTATGAATATCTGATGGCGCTCCTTGTCAGCAAAGCGCATGAACTTGTCTTCAATCGAAGGACAGTATCTGGGGCCTACGCCCTTGATCACGCCGCTGTAGAGGGGCGATCTGTCCATGTTCTCGGAGATTATCTTCCTTGTCTCGGGCGTGGTCCACACAGACCAGCAGGGGATCTGCTCTGATGAGGAAACAGGGCCGATGCCGTTCATCTCGTTTTCGAAAGAGAACGGAGGTACGTCGTCCTCACCGTCCTGTCTCGTCATCTGGGAGAAATCGCATGAGTTTGAATTGACCCTTACCGGCGTTCCCGTCTTGAATCGGAGGATCGGTATACCGCATGCTTTAAGTGATCCGGAAAGGCCCACAGATCTCGGAAGCCCGTCAGGACCGCTCTCGGTGATGACTTCTCCCCTGATCGTTCTGGATTCCATGTATGTGCCTGAGCATATGACTACGGCCTTACATTTGTAGATGGCCTTGCCGGCAGTCATGACGCCGCACGCATTGCCTTCTGTATCAGTTAAGAGTTCCGTTATGTGGGCTTGAGCGAGCGTCAGGTTATCGAGGTTCTCGAGATAGTGCTTCATCTCGACCGAATACATCGCCCTGTCTTCCTGTGCGCGCGGAGAATAAACTGCGGGGCCCTTTGATCTGTTGAGCATTCTCATCTGTACCGCGCATTTGTCGGCCATCTTGCCGATTATGCCGCCCAAAGCGTCAACCTCTCTAACGAGCTGGCCTTTGGACGTACCGCCGATGCTGGGATTGCACGGAAGATTTGCAAGCGAATCGAGAGCTAAGGTAAAAAGGACCGTGTTCAGACCGAGAACTGCGCAGGCATGTGCTGCCTCGCATCCGGCGTGACCGGCTCCAACCACGCAAACATCGTAGTTGCCGGCTTCAAAGCTATGCTCCAGTTTGACGGCATCTTCGAGATACATATTTACTTGCCTATGCAGAAACGCGAAAAGATCGTGTCAGCAAGAGTTGCGGACACAGTCTTACCTGTAACCTCACCGATCTCATCAAGGCATGCGCGGAGTGCTGAAGAGCATACTTCCACTCCGAGGTCATCCCTCAGCGCTTCTATCGCCATGTCGAGCTTTTTGAGACCTTTATTGAATTTAGAATAGTGACGGCTGTTGGTGATCAGGAGTCCCTCGGACTGTCCGCCTCCAAGGCTGTCGTAATAGGATGTGATAACGTCCTCAAGTTTGTCGATGTTTAATTCTTCCTCGGCGGAGACGGAAATGAATCTCTCGATGCCGAGTTTCTTCAGGACTTCGATGATGTCCTTCTCGTCGGGATTTCTGCCCTCGTCGCTCTTAGAGAATACGCCCGTGATCCTGTCGCCTCCGATGTCCTCGGAAAGCTCTCTGAGGCAGTCTTCAGCCTCATAAGCGGTCATGTCGGGCGGGATCATGTAGAAAACAAGGTCTGCTTCCCTTCCCGCTTCCATCGCTCTTCCGATGCCGATGCTCTCTATTATGTCATCAGTATCCCTGATGCCTGCCGTATCGATGAGCGTAACGGGAATTCCGTTGATGTCGACCTGAACCTCTATCGTGTCCCTGGTCGTGCCTGCAACCTCCGTTACGATAGCGCGGTCGTAACCCGTAAGCGTGTTAAGGAGAGTACTCTTTCCGCTGTTGGGAAGACCTAAGAGTGCAACTCTCATGCGTTCGCTCAGTATCCTGCCCTTGCCGTATCCGGAGCAAAGAGCTGCGAGAGCTCCGCGCTGCTTATCAAGTTCTTCAAGGATAGCTTTCTCTTCGGAATCAGATCCGCTGCCGTCATCGGTATCGCGGTCAAACTCGACTAAAGATTCGATCTTGGCCATCTGGTCGTAGAGACTCTTTTCGATGGAATCGATCCTGTCGGCAAGGATGCCTGACATAAGGCTTCCTGCAGCCTGGAGCTGGCGCTCGGTATCCGCGTTGATGATGTCCATTACTGCTTCCGCGGAAGCAAGGCTCATCTTGCCGTTGATGAATGCCCTTCTCGAAAACTCACCCGGATAAGCAACTCTTATTCCGGAAATGCCGAGGCAGCGGAGTATTTCCTGCTTTACAGCAGTGGAACCGTGGCAGGAGATCTCAACCATCTCTTCGCCTGTATATGAATACGGTTCCTCAAAATGTGTGATAACAACTTTATCAATGACATCGCCGGTCTTGGGATCGACGACCGTTCCGTACGCACAAGTGTAGCCGGGCAGGACTGAAGTCCTGTCGTAATCCCCGCTTGAACGGAGTATCTTAGTGCATTTGTCTGTGAGAACACCGCACCCGTTACCGGATATGCGGATTACGGCAAGTCCTGAAATTCCCGCAGGCGTGGAGCACGCGCAGATAGGCTCATCCGTATATGCGTACATACGGATTTATCAGTCTTCTTCAGGTGTTACCACTACGCATCTTGAAGGCTCTTCACCCTCACTGTGCGTTGTGACGCCCTTTACTCCCTGCAGATAGGAATGAACGATCCTTCTCTCGGAAGGTGTCATGGGCTCCATTACAACCTTGCGGCCGGAACGCTTAACTCTGGAAGCGGCCTTGTCAGCAAGGTTCTTGAGGATCTGCTCTCTGTGCTTGCGGTAACCGCCGACATCGAGATGAACGTGAACTCTCTGCTCGCTGTGCTTGTTAGCGATGAGGTTTGTCATGTATGTGATCGCCTCAAGTGTCTCACCGTGACGGCCGATGGCAGCGCCGCAGTCAGAACCTGTGACTGAAATGTAGATGGTATCGTCTTCTCTGTAGGAATCCATGTTACCGTGAATGCCGATGCCTGAGAGAACCTCAGCTACGAAGTTAGCTGCAGCATCTTCTGCTTCGCTTACTGCGTCGCCTTCGAAATTCTCGTCGTCACCGTAGTATGTATCGTCATCGTCAGAATCTTCTTCTGCGGAAGCTTCTGCGCCGTCTTCAAAGGAAACCTTGACCTCAGCATCCTTTCTGCCGACTCCGAGGAAACCGCCTTCGCTGCCTTCGGAAATGACTTCGATCTGTGCCTCTTCCTTAGTGCATCCGAGCTCGGCAATTGCTGCCTCTACTGCTTCATCTACTGTCTTACCTGTTTTAGTAACTGTCTTCATATGTATTCGAGGCCTCCTTATAGACCAAATTAGTTCTTCTTACCCTTCTTGCCTTTGCCGGAAGCTTTTCCGCCGTTGTTGGACTCAAGCGCTGCCTTTGCGCTCTTCTTGAAAACTGCTTCCTTCTTGGCTTCGACTTCAGCCTTCTTCTGCTCGTAAGGCTTTGTGAACATATAAAATACGATGATCTGAGTAAGAATGCCCATGATGCTTCCGACTACCCAGTAAAGACCCATTGCGGCAGGCATCGTGAATGTCGTGTAGAGCATGATGACGGGAAGTGTCCAATTCATGATCTTCATCGTGTTTGCCGTTGCGTCATCCTGGCCGGACTGACCCTTACGTGCCTCGTTTACCTTCTCGCGCTCCTTGGCTTCCTTCTCTTCCTTGTAGCCCGGCTTCATGATCTTTGTGAGCTGCATCGAAAGAATGCTCGTTGCAAGAACGAGGATGGGGAAGATCAAAAGAGGGAAATATGTCTTGGGATCCTCAACGTAAAGCTTGGGATTCCATGCAGGTGTCATTGTGAGATCCATGCCGAGGAAGTGAAGGTCAACAAGCTGCTCCATCTTAACGAAGCCTCTCTTGACGCACTCGTTGAGGAACTGCGCATTCTCGGAAAGAGCCTTAACAAGTCCGATATGGTTTGTTGCGGTAACCATGCCGTTGATGACCTTGTCGCCCATGCCCTTGCCGAGCTCGATCATGGCATTGATGTTGTCAGAGGATACCTGTGAAAGGTATGTCAAAGGTCCGCTTACGATACGGAAGATAGGCCAGATGAAAATGAGCTGGAGAATAGGAAGAAGACATCCGGACAGACCGCCTGCGCCGTTCTCCTTCTGCATCTCGATGAGTGCTTCCTGGTACTTCTCTTTATCGTCGCCGTATTTACGCTGAAGCTCAGCCTGCTTGCCGCTTAACGCCTGCATCTTGAGCATGGACTTCTGCGATTTGATGTTGAGGGGGATGAGAAGGCCTCTGACGATTATCGTCAGCATTATGATGGCAAGACCATAGTTGCCGAAGAAATTGTAAAGGACTCTCGTAAGCCAGCCGAACGCGATGTAAAGCGGTTCCAGAAGCGACGGCATGGCCAGCATGATGTTTACTTCATTCATTATGTGTATCTCCAAAAGCAGGCGGGAATCCCAAGTTACCTGACGGGATCATATCCGCCTTTCGAAAACGGGTTGCACCGGAGGATCCTCCAGATGCCCATGGCAGTACCCTTAAAGGCGCCGTACTTTCTGACGGCATCTATCATGTACTGGGAACAGGTCGGCTGGTACTTGCAGTGCGGTCCGATCGCAGGCGAAATATGCTTCTGATACCAACGCACCATAGCTATTATTGCTCTGCCAACCATAATAGGTACCTTTCGCAATGTATCTGCCGGTATTACTCAGTCAGAAGCTTGAGTCTTCGGCAGCACTTTACCATGTCATTGCTAATATCTGACAGTCCGGGAATATCCTTACCGTACCTGTATGTGAAAACATAATCGTAGCCCGTCGGAAGATCATCTAAGATACTTCTGAAGGACTCGCGCATCAGGCGCCTCACCCTGTTCCTTCCCACGGCTCCAAGCTCGCGTTTGTTCGCACAGAAGCCCATCCTTATGAGGACAGGATCAACCGTGTTTCCGCTCTGCCTGGTACCCGGGTGTCTCTTCATTGCATGTACCGAAAGGAACTTCCCCGAAGCGAACTTCCCGTAACGGTACACGCGCGAAAATTCAAAATTGAATCTCAGCGCAACAGGACTCAGACAGCGATCTGCTTTCTGCCCTTTGCTCTTCTTCTCGCAAGGACCTTGCGTCCGTTCGCTGTTTCCATTCTTGTCCTGAAGCCATGAACCGAAGTTCTGTGCCTCTTCTTGGGCTGATATGTCATCTTTGCCATACAATGTGATCCTCCAGATCTTTAATCGTCTTTATTTTCATTGCACACCCGCTCGTGCCGCGGCAGCGCATAGAACCGCAATATATAATTGCATAAAAATAGCCTTACGATTATATTATGCAGCCGCGCCATTTGTCAAGGCACGAAAAAGGGCTGCGGCAGGCGCCACAGCCCTCGTTTTCACTAAGTATCAGGTATCAGTGCGAAGCAGCGTATCCTGCAGCTGCGATAAGCGCAATGATCCAGACGATGATGGCAATGACCGCGATGATCGATGTAACGATGCCGATGATAAGACCTACCTTTGAAAGGATGGCTCCGACCTTTGCCTTGCCTGTGGGATAAGAACCGTCAGGAAGCCTGAGCTTCTTTGCCTGTGAGCATCCGATTGCGCCGCAGATGATGGCACCGATCGTAACGTCGAAAGCAAGAACGACTGCAGCGATACCGAGGATGAGAAGTCCCGTTCCGCTGTTAGTGGGAGCTGCTGCCGCAACGGGAGCAGCATAACCGCCGCCGTAATTGTTCTGGGGCTGTGCAACGGGTGCGGGTGCATAAGGATTGTGTGATGCACGGTCCGGTTCTGAGTAAGGATTGGATGCCGTGTTCTGATAGTTGACGGGACCAACCTGCTTGGGTGCTTCAGAAACTGCGGGAGCAGCCTCGACGGGTGCAGGTACTACAGCTGCGGGCTGATATACGGGCTGTACGGGAACAGCTTCTGCTTCAGCAAACTCGGGATCTGCAGGTACGCTTGCGTAGTCCTCGACCGGTGCTTCGGGCATCGGCTGGCACTTGATCACCTGAACAGGCTCAGCGTCAGGAGTAACAGCTGCGACGGCTGCTGCGGCTGCAACAGGTGCAACGGGTACTGCTTCTGCAGGAGCCACGGGAGCGATGGGCTCGACTGCGGGAGCAGCTGCTTCGACAGGTGCTACAACAGGTGCGACTGCTGCGGGAGCTTCAGGCTCTGCTGCAGGTTCAACCGCTGCGACAGGCTCTGCTGCAGGTGCTGCAGGAGCAGGTTCTACGGGAGCAACTGCTGCGGGAGCTGCTGCTTCAACAGGTGCTGCAGCAGGTGCAACGGGTGCGGGTGCACCAATGGCATTTTCAGCGCCCTCGGGCTTCATCGAACCGCAGTTGATGCAGAACTTGCCGTCGTTGTCCTGTCCGCAGGAACATTTCCAAATTCCGTTTTCCATGATAAAGATCCTCCCTTATATAGTTATCAAGTGAATTATAGAAAATGTCAGTTGTTGATGTCAAGAAATCATGAGGGCAGCAAGGCGGTAATGACCAGATTCTTTTCATCCGGAGAAGCGGCAGAGAGCTTGCCCTTATGGACGTCTACTATGCTCTTCGCGATCGAAAGACCGATGCCGTGACCTCCCGTTGCGGAATTGCGGGATTCATCCGCGCGGTAGAATCTGTCAAACATGTGCTTCAGATTATCTTTGGTCAGAGGCTTGGAGATCTCGTTTGTAACCTTTAACTCTACATATTTGCCGGAAGACTTCAGACTTACCGTGATCTTGCCGTTTTCGGGCGCGTACTTGACGGCATTGTCGATGAAGATGTCAGCAAGCTGCCTGATCGCCTTCTGGTCACCGTTCATCTGGAGACCGTCGTCGATCTTTAATTCAAGGATCTTTCCGGCAGCCTGGGCAGGTGCCTTGAAGGATTCAGCTTCCTGCAAGACGACATCCGATACCGGAAAATCAACGAAAGTAAACGCATCTCTGTTGCCTTCTTCCGTCTTTGCCAGATAGATGAGAGATCCCGTAAGATCGGTAAGTTTTGCGGTCTGCTTTCTGATGTCTTCGAGCCACTCGTTTCCGGAACCGTCTTCTGATTCTCCGAGTTCCATCTCAAGTACGTCTGCATCCGCGTTGATGATCGCGAGAGGAGTCTTGAGCTCATGTCCCGCATCGGTAATGAAACGCTTCTGCTTTTCATAAGCCTCGGCAGCGGGACGGATGACCGCTTTTGAAGAGATCGCGATCAGCGTATAGACAAGGAGCAGGCAGATGAGAGAGATCCCTATGCTTATGAACAGGAAGGATCTTACGTTTCCGAGGCTCCTGCCGCAGTCGTAGAATACTACCAGCGTTGACCCGTCTTTCGGGTTTACCGTCTTCCTGAATCTGTAGTCTCCGTTGAAGCCTACTACTTTATTGGATCTGTAGACCGCCCTGCCCATTTCTGCGGCTGTCTCTTCATCGATCGCCGAGATCCTGTCGGTCCTTGTTGTCTTTATCGTTCCGTCAGATGAGAGCTTTACGCTGAAAAAACGCGATTCATATCTGAGCTCGGGCGAGTTCTCACGCTCTTCGCTGTTGATGGATCTGGTCATACGGCGGATGAAGTCATCCCTGGTTGGATTTCTCCTGTTCGAATTCCTTGTTCCGTCGGGATTTGTCTCTCCCGTTCTCTGATTTATGCCCGGAAACCTTCCGCCGCCGTCAGTCAGCATTAAGAGTATCCTGTCGGCGCTGCTTACCACGCTTCTGTAGTTCATGAGGTTGATGATACCGATGAGCAGCACAAGAACGACCGTAACGGAAAGCATCGATACGAATATGAACTTGAGGCGCAGTTTCTTGATCATTTTTTAGTCTCCAGTGAATAACCCGCGTTTCTGGTCGCTTTGATCTGAACGTCGGCTTCGAGCGCGGCAAGCTTCTTCCTGAGGAAAGAGATATATGTCCAGACTACGCTTATGTCAGCTTCCGAATCTATGCCCCAGATCTTATCCATGAAACGCTCTGTGGAAATGAGGATTCCGGGCTGGGCCATGAGAAGCTCGATCATCTGGAATTCTTTTCCGGCGAGCCTGTATTTGCCTGAAGGAGTGTAAAGTTCAAACGAACCGCGGTCGAGCGTGAGGTTGCCTACGCGGAGCACGTTGTCTGCAGCTACCTGGGGACTTCTGGTTAGAGCCCTTAATCTTGCAAGCAGTTCCCTGCTCGAAAAAGGTTTCGTCAGGTAATCGTTTGCGCCCGCATCAAGGCCTTCGACCTTGTCGTCGATCTCTGACTTGGCGGTAAGCATGATGACGGGAACGGTATTTCCCTTTTTCCTGATCTCCTTGAGAGCTTCGATGCCGTTCATCTTGGGCATCATGATATCCATGATTATGACGTCGTACTCACAGGCAAGCGCGTAAGAAGATGCATCCTCACCGTTATAGACAGCATCTACGGAATAGTTGTTCTTTGTAAGGATCGCTTTTAGCGCGTTGGACATCGATACTTCGTCTTCAGCGAGAAGGATTCTCATTAGCCGCCCCTCCTGTGTGCTTTAAAGATATTTTAACCCGATACCGTTATATTATGTACGCGCTACTTAAAATAAAGTTAAAAAAATCCCGCAGTGGGTTCCTGCGGGATTTTGAATACAGTCTAAAAGCTTCAGCTCTTATTTCTTTTTCTTGACGGTCAGATCCTCAAGGAATCCCTTAGGGCTTCTAACCTCAAGTTCACCTTCAACCTGACGGATAAGGTCAGATGCAACGCCGGTAAGGATCAGTACGGATGTACCTGCGAACCAGACGTTCTGGAATCCGGTGAGCGAACCTACTACTGTAGGAAGGATGCATACGAGTACGAGGAATGCTGCCTCGATCCAGTTAAGCCTGAATGCCGTCTTCTTGATGAATTCGGATGTCGGCTTACCTGCTCTGATACCGCTGATCGTTCCGCCGTTCTGGTTGATGTTGTTCGCGATCTCGATCGGATGGAAGTTGATCGACGAATAGAAGAACGTGAAACCGAAGATCAGGAAGAAGTATACGAGGTAGTACCAGGCGCTTCCCGTGAAGGAATCCTTGAGCCATGTTGCGAATGTGCCGGGGTTCTTAACGAACATCGTAACGATGATCGAAGGAACTGAAAGGATGGACATCGCGAAGATGACAGGCATAACACCGGACATGTTGACCTTGAGGGGGAGGTAATCTCTGTTACCGCCACGCTGGTTTCTGCCGATAACCTTCTTTGCATACTGTACCGGGATCCTTCTCTCTGAATCCTGAACGTAGATAACGAAAATGATGATTACGAGAGCTACGATCGCTACGAGGATGAATACCACGATTCCGACAAGTGCACCGACGATTGCGTTATCGAAATATCCGCTGATCTCTACTGCCTTGCTGAAGAGGGTCTTGGCCATTTCAGGAAGACGGGTAACGATACCTGCGAAGATGATGAGCGAAACGCCGTTACCGATACCGATATCGTTGATCTTTTCGCCGAGGAAGACTACGAGAGCCGCACCTGCGGTGAAAGAAGCAACAACCAGCACTGCTGAGAGCCACTTGAAACCGGGAATGATTTCAATGAGCGCTGCTCTTGTTGAGAAGCAGAACAGTGAGGACTGGACAAGCGCCAAACCGATAGCGGAATAACGTGTGATCTTGTCCATCTTCTTCCTTCCGGTAGCACCTTCCTTCTGCATGTCTTCGAGTGCAGGGATGACTACCGTAAGGAGCTGGATGATGATCGATGCGTTGATGTACGGGGACACACCCATTGAAAGGATGGATGCATGGTAAAGTCCGCCGCCGGAGATGATATCCATGATGCTGCCGAGCTGGCCCCATGTCTGAAGGATGGAGGTAAACTGCTTACCGTCCACTGCAGGTACGGGTACCAGTCCGCCCAACATGAACAGACCCAGGATCATGAAGGTATAAAGCAGTCTCTTGCGCAGTGATTGTACGCTGAAAGCATTAACTGCAGTATCGAAAATACCGTTCATGCCTTATTAAACCTCCGTTGCCGTGCCTCCGGCCTTCTCAATCTTCTCTTTTGCGGAAGCTGTGAACTTAGCTACCTTTACGTCAAGCTTCTTGGTAAGCTCGCCGCGTCCGAGAATCTTGATGCCGTCATTGTTCTTAGGTACAGAGATGATTCCCTGCTCGTCAAGAACCTGTGCGGTAACTTCGGTTACGCCTTCGATCTTCTCAAGATCAGAAACGTTGATTGTGATGTACTGAGGTGCGAAACGCTTGTTGTTGAAGCCTCTCTTACCAAGACGTCTGTAAAGAGGCATCTGGCCACCTTCGAATCCGGGTCTTACTCCGCCGCCGGAACGAGCCTTCTGTCCCTTGTGGCCGCGGCCGCTTGTTTTACCATTGCCAGATCCCGGACCTCTTCCCTTACGGTAAGCGGTAGCGTTGCCGGCGGAAGTCATTTCATTGAGTTTCATTACTTAAACCTCCATTAAGCTTCTTCGCAAGCTACATAGTTGGTAACAGCCTTGACCATACCACGTGTAGCCTCGTTGTCAGCCTTCTCTACAGACTGACCGATCTTTCTGAGACCGAGAGCTCTAACAGTAGCCTTCTCGGAAGCTCTTGCTTTGTTGATGCTCTTTGTGAGCGTAATCTTCAAATTAGCCATGCTTCAAAGGCCTCCTTACTTCTTGATCTCGTCAATGGTCTTGCCACGGAGCTTTGCAACTTCCTCGATGGACTTGAGTCCCTGGAGTCCGGCAAGCGTTGCGTTAACCATATTGTTAGGGTTGTTTGAACCGATAGACTTTGTTCTGATGTCAGTTACACCTGCGAGCTCGCATACTGAACGTACGGGGCCGCCTGCGATGATACCGGTACCGCTTGCAGCAGGCTTCATAACGATGTGAGCTGCAGCATATTCACCGATTGTCTCGTGAGGGATTGTTCCGTTAACGAGGGAAACATTGATGATGTTCTTCTTTGCTTCCTCGATGCCCTTTCTGATGGCATCCGGAACTTCGGTTGATTTACCGATACCCTTACCTACTCTGCCGTTCCTGTCACCGATGACAACAAGAGCTGCGAAGCGCATGTTCTTACCGCCCTTAACTGTCTTTGAGACACGGCCGATATGTATAACTCTCTCTTCGAACTCCGGTTTCTTTTCCTCTCTGGAAATGTTCTTGGAATCGTAAGCCATTCTTTATTGATCCTCCCGATTAGAATTCGAGACCGGCTTCTCTTGCCGCCTCTGCCAGTGCCTGGACTCTTCCGTGATAAAGGTAACCGCTGCGGTCGAATACAACAACCTTGATATCCTTAGCTGCTGCACGCTCAGCGATGAGCTTGCCTACCGCTTTAGCTGCCTCGATATTGCTTCCGACAGAAACAGAACCCTTGATCTCCTTGTCAAGTGTCGAAGCGCTTGCAAGGGTTGTCTGTGCCTCATCGTCAATTATCTGCGCATAAATGTGGGCGTTGCTTCTGAAAACGCAAAGCCTGGGGCACTCACCTGTGCCGGAAATCTTCTTTCTGACACGGACATGCTTTCTTTTACGAATCTTATTCTTATCAATCTTGCCAATCATGATTTATACCCCCTTTGCCTTACTTCTTAGCACCGGTCTTGCCTTCCTTGATGATAAGGTGCTCGCCGGCATACTTGATACCCTTGCCCTTATAAACATCAGGAACTCTGAGGCTGCGGATCTTAGCTGCTGTCTCACCGACGAGCTGCTTGTCTGCGCCCTTAACAATAACCTGGTTGTCTTTTACTTCGATCGTGATGCCTGCAGGTTCTTCCATCTCGATGGGATGAGAATAACCGAGGTTAAAGACAACCTTGTTGCCCTGCTTCTGAGCTCTGTAACCGACACCGTTGATCTCGAGGGTCTTGGTGAAACCATCAGTAACACCAACTACCATATTGTGGATGAGTGCTCTTGTAAGTCCGTGGAGAGCTCTGTGATCCTTGTCGTCAGAATGACGCTCAACGAGGATCTCGGAACCTTCCTGTCTTACGGTAATGCTGGGATGAACATCAAGATTCATCTCAGTCTTATCCTTCTTTACCGATACGTGCTGTCCGTCGATCTTTACATCAACGCCTGCAGGAATCGTAATCGGCATTCTACCAATTCGTGACATATAAGTTTTCCTCCTGCTCTTAAGATTGTGCACGTGTTTGCAGTATGTCGCCGCAAACAGTGCTTTTCAGAGATGTATAGTTGCCTAAAGTTACCAAATGTAAGCAAGGACTTCGCCGCCGACACCGAGCTTTCTTGCTTCCTTGTCGGTCATAACGCCCTTGGATGTTGAGATGATCGCGATACCGAGACCATTGAGAACGCGGGGCAGGCTGGCCTTGTCGGCATAAGTACGGAGACCCGGCTTGGAGATTCTCTTGATACCGGTAATAACGTGCTTCTTGCCGGAATACTTCAGAGTAACTCTGATGATTCCCTGTGTGTTGCCTTCTACCAGCTCATAGCTCTCGATATAACCTTCGTCGAGAAGGATCTTTGCAATCGACTTCTTGAGATTCGACTGCGGAATATCTACAGTTGCGTGGCCGGCAGAGCCTGCATTACGAATTCTCGTAAGCATATCAGCAATTGCGTCTGTAATCTGCATTTTTCTTCCTCCTGTTTATATGGACAGTTGCAATTCTTATGAAAGAGACCGTCATTACCAGCTTGCTTTTTTTACACCCGGGATCTCGCCCTTGTATGCGAGGTCACGGAAGCAGAGACGGCAAATCCCGTACTTGCGGATGTAAGCGTGAGGCCTTCCGCAGAGCTTGCAGCGGTTGTGCTGCTGCGTGGAGAACTTAGGTGTTCTCTGGGACTTAAGAATCATTGACTTCTTTGCCATGTTTTATTTCTCCTCCAATTATTTGCGGAAAGGCATGCCCATAAGCTTAAGGAGCTCGAATGCCTCTTCGTCTGTCCCGGCTGTAGTTACGATGATGATATCCATTCCGCGGATCTTGTCGATCTTGTCGTAATCGATCTCAGGGAACATGAGCTGCTCCTTGATACCCATTGCGTAGTTGCCGTGTCCGTCGAAAGAGTTGGGGCTGATTCCACGGAAGTCACGAACGCGGGGAAGAGCAAGGCTGATGAGCTTGTCGAGGAAGTAATACATGTTCTCGCCTCTGAGCGTAACCTTGCATCCGATCTTCATTCCCTCTCTGAGCTTGAATGCAGCGATGGACTTTGTAGCAACAGTAGCGATAGGCTTCTGTCCTGCGATGAGACCCATGTCGCGCATAGCTGCTTCGAGAGCCTTGGGGTTATCCTTGACTTCACCGACACCCATGTTGAGCACGATCTTGTCAACCTTCGGGATCTGCATTGAGGAGCTGTACTTAAACTTCTCCTGAAGAGCAGGTACCACTTCTGATGTGTATTTATCTTTTAATCTGGACATCTGAAATTACTCTCCCTTCTTGGCCTTGGAAACCGTGTCGATAACTTCGCCGGATCTCTTAGCGATTCTGGACTTGGAGCCGTCCTCGTTGATCCTGTATCCGACTCTTGTCGGTTTTCCGGTCTTGGGATCCTTGAGCATTACATTAGATGCATCAATGGAGCCTTCGCGCTCGATGATTCCTGCAGGTGCGTTCTGGGTTCTAGCCTTCTGGTGCTTCTTGACCATATTGACGCCCTCAACGAAAACTCTGCCCTTCTTGTTGTCGACAGAGATAACTTTGCCCTCGGCGCCCTTATCCTTGCCGGAGATGACTACTACCTGGTCACCCTTCTTTACATGAACAATGTTTGCCATTTAGCCGTCCTCCTTAAAGAACTTCCGGTGCGAGGGAAAGGATCTTCATGTAATCCTTGTCTCTAAGCTCTCTCGCAATGGGTCCAAAAATACGGGTTCCGCGGGGATTCTTGTCTTCCTTGATGATGACTGCCGCGTTCTCGTCGAACTTGATATAAGATCCGTCAGCGCGTCTTACGCCGTGCTTGGAACGTACAACGACAGCCTTTACGACGTCGCCCTTCTTGACCATGCCGCCCGGAGCAGCGCTCTTAACGGAGCATACGATAACATCGCCGATGTTGGCGTACTTACGCCATGAACCGCCCAAAACCTTGATGCAAGCGAGTTCACGAGCTCCTGTATTGTCGGCAGATCTCAGTCTGGATTCAACCTGAATCATTTGATATATCCTCCTTAGTCTGCTTTACTTAGCCTTCTCGATAACCTCGACCAGTCTCCAACGCTTGTCCTTGGAGATAGGACGGGTTTCCATAACCTGAACCTTGTCGCCGATGTGCGCATCGTTGTTCTCATCGTGTGCCTTGAGCTTGTAGGTTCTCTTCATGATCTTTCCGTACAGAGGGTGCTTAACGTGCTCTACGACGGAAACTGTGATCGTCTTTTCCATCTTGTCGGAAGTAACGATACCGACTCTGGTTTTTCTTAAGTTTCTTTCAGCCATTTAAGCCAGCCCCCTTACTTTTTATCAGCGAGTTCCATCTCGCGCTTGATTGTCATGACTCTGGCGATATCACGCTTAACAGATACGATCTGAGCGGGATTCTCCAGCTGGTTTGTAGCGTGCTGGAATCTGAGCTTGAAAAGCTCTTCCTTGAGGGAAGCAAGCTCTTTGTTAAGCTCTTCGGAAGACATCTTGCGAATTTCCTCAACCTTCATTTGCGCTTACCTCCTTCTCTTTTGCTATGAACTTTGTTCCGCAGGGAAGCTTGTTGCCTGCGAGTCTCATTGCCTCTCTGGCCTGCTCTTCAGTAACGCCTGCGATCTCGAAAAGAACTCTGCCGGGCCTTACTACTGCGCACCAGTACTCGTTAGCTGCCTTACCTGAACCCATTCGGACCTGTGCAGGCTTCTTGGATACCGGCTTGTCAGGGAAGATCTTGATCCAGACCTTACCGCCTCTCTTGATGTATCTGTTGATAGCGACACGGGCAGCCTCGATCTGATTTGACTTGATCCAGCAAGGCTCTGTAGCCTGAAGGCCGTAATCACCGTAAGCTACGAAGTTACCGCGGGAAGCCTTTCCCTTCATGCGGCCTCTCTGCTGCTTTCTGTATTTTGTTCTCTTAGGAAGTAACATTTACGCTTTTCCTCCTTCGCCGTTGCTGGGATTTGACTTGCGTGCGAACTTCTCACCCTTGTAAATCCATACCTTGACACCGATTCTGCCGTACTGTGTGTTAGCTTCAGCAAAACCATAGTCGATGTCAGCACGAAGAGTCTGAAGCGGGATAGTACCCTCGTGATATGACTCGGATCTAGCGATTTCTGCACCGCCGAGACGGCCGGAGCACTTTGTCTTGATTCCGAGGACATCAGGCTGCTTCATGGCAAGCTGCATAGCTCTCTTCATTGCTCTTCTGAAGCTTGCACGGTTCTCGAGCTGGTTAGCAATGCTCTGAGCTACGAGAAGTGCATCAGTGTCGTTTGTCTTGATAACTTCAACATCAACTGTGAAGACTCTCTTCTGATCCTTGGGAAGGTTCTTGTTGAATTCCTTCTCGAGAAGCTCCTTGAGCTCAACTCTGCCGGATCCCTTGTCTCCACCAACGAGTGAAGGACGTGCTGTCTTGATCGTGACGTTGATTCTGTCAGCGCCCTTGCGGTCAACGATGACCTTGCTTACGAAAGCAACATTGCTGCGTGCTTCGTCTACAGGCTTCTTGGAATTCTTTCTTGCGATAGGATCGATAGCCTTCATGACGAACTCACGGATCTTCTGGTCCTCGATGAGGCAGTCAGCGAACTGCTGCTTTTCGCTGTACCAGTGTGAACTCCAGTCGCCGATGACGCCGATTCTTAAACCATTAGGGTTAACTTTCTGACCCATGCGAAACCTCCTTATACCCTTTCCTTGAGAACAATCGTGATGTGGCTTGTTCTCTTCTTGATCGAACTTGCGGAACCTCTAGCGCGAGGGATGTATCTCTTGAGCACCGGGCCCGGGTTAGCGATTGCATCGGCAACATAAAGCTTGTTTCTGTCGAGACCGAAGTTGTTAACTGCGTTGGACTCTGCAGACTTAAGTACCTTTGCGATCACAGGTGAAGCGATCTTGGGTGTGTATGTAAGAATCGCATAAGCGTCGTCGAGTGACTGACCCTTGATGAGGTCGGAAACAACTCTTACCTTACGGGGAGCGATCCTGATGTACTTAGCGGTTGCAAGACCCTGATCCTTACCCATGCCGAGAAGCTTCTTCTGCTTCTTTGTGGGGATCGGAAGCCTGTTGTTGCGTCTTGAAGGAGCGCTGTAGGCTTCGAGTATCTTATCGCGGTTCTTCTCGATGTTTTCTCTGCTTAAAATAATCTTTTCCACAGACTTAATCCTCCTTAACCAGCTGTCTTCTCATTGCTGGTGTGTCCGCCGAACTTACGCGTAGGTGCGAATTCGCCGAGCTTGTGACCGACCATGTCCTCTGTAACGTATACAGGGATGAACTTGTGTCCGTCGTAAACAGCAATTGTGTGACCAACAAATTCAGGGAATATTGTTGAAGACCTTGACCAAGTCTGGATGGTCTGCTTTTCGTTGGCATCGTTCTGCGCCTTGACTTTCTTCATGAGCGCTTCCTGAACGTAATAGCCCTTCTTAGTAGATCTACTCATTTGAACTATGCCTCCTTAAGCCTTTCTAGCCTTAACAATGTACTTGTTGGACTGCTTCTTCTTGTTTCTTGTCTTCTTACCGAGTGTAGGAACACCCCAAGGTGTAACAGGGCCCGGAAGACCGATAGGTGACTTACCTTCACCACCGCCGTGAGGGTGGTCATTAGGGTTCATTACGACACCTCTTACTGAAGGTCTGACGCCTGCATGTCTTGTCTTACCAGCCTTACCGAGCTTGATGTTCTCGTGCTCAGCGTTGCCGATGGAACCGATCATTGCGCGGCAAACCTCAGGGATCATACGAACTTCGCCGGAAGGAAGTCTGATCTGTGCGTATCCGTTCTCCTTAGCCATGAGCTGAGCGGAAGCACCTGCTGTTCTTACGAGCTGAGCGCCCTTGCCGGGATTCATCTCTACGCAGCAGATGACTGTACCTACAGGGATCTTGCTGATAGGAAGAACATTACCTGTAAGGATGTCTGCATCAGGACCGGAGCAGACCTTGCTGCCTACTGTGAGGCCCTCAGGTGCGAGGATGTAGGACTTAACGCCGTCTACATACTGGATGAGAGCGAGGTAAGCAGTTCTGTTCGGATCATATTCGATTGCTGTGACTGTAGCTTCAATGCCGACTCTGTCGCGCTTCCAGTCAATGTTTCTGAGCTTTGTGCGGTTACCGCCGCCGATGTGGCGGACTGTGATGCGACCATAAGAGTTACGGCCGCCTGTCTTCTTCTTCTTTGTAAGAAGGCTCTTCTCGGGAGTTTTCTTTGTGATGACGGAATAATCCGCAACGGTCATTCCACGAACTGCAGGAGAAGTAGGATTAAATGTTTTTACTGCCATTTTTATTCACTCCTTATTACTGACCGAAACCGAATTCTTCGATGGATGACTTGAACTTCTTGCCGGTCTTGACAGCCTTGCCGCCCTTACCTGTGTAGGAAGCCTCAGCACCCTCGGTATCGATTGTTACCACAGCCTTCTTGAAAGAAGCTGTCTTGCCGGGCTTGTTGCGAAGTCTCTTTGTCTTACCGTCATAGTTAGCGACGTTAACGCCAACAACCTTTACATCGAAAAGAGTCTCAACAGCTTTGCCGATCTCGATCTTGTCTGCATCGGGAGCAACAAGGAAGGTGTACTTGCCTTCAGCTGCGAAAGTCATTGTCTTCTCTGTGATGACAGGCTTGAGAATTACATCATAGGGTGTGTTCATTTGTACACCTCCTCAATCTTTTCAACTGCCGCCTTGGTAGCTACGAAGCTGTCATACTTGAGGATGTCGAAGACGTTGATCGTGTTAACGTAAGCTGTCTTGACGTCTCTGATGTTCCTTGCGGAAAGAACAGCGTTCTTGTTCTCACCCTCGAGAACGATGAGTGAAGACTCACCTGCACCGATTGCTGTGAGAGCCTTAGCGACTACGGATGTCTTGATGGAATCAAGGTTAAGATCCTCAAGAACGATAAGCTTGGAATCAGCAACCTTGGAAGAAAGTGCAGACTTGAGAGCAAGTCTTCTGACCTTCTTGGGAACCGTATATGTGAATGTTCTGGGTGTGGGTCCGAAGATCGTACCACCACCTACATACTGAGCGGAACGTGTAGAACCGTGACGAGCGCGGCCTGTACCCTTCTGTCTGTAAGGACGCTTACCGCCTCCTGACGTCTCGCTTCTTGTCTTTGTCTTCTGTGTGCCCTGGCGGCGATTAGCGAGCTGGTTCCTGACAACGAGTGACATTGCATCAGCGTTGGGCTCGATTCCGAAAATCTCATCGGAGAGCTCGATGGAACCCTTAACGGCACCGCTAAGATCTTTAATATCAACTTTAGCCATTATTATGTTCCTCCGTCTTATTCAGCGGCCTTTACGGTGTTCTTAACCGTAACGATTCCGCCCTTGGGTCCGGGAATTGCTCCTCTGATTACGAGGATTCCCCTCTCACCGTCTACCATTACGACACTAAGGTTCTGGACTGTGCAGTTAACTGCGCCCATGTGTCCAGGCATCTTCTTACCGGGAACAACGCGGCCCGGTGTGGATGTAGCGCCCATGGAACCGACTCTTCTGTGATACATGGAGCCGTGACCGGAAGGACCACCCTTCTGACCGTGACGCTTGATGTTACCCTGGAATCCCTTACCCTTGGATGTACCGCTTACGTCAACCTTGTCGCCAACAGCGAACATGTCGGAGACCTTGATCTCCTGACCCAGGCTGTAATCCTGATCGGGCGTGAACTCGCGGATGATTCTCTTAACCTCCACGTCAGCCTTCTTGAACTGTCCTGCATCCGGCTTGTTGACAAGCTTAGCGCGGATTGAACCCGTACCCACCTTGCAAGCCTTGTAACCGTCAGTCTCAACCGTCTTGTTCTGGAGCACGTACATAGGCTCGCACTCGATAACGGTTGCGGGAATGACATTACCGTTCTCGTCGAACAGCTGAGTCATGCCTGACTTTCTGCCAATGATGAATTTCGTCATAAATTTCTTTTCCTCCTCTTCAGGTTATTGGTTCGCCGGACCTTGAATCCTTTGTGGCGAACATGACCCCGGGACGCGCAGCTTGGCATACCATGCGTTCCGGTTATTCAGACCCGCCTGGTCTTATTTCTGCTTGATCTCGATAGAGACGCCGGCGGGCATGTCAAGCTTTCCTAAATCTTCCATGACCTGGGAAGACGGTGTGTAAACGTCGATGATCCTCTTGTGTGTTCTCTGTTCGAACTGCTCACGGGAATCCTTGTTTACGTGGGGTGAACGCAGAATCGTAACGATCTCCTTCTCTGTAGGGAGCGGGATCGGGCCTGCAAAGCTGGCGTTGTCACGTGCGAGAACGTCAACGATGAGCTTAGCGCTTTCGTCAAGAAGCTTATGGTCGTAAGCCTTGAGTCTGATTCTGATCATGATCTTCTTTGTTGCCATTGTTGTGGCCTCCTTATAAAAGCTGTAGTTTTTTATCTCAACCTTGTCGGGCGTTTCTTCGTACTCCATTCAAAAACCCAGTTAACCAGTTACCGTCAAGCGACAGCACTTTGGGACTCTGGGCAAGTGTCTGCAATACCCTTTTCGTCCTGCCTTCGAGGCATGAGACCGGCAGATGATCTTTGCTCTGCCATCGGCTCCTTCGAAGTTACCCGCGATCCGGTGCGCAGCTTTGGCGCCGCCCGCGGCAATCTCCGTTATCTAAGCCTTTTTTGCGCGCGTCCATAGTCGCCCATAGAGCGCAGCGAAAAGTATTCTACTCCCCGCTTTCCATATTTTCAAGAGTTTTTTTGTGATTTTGTAAATTTTAATGAGCGAAAAGTGGCTTTTTACCGATTTTTAAGAAAATCTGCCAACTCATCGGTCCCGAATACGTATTTTTTATTGCAGAATCTGCATACCGTCTCGACGGGTTTGTCTTCTTTAATGAGCTCCTCGAGGTCGGCTTTTGACAAGGCAGCGAGCCCCGCGCTCATCCTCTCCCTGCTGCAGGTGCACTCGAAAGATACCTCGGCGGCATCAAGATACTTGAGATCGGGATCGCCCATGAACAGATCCATGATCTGCGCAGGGGTAAATCCTTCTGAAAGCAGGAACGATACTTCTGGAAATCCGGCGGCGCGCTGTTCAAGATAGGAGATTTCGTCTTCACCCGCCCCGGGAAGGAGCTGAGCCATGAAGCCGCCTGCCTGGACTACTTTGCCGCCTTCAAGCAGAACGCCCAGAGCAACGATCGACGGAACCTGCTCCGACTTGAGAAGATAGCATGCGAAGTCTTCGGCTATCTCTCCGCTTATGAGCTCTACTGAACCAACATAGGGATCCTTAAGTCCGAGGTCTCTTACCACCGTAAGCGTTCCGCTGCCTACCGCCGCACCGACGTTGATCTTGCCGGGCTTGTGGTATTCTGTCGGAACGTTGTTTTCGACGGGGTACGCGCGGCACTTGAAACCGTAATCGGTGACGCAGGTCATGCCTCCTAAGGGGCCGTCGCCTCTGATTATGGTCGTCTGCGTGTCAGTCGGCCTCTTCATCGATTCGGAGATGAGGAGCGAACCTGTGATGAACCTGCCTAAAGCGGCAGTTGCGGAAGGAGTCGTGTCATGAAGGCTCCTTGCGGTCTCGCAGGCCGTGGTGGTCCTTATCGCGGAACACTTGACGAGTCCTCCGAGGGCCTCGCCTCTTACGATATGGTCAACGGAGACATCTTCCGGCATGCCTTGTACATAGTAGGGATTGTCCGTCATTAGTTCTCCGCCTTCTTTCCGAATACATAAAATATGCGTTCTTCATTCTCCTCAGGCTCGCTGTCCTTCAATTCTCCATATGTTCCGAGGAGCGTCAGACCGGCTTTGCCTGCCGCGTCTGTGAAAAAACCTGTAGGATAATACTTCTCAACCAGCTCGCCGTCAAATCTTTCGTAAAGATCGTCTTCCGCCAGCCCGAAAAGAGTAAGGTCAGCCGTGTTGACCTTGGTCTCCTTGTCGAAATGGTTTACCCACAGGAGCGTAAAATCATCGTAGTCTTCGTAGAAGATATTGTCTGCAAGCGTTTCTTCAAGGTGATGCATCGTTATCGCATCGAAAATGAAGAGTCCGCCGTCTTCCAATAACTCTCCCACCTTTGCGAAAAGCCTGGTGAGAGCTTCCTCATTCATGATGTGGTCGACCGTGTCGAGAGTTGAGATGAAGCAGTCCGACTTGCCTCCGATGTCGAAATCGGTGATGTCCTGTGCTGACCAGAGAACTTTTTCGGCTCCTTCCTTGGAAGAAGCCTGCGACAGCATCTCGACCGCGGAATCTATTCCGGTCATCTGATAGCCTTTGTCAGCAAGGGCGATGGTGACGCTTCCCGTTCCGCATCCGAGATCAGTTATGGTCTTTGTATCGATAGATGAATGACGCTTGATGAGCATCGAGATGAAATCGGCCCATGCGATAGGATCCATGTCAGACTGCATGGTGTCATAGTACATGGAAAGCGCGTCATAGAAATTATCCATGAAACCTTACGCCTTATCAGGGCAGATATCTCTGGGGATTGACGGGTGAGCCGCTCTTTCTGACTTCGAAGTGCAGGTGCGCGCCTGTCGAAGTTCCGGTGCTTCCCATCTCGGCGATCCTCTGACCGGCCTTGACCTTCTGTCCCGTCTTTACGTAAACGCTTCTGCAGTGACCATAGAGCGTCGTGTATCCGCCGCCGTGATCGATGATGCAGTAGTTGCCGTAACCGGAACCGCCGGTGTTATGACCCTGGACAGGCTTTGCGGTGAAGATGACTACACCTGAGCCGGCTGCCATGATCGGTGAGCCGTAGCTTCCGCCGATGTCTATTCCGGAGTGGAACTTCTTGGTGTTATAGACCGGGTGGATACGCCAGCCGAAAGGTGACGTGATGTTGGGCCAGTTGACGGGCCATCTGAACTTGCCGTTCGCCGGACCCTTATACATGTTCTGTCTTGCGTACTGTTTCTGGAGCTTCTTGATCTTGTCGTTTAAGGACTCGGACTCCTTCTGAAGCTGGTCTTCCTTCTTTTCCCAGGAGGAAAGCTTGGTCTGTACGTTCTTGAGCTTCTGCTCGGTCTTTCCGATGAGGGAAGCAAGTTCATCGAGCTGCTTCTGCTTCTCATTGGCTATGTCCTGCATGTCCTCGGCTTCCTTGAGGGCGAGTTCTTTCTGAAGCTTTGCGTCATCAACGGCGATCTTCATGTTATCAACCGCCTGTGCATCCGCATCGGCGATCAGCGTCATGATCTCCATGTTGGTGAAGAATCCGGCAAGGCTGTCCGATTCAAGAAGGACCTCGAACATGGACTTGTTCTGATACTGGAACATGACGGAAACCCTGTTCTGGAATTCCTCGGTGCGCTTCTCAAGGTTTTCTTCCGCCTTGATGTAGTCATCGAGAGCCTTTACTCTTGCCTCGAGCGCTGCCTGGAGTGAAGCCGCGATCTCTGCATACTGAGCGCGCTGCTCGTCGTTGGCATCGTTAAGGGCGATCAGCTCATAGTTGACCTGCTTTTTCTTATTCTTAAGCTCGTAGATCTTCTGGGCAGCGGACTTTACCTTCTTCTTGGTCTCGTCGCGCTTCTTTTTCGCATCTTCGATATCCTTCTTGGTAACGTTGTCGATCTTTACGACAGCCATGTCGGCTTCAGCGGCCGTTGACCTGATCGACTTTATGGCCGTACCGAAAATGAGTACCAGAAGCAGGCATAAAACAGCAGCGGCAGGCTTCAGATACTTTCTTCTGAGGTACGCCTCGCGCTCTGCAATAGCTTCAAGTTCTTCTTTGTATCTCATAATAAGAACCTCTTATACCCTGACATACTTGCGTACGGATATGTCGCTTCCCAGCGCGCCGATGAGCGTGCCAAGGATCATTATCATGACCAGTTCGTGCCACATCAGATTACTTACGGGTACCAGGGCATAGAAACTGGACTTGTTTATGGATCCCATCGCCCTTAAGTATATCTGATAATAAACAAACATTGTAAGACCCCAGGAAATGAGCGCGCTGATGATGCCTACGACCGCGCCCTCGATGATGTACGGGAGTCTGATGTAGTTGACCGTCGCACCGACGAACTTCATGATCTCGATCTCGGATGCTCTCGAGTAAACGGAGATCCTTACCATGTTCGAAATGATGAACAGCGAGATTATGAGAAGTACCGCAAACGAAGCGATGGTCGCGACGTTAACGATGTTGCTTGCCTTGGTGAGGAACTGCATTACGCGGCTTTCCTGCTGAACTTTAAGAACGCCGTCGTAGTTCTCGACTTCCTCGCAGACTTCGTCTGCCAGTGAAGGATCGGCGAGCCTCAGCGAAAAAGTGAAAGGCAGGTACATGTTGTAGTCGAAATCGTCCAGGATCGAAGAGGAATCACCGAGATTCTTCTTGAATGCATTGTAGTTATCCTCCGGGCTTGAGACGGTGTATTCGATGATGTTGGGGTTTGCCGCGAACTTTGCTGCTGCGCCGTTCAACTGTTCTTCCGTGCACTGAAGCCTCATGTAGACATCGATCGGCGGCTTCTGGCTGAGCTTTGCCATGATGCCTCTCGCGTTGACCGAGAAGATCAGGAACACGCTCATTATTATCAGCATCAGCGTGATGGTCGTGATGGATGCGATGGTTACCAGCGGGTGTCTTACGATGCCGCGGACACCTTCTTTTACTGAATTAAGAAACGCTCTTCCGCTCATAAGCCTCAATCCTCCGGGAACATGTCTATGTCGTTACCCGAATCCGCACTGCCCTTCTTGGGCTTTTTCGGCTTATCGGTCTTTTTCTTGGCTTTGGGTTCTTTTGCGGACTTGGAGGCCTTGGCAGGCTTTTTCTCCGGTGCGTCAAAAGAAACGTCAGTAGCAGGTCCCGTGATGGGAGCAGGTACTTCTTCCGTCTTGTTCTTATCCTCGCCGAAAGTGATCTTATCGCTTTCGTTTGCAGCGGTAAGAGTCTCGGGGGAAACATTGATCTCGATTATCTCGGGCTCTGCGGCGGGAGCTGCAGGAGCTTCGGGTGCTTTAGGTGCATCAGGTTCCTGACCGAAAGAAAGAGCAGGAATCTCCTCTTCCTTTTCGGGCACGGTCTCTTCTACCTTGAGTTCCTCGGGCATTGTCTCCGGAGGGATCTGGGGCGCGGCAGGAGTTGCCGTGAAGAGCTTCTCGTGCTTCGTAAGGTCGTCGTTGAACATGATGGGCGCGGATACCTTGGTCTGATCCGGCTTGAATTCCGGATCGTCGTAGTTATCGCTGTATGCCTGGTCGTCACCGAAGGATACGTTGTCTGTCTCCTGGGCACCGGAGTAAAGCGACGTGCGTGAAGTGGTGCTTGCCAGGTTCTTTGTCTCTGAATCGGCAGACTCGTGGTAACCGCTCTCGCTCTCGTCTCTTACGATGAGACCGCCTTCGATCTCGATTACTCTCTTCTTGATCCTGTCGACCATCGTCTGGTCGTGCGTGCAGATGATGACCGTGGTCTTGTTGCCGCTCGCGCCGGTCTTGTTGATCTCGAGGAGCATCGCCATGATGGCTTCGCTCGTCTCAGGGTCAAGGTTGCCGGTAGGCTCGTCTGCGACTATGAGGCTGGGGTTGTTAACAAGTGCCCTGGCGATAGCGACACGCTGCTGCTCACCGCCTGAAAGTTCCTGTGGATATGAGTTTGCCTTGTGTCTTAATCCTACCAGCGAGAGACAGAACTGGACCGTGTTGTCGAGGCTCTTTTTGGGTACGCCGATGATCTCGCCTGCGAAAGCGACGTTCTCGGCAACCGTCTTGGAATCGATGAGCCTGAAGTCCTGATAGATCATGCCGATCTTGCGGCGCAGTACGGGTACAAGCGCTCTCGGCATGTGAGAGATGTCGAAATTGTCTATGGTAACCTTGCCCTTTGTGGGCTTCTCCTCACATGTAATGCACTTGAGAAGGGTGGATTTGCCTGAACCTGATTTGCCGATTATGAAGACGAACTCACCGTCTTCGATCGTGAAACTTACGCCCTTGAGAGCATCGACCCCTGATTTGTAGGTCTTCTCTACGTTAATAAAATCAATCACTTGCTAATGAATTACCTTATCTTGTTGTCGTTTGTATCGTTGAGATAATCAACGTATGTCCTGACCATCGTGGCCATCTTGAAAAGAACCGCGTCGTCAAACTTTCTGAGGTCGAGGCCTGTCTTGGTCTTAACCTTCTCGAGTCTGTAAACGAGCGTGTTTCTGTGTACGAAGAGTTCTCTGGACGTCTCGCTTCCGTTGAGGTCGTTAGCAAAGAACGTGTCGATTGTCGTTCTTGTTTCCTCATCGAGCTGTCTGAAAGCGTCATTAGGGAATACTTCCCTGATGAACATCTCGCAGAGGGGCTTCGGGAGCTGATAGATAAGACGGCCGAGGCCGAGCTTGTCGTATCTTGAGATGTCAGCATCGCCCGCGAAGATCTTGCTGACCTTGAGGGCTGTCATTGCGTCTGAATAAGACTTGCTGATGTCCATGAAGGAGCCGACTATGGAACCTACTGCGACCTTTGCGTTGCAACCTTCGGAATTGAGGCCTGCAAGGATCGAAGCGCCTGTCTCGTCGATGAAATTGTCAGTGCCTTCCTCATCGCGGAGCGCCTCGGAAGCATCGACGATGACGATCGCCGTCGTATCGTCCATGGAAATTACGGTTGCGATCTCGGAATCGCTGTAAAGATTCTGAAGGATCTCGAAAGCCTCAGCGCTCTGGTCTGTCGTCGTTCTTACGACCAGTACGAGACGGGGATCTTTGCAGTCGATCTTATAGCTTCTTGCGATCATGGGGATCTCGTTGCGGATCTCGTTATCGAGCAAAACGTTCCTGATGAAGATAGCCTTCTCAGCATCCGTGCCCTTCTCCTTGACCAGAGTCTTGAGCCATTCGGCGATGAGCTGAAGGCTGATCTTGGCATCCTGGTCGGTGTTTTCGATGTAGATGATGTACTTAAGCTGCTCGCCGATGAAGACCTTGAGATAAGTACGGTCTGCCGTGGATGCGAAAAGGTTGTCAGATGACATTACCGCACGGAACGAAGGATCTGTCTGGTCTTCACTGCCCTCGTCAGTAGCTGCGAGAATCTTTCCGGTGGTATCCATAACACCACATCCGGAAGGGATAATCGTCTTTACCTGGCGCATGCACTTTTTGATTTCTTCCATTTTCTCACCTCAGCCGAAATACTCGCAGAATATCCGATTAAACGCTATTCTACATAGTAATATTTTTCGTTAAAAGGTGCAAGCAAAATAAAACGGGCGTTCCGAAGAACGCCCGTGATATTTCTTTGGTATTACCCGGGATTAGGAAATGATGCTCTGCTCTGTATCCTTGTCGAAGATGTGGATACGGTTAGCATCAACTGCGAGGTCAACAACCTGACCAACTGCAGACTGAGAAGTTGTAGGGTCAACGCGGCATGTGAGAGGCAGTGATCCGTTAACTGTAACGTAGAGGTATGTCTCTGCACCGAGCATTTCAACGACGTCGACGTCTGCTGTGAATGCTGACTCAGGGTGATCTGTAACGTATGTGATATCGTCTGTGAGAGCCTCAGGTCTGACACCGAAGATAACTTCCTGTCCGTCACGCTCCATAACTTCCTCAACAGCATATCTCTCAGGAAGCTTAATTGTAACGTTCTCGAAGGAGATGAATACGTCAGAACCTTCAACGTTGATAACAGCATTGATGAAGTTCATAGGAGGCATTCCGATGAATCCTGCAACGAATGTGTTGACCGGGTTGTCATAGAGCTCCGTAGGAGAGTCAACCTGCTGGATGAAGCCGTCCTTCATGACTACGATTCTCGTACCCATGGTCATAGCCTCTGTCTGGTCGTGTGTAACGTAAACAAATGTTGTCTTAAGTCTGTGGTGGAGCTTTGTGATCTCGACACGCATCTGTACACGGAGCTTAGCGTCGAGGTTGGAGAGAGGCTCGTCCATGAGGAAGACCTTAGGGTCACGAACGATAGCACGTCCGAGAGCAACTCTCTGTCTCTGACCACCGGAGAGAGCCTTAGGCTTTCTGTCGAGGAGGTGCTCGATCTCGAGGATCTTAGCTGCTTCTGTAACGCGGCGGTTGATCTCGTCCTTGCTCATTCTTCTGAGCTTGAGAGCGAATGCCATGTTGTCACGAACTGACATGTGAGGATAGAGAGCGTAGTTCTGGAAAACCATTGCGATGTCTCTGTCCTTAGGGAGAACGTCGTTTACGCAACGATCGTCGATGTAGATCTCACCTTCGGAGATATCTTCAAGTCCTGCAAGCATACGGAGTGTCGTAGACTTGCCGCAACCTGAAGGTCCTACGAGGATGACGAATTCCTTATCGGCTACGTCAAGGTTGAAATCAGAAACTGCGACGACACCGCCGTCGTATTTCTTGTAAACATGCTGGAAAGATAAACTTGCCATAACTAATACCTCCAAAATGCCTGCCTGCTTGGGCTGGGCTTTATCATACGGAAATACTAACAAAGCACTGTTTTCAATACTATATGGCACTTTTGCTAAAAAAATTTGAAGGGTTTTGTATTCCTGTTTTCCGCTTTCGGTTATTTTGTTCAAAAAGAGTTGATAGTTTTGTATGCTTTATCCAAAATTCCGCCACAATTTGCGCAAACATCACCTGTTATTAGTGTTTCGGACTTTTGTGAAAAATGTCACAGATGCAATTTCGATCTTCCTATATATGTTTACAATCGTGTTACGCGCGTAAAAATATTCCATTTACATATATATAATTGCAGCTGTCCGGTTACGGATGCATGTTCAGTATTGACTTTTGAATTTTTATGCATTATATTGCATAAATACTTTATTCAGGATGGGGCTAAGTATGGATACATCAAAGAAGATAAACGTCAGCATCATTGGTTCTACGGGCTATGTAGGAGCAGAACTCGTAAGGGGTTTTGTATCTCATCCCGTTTTCGAGCTTAAGCATCTCATCGGAAGAAGCTTCGCAGGCCAGAAGTTCTCCGACGTTTATCCCGAGTTCCGCAGCTTATGCGACATCACGATCGAGGATCTGAAGCCCGAGGAAGTAGCTAAAGACAGTGATCTCGTCATCACCGCCCTTCCCCACGGCGTATCGAGCCAGACCGTTCCCGTCCTTCTCGAAGCAGGCTGCAAGGTAATCGACCACAGCGGCGACTTCAGATACAAGGACCTCGCCACATACGAGAAATCCTACAAACTTGAGCATCCTCACCCGGAGCTTCTGGCTGACGCGGTCTACGGTCTGCCCGAGTTCTACAGGGACAGCCTCAAGAACACTAAGCTCACGGCTAATCCGGGATGCTACCCCACATGCTCGCTCATCGCTCTTGCTCCGTTCCTCAAGAACCATCTGATCGACGAGGATTCGATCATCATCGACGCGGTATCGGGAGTCAGCGGCGCAGGCAGAAAGGCAGATCTCGCATATGCTTTCTGCGAATTGGATGAAGCATTCAAGCCTTACGGCGCAGTAGGACACAGGCACACGACTGAGATCGCCGAGCAGTGCTCTTTCCTCGCAGGAAAGAAGTCCGGGGACATCAAGGTCACCTTCACGCCACACCTTGCCCCTTTCAAGAGAGGCATGCTCGCAACCGTCTACGTCAAGCCTTCAAAGAGCCTTGAAGATGTAACATCGGCGAAGATCAATGATATATATAATGAATTCTATAAAAACGAGACATTCGTAAGAGTCCTCCCCGCAGGCGTTCTTCCCGACGTTAAGGCAGTTTCTTATTCAAACTACATCGACGTCAACGGCGTTTATGACGCTGATACGGGAATGATCAAGCTTTTCTCTGCTCAGGACAACCTCGGAAAAGGCGCTGCCCTTCAGGCAGTACAGGCCGCAAACGTCATGTTCGGCCTTGCAGAGGAAACAGGACTCAAGACGATAATCAGGGGGGTATAAAAATGGCCGGTCAGAAAGAGGCACCCGTAATCACGGGAGACATGCAGAACAATGTCGACAGGGCTTCGATCCTCATCGAAGCGCTTCCTTACATCAAGAAGATGCGCGGCCAGACCTTTGTCATCAAGTACGGCGGCAACGCAATGGTCAACGAAGAGCTCAAGCAGTCCGTCATGGATGACATCACGCTCCTCAAACTCATCGGCATCAACCCCGTCATCGTTCACGGCGGCGGTCCCGACATCTCCGGCATGCTCAATAAAGTCGGCAAGGAATCGCATTTCGTAAACGGCCTGAGGTACACCGATGAAGAGACCATGGGACTTGCCCAGATGGTACTCATCGGAAAGACCAACAAGGAGATCGTTTCCGTTCTCTGCGGTAAGGGCGCAAAGGCTATCGGCATCAGCGGAATCGACGGCAACCTGATCGAAGCCGAGAAGATGACCGAGGATTCCGAGGGCAACCCCATCGACATCGGTTATGTCGGAAAGATCACGAAGATCAACACCAAAGTCATTTCGATGCTCGCAAATGACGAATACATTCCCGTCATCGCCCCCATCGGCGTTGGCAAGAACGGCGAGAGCTACAACATCAACGCAGACACCGTAGCCTCCGAGGTAGCAGTCGCACTGGGCGCTTCAAAGCTCATCATCCTCACGGATGTAGGCGGCGTTCTCGAGACGACACCAGAAGGCAAAGAGCATATCATTCCGGTCCTCGACCAGCAGGACGTTAAGGACTGCATCGACAAAGGCATAATAAGCGGCGGCATGATCCCCAAGATCGAAGGCTGCCTGGGCACTGTTCTCCGAGGCGTCGGCCGAGCACACATAATCGACGGCAGGATACCGCATTCCATTATCCTCGAGACATTTACAAAGAACGGCATCGGCACAATGATAATCAAGGAGAAACAAGAGAATTATGAGTATAGAAAATGATCTCCATCTTATAAGCGATTTCGATAAGAACTACTGTCTTCAGGTATTCGCACCCCTCCCGGTAGCATTCGTAAAGGGTAAGGGCAGCTATCTGTATGACACGGACGGCAACAAGTACCTCGACATGATCGGCGGCATCGCAGTCAACTCACTGGGACACGCAAATCCCAAGCTCACGGGTGCTATCGCCAGGCAGGCAAAAGAGCTCATTCACTGCTCCAACTACTACTACATCCCGCAGAGGAGTGAGCTCGCTTACAGGCTTTGCAGGGCAAGCTTTGCCGACAAGGCGTTCTTCTGCAATTCCGGAGCCGAGGCGAACGAAGCTGCCATCAAGCTCGCACGCGGATATTTCAGCCACAAGGGCGAAGACAAGTACGAGATAATCACGGCCGAAAAGAGCTTCCACGGAAGGACTTACGGTTCCATGTCCGCAACGGGACAGGAGAAGTTCTCCAAGCCTTTCAACCCGATCGTTCCGGGATTCAAGTATGTTCCTTATAACGACTTTGACGCTATCAAGACCGCAGTAGGTCCCAAGACCGCAGCAATCATGCTCGAGCTCATTCAGGGCGAGAGCGGCGTAAATCCCGCTGATGAAGAATACATCAAAGCAGTCAAAAAGCTCTGCACCGAGAAGAACATCCTCCTCATTTTCGATGAGGTACAGACGGGAATCGGACGTACCGGCAAGATGTTCTGCTATCAGAACTACGGCGTAGCCCCCGACATCATGACCCTCGCAAAAGGCCTGGGCGGCGGCGTTCCGATCGGTGCGATGCTCTGCACCGACGAAGCTGCAACCGGCTTCCAGGTCGGCGATCACGGTTCTACTTTCGGCGGCAACCCTTTAGCTTGCGCAGCAGGCATCGCCGTAATGGAATACTTCGGCGAGGCCAATCTCCTCGATAACGTCACGCTCGTAAGCGGAGTCCTTTTCGAGAAACTGAACAAGCTCAAGAGCAAGTACGGCTGCATCAAGACGGTACGTGGCATGGGACTTCTCATCGGCATCGAATTCGATGAGACCGTCATCGCTTCAGGCCTCAGGGAAGAGCTCTTCAGGGCAGGTTTCCTGGTAAGTGCGATCGGCAGGTCCGTTATCAGGATCGCTCCCCCTCTCGTCATCACCAAGTCGCAGGCCATCCAGTTCGTAAGGGCTTTGGACGGTCTCCTCTCAACGAGAAACGGCGGAAGACCGAATCCGTTCTTCAAGGCTTTCAACAACCTCGGCCGCAAGGAAACACCTGCGATGAAGGCGATCGTTGAGCAGAAGCCCGCGACTGAAGAGACCAAGCCCGCACTTCCCGCACCCGAAGACAGCGAATTAGATTAAGGAGAATTTGAAATGAAGCATTACATAGATTTTCACGAAGACGTAGGAATTGAAGAACTCAATTATCTCCTCGACATAGCAGCAGACATGAAGGACAAGACAAAGAAGGGCATCAAGCACCACTATCTTGACGGCAAGACTCTGGGCATGATCTTCACCAAGTCCTCCACGAGAACAAGGGTCTCTTTCGAGGTCGGCATGTACCAGTTAGGCGGAATGGCTCTGTTCCTTTCCAACAACGACATCCAGATCGGCAGGGGTGAGACCATTTACGATACGGCTCACGTCCTCTCCGGCATGCTCGACGGCATCATGATCAGGACCTTCAAGCATCAGGATGTAGTTGATCTCGCAAAGTTCGGTTCGATCCCTGTCATCAACGGTCTTACCGATGACCAGCATCCCACGCAGATGCTCGCAGACCTCCTCACCATCAAGGAGCACAAGGGTTCGTTGAAAGGCCTCAAGCTCGCTTATGTGGGTGACGGCAACAACGTCGCAAACTCCCTCCTTCAGGCTTGTGCAAAGGCAGGGATGGATGTCGCCATCGGTTCTCCCGCTGACTACACATGCCCGGAGAAATACGTCAAGCAGGCTGAAGAAGATGCCAAGATCACAGGTTCCAAGATCTTAATGACAACGGATCCTTTCGAAGCAGCTGCCGATGCTGACGTTATCTACACAGATACATGGACATCCATGGGCCAGGAAGCCGAGAAGGCCAAGAGAGTCGAGATCTTCAAGGACTATCAGGTCAACTCAAAGCTCATGGGCGTTGCACACAAGGACGCGATCTTCCTCCACTGCCTCCCTGCTTACAGGGGTTACGAGGTAACCGAGGACGTCATCGACGGACCTCAGAGCGTTGTTTTCGATGAGGCCGAGAACAGGCTTCACGCTCACAAGGCCATCCTCGTAAACTGCTATCTCAACAGCTGAGATAAAGGAATCACACCAATAAGATGAACGGCGATCTTGTCACAAGGACCGCAGAGCTCCGTGATGCGGCTGCGATACAGCAGCTGCTGCGCACAGCCATGCTCACATACTGCACCGAGTCCAGGATAAAGGAATCGATGCTCGAAGCCATGACCGAATCTATCGAGTCTGTCGAGGACCGCATAAAGAACAATAACTGCATCGCGGTTTTCGATGACGAGAAAGCTATCGGAACGATAACGGCCGGACTTACTTCCGTGCCCGTAAAATACAGCTTCTCGGAGAAGACCGCGAGATTCCTTTCGGGATTTAAAAAGGCTTCGTACATCTCGCGTTTTGCCGTACTTCAGGAATCAAGGCGCGCAGGCCTCGGCATAAGCCTCATGGCCAAATGCGAGGAATACGCGAAGGAGAACGGCTGCGACGTTATGCTCCTCCACTGCTCCACCGTGAACAAAAAAATGACCGCGTTCTACAAGGCACGCGGCTTTGAGCTAATAGACAAAGAGGATTCGAGAGGCTATCCGAGAGGGCTTTTCGCAAAGCGTCTGTAGATCAGACCGTCTCAGAAAGAATAAGACTGCACTTTGAGAGAACAGGATCCTTTTTTGCCTGTTCTTTTGCTCTTGCGGCATCTTCCAGATTCTCGAAAAGCGCGAAAACAGCGCTTCCCGAGCCAGTCATGCAGCAGTGCGCGGCACCGGTCTTCATGAGCGCGGTCTTAATGTCGGCGATCTCCGGAACGAGCGTTATGGCAGGTGCTTCGAGATCGTTTACGAGAAGATCTCCGCCAGCTACTACCTTCCGGAAGAGTTCCGCGGAATCCTTCGAAGGCTGCCTGAGACTCTCGATGTAATCGGCATAAGCCTTCTCGTTGAAAGGCTTGACGGGTTCCCTGTCGATCAGTGCAAAGCACTCGGGAGTTGATACGCCCGCCTGAGGCTTGGCGATCAGGAGGCCCAATCCCGCGAGGCTTCCGATCTCGGTGACATCCTCGCCCACCCTCTCGCAGAGAGCCGTTCCGCCGTAAAGGAAGAAAGGAACGTCAGCGCCTACGTTTACGGCGATCCTTAAAAGCTGGTCTTCATTGAAGGGTTCTCCGAAATGTTCCTGGAGGACCATCAGTATTGCAGCGGCATCTGAGCTTCCGCCGCCCATGCCGGATTCGGAAGGGATGTTCTTGATGAGCTCGATCTCCGTATAGGGAGCCTTGAAGCCCGGAGTTGACTTTCTCATGTTGGAATAGAACCTGTCGCAGGCCTTCCTGCAGAGGTTCTTCCTGGGAGCTATGTCATTTCTGCCGATGCAGGTGATCTTGAATCCCTTGCGGGCAGGATCGACATTAACGGTGATACGGTCTGAGCAGGCGATCTCCTGCATTACCGTGTAAAGTCTGTGATAGCCGTTCGGCAATGTGCCGTTTACCCTCAGAAAGAGGTTTATCTTGGCGTTTGCTGTTATCTCGTATGAATCCGTAGCCATGAGCAGTTCCTGCTTCAAATACCCTCTGATATGCAATTACTTCATAATAATATTATACGCTGTCAGTTTTGCCGATACTGCTAACTTACCGTGAACAAAAAAAGAACCGCAGGTAAGCTTTGCCATCCTGCGGTTGTGAGTTGCTTTTGTTACAAAGACCTCAGACTGCGACTTCCTGAGACTTCTCGGGCATAATGCCTACACGGACAGTTCTTGTGAGGACATCGATGTAGCTGAAGGATACGATCGACTGCTTGCCTGACTCGTTCTCGCAAAGAAGTGTGAAAACATTGGGATAGCAGTGCTCGACAGTACCGATGTATGTGATTATCCTCTTACGTCCGCCGTTTGTCTTGCAGACTATTCTCTTGCCGATGAGATCCTGAAACTTGCTCCTGCATTTCTCCAGATCTGAACTGATAATCATGAAGCTGTCCTCCGCTCGGTGATTGTTAGAATAATCAGATATCCTTATAAAAAATGAATGATTATTGAAACACAGGACAATTCTAACCTTTGCTTGATTTTTTGTCAATAAAAAAACACAACATTTAGTGAGTTCATATGCAGTATTAACAAAATGTAGTGTTTATAGCCCCGGAATTCCGTTCCCGTGCCGTATTCACTAAGCTTCGCCGTTGAAAAGACCATTTATTTTATTTACAATCGTTGCGTAATGTTTTCGAGCACCCCAAAAGGACACCGATGAAGAGACCAAATCCTACATTTCTGCAGAAGGCACCCAAGATCCAGTCGTCCCGCCGCAAAAGGACGCTGTCTATTGTGCTCATCACTCTCGGAGTCACTCTCGTGCTCATGTTTTTCCGCAAGGTATCCTACGATGGACTGACCTACGCGGAGCTCTTCCCTGACCTTGTCGGCGCAGCTCAGAGAGAGACCACCACATACGAGGAATACAGGCGTCCGGTCCACACGACGACAGAGTCGACCACAACAGAGACCACCACCGAGACGACTACGTTCCTTGCGCCTTCATTCGCACCCACTACCGAGGCGACCACGGAAGCTCCTTCCACCAAGGTCCAGAACAACTCACCCGACCCGATCCTCGAGAACCCCAGCTACACCTTCAAGAAGGCAAGCTGGCACCAGACGGCAACTTATCAGAAGAGAGCCGTCATGCTCGAGAACCTCCGGGAAAAGGTCAAGGCAGTAGATAAAGAACAACAGTACATGCGCATCTGCTTCGAGTTCGTATCCCTCAAGTACGGTGACAGCATCGGATATCAGAACCTCGATCCGGTCCTCCCTTCGGGTGCTTATGCGATCCCGATCGAGATCGTCTGGTATAACCAGCTCAAGGAAGGCAAGCAGGATCTCGCAGGCGTCGCCACTTATGTAAGAGGCTCGACCGGAGCATATTCCGCTTCCTACATCGGCCAGAACTTCAAGTACGGCAAGCAGTTCTTCCACAGGAACTGTCTCAATTACGCCGTCACCAAGAACGACAGCATCGCGCTCAATTTCGTCATCGACTCGATGGGCGGAATGGAAAAGGTCATCCCCGAGATCAACAAGATCAGCCATTACGTAGGCTACGACGATAAGATCCTCTACGGTGACTACAGGAGCAGACGTTACAGAGCCGGCGGCAGGACTTCCTGCTACGACATGGCTGAGTATCTGAGATATCTCTACAACGGCTATATCAATACGCCTGACGTCTATCAGAGACTCATCAACGATATGTACTACAGCGAGCTCACCTCACCCATCAAGGGTTCGTTCGCCCAGGATACCCCGATCCTTCACGTTCAGGGCAGGAACTACAACATGGGCGCTTACATGGAGTGCGCGATAGTCGACTGCGAGGAACCCATCGCTCTCGTTATATATGTTGAGACCGCTTACGAAGAGAACGCATACGCCGTAATGCAGCAGTTGGGCAGATATGCGGCCGAATTCGTAAGAGGCTGCTACATGTAACTGAGGTTGTCCTCATAACGGTTTTCTCTTTTATAGGGCGTACCGGTTTTTTATGTTATAATTCATACGTTCGTCCCGTCCGGTCTGCTGCCGGTCAGGGTCCCGTGCGACGCTGAGCCGTGAACCCTGTCAGGTCCGGAAGGAAGCAGCAGTAAGCGGATTTCATGCGTGCGCCGCGGGTCAGCCTTGTTCGGCGGCAGTTCGGGCGGGACGAATTTTATTTTGTGTTCAATTCGCGCGAGGGACTAGGACTATGGAAGAACATGTGGTGCTCTACAGGCAATTCAGACCTCTTACCTTTGACGATGTTACCGGCCAGAAAGCTTCAGTCGGTGCACTCCGTCAGGCGGTAATCTCCGGAAGGATCGCGCACGCATATCTTTTCTGCGGACAGCACGGTACAGGTAAGACCACCATAGCGAAGATCTTTTCGAGAGCCGTAAACTGCGAGCACCCGGTAAACGGCAATCCCTGCAACGAGTGTCCCACGTGCAAAGGCATCCTGGACGGTTCAATCCTTGACGTGGTCGAGATGGACGCCGCTTCCAACAATGGCGTTGACGACATCAGGCCGATCCTCCGCGAAGTCAATTTCACGCCTACAAGGACCAAGTACAAGGTCTACATCATCGACGAGGTCCACATGCTCTCAAAGGGCGCGTTCAACTCCCTGCTCAAGACGATCGAGGAACCGCCTGCGCATGTCATCTTCCTTTTCGCAACGACTGAAGTCGAGAAGATCCCTTCGACCATCATCTCAAGATGCCAGCGCTATGAATTCAGAAGGATCCCCGCAGGCGACATCGTAAAGCGCCTCAGAGAGGTCTCTGACAAGGTCGGCATCAAGATCGAAGACGACGCTTTGAAGCTTATCGCTTCACGTTCAGACGGAGCTCTCCGTGACGCGCTGTCCCTTCTCGACCAGATCTCATACGTTAATCCCGACAAAGAGACCGCGATCACGCCGGCCCAGGTCGAACAGATAACCGGAACCGTGGACAGCACCTTCCTTTTCAAGATGGCAAACTGTCTCATCGACGGCCAGTTCAACGAGCTTGTCGAACTCTGCGCCGCGCTCAGGGATTCGGGCAAGAACCAGACGGTATTCACCCTCGATCTTGCAGCTTACTTCAGGGATCTCCTGATCATCAGGGTCCACGCAGATCCGCTCATCTACCTGCCCTATCCGTCAGAGACGATAAAGGACATGTATCAGACGGCATCCAAGGTAAGCGCTGATACCCTCGCAGGCTACATCAGCTTCCTTTCCAAGGAATATCCCGAATTAAGGCGTTCTCCGGACATCCCGACAAGCTTCGAGATAATGCTCATGAGGCTCTGCGGACGTAAATCCACCCTGCCGGTCGTTCCGATCAAGATGCCTGATTCGGTCAAGGATTCTTCTTCAAAGGAGAAAGCTTCTGAGGACAAGCCAAAGGAAGAAAAGACTTCCTCCCTGTTTGTACAGGAGAAGAAAGAAGAACCTGAGAAGAAGGACGAGAAGCCTTCCGAGAGAAAGACTTCCCTTTTCGACAAGTTCGACAAGAAGGAATCCTCCGTGAAGACGGACGAGCCCGAGAAAAAAGAAGAGACCAAATCCGAAGACGAGAAGAAGGAAGACAAGCCTTCCGCCGGATTCTCATATTTCTCCAGAGTAACCGGCAAGTCCGGCGAGAAGACCGAGGAGAAAAAGGAAGAACCCGAGAAGAAGGAAGATGAGATCCCCGCCGAAGAGAAGAAAGAGGCGGATTTCAACCTTTCAACGTTCTTCTCGTTCACCGATCTCGCTTCTTCCTCTTCCAAGTCTGAAGAAGAAAAGAAAGAGGAACCCAAGGCTGAGCCCGCTCCCGCTAAGAAGGAAGAATCTTCAGGTACGGGTGTTTTCGGCAAGCTTTCCGATTCATTCCTCGATGACCTGGGAAAAGTTTTCGAGGAGACCAAGAAGGAAGATGAGCCTTCCGAGAAAAAGCCCGCTGCTCCTTCCCATACATCACAGCTCGCAGAGCAGGTTTCCCAGAGCGGCATAATCGTTGACGGCCGTCCCCACAACCAGCAGCAGGTCCGCCAGCCTTCACTCACGTCAGGCGACGCAGACATCGCGGTCAAGTGGAAGTCAATGGTATCGGGCATCGCAAATGACAATTCAAACATCGCTTCTATTCTCGAGAAGTCTTCTCTCAAGAGGACAGATGACTCGGTATACATCGTTTTCGATAACGCCGATTCAAAGCTCATGAGCAACCTCAAGGGCGTGGCGGCATTCAAGTCAGTGTCCACGAACATTAAGGAAGAGTTCGGAGCAGCTCACCTCTACCTCTGCACGCAGAACCAGTACGCCAACGTTACCAAGAATGCTGTTGAGAAAGAACAGGAAAAGAAACTCGAAGAATTAAAGAACCTTGCGGAGAGCAAGGGTATCAACACCGACATTCATTTCGGCGATTAATAAGTATCACTATTCAGGAGGAACACTAACATGGCAAAAGGCGGATTCCGCGGCGGAATGGGTATGGGAGGCAACATGAACAACATGCTCGCCCAGGCTCAGAAGATGCAGAGACAGATCGAGATGGCCCAGGCTGAGATCCAGGCAATGGAATTTACCGGCACAGCAGGCGGCGAACTCGTTAAGGTCGTAGTTACAGGCAAGCATCTGCTCAAGAGCGTTGAGATTTCCAAGGACGTAGTTGATCCCGATGACATCGAGGGTCTCCAGGATCTCATCATCGCAGCTGCAAACCAGGCACTCGAGCAGATCGACAAGACCAACCAGGAGAGGATCAGCTCCATCACCGGTGGTCTGAGAATGCCTTTCTAAGAGGTCTTCCAAGTGGCAAGATACTCGCCTTCAATCCAGAATCTGATAACCAGTCTGTCAAAGCTTCCGGGCATCGGAGGCAAATCGGCTCAGAACATCGCTTTCCACATCCTTGCGATGGATGACAACGAGGCAAACGAGCTGACGGGCGCGATCAATGCGGCAAGGACCTCCACCAAGAGGTGCTCTGTCTGTCAGAACTTCACTGACAGGGATCCGTGCCCCATCTGCTCCGATCCCCAGCGCGACAAGACCACGGTCCTTGTCGTTGAAACTCCTAGGGACGTCTCCACTTTTGAGCGCGCAAGGGAATATAACGGACTTTATCACGTTCTTCACGGCGTTTTCGATCCTATGAAGAACAAGAGCATTTCCGATACGACGATATCGGATCTTTTAAAGCGCCTGGCTGAACACAGCGAGATCACAGAGGTCATCATCGCTACGAACCAGAACGCAGAAGGCAATGCCACCGCACTTTATCTTTCAAGGATACTGGAGCCTTCCGGTATTACCGTCACAAGGCTCGCGTCAGGACTTCCGATGGGTTCTGACATCGAATACGCTGATGACCTGACCCTCATGAACGCGCTCCGCGGCAGGGTCACGCTCGCAGGCGGACACAAGGAATGACATGAGATTAGACAAGTTTCTTAAGCTTTCAAGGGTTATCAAGCGCCGCACCGTCGCAAACGACGTTTGCCAGGCGGGCCGCGTCAACGTCAACGGACGTCCTGCAAAGGCAGGCACCAAGCTCAAGATCGGGGACATCGTGACCGTAATGTTCGGAGGCGGAGCAGTCAGCTTCAAGGTAATGGCTCTGCCCGAATCCCCGCGGCGCGAGGAAGCCTCATCCATGTACGAATTATTAGAAGACACCGCCGGCGAAGCTCAGGAATGACGCCGGCGTTCTTATTTTACAACTCGGTTAAGTTTTCCCCCATTTCGTTGTTTTGACCCGGCCGTTATGCCACACTATCAATGTTCGGTATTGTAAAAATCTTTAATTGACCGGGAGAAACAAATTGCAGAAGCTTAAGCACAAAAAGACAGGCGGCATCTCATTCATGACTGCAATGCTTTGCATCTGTTTTGTCGTTGTCTTCATTCTCTGCGTTACGCGTTTCTCCAACCTGGTCAAGCAGAAAGCCCGTCTTCAGGCCGAGAACAGTTCTCTCAAGGCCCAGTCGGTCGCTTTATCGGATCAGTTAAGACAGATCAGGGCTCAGGAAGAATTGGGCAAGGACAACACCTACGTTGAGAGCATCGCACGTGCCCAGCTCGACATGGTCTACCCCGGCGAGATCATCTTCAGAGTTACTGCCGACAAGAATAAGTAACCCATAGTCCTCCGGACTTGGAAATAGCTGTAGTTGGAAAAGCCAAGGCCGCGTGACAGGAAGCTGTGAATTACCTGTCCGCGCTCCTTGGTTTTCTTATATTCAGATTTTTCGCATGAGATTGATATTTTACCGAGCGGACTTCCGCACAAGCGTGCGGAGCACGCGCGGAGGACCGCAGCGCGGTGAATCATTAATCGATTTCTTTTATTTGGAACCTGTCGAACCTGACGTTCTCCGTGTACTGTTCCTTGAAGAAGATCGTCTGGCGGAATGCCGCAAACTCGTGAGTATTCTTCTTCATCCACATGGGAACGGGAATGTCCATCTGACGGCATAACTCGACCAGTGCACGGCCCAACTGAGTCGAAAACGGCTCGTTCGTATCCTCCGTCTCGATCTCCTTAATTTCTGTCATTCTGTTGGCTACAAAGAGCCTTCCTTCGAGTTTCATGGCATGCCTCAATTTGGAACTAGGTTTGCCACTATTTTGCCTTTTTTAGAACTTAAAGTAAACAGCCGTCGTGATATCATACAGTTGTTCAAAGTAATTGTTCCTTACTTCATAACACCCTCCTTAAGACACTGACATCCCCTCGTCAGTGTCTTTTTCTTTCAGCAAGATTTGAGGGGTCTTGAAACTATCAATAAAAAATGACGATATCCACAAGAATCTTTGCGTATTTTATTGAAAAATGTTGAAAATTTGTCTTTTTAACTATAAATGTTTTGTAAATAGGCTTTCGTCTTATTGATAGTGTAAAAAACAAGTTGTAAAATGACTTATAGATTATCTGGCGGTAAGCTTTTTTCGAGGTGAGCCGCTGCATCAGGAGGATTTAAGTATGAAAAAATGTCCGGATTGCGGAATGGTTATCGCCAACCAGGCTATCAGATGCCCTAAGTGTAAGTATACATTCACTTCTGCAGAGAGCGGAGCTGATACCGAAACAACAGTTACCCCTCAGGCAGCAGCTGTTTCTGCTGCAGCTACCGGCAAGTCTGACAAGGTCGCAGGCATCATGCCGATGGTCGACGTAAACAAAGACAACGTTGACACTCTCTATGCACAGCTCAAGGCAGCTATCGTTAAGAGAAAGACCGAGTTCGATCACTTCATCGACTTCCTCGAGAACCGTACTTCCTGGCTCACAGCACCCGCTGAGATCAAGGGCCCCCTCGCTTGTGAGAAGGGTCTCCTCATCAGAAGCGTTGCAGTAGCTAAGCAGCTTCTCAGAATCAAGGATACAATTATGCCTCAGCTCGACGAAGAGTCTGCGATCATCATCGCCCTCTTCCACGAAGTAGGTAAGGTTGGTATCGAAGGCAAGCCTCTCTTCATCCAGGAAGAGACAAGCTCACTGGGCAGCACATCCGCTCTGGGTCTCTCATTCTCAAGCAGACTGTCCTCTTCAACATCCAGCTCCGGTCCTTCTTATTCGATCAACAACAAGCTCGTTCACATGAACGTTGGCGTAAGATCCCTCTTCCTCGTTTCGCAGTACATGCTGCTCTCCGATGATGAGGCTCAGGCTATCAGCTACGCTTCCGACGTTGAACTGCTTGACGGCAAGCTCAGCCCTTATACCCTTCTCCTCTCCACCGCTCTTCAGATGCAGAAGACGATCTATGAGGTATCCGATACGGTATCCAGCTACAGCTTCACCGTTATTAATCCTTGATTATTTCATATTTACTCCATTTCTTTTCCCTGCCTCTTACTTCAAGAGGCAGGGTTCTTTTTAATCAGGAGAATTTTCGATGAAATACGACAACGACCGTTTGGGTGCAGCCCTCAAGATGTATCTCGGCACGGAGCCTCTTCCGATGCATATGCCGGGCCACAAGCGCAACACCGATGTCATCTCTAACATATTCAGCCGTGACATCACGGAGATCAGCGGATTCGATAACCTGCACTCCCCTTCAGGTCTCTTAAAAGACCTTGAAGACGCCGCGGCTTCCCTTTGGAACAAGGAACAGGCTTACTGCTCCGTCGGCGGAGCCACCGCCATGATCCTCGCGGCCGTATGCGCTTCGGCGATCTCAAATCCGGGTTCCGAAGTACTCGTTGCGATGAACTGCCACCTTTCCGTCTGGAACGCTTTGGCGCTTTCGGGAAGCAGCGTCGTTCCCCTCATGCCGTCTTTTGATCCTGAATTCCCTTTCTCGGGACCTGTTACTCCCGCGGAGATCGAGAACCTCCTCGTAAGAAATCCCAAGATCAAGACTGTCATCATCACATCGCCCACATATGAAGGCGTCATGTCTGACACCGAGCAGATCTACAAGATCACGAAGCGCTATGACGCAACGCTCATCACTGACTGCGCGCACGGAGCTCATCTCGGTTTGGACGACAGCTTCTTCGGTCCTGACGCATCAGGCGACATCGTCATCAAGAGCCTTCACAAGACCTTGAACGCGCCCACGCAGACTGCGGTAATGCTAACTTCAAAGGACTGCCCGGTTCCGGAAAGCCTGATAATGAACTTCATCGATATTTTCGAGACGACGAGCCCTTCTTACGTTCTCTTAGGCGGGATCTCGAAATGCATAGCTTCTCTTACCAAGGGCAAAGAGATAATGAAGCCCTGGGAAGACGGAATCAGATACGCTGAAGACGCGCTCTCGGGACTTCGTAACTACAAGCTCTGGAGAGCTCCCTGCGGTGAGAGATCCAAGCTCGTCATATTGGGCGACGGAATCAAGCTCGCGACAAACCTGAGATGCGACTATAACGTCGAGTGCGAGGCTGCTTTCAGATCACACCTCATCGCCATGACGGGTATCGGTGACACGGAAGAGTCCATCAAGAGGTTCTGCGACGCGGTAATCAGGCTTGACGAGCTTCAGGATAACGAATCCGGTGAACCTGTAAAGCAGTTCATGAGCCGCCCTCAGCCCAGGTTCCTCACGACCGTCAGGGACGCTTATCTCCGCGGCATGACCGCAGAAGAAGCCCCGCTCGAGGAAAGCTGCGGAAAGACCGCGGGTGAATTCCTTTTCGCTTATCCGCCGGGAGTACCTCTTCTCATCCCCGGCGAGATGATCACGGACCAGACGATAAAGTTTGCAAAGAACGCGGGTTCTGACCTCTATATGAACGGAAGACGCTCTTTTGACGGCAAGATAAAGGTCCTGCCTTGACTGTATCGGCCTTGCAAAGTATAATTTGCTCATTATAAATAAGGGGGAAAGCGATCATGACAAGAATCGTTACCATCGAGACCCGTGACCTTGACAAGTCAGCCAAGGAAGGCGGATGCGGCGAGTGCCAGACTTCTTGCCAGTCAGCTTGCAAGACAAGCTGCGGCGTAGCTAATCAGGCTTGCGAGAAGGCTGAGTAATTAGCGGAAATTTTGAGATTAAGGTCTCATTTACGGATGAGACCTTTTTTTATGTAAATCCACGGGAGACCATTATGATCCACTGTTATCAGTTTGAAGGCTTAAATATCGTGCTCGACGTATTCTCGGGCTCCATTCACATGACTGATCCTGTCGCTTTCGACATGATCAAATGGTACGAGACTGAGCCTGCCGAAGCCGTAATCGCCAAGGCAATGGAGGTTCATAAGATCACCCGCGAAGATGCGGAAGAATGCATCGCTGACATAGAAAAGCTTAAAGAAGAGGGCAAGCTCTACGTACCCGACAAGTACGCACATCTGGCCAAAGACTACAGGAAGAAGAGATTTTCCATCAAGGCCCTCTGCCTTCACGTAGCTCACACCTGCAACCTCAACTGCTCCTACTGCTTCGCAAGCCAGGGCAAGTACCACGGCGAGCGCGCATTGATGAGCCTTGAGACAGGTAAGAAAGCCATCGATTTCCTCATTGAGAATTCCGGTTTCCATAAGAACCTCGACATCGACTTTTTCGGCGGCGAGCCTCTCATGAACTGGGACGTCTGCAAGGAACTCGTTAAGTACGGAAGAGAGCAGGAAAAACTTCACGGCAAGAACATCCGCTTCACTCTCACAACAAACGGCGTACTCTTAAACGATGAGGTCACCGAGTTCTGCAATAAGGAAATGCATAACGTCGTCCTCTCACTAGACGGCCGTAAGGAAGTAAACGACAGGTTCAGAGTCGACATGGCAGGAAACGGTTCCTATGACAGGATCGTTCCCAACTTCCAGAAGTTCGTCGAAAAGCGCGGCTCAAAGAGCTACTACATGCGCGGAACCTTCACGCACCACAATACTGATTTCGTAAACGACATCAAACACATGCTGGACCTCGGCTTCACCGAGCTTTCCATGGAGCCCGTCGTCACGGATCCTTCAAGCCCTTCTGCCCTGACCGAGGAGGACCTCCCCGTTCTTTTCGAGCAGTATGAGGAACTGGCAAGACTCATGGTCAAGAGATATAACGAAGGCAAGCCCTTCACCTTCTACCACTACATGCTCGACCTCACATGCGGACCCTGCATCTACAAGCGTGTCGCAGGCTGCGGATCGGGAACGGAGTACCTCGCAGTCACACCCTGGGGCGACCTCTATCCCTGCCACCAGTTCGTCGGCGACCCCGCCTACAAGATGGGCGACATCTATACCGGCGTAACGGCTTTTGAGACAAGAGACAAGTTCGCAGCATGCAACGCCTACAGCAGGCCCGAGTGCAACAACTGCTGGGCAAAGCTCTACTGCTCCGGCGGATGCGCTGCCAATTCCTATCACGCGACCGGAGACATCCAGGGCGTATATGAATACGGCTGCAAGCTCTTCAAGAAGAGGATCGAGTGCGCGATCGGCGTAAAGCTCCTGACTTCGGGGATCGATCAGCCCGGTAAAACAGAATAAAAGACACAATGCAATCGTCCCATCCGAAATCACAGCGTGGATGGGACGATTCATTTTGGAAGTATATTATGAAGACAGTTTATTAACCCTGACCGTAGTAGGCATTCTTGCCGTGCTTTCTCAGGTAGTGCTTGTCCAAGAGCTCCTGCTGCATGGCACCGAGCGAGGGGTTGATCATCTTCGCGTGAAATGCCATGAAAGCGCACTCTTCGAGAACTACTGAGTTGTGCACGGCGTCATTTGCGTCCTTGCCCCATGTGAAAGGTCCGTGGCTGTTGACCAGGACTGCGGGAACCTGGACTGGATCGATGCCTCTCTTATTGAAGGTCTCAATGATGACGTTTCCGGTCTCGAGCTCGTACTCTCCTCCGATCTCTTCAGGAGTCATCTTACGTGTGCAGGGGATCTCTCCGTAGAAAGTATCGCCCTGTGTGGTTCCGTAAGCGGTAATGCCGACACCTGCCTGGGCAAAGCTTGTAGCCCATCTCGAATGAGTATGTACAACGCCTCCGATGCCCGGAAAAGCCTTGTAGAGAGCAATGTGCGTAGGTGTGTCGCTGGACGGCTTATAGTGTCCTTCAACAACCTTTCCGTCAAGATCAAGAACGACCATGTCCTCAGCCTTTATGCCGTCGTAATCGACGCCGCTCGGCTTGATTACGATGAGACCAGACTCTCTGTCGATCTCGGATACGTTGCCCCATGTGAAGGTGACAAGATCGTGCTTGGGAAGCAGGAGATTTGCCTGCAAAACTTTTTCTTTAAGTGCTTCTAACATTTCCGCGGCTCCTTGATATTTGATATCAGAATTTTACCGCAGCAACGCGCTCAGCGTCGAGCGCCGCGGAGAACTTCTCAATGTACCTGTCGAAGCCTTCAACGTCTTCTGCAACGGGTGCAAATGTCGAGCTTCTTGCGTTGGCGAAGATCTTCTCAGCAAGGAATGCCTCAAGTGTCTCGCCAGACTTCAGCACGCGGTAAGCAGCAAGGAGAGCCATGCCGTAAGGTCCTCCCTCGCCTGCCGTTTCCATAACGGTAACGGGAGCCTTGCATGCGGCTGCCATGTAGCGCTGGCCTACGACTGGAGTCTTGAAAAGACCGCCGTGGCCTGTGAGGCTTACGATCTCAACGCCTTCTTTTGCGAGGATGTCCATGCCGATCTTGAGCGTGGACATTGTCGAATAGAGCTGTGATCTGAGGAAGTTGGCAAGCGAGAAATCGCTGTCGGGAGTCCTGATGACGAACGGTCTGCCGCTGTCTAAGTGGGTTACTCCTTCACCTGCCATGTAGTTGACGGTGCATACGCCGCCGCAGTCTGCTGCGCCTTCCATGGACTTCTGGTAGAGCTTCGTATAGAGCTCGCCTGTATCAACAGAACCTCCGAAAAGTTCTATCGTCTGCTTAAGTACGTTTACCCATGCGTTCATGTCGTTCGTGCAGTTATTGCAGTGAACCATTGCAACAGGCTTGCCGCTGGGTGTGGTTACCATGTCGATCTCTTCATAGACCTTGCTCAAAGGCTTATCAAGAACGACCATCGCGAAAATGCTGGTACCTGCGGAAACGTTACCGGTCTTTGCCGATACAGCGTTGGTGGCCGTCATGCCCGTGCCTGCGTCGCCTTCAGCGGGCGCGAAAGGGATTCCCTCGGGAAGAACGCCGCCCAGAAGCGCTGCGCCTTCAGCCGTAAGTGAACCTGCGTCGTCGCCTGCAACAAGGACCTTCGGAAGGATGTCTCTGATCTTCCAACCGAGGTTTTTGTCAGCGATGAGGTTATCGAACTTGTCGATCATGGTCTGATCGTAGTCCATCTTTGAACTGTCGATCGGGAACATACCTGATGCGTCACCGACGCCCAATGCGTTAACGCCGGTGAGCTTATAGTGAACATAACCTGCGAGCGTAGTGATGTGCGCGATGCGGGAAATATGTTCCTCGTTGTTAAGGATCGCCTGGTAAAGGTGAGCAATGCTCCATCTCTGGGGGATGTTAAAGTCAAGGAGGCCTGTCAGATCAGATGCGGCCTGGGCCGTCATCGTATTCTGCCATGTACGGAATGGCACAAGGAGATTCCATTCCGTATCAAATGCCAGATACCCGTGCATCATTGCGGATAAACCCATTCCCGCAACGCCGGCCAGATCTGTCTCTGACAGGGCCTTCCTCAGGCCTTCAAAGGCCTCATCCAGACTGTAAGTCCATACGCCGTCCGTGAAGTCGCTCTTCCAGACATAGTCGCCTGAAGAACGCGGGGCGAATTTGTCGTCGATAACTACCGACTTAATACGTGTGGATCCGAATTCAATGCCTAGGAAATTACTCATCTTTCACCCTCCGGGCCTTTATTTTTTCGCACCTGCCTTACGGCGCAGAACAAGGCTCTGGACCAGCAGGAAGAGACAGAGCATGAAAGCGACCGTGATGTTGGTCCACCATGCTTCATCAAGTCCCAGTGATGAAACGATGTTCTTGATGGTGCTAAGGCTCAGAACTCCGAAGAATGTACCGACGATGTTGCCAACGCCGCCCGTGAGCATCGTTCCGCCAATGATGGAGGATGCTATGGCGTTCATTTCAGCACCATCTGCATGTGAAGGAGAACCGGAGCCTACATGCATAAAATACACATAACCGCCGATAGCCGCAAGTAAGCTGCAGAGGAGGTGAGCCATGAACTTTGTGCGCTTAACGTTGATACCAAGTAATCTTGCACTCTGAGCGTTGCCGCCGACTGCGTAGAAATTCCTTCCGAGTCTCGTCCATCTGAGAAGGATGAACAGGAGGATGACTACTGCTATGGCTACGATAACGCCGATCTCGATATAAGCGGGAATATAGACTCCTTTCTTATTGTAAGAGCCCATGAAGGGAACCGTTATTCTGGTGTTCTTCATCGCTACAAACTGCTGGTTCTCAACGTTGAACTGCGTTGCGTTGACGATGGTCGTCATGCCCTTCGCGAAAAAGAGTCCCGCGAGAGATACGATGAACGGCTGGATCTCAAGGTAAGCTACGAGATAGCCCTGGACCACACCGAAAGCAAGACCGATCAAAAGTGCGATGCACATTGAGGTTCCTACGTCGCCGCCCTTCATGTCGAGGAAGACTGCGCAGCTCATGCAGACGAGGGATGTGAGCTGACCTACGGAGATATCGATACCGCCGGTGATCATGACAAGGCTCATGCCGCATGAAAGAATGATAAGGCTAGCGTTCTCGTTAAGGATGTTAAAGAAGTTCTGGGGCTTAAGGAAGCCTGAACCGAGGAATACGACTGCCATGGCATACATGAAGATGAATACCACGATCGTGATGATGAGAAGCAGATTGGTATCTGACATTCTCCTTAAGCGGCTTTTCAAAGATCTGGAGGAAACACTGTTTTCCATATTACGCTGCCTCCTTTACTGTTTTTCCCGAAGTCCTGCTCTTCTTTAACTGGTTGAACTTCTCTCTTACGACCGGAGCAGAAAGAACAACGAGAATGATGACTACGACAGCCTTATATGCAGGCAGTGCGGAAGAGTTTACGTTGAACTTGTAGAGTGTCGTTGTAAGGAACTGGATGATGTAAGCGCCCATGATCGAAGCCGGCATGCTGAACTTACCGCCGCTCAATGCGTTACCGCCCAAAGCAACTGCGAGGATGGCGTCCATTTCGATATCCTTAGCGACTACCGAGTAGTTGATGGTTGAGATACGGCTGACCTTGATCAATCCTACGACTGCAACGCAGAGACCAAGGATGACGTATGTGATGAGCTTTACGACTGCAGGGTTGATACCGTTAAGTCTTGAAGAGCTCGGGTTGATGCCGACGGACTGTGAATACAGACCGAGGTTCGTGAACTTCAATACAAGGAAGATGACCACCATACAAGCTGCTGCGATGAATACCGGAGTCGGGATAGGGCAGCCGGGAATGAATGTTCCGAAGTATGAGAAGCTCTCATCCGAGATGATGGGGAGCTCGTTGTTGTTGATCCATGCAGCGATCGAACGTCCTGCCGTAAAGAGGATCAGGGTTGCGACCATCGGCTGTATCTTGAAGAAAGCTACGAGAGCACCGTTGAACGCGCCGAAGATCATCGCGACGACACAGGCAACGAGGAAAGCCACAATGATCGGAGCCTTCATGTGGTCAGGTCTTGATTCGTTTCCGCAGAGGACCTTGAGGATGACGGATCCGGCAATGGCGATCGCAGCGCCTACGGAAATGTCCTGTCCGCCTGATGCGGAAGTAACCAGGGTCATTCCGATCGCGAGGATCGCAAGCTCTGAACCGTAGTCAAGGATCGTGATGAGATATCCCGAGAAGACCGGCTGGCCTGCGCTGTTCTGGCCGAGCTTGATGGCGAAGAACGAAGGGTCTGCTATCAGGTTGAATACGACCAGGACCAACAGAGCCGCCACGGGTATGAACAGCTGCATGCGGGTTATCGCAACCAGCTTCTGTACAAAAGATTTTTTCTTTAATGAATTGGATGTCATACCTCTTCACCTCCGGCTATGGTTGACATTACCTTGTTGCGCGTGAGATCGTCTCCGGTCAGTTCACCGACCACCTTACGGTCTCTCATGACAATGAGGCGTGAGCATGTTCTGAGCATCTCGTCGATCTCGGAGGAAATGAACGTAACGCTCTTTCCTTCAGATGCGAGCTTGAGAGCGAGCTTCTGGATCTCGATCTTCGTACCGATGTCGATACCTCTCGTAGGTTCGTCAAGTATGAGGAAATCAGGGTTCGTAAGGAGCCATCTTGCAAGGATGACCTTCTGCTGGTTACCGCCTGAGAGCTGTCCGATCGGAGTATCGGAGGAAGCTGTCTTGATGTCCAGGAGCGCAATGTACTTCTGTGCCATCTCCTCTGCCTTTGACTTGGAGAAGGGCCTGAAGAAGCCTTTCATTACCTGGAGTGCGAGGATGATGTTGTCTCTTACTGAAAGGTCAGCTACGATTCCGTCTAACTTTCTGTCTTCAGGTAGATAACCGATGCCGTGCTTCATCGCATCGATCGGCTTTCTGATCTTGACTTTTACGCCGTTGACCTTTACGGTGCCGCCAAGTACCTTGTCAGCTCCGAAAATGGCTCTGACGCATTCGCTTCGGCCGGAACCCAAAAGTCCGGTGAAGCCGTTGACTTCGCCCTTATAGATATCGAAATCGAAAGGCTTGATGCCTGCGTTACTAACGAGTTTTCTTGCTTCGAGGACCGGTGTCGTGTTCTTGTTGACAGGCTTAACGTCGCTCTCACTCTTGATGTCGGCAACGTCATCAAGATCCTTGCCGAGCATCTTTGAAACGAGCTGGACTCTGGGAAGATCCTCGATGACGTATTCGCCTACGAGCGTACCGTCACGGAGGACAGTGATCCTGTCGCAGACCTCATATACCTGGTCTAAGAAGTGTGTTACGAATATGATTCCTACGCCCTGCTTCTTGAGATCTCTCATCAGCACGAAAAGTCTTTCAACTTCCTGCTCATCGAGTGAGGATGTAGGTTCGTCAAGGATGAGAACACGGCACTTCATGTCTACCGCGCGTGCGATGGCTACCATCTGCTGTACGGCGATCGAGCATGAACCGAGCTGCTGCTTTGCTTCTGCCGGAATGCAGAGCTTGTTTAAGATATCTTCCGTTCTTGCATTCATCTCAGTCCAATTGGTGACCGCTCCGCTTCTTCCGATGAACATGTTCTCGGCTACGGAGAGGTTCGGGCAGAGGGCTATCTCCTGATAGACCGTTGAAATACCCGAATTCTGGGCGTCCTGAGGTGATCTTATATGTGCTTCTTCGAACAGATCTTCGTTCGAACCTTCTTTTCTGATTAAAATCTTTCCGCCGTCTTTTACATAAACGCCGGTCAGTACCTTGATTAAAGTGGATTTGCCTGCGCCGTTCTCACCCATGAGGGCATGAATCTCGCCGCTTCTCAAAGTAAAATCCACATCTTGAAGAGCATTTACTCCCGGGAAATATTTGCAGATACCGCGCATCTGCAGCAATTCGCCATTCTCCATATCTCCACTCCCCTGGATTCTTAAAAAGGCACGCGGTGCGGAAATCCCGTACCGCGTGCCGGTCATTAGTTCAAGTTAACAGTTAACTAAGTAAGGCCTGTCAGATTCCGTACTTGTCAACGTCTTCCTGTGTGATTGTTGTAGCGTCGAAGCCCTTCTCGTCCATGATGATCGTCTTCTGCTCAGGAGCCTTGCCTGCTGCGAAGTCCTTGATGATCTTGTCGATGTAGGAAGCCTGGAAAGGATTGCACTGGCCATCATAGTTCCACTTCTTAGCGAGCAGTTCCTTGAGAGCCCAAGCGTTGCAGTCATAACCCATAACGATGACGTCTCCGCCTACACCGTGAGTGATGTTAGCCTTATCGAGAGCTGCAACAGCGCCCTTAGCCATATCGTCGTTCTCAGCATAGATAACGTTGAACTTCTCACCCTTGTCGATGACAGCCTGAACGATCTGCTGTGCCTTCTCTGCGTTCCACTCAGCTGTCTGCTGTGTGATGATCTTCCAGCCCTTCTCCTTAGCCTTGTCGTCAAGAGCTCCGGAACGGCCCTTCTGAGCTGCTGAGCCCATAACGCCCTGGATGTGGATGATCTTGTACTCGGGGAGGTTCTGCTTCTCGAGCCATGCCATAGCTGTGTCGCCTTCTTTTCTCATGTCGGAAACGATGGATGCTTCATAGAGAGAAGGATCTGCATCGATCGTACGGTCGAAAAGGATAACCTTGATGCCGGCAGTCTTAGCGTCCTGGAGAACGGAATCCCAACCGGAAACGTCAGCAGCGGAGATAAGAAGATAATCAACTTCGTCAGTGATGAACTTCTTAGCAGCAGCGATCTGCTCGTCGTTCTTAAGGCTGTAAGCGAACTGAGCTTCATAGCCGTTCTCTTTTGTGAAAGTAGCCTTCATGTCCTTGTCGTTTGCTGTACGATAGCCGGACTCGTTAGGGTCGTTATTGATGATACCGACCTTGATGAGAGCGTCACCGGCAGGTGCAGCTGTGGTAGCAGCGGGAGCAGCAGTAGTAGTAGCAGCGGGTGCAGCTGTTGTAGCAGCGGGAGCACCGGAGCAGCCTGCCATAGCCATACCGACAGTAGCAGTCATCAATACCGCAAGAAACTTCTTCATAGTTTTTTCCTCACTTTCATAGATGTGTTTCTTGATTTAAGCCCGGGGTCACTCGTCGGGCCTTTCTGTCCACAGTTTGCCTTGATGGGTAAATCCAAACAATAACGCCAGGGCTCTTTTGTCTGAATAAACAATACAAATTTTGGGGTGCATTGAAAAAACCGTACCAGTTTGCGATAATTAAGCAAGTTTTGTTGGATTTTTTACAAAGCAGGAGCACGATTTGTTGAATATTTTATTTTCGGCCGTGCCCAAAAAGATCGGACCCGTCATGTAAAAATGACGAAAACCCTTCCGGGCTTGTACAGATTTTTCCGAAAAACTAAGTAAATTTCCGAAAAAATCACGCCCGGAGCCACCCCCGAAAAATGTGTTTTTTTGGGTTTTTTTATAAATTCTGACTGCCCGCGAAGACCCGCAAAGGAGGCTCAAAGCCATGAAATACAAGGATTTGGCGCAGTTTTTGCGTGAAGACGTCATGCTCCACGCCAAAAATCACACCTATAAGCTTCCGAGCGAACGTGAACTCACCGCCAGATTCGGCGTAAGCAGGCAGACAGTCCGCCGTTCCCTCCTTGAACTTGAGAACGAAGGTCTGATCACAAGCAGGAGAGGAAGCGGCTATTATGCAGCCAACACGGGGTTTTCCTCTCACGCGCAGATAGCGGTAATTACTTCTTTTACAGATGAATATATATTCCCGGGCGTATTAAGGGACATGGAGAACATCTTAGGGAGCAGAGGCTACACCATAATGACCTACGCGACGCTCAACAGGGTCTCCGCAGAAAGGGAGATCTTGCAGAATCTCATAAGCCATCCTGTCGGAGGTATCCTCGTCGAGGGATCCAAGACCGCTTTACCCAATCCCAACATGGATCTGTACCAGTCGCTTCACAAGATGGGCATCCCGATCGTGTTCTTCCAAGGCAATTACCCTGCGCTCTCATATCTGCCTTCGGTAACCGATGACAATTACGCAGGCGGATACAGGCTCGCAAGCTATTTTCTGGATAAGGGCCACAGGCACATCGGAGGCATATTTAAAAGCGATGACATCCAGGGACCCGAGCGTTATTCGGGCATGATGAACGCGATAAGGGACAGAGGGTTACCCCTGCCCGACCACGGTATCTGCTGGTACGATTCGATGCAGAGGAGCAGGCTGGTTGATAACAGGGATACTTCTCTTCTCGCGTCTTTTACCAAAGAACACCTCCCTCTCGCAACGGCAGTCATCTGCTACAACGACGAGATAGCGTACCACCTCATTAAGTATCTGAACGACATAGGAAAGAAAGTACCGCAGGACATCGCGGTCGCAAGTTTCGATAACAGCTACTACAGCAGAATAAGCCCGGTGCCCATCACTTCCCTCTGGCACCGCACGCGCAGGATGGGAACTGAAGCAGCGGGACTGCTCTTATCGATCCTTCAGGGCAAGAACCCTCACTCGCTCGTCCTTCCGTGGGAATTAAGCGAGAGGTCCAGCACCTGATCAGTATTTACGTGAAGCGAGAAGCTCTTCGGTGATGTCCTCGGGACGGAAAGCCGACTCCTCGACATAGCGGTTCTTCTCAGGCTTTTCCCCAGCCTTGAGAGTTTTAATGACTGACTCCACGAGAGGTCCGAGGAGCGGGTTGCACTCGACGGTCATGGCGATCTTGCCCTTCTGGCAGTAGACCAGAGCGTTGTAAGTGGCGTCAAAAGATATGACGGACACGCCGTTCTTTCCGCATGTATATCCGAAGCCCTCAAGCGCCTTTATCGCACCATATGCCTCGTTGTCGTTCTCGCAGTAGACAACGTCGATCTGGGGCAAAGTGTCACGGTTTGACAGATATTCCTTCATTACCTCGTAGGTCTTGGCCTCGGTGAAATCGCCGTCCATCCTTGCTATGACCTTCCACTTGGAATTGGCTTTGACCGCGTCATCCAGAGCGGCAGTCCTTCCGATCTGCGGAGTGGATCCCTTCGTTCCCTGGATGTGGATGATGTTGACCTGTTCCGCATTCGCGTACTTTTCCTTCATCCAGTCAGTAGCCTTCTTGCCCTCGGCATAGAAGTCTGAACCGACGTGCGCGGTGATGAGGTCTTCATCCTTTACGTTGACCATGCGGTCGACGAGAATAACCGGAATGCCCGCGTCCTTCGCTTCCTTTAAGACTGCGTCCCATCCGTTCTCCGTGATTGGCATGACCACGATGTAATCGACCTTTTGCTGGATGAATCTCCTGATGGCGACGAACTGGTTTTCCTGTTCCTGTCTCGCATCATCGAAAAGAAGCCTGTACCCGTTTGCCTCCGTGAACACCGCCTTCATCGAAGCGGTATCCGCCTGGCGCCAGTCGGACTCTGCGCCTACCTGGCTCATGCCGATGACGGTAAGATCGTCTTTCTCGGTAGTCTCCTGCTTGGCGCATCCGGTCAGGATGAATACGGAATATATAATGGCTGTCAGCAAACAGGCTATCTTACGTTTCATTGGTTTTCCTCCCCGATCCGGGTATCCTGACGGTCACGTCAGTCCCTTCTCCTTCAGTACTGTCTATCGAGAGCCCGTACTTCTCGCCGAAAAAGAGCTTCAATCTCTCATCGACCGTTGAAAGACCGAACCCTACCCTTTCGCGGTTCTTAATGCCTTCCCTGAGCTCGTTTAATCTGTCTTTTGTCATGCCAGCGCCCGTGTCGCTTACGACGATGACTATGTCATCACCTTCCGCTCTTCCGGTTACGGTGATAAGGCCCTTGGCGCGCTTAAGCTTTACGCCGTGATAGAGGGCATTCTCAACAAGCGGCTGGATCGTAAGCTTCGGTAGCCTCGTTCCCTTGATCGCGGGATCTATGTCGATCGAGTAGTCCATGATGTCCTTGTAGCGGAACTGCTGGATCTGGAGATAACTGCTGATCTGCTTTTCCTCGTCGTTTAACGTGACGACGTCCTCACCGTTTGAGAGGGAGTGCCTGAAGAAAGAAGAAAGGTCCGTTACCATCTCCTCTGCTTCCTCGGTCTTTCCGGCCTCGATCAGCCATATGATCGTATCGAGCGTGTTATACAGGAAATGCGGGTTGATCTGCGCCTGAAGCAGAGCAAGCTCGGCCTGTCTTAAGCTCTCCTGCCTGTCGGTCGATTCCTTCATGAGGTTGCCCATCTTCTCGACCATCTGCTCAACACCTTCACTGAGAGTGCTAACCTCATACACCTGCGATTCAACGGGCTTTCTTACGGTAAGGTCGCCGCCTCCGATCTCCTGGACACGGCTGCTGAGGTTCTCGATGGGCTCTGCGATGGACCTTGATATCTTGGCCGAATGACGGAGCAGCACCGTAAAGAGTACGGTCACGCCGAAAACGATAAGTATGAGACCGATCGTGAGCTGCGAGTTCATCCTGTCTTGCAAAGAGTTAAGTAGTACCGCCTCGCAGTAAAGATAACGGTACATGTATTCCTCAATGAGAGAAGTAAGAACGTAGATGTTGTTCTTGAGCATTATCTGGCGCTGATCGTAGCTTGCGGTAAACTCGATCTCGCGCATCTGGTCTTCCAAGTTTCCGCAAAGGTCGATAACGCTGGTGATAGCCTGTCTGCTGTCCTTGTCTGAGGTACTCGAGATGAGGTCTTCCGCGATCTTCTTGGCCTGGCCGACCTCTTTCATCGGAAGTCCTTCGGCTTCTTTGCTTCCGATAACGTAGTAGTACATCTTGAGATCGATGTCTTCCTTGAAGTTCTGGTTGAACTCGGAAGCCGTCGTAAGGTTATGCATGTAGTGCTGATAACGCAGCTGATAGTAGATGATCGTAAGGACTTCTATCAGGAAAACCGTGACAGTAAGGATCGCAAGCCCTATGAAGAGCTTCTTCATCTGCGAGGAGATCGTTGTCTCCCTGGCCTTCATCAGTGCTTACCCCCGGCCCTGTATTCCCTTGTGGTCATGCCCTGGGTCTTCTTGAAAAGGAAACTGAAATAGTGAGGATCCTTGTAGCCGACTTCGAGAGCTATCTCTCCTGAATGCTTGTCGGTGGTCCTCAGGAGTTCCTTCGCTTTGTTCATTCTCTTTGATGTGACGTACTCGACGAAGGTCGATTTCATTTCCTGGCTGAATACGGCGGACAGATAGTTCGCGCTGATGTTTACTTCCTTCGCGACGGTGTTTAAAGACAGACTGTCGTCCGTGAAGTGCGAATCGATGTAATCGACCGCGCGTCCCAAAATGTCTTTATACTGGTTCGCTGAGCTCTGGTTGCGGAGCTTGACTGCCTGCATCAGGAACTCGCTCATGTACTTTCTGATGTCATTCATCTCGACGTTCCTGTCAGTCATGTCCTGGCAGGTCACGCCCTCGAGGAGCTTATCCTGCTTTATGCCGAGGGAATTGACGAACTGGATGGCGGTAAATCTCGTTGAGAGCATTACGTAGTGGCAGAACGGCTGTGATCCGACCGCATCGCTGATGTCCAATAAGAACTCGCTTATGATGTTCGGGATCTCTTCCGGTGCCGCGCTCTTCATGATCTCCAGGAGCATGTCCGTGTTGAACTTGCTTACGTCAAAGTTCTCAAGATCGGCGCTCGCTGCCTTCGCACCGGGAGTCTTTACGGTCTCTGATGTCAGGATGTGCGTCTCGGGCTGTATGTAGCGGTAAGCCCAGAGCCTTGATACATCCTCAAAACATTCGGGAAGCTGGCTTAATCTGCCTGCGGTCATGCCGATGGCGACATACCACGGCTTCTGGCCGTCATAGACGCTGTAGCGGTTCGTTATCGCAGCGATACAGCTCTGGATGTAGCTGTCCATCCTGCTCTTCTCGCCCATGATGAGGAGCATGTAAGTCGAAAGGTTCCAGCGAAGGAGCAGGTATTCGGGATGCTTCATGAAATGACCGAGGAGGTCTTCTCTGACTCTCGCGTCAGTATCCGAATAGGTCTCGCCCATTGCGGAGAACAGCGCGATGCAGTAGCTCTGGGCCTTTAATTCAAGCCCTAATCTTCCCGCGTCCTCATAGATCTGCTGGACTGAGAGCTTGCCTTCAACGACCTGCTCCATGAAGCTTCTTCTTGCGAACTGCTCGTATTCCTGTGAATCCCTTTGGAACTGGGCCTGATAGTTTCTCTGTTCCTGCTCCTGTTCGATCTTCTCTTTTACCTCACGAAGAACGTTCATGAGGTTAGCCTTGGTGATCGGCTTTAAGAGATACTGTTCAACGCCGATCTCGATAGCCTGTCTTGCATACTCGAAATCGTCGTAGCCCGAAATGATGATTATCTTGGTATTGGGAAACTCTTTAAGAACGAGTTTGGAAAGCGACAGACCGTCCATAAAGGGCATCTTGATGTCCGTGATGAGGACGTCCGGATGCGTGGATCCGATCAGGGGAAGCGCCATCTCTCCGTCGGTTGCCTCGCCGACGAACTCATATCCCAATTGCCCCCACGGTACCGTATCGCGCAAGGTGCTGCGTATGGTGCTTTCGTCTTCTACAAGAAATACTCGGGGCATCGGCCTTCCTCCTTAGTCTGTCTTATCTATCTTAAATTCAGGCTAATGGAATGTCAAAAGTAATATCTCACTTCTTGGTGAATACGGGTTCCCCGTCCTGCTTCTTCGATATGACCGTCGAAAACATATGGATTATGTAAGCGCAGCCCAGCGAAATGATAAATACGATCAGGACCATGAGGTGTCTGTTGAAGTACACTCCCGAGTAATAGATGGGTCCTTTTATGGCAGCTAGAACGATCTCCTGCACCACATAGAACTCAAGAGTGATCTTGCCCATGAACCCATAGATCTTCTGTATAAAGGTGACCTTGCCGAGGAGCGCGAAAACCTGTCCCACGATAAGACACATGGGTATTCCGATCAGTATTCCGGGAAGAGCGTTGCTTATGCCGGGGTTTAAGAGAACGACCTTTTTGAATGCCACATAATATTCAGTCTGGAAGCCGGCAATGAGCATTGGGATGATGACGGCCCATACTGCCCACTGCTTGGTTATCTTTTTTTTGGAATACGTAAACCATCCGACGAGGACGCCGATCAGGAACACAGGGATCCTTCCGACTGCCACATAGATGTCCTTTCTGTCGGTGATCAAGGGCAGGATGAATGACAAAACGAGCCACAGTGATATGGCCGCCCCGGTAAATAGATACTTGTTCTTGAATTTCTCGAACAGCTTGTGATAGAGCGGAAAAAACAGATACATGATCGCAATTGCCGGAACAAACCATTTGGGTTCATGGACGTCTTTTGTAAGGAATGTCCAGCAGGTCACGGCCTTGATGAGCCTTGCGATGCTCCAGTGGTTTAACAGTGCGGTCGCGACGCAGGCAACAACGAACGGCAGGACGAGACGCCTGTATCTTCTCTTAAAGAACAGAAGGAGGTTGTGCTTGTTTATCGCGTGGTAAAGCCCCCACCCGGATAACAACAGGAAAATGTCCACCCCGTTGAATCCGATGTTTACGAAGAAAATGTCAATATCATTGAGGACAGGCACATTATTGAAGACCGTCACGTCGTTTCTGACATGGAAGATGAATATCCATATGGCAGCAAAGCCCATTATCTGGGGCCTGTATCTGCTTACGTTCTCGATTAATCCGCCCTTGGCTTCCGCCTTGTCAGTCATAACACACTCCTTGATGATTCTTATCATAAATCAGGCAAATAGAATGTCAAAAGGATATTCTTCTTACATCGTGGTAAAATCTCTATTGATTATTTATTTTTGGAGGTGCGGACATGCACTTAAAAAGTAAGAAGCTTATCGCCGTCTTCCTGGTTATGATCCTTTCATTCCAGCTCGCCGGCTGCTTCGGTATGACAGCTCTTTCAGGCAAGCCTTCCGATGTCATCTCTACGCTGGAAGACTCGATCCATACCCTCGACAAGGACGCCATCCTGGGTATCACGAACATCGAAAAGGGTTCCTCAAGATACAGAGAATACGAGGAGATCTTCGACCTCTCCAACTACCCTGACGATGCCGTAAGATGCTACAAGGCAGTAGCCGAGAAGATCAAGATCGATTTCGACGAGACTAAGATCGAGACCGCAAGCGGCCTTGCCAAGGTCCACATCACATTCTCAATGCCCAACTGGAGAGCCGTCTTCGGCGACATCTCCTTCAAAGACATCGACACTGTCATCAGCGCTTTGGATAAATCCGAGACTCAGAACGTCGACATGACCCTGAGGCTCATCAACTCCAAGGACGGCCTTAAGGTCAAGAACGCCGATGAACTCATGGAGATCTTCGAATTCCTCGGTTATGAGATCGCGCTCCTGGACGAAGACAGATTCAATCCGAGTCACGATAACCCTCAGCCTTCTGAGACAGAACCCTCCGAGAGTGAACCGACAGAGCCCGAGCCTACAGAACCCGAACCTTCAAAGCCTTCGGAGACTGAACCTTCAGACACGAAGCCCTCTGAAACAGAACCTACCACACCCGAACCTACGACTCCCCGCAAGAAGGGTACGAGCGAGGACCTTGCAGCTGCTTATGCCGCTTATGTAAAGATCCTCTCAAGGAACAAGAGCGAGATCGAGTGGTACGAGAAGAACGCAAATCCTGCTTCCTGCATTCTCTCCGACATAAACGGCGATGACATTCCCGAACTCTTCTTCTTCCTGAAGGGTTCGACCGGCGAGAATCTCTCCAACTACTGCGTCTACTCTTACAATCCTGCGGCAAGGAACGCCAAGATGATCCTCGTTGAGGCTCTCCCCGATCCCGCGGGTGAGACTTCAGAGTACTTTGTTCTCAAGACAAAGGACAACAAGATCCTTTCATACAAGGGTTACCTTAACGAGACCGGTGCCATCTCTTCTTATGCCATCTATGAGAACAATGATCCCGCCAAGTTCGTTGACTTCACCGGCACCCTTTTCGGAACCGTAATGGACCTCGGCATCCAGAACAAGACCGTGGCCATCTGCTCGATAACAGGCATTGACAAGTACAAAGAGCGCACCACGGTGCCTCTCGATGAGTTCCGCCGCGTAGAGAAGGAACTTTTGGACAGCGCTGTCGAGATCTACTCCTACAGCTTCAGGAAATCACTCAATTCAGTACCTTGCAGCGTGCTTGACGGCAAGAAGTTAGCAGGTACCACATATGCTGAGATGATGAAGAAGATCTCCGGCTGACGGTAATCAAAACCAAAAAGAACTACTTAACCCGCAGTTTTCCGCGAATGATCCTAATTTCGGACCTGCGGGTTATTTTTTGGTAAATACCGGTTTCCCGTCCAGTTTCTTTGTTATTGCATCAGTAATGATGTGAAGCAGATATCCACCGCCGAACGAGAAAAGAAATATCAGTAGCGTATAAAGATACTTATTTATGTTGATCCCTGAGAAGTACGTCTGCTCTTTAAGTATCTTGAGCGAGATATCCTGGCATGCGTAGAACTCAAGTGTCATCTTTCCGAAGAATCCGTATATCTTCTGTATTACCGTGACGCGGTCCAAGAGCTTGAATACTTGAGCCGCGATGAAGCACATGGGTATTCCGATGAGGAGGGCCGGCAGTCCGTTACGAGACTGTGGAAGCAGGAAATCCATCCTTCTGAATGTCGCGAAATACTGTATGACAAGGCCTGCAACCAGCATGACTATGAGTACGATCCAAAAAGACCCGTGAAGGTCCTTCTTTCCGTTAAGAGTCAGCCATCCGAAAAGAACTCCGATCATGAAAACGGGTAACCTGTTGATAAACAGGTATATGTCGCTTCTGTTTGTCAGCACCGCGCCCGCGAAAGCCAGCGCAAACCACAAAAGGATTGCCGCAGCCGTAAAGATGTACTTATTCGAGAACCTGTCGAAAGCCTTGCGGTAGAGCGGGAAAAACAGATAGATCAAGGATATCGCGTAGATGAACCAGATGGGTTCATGCACGTATCGTGTCAGGAACGTCCATCCCGTTATCGCCTTGATGCTCCTAATAAGTCCCCAGTTTGCATAGATGGACTTGATGCCCCAGACGACCAGCAAGGGCAGTATGAGACGCCTGTATCTTCTCTTATAGAACGTGGCTATGTCGTGCTTGTTGATCGCATGGTATATTCCCCATCCCGACAGGAACAGGAAGATGTCGACTCCGCAGAAACCGATGTTGTCGCAATATATCTCGATCTGCGTCAGGACGGGAATGCCGGAAAACAGAAGGATCTCGTCGCGCACGTGGAATATGAATATCCAGATCGCGGCGAAACCCATTATCTGAGTTCTGTATTTACTTATCGTGTCGAGCATTCCGGTCTTGGAGTCCGTCATATCAGGCAGCCCTTATTCGAGTTCGAACGCACCGGTGTAAAGCTGATAGTACACGCCCTTCTCCGAGATGAGCTGATCGTGGCTGCCGCGCTCGATGATCCTGCCGTGATCCAATACCATGATGACGTCAGAGTTCTGGACCGTGGACAGACGGTGCGCGATGACGAATACCGTACGGCCTTCCATCAGCTTATCCATTCCGCGCTGGACGATAGCCTCGGTACGGGTATCGATCGAAGATGTAGCCTCATCGAGGATAAGGCACGGAGGATCTGCCACTGCCGCGCGGGCGATCGCGATCAACTGGCGCTGGCCCTGTGACAGGTTGGATCCGTTGTTTGTAAGCATCGTGTTATAGCCTTCAGGGAGACGCTCGATGAAGTCGGCGGCACCTGCGAGAACGGCTGCGGACTTGCACTCTTCGTCTGTTGCGTCGAGCTTGCCGTAGCGGATGTTATCCATGACGGTGCCTGTGAAAAGGTTCGTCTCCTGAAGAACGAGGCCTAATGAACGGCGGAGGTCCTTTTTCTTGATCTTGTTGACGTTGATGCCGTCGTATCTGATCTTACCGTCCGCAATGTCATAGAAGCGGTTGATGAGATTTGTGATGGTCGTCTTGCCTGCGCCCGTAGCGCCTACGAATGCGACCTTCTGGCCAGGCTCGGCGAATACGGAGACATCGAAAAGAACCTGCTTCTCGGGCACATACGCGAAATCGACTTCAGTCAGTCTTACGTCGCCCTTGAGAACGGTGTATGTGATCGTGCCGTCAGCCTGGTGGGGATGTTTCCATGCCCAATGGCCGGTCTTGTGGTCAGCCTCGGTAACGGTGCCGTCAGCAGCTATCTCACAGTTAACGAGAGTTACGTAGCCGTTGTCTGTCTCAGGCTCCTCGTCGATGAGAGCAAAGATCCTCTCTGCGCCTGCGCCTGCCATTACGATCGCGTTCATCTGCATCGTCAGCTGGTTTAAGTTGCCCATGAACTGCTTGCACATGTTGAGGAACGGGATCATGATGGCGATTCCGAACGGAAGTCCGGAGATCGAGAGGTTCGGTGTTCCGAAGTAGATCATGATGCCGCCTGCGGCTGCGAGCAGAACATAGACGATGTTGCCGATATTGTTGATGATCGGAGCGAGGATGTTTGCGTAAGCATTAGCCTTGCCGCTGTCTGACATCAGCGTGTTGTTGAGTTCTTCGAAGGATTCGATGGCCTTATCCTCATGGTTGAAGACCTTAACGACCTTCTGACCGTTCATTGTCTCCTGGATAAAGCCTTCCGTCGCGGCAACGGCCATCTGCTGCCTGATGAAGTACTTGGCTGAGCCTGCACCGACCTTGCCCGTGATGATGATCATGAGCACGATGCCGACACAGAGAACAAGCGTCATCCAGACGCTGTAATAGAGCATGATGCCGAATACGCTCAAAAGAAGGATGGTCGCTCTTATGATCGTCGGGAACGCCATTGAGACAAACTGTCTCAATGTATCGATGTCGTTTGTATAGTGGCTCATGATCTCGCCGTGCTTGTGGGTATCGAAATACTTGAGCGGCAGGCGCTGCATCTTATCGAAAAGATTCTCTCTGAGCCTTGAAAGGAATGTCTGGGTCATGTACGCGCCAAGCTGTGACTGAAGAATGGACAATCCCAGAGCCACAACATAGAGGCAGACCAGCGGGATGATGTACGAAAGCACCTGGGGTCTTGCGCCTGTCCAGTCGCCCGTCTTCCACGAATTCTCGATGATCGTGATGATCTTCTGCTGGAAGATCGAAGGAACCGCCGCGGTAACAGCTCCTACGACAATGCACAAAAGGAGGAGCCAGACGAGTCCGGGGAAATAGCCGATGTAGATCTTGAGAACACGCTTGATACTGCCGAGCGAGCCTTTGATCTGGGACATCGAAGCAGGTCCCCTGTTCCTTCCGGAACCTCTTGCGGGAGCAGATGCGGGAGCTTTGTTCTGATAAGCTTTAGCCTTGTTTTCAGACATGATGCTTACCTCCCTTCGTCTGTTCCTCATAGATCTCACGGTAGATGTCACATCTTTCCATGAGTTCGTCATGCTGTCCGACGTCGACGATCCTGCCTCCGTCCATGATGACGATCATGTCGCACTCCATTACGGATGCGATCCTCTGCGCGATGATGATCTTCGTGGTCTCCGGAATGTATTCATAGAAACCGCGCCTGATGAAAGCGTCGGTCTTCATATCGACCGCTGAAGTCGAGTCGTCCAGGATAAGGATCTTCGGCTTTTTGAGAAGCGCCCTGGCGATGCAGAGACGCTGCTTCTGTCCTCCTGAGACGTTGGTTCCGCCCTGCTCGATATAGGTATCGTAACCGTCAGGCATCTGCGAGACAAACTCGTCAGCCTGGGCGATCTTGCATGCGCGGATTATCTCTTCATCGGTAGCGTTCTCATTACCCCATTTCAGGTTTTCCCTGACGGTGCCCGAGAAAAGCTCATTCTTCTGCAGAACGACTGATACGGCGTCTCTCAGAGTCTTAACATCATAATCCTTTACAGGTACGCCCCCGACCCTGACCTCGCCGTCAGTAACGTCATAAAGCCTCGGGATGAGCTGGATCAATGTGGTCTTGGATGAACCCGTGCCGCCTAGGATACCCACGGTCGCGCCGCTGTCGATGTGCAGGTCGATGTCGAAAAGCGCATCTCTTGCGGCCTTTGCGGAATATCTGAAAGCAACGTCCCGGAAATCGATCGATCCGTCCTTGACTTCCATGACGGGATTTTCGGGATTGTGGATGGAAGGTTCTTCTTCCAATACCTCAACGATCCTCTTCATGGACTCGATGGACATCGTGAGCATTACGTAGATCATTGAGATCATCATGAGAGACATCAGGACCTGCGCGCCGTATGTGAGCATCGCGGAGATCTGGCCGACGTCGATCGTCTGTCCCTGGTTGGTGATGACGAGCTTGGAGCCCACGTAGAGAATGAATACCGTGTTGAAGAAGAAGCAGAGCTCCATGAGCGGGCCGTTAAGACCTACGATCCTTTCAGCCTTGATGAAGTCCTTCTTGATGTCTTCGGATGCGTTAAAGAACTTTTTGCTCTCGTAATCCTCCCGGGCGAAGCCTTTGACTACGCGCATTCCGCGGACGTTCTCCTCAACGGACTCATTCATCTTGTCGTATTTCTTGAATACCGCGCGGAACGCAGGCATCGCGAAATGTCCGATCAGGTAAAGACCGACGCCCAGGAGCGGAACGACTACAACGAAGGTAAGCGCCAACTGTCCGCCCATGACGAAAGCCATTACGATCGCGAAAACAAGCATGAACGGTGATCTTACGGCCGTTCTAATTACCATCATGTAGGAGTTCTGGACATTCGTGATGTCAGTAGTCATTCTCGTAACGAGAGAAGACGTTGAGAACTTATCGATGTTTCCGAAAGAAAACTTCTGGACGCGGGCGAACATGTCGGACCTGAGGTTTCCCGCAAATCCTGCTGAGGCCTTGGCCGCGAAACTGCCTGCCAGAGCACCGCACGCGAGCGAAAGGATCGCTGCAAGGACCATTGCACCGCCTGTCTTGGCGATATTGGTAAGATCCGCGCCGGCCTTGATGTTATTGACCATGTCGGCGGTGATGTACGGGATCAGGACTTCGAGGATTACTTCTCCGATTATGCAGAGCAGTGTCAGAACGGTTTCCTTCCTATACTGCCGCAAAGACTTTAACAACTTGAATATCATGCCTAATTACCCACTCTAATCCTAGTAAATTTCAATAGGTATTATAGCATGATTGAAAATATGCAGTACGGGACAAATTTCACTTTTTGAAAACCAGGTCTTTGGCCTCAACCGTATCTCCGAAGAGGGCTTTATAGCTCTTTGTCGTGTCGTTGCAGGAAGGAAGGTTTACAGACTGCCCCGTCCTCGTATGGTAAAGGAAATCCTTGTCGGCGATGTTAAAGAACGGATACTGGTTCCTTCCGTAGGCAGTGCCCACCGAATCGTCCCACATGCAGTCAACGTTGCAGTATGAGACGCCAGTCCTGACTATGTTCCAGGAATGGCTCGTCTCATTGCCGCCCGTGGCAGCGACCGCGTCTCCGTCAGCCGTTCCCATGCAGTAGAAACACGGAATGCCGGATTTCTGCATCAGGTACTGGAAGGCCCTCGCGTATCCTGCACAGACCGAGCTGTGCGTTACGAGCGCGGAATAAGCGCTCTGGCTGTACTTGGCGTTGACGTTGAACTCGCATGAAGCGTTGATCGCGTCATGTATGTAGAGTTCCTTCTCGGTCGCTGTATTGTACTGCTTTGCGCCTGATAAGATCGCGTTTGCGGCGGCATCAAACTGCTGCTTGGCTCTCGCCAGGCTCTCGGGAGTCGACGCGAAATCATAGAAGTTAAACTGTGCGGACGTTACCGCGCCCGTTACCTCAACATACGAATAGTTGAAATCAGTCCTTACCCAGAAGAGCTCCGGATGGTCCAAAAGCACCATGTTGAAGGCATCCTTGACGTCCTGGGCAGATACGCCGCCGGTGAGCTTGATGTTGGTCTCTCCTGCCGCGAGGCCGTCGTATATCATTGAATACGCGTCCTTTGCGGTCTGACTGAGCATCGAGAAATAAGGGTAGTACGACGGATCGAAGGTGGATTTTCCAGTATAGGCAGACTTTCCTCCGCCCTTTCCCGTCGTCTCGATCGAATACAAAGACCTCTTTCCGGGCACCGGGAAACCGCATCCCGACATTGTCAGGACGAGCGAGACCGTAAGAATTGCTGTTGCGAGGCGCTTTAACATTAAGGTTCCTTACCGTAGATGAGATTTCCGCCCGAAAGGATCAGGATGTTCTCAACGTTCTTTGCAGAGTAATCATTTGTGGTATTCATATTCTGCCAATCAGCGTAGTGAATTGCAAAATTGACCGTTATGGTCGAGCCTGCGACAAAGGATCCGGATGCCGGGAACGACATGACTAAGATGGTGTCGCTGTCTGTACCCTTATAGTTTCCGAAAGTGCCTCTGACGCCCTGGATCTGGGTATGCTGGCCGTTTGCTTCCTGCATGCCGCAGTAGTAGCAGTCGTAGACTAACTGTGAATTCCTGTCGTTTGTCAGGAAATACCTTATCTCAAGGCCTTGGAAGCTGATGTTGCTCTTGCTTTTGTTCGTGATCTCAATGGCACCCGAAATGCTGTTCGCATTAGCGCCCATGTTGTCATATCTGACCTTGATCGAGATGTCGCCGGAAGACGCAGTTCCGCCGGAATTACCGCCGCCCTGCTGAGGAGGCTGTGTCTGGTTTCCGGCGTTATTTCCGCCGTTTCCTCCGTTACCGCCGCCTACTACAACGGTCTTTCCGGGATTGCCACCTGCAGGCGGCTCGGTTCCGTAAACAAGCTCGCCATCCTCATAGATGGCGGTCTTCTCGCCCGAAGTGACCGTTCCGGTCTGAAGTCCTGCATACGAAGGATCATTTGACGGATCCCAAGTGCCTTTCGGATTTCTCATCCTGACCTGGATCTCAGCCTTGCACTGTGACTGTCCGCCCGGGAAAAGAGTTCCGTCATCAAATACAACGGAGAGGTAATAGATGTTCTTAGCTTCATCCCATGTCTTAAGACCTTCTACCCTGCCCGACTGCATGTAGTTCGTGGTTATCTCGATGTCGGATGCCTTTCCTCCCGCCTTGATTATCTCGCTCAGATCCACGAAATACCTGAATTCAACGTTTTCGGCTGATCTTGCGGGCCATCCCGTCCTGTTGTTTATGACGGCCTTTATCTCCGTGAAATCGTTGCCTGAAGCGTTGATCGCCACGTCAGCGGAATACTCGTTCTTGTTCGGTGTCTCAACGGCGCCGAAATCCTTTATCGTCTGGCCGTGATACTTCGAGTACATATAGGCAAGAAGTCCCGTGAATCCTGCGTTGTAGTCGTCTGCGACCTCGTTTGTCGTGTAGTTGGACACGGTGTCGTCGTAGCCGTCGTTTGCGTCAGGACCGCCTACCAGAGCGCCATAGAGCGTGTGTCTGTGGTTTGCGGGCTCATTCATGCTGTTGCTCCAGGAGCCCTGAGCCGTTCTGTGGTGCGGGTGCTTCGGAGCATTTTCTCCAAAACCTACGACGAATGAACGTCCCGTCGAGCCCAAAGCGTAGTTGCACTGGCTCTCGGCAAACGAGCTGTATGTCTTCTGCCTTGCAGCGTCGCACTTTCCGCTCGAAGCATATACGGATGCGAGGAATCCCATCGTCGTCGCGTATCTCAGCGAACCCCAGGAATCAAGCCATGCAAGGCCCTTTGGGGTGTACTTGACCCTCTCGCCTCCGGAAGTGCCCGTGGTCCACCAGTCGAGGCTCTTCTCGATCGCGTCCTTGTAGGTCTTCTCGCCCGTGATCTTGGTCAGCATGAGCGCGGTGCCGTAATGAACGTCATCCCAGCACATCGCCCAGATGTAGTCTTGACTCCCCTTTGAATAGCATTCTTTGGCGGTATCGAGGTAAGACTTCTCGTTCGTTGCGACATAGAGCCATGTCGCAGCCCATGAAAGCTCGTCAAAGAATCCGCTGTTGGATGTATAGAAGCCGTTGGCAGCGGTATATCCCGCGTCGCTCCTGGTCTCGTTCGCGAACCTGAAAAGGCTTACCGCGTGCTTCAGGCAGAGGTCGCTGTATGCCTTGTCGGTCTTAGAAAAAACAACGCTTGCCAGTGCAAGAGCCGCAGATGCCTCACCTACTACGCAGGAACCGGGATTATCCTTGGTAACCTTGTAGCTCGGCCTTGCCATGGTCATGACCTCTGCAGGTCCCCACCATGAATGGTCGGCGTTGCCGTCTCCCACCTGATAGTAGAAGACGTAGTCCTCAGGGTGGCACTTTATCAGGTAATCGGTGATCCACCTGATGTTGTCCATTATGTAATCAAGCTGGCCCGCTTCCTTGTAGGCGCCTTCGTATTCATAGACTGACCATGCGAGCATGGATGCCGTGTAAGCCATCGGGAGATTGAATTTGACGTGATCGCCTGCGTCGTAGAGGCCTCCCGTAAGGTCTATGCCTGCGTCCTTACCGTCATCGAGACCCGAGTCTCCCCTCCAGTTGCATCTGACCTTCTCAGGAAGTTCGCCGGATCTCTGGAGTTCATAGAAAAGGATGGATTTCTGGAGGGCCTCGCCGTAGTTATACTTGCCGGTGCCCTTTATTCCTTCGTATCCGCTGCCTTTTTCTGTAAGGTTGCCGTAATCGAATCCCGGCGTTTCGGATCCGTCTTCTGAGGAACCCGTACTTTCAGGATCAGACGAGGATGAAGACGTCTCCGTCTCGCCCGTCTGGACCGTTCCGATGCTTTCTGCCGCCACGGATGCGCTGTCTGACTGCCTCCTGCACGCCGTCATGGGAACGATCAGCGCAAGTGCCGTGATAAGCGAGGCAGCCTTTCTGATGAATTTGCTCATAAAATAGAATTAACCGGCCTTTCTGTACTTGACCGTAGTCCTGAACTGGACCTTTGAACCTCCCTGCTTTGTGTTCTTCTTGAAGACAAGCGTGAACGTACCGCCCTTGAAAGTGAGCGTTGCGTTGGGCAGCTTGATCTTCGAAGGGATCTTGGTTGCCCTGGGGAGATCGAAAGTATTGGTGACTTCCTTGCCCTTTAACTGGTTCCTGTCAGCGGAATAGTTGAGGAAACGCACATAGGTTACCGATCCGTAAATGTGGAACGTGCCGTCCGGGTTTACGGAGTACTTGATGTCAACACCCTGGGTACTGACCGTGTAAGGATAGTACCACTTGTGCCAGCGCTTAGCACCGTAGAAATTGATGAGTTTTCTTACGTAGATGTTGTTCTTTCTTACGAAATATGTACCGCTCTGCCTGTCGAGAGTATATCTTCTCGAAGCATGCGTCTTTCTTGCCTTGACGTTGAAGCCGTTGACCTTGACATTGTTTGAAACCTTGGAATAGGTCTGTACTGCCTTTGCAAGATCGCCTTTTGAGAGATATGCCTCAGCCTGGCAGACCTTTACGAGTTCGGTCGCATAGCTGTACTTGCCGCAACTGGTGAACATCTCGCCGGCCTTCTCGAAATCCTTATCAAGAAGGAGCGCAACGCCACGGTTGTAGAAAGCTTCCTGGCCGATCTTTGCGGTATCCTTGTAGTCACTGCAGTTGATCAGGTATTCAGCTGCATTCTCAAGATCGTTCTTTGCGAGAGCCTCGGTTCCGAGCGCATAGTAAACGGCCTTCAGCCTTTCGGGAGCGTCCTGATAGTCAGCTACCTGGGTAAAGTAAGAGACCGCGCTCTTATAGTCCTTCTTCTCCTCTGCATCCAGACCGATATTGTAGTAGCACTTCTTGAGAAGATCCGGGTCTTCCTTGTACTGGCCTGCAGCGGTATAGGATGCGACTGCCTGGTCAAACTGCTTGTCTTCGATGGCTTTGTCGCCCTGTGCCACGTAAAGCTCGTAAAGCTTGTCTTTGGAATCCTTATAGGTATCAGCCAGTTTGAATTCTTCGATCGCGCCGTTTATGTCTCCGGAGCTCTTCAGAGAGGAGCCTTTTGCGTAGTGAACTGCCTGACCGGACTCCCTTGCCTTGTACTCGGCATCCTCATACTTGCCGCATGCGGTGAATTCCTCAACGGCCTTCTCGTAGTCGCCACTGTTAAATGCGGCAACGCCGTTGGCGTAATGAAGCTTTGTATAGCATTCTTCAACACGCTTTGCGGAATCGGAATAGTTGCCGAGCTTCTTGAACTCCTCGGCAGCCGCCGCGTAGTCACCGGACTCATAGGTCTTTATGGCCTTGGTATATCTGGCCGTAGGCGATGCGCCCATGAACAGGAACCATACCGCGCCAATTATCAGGAATATCGTAAGGCCTATTCCAAGCGGAATGAGAATGAATTTCTTGTAACTCATTTCGTATTCTCTATAGCGTGCCATTAGTTTCTCCCTTCTTCACCCAAATAGTGAGCGTAACGACATCGTTATCCGCTTGGATGGCCAAAGCCTCATTCTGCGGGCTTATTTCTTGTATTTAACAGTTGATCTGTACTGCAGCGTAGCACCATTTGACTTTACGTTTCTCGCATAAACCATTGTGAATACGCCATTCTTGTATTTAAGGGTTTCATAACCGCTCGGTCTGTCAGTCGGAAGCTTGATGGAAGTCGGGAATGACTTCAAGTTTCTGAGATTAATGGTGCAGTAGATCGTGTCTTTGGACGGAGCATAGTAATCACTGAAACTATATTCATAGTAACGCTTGTAACAAACTTCTCCGGTAAGATTGAATGTGCCGTCAGGATTCTGAGTATAGCTCAAATTAATATACTGGTAAGGCCACAGATTGCCCGCTCTCCATTGTCTCCAGCTCTTTCCGACAACACGTCTGACGTAGATGATATTTGATCTGGCGGTCCAATAACCCGAAGCCTTTATGAAGTTGTATTTTGCAACAACATGGGTCTTTCTGGCCTGAACATTGAAGCCTGTCGCAACGGCCTTCCTGGATACCTTGTTATAGTACGCTGCAGCCTTCTGCCATTTGCCTGCCTTATAGTAGGTCTCGCCGGCGCAGGCGTTAGCGAGATCCTTTGAATACTGGTAATTGCCTAATGAAGCAAAGATCTTTCTTGCCTGGGCATAAGCTCCGTCACCGAGGAGACGGACTGCCTGACCGTATCTGCTGGCGTTGTAATAAGACTTGGAATTAAGGAAATTGCCTGCTTTCTTGAATAAAGAAGCTGCACCGTCGTAATTCTTGTTTACATAAGCAACAAGACCGTCGACATAAGAGCCCCAAAGAGATGAATCAGCACCGGTGTAATCAGCGAGAAGCTCTCTTGCCAGATCGGGTTTTCCCGCAATGCAAAGATTACCGACTGCATCGGTCAGCAGTTTGGTCGCTTTCTTATTGCCGCTGCAAAGTCTGAGATATTGGGCAGCTTCTTCGTAATTCTTCTGGTTGATGAGAGCCTGTGCCTTATAGTAGAAAGCCTGAAGGCCTATGGTCCTGGCGTCGCCGTAATCGGCCATGGCTGCCTCTCTAAGATACTCGGCTGCCTTGTAGAGATCGTTCCTGTCGAGAGCTTCCTTACCGAGGTTATAGCCGATCTCCTGCAATTGCTTTTTGGAATCGCTGAAATCACCTGCAAGAGCATAGTTCTTAACTGCTTCTGCAAGATTTCCGGCCGACTTATTGCTCTCGGCGAGCTTGTAATAGCACTCGGGCACCTTTTCTGAAGCACCCTGGTAATCACCTGCCTGAGCATAGGCTGCCGCAGCTTTCTCATATTCGTTTTTGGCTTCGGCATCTTCGCCCATCCTGTAGTAGCATCTGAGGATCTGCTGGTCGTAGTCCTTGAAGCCTGTTGCCTTTGCAAGTTCTTCTAATGCCTGGTCGTAGTTTCCGGAATCACAGAGGATAACGCCCTTTGTGTAGTGGGCAGCAGTCTCGGCTTCGTGAGCTAATGTCTGGGAATCCTTGTAGTTTCCGCAAGCTTCGAATTCTTCTTTTGCCTTCTCGTAATCACCGGCATCGTAAGCCTTCTTACCGTCTGTATAGTGCATCAGGAGCTTGGCTTCCTCAGCACGGTCTGCGGAATCCTCGTAATCAGAAATGTCCTCAAACTGTGCTGCTGCGGCAGCATAATCGCCTGCCTCGAAAGCCTTGATCGCCTTCTTGTATTTTCTTGAAGGCGTGGTAACGACGAGGACTATTGCGACTACGCCTGCGATGAGCAGCGCGGAAGCTCCGATAACTATAGGTATTATCGGAATCTTTTTCTTGGGCGCAGCGGGAGCAACGGGAGCCGGCGGAGCCGAATACTGCTGGTATTCGGCAGGATACATCGTTCCGTTTGCTGCGGGATACGGTGCAAGTCCACCGGGCTGCTGCATTGACTGCATAGGCTGGATGGACTGCATCGGTATTTCCTGAATGGGCATCAGTTCAGACGCCGTGGGCTGAGGCTGCTGCCAGTCTGCGGAGTTGAAGAACTGGATTCCGCAATAACCGCAGAATGTCGATCCGGGCGCACGTTCCTTGCCGCACTCCGGACAGACCTGATTGTTCGCAAATCCGCAATTCAAGCAATACAAAGAATTGTCCGGCATCTGCGCTCCGCATTTAAGACATGTCTTCATAACTTTGCCTCCTTACCCACACGGTGTGATTTAATCTTTTACCCTCTACTAAGATCACCCGCTGTCAACAGCCGCTTTTACTGTTTCTTATAAACAACTGTTGAATTAAATACTGTCTTTCCAGCCTTCTTCTTGTACTGGAGCGTGAATGTTCCGTTCTTGAACTTGAGCGTTGTACCGCTTGCAAGCTTGATGGAAGCAGGGAACTTCTTCTGGTTCTTGAGATCAATGTTGTATGTCTGAACGTCAGTCTTAACATTCCACTGATACTGGTTGTAGTTAAGGAACTTGACGAACTTGACCTGGCCCTTGATGTTAAATGTTCCGTCTTCATTGACCGTATAGGAGAAGGTCATTCCCTGACCTGCGGCAATGTTCTTGAAATACCACTTTCTCTTCTGTCTGAGTCTGAGTCTTCTGGAGATCCTTGTGATCTTGGTATTCTGGACATAGATGTTGTTGGACTTGACAGTGTAGGTGCCCTTTGCCTTTTCGAGATTGACTCTTGCGGAGACGATTGCCTTTCTGCCCGCTATGTCAAAACCGGAGACCTTGACCTTCTTGTTTACCTTGGAGTAAAGCGTAGCTGCGTCAGCAAATTTGCCGCTCTGATATGCGAGTTCAGCGTCACATACGTTAACGAGAGCTGCAGCGAACTTGTAGTTTCCGCAAGCCTCGAAAAGCTTTTTAGCTTCAGCGTATTTTCCGGCAATGAGAGTCTGGATGCCCTGGGTATATGCCGTGGATCCGAGAAGAGTCTTTGCGTCCTTGTAGTTGCCTGCAAGAGCGAGATACTCGGCAGCCGCTGCGTAATCTTTGTTGTCAAGTGCGGCAACACCCTTGTTGTAGTAAGCTTCCTGTGCCTTTGAAGCGGCATCCTTGTAGTTGCCTGCGAGCTTCAGGTATTCAGCCGCCTTGTCGTAATCCTTGTTGCCCAGCGCTTCAACACCGAGAGTGTAGTAAGCTGCCTGTGCCTTGGAAGCGGCATCTTTGTAGTTGCCGGCCTGTGTATAGTAGTTTGTTGCCTTTAAGAGATCGTTTGCTGCAGAAGCCGCATCACCCATCTCGTAGTAGCACTTCTGGATCTGCTCTGCGGAATCCTTGTAGTTGCCTGCGACCTTGAAGTACTCGATGGCCTTCTCGTAGTTCTTGTCTGCAGCGGCCTTTGTTGCCTGCTCGTAGATGACTTCGGAGAGCTTCTCGGAAACGTCCTTGAACTCGCCTGCCTTCTTGTAGTATTCGGCAGCCTTATCGAAAGCGTTCTCGTTCAGAGCCTTGTCGCCCTGTGAGACATAGAGATCATAAAGCTTGTCCTTGGTGTCCTTGTAGTCGCCTGCAAGAATGAATTCAGCGATTGCTGCGTCAGGATCGGAAGATGAAAGTGATACGCCCTTTGCATAGTGGCCTGCGGTCTCTGATTCTGCGGCACGGTCAGCAGCATCCTTGTACTTGCCTGCTGCCTCGAACTCTTCCTTTGCCTTCTCGTATTCGCCGGCATCGAAAGCTTCCTTACCGTTTGTGTAGTGAAGAATGGTCTTTGCTTCCTCTGCACGCTCGGAAGCGTCCTCGTAATTGCCGGCAGCCTCGAACTGAGCGGCTGCGTTAGCGTAGTCGCCTGCATCGAAAGACTTGACTGCCTGCTTATATTTCCTGGAAGGTCCCGTAGCGACGAAGAATACCGCTACGCCTGCAGCGACAACGAGTGCCACGCTGCCGATGATGACAGGAATCAGCGGGAACTTCTTCTTTGCAGGTGCCGCGGGAGCAGCAGGAGCCGCAACCGGTGCAACGGGAGCAGCAGGAGCTGCGGGCTGATATACGGATGACATTGTTGATTCGGTCGTCGACATGACTGAAGACGGCTGGATCTGGGATGCCTGCATTGCAGGTGCCTGATATTCGGGCTGAACTCCCATCGCTGAAACTGCAGGAGTCTCAACAGGTGCTGCAACGGGTGCTGCGGGAGCTGCAGGCTGGATAACTTCCGTGGCAGGGATATTCTGTGCCGAAACGGGAAGTGTCTCCTGAAGAGAGATCTCGGACTCGGCTGCAGGAGCCTGTTCGGGCGCCGGTGCTGGTGCTGCGGCAGCTGCCTGATCCTTTTCAGGATTGTAGTATCTGATTCCGCAGCCTACGCAGAACTGCGATCCGGGTGTACGGGGTTTGCCGCACTCCGGGCAGAACTGGATGTCTTTGAATCCGCAGTTGGAACAGAACATTGCTTCGTCTGAGAACTGCGCTCCGCACTTCAAACATGTCTTCATAATTTTTCTCCTTTACATAGATCCCTTTTTTGCGGTTTCCCGCGGTCTGTTGTTACCTTGATCTTTTAGTTTTCCTCAACTGCCTCGACGGCTGCTTCCCCGTCCTTCCGTTTTCCGCCGGAATCTTCTTTCCCTTTCGCCTCTTTTTTCGGCGAGAAGAATCTGTCAAAGACGCCGGACAGATATTCACCAACCTTCTTGTCTATTTCAAAGACTTTGATGATCTGGAGGATAATGATGGCGAGAGCAGGTCCAAGGAGGAATCCTATCGCGCCCCAGATATAGACGCCCGCCGCCATCGCCACGAGGGTGAGGAGCGGATGGATGTGCATTGACTTGCCGAGGATCGGCGGTTCAATGAAACGGCGGATGACCGTCATGACGGCCATGCCGATGATGATTATGATGACCGGAACGTATTTGCCGTTAAGGACGAACCAGATCATTACGGGGATCATGGTGGCGCTGATGCCGAGGACCGGCATGAAGTCGATCAGGGCCGTGATGAGCGCTAAGATGAGCGCATAGTTGTAAACTCCTGCCGCCATGAATACGAGGTACGCTTCGGCAGCGGTAATGACGAAGAGAGCCATGTAGCCGCCCAAAACGCGGAAGACCGTCATCGAGAGATCGTTGATGAGACCGAATACACGGTTCCTGAACTTCCTGTTCGGGGTGTTCTTGGCGAAGAACTTAAGGACCGCAGGGCCATCATTGATGAAATAGAATCCGCTCAGCATGATGCTGATGATGAAGAAGATCGCGTAAGGAAGGTTTCCGACGAGTTTCCAGAGGGTCGAAAGAGACGATCTGATGAATGTCGGGATCGCCGCGACGACATTCTGGCCTAAGCCCTCAATGTTTTCCTTGATGGAAGCGATCATCTCATCGGTCAGGAATCCGCCGTTGGCGACGGAGAACCTGTAAAGGATGCCGCTGTCGAAGGCTGTCCTGGGGTTAAAGTTGACCGTCGCGGAAGAAAGCCTGTTAAGTACTGTGTTTGCCTGCCAGAGAAGGCCTAAGCAGAGCACGATGACGAAGATGACGAGAAATACGTTGAGTATTACGTAGCAGACGAGCGCCGTCTTTGTCCTAGTGGACTTCTTGTGCCCGGGCTTGATGTTGGATGGATTCTTGTCAAAAGCCTTGGATATGGGGCTTGCGATAAGGTTCGCCGTTTTGGCGAGCATGAAGCCTATGAGGAACGGAACGAGGATGATTACGACGGTCCTTGCGAAATAACAGATGGCAACCGTAATCGCGACGATCAATATGAATTTGACCATCGACATGACCGAAGCACGGTCGCGGTTGTATCTTTCCACGTCGTTCATAACCTGATTCCCTTAAACATTAATATCCAAAAAACAATAAATATTATAACACCCAAGAAGAACGCCGTGTTAAATCCTGCCCTGAATCTGTCGACAATCTTTGTGTTGTCTCCGGCACTGTACTTGCTGCCCTGGTCTCCGTAGACGTCAGCTGTGTACGTATAGTTGAATTCCCCGAGGATCTTCTTGAAGAAAGCGAACAGGATAACTGCTACGACAAAGGCCGGAATCGACGAGAAAAAGAACGTCGTGGGCATGTCGCTGTACGTGCGGAGGGTCGTTAAGTCGACCTCGTCTATTACTCCTCTGAGGATCAGTCCGAAGAAAGGGCTTCCGGCAAGGCAGAGGAACGGTCCCCAGATGTTTCCGGTGTCCCTTCTTACCCTGCAGAGCCAGATGCCCGTGACTATAGTAGACGGAAGATCCGGGAAATTAAGCGAATAAAGGACCAGAAGGAACGGGATCACGAAATATGAGTAGTTCTTGTCATCGTTTCTGATGCCTGACCAGAGAAGTCCGTAGAAAAATACCGAGATACCGAGCGCCGGAATGAGCGAATCGGTAAGCGTCTGGAGCAAAAGCGACGCTTTTGAGGACTCTGCGGCATAAGAGAATATGGCCGGAAATACCACGGTATTTCCGAGCCTGAGCCAGAGATACGTGAAGATATTGCGGAATGAAGCCTTTATGAGGTATATCGGAGCACCCGAGAGGAATGCCATGATCAAAGTTCCGATGCCCGTGTATCTGCCTGAAATGTCCAGTCTTGATTTGGACGGAATGAATACGGCAGGAAGCATCAGAGCCGTGGTGGTCATCAATACCGTGATAAGTCCGCTTCCGACGATGGAAGTCGTCGAGAAAGGCAGACTTCCGCTCTGGAAAAGGATATATGAGAGCAATATCGTGAACGTTGCGCCTATAGCCGCAAATAAAAAGGAATACCCCCAGTTAAAGGGGTGCGGCACGGCAAAATTCTTTTGGAGAAGACGTCTGACCGGACCTTGGGCGGGTGTATTCATCAGAAATGGACCCCGAGAACAGTGATTATTCCCAACATCCTCTCAAAGAAGAAGGGTTCCATGACGCAGAACACGCCGCATCCGAGTGCAAGGAACGGACCGAACGCCATATAGTCGGGGTCGTCCGCGAAATGTATTTTTGCTTTCTCTCTTTGAAGCTCGAGACGTGCTTTCCGGGGATCCGGAGCTGATCTGATCATCTCCTTCTCCTTCCTGATCCTCCTCCTCTTCCTGATAAGGAGCGGGATGGCCCAGATCAGTGCCGTGAAGATGGCGACATAGACCAGTACGATTATGCCGTAGCATCCGGTGATGAGGCCCGTCGCGAAAAGAAGTCTCATGTCGCCCATTCCGATGCTCTCCTTGCCGAAGAATGTAATGGAAACAACGCCTATGAGCCATACGATGCCGCCTCCGACGACGGAAGCGATCACCTTATTGAGAAGCGGCATGTACCACTTTGCGTCCGGAGTGAACCAGACGGAGCCTTCCAAGAGGTCGGAAGCGACTGAAATGACGCCGACCATTGCTATGTAAGCTGAGAACTGGTCGGGGATTATCCTGTTTAACTTGTCAGACATCATAACGAGCACCAGATCGGGGATCAGGAGCACGATGACCAGTAAATGCAAGGGTTTGAAGGTCGTGATGTACGAGTTCGCGCAGAAAACGACTGCCACGATGTAGCAGATGGCGCAGATGACGCATGCGGCTATGCCCTCGGGTACCCATCTCATCCTCTTGGAGATGCGGTAATCGGGGTCGGTTTCCTTTACGCCGTAGTCCTGAAGCCATGATTCCGGGAATTTCCCGAATAACCAGGTAATGAGGATGCCAAAGCCTGCGCCGAGGACTATGGCAGCTGCGATACAAATAATGAAGATTAAAGGACTTAATGAAACCATAGCAAAGATTTTAATATTCAAAATACAAAACTGCAAATTAAATATCTGATTCTTTTTAATTTTTTTGATTTTCCGTTCGTAAAATTGTCTTTTGCCATAAGCATTGTTAAAATGACAGAATATTTTCAAAGGAGAGGCAGTAGGCGGATCGTCCGCCGAAGTTAAGAAAAATGGCTACAGTTACTGCAAAACAACTTGAGTCAATGATGCAATCGCACGTTAGGGCCGAGACGGGCATGAGCCTCGAGCAGGCTACTCCCAGGGACTACTGGACAGCGCTTGCAAAGTCTATCGTAGAGCTTATTTCCGGAAACTGGATGGCAACCAGACAGAAATATAACAAGGGACGCCAGGCTCACTATTTCTCGGCCGAGTTCCTTGAAGGCCGCTCGATGCTCAACAATCTCGTAAATCTCGGTATCTACGACCAGGCTAAGGACGCTCTTGCTTCCTTTGGCCTCGACATCACCGACATCCTTGAGGAAGAGACGGATCCGGCACTCGGAAACGGCGGTCTTGGCCGTCTTGCAGCATGTTTCCTCGATTCATGCGCAACACTCAACCTCCCTGTCACCGGTTACGGCATCCTTTACCGTTACGGTCTTTTCAGACAGGCTATCGAGAACGGCTTCCAGCACGAGTATCCGGACTCATGGATGGAGCATGGTTATCCGTTCATCGTTCCCAGATACGACCGCAAGGTTAAGGTCCACTATCAGGACATCGATGTCTGGGCTATCCCCTGCGATCTTCCGATCACGGGCTACGGCACGAAGAACGTCAACCTCTTGAGACTCTGGAAGGCTGAGCCTGCACAGGAATTCGACTTTAACCTCTTTAATTCACAGCGTTTCGACGACGCCGTCATCGAGAGGAACCGTGTCCAGGACATCTGGAGAGTACTCTACCCGAACGACACTTCCTACGACGGAAAGGTCCTCCGTGTAAGACAGCAGTACTTCTTCG
>CAMJPC010000009.1 GCA_946407705.1 uncultured Clostridia bacterium | reverse complement strand
AGATGGAACAAGATAATAATCTGTACCGATGCCGACGTCGACGGATTCCAGATCAGAACGCTTATCCTCGCCATGCTCTATAGACTTACTCCTACACTGATCGAGAAAGGTTATGTGTATGTAGCCGAGTCTCCGCTTTTCGAGATCACATACAGACCAAAGGGTAAGAATGCCAAGGAAGAGACCTACTTTGCTTTTAATGAGAAAGAAAAGGCCGAGATCCTTGCCAAGGTCGATCCCAAGCTCTGCACGATCCAGAGATCGAAAGGTCTGGGTGAGAATGAGCCTGAGATGATGTGGCAGACAACCATGAATCCGAAGTCGAGAAGGCTTATCAAGGCTTGCCCCGAAGATGCACAGAGGACTGCTGAAGTATTTGATCTGCTCTTGGGCGATAACCTTGCAGGAAGAAAACTCCATATCGAGATGGACGGTAAGAAATACCTCGATATGCTTGATTTAGGGTGATGTAAATGGCACGTAAGAAAAAAGACGATATCAATTCAGATTCCTTAAAGAGCAGGCTTACTAACAGTAATGCAAAGGATATGCCGGCTATAGACCAGCCTATTACCGACATGCTCGAGATCAACTACATGCCGTATGCAATGAGCGTCATTGTATCGCGTGCGATCCCTGAGATCGACGGCTTCAAGCCTTCGCACAGAAAGCTTCTCTATACCATGTACAAGATGGGTCTTTTGGGCGGCAACAGGACCAAGTCAGCAAATGTCGTCGGTCAGACCATGAAGCTCAATCCTCACGGCGACCAGGCCATTTACGACACGATGGTAAGACTTACCAGAGGCAATGGTTCATTGCTTCATCCGTTCGTTGATTCCAAGGGTAACTTCGGTAAGCAGTATTCAAGGGACATGCAGTGCGCAGCTCCCCGATATACAGAAGTAAGGCTTGAGAAGATCTGCGAAGAGATCTTCAAAGGCATTGATAAAGATGCCGTCGACATGGTCGATAACTATGACGGCACTCTTAAGGAACCTACGCTGCTTCCCACGACTTTCCCTGCGGTTCTCGTTAATGCGAATCAGGGTATCGCCGTCGGTATGGCTTCCAATATCTGCTCATTCAATCTGGCTGAAGTATGTGCGGCTACTGAAGCTTACATGAAGGATCCTGCGTGCGATCTTCTTGAGATCATGCCGGCACCTGACTTTTCGGGCGGCGGAAAGATCCTTTACGACAAGGAACAGATGAGAGCAATCTATGACAGCGGTAAGGGTACTTTCTCTGTTAGGGCTAAATACAGGATCGATAAGTCCAACAACCTCATAGAGATCACCGAGATACCTTATTCCACGAGCGTTGAAGCGATAATCGATAATATCGCGGATCTCGTAAAGAGCGGTAAGGCAAGAGAAATCGCTGACATCAGAGACGAGACGGACCTTGACGGTCTTAAGATTACGATCGACTGCAAGAGGGGAACAGATCACGAGCAGCTTATGACAAAGCTGTTCAGATTTACGAAGCTCGAGGACACGTTCTCATGCAATTTCAATATCCTGATCAACGGCACACCCCGTGTTATGGGCATTCCCCAGATCATCGACGAGTGGCTTAAGTGGAGAAGAGACTGCGTATGCAGAGAACTTAGGTTCAACCTCGATAAGATGAAGAAGAAACTTCATCTTTTGGACGGTCTTGCAGTTATCCTTCTGGACATCGATAAGGCTATTAAGATCATCAGAGAGACTGAACTTGAAGCTGATGTTATCCCTAACCTCATGAAAGGTTTCGGTATCGATGAGGAGCAGGCTGAATATGTTGCAGAGATCAAGCTCCGCAATATCAACAAGCAGTATATCCTCAACAGGATCGCCGACAGGGACAAGCTCAAGGCTGATATTGCAGATACTGAGGATATACTTGAAAGCCCCAGAAGGATCAACGGTCTTATTGTTAAGACTTTAAGGGAAGTTGCGGAGAAATACGGGCAGCCCAGAAAATCTGAGATCGTCATGATGGAAGAGACTCAGACTTTTGTCGAATCAGCGGTTATCCCTGATTACAGGCTGCATCTCATGCTCACGCGTCACGGATATCTTAAGAAGCACACCATGAAGTCACTTCAGAGTGCCGGTGAACTTAAGACAAAAGATGATGACGAGATCTTCATGGGATTTGAGTGCGAGAATAAGTCTGATCTTCTCATCTTTACTGATAAGTGTAATCTTTATAAAACGCACGTATACGATATCACAGACACAAAGCCGGGCGATCTCGGTCACTTCCTTAACTCAGAACTTGAGATGGAAGACGGAGAGAGGCCTATGTTCATGATTTCCACGACAGATTATAAGGGTATCCTATTTATCGCGTTTGAGAACGGTAAGGCGGCAAGATTCCCGATCAGTACATACGAGACCAAACAGAACAGAAAGAAGCTTCTCAAAGCTTTCTTTGACGGAAGCAAGCCTGTAGGTTTCAAATTCCTTGCAGAGGGTGAGGATCCTGATATGGTTGCTACCAGCAGCATCGATAAGGCTGTTGTATTTAAGTGTTCACTCGTGCCGCTTAAGACGACCAGGACTACTCAGGGCGTACAGCTCCTTCTCTCTAAGAAGGGTTCTGTATTAAGAAGTCTTTCACTTCTTGAAGAAGTTGAAGTTGAGGATCCTGAATATTACAGGATCCGCAAGCTGCCGGCAATCGGTTATTACATAAGGGAGAAGTCCCTTGAGGCAAAGCAGATAAGCTTTGATGATCTGAAGTGACGGGATTTTCTGCGGGATATCATTTTAGCGAAAACGAGAAGCGCGGAAAAAAGGGGTTCAGCGCTGCTGCTTTCGCCTGCGGAGTTGTCCTTGTTGCACTTGTTGTCGTCATGACGGTACTTGCAAGATTGAACGCTTATGAGGACAGGACATTGCCTGATTTCAGCGAAGCCATCGAGACAGGTAACTACGACGAGGCACTTGCCATTTACAGAAACGTTCAGGATCAGGTATTGGCCGACAGTCCTGACGCCAGTGACAACACACACGATGAACGCATCAAGATGCTCAACAGCATGGAAGCCATCGTTCAGACAAAGGTAGATCTCATCTGCGACAGGATCGTCAGCAACAGATATGTACCTCAGCACAGTGACGTTGAATTCCTTGACTCAATGCAGGAACTCACGTCATCGGTCATTGCAAAAAGACTTAACGATCTGTGTGAGCAGTTCCTGCTTGGTAAGATAGAGAAACCTGATGTTATCTTTGTATTCAATCAGCTTTCGCCGATAAGTAATTTCTCCGCCATTGTGGGACCTATGCTCCGTGAAGTCGATTATATCGAGACTGCGACAGGTGATGTAAGAACTGCTGAAAAAGCTCTCGCCACAGGCGATTATGTATCTGCGGTCCAAAGATATCAGCTTGTTAACGGTAAATATGAAGGCTTTGTCGGCGACTATTCCTCCAAGAGAATAGCCGAGTTAAAGACTGCAATGTATGAGCCGATGATGGATGAAGGCGAGCATATGCTTGAGACATACAGGTTCTATTCAGCCGAAAAACTGTTTTCGAACCTTGCCGCAATCTTCCCGGATGACGATAAGATCCGTTCGGACCTGCTTGTTGCTACAGGTCATACAACCAAGACCGTTGAGTACCGCGGTCATGTTCAGGTACTCTGCATCAGGTCCCTGATAGCAAACCCCGATGCTGCTTTTGGCGTTGAATTCGGTAAGGGTGATACAGGGCTTTATCTGACCGGAAGTGAGTTTAATAAGATACTCGAAAACCTTTATGCTAGGGGTTATGTGCTCGTGGATCCCGAGAACATGATGTCTGCAACGGATCCCGGATTCATTCTCGAACGTAATCTGACGATACCGGAAGGGAAGAAGCCTCTGGTAATCATCATCGAGAATCTCAGTTATGATCCTACGGCTTATGTATGCGGAACCTGCAGAAGACTCGTCCTCAATGATGAGAAGCAGGTATGCGGCGAATATACGATCAAGGGCAAAGACGGCTCAGAGGACGCAGTGGTTAACAGGACTGCCGAAGCCATCGGTATTCTCGACGTTTTCGTAAGCAACCATCTTGATTTCACATATGACGGTTCCAAGGGTATCGTATCCATTGGCGGTCATGATTCCTGTTTCGGATACATAGTTGACCGTGAACAGTTAAAAGACAGAAACAAGCAGCTCAACGCAGCAAACCTTCCTCAAGAGGAATATACGGATGCTGAGATAGAGAATAACCGCACAGCAGTTAAGAATATCGTTGAAAGACTCAAGGATACAGGCTGGAAGTTTGCATCCTGCACTTACGGATATCTCCCGAATGCCAGAAAAGTTGACCTTGCAGGCATTATGGATGATATGAACAAGTGGAATGAGCAGATCGGATCTTTGATCCCTGATACTCATATGATCTCTTATCCTGGCGGTAACTATATCTACGGAACAGATGAACGTGCCGTTCTGCTTAAGAATAACGGATTCCGTATCTTCTTTGGTGCAGGCCCGAAGCCGTATCACATTTACGGCGATAATTATCTGTATTTCGACAGGACCATCATCAGCCCGAATTCAATGAAGAACTATGATTTCTCGGAGCTTTTCGATAAGGACAGGGTACTTGACGCGGTAAGGAAGAACAGGAAGCAGTGAGCCAATATTAATATTGCTTTACATTTACTGTTAAATTGACGCATATAAAAGGATTTTATAATATAGTGAATATTAGCATCGGCGTATCTGATCAAGGTGTGCTGAGTGACGCGGAGGAATCCTGTTATGGCGAAAATCGACAGACTTACCAATCTTACAGAGAATGAAGAGATTCTTTGGCAGGACAGAAGAAGATATTTAGGTCTCCCGCTGTCATTTACTATTTATTCTCTCAGCAAAAACAAGTTTTACCTGAAGACAGGTATTTTCAATGTCAAGTCTGAGGAAATACTGCTTTACCGTGTCCTCGATATTACGTTCAAGCAGTCTTTCGGTCAGAAGATTTTCGGTGTAGGATCAGTGATCCTCAATACAGCCGACAGAACCACACCCGTTCTTGAGATCAAGAGCATTAAAACCCCTGATCGTGTCCGTAAGGCTATCAGCACTTTAGTTGAGCAGCGCAGGGATGAGAAGCGCGTTACCGGTAAGGAAATGTTCGGTGCCGCAGGTGCATTCGACAGCACCGGTGATGACGGCGATTTTGATTTCGACGATATTATCGATCACAACTAATCCGGCTTACTGAATTAAGAATCAGAGTGAGGAATGAACAGTGGAAACAAGAATTGACAGGCTTGGAAGCGTAAGGGAAGACAAGATACGTCAGCTCAAACAGCTGATTGCCGACTATGACAATATTGTTTTTCTTGGCGGTGCCGGTGTTTCCACGGAGAGCGGTATTCCTGACTTCAGAAGCGGTACGGGTATCTATAATTCCGACAGCGGAATGAAATACAGACCTATCGATATCATTGCCCATGACTTTTTCATGGAGCATCCTGAGGATTTCTTTGATTTCTATAAGCGTAAGCTGATCTATCCTGATGCAAGGCCTAACAAGGCTCACAAGGCTCTTGTAAGACTTGAGAGGCAGGGAAAGCTTAAGGCTATCATTACCCAGAACATCGATAATCTGCATCAGGAAGCAGGAAGCAAGTGTGTAATTGAGCTTCACGGTTCCGTATTCAGAAACTACTGCATGGAATGCGGCAAGAAGTATGATCTTGAATATGTAGTTGCCCAGGAAGGCGTTCCGCATTGCGAGAAATGCGGCGGAATGGTAAGGCCTGATATCGTTCTTTATGAGGAAAACCTCAATCATAAGGACGTTGATGATGCCATCAAGGCTGTTAAGAAGTGCGATCTTCTTATAATTGCCGGAACATCGCTTACTGTTTATCCTGCAGCTACTTTTGCTCAGTTCCTTAAGCATGACAGAATAGTAATTATTAATAAGAGTTCTACTTATATGGATCTTAAGGCTCTTCTTACGATCCATGATAATGTTGGTGATGTCCTTGATATGTGCGTTCCCAAGCGCGCTACAAGTAAGACAAGAGCCAAGTCTGTTGCCTCAAAGACTAAGGCAAAGGCTAAGACAGCGACTAAAACCAAGGATGCTGCGAAGACGACAACTAAGTCAAAAGCTGCTTCTGATAAAAAAGCTAAGACAACGGCTAAGGCTAAAGCTGAACCTAAAGCTAAAACCGCTGCCAAGACCGGCACCAAGACAACTGCCGCAAAGAAGTCTCCGGCCAAGAAGGCAACGGCTAAGAAGCCTTCCACATCTAAATCTGCAGGAAAAGTGAATGGCGGAAAGTCCTAAGTATTTTGAAGATAATAAACAGTCGATCAACGACTTAAAGAAGATTTATGGACGCAGAAGCCTTTTGCTTAGCGTCCTTCGTTTTGTTACGTTTCTTATTGCTGTCATAGCATTGATCGTTGCGATCGTTAAAAGCTTAGTTGCTTTGTATATTACTTTTGCGGTCAGCTTTATTGCTTTTATCGTTTTATGTGTCATCCACAGCAAGATCTCAGCGAGGCTGAGTTATTATGAGGCTCTGGATAAAGTAAATTCCAAGTATATTGCCAGGATCAACGGTGACTTCAGTTCTCTTTTCGAGATCGTCTGTGATGGACTCAAGAGAAGGGACGAGATAGAAGATGCAACAAGACGTGCAACAGGCGATGAGTTCTATCAGGTCGGTCATGATTATTGCATGGACCTCGACCTTTTTGGAAAGAAATCACTTTTTTCACTCCTTAACGTATCTGAGACAGCATTGGGCAGAAGAGCTTTTGCAAATGAACTTCTCGGCTATGGTGATAAGATCAGATCAGCGAAAGACATAAAGGTCAGGCAAAAGGCTGTTAAGGAGCTTTCTTCCAATCCCGGATTCCTTGAGAAGTTCCAGGCAACTGCCATGCTCGGTAACATGAAGAAAGATCCTAAGGCACTTATCGAATTTGCATCTGAAAGAAGACCTGTTAAGAAGAACCTTCTCGTATCAGCTGTTTTGATGTGCTGCCTTTGGATTATTCCTTTGGCTGCTCTTATCTTTTTCCCGGTCTATATACGTGCGTGCATACTTGGAGTGCTTGCCGTAAACCTTATTGCATGGGCATTTGGTGTCAAATCTAATGAATACTATTTTAAGGCAGCGGATGGCATGCCCACCCAGGTTGCAACCATCCATAAACTTTATTCGCTGCTTGAATCATCTGATTTTAAGGATGATTATCTTTGCTCGCTGATAGCAGGGAAGGACGGCAAGGCTGTAACAAGTTCTCTTTCTTCGCTTGCCATGATCCTGTTTTTCTCCGGACTCAGGAGCCAGCCGATCTTTGCCTTCCTGATCAATAGCGTTTTGCCGCTTGATATGTTTATTTGCTACTTCATGGGCAAATGGGCTGACAGCCATGGGGACAGTCTTTCTCATGCGGTTTCCAATCTTGCAGAGTTTGAAGCGCTCATGTGTGCTTCACAGATATCATTTATCAGCAGAGTCTCGGCGTTCCCTGAAATCGAAAGCAGTGATTCTTCTGACGATAATGCTTATTTTGAAGGAAAGGACATTGTACATCCGCTTCTCGCACCTGATGCGGCTGTAAGCAATTCCGTAAAGATCAAATCTGATATTGCGCTTATAACCGGATCAAACATGTCCGGTAAAACCACTCTTATAAGAACAGTCGGTGTCTGTTCAATACTTGCATATATGGGTTCTGAGATACCGGGAAGTTCATGCAGGCTCGGTCGAATGAGGATAATGTCTTCCATGAGGATCACAGACAGCCTCGGTGAAGACATGAGCACATTTAAGGCCGAGCTGGTCAGGATATCCGGGATCATAAAGTGCGCCAAGGAAAGCAGTACAGCGCTTTTGTTCCTGATCGATGAGATATTCAGGGGAACGAATTCCGATGACAGAACTGAGGGAGCTCTTATCGTTTTGAACAATCTTTCAGCCGCCCGCATATGCGGAATGATGACAACTCACGATTACGCAATGATTGACAGGACAGTCGATTCGTATCAGAATATCTGCTACTATCACTTCTCTGAGAGGTATACGGATACGGGGATTGTATTTGATTATAAGTTGTCGAACGGAATTAGCAGGGAGTCAAACGCAAGGTATTTGATGAAATTAGTCGGAATAGAATAAATCAATTATTTTGTCAAATTACTTTAAAAAATTTTCATTATTATTGATTTTCTTTCATTTAAGTTTTACATTATAAAATGAGATGCTATTGGAAGGTGCATTATGTTAGAAGAGTTGAATGGTTACAGTTCCATTTTTCTTGACTATTCAGTACTGCTGGAATATGCAGGTACTCCTGTTTTCGAGGGCCTTTTGAGGGTTCTTGATACAGGTTTGGAGGTATACGTTGATAAGTCATTTAAGGCTCTTCATTATTGTATACTTCACATAAAGGATCCCAAGGACCTTAAGGCAGCTGCTGCCATGAAGAAGATCTGTTCAGTTCTTCTTGCCGAGCACAGACTGCACCTGATTAAAGAACTTGAGATAGACAAGGTTGCCGCCAACATCAATGAGATTGAAGGCGAGTGCGTTGTTCTTACTACCAGAGATTCCATCTTCACAAAGAGACTTTACGAGAAGATGCCTTACATCAGCTGCGATATCGCTATTATCGCTAAGGGCGTCCTCAATGTTTTCGATTCTCTGGATTCACTTTGTTTCTCATTCCCTAAGCAGGAACCCAGCCGTCTTGCTTATAACAGTTCATATATTGAATCTTTTGGGAGTGCCAGCATTTCTGATATCGTTGTTACCGAGAATGAAGAAAAGTATGAGCTTGTTAAGCGTCTGAGCGGTGGTGCAGAGGGCATGGTCTTCACGACAAACCAGCCCGGTTATATCGCTAAGATCTATCACAAGGGTATTATTACTCCGCTTCGTTGGGCTAAGCTCAAGAAGCTTACGGAACTGAAGATATCCGGTCACGGATTCTGCATTCCTAAGGAACTTGTTTTCTTCCGTAATTCACCTGTCGGATATACCATGACACTTGGTAAGGGAACAACCCTCGGAACTGTTTTCGATGGTCCTGATGCCATGCTCGAAGCTTTTCCTGAGTGGACAAGGCTTGATATCGTTAAGACACTCCTTGCGCTTATCGAGAAGTATCTCTATCTGCATATGCATGACGTTATCGCAGGTGATATCCAGCTCAAGAATGCCCTGATCGACAGTTCTTCTGATGTTTATCTCATCGACATGGACAGCGTTCAGATCGGAAATCTTCCTTGCCCTGTAGGTACGGAAGAGTTTACTGATCCCAGACTTTGGGGTAAGGATTTCTCCAAGTTCTTAAGAGAGCTCCGTGATGAGGATTATTCCATCGCAATGCTCGTATTCTCCATGCTTTTCTGCGGTCTGCATCCTTATGCTACCCGTAACGGCGCTGAAACTCTCAAAGAGGAGATTACAAACTATAATTTCCCGTACAACTTTGAGAATGATAATGAGTTTATTCCTATCGGCGGATATGATCACATTTGGGAATATCTTTCTGAGAAGCTCCGTAAGATGCTTTTCGAGACATTCAAGAACGGTTGGTCTTATGATACGCTCGAGTGGCTTGATGCTGTTGTTAAGTACAAGGAAGATCTCGAGAATTTCGTATATGATGATCCTGAAGCATATAAGCTTTTCCCGAAGGAAGGCTATAAGCAGGCTTCTGTAGACGTTGAAGCGGGAAGAGCCGCTTTGCAGAAGACGAGCAAGCCGAAGGCTGCTGCTCCTGCTGCTTCAGAAGCTTCTTCTGAAGAGCAGTCGGATTCACTTGAATCAATTGTTACTGAGCAGCCTGTATTTGCTAAGCCTAATCAGCCGGCTGCTGCTCCTATTAACTCTGCTTTTGCAAGACCTAACCAGCCTGCGGCAACAAATCCTGCATTTGCTCCGAAGAGGCCTTTTACCAATGTTCCTACAGGAAAATACATTCCAAAGGATCAGATTCGCGACGAGGAAGACGAAGTTTCTAAAAAGAAAAAGTTCTTCGGATTGTTCTGATGCATTTTCAACCACATTTTGTTATATAATCTAACTGGTTAATTATGTTTTAATCGGAGGTTTTGTTATGGGGGAAATGTTCAGTTCTTCGGATTTCGGTACAAGTACAAAGAGGCGCCTTCCGATTTGTTTTGCTCTCGATACATCCGGTTCTATGATGGGAAACCCGATAAAGCAGCTTAATGTGGGTCTGCAGAACTTTTTGGCTTCCATCAAGAACAATGATGACACACGTTCATCAACTGACATAGCGATAATCACATTCGGTTCCAAAGTTGAGATCGTAATGCCTTTTGGTAAGATCGCTAAAGACAAGGGTATTCCTGAGATTACTGCTTCAACGACACTTACACCTATCGGTGAAGGTGTTCTTACTGCTTTGGAGCTTCTCAATGCACGTAAGGAAGGATACAAGCAGATGGGCATCAAGTACTATCAGCCCTGGCTTGTTGTAATTACAGACGGTGCGCCTCAGGGACCTAACGCAATGCAGAACATGGAGCTTGCCATCAAGGCATGCAACGAGCTTGAGGCTAATGATAAACTCGTTGTATTCAATATCGGTGTAGGTTCCGGAGTAGATTTCGATATTCTCAGACGTCTTTCCGTAAAGCGTGAAGAACCTATTTCTGTTAATTCAGCAGACTTTGCCAAGCTGTTCGAATTCCTCGGATCTTCATCTTCGTCAATCGTTTCTTCCGGCATGAGCGACGACGCTCTTTATCACATCAATACTGCTCCTACCGGTGAAGCCGTAGCGGTAGATGATTTCATGAAATTCATTAACGAGGATAACGATTAATGTATTCCGGAATTACTGTTGGTACAGTAACAATAATCGGAAATAAGCATATTAACAGGCAGGTGCCTTGTGAAGATGCTTCTTTCGCCATCCAAAAGAACGGCGTTTCGGTTGTTTGTATTGCTGACGGCGCAGGCGGGAAGAAGTATACACATGCCCGTTTCGGCTCTGATTGTGCCGTAAAGACTATTTCCGAGATCCTTGTCGAGCATTTTGATGCGCTTTACAGCGAGAACAGGGAAGCTGCGGTCAGATCTTATCTTATGGCCAAGATAAGGATCGCTTTTGCCGATATCATAGCCGAGAAAGAACTTGATTCGCTTGATCAGCTTTCCTGCACGCTTCTGTTTGTCGCCGTAAAAGACCGCAGAATGATCATAGGCCATCTTGGAGACGGACTTATTGTAAGGATTTCTCCTTCCGGATTGTCACCGTTTTCGATGCCTCAGAATGAGAAGGATGGTACCACGTTCTTTATTACGGCAGGTCATTCCGCCGATTATCTCAGATTCATCAAGACAACAGTAGATGACTGTCATGCGATCGCTTTAATGACTGACGGCGTTCAGGACAACGTCTATGATGAGGATGCCGGACTTGTTAAGCCTGTGGTTGCAAAGATGGCTGAGACATTTTCGGAAGGCCGTGAAAAGGGCGAGGCCGAGATCAAGGAGATCCTTGAGAAATATATAGTCGGATCCAGTAACGTAAGTGATGACTCATCATTTGGCGTGCTTTTGTTTCAGGGAACAAATGCTCCGGACAGTTCTTCGCTTGAAAGCAGTGCCGAAAAATTCGGTTCATCAGATGAGAACTTCATGACCGTTGCCAAATCCATTAAAGAAGATCTGATCAAAGCATCAGAGATAATAAGTTCTGCTGCGACTAAGGGGGAGGAGCAGCCGGAACCTGAAACCGAAACTGAAAAGAAAGAGAACACAGAGGAACAAGAAAAGACGGAAGCACAACCTGAGACTGAGACAGTTCAAGAGAACACAAAGAAACTCAATGTACCTGCTTTGGTACTTGGAATTGTTTGTGCTATTGAACTGGCAGTGATCATTGTGCAGCTGATTTTTTGAATGAGGGGTTACTTATGAACGAAGAAAGAAAGTATGAAGTACTGCCGGGTGTCGAACTTCCCGACATGAAGACAATCAATGATGCAGCTTCTGACTTCTCCTTGTCCGGAGTAAAAGACATCCAGATCAAGACACCTACACCTGTATATACTTCTAACGGTACACCTGCCGATGCCGCTACCGCTGCCGAATTGGCTGCACTCCAGTCTCTCGGTGACCAGGTTGCCGCCGATGAAGCGCGTGCAGCAGCTGAAAGCCGCAAAAGAATGGATCAGATCCTCAGCACAGCCGTACAGGCTCCTGAATCTATCATTGATCTCCTTAACTACAATAAGGACAAGATCTCTGAGGAAATGATCAAGCAGAAAGAAGAAGAACTCAAGAAGATCGAAGATCTTAAAAAGGCAGAGGAAGAGAGAGAACGTGCCAGAGAAGAAAGAAGACAGATGCAGCAGCGTCTGCTTCAGGAGGCCCGTGACCGTGCTGCCATGATGAGAGAGGCAGAGAAGAGGGGAATCAAGCCCGATGATACTCTCCTTGAAAGCGAGACCAAAGCTGAACCTGCCAAAGAAGCTGAAAAGGCTGTTGAAAACGAGCCTGAGAAGCCGGTAGAAAAGCCTGTTGAGAAGGAACCTGAAAAGGTTGTAGAAAAGGCTCCCGCCAAGCCTCTTGAGAAGAAGCCGGATGAACCGTTTAAGTCTGCGATCGCTTCCGCAGAGGAAACATTCGACGATTTCACCGAATTTCTTGACGACAACAAATAATTAATTGCAAATACCTATTGACTGTTATTAAAGGTATGATACAATAATGCACGTTGCGTTAACGCACCTCTAGCTCAGATGGTAGAGCAACTGACTCTTAATCAGTGGGCCCAGGGTTCGAGTCCCTGGAGGTGCACCAAAATAAACCGTGAACTCAGGTTCACGGTTTTTTTGTTGCTTTTTTATCTGTTTCATGATTGGAAATAGCCTGTCATGTCGACAGTGCTGAAATCTTCCGTTAGAGGAAGAGATACCTGGCAATTCTCTTTTGCAGATTTGTAGATTCCCATCATGGTATCGACTGATGAATAGCCGGCATAAGCATCAGCTATCGGCTGAGTGTTATTGACGATTGAATTATAAAGATCGTTATAGATTCCCATGTGGGGATTAAGTGCGCATTTATATGAGAATAAACCGCCTTCCTTAAGTTGGCGGCGGATGTATTTGCCGTTGAGTTTATGTGTTTTGCCGTTCTCATCCAAAGAGAAGATCTTAATATGAGGCTTATTTGAATCGATGCCCATTGTGATCATTCCCTTTTCGCAGAAGACCGTAAAGTCTGCCATGTGCTTTGAAGGAAATGTGGCTGTCGTGCCCTCGATGGATGCAAGGGCACCGTTTTCGAGCCTTAAGATAGCCATTCCGAGATCTTCGGCTTCAATGTTTCTGAGACGCTGGGAGATCATTGCCTCGGCAGAAACAGGTTCGGATCCCATAAGCCAGACAAGAAGATCAATGGCGTGTATCGTTTGATTCATAAGGGCGCCGCCGTCGCTTTTCCATGTTCCGCGCCAGGCAGCGCTGCCATAATAAGCTTCATCGTGGCCCCAGCGGACATTGATATTGCCGTGGGTAACTTTTCCGTATACGCCTTTTGCGATGTCATCACGGATAAGGCCGACAATAGGGAAATATCTGTAGATATGACCCATGGCGATCTTGCAGTTGGTTTTACGCGCAAGGTTATAGATGTCCTTAGCCTCAGAGGCGGACATTGTCATGGGCTTTTCGAGCAAAAGATTGCTTCCGTGCTCCATTGCATATGAAGCGATCTGATAATGAAGACCTGAAGGAACGGTAACGGATGTAATGTCCGGTTTAACGGTGTCTATAGCCTCATGATAATCAGAATAAACGGGAGTGTTGGCAAAACCTTTTACGGAGGCTAAAAGACGCTTGGCAGAATCTGAGTTGGTATCAACCACAGCAGCAAGCCTAAGGCCCTTTAACTTGGAAATCGCCTTGAGATGCTTAACCGCAACGCGGCCGCAACCGATGATTATTACTGATAAAGGCTTAACGGTATCTGCCATTTCATCCTCCGGTTTATCTATTCGTCTGCAATAGTTTAGCACTTTGACGCTTATTTGGGGTATTCTTATTTATATATAGCGATTTACGGGGTAATGATAATGAACATATTGGATATTATTCTTGAGAAAAGATACGGCAGGGAACTTTCCGATGAGCAGATCGCTTTTTTCGTAAAGGGAGTAACCGATGGTTCAATACCTGATTATCAGATATCTCCGCTCCTGATGGCCATCGTTCTAAACGGCATGTCCGAGCGTGAGATGACAACGCTGACACTTGAAATGGCTAAGTCAGGTGAAGTTAACGATTTATCTTATCTTGAGGGCGTTCCCGTAGACAAGCACAGTACCGGAGGCGTAGGTGATAAGATCACTCCGCTCCTTTTGCCTCTCTTGGCTACTTACGGCATACAGAGCGTGAAGCTCAGCGGCAGAGGTCTCGGATACACAGGCGGTACGGTCGATAAGTTTGAATCGATCGAAGGTTTTAACTGCCAGATCGCGAAAAAGGATTTTCCCGAACTCATTAAGAAGACCGGAATGGTCATATCAGGTCAGACACCCGATCTTGCTCCTGCTGACAAGATCCTATATTCGTTAAGAGATGTTACGGGAACCGTCGACTCGATACCGTTAATAGCTTCAAGCATCATGAGCAAGAAGATTGCAGGCGGTGCAAAAGCTCTCGTATTGGATGTTACATGCGGATTTGGTGCTTTCATGAAAGAAGAAAGCCGTGCACGTGAGCTTTCAGCAGCCATGATTAGGATCGGAGAAGGTGCCGGTATCAAGACCCGTGCGGTTATTACAGAGATGGATCAGCCTTTGGGCAATCGGATAGGCAATACACTAGAGATGCAGGAAGTTTATGATACGCTTTGCGGCAAGGGCCAGAAAGACGTTGAGGCTGTTGTTATTGAGCTTGCTTTCCAGCTTGTCAGACTTGCAGGCAAAGGCATGGATCTTGATGACAGTGAACTTCGTGTTGATCTTTTAAACAGACTTACTGACGGCAGGGCTTTGGAAGAATACCGCAAGCTCATCAGTTCCCAGGGCGGTGTCATCGATGATGACGGATCACCCCGTTATGTTGATTATCCTTTCGATACAATGCACGTTAATGCTATTGAAGACGGTTATATTACCAATGTCCGTGCAAATCTTATCGGACGTGCTTCATGCACATTGGGTGCCGGAAGATTTGAAAAGAGGGACAAGATCGATTTCGGTGCCGGAATCATCCTTGGCGCGAAAAAAGGTGACAAGGTCAAGCGCGGTGACGTTCTTTGTGCTCTATGCAAAGGTGAGAAGGCAGATCTTCCCGATGATCGTCTTTATGCCGCATACGACCTTGCCAGTAAAGCCTTTGAGATAAGCCCGAATCCTCCCAAGGAAAGTGATCCGATAATTGCGGTATTGCCTAAAAAGCCTTTTGGTGTAAAATAAGAACAAATGTTTTTATAAGGAGTAATCAATGCCGGAGAAGAAGACCATAAGATATATCGGAATTGACCCCGGATATGCGATTACCGGCTACGGCATTATAGATAAATGCGGCAACAAATTCACTGTTGTTGATTACGGTGTTATAGAGACCAAACCTAAGACGGATTTTCCTATTAGGCTTCTTGCCATAAGTGAGAAGATCAAGTTCCTGCTTGAGCAGTTTATGCCTGATTATCTGTCGATCGAAGAGCTTTTCATGGGTAAGAACCATACGACTGTTATCGGAACGGCACAGGCCAGAGGAGCAGTTCTGGTTGAAGCTGCCAGGGCCGGAATAGATGTTTATGAATTCACGCCCGGACAGGTTAAGCTTGCCATCACGGGTTATGGCGTAGCAGAGAAGAAACAGGTTCAGCTGATGACCAAATCAATTCTCGGACTTAAGGAAATACCTAAGCCTGATGATGCTGCAGATGCTTTGGCTCTCGCGATATGCCTTGCCAATACCGGTACGGGATTTGCAGAGAAAGCGGTATCCGGATATCAGTACGGCCGTTACGGTTATACAAAGCGTAACGAATTCGGTTGATACGGGATTGTATGAGATAATATCTTCCGGAGGAAGAATCAATGTACGCATATATAAGAGGAAAGATAATATCAAAAAACGATTCCCAGCTTGTAATAGACAATAACGGGATCGGATATCTTATAAACTGTCCGTTTGCCATTTCTTCTGAACTTGGTCTTAACGGTGAAGAGACAACGGTTTTTGTATATCAGAGTGTAAGAGAGGACGATATATCACTTTATGGTTTTGCTTCTGCAGAGCAGAAGGAGATATTCCTTAAACTAATTACTGTATCAGGAATCGGTCCTAAGGTAGCTCATAACATCTGTTCAACGCTTACGCCTGAACAGATCGCTCTTGCAGTCATGGGTAATAACGTATCGATTCTTTCGAGCGTTAAGGGTCTTGGTAAGAAGACCGCCGAAAAGATCATTATCGAGCTCAGAGATAAGCTTAAGGGTCAGGCAAAGAGCAGCAATACAGGTGCTTCTTCAAGTCTGATCACGGCTGCTTCAGGTAAAGCGGGAGCAACTGCAATGGGTTCCGTAGCTGATGATGCCATCGGTGCGCTCATGGTACTTGATTACAAGGAGCAGGATGCCGCAGAAGCTGTTGCCGCTGCATATGAAGAAGGCATTACTCTTGAAGACCTTATCAAGAAAGCACTCAAGATCGCTTCAGGGAGTAAGTTCTCATGATGGATAACTACGGATACGAGGCCGAGGAAGACCGCATCATAGGAAGGGTAAGACAGCCTTCTGATGTTGATGAGAAGACTTTAAGGCCTTTAAGACTGGAAGACTATTCAGGTCAGGAAAAGATTAAACAGAATCTGAAGATCTTCATCGAAGCTGCTAAAAAGCGCGGTGAGTCTCTGGATCATGTACTTCTTTACGGTCCTCCGGGACTTGGTAAGACAACTCTTGCCGGAATTATCGCTAACGAGATGGGTGTAGGAATGCATATCACGACCGGTCCGTCTATCGAGAAGACCGGTGATCTCGCGGCTTTGCTTACCAATCTGGAAGAGAATGAAGTTCTTTTCATAGATGAGATCCACAGACTTAACAGGAATGTTGAAGAAATCCTTTATCCCGCGATGGAGGACTTTAAGCTCGATCTCATGATCGGTAAGGGTCCTGCTGCCAGATCCATGAGACTTGATCTGCCCCGTTTTACCCTGATTGGTGCTACAACCAGAGCAGGTATGATCTCGTCCCCATTAAGAGACAGATTCGGCATGATCCATCATCTTGAACTCTATGAGACCGAAGATCTTATGAAGATCCTTAAGCGTGATGCAGGTCTTTTGAACATTGCCATCAGCGAAGACGGACTCAGAAACATTGCTTCCAGGTCCAGAGGAACCCCGAGAATCGCCATCAGACTCCTGAAGAGAATGCGTGACTTCGCCATGTATATGGAAAAGGACACCATTGATAAAGAAGTCTCTGATTTCGGACTGAAGCAGCTCGATATTGATGAGATAGGTCTTGATAATATCGACCGTAAGATGCTCATGACCATCGCCGATGTTTTTACTGGCGGTCCTGTCGGTCTTGATACGCTTGCCGCTACTACGGGTGAGGATCAAGGAACCATTGAAGACGTATATGAGCCGTTCCTTCTCCAGAATGGCTTCATCCAGAAGACATCCAGAGGAAGAATGCTTACTCTCAGGGCATTTAAGCATCTCGGTCTCACGCCTCCGCCGTCCTTCATTTCAGGCGGAAAGCCTGCTTCAGGCAATGTTGGCGGTCAGTATCAGAATATCTCAATTGAAGATTGGCAGAACAGCAACGGAGAAGAGTGATGGAGAGTTTTCCCGAGACACTCGAGATACCTTCACTTGATCCTTCAGATTGCGGAAGGCTGCTGCTTCATTGCTGCTGCGGGCCTTGTTCCATGTATCCGTTGAAGCTTCTTATAACTCAGGGCATTGTTCCTGACTGTTACTGGTTTAATCCGAATATACAGCCCCAGTTTGAATGGGACAGACGTCTTGTGAATCTTGAGAAAGCTTGCGCTTCATATGATGTGAAGCTGTTAAAAGAAGGGGAAGGATGCGAAGAAGAATACTGGCGTTCCAAAGAGTATCTCGAGCAGTTCAAATCACGCTGTGAGATGTGCTATGACGTCCGTATGGATGCTGCCGCCAGGTATTGTTCAGAAAACGGTTATGATTCTTTTTGTACAACTCTTCTGGTAAGTCCATATCAGCAGCACGACAGGATCACGGAGATCTCATGTGAGAAGGCTGAAAAGTATGGGGTTAATTTCTATTATGTTGATTTCAGACCCGGATTCTATTACGGCCAGAGACTTGCGAAAGAGATAGATCTTTACAGGCAAAAATACTGCGGATGCTGTTTTTCGCTTGATGAGTCGGAGTTCAAGGATAAGATAATCAAGAGTTTTGAGGCTTAAGAAAGCCGCTCTTTGGGTTCTTCTGAATCTACAAGAACTGAATAGTAATTCTCGTAAATGACCATACCGGGTTTAGCGCCCGGTATTTTTTTGACATGTGAGACAGGGCAGTAATCAACTTCTGCCTTGAGTTTGCCTGCTCTGGAACCCTCTGCGGCATTATGCTCTTCGAGGATTATGCTTTTCGAGAAGAAGGCGGCAAGGGAAGCGGCTTCCAATATTGAAGAATCAGAAGGCATTTCCTCATCCGAAAAAGGTCTGAGGATTACATGTGTACCGGGCAAACCTTTAACGTGGAACCACCAGTCGGTTTTGCGTGAAGCAAGAGTGAAGGTGAGTTTCTCATTCTGAATGTTGCTTCTGCCGCATATGATCTCATGACCGTCAGCAGACTTGTATCTGCGGAAGGAAAGAGCTTTCTCGGTATTCTTGCCTGATTTGTTGTTTTTCTTTGCAATTGCGCGCTTGGCGGCTTCACGGAGAGCTCTTGATGATGCTTTTCCGGATTTGGCAATGCCGACCATCTTGTTGGGATCGCCTGAAGACTGATTCTTACCGGCAGATCTTACGGCGTGAGAACCGTTAACCTCTGCCTTTATCTCTTCGTTTATTGCATCAAGGTCTTCCTTGGTGGTAGCAGCTTCAATTGCTGTCTTGACCGATCTGAGATATTCAATGGCAAGATTGTCTTCTTTTATGTACTCTTCAGACATTTCGGCCTTTCGTTTAGCTTTGCGGAATCTCTTGTAATACTCCTGGGCATTGCCTGAAGCGTCCAATGAAGGATCCAGACTGATCGAAATGACAGAAGGAGGATCTGTTGTGTAGTCATCAGTGTTAAGAACCGTGTCCTGAGGTTTTATCATGTACTTATATGTGAGTATGACATCTCCGCAGTGCTTGTAATCATCGGCTTTTGCGCCTTCAGCCGCGTCAGCTTCGTGGACTTCCTTTTTCTTTATGACTTTGGAAAGGGCACTGTCAATTATCTGTCTTAACCTGTGCTTTCCGGCGTCGAGATCCATTTCGGAAAATCTTGCTCCGTAATAGAGGCTTATGGCATCAGAAATGCTATCCATGTTCTTACAGCTGCTATAGCCGGAAAGATCCATGGGAGCAAATTCTGCGGGAATACCGCATTCGTCGAAATAGATCCTAGGGCAGTATGTCCTGGTAACTATCTCATTTAAGAAGCTTTCAAGCCTTGCATTCAGCCTGCTTTTTGCTTTGTCATCAAGCAACTGAAGAGTCTGACGTTCATCAACATCTGACTGAAGGCAGATCTGTCTGGCGAGGATAGGGGAAAGACCCTTGATCGAATTGATAAGAGCCTTGCCTATGGGACGTGATCTTTCTGCCTCGATTATGGGGGAACTTCCAGATCGCAGCATTTCAAGAGCGTCATCGGCTGAAAGCTTATCCTGTGCAGGCGGATAGCTGTATACTCTTGCAGGCATGACTTCTCTGAGCTTTGACACTTCGAAATCAACATGGACTGAAGAATCCAGGATCTTTCCGGTACCGTTAACGAGGATGATGTTCGAAAAGCGTCCCATAAGCTCAACTATGAGCCTGTAATCCTTTACGTCCCTTAATTCATCGGTATTAGTGCAGTTGAATTCGATTACACGCTCGTAACCGGGATCGGTAACGGATGTAATGCGGGAACCTGCGAGATATTTGCGTAAGAGCATGCAAAAAGAGGGCGGAAGTGCAGGATTATCCCTGACGTCCTCAGTAAGCATAACTCTGGGAAGACTTGGATCGGCACAGATGAGAAGTTTCTTAACGCCTTGTGCCGTTCTGATGTGAAGGACGACGGAGTGTCTGTCCGGCATGAAGATTTTGTCTATTCTGGATCCTGAAAGATAACCGTTAAGGTCGTCTGCGAGAAGCTGGCAGGTTATTCCGTCTAGAGGCAATGCTTTATACCTCTGAATAATTATCGGATTCTTCTGAAGACTTAGACTTTGCAAATACCAGTTTCAGGATCCATACGACGACAGCTATGAGGAGCTCTACGCCGAGTATCTTAAAGAATCTGCTGAAATCGTTCCAAGCGACAATGAGGTCTATTCCGACGATTACAAGTACTGCTGCAATGAAAATGATGGGAAGAGCCAATTTGCTGAGCACAGGATTGGAAATGATCTTTTCGATAAGACGGCGACGATCCTGTACAGGAGCCTGCGCACGTACGGTTTTGCCCTGACGTGCGGACGTGGTCTTCCTTCCGCTTCCGGACGATCTGCCTGAAGCGGTGGTTTTTCTGGTACCTGTAGTCTTTCTGGAAGAACCTGTTGCCATGGATTATCCGATGTTTTCCTTTTCCTTTAAGAGCTTCTTGATCTTCTCGGTAGGATTGATGAGGTTAGACAATGAAGCGTCGTGGTTGATGGCATCGATGAGGAGAGCGACGAATTTGCAGAGGTTGACATCTGCAAACCAGGGAGCCTGAAGGAGTTCAGGGCGTCTGTAGATGAGGTTGGTTGCGAATACCTTTGTGATGATGCCTTCCTCATATGCCTTGTTAAACTTATCGATACCCTCGGTGAAGAGACCGAAAGTAACGGCACAGAGAACTCTGTTGGCGCCTCTTTGCTTCATTTCACGGGCGATATCGAGGATGGAGTCTCCGGAGGAGATCATATCGTCAATGATGAGAATGTCGCAGCCTTCAACGGAATCACCGAGGAACTCATGAGCAACGATGGGGTTACGTCCGTTAACGACTGTCGTATAGTCTCTTCTCTTATAGAATGTTCCAAGAGGCACTCCGAGGATGGAAGCGTAGTACATAGCTCTGGAGATACCGCCTTCATCAGGTGAGATGATCATGAACTTACCGTTGGAGAAGTTGAGATCAGGAATCTGACGGTACATTTCCTTGATGATCTGATATGTGGTAGGGAGGCTCTCAAAGCCTGCGAGAGGGATAGCGTTGGCAACACGCTCGTCGTGAGCATCGAATGTGATGATGTTGGCAACACCGAGCTCATAGAGTTCCTCGAGAGCGAAAGCACAGTCCAAAGACTCTCTTGCATTTCTCTTGTGCTGACGGCCCTCATAAAGATAAGGCATGATGACATTGATACGTCTTGATTTACCGGAGCAGGCAAGGATGACTCTCTTGAGATCCTGATAGTGATCGTCAGGGCTCATTCTGTTGTCCTGACCGAACATCTTGTATGTGCATGAGCAGTTCATGACATCGCTGATGAGATAAAGGTCATGACCTCTGACGGTGTTCTTTACTACGGCCTTACCTTCGCCGGAAGAGAATCTCGCGTTCTCAAGCGGGATCGTGTAGTCTTCTCTGAAGAATCCGGGATAAGTGTTGACGAATTGCTCCTTCTGATACTCTGAACGTCTCTTGTGCAGATAGAAGTTGACCTTTTCGGTGAACTCTTCGCTGCCTCTGAGCGCCAAGAGGCCGATAGGACCAACCGGTGCCATCGGGTTGTCACCGTATTGATCGTAACGTGAATAAGCTCTTTCATCAGATGCTGAGGTCATAATTTGCAGCCTGCCTTTCTAATATTGCTGTTATTGTTTATTCTTCTTTGAACTCCAGGAACTCACCGATTCTCATCTGGCTGGCAAGATCGGTAAGTCTGGAAGTTGAGTTAATGAGGTCATATATAGATTCATCGAGGTTAAGTGCATCAATGATCCTGGCCACGTAAGGTATCATGTTTGCGTCTATGTACCATCTGCGGTCAAGGAGTTCAGGAGATCTGTAGATCAGGTTGGTGCAGCATACAGCATCTATAAGTCCTGTCTCGTATGCTTTGTCGAATACTTCGAGGCCATTGGTAAACAAACCGTACGGAGCGAGGCAGTAGATATGTGCAGCACCATAATGCTTAAGCTTTTCAGCAGTGCTGAGCATGGTGTTGCCGGAATTGATCATATCGTCGATCAGGAGTATGTCCTTTCCTTTGACGTCATCGCCTAAGAACTTAAAGCTCTTAATAGGATGTTCTCCGTTGACCTTTCTTGTGTAATCCCTGTCACGATAGAAGATGCCCAAAGGCAGATTCAGGTGCGATGAGTAAAAAATCGCCCTCGAGACACCGGTCTCGTCAGGGCTTACAACGATAGTATGATCTTTATCAAGTTTGATTGAATCGAATCTGTTGAGAAGGGAAGATGTAAGTTTGAACTGACATCTCGGATACTCAATGCTCATGAGAGGAACTGCATTCTCGATCCTGCCATCATGAGGATCAAATACGATAAGGTTAGCGATTCCGAGCTCATAGAGTTTCTGGAGCATTTCGGCACAATCCCAGGATTCGCGGTGGGAATCAAGCTTTTCACGCCTTCCTTCGTAAACAAAAGGCATGATTACATTGATACGCTTGGCTTTGCCCTTGAGAACCGTGATGATCCTCAGAAGATCCCTGTAGTGGTCATCAGGGCTGATAACATGATCACCCTCAACAAGTTCATAACTGTAACTGTGAGAAAGAACGTCGGTAATGATGTACATATCATGGCCGCGAACGCTTTCGAGCAGTGAAAAGGTGCCTTCTCCGTTATCGTATCTGTTAAAGGCTGAATCGATAATATAATCGGATCTGCAATAACCGGGGCTGCTTACAAAGGGATTGCTCTTTTTCTCAACGCGTGCGGACCTTTTCTCGAAAAGAACATCAGAAACGCATTTAACGAAATCTCGATTTGCGGTGTGTGAAATTATACCTATGGGTCCGAAAGGGGGCATAGATGCCTGATCATAACCGGAACTGACATAGAGATCGCTCATCGCAGACCAAAACCCTCCTCGTTAATACTTTAAATATTAAAGGATAGTTCCGTTATTTCAAACGGAATAATTGTTGAATAATTGCACGAAAAGAAAAAGAAAAGTTGTGGTTATTTTTGTGATGGCTTAAGAATTGCCTGTTCAGATATTGCCTAAGATGTCAGAAATGGCTGATTTTAGGTCGTTGATTCCCTTTTTATCCTTGGAAGAAACCGCAAAAACTTCGGCATTGTTGTCAAAATCAAAGAACTCTGATAACGAAGATAACTGCTTTCTGAGTTCTGCAGCGGAAAACTTGTCGCATTTTGTAAATACGATGATGTAGGGGATACCCGCATGATTAAGAAAATCAAGCATTCCAACGTCTTCTTCAGAAGGTGTTCTTCTGATATCCATAAGGAATAAGACGAGAGATATCTTTCTTCCGCATCTGAAGTAATTGTCACACAGGTCTGAAAACTTGGCTGTGACTTCTTTTGAGGCAGCAGAATATCCGTAACCTGGAAGATCTGCGACCAATGCCTTGCCGTCAAGGTCAAAATATATGATCTCTCTTGTCTTTCCGGGCTTTCCTGATACTCGTGCAAGCTTGTTTGTATTAGCCAGAGCATTAATGAGCGATGATTTACCGGCATTAGACCTTCCGGATATGACGATCTCAGGTACTTCCGTTTCAGGAAGACCTTTAACGTCAGCACACGTCATTTTGTATTTCATGTTGTAAAAATTTATGTTCATAGCGTTTATAAGAATGTTCAACTTGTCGGTAATTGTCGGTTTTTGTCGGTTTTTTGACGCTGATTTTTGCTTTGGCAGCCTTTAAAATCGAATCATGACAGATTTTAACAGAATCAAACTGAATATTCCAAGAACACCTTCAGGTTTAACCATAAGTAATGTCATCGAACGTTATGAGAAAAGACCTTTGTTTGTGCCTGCAATAATGCTTTTCCTGTCATGTTTTATGACTTATAAGGCCGGAACGCTATTCCCGTTAAGCTTATCGATTCCGTTATTGGTGGCTCTCGGTATTTACGGAGTTAGGAAGCGCAACACGGAGTGTGCTTTTTGTGCCGTTCTTACTGTTATTCTAGTGCTGTTTTGCTGTTATAGGATATATTCCGCCCTGAATGTTGTTTCTCCTTATGATTCGAAAGCAGATGTTACCGGAACAGTTATTTCATGTGAGAAGAAACTGTCCGGAACTTCAAGGATAACTGCTAAGATAGAAGGATTGGATTCGGAATTGAAGTTTACTAAGGATTTCGTTCCTCCTGAACTTATGCCCGGATGTGTTTTTACAGCTTACGGAAGTTTCCGGGAACCTTTGTCAGCGGGAAATCCGGGAGAATTCGATTACAAAGACTATCTGAAGAGCAGGGGAATCAGATATCAGTTTTATGCCGATACTTTGACTGTAACCAAAGAACCTTCGGGGTTCAGACGTTCGATCTTTTCCTTTCCGGATCTGTGTTTCAGTCTTAGAAGCAGAATCCTGAACCGATTCACATTTGGACGAAGCAAAGAGGAGAAAGGCCTTATTGCAGCTGTTTGTCTCGGTGATTCGTCACTTGCCGATGACAATGCAATACGTGATTTCAGATTATCCGGTTGTTCGCATCTTCTCGCGGTATCAGGCACTCATTTTGCAGGCTTTCTGGCCGTTTTGCCTTATTTACTCGGTTTGTTATGTCCTGACAGAAAGAAAAGTTCACTGATTTACGGTATTTTCGTGTTCATTATCGGGTGCATAACAGGATGGAGCGAATCTGTTACGAGAGCTGCTTTTATGTCTTCTTGTGCTTTTACCGGCAAGGATAACGTTTCTGCATTGTCCGCGTCTGCTCTCGTGATGATCGCGGCAGATCCTTTCTGTTCAGCGAGGACAGGTTTTTTGCTAAGCTTTTCCGCTTGCATTTCAATAAGACTCCTTTCTGGAAGGATAATGGACTTTTTATCGTTTATGAAAGAAAAGCGCGGGCTTGCCATGGCAATTAGTGCTCAAACAGCAGCGATAATAGGTATGATGCCTTTTTCGGGAATGATCAACTGCAGATTCTCCCTTGTTCAATTCATTGTTCAGGCAATTGGGGGATTTTTTGCCAAAGGCACCTGCATGATGTTTGTTCCTGGTGTGGTTTTATCATGGCTTTTTCCAAGTGAATCAGCATCTTACGTATCTTCACCGTCGTTTCTGTTTCTAAGCATTCTCCGCAATTCTGTAGGTATAGGGAGTGAGTTGTCTTTGGGCCCGGCGGCCGGAAAACCGATTGAACCGGGTTATGTCTTGTGTTTTTGGCTGTTTGTTTTCCTTCTGCTGATGCCGCGTTTTGCCTTCAAAAAGATTCTGTTTAAAGCAAGCTGCGGCTTGATGGCTGTGTTATCGGGATTTGTTATTGCCGATATCATAAGACCTTTAAAAGCGGAATTGGTCTTTGCAGATGTCGGGCAGGGAGATTGCTGTCTGATCATCGCGGGAAACAAGACATGTCTCATAGATGGCGGGACCTATGAAGAGGGAGATTCTGCGGTATCGGATCTTCTGGATTATTACGGCATAGATTCGGTGGATATGGCTTTCATGACACATTGGGATCAGGATCACGCAGGAGGAATCGCTGCCCTTAACCGTAAAGGCAGGATCAAGTCCATTTATTCCGGATTTACCGGCGTAGACGGTGATACTGAAGCTTTTGAGAAATCGCTTTTCATTCGTAATTGTGATACGAAGGATTTCAGGAACAGGCTTATACAGACAAAGGGCGGAGATGTGTTTGAACTGTCTGATTCAGTACGTCTCAATGTGATCTACCCCATAGATGAGTTTTCAGGCGGAAATCCGGGCAGTCTTGTCATTCTGATGGAATGTAACGGGAAGCGGATCCTGTTTACAGGAGATATAGGCTTTGAATCTGAAGAAAAACTTGTTTCCGGGAATCTTATCGGCGATGTGGATATCCTGAAAGTGTCTCATCACGGCTCGAAATATGCCAGCAGCAAGGAATTCCTGATAAAGACACTTCCTGATATCTCGATAATCTCGGCAGGAAGAAACAATCTTTACGGACATCCCGCACCGGCAACGCTTTTTAGACTCATGAATGTGGGCAGCAGGATTTACAGGATCGACCAGGAAGGCGCTGTGATATTAGAGTTTACCTAGATGTATAGAGTCTGAGAATGAAGTAGAAAGCAAAGAACAGCAAGTATACAACGAGAAGATATGGAGACATCGTGATTGCAACGGCAGCCTTGGATTTGGCTATGCCGGCCTTGCTTGCAAGCTTGCGGATTCCTTTGCCTGCCGCTATCGCGAAAAGCGGGAGAACAGGGAGGAAATAGTGTCCCTGAATGCCGAGGATCACGTCTGAGCCTTCGGGAGTCCAACTCAAGAGCATTGCGGGAGTTGTAAGCAACGCGATGAGGACAACTGCTGTCATTACGGTAATATCCTTAGCTTTTATCGAATCCAGAGTTTCATCGCTTGATGCAACGATTATCAGTACAACTAACATTATCAGGCTGAAAGCGAGGGGAATGGTGTTTTCTCCCCAGCTGAGCTTTGAACCGAACAAGTCAGAAGTGAGTTCACCGGCAAATCTTACATATGATTTCACCGTCATTATGAGATAAGCGATCGGGTTCTCAAGAGCGAAAGAAGCTGTCATGAAGCCGTTACCCTTGCTGCCGAACTGAAACAGTTCACGTTCGGGAAGAACCATATCGAACAGGAATACCGAGAACAGTCCGCTGACTATGGGGAGCACTTTGTTCAAGAATTTGAGTGCCTTTTTGCCGGCAGGAACAATAAATACTAAAGGCAGTAACAGCAGATATCCGCCGCCTTTGACCGCTCCAAGGACAAAGGCCGCAATACAACAATAAACCAAGGATTTTTTGCCGTCAGGATCCGTTTTCAGGAGAAAAACTGATGAAATGAAGTTGAGAGTTACGATTATTACCATACAATCGTACGAAAATGCGCCGCTCATCAAAAGAGAAGACGGCAGAATGGCGCACATAGCGATTATCCCTTTTCCCAACGGAGCTTTCTTGATGGCTCTGTAACAAAGGCAGATGTAGAAAGCGGCAGTGAAGACTTTGACCAGATAGCAGTTGGCAACGGGACCAAATCCGATCAGACGGCCGACAACAAGAGCAAAGGTCTGAGGAATATAGCAGAAAGCCGAGTAATAGTTCATCTTTTCGGATGTGGAACTCATTTGGACAAGGCTCTTGTCCGAAGCAAACAGGCTGAAATTACTCTTTAAGATCTCATAACCGCCTGTTGAAGGAGGTGTTGAATTCCACCAGATATCTCTGAAGAATGCAACGTCATCTGCACGTCCGAGCCATTGGCCGTCAAAACCCTGACCAAGAAACAGGTTTGAAAGGCGGTAGCATGCAAGATAGTGTGCTTCGCTGTCTCCTGTACTCCAGGGAGGAAGAAGGATGATCATTGCAGCACAAAGCGGTATGGCGGCTGCCAGGAAAAGCTTTTCGGGAGCCGGAGGCGGGTTTAGCCCTTCTTTGAGATATAAGCACATTGTCATTGCGGCGAAAACAACCAACAGACAGCATACAACAGCCGCTGTAATATACCCGGTATTCGTTTTTACAAGGAGCCTTACGGTCAGAGATTCGTCGTTTTTGCCGGTTGCCACTGAAACAGGAGCTTCTGAATTATTGGAAATCTTAACCTTATATCGGTCCGGACTGAATCTTCCGCTTACTGAAGTGAGTCTTACGGTTGTGGTTTTGCCTTCAGGAGCACACATTTCCTTGGTTATGCGGACATCTTTTAGGACTTCCGTACCATTTCCGGAATACGTTATGGTGACAGAAAGCGAACTGGCGTCTCCGTCCATGACGAAGAAGACAATTGAATCGAAACTTGTCCGTAGAAACTCCAGAGAATAATCAGCCGATGAATCCGGAGCTATGGTGTCGGTCTTGTACTCGGAAATGCCTTTAACGACGGCTTCTTTACGGATGCGGGGAAATAGATCGAAAATGAAGGCTGTGACTAATGAGACTGCCAGTATGACGGCAGCTATTATCGTGAAACGCCTTGTCATCTTATTGTTCTGGGAATTCATCGGTCACTCCTGAAACAAGTATAACATATGGCAATAAAGCTTCATTTATTCCGCACATTTCTGACTTTAAATATAGTTAACTTTGTTATAATTAGTCAATGAAAATATTTAGGGAGTCCTAATTAATGAAATATGGCAAACTCATAAAGCTTATATCGCTTGGTCTTTGTATGGCTGCGACCCTGGCCGTGCCCGGTTGCATGCTTAACATGAACGAGTATAAATATCAGCCTTCTACAGAATCTTCTACTGAGACACAGATATCCGAGACTACGGATTCCGGCGTGAAATCCGAATCCGATACAGCTACTGAACCGACCGAATCAGTGACTGAATCAGAGACAATTCCTTCATCGCTTCACATGGAACCGCCGGAAGTAGATACCGAGGCTCCTGTGTTTATCAGCTATCCGCGTACGATTAAGCTTCTTAAAGGAACTAAATTCGTGCCTGATGATTATGTCGGATATGTTGATGACGTCGACAGAGAGGTCGAATTAAAGGTTACAGGCGAAGTTGACATTAATGCTACCGGCGATTATCCGATCAAGATGACAATTACTGATGATGCCGGTAACAGCAAGACCATTGATGTTACGGTTAACGTATACACCAAAAAGACAGCAACAAAGAAGCCGTCATCTTCTACTAAGACCAGCAGTTCTACGACAAAGTCCAAAAAACCGACTTTTGCAGATCTCAAGAAGAAATATGAGACCGGAAATGCCTTCATCGGTATCGATGTATCCAAATATCAGGGCAATATCAATTTCCAGAAGGTTAAGGATGCAGGATGCCATTTCGTTATTTTGCGCGCTGCCATCTATAACAACGGCAAGTTTGGCATCGACAGCAAGTTTGAGGAGTATTACAAGGATGCCAAAGCGGCAGGACTCCTTATCGGCGTCTATTATTATTCCGTCGATAATACTGAAGAACTCATGAAAAAGCACTGCGCAGAGCTTGCGGCTGCTCTTAAGGGCAAGGAGATCGATTTCCCGGTGGCTTATGACTTCGAGAAATGGAAGGGTTTCCAGAAGCTCAAGATGAACTCTTCAGATCTCAACAATATGTTCTATCTGTTCTGTTCCGAGATGGAAAAATACGGCTACGATGCAATGATCTACGCAAATCCTTACTTTTTGAGGAATTGGTTCAAGCCCGGTCATTACAAGATCTGGCTTGCAGATTGGAAAACACAGCCGTCTTATGTCGGAACGATTCATTTCTGGCAGTTCAGCGCTACCGGAAGGATAGCCGGAATCAATGCTGACGTTGACGTTGATATTTACTATCCGAACGGAAGGGTCGTAGAAGCCAAGAAGGAGGCTAACTCCGATGGCCAAAGCTAAGTCTCTCCCCAAGGGCGTTATAGGATACAAGGAATTCTTCACCAAACTGGTAAATCAGCCCGATTCACTCGGGCTCATACTGTTGTATGGGGATGAACAGTATCTGATCGACGGCGCCCTGAAGACTGCCAGGAAGAAATACATAGCCGAAGGCGGAGAAACTGTTGATTACAGCATAATCGATACCAGAGCTGATGATGATTTCAGCTTTGCCAAGCTTGAAGAGATGGTATCGATGCCTCCGTGGATGTCCACCAGACGCCTTGTTGTTGTCAGACAGTCAGGAGTAATGGCCAAAGAGCCTGATGAGAAAGAAATAGAGATCCTTAAGAACATTCCGTCTTCTGCGGTCGTTATTTTCGTTGAAGATACTGTCGATCTACGTAAAAAGATAGTTAAGACCTTCATTCAGAGCGGAACGGTCGTTCAGATGACCGCCATGGAAGAAGATGACATTGCTTCAAGGGTTTCCAAGCTTTTCGCCAAGTACAACCTTACGATCGACAGCAGAGCAATGATGTCTTTGATCTCCAGATGCGGTTCCGGGATGCTTACGATATCCGGAGAAGTCGCTAAGATCGCACTCTATTGCCAAAATGCGGGATTTAGCAGGGTGGACGAGTCGATCATTGAAGATTGCTGCCCCCCGGACCTCAGTGGACGTATTTTTGACATCATGGATGCCTGCGGAAGCAGAGATCCTGCCAAGGCATTGGGTGCTCTGAACAATCTTATCCTTACCAGGGAGCCCGTCATACAGATCAGGGTAGCGGTCCTTAACCACCTCAAGAAGTTGATCATGGCTAAAGAGGCTGGTGATGGCAGAAAACTTGCATCTGAAGCAAATATCAACGATTTTTATGCAGGCAAACTTGTCAAACAGGCCGGAGCTTTCTCGATGAACCGCCTGATTTCAACATATCTGGCAGCCTGTGCATCGGATTCAGACGTCAAACACGGCCTGATCGATGAGAGATATGCGCTTGAGATTATTTTGGTAAAAGCGGCAACAGGTGACAGGTAACAATTGACGCGAATTTAGTAATGACTTAGAATCGCTTAGGAATTTTTTAATTAAGGAGAAATATATGAGCAAGATCGAGATGAAGACCCCTATCGTCGAGATGGACGGCGACGAGATGACAAGGATAATCTGGAAAGAGATCAAAGATATAGTCATCCTTCCGTTCGTTGATCTTAAGAGTGAGTATTTTGACCTCGGACTTCCCAACAGGGATAAGACCGCAGATCAGGTCACCATTGATGCTGCAAACAGGACTAAAGAGCTCGGCGTAGCCGTAAAGTGCGCTACGATCACACCTAATGCGCAGAGAATGACTGAGTATGACCTGCATCAGATGTGGAAGAGCCCTAACGGAACCATCAGAGCAATTCTTGACGGTACGGTATTCAGGAGCCCGATCCTCGTAAACGGCATCAAGCCTTTCGTATCTTGCTGGGAGAAGCCCATCACCATTGCCCGTCATGCTTACGGCGATGTTTACAGAAACACTGAATTCCTGGTAGACGGTCCTGCAAGAGCAGATCTCGTTGTTACTTATCCCGACGGAAGACAGGAGAAGCAGACGGTATTTGAGTATACAGGCGGCGGTGTGCTTCAGGGTCAGTACAACACCGACAAATCCATTGCGGCTTTTGCTAAGTCTTGCTTCCAGTATTCACTCGATACCAAGCAGGATCTGTGGTTTGCCACAAAGGATACCATCTCCAAGGTATATGACAGACGTTTCAAGGATATCTTCGAGAAGATCTATAAGGAAGAATTCGAAGCTAAGTTCGCTGAAGCCGGCATTACTTATTTCTATACGCTCATCGATGACGCTGTTGCAAGAGTAATGCGTTCAAAGGGCGGTTTCGTCTGGGCATGCAAGAACTATGACGGAGACGTAATGAGTGACATGCTCGCTTCCGCTTGCGGTTCTCTTGCCATGATGACCTCGGTTCTCGTTTCTCCTGACGGCAAATACGAGTTTGAGGCTGCTCACGGTACAGTAACAAGGCACTATTACAGATACCTCAAGGGTGAGAATACTTCGACAAACCCGATGGCTACGCTTTTCGCATGGTCCGGAGCTCTCCGCAAGCGTGCTCAGATGGATGGCCTGCAGGATTTAGAGAATTTCGCGGCAAGACTTGAAAAGAGTGCTGTTTCAACGATTGAATCGGGTATAATTACAGGTGATCTTGACAGCCTTCTCGATCTCCCTGAGAAAAAGGTTGTCAATACTACTGAATTCCTTACTCAGGTCGCTTCAAATTTGTAATTCATTAGGAGGAAAGATAAATGAGCTACTATACAACATGGATCGAGAGATCCGAGAACAATTCCAATGAGCAGGAATACATTGAATATGTAAACCGCTACTATCAGCTTGAAAAGGCTGTTTATGAGAAGATCCTCGGAGCTTATCCTGACAATTCCGAGTTCCTGAACGGTCAGCTTCTCGCTCTGTCCAGAAAGCTTGGTTTCAACGCATCCAACATGGAAGTCTATGTCGGTTTCCTTGACGGAATCAAGTCCAGCCTTAAGAACGGCGATTCACTTGATCTTGAATCTCTTACTGATGAGTCCGAGATCAGCCTCGACATTGACTATGAGAAACTTTATTACAACATGCATGATGCCAAAGCTGACTGGCTTTACAACATCCCTGCATGGAAGAATGTTCTTACTGAAGAGAGAATGAAGGAGATCACACACGATTACCGTGTTGCTAATATCGCTCATTCAGATAAGATCGGCAGAAATGATCCGTGCCCTTGCGGTTCCGGCAAGAAGTACAAGAATTGTTGCGGCAAAAAGGCTTAATAGACTGAGGTGCGTTTGATTTGAAAAGGCTTTTGACATCGAAGTGGTTTATCGTACTTGCGGTTTCACTTCTTCTGATTGCGGGTATTATTCTGAGTTTCCTTCCAGGAAGCCCTCTTAAAGCTGCAGTCGGTATTGCTTCAAATGCTGTTTCACCTGCGCAAAAAGGCGTAAAGACCACCGGTAATGCTTTCTCGGACTTCTGGGCGGCTATTGCTGACGGTATTGCCATCAGGGAAGAAAACAAGACCCTTAAAGAAGAGATCGCTGACCTTAAGTACAGGCTCAACCAGTACGAGGAAGCCGCCATCAGATATGAGGAGCTTAAGGAAGCGTTCCATATCAGGGATACTTTCAGTAATTATGATATTTACGGTGCTACGATACTTTCCAGAGAAGCAGATGAGTGGTTCTCGGTTATCAGGATCAATGCAGGTAAGAATGAAGGTATCTCGCTCGAGCAGGGTCAGTCTTATCCTGTCGTCGATGTCGAAATGAACCTTGTCGGTCGAGTAATCGAGACTCAGGGATCTGACTCCAAGGTTCTGCCGCTCCTTCACGAAGGTTTCTCGGTTGCCGGTAAGGTAAACGAAGTTAACGGTGCTTCCGTAATTGTCAGCGGAGACTCCGTTCTTAAGAGATCAGGACTTTGTAAGGTAAAAGGAATCGAAAAGGGTGTCAGACTTGTTCCCGGAACGGTTATCGTTACTTCTGGTGAAGGTGGATTGTTCCCCGACGGTATCCCGATCGGTACCATTGTCAGCGTAGATGAGTCCAATCCTGTTGAAGTCACTGCTACTCTTAAGCCTTTCTCCAATATAGGAGAACTCGAAGATGTCTTCGTAATGATTCCTTTCATTTCCGATGATAAGAAGGAAAGAGAACCGGGAGTTTCCGAATCTTCTGCACAAGGTCAGGGCGGACAGGGATGATGATGAACCAACGTAAACTGATTCGTAAGATAGTCGTTTACGCCGTTTATATCCTGTTGCTTTCTTCGCTTCAGGTATCTTATCCTAACCGACTTGGTTTTGGCGGTCAGACAGCAGACATTACATTTGTCTTTGTTGTTTTGACAGGCTATTTCTATGGTTTTAAAGACGGAGTCATTGTCGGATTGATTATGGGACTCGTAAGAGACTGTCTTGCTCCGATAGCCATAATCGGCATAGACGGAACGGTACATGTTACTGCTGGTATCGGAATGCTTGTCATGTTCCTCGCAGGTGCCGTGGCTTCGTCTTTCTTTACGAAGAGAATGCATCGGAATATACCTTTCGCGTTTGTTTCGATCGCATTTATTACTTTGCTTTATAAGTTTTCAGGTCATTTTCTGGCATACAGCTGGACATTTCTCGTTCCTTCAGCCGGAAGTTATGACCTCGGAGTATATGAGATCGTTGTCAGATCAAGTCTTTTACAGACATTACTTAATCTGATAGCAGGTATCCCGCTTCTTGTTTTATTGAGATTTGCGGGTCCTGTAGGTCTTGCTGAACAGAGAAACACATCGGATGACGTGATAAAGAGTAATGAGGATACTTCATGGCTGCAGATCTGAAGATAGACGATTACGGTGCGTTTGACCGAAATTCCGAAAATAACGGGGGTAAAGAAAAGAATAACCTCTTTAAGAGGTTTATGTCTTTATTCAGCAACCGTTTCCTGGTTCTTGCCGTAATTTTCAGTTCTTTTGGTGTCGCGATCCTCGTAATGACGGCAAGACTTCAGTTTTCTGACTATCAGAAGACCATTTCAGAAGGTTCTACCGGTGTTTTGAGACAGTATGTTTCCGAAGCTCCAAGAGGTGACATCCTTGACAGTAAGGGCTTAAAACTCGCTTCTTCGATCGAATATAACACTGTCATGATCGCCAACGCGTACCTGAATGATAATGAATTGAATGCTCTTTGCCTTGAATTAAGCCAGCTTTTCGATAAATACCATTGCATTACTGTATCCGAACTTGACCAGTATTTCACCATGGACCCTGATCCTAAGTTCATAAAAGAAGAGGATAAGATCAGAACCTGGCAGAGCAATTCCAATCTTTTCGCCCTCGAAGATTATTCCCAGGGCGTTATTGTCACGTATTCGGATAAATATGTTAAGACGGATCCGAATGTCTTTTTCCTTTACTTGAGACAGAAGTTTAATCTTGATAACAGATACACGATTGAAGAAGCATACAGGATCGTAAGGATCAGATACCAGATCTTTACCGATAACTGGGCTTTCATCAAAGGTACGCCTATCAAGATCGCTACAGATGTTCCGGAAGACCTGATAAAGCTCTTCGCAGAGGAAAACTACCATTACATGGGCATTGTCTGTGGAAAAGGCTATGCCCGCACATATTCTCCTGAAGCTCTGTTTTCATGCCATGTTCTGGGATACGTAGGACGTATCTCGCAGACTACATTCCAGGATCTTTCACGATTCGGATATACAAACGATGACATGGTAGGCAAATCAGGCGTTGAATCGCAGATGGAAAGATATCTGCACGGAGACAGCGGAATCTCACCTTACAATATTTGGACAAAGCAGGGTGAAGAGGGTATGTTTGTCCCGTCCAATTATGGTGTAAAGCCTAAAGCAGGAGCCACAGTTAACCTCACGATCGATTCAAAGCTTCAGAAAGTCGGCACGGAAGCCTTAAAGCAGTACATTAACGACGCTCAGGTAGAAGAAGCCCGTAACCATACAGGATATAAAACGGCAAGTTCAGGAGCTTTCGTTGTTATGAACGTTAAGACGGGAGCCATTCTGGCTATGGCTTCTTATCCTAACTATGACCCGAATGACTTTATCCTGGCTAACTATGGCGATCCCCAGGCTACTGAACAGGTAAAATATTATCTCGGACTTGATGAATATGCGGAAATGACTGCAGCAGACCTTCCTTTGTGGAACAGAGCCATCATGTCAATGTACGCTCCCGGTTCTACATTTAAGCCGATTACGGCTCTTGCCGGCCTTGAAAGCGGCACGATAACCCCCGAATCCAACTGGATCTCATGCATCAGCCCTCTGGACGTAGACGGATGGATATTCAGATGTCTCGAGTATCCCTATGGCGGTCACGGTCCTCTTAACCTTGATAGTGCCATGGGTACCTCTTGCAATATCTATTTCATGAGATTGGGCGTTAGTACAGGTATCGACAATATTGCTAACATGGCTAAGAGATTCGGTCTTGGCGTTAAGACCGGCATCGATCTCCCGGGTGAGATAAAAGGCGTTATGTCGAGCCGTGAAACGAAGAGACTCCTGCATGAATCCGAGTACGATAAGATCTGGTTCCCGTCAAATACCGCTCAGGTTTCTATCGGACAGTTCGATAACTGCTTTACGATTCTCCAGCTTTGCAGATACGTAGCGGGAATTGCCACAAACAAGCTCGTTAAGCCTTATATCATTGACTCTGTCATTGCCAGTGACGGCTCGGTTCTTTATAAAGGCCAGGCTGAATCAGTCGATATCGGTATTCCTGAAGAGAACATCAGGGCAGTACGTAATGCCATGATCTGCGTTACGGAAGGTTCAAAGTACTGGAGAGGAACGGCTCAAAGACAGTTTTCGGCATTCCCGATAAAGGTTACATGTAAGACGGGAACGGCTGAGACGGGCTTCGAGAAGATAAGAAAAGAGTATTCCAACGGTCTTTTCGTCTGCTATGCTCCTAAGGATAACCCTGAGATTGCTGTAGCTCTCGTTGTAGAAAGAGGCGAGTGGGGTTCATCAACTACGATCATCGCCAGAAAGATCATCGCTGCATATTACAACACTTATTATTTCAATACTTATCCCGTATATATCAATAATCCTTCACCCGGAGATCACCTTGCCTGACAGCCTTGAAAACTGAATTGACATGATAAACAGTTTTTATGTTGCAGTTTTGTATTAAAGGGAAATTGTCCGCATAGTGATAATACTGTAAAATTTTGGCAGTATCTTTAATGGGGGCTTTTTGATGAAAATCGTTTTGATGGCTGACAATAGGAAGACCGAGCTTCTTGTCAACTTTTGCATTGCTTATAAGCCCCTTCTTGAGAAGCATCAGCTGATTTCAGTTTATAACACCGCTAAATTACTTAAATCTTCCGCAGATCTCGATGTTTCAGGTCTTTCGGTAGACTATTCGAGCGGATTTGAACAGCTGGCTTCCAGAGCCGAGTTTAACGGTATCGACTGCGTAATCTATCTCAGAGACGGCAGAACCAAGAGTGAATCCAACCCGGGAGAGCTTCTTGATGTATGCGACCAGAACATAATTCCTTATGCTACGAATATCGCTTCTGCCGAGATCCTTATTACCGCGATTGATAGCGGTGCGCTTGATTACCGTGAATGGAATGCTGCCGACAGGCAGGGAACAGGCGCCTGATCTTCAATGAACATCATATGTATCCCTCGTGGTCCGCTTACGTCAAATATGTATTTGGCATATGTTTGCGATGAGTTGTTTGTTATCGATCCTTCAGTCGATCCTGACACGATAAAGCAGGAAATAACGTCTGTTTCAGCCATTCTGATAACGCATGGCCATTATGATCACATCAAATACGTTGAAAAATGGCTTGAAAAGTACCCGCAAGCTCCTGTTTACATGAGTCCTGAGGATTCAGAACTCATATCAGACCCGAGATCAAACTGTTCTTTCATGGATGGGGTGGCCAAGACCTTTGATTTTTCTTATCAAAAGCCGGCTGAGACCATTGAATCGGGTTCCGTATCCATAAAAGTAATAGCTACACCGGGACATACAAGGGGTTCTGTCTGCTACTTGTTTTCCGTTGATGGTGAAGAGCATATGTTTACCGGCGACACTGTTTTCGCAGGTTCGGTTGGCAGAACCGACATGATAGGCGGATCTTCCAAGGTCATGATGGATTCTGTAAGAAAACTCAGCAAGATGGATCCTAAGATCAGGATTTATCCCGGTCACGGACCCGATTCGACGATCGCTGACGAGATAAAATACAATCCTTTCTTTGCCGTATAAGGGTTTGCTTGACTTTTTAGTTATCATATATGTACAATGGGCAATGCAATGAAGGTGCGTAAGTAGTCTTTTTGCTTCCGGGAAAGAGAGTCGTGTCACCGGCTGAAAGCACGATACGAAGGGCAATAAGATGAATTTCAACACTGGAGCTTTCCTGCGAAAACGGTATTTTACTGATTAAGCGGATGCATAGCGGCGGCATTACAGCGCGATTTAAGTGCGGAAAGCATATACTTACGCTTTTCGAACATGGGTGGTACCGCGAAGGTGCGATAAATAGCAATTCGTCCCATGGCAATTAATGATTGCCGTGGGATTTTTTTATGCAAAGAAGGAGGAAAACATGGCTGAACTTAGTGAATTAAGTGCAAAGTTGTCTGAGATCAGAGCCAAGATCGAGACAGATCTTACTGAGATCAAGAGTTCCAAGGGTGTCTTTGAGTATAGAAAGAGCGTTATGGACTCAAAGGAAGGTAAGATCGGCTCTCTCATGAAGGAGATGGGCAAGATTCCGAAAGAACTGAAGGCCGATTACGGCAAGATGGTCAACGAGATCAGAAACTGGGCTACAGAGAAGTTCGATGCCCTGGATGCACAGTTCAAGGAAGCTGAGCAGAAAGCACGTTATGAATCCGAGACCATCGATGTGACATTGCCTTCTAAGAAGCTTAAGAAGGGTTATCTTCATCCCAATACCCAGGTAAGAAACCAGATCGTAGACATATTCGGTTCAATGGGTTTCTCTGTTTACGAGGGTAATGAGATCGAGACTGACCACTATAATTTCACGGCTCTGAATATCCCTAAGGATCATCCTTCGCGTGACATGCAGGATACATTCTATTTGAGCCCTGAATTCCTTCTTAGAACACAGACATCGGCAGGCCAGGTCCATGTCATGGAGTCTCAGCAGCCCCCGATCAAGATCATCTCACCGGGTAAGGTTTTCCGTTCCGATGACGATGCTACGCATTCACCGATGTTCTCCCAGATGGAAGGACTTGTAGTTGATGAGGGCATCACTCTCTGCGATCTTCAGGGAATGCTTGATGTTTTCGTTAAGAAGATCTTCGGCGAAGAGACAAGAACCCGTCTCCGTCCTTCATATTTCCCGTTCACGGAGCCTTCCGTTGAGGTAGACGTTTCCTGCTTCCAGTGCGGCGGCAAGGGATGCAAGCTCTGCAAGGGAACAGGCTGGATAGAGGTCTTGGGTGCAGGCGTAGTCAACAAGAAGGTTCTTGAAGGCTGCGGAATCGATAGCAATAAATACAGCGGTCTGGCTTTCGGTATCGGTATCGATCGTATTGCCATGCTCAAGTACGGTATCAACAACATCAAACTCCTGTTTGAGTCTGATCTCCGCGTACTTGAACAGATCGACGATTAAGGTGAGGAGGCAAAGATATGTTAGTACCATTAAGCTGGCTTAAAGATTATGTTGATATTGACGTTACCCCGGACGTTCTTGAAGAAAAGCTCTTCAGCTGCGGTTTCGAGGTAGAGGAAAAGTATGAAGTAGGCAAGGACATAAGCAAAGTCGTTGTCGGTGAAGTTAAGACCTGTGAAGCGATCGAAGGCACTCATCTTCATCTTTGCACTGTTGATGCCGGCGAGAACGGCGTTCTTCAGATCTGCTGCGGCGCTGACAACGTAGCGGCAGGCGGCAAGTATCCTCTGGCTCTTATCGGCGCGCAGGTCTATGCGACAGCAAAGGATCACGTAACAGTTGAAGGCGTCATGACTATAGGTCAGGGCAAGCTCAGAGGATACGATTCGTTCGGTATGCTCTGCTCCGGTGTTGAGCTTGGCGTTTCTGAGGACATGTTCCCGGGTGCAGGATACAACGGACTTCTCGTCTTGCCTGCGGATTCAGTCCCCGGTGCTGACGTTAAGCCCATCTTAGGTTTGGATGATTACATTTTCGATGTGTCCATCACGGCAAACAGGCCCGACTGTCAGAGCATCTTCGGTATTGCAAGGGAAGTAGCCGCAGTTCTTGGAAAGCAGGTCAAGGAGCCTGCTCTTGATTATACTGAGAGCGATGTCTCGATCGACTTCAACATTCGTGTGTCAGCACCTGATCTTTGCCCGAGATACATCGGACACTATGTTTCTGACGTTACAATCGCTGAATCACCGGCTTGGATGAAGCGCCGTCTGGCTCTTGTTGGCTGTTCTGCTATCTCTAACGTAGTTGATATCACAAACTATGTGCTTTATGAACTCGGTCAGCCGATGCACGCTTTCGATTATTCTTATCTCGAAGGCGGTGAGATCCACGTACGCCGTGCCGAGAACGGCGAGAAGATCGTTACTCTCGATGAGAAGGAATTCGAACTTACTTCCGATAACCTTGTCATCTGCGACGGTAAGAAACCTGTCGCTCTGGCGGGCATCATGGGCGGTCTCAATTCCGAGATCCTTGCTTCGACCAATGCGGTAATGTTCGAGGCTGCAAAGTTTGCTCACGATAATATCCGTAAGAGCTCTAAGGCTTTGGGTCAGGTTTCTGATTCTTCCATGAGATTCTCCAAGGGTGTTGATGAATACACTACGGTTATGGCAATGAAGAGAGCTCTGCATCTTATTGAAGAACTCGGATGCGGCAAGGTCTCGAAAACAGCTTTCGATGTGAATACAGGTAACTCGATCGAGCCCAGAAAGCTGACAGTAAGCGTTAAACAGGTTAACGGAGTACTTGGCATTACGGTTCCTGATGAAGACATCATCCGAATCCTTACGGGACTTAACTTCGCGCCTGAACTTAACGGTGATTCACTTACTATCGCCATTCCGGGATACCGCGTTGATATGGAGTCTTATCAGGATGTTGCTGAGGAAGTTATCCGTATGTACGGTTACGATCACATCGTGCCCACATTCATTCCTACGGCTAAGGTTACGAGCGGCGGATATAACTTAAAGCAGCGTTCAGAACTCAAGATCAGACGCGATCTTTGCGCAGCCGGTGCTTCAGAAGGCGTACACTATTCGTTCTTCTCACCCTCGGATTTCGATCTTCTGAAACTTCCCGAGGATGCTCCCGAAAGAACTGCCATCAAGATCTTGAATCCGATCAATATCGATCTTTCTCTGATGCGTACAACTTTGGCGCCTCAGATGATCAAGGCTATGGCCAGAAACCAGAAGAACGGCATCCTGACAGGCCGCATTTACGAGATGGGCAACAAGTTCCTGCCTAAGAGCTTGCCTCTTACGGAGTACCCTGATGAGCGCGAGACCATCTGCATTGGCGTTTTCGGCGAGGATGAGGATTTCTTCTCGCTTAAGGGCCTTGTCGACGTTATCGCTGCTTCTTTGGACGTTGAGTTCGATTACGATAAGGATGCGAAGACATTCCTTCATCCGGGCAGAACGGCCAAGGTCATCTGCAACGGCGAGAATGTCGGCTATTTGGGTCAGGTACTCTATGAGATTTGCGATGAGCTTGACATGAGGGTACCTGCTTATGTTGCCGAGATCGATCTGCGTACTCTGAGCAAGTACTATGGCAAGGAAAGAAAGTTCATTCCTCTTCCGAAGTTCCTTGAGGAAAAGCGTGACTTCTGCTTCGTTATGGATAAGAGTATTACATGTGCTCAGGTTGAAAAGGAGATCAAGGCTTCCTGCGAGTACATCACCAAGATCGAGCTTTTCGATATCTACGAAGGTATACAGCTTGGTCTTAACAAGAAGAGTCTTGCATTTAGCGTAGTCTTCACGCCTAAGGATGAGGAATTCAAGCCTGAGATAATCGACGGCTTCGTAAGCACCATCCTTGAAAACCTTGGCAACAAGTTCGGAATAACTCTCCGTGCATGACCTTGAAATTCTTAAATAGGTAATATAGCAACAAAAAAGCTTGAAAGTGACTTGTAATTAAATAAAATCAGTGCTCGTGAGCATTTTTAACGCCCGGTCCGCCGGGCGTTTCTTTGTCGGTTTTTGTCGGTTTTTGTCGGTAAATTCATCGTGCCTGCCGTTATATGATTAATCAAATTAACTGCAGGAGGTGAATTCAATGTCAACACTGGAAACAGCAATAGTATTTACGATAGTTCTTACAATACTCACGTTCATTGTAACTGCACCTGAATCAACTGCCATAGAGGCTTTTTATGACTGCAGGTACGGTTTTGAGGAATACGAATATCAGAATAAGGACACCAGACTTCTGACTGAAAAGAAGATCGGTTCAGCCGTTTCTTATAACACTTCTCCTGAGAAGCTTTGCACATATCTGACCGGTTTATCGGATAACTTCCGTCTTATCTACGGCAGAGCTGCTACTGTAGCGAGCGAGGTGACTTCAAATGAGAAGAACGATTAAGAAAAGGATCAAGCGCCACGGAGCATCATCTGTCTTCTTGGCAATAATTCTGTCATCGGTAATTCTTGTCGAATGTACTTTTCTGGCTTTTGTATGGGAACTTGACTATATTACCAAGGTCAATAATGCGGTTGATGCCCAGGTGGAAAGCATTATGTGTGAGTATAACAGGCAGCTTTTCGATGTTTACGGAGTATACGCATTTACCAAAGATGCAGTCGATGACGATATCTATTCCAAGGCTCTCCTGGCATGCGGATATACCGAAGGACCAGAATTGAACTTAGGCGGTTACAAGAAAATAGACAGGAAAGCTCTTCGGGATGCGATCAATATGTACTATTCCTACAGGGCCACAGGTATCGCGATAAACAGGGTTGCAGATGTATTTTCGGAACTCATAAACGAGCTGCTTGATACAGGAGTCTTGAAAAAGATCAAGGAATACACTTCAAGTCCTGCTGCAGGTTATGTCAGTGACATAATAAGCGGTTCTGAAAAGATAAGCAGTTGGTTCGAAAAGGTCGGGGAAAAGCTGAATATCAATGATTACGAGAAGCAGATTGAGATCCTTGAAAGCTTGAAGAAAAAATGTAATGACGATAATGATCTCAAGGACTTCTCGATCAACATAAGCATTAAGAACATGAAACCTGCGATCGGCCTGTTTGATGAGCTTATAGGACTGCATGAGACACTGGGAAAGAAAAGCTTTAAAGTTCTGACTCATGTTTATGAAGCAAATTACTTTTCTTACAATTTTGACTGTTCTCTGAAAGAGGACTGTGATTCCACGATAAACGGGACATCATATTCACAGATCCACAGTAAAAATAGTGATGACTCAGAATACATCCTTACCGGACTAACGGGTGTTAAATCGCTTGCGGCCGTGAATTTCCTGCTTTGTCTGTGCTTACAGGAACGAACTTTCTTAAGGATTACCTTGATAAGGATTACAGATCGAAGGTGGATATTGTTTCAAAGATAATCGCGGCAATTATCGCGGCCTTATCTGAAGGTTCGGTTGACATAGATTACAGGGTCATAACCGTAGCTTTGATACTTCTGATAGCAACGTTCAAAGCAGGCAAGGACATCAATGTCTTAAGGAAGGGAGAAAGAGTGACACTCTATGAACATAAGGATAAGAAAATCGTTACGGCAGGGTACAGAGATTTCTTATTCCTTTTCATGCAGGCTGTACCTGATGACAAAATGCTTGAACGCGGTCTGACTGTTCTCAAAAGAGATTATGGTGATCTTTATACGGGTTTAACTGCAAACGCGGATACAGGCTTTAAGAAGATCCAGATAACAAGAAGTTATGCACTCTACGGGTAAATAAACATGAAAAACAAAAAGGGAAGCGTGACAATCGAGGCAGCTATATGCTTTACATGTGTTTTATTGCTTATCGCAAGCATAATCAGTGCGATCAATCTTTACAGAACGGATATCCTGATGACCAGATCTGTCAATCAGTGTTGCGAGAACATGTCGCTCTTGTATCCGCTTACTGTTCCGGCCGGAGATACGGCATCTTTTCTCCTGAATGCTTTTCCTGATACGGCGCTGGATGGGACAAAAGCATCATCTGTTCTTGGTACTGTATCCAAAGTGGCGGGAGGCCTTAATACTGCATCGGGATATAGATTTGAAGAAGCCGTTCTGGAAGGGGTACTAGCAGGAACAATGGCCAAGAATATCGTTAAGTACTACAAAGAACGGAATGGAGGTTCTTCGTTCTTTTGTCCTGATGATATCGATGTTTCTTTTGATATAAGCAGCAAAAGGCACGTTATCGAAGTAACCACGAAATACTCGGTGATTACCATAGCCGGAAGAAAGCAAAGAACCATATTCTCTGTAATCCCGTTATACGGTGATTCATCTCTGATTCTTGAAGGTGATAACCCCAAAAACACCTCGAATGACATCTGGAGCCTTAATAATTTCAGCCGTGGCGACAGGTTTCGTGATATTTACGGCACAAATCTGCCCAAGACTTATCCGGTCATTGACAGCAATGATAACGGAAATGTCAGTTCTCTAAAGTCAATTGACCTGACAGCACCGTATTATAAGTCTAAGGGCAAGATAACGAAGACCATAAAGGCCGATATTGATCAATTAAGTTCGTTTAACGGTACAGACAAGGTTATTAACGGCAAGAATTACAGCGTTAGGAACATAAAAGGCAGGACTCTTACGGTCGTAATACCTGGAAATTCTCCCGCGGACCGCAAAAATACGATAGAATCTTTGTCGGAGTATGCAAAGGGCAAAGGTGTGAACCTGGTTATCAAGGAATACGGCAAATCGACCAAATACTCCTGAAAACCGATAATTTGATTTTTGACAGGATTTTTCTCTTTATTTAATTTATTGTATTAAACTTAATATTGCGTTAAGATATATCGGATAATTTTGGAGGTGTCTTGTTTGAAACGCGAAAATGCTGTCAGAAGGCCGAGTTTGGCCAGTTCAATGATAAACAACGATAACGGGTCCAACCTGTCTATCGGTGATACTCTTAGAAAGGCCAAGACGAACCTTTTCTTTTCCAGATGCCTGGTCGGCATTCTGGCGGTTGTAGTTGTTACGATTATTTTCGTTGCTTTCTATACAGGATATGCAGCTCCGCTTATTGATTTCGTAAATGATGCTGTCGGGTAATCGCCATGATTAAGAACAAGGACAGAAACGAGCTGAAATTCGCTGCTGCATTTACTGACAGTGAGATGGAAGAGCTTACGGATCTCTATAACGCCATTCTCACCATGAAGAATCCCGAGGAGATTCACAAGTTCTTCAAGGATCTTTGTTCGGTAAATGAATTGCAGTCTTTTCTTCATCGTTGGCAGATCGTAAGAAGGATAGAACAGGGAAAGAGCTACGAAGAGATTATCAAAGAACTTTCGGGCACCCCGGAGAGTGAGGAATCCGGTGCATCTTCCGAGACAAAGCACAGTAGCGGAAGAGTTCGTGGCAAGGCCAGAAGCAGTACAAAGGTCAGTTCTACGACCATATCACGTGTAAAGACCTGCTACATAAACCCGGACGGCGGATACAGGACCGCACTAAAGAGACTTAACGAACGCGATAATAAAGAACAAGAGGAGAAAACTGAGTAAATGAGTTTAGTAACAAGCATTTTCGGTACGCATAGCGATCACGAACTTAAAAGAATCAAGTCCATTGTCGATGCAGTAATGGGCTATGAAGAAGAGTATTCAAAGTTAAGCGACCATGATCTTGCCGGCAAGACTGATGAATTCAAGAAGAGAATTGCTGAAGGTGAGTCTTTAGACAATCTCCTTCCTGAGGCTTTTGCTACAGTAAGAGAGGCTGCATGGAGAGTTTTGGGCATGAAGCCTTACAGAGTACAGGTAATCGGCGGTATCATCCTGCACCAGGGAAGAATTGCCGAGATGAAGACGGGTGAAGGTAAGACGCTCGTTGCTACAATGCCTGTTTATCTCAATGCTTTGACCGGAAAGGGTGTTCACGTAGTCACCGTTAACGATTACCTCGCAAAGCGTGACTCTGAGTGGATGGGTAAGGTTTACAAGTTCCTTAAGCTCAGCGTTGGTCTCATCATTCACGATATTCCTAACCGTGACCGTAAGGGCATGTATGCTTGCGATATCGTATATGGTACAAACAATGAGTTCGGATTTGACTATCTCCGTGACAACATGGTAGTCAGAAAGGATCAGATCGCACAGCGTGAGCTTAATTACGCTATCGTCGACGAGGTCGACTCGATCCTGATCGACGAAGCGAGAACCCCGCTTATCATTTCAGGCAGAGGCGTTGAGTCATCCGACCTTTACAAGAAAGCAGACGCTTTTGTTAAGACCCTCAAGTCTTTTACGGTTGTTGAGACTGATGACAAGGTTGATATGGACGACCTCGTAGGTGATGCAGATTACGTAATCGATGAGAAAGCTAAGACTTCAGTCCTTACCGCAAATGGTATCGCAAAGGCTGAAAAGCATTTCGGAATCGATAACCTTTCTGATTCTGACAACTTCGATCTCCAGCACTATATCAACAACGCTCTCAAGGCTAATGGTAATTTCAAGAAAGATGAACAGTACATCGTTCAGGACGGTGAGGTTATCATCGTAGACGACTTTACCGGACGTCTCATGCCGGGCAGACGTTACAGTGACGGTCTGCACCAGGCAATCGAAGCTAAAGAAGGCGTTAAGGTCGCAAGCGAGAACAAGACTCTTGCAACTATTACGTTCCAGAACTTCTTCAGAATGTATTCAAAGCTCTCCGGAATGACCGGTACTGCTTATACAGAGGAAGCAGAATTCAGACAGATCTATAATCTCGACGTTATCCAGATCCCTACAAACAAGCCCGTTATCAGACAGGACGATTACGATGCGGTTTTCAAGACCGAGAACGGCAAGTATTCAGCACTTCTCCGTACTGTTAAGGAAGCTCATGAAATGGGACAGCCCGTACTCGTCGGTACTGTAAGTGTCGATAAGTCAGAACTCCTTTCCAGGATCTTCACCAAGTACGGCATCAAGCATAATGTGCTCAATGCTAAGAACCATATGCGCGAGGCTGAGATCGTTGCACAGGCAGGCCGTAAGGGTGCTGTTACGATCGCTACAAACATGGCAGGCCGTGGTACCGATATCATCTTGGGTGGTAACGCAGAATTCCTTGCACTTCAGGAAATGAGAAAACTCGGTTATACAGAAGAACTCATTGATGCTTCCACAGCTCATAATGAGACAGACGACGAACTCGTTCTTGAAGCAAGAGAGCGTTTTAACTCTCTTGAAGCAAAATTCAAGGAAGAGCTTGCACCTGAAGCTGAAGAAGTAAGGAATCTCGGTGGTCTTTTCATTGTTGGTACAGAAAGACATGAGTCCAGACGAATCGACAATCAGCTCAAGGGACGTGCCGGAAGACAGGGAGACCCCGGAAGATCTAAGTTCTTCCTTTCACTTGAGGACGATCTCCTCAGAATCTTCGGTGGTGACCGTGTTACAAGTCTTGCTGATTCTCTCGGAATCGAAGACGACATGGAAATCCAGTTCAAGTCTCTTTCAAGAATGATCGACAGCTCACAGAAGAAACTCGAAGCACTCCATTTCTCATCACGTAAGAGCGTCCTCGAATATGACGATGTTAACAACGTACAGAGAACGATCACTTATGAGCAGAGACGTCAGGTCATCAATGGTAATGACGTACACGATATTTATCTGCAGATGGTCGAGCGTGTCGCTTCACGTATCGTCAACACATATGCTCTTGACGGAGTTATATCATCTTCTGAAAGATATACACTCGGAAGACAGCTCGAAGAGATCTTCGGTGATCTCGATATCGTTAAGAAGGTCCAGGATGACGATTTCGAACTTCCTGATGCTGACGATCTCGCTGAACAGCTCGCAGACGAGGCAAAGGAAATCATTGCCAAGAAGGATGAGGAAGTTACTCCTGAGGTATTCAGAGAAGCTGAACGTCAGATCCTCCTCAGAACTGTTGACCTTAAGTGGATGGATCATATCGATGCTCTCGATCAGCTTTCTTCTGCTATCCGTATGAGAAGTGTAGGTCAGCACGATCCTGTTGTCGAATACAAGCTTGAAGGTTCTGCAATGTTCGAAGAGATGAACGAAGCCATCCAGAACGATGCTGTTAAGTTCATTATGAGAGCTAAGTTCACACCTGAGTCCGATTTCGAGGCTAAGGAAGTAGCAAGAAACGTTTCTGAAGGCAAGGGCAAGGATGTAACACCCAGCTCTGCTTCAACTCCCATCGAGGGAACAGCTGCTTCCAACGAGACAAGACAGCCTGTAAAGAGAGAAGCCGGCAAGGTTGGCAGAAATGATCCGTGCCCTTGCGGTTCCGGTAAGAAGTATAAGGATTGCTGCGGTAAGAAGTAATATGATCGAAAATAAGGAAGAATACTTCAAATCTTTAAAAAGAGCAGGCGATTATATCGTAAGTCACCTTAACGGACGTAAGGTCCCTGAGATCTGTCTGGTCTTAGGTTCAGGTCTTGGTCCGCTTACAGAGATTTGTGAAAAGTATTTTACCTTACCTTATGATGAAATCCCTGATTTCCCGTGTTCAACTGCTCCCGGTCATGCAGGAAAGCTGGTCTGCGGTTCTCTGTCCGGTAAAGATGTTTTCATGATGAGTGGAAGATTCCATTATTATGAAGGCTTTCCGATAGAGAAGATCATCTTTTATGTAAGAGTTATGAAGATGATCGGAGTTAAGATGATCCTTCTTACAAACGCTGCCGGCGGCATCAGGAAAGACATGGTTCCGCCTGAATTTGTTGCTATTGAGGATCATCTGTCATTCTATGCAGAGTCCGTTTTGAGAGGACCGAACATTGACGAATTAGGTGTAAGGTTCCCTGATCAGAGCAATGTTTATGATAAAGAATGCATTGCTTTGCTCGAATCCTGTGCCAAGGATCTGAATATCAGTCTTACCCGCGGTGTTTACGCATACACAAAGGGTCCTCAGTATGAGACACCTGCCGAGATCAGAGCTCTCCGCACATTAGGTGCTGACTGCGTAGGCATGTCTACCGTACCTGAAGCTATATGTGCAAACCATATGGGAATGAAGGTCGTTGCGATATCCTGCATAACGAATATGGCGGCAGGAATCAATGACGGACCGCTTTCCGAGAAAGAAGTTCTCGATACGGCAGCTGCCGCTTCAGATCAAAGCTGTGCGCTTGTAAAGGAATTCATCAAACGACTTAAATAAAGGAGCTTAAGCGATGTTTAATTACGAAGTAAAGGATATAAGCCTCGCACCTTATGGATTAGAAAAGATCGAATGGGCTTACCGCAATATGCCGGTGCTTCGTGCAATAGAAGCTGAGCTTATTAAGAGTCAGCCTTTCGAAGGACTTAAGATCTCTGTTTCCGTACACGTAGAAGCAAAGACTGCATGTCTGGCAAGAGCTCTTGCCAGAGGCGGCGCTGAAGTTGCTTTGACCGGATGCAATCCTTTGTCTACACAGGATGATGTTGCTGCAGCTCTTGCTTCGCTGAACATTATGAACGTTTATGCTGTTCATGGTGATACGGAAGAAGAGTATTTCGCACGTTTAAAGAAAACACTGTCTTTTGGACCTCACATCGTAATCGATGACGGCGGAGACCTTGCTTTGCTCCTTCATTCTGAAATGAAGGATCTAACTCCGAATATCATCGGTGGATGCGAAGAAACAACTACAGGTGTACACCGTCTGGAGATCCTTAAGAAGGAAGGCAAACTGGCATATCCCGTAATCGCTGTTAACGATGCAAGATGCAAGCACCTTTTCGATAACAGATTCGGTACAGGTCAATCTGTATGGACCGCAATTATGGCTACCACAAACCTTGTTGTTGCCGGTAAGACTGTTGTAGTTGCAGGTTACGGTATGTGCGGCAGGGGAGTTGCCATGAGAGCAAAGGGTCTCGGTGCCAATGTAATCGTTACCGAGATCGATCCCGTTAAGGCTTGTGAAGCACTTATGGAAGGCTATTCCGTAATGACAATGGATGAAGCTGCTCCTTTGGGTGATTTCTTCGTTACTGTTACGGGTTGCAAGGACGTTATCACTGAAAAGCATTTCCTCATGATGAAGGATGGTGCCGTATGCTGCAACGCAGGACACTTTGACTGTGAAGTCAGCATGAAAGACATCACGAGAATGGCAGTTTCTTCTTCTGAGCTTCGTCATAATGTTGTCGGATATAAGCTCTCAAACGGCAGGACTGTCTGCATAATAGCTGAAGGAAGGCTTGTTAACCTGGCATCCGGAGACGGACATCCCGTAGAGATCATGGATATGAGTTTTGCTCTTCAGGCACAGTCTGCAATGTATATCGCTACCAGTATTGCACGTTTACCTGTCGATGTTTATCAGACACCTGAAGAGATCGACAACAGGGTTGCTGAAATCCTTCTTAAAACGAAGAATATTAAGATCGACGAGCTTACTGATGAACAGAAGAAGTACATTTCTTCCTGGGAATTTTAATGTCTGATACACCTGATTTTGATATTAGCGGATTGACTCTTTACGAGAGCATAAAGACTAAATGCAAAGAGTTTAGTGATCTTGCCGCTCTTGAATACTACGGTAACAAGATCACATATTCCACATTATTGGCTGACATAGACAGATGTGCCGCAGCCATGTATTTTCTTGGTGTCAGACGCGGCATGCATGTTGCCGTTGTCTTACCGAACATTCCGCAGGCTGTTTTTGTCTTTTATGCCTGCTCAAAATTAGGTGCGGTGTGTGATCTGATTCACCCGCTTTCATCTGTCAGGGAATTAAAGTCCTATATCGAACTGACCAATCCGCAGATCGTTTTTGTATATGATGAGATACCCGCAGGGATTTCTTTCCTGGCAGGAACGGTTCATAAAGTAATCCTTTGCAGTCCTTCGGAATACCTTCCCAGGATGGCAAAGCTTGCATATAAGGTTAAATCAGGAGTAAAGACACCTTCTTTCATCCGTTTTAAGGCCTTCCCGGAATTCATGAAAACGGGAAACAGGGCATACACTCTTAAAGCAGATGAGAAGCCTGTACCTGAAGATGCTTGTGCAATGCTTTATACTGGTGGTACTACGGGACCTTCGAAAGGTGTCTTGCTTTCTTCGTTAAACTTCAACAACAGTGCTTATGAAGCGATCGAGAGTTGTGAATGTCTCGAAAAAGGTGACAGGTTCCTTGCCGTTTTGCCGATCTTCCACGGTTTCGGCCTTGGTGTAGGAATCCATACTGTACTTACCTTTGGCGGAACTTCGATTCTGCTTCCTGCCTTTAAGGTAAAGAAGTTCATTCAGCTCATCTCGAAGTATAAACCTGCTGTCATAGCGGGCGTTCCTGCGATTTTCTCGGCTATCGTATCCGGTGATGCAAAGGATATGGATATGTCGTTCTTAAAGCTTGTGATATCCGGAGGTGACAGATTGCCTTCAGATATTCAGGATAAAATGAATGATCTTCTTAAGAGACACGGCAGCAATGCTGTCGTCAGACAGGGTTACGGCCTTACCGAGTGTCTTTCCGGTATAAGCCTTATGCCGCCGGGTTGTACTGAACACAATTGCATAGGCAGGGCATATAGAGACACTTTGTTTAAGATCGTTGATACTGAGACCGGCAAAGAATTACCTGACGGCACTAATGGCGAGATCCTTATTTCAGGACCTGCTGTCATGATCGGTTACTATAACGAGGAAAAAGAAACTGATGACGTTCTTAAAAAGGACGAAAACGGGGTTGTCTGGCTTCGTACGGGAGACTGCGGCCGAAAAGGCGATAACGGTCTGATCTACTTTGAGTGCAGGCTCAAGAGGATGATCATAACCAACGGCTATAATGTTTATCCGAATGTTCTCGAGGATATCATCATGTCCTGTCCTGAGGTTACTGATTGTGCTGTAATCGGTATTCCTGACGATCTAAGAGGCGAAATAGTAAGAGCTTGCATCGTTTTTGACAAGAAAGCGGAGCATGATGGCAGCTTTGACGAGGCTCTGAGTCACGTTAAGAATGAGCTGAACCTTTCAGTTTCCCGCTTTGCAATGCCAAGAAGTTTCGTCGTGCTTGATTCCATACCGAGAACCAAGGTCGGTAAAGTAAATGTCAGCGCACTTTCAAACGAATGATGATTAAGCTCGGTTCTTCAATACTTGCCCGCATATGAATTGAACTTTATAATTAACCTATATTTATTAAATGAGGTATATCGATGGCTTTAAGAAATCTCGTAATTGAGGGTGATCCGTTACTTAGAAAGAAATCACGTCCTGTGGATGAGATATCTCCCAGGATTATAAAACTGCTCGATGATCTTGCAGATACAATGTATTACGAAAACAGGGGAATAGGCATTGCTGCTCCTCAGGTTGGCGTATTAAGACGTGTTTTTATCGTCGATATCGGTGACGATCACGGTAAGATTGAATTCATTAACCCTGAGATCCTTGAATCAAGTGGTTCACAGGTCGGAAGTGAAGGCTGTCTTTCAGTTCCGGGAAAGACCTGTGAAGTGGAACGTCCTGATCATGTTAAGGTTAAGGCTTTGGACCGTAACGGAAATGAATTCGTTCTTGAAGCTGATGAGCTTCTTGCAAGATGCATTTGCCATGAGTATGACCATCTTGACGGCATCCTTTTTATAGATAAGTCAGTTGACGGAAAAGTATATCGCGTTGAAGAAAACGACGATGACGAGGAGGAGTGATCCTTTTGACTGATCCCCGCGATTTAAGAATCGTTTTTATGGGAACGCCTGAATTTGCAGCTGTCAATCTCAGGGCTCTCATTGACGGCGGCTTCAATGTCGTTCTTTGTTGCTGCCAGCCTGATAAACCTGTTGGCAGAAAGCAGATACTTACTCCGCCGCCTGTAAAGGTTGCAGCACAGGAAAAAGGCATAGAAGTATTCCAGCCTGCTACGCTTAAGACGGATGAGGCTTTTAATGTCATTTCCGATGCAAAGCCGGACATGATCGTTACTGCTGCTTACGGAAAGATCTTACCTGTTTCCATATTGAACATACCCAAATATGGCTGCATCAATTGCCATGGCAGTCTTTTGCCTGAACGAAGGGGTTCTGCTCCTGTTCAGAGAGCGGTTATGGAAGGAGATAAGGTTACCGGCATTACCATCATGGAGATGGCTGAAGGGATGGATACAGGCGATATGCTCGTTCAAAAAGAGATTGAGATTGGACCTGACATGCATTCCGATGAGCTAATGATGAAACTCGCTGAGCTTTCGGCATCAATTCTTCCTCAGGCTGTATTGGACATTACCGAAGGAAAGCTCGTTCCCGTTAAACAGGATGATTCAAAGGCTACATATTGCCCTCCGATCGCTTCTGAAGAAGGCCATTTTACTTGGGATATGGATGTAACTGTTGTCCATAACAAGGTCAGGGCACTCAGTTCCTGGCCTGGTGCCTATACGGAGGCGGGAGAAAGAAAACTCAAGATCTATGATTCCAGAATAGTTACCGAGCTCCCGGCATTTGCAGACAAGGCTGCCGCGGAGCGGGCTGAGCCTGGCACAATCGTCGCAAGCAAGGGTAAAGACCTTATAGTTAAATGCGGATCGGGTTATTTACAGATAATCGAGCTTCAGTTTGCCGGCGGGAAAAGGCTTTTCGCCCGCGATATTGCACACAATTATAAAGCCGGACAGACTTTTGCCTGATTACGGGGTATTCTCATGACCAGCCCGATCAAGTACAAAAAGAAAGACATCATAAAGCTTATAGAAACCGGGAACGAGAGGGAACTGTGTTTTCAGATGCTTTATCAGGTGTATTTCGATGACGCTTTTTCAAATCTTATATTGAAGAAGACAGATAAAGCAGCAGCTTCGCTCGGTAAACGACTTGATTTCACCAGAGCAATGCTCTATGGCACTCTCACTTATACTTTCACGATCGATTTCCTTATCCGCCATATAACAAAGGAAGAACCTGAAAAGATGGATCCGATCACAAGAACCATCATCAGAATGGCAGTATGGCAGCTTCAGTTTGGCGAAAACATTCCTGATTACGCCGTTACCGATTCATCAGTAGAGATTGCTAAGAAATACAATCACAAAGTATCGGGATATGTTAATGCTGTAGTACGCAAATATGCGTCCGCACCCGAGGCCAAGAAAAACCTCGAGCAGTATAAACCAGGCATCAGGACATCGCTTAAGCCTGAGATCTATGGCATTTTCAAGAAGGATTACGGTAAATCCAGAGCCTTTGACATCGGAATGGCTTTCCTTAAGCCTTCCGGTACGACCGTAAGATTTGACAGTTCAAAGATCGAACAGAAAAAGATCATCTCAGAACTTAAAGAAGCCGGCATATTTGCTCAACCCGCAAAGATAATCAGTGACGCAATAGAGATATCTGGCGGACTTAAAGGCCTTGAGAATTCTGACATCTATTCCAAATACGGAATGTTCATCCAGGGTGAAGCCGCTATGCTCGCATCACTTATCGCATCGCCGGCAGAAGGAAATAAGATCCTTGACTGTTGCTCGGCTCCGGGCGGAAAATCAACTCATATGGCAACGCTTTGCCACGATAACTGCAGCATTCTTTCATGTGACATCAACGATTCCAGGCTTGAACTGGTAAAGGAAAACGCAGAAAGACTTGGTCTTAAGTCCATTTCGGTACAGTGCTGCGATGCTTCGAAAATAAGTAAGGAAAACAAGGATTCCCGCAAGTCTTTTGATCTTGTGTTGTGTGACGTTCCTTGCAGCGGTCTGGGTCTCATTGGCAGAAAGCCTGACATTAGAGAAAAGATAACTTATGAGCGCATCGAGGAACTATTACCGATACAGGCATCGATTATTGACAGTGCTGCCAAGATGGTTTGTCCCGGCGGTACTCTCGTTTACTGCACCTGTACTTTAAACAGTGATGAGAATGAGAATCAGGTCGCAAATTTCCTTGCTTCTCATAAGAGTTTCCATACTGTTTCCATTCTCAAGTACCTTCCTGATACCATCTCGCTTGATGATGAGAGGAAAGAAACTGCTGAAAATGGTATGATCACGCTTTTCCCGGATATAGACGGCACCGAAGGCTTCTTTATCTGCAGAATGGAAAAGGACAGAAAGGATGATCCGAGTGAATAAGAAATTCTGCCTTGATCTGACAAAGGAAGACCTCGATCTTTGGTGCCGTGAGAATGGCATTCAGTCATACAGGGCCGGTCAGATATACAAGTGGCTTGCTTCCGGAGTTACAGATACCGCTGATATGAATAATGTTCCTGCCGTAGTAAGGACAAAGCTTGAAGAGAGCTTTATTTTCGGTGGACTTAAGATCAGGCAGAAGCTTGTTTCAGAAATCGACGGTACCACCAAATTCGTATATGAACTTTATGACGGGAATATCATCGAGACTGTCGTCATGCGCTATAAGACAGGTCTTTCCGTATGCATTTCGTCTCAGGCAGGCTGCAAGATGGGATGCACCTTCTGCGCTTCTGCTAAGCTCGGCTTCGGAAGATCTCTTTCATCGGGCGAAATGTTTGCACAGGTTGCCGTTTCACAGAGAAACATGGGCGAAAGGATAAGAAGCGTAGTAATTATGGGTATTGGAGAGCCTTTCGATAACTTTGATGCCGTAATGGACTTCGTTAAACTCGCTAATAATCCCGAAGGACTGAATCTCGGAGCCAGACACATAACCATTTCCACCTGTGGACTGGTTCCAATGATAGACAAGTTTACCGAACTTGATCTTCAGGTCAATCTTTCCGTATCTTTGCATGCTCCAAATGATGAGCTGAGAAAGCAGATCATGCCGATCGCAAGAAGATACGATCTTAATGAACTCATGGGAGCCTGCAGAAGATATATTTCTAAGACAAACAGAAGACTTACTTTTGAGTACAGCCTTTTCGCAGGCGTAAATGACAGTCCTGCTCATGCAGAAATGCTCGTAAAGCTCTTAGGCAGGGGACTATGGCACGTTAATCTCATTGCTGCCAACGAGTTTCCGGGAAGCGATTATCACACTTCACCCAAGCAGAATGTCAGAAGATTTCAGGAAATCCTCGAATCCGGCGGCATAAACGCAACGCTCAGAAGGGAAATGGGCACTGATATAATGGCCGCCTGCGGACAATTGAGACGCGGTATGGAGAGTAAAGACAAGTGATATATTCCGCCAGAAGTGAGACCGGCCCTGTCAGGGAATGCAATGAAGACAGTTACGATGTAAAGAACATCGGCGGTTGTCTTTGCATGGCGGTAGCTGACGGACTTGGCGGTGAAGTCAGCGGTGAAGTGGCAAGTAAGATCGCAATTGAGACTTTAATGAAGTATTTCGAGTCTGAACCAGATTCTTTAAGCGATGAAAATGCCATTCAAGATGTTCTTTCATCAGCATTTAATAAGGCAAACAAAGAAATACTCCGTCACGGAATTAAGCATTCTGACACAGCCGGCATGTGCACGACCCTTACGGCCGCTGTCTTGAATGACAGAAAGCTCTATATAGCTCATATCGGAGATACAAGGGCATATCTTTGCCACGGAAGAGAGATTCAGAAGCTTACAAGTGACCATAACAAGGCTGCTGAGCTTGTCAGGACGGGTATTATTACCGAATCTGAGGCAAAAATGCATCCCGGACGCAATGTTCTGGTCAAAGTACTTGGTGAAAATGTATATCTGAAACCTGATTTTTACAGTTATAATTTAAGTTACGGTGATATTGTAATGTTATGTTCGGATGGTCTCTATTCGTTCATAGGGAAAGGTGACTTTATTGCCGCGCTAAATAACAGGAAAGATCTTCAGATGGTCTGCAACTGCCTAATCGATGCGGCATTGAAAGGTGGCAGTACTGATAATATGACAATAATTGCCGGTTTAGTCAGACCGTCCGGCAATATATAAGGGAGTATAAAAATGGCGAATCAGGCACACGGCCCGGAGGGCATGATATTTGCGAATAAGTATCGTATCGTCAAGCTGATAGGCAGCGGCGGTATGGCAAATGTTTATCTCGGAATTGACATGAATACCGGATTAAACGTTGCTATCAAGATACTCAAACCCGAGTATTCATCAGATGAGGAATTCATCCGTCGTTTTGATTCAGAAGCTAAGGCTGTCGCTTCACTGAACCACTCAAATATCGTAAAAGTATTCGGAGTTGGTCATGAAGGGCAGTTTCGTTATATTGTTGAGGAATATGTTGAGGGAATCACTGTTAAGGATCTTATCAATCAGAATGGACATCTCGACTGGCGTAATGCTGTTCCGATCGTTATCCAGATAAGCCTTGCTTTGGACTATGCCCATCAGAAAGGCATTGTTCACCGCGACATTAAGCCTCAGAACATTCTCATTTCCAGAGACAAGGTCTCGAAAATCACTGACTTCGGTATTGCGCGCGCTGCTTCCAGCACGACAATAACCATGACAGGCGGTGTAATCGGTTCTGTACATTATTTCTCACCTGAGCAGGCTAGAGGAAGCAAAGTTGGACCCCAATCCGATATCTATTCCATCGGTGTAACACTTTTCGAGATGGTTACCGGACGTTGTCCGTTCGACGGCGAATCCAATGTCTCTATCGCCGTTAAGCATCTTCAGGAAAATCCGCCGCTTGCTTCTTCAATGATGCAGGGCATTCCTATGGGTCTTGATGCCATCATCAATAAGTGCATGCAAAAGACTCCCGAAAGAAGATATCAGACGATGCGCCAGCTTGTAGATGAGTTGGATGCACTTCTTGTTGATCCTAATGGTGTTTACGGTGTCATCACCGAAGCTCCCGATCACAATACACAGACTGAACCTAACATTTCGTTCAGGCAAAATCCCGAATACGATAAGATCAACGAGATAGAGAAGAGTGCTGAGGCCATCAGACTTTCGAGATATCGTGACAACATTCTTTTGGCGCTGATCATAACAGTAATAGCCGGCGTTCTTATCGGTCTTGGCGTTCTTGTAATAAAATCCGTACATAACGCTACCAATATTGAGCAGAATCTTGATTATACGGTCAAGAATTATGTCGGTATGAAAGCCGAAGAAGCCATCAGGGAACTTGAGACCAATAAGATCAATTACTCCATTGAATATGAGAAGAGTGAAGAGTACCAGCCGGGTCTTGTCATGGCTCAGAGCATCAGTGAAGGCGTTGTCATTACTTCTGGCAGCACCTTGAGCAAACTCGTATTAACTGTTTCTTCAGCTGATGAAACGATTACTCTTGCAGACTATGCAGGAGTTGACTATAAGGATGTTTACACATCGCTTACAGCTCTTGACCTTGATGTATCACTCAGGCCTGAACCTTCAGATACAGTCAAGCCCGGTCTCGTTATCAAGACTGAGCCTGCTGCAGGAACAACGGTTCCCAGAAAATCATCGGTTGTCATTATATATGCGACAGAGCCTACGAGCAGCGTCGTACCTGACGTTGTAGGTAAGAACGTAAAGGAAGCTAAGGAGATCCTCGATAAGAACAACCTTACATTTACGCTCGACGGTTCTACGGAAGTACTCAATATGACTGAGACACAGCAGATAGTACTTCTCACAGATCCGGTACCCGGAACATCCGTTGCAAGAAAGTCTTCCGTTAAGCTCTATATCGGTACGAAAGAAGACTATAAGAACGGCGGTACGCCTACTCCTACACCTCCGCAGATCGTAGTCACGGTTAGTGCGAAGGGAAGCGGTACCGTAACCGGCGGCGGCCAGTACAGCGAAGGAACCCAGGTAACACTTACGGCTACGCCTGCATCCGGATTCCAGTTCGATTCATGGCTCGATGCAAACGGAGATGTAGTATCCATTAACAGCAACTATACATTTGTTGTCGGTAATACCAGCGTATCATTTACAGCCGTATTCAAGTCTGCTCCGACTCCTACGCCTGTACCCACAGCTACTCCGACACCTGTTCCTACACCTACTCAGGCACCTACGGCAACGCCTACTCCGCCGCCGACGCCTACTCCTGAGCCGGCAACACCGACACCTAAGCCGGAACCTACCGTTCCGCCTATAGATCCGCCGGATCCTCCGGCACCGGAAACCAAGCCTACTCTCAAAGAAGACGCAACCCCTTAAGGTCTTCAAATATGGGTGATGGCAGAATTGAAGGGATAATTACCAAAGGTATTGGCGGGATCTACACTGTCCGGATCAGCGATGATTCAGGTACAAAGAAAGTATTCTGCTCGGTCAGAGGTGTATTCAGACAGAAGGATTTCGTTCCGCAGGCAGGAGATACCGTATATATTGAAGATTCGGGCGATGTAGACATTCCTTATGTTATCAGTGCTTTTGCTCCGCGAAGGAACAGTCTTCAACGGCCTCCGCTTGCCAATGTCGATTATCTTCTGCTGACCTTTTCGGTAACAGAACCGGTCCCGGATCTTAAGCTTCTGGATAAGATGCTGATCATATCAGGAGTTCTGGGGATCAAGCCTGTCATCATATTTACCAAGAGTGATCTGGGCGAGGAAGAAGCCAATAAGCTTTCAAGTATCTATGAGTCAGCCGGCTTTGATGTCATGATATCTTCGCCTGACAATCCGGTATCCAAAGATACTCTCATGGCACTTACCGGAAGCGGAATTTCTGCTTTTGCGGGGCCTTCGGGAGTAGGAAAGAGTTCTCTTTGCAACAGGATCCTCGGCATCCGTGCCATGGAAACCGACGAGATAAGCGTTAAGCTTAAGAGGGGAAAACATACTACCCGTCACTGTGAACTTCATGATTTCGGGGACGGATTCATTACAGATACACCCGGATTTACGTCTTTATCGCTTTTCGATCTCGGGATTACACATAAGGATGTCTGCAAAGGATATCCTGAGATAATCAAATACGCTTCCGATTGCAGATATGACGACTGCGGTCATGTCGGAGAAGCAGGTTGTGCTGTGGACGAAGCGTTTCAAAAGTGTATGATAGACGAGGGCAGAATGCAAAGATACAGAGAGTTCTATAAAGAACTGTATGATAACCGTAACAACTACAAACGGAGGAAAAGATTATGAATGATTTTGAGATAGCGCCGTCACTGCTTGCTGCTGATTTCGGATATCTCATGCGTGATATCAAGGCTGTTGAGGGAAAGACCAATTACCTTCATCTTGATGTTATGGACGGACATTTCGTTGATAATCTTTCGATCGGAGTTCCCGTAGTTGAATCTATCAGAAGATACACCAACCTGTTTTTCGACGTGCATCTCATGCTTACAAATCCTGAGAAGTTTGTTAAGCCATTTGTTGATGCCGGTGCAAACATGCTTACTTTCCATATCGAATGCACCGAAGATCCCGATGGTTTGATCGCTCTCATTAGGTCTTACGGTCTTAAAGTCGGTATTTCGATTCATCCTCATACACCTATAGAAAAGGTTATTCCTTTCGTAGATAAAGTGGATCTTATCCTTGTAATGACAGTAGTACCCGGTTTTGGCGGCAGTACATATCTTGATGGTTCTGACGAGAGGATCAGTGCCGTAAGGAATGCCATTGACGCAGCTGGAGCTAAAACATTCCTTTCCGTTGACGGCGGCATCAACAAGAAGACCATTAAGGAAGCTTATGATTCGGGCGCCAGGTATTTTGTTGCAGGAAGCGCTGTTTTCAACGATGATGATCCAGGAAAGGCTGTTGAGGATCTTAAAGCATGCATTACTATGTGATAACAGGCGGCCCGCTTACTTCAAAGGCCGCTGATATTATCGGTAAAGATCATGTTATCGCAGCAGACAGGGGCATAGATTTCTGTCTCAAATACGGCATTACACCCGAAATGGCTGTAGGAGACATGGATTCAGTCAGCGAAGAGGGATTGGAATCAATAAAGGAAACCGGAATTCCCATCATGAAATATCCTGTCGAAAAGGACATGACGGATACTGAAATCGCTCTGACATTTATTCCGGAGGATGACAGTGTAACGGTCGTATGCCCTCTGACAGGAAGGCTCGATCACATAATCGCCAATATCCAGATTGCGGCAAAGCTTTATTCTGAAGGCCGTAACATCGTTCTTGATGATGGCGTGACCGAAGTCAATTTCCTTTCAGGCAATGATTCTGTTACGCTTAAACTCGATAAATGGGGCAATGATTCATCTGTTTCTTTAGTACCTTTGTCTGCCGATAAAAACGTGGAAGGGGTTACTTTAAAAGGTCTTTATTATCCGCTGGACAATGCAACATTGTCATTCGGTAAATCTCTGTCTTTTTCAAACAGGCCAAAAGACGGTGTTTCCGAGTTTACGGTATCAATAAAAGAGGGATTGCTTGCTGTAATCGTTACTAATAATGAGTGATGAAAAGTTGAGACTTTTAGATATTGAATGAGACTAGATAACCTCTTATACTGATAATGCAAATGAATGAACGCACCTTTCGAACCTTTGGTTCGTGGGTGCGTTTTTTCATGCGTAAAAATCAGTCAGGAGGACATATTTATGTTGATGAGTTACGAAGAGTTTCAAGAGCGGGTAATGAATGAATTAATTGATTATCTGCCTGAGAAATACTCTGATTGCAAGCTTGAGCTTCATCAGGTGCCTAAGCTCAACGAAGTGCTTACAGGGATAGCGATCAAGCCAAAGGCACCTTGTAAATCATTCATTGCACCGACCTTCTATATGGAGAGGCTCTATGCACAGTATGAGGAATCGGGATCGTTCGAGAAGACGATGGCAGAACAGGCTGTTTATCTTGAGGAATCGATCAAGTACATTCCTAAGAACATCCTGTCCCTGGACTTCTCCAAGGTGAAGGAAAAGATAGTTTTTCAGATAGTAAACACCGCAGATAACATCGAAATGCTTACAAGGTGCCCTCACAGGAATTTCGAGGATCTATCTGTCGTTTACAGGGCTATTACAGGGATCAGTAACAACGGTGTATCGGGATTTCTTATAACGAATGATATAGCCGCGGCGGAAGGGTTTACCGAAGATGAATTGTACGATTTCGCATACGTAAATACCAAGAGGCTCTTTCCATTCAAAGCAGAAAGGATAGAAGTGATGATGAGACGCTTGATGCGTAAATGGGGCGCGGATGAGACAGAGATCAAGGAAGCATTTCCGGGTTACACGAAGACTCCGGAAAAAGAACGTGTATACGTGCTTACAAACCGTCACGACTTTTTCGGAGCTAATGCACTCCTTTATGAAGACGTAATCGCAGAAGTTGCCGAAAAGATCGGTACAGACTGTTACATTCTGCCTTCATCCGTTCATGATCTCATCGTGCTTTCAGCCGAGACTTATGTGAAGCAAAACAGACTTGCAAATATCGTTAAGACAACGAATTACGAGAGTGTAAGACCGTCTGAAAGGCTTTCTGACAGTATTTATCTTTTCTCATTAAGTGATCGCAGAATATCCAGGGCATCGATCGAAGAAGATGTGTCTTAAGACGGAGGCAGTTATATGAAAAGGAATAAAAAACTGCCATATATCATTTTGATACTGCTTCTGATCGTTAATCAGCTTTTGATGTTCACACCGGTAAATGCAGATGTGAATAAGGAAGAGACACAGGTAACCGAATCTTCCGAAGCTTCGCAAGCTTCTCATTCCGAATCGGTTATACCGACCACGATCGCAACGGGAAAAACACCTGAAACGCAAACCAAAGATACCATAACGGAAGCGCGCAACGGAAAAGAATTCGTCAAGAAGGTATCCAAACTTCCTAAACAGTACAGGATCGCTGCTTCTTCAAAGAAGGGAATGCCTGACATATCAGGAGCTGAAGGTGTCGATTATGGCGGCTCGTGTGTAATGTCATTTAAGAACAAGAAGGATTATGAAGCTGCACTCAAGACGCTTGATAAGAAAGACATCGATTACAGTATTGATGCAAATGTTGGACTTTGCTCTGATGAAAACAAGTTTGTCTTTAGAGAAATCAAGGTAAATCCAAATGCCAAAACCAGGATAGCGATCATTGATACTGGTTCTGATCTTGCAAACGAGAAGATATCGGTCTTGGGAGATGACGGTTCTGATAAAAACGGACACGGAACATCCATGTCATCGCTTATCCTGGGTCAGACTGATGAAGCATATATAATTTCGATCAAAGCCATTGGAGATAACGGAAAGGGTAAACTTTCAGACGTCTATGCCGGACTAAGGTATGCGATCGATCATAAAGTTGACTATATCCTCATGGCCATTTCGTTGAAGAATAGCGGTGACTACGAAGGATTCATTTCGCTGGTAGAAGAGGCAATAAAACAAGGCATCAAGGTAATAGCATCAGCAGGCAATAATAACAGTGACGCATCTGGATATATCCCTGCAGGCATAAAAAACGTCATAACGGTAGGATCGATAGACGGCGACGGATATAAAATCGATAAATCAAATTACGGAAAAGCAGTAGATTATTATGTCCGGTCAGGATCAACCTCTGAAGCCGCGGCAATATTCGCAGGCCTTATGATCTCCGGTAAGACATCAGAATGCGCAACTGAATATCGTGAAAAGAAAGAAGAAAATGAATCAGAGTCTGCTACTGAAAGCGAAAAAGAAAGTGAATCAGAAGCAGAGTCTGAAAACACACAGCAGGAGGGAAATGAAGAACCTGAGTTTTCGATAAACAAATCATCTATGACCTGGCCTACAGCCAAAGAGCTCTATGCAGTCGGATACCACAGATCTCAAGACTTTGGAACGGCCGTAATTGCAGCGTGCAAAGCAATGAAAGGTGTGGAATACGGTACGGGTAACGGCCAGGCTGACTGTATGAGATATGTTAATCTCGCATATGCACAGGCTTTGCATCTCATATCTGGATTAAAGGTTACAAACGGAAAGATATCCGGTCTCAAAAGAAGCAACGGCAACGTGACTTACAACGGAACCAGCCTGTCAAATTCCAGATATCACCTTGTTGACGGTTGTACCACATGGTCTGAAAAATCTCCCCATGCGATTGGTCATCCCGGCGGCATAAATATAAAGAAAGCAGGCGGTCTTACGGCAGCGATCAAAAAGTTAGGCGCCAAGAAAGGGAGTATTCTTCTTTTCGGCGGTTACAAATCTTCAGGCTTTGTATGGACCCACGCTGCAATATATGCAGGTTCGGGTAAAAAGGTATATGACGCACCCGGAGGCGATCAGACAGCAGGTGTGCCGTATTCCAAATCTGAAGGCGGATCCGGGAGCAAAACATACACTCATGTTGCTGCCCTGAATTATGAGACATTTTACAGAGATATTAAGGTTACCGTTACGAAAGCATCATCAGCACCCGAAATGACTTTTAACAATGCATGTTATTCAATTGAAGGAACTAAATACGGTCTTTATAAGGCTTCGGGAACTTTGGTGCATGAATTTGTCATTGACGCTGAAGGTAAGACAGATGTGTTTGAGATCAAGGATTACAGTACAAGTTATTATGTTTGCGAAATTTCAGCTGGTAAAGGTTTTATTCTGGATCCGGTAAAGTACAATGTGAATTTCTCCAAAGCAGATTCAACCGGATTGTACACGGTAAAACTCAAAGACGAACCACTTGGCAAATCACTTAAGTTAAGGATCTTGAAAAAGGATACATCAGGATGGAACAGCATAACGGAAAAATCATTGCAGGGAGCAGTATTCAGAGTTGAGTACTATGATTCCGTAAGCATTGACAGTTATAAAGATATCTATGACAAAGACGGAAACAGACTTATCGAGTGCAAAGGTTCTGCTTTGATCAAAGATTCTGAAGACAGACTAAACGGAACAGTTTACGAAATCAGCAGCCTTAGATTGGCTGAAGGCGCTGAAAATGAATATATGAGTCATATCGATTCCGGAACAGTGCTCCCTATTGGCACATATGTAATTAAAGAAATATCAGCTCCTGACGGTTACAGAGTGCCCGGCCCTGATAAACCATTGCTTGTTAAGATACATCAGGAAGGAAATGAGGCAGTCACATATTATTCGGGCGATGCAACGATATATCAGATACTTGATGAAAGTATCCATCTCACCGAAGAATATAAGACAGGTAAAGCTTACTTCAGGAAAAAGATAAACCCTTGTGAAGATCATGTTGTTGATCTGAGCCTTTATTCACCTGAAGGAACTGAATACGAGATCTGTTATAAGGATAATGGTAAGCAGATATTAAGCATTACTTTCGGAAAAGACGGTAATGTGGCTCAATTTAAATATGCTGACGGGATAACTGTTCCAAACCAGTTAAACAGCGACGGTTCGATATTCCTGCCTGAAGGTGATTATATTGCAAAAGAGATTCATTCCGGCTACGGTCTTTATCTTGATAAGAATGAGATCATGTTTACTGTCAGTGATGGTATAAGAAACGAGATCGAATTTAAAGATGAACCGGTATTTACCAGATTTGATTGGCTCATAAAGAAGGTCAAAAGTACTGATGTTTCTGATGACATATTATCAATGGTTCCTTTGGATGGCATTGAGTTTGAACTTGATTACTATGCAGGTTTCTATGAAAACGGGACACATAAAGATAAGACGCCATCGAAGAAATGGTTATTCAAAACAGATGCTGACGGAAAGGTTTTCTATGATGAAACGCATCATTCAGGAGGAGATAAGCTCTTTGTTGATTCAAAAGGTAATTACATAGTACCTCAGGGAACTTATGTCATATCAGAGATCAAAGCTCCGTCAGGAATGAAAGCCAGTAAAGAGATCAAAGTAATAATAATACGGTTTGCTAAAGATATAGTTAAAGGCTCGAATAACGATCCTGCATTAACGCAGGCCTACAAAACAACGCTTTTCGAAAACACGGTAACTGACATTAAAGACGGTGCAATCGAATACTTCAATGATTATGTAACATCTATTTCAACTACAGCAGTCAGTACCGCAAATGGTTCAAAACAGATAGCAGCAGTATGTGGTGTCAGTATCACTGATAAATTGACGTATAAGAATCTAATAATGGGATATCAATATAAGATTAAGGCGTGGATAGTCAAATCCGACGGAACGGAAATACTAAAGCCGGTAGATAAGATCTTTGAGATCAAAACAGAAGATGAAAGAAGCGGAACAATAATGATCCCTTTTGTTATAGATGCCTCCAAGCTTGGAGGAGAGACTTTAACGGTAATGGAGGAATTGTACATCATTGACAGCTCAGGGAAAGAAATCCTTTACGCCAAACATGATGACATAAACAATGCTGAACAGCAGGTATCGGTCCCGTTCATAAAAACCGAGCTGATCGATGGAAAGATAGATGAATACTCAAATAAAGATAATTCGAAACTCACTTCATATGGAAAAGACGTGTCACTTACTGATTATGTAACTTATAAAAATCTGATAATAGGGAAGACGTATAAGATATCAGGAACGCTGCTCGAAAAAGCAACCGGCAAGAAACTGCTTAATTCGAACGGCAAACCGTATACAGCATCTGTTGAATTCAAAGCAGACAAGAAAGACGGATATGTCAAAGTTGTTTTCGAACACGTAGATACAACAGCTCTTTCAGGCTCAATCGTTGCCGGTGAAAGTCTTTCTTCAGACGGTATAGATATAATGACCCATTTCGATCTCACAGATGTTGACCAGACTGTAACAGTACCGGGAATCAAGACATCTGCTCGGGATACAACAAATAAAACTAAAACACTTACTTATTCTGAAACTGCGGATATAACTGATATTGTTACTTATTCGGGATTAAAGCCCGGCAGGAAGTATCAGCTTACAGGCACATTGATGAATAAATCGAGCGGTAAAGCATATGTTGATTCAGATGGAAATAAATACACTAAAACGATCGATTTCGTTCCTGAAAGATCCGATGGTTCAATTGAGATAAGATTCGAGAAAGTTAAACTGACAAAAGACTATACAGCATTTGTTGTATTCGAAAAACTCTTAGATTCAAAGAGCAAAACAATAATAGCAGCACACGAAGACATAAACGATATAGAACAGACTGTATTTAGAGCTACTGCATCTACAGTTGCCAACAGTTCGAAGGGGACGAAGAACATAACAGATTATGCTGCCAAAACAAATATCAAAGATAAGGTCTCGTATAAAGGATTCACGGTCGGAAATACTTACCGTGCAGTGGCAACGCTTTACAGATCAAATGGCAAACCAATGTTAAATGACGGAAAACCGGTAACCAACAGCGTCCTGTTTAAGCCGGTAAGCAGTAACGGAACTGTAGAAGTACCGCTGACATTTAATACTGAAACTTTGGAATTCGGTGAATCGGTAGTTATTTTCGAAAACATATATGATGTGGCAACAGAAGAAGAGATAAAGTCCGGAATACAAAAGGAGGACATTGAGGTTGTAAGGCACGCAGATCTCAAGAATAAAGATCAGACACTGAAATATAATCATCCCGGAATACCAAAAACAGGAGCCGGTACGTCTCCTGTCATGGTAATCGGATTATTACTTATCTGCTCAGCGGCAGGGCCTATGGGATTGGCTTTCAGAGTGAAGCACGGTGCGAAATTCCGAGCTCATCAGCAATCTCGAAGAAAGCTTGACGTGAATTCCTTATTGTCGACTCTGAAACGCAGAAAGCGAGCCTGCAGTAACCGGGCCTGGAGAAACTGGAACCCTTAACGAGCAACAGATTCTTGGAAGCGCACAATTCTGCGAATTGATCATCGGTGAGGCCTTCCGGAGTATTCATGAAGATATAGAGTGCTCCGTTAGGCTTTACTGAATCAAAACCAGCATCGACGATATTTGAATAGAGAAGATTACGACGGTTCTCGTAATTGGAAACATCAACTTTAGCGTTGAGGGATTTCTCGATTACGCGCTGCCAGATAGCAGGTGCGTTGACGCTTCCGAGAGTTCTGTTCGATAAAACGATAGCAGCTGTAAGATCAGCATAATCAGCATTCTTTGGAGAAACGAGTGTATAACCGATTCTCTCGCCGGGGAGTGAAAGAGACTTACTCCAGGAGAAACAAATGATCAGATTATCAATGTATTTAAGTGCACAGGGAACAGTCATTCCGTCGTAAACGAGATCGATATAAGGCTCATCGGAAATGACATGGATAACATGATCCTGTGCTTTGAGCATATCATTCAGTTCAGAAAGGAGGGATGAAGGATAAACAACACCGGAAGGATTATTAGGTGAATTAATGATAATCGCCTTTGTCTTAGCTGTGATGGCAGCTTCAATACTGCTGATGACAGGCATGAACTTATCATCGGTCTGGACGATTACTGCTTTTCCGCCATGATTTGCGATATATCCGTTATATTCCATGAAGTAAGGAGCTATGACAATTACTTCATCCTCAGGATCAAGAAGTGAATGAAGAACATCATTCATAGCTGAAGCAGCGCCTACAGTCATGCAGATGGCATCACTTTTGATTTCCAGACCGGACTCAGCGGATTTCTTGGCAGCAATGGCAGCACGGGTTGATTCATAACCACTGTTGCTCATGTATCCGTGCATACCGGGTGTAGGATTGGAAGCGAGTTCCTTTAATGCATCGCTAACTTCATGAGGAGGTTCAAGATCGGGATTGCCGATAGAGAAATCGTAAACTTTATCGGGACCGTAGATTGCTTTAAGACGATTACCTTCTTCAAACATCTTACGGATTGCCGAACCGCCGGCCAACTGTTTCTTAAGCCTTTCTGAAATCATAAAGGACACCTCCAAAAACTATAAAAATACAAGTGAATATTTAATCGGTATAAACCGGATTCTTAAGCCTTCGTTCAAAGAATCTCTCGCTTAAAGGCTTATCGTAAATAAACGACTGGAAGCGGGTGCAGCCGCAAAGCATGAGTTCATTTGCGACTTCTCTTGTCTTAACGCCTTTACATATAACGGTAAATCCGAGAAGTTCTGCAAGATTGATCATGTCTTTAACGATTATGCTTCCGCGGGGATCGTCAAGTGAAAGCTGACCGAAGTCGAACTTGAGATAATCAGCTTTAAGATCCTGAAGAAGATCAAGGGAAGACCTTCCAAGACCGAACTTATCGATGGTGACTTTAACGCCTTTATCGGAGAGTTCCTGAGCTGCCTGTGTAAGAAGGATTCTTCCGCCTTTGAAATCAGGTTCGGAGAACTCAATGCCGATAAGCTTTCTGTCTACTTCATGCTCATCAATGATATCGATAATGTCAGAAACAAGTTTTGAATTGAAAAGATTCTTACTTGCGAAATTACAGGTGATGGGTACAAGTTTAAAATCTGCAGCCTGCCAATTCTTAATGGCTTCGCAAACTTTACGAAGGACATGGAAATCGATCTTTGTAACGATACCGGAATTTCTTGCATATTCGATGAATTCGTCAGGTGCGGTGATCCTTCCGTCGCGGGGCCATCTGGCAAGAGCCTCAGCCTCAAAGAGCGAAGGTTTGCCTTCAGTTGCAACAACAGGCTGGTAATAGATGAGGAATTTGTTGTCATCAACGGCCTGAGAGATCGTTTTCGAGATATTCTTCTGATTGTCGTGTGCAGAATCAAATTCGGAGAACATGACAAAGTCTTCGCCGCTTCGTCTAGCGATCTGAAGTGTAATTGAGCACTCTCCGAGAACATCATTTGATGTCATGTGTCTGGGCATTATGTTTGTAATGCCGGCTCTTGCAGAAACGATATGAGAGAAACTCTCGCCATCACTTTCAAGTGTTACCTGAACAGCTGAAAGGAAAGTCTTAAGTGACTCAAGGGAAGAAGTATGGATGACAACCACGAAGTTGTCGCCGCCGACATGAACAGCAAATTCACCGGCCTCTTTATTAACAAAGCCATCGATCTTCTGAGCGAACATCTTGATAGCCTTGCCGGTAATATCGGAACCGAAGAAACGGTTGAGCTGGTTAAATCCCTTAAGGCTGATGAAAGCGCAGGAGAACATAAACCGGTCTTCTGATTCCATGATCTTGCGGATTGCCATATGGTAATAATTGAGATTATGCAAACCGGTATCAGGATTGATATATCTCATATTGCCGAACAATTCCTTGATGCGGGAGAGCGCGATACAATCGCTGACAGCTTTGCAGAATACGGCAGTCATATCGTTCCTGTTGGAATCATTGACGGGCGCGAAATTGTGACGGTAATAGCGTACAACAACGTTTACGCCATCAACGCAATTGATGTTGTTATCGATATATTCAGCATCGGAATCGCCATTAATGTAAGTGACTGTGCGCTTGATAAGCTTGCCGTCAGTATAGACAAAGTCTTCTATCTTGGAAATTGATAGTTGATTGCAGAGAGTAGAAAAAGCATCTCCGGAAAAACGAATACCGTCAAATGATTCAAGAGAAGCGGTAATGTCAGCCAAAGCTAAACCGTCAACGCTCATTTATTCACCTCAAAAATTTATTAATTAGAATAATATGACAGACGATACTTTATTTCAATAAAAGAACAAATATAACAAATTTTTCATATTTAACTTAAATTCATTTGATTATTAGGAGATCAAATATGGACAATTCTGATAAACGAACATGCAAACGGATACTGGGCGACACCGGGGAAGATGCGGTGATCAAAATGATGACGGATAACGGCTTTTCCTTAATCTGCAGGAATTTTGAAGTTCATAATGTAGGTGAACTCGATTGTGTTTTTAGAAAAGCTGATGATGTCTATGTGGTTGAAGTAAGGACCAGACGTAACATCGGTAACTATCCGGCATCAGCAGAAACCGTTGATTACAGAAAACGAAACAAGATCGAAAGGACCACTCAATACCTGATTTCGAAATACCGTCTCTATGATCTGAATATCGTATTTTTGGTTGCTCAGGTGACACATGATGCAAGCGGAATGATTAAAAAAATCGAGATGATTCCGTTCTGATGGTGCAAAATGTAGAAAAACTCTTGCTTTCCTTAAATATATGAAATTTGATTGCTTTGAAATTGCATATTCAATATAATTGTTGAGGTTTTTGGAGGGATTATGCCTCCTGATTGCAATTTTGATCTATCAATATTTCATTTTGAAAGAGGAAATCTGAAATGAAGAGCTACAGGGAAATGACTGCTGAAGAGCTGAAACAGGAGAAGGAACTTCTTGTAAAACGCTATGAAGAATACAAGAACATGGCACTTTCTCTCAATATGACACGTGGTGTTCCTTCATCTGAGCAGCTTGATCTGGCAAGTGACATGTATGATGACTTGAGCGAGTCTGGCTTCATGTCCGAGAAAGGCCAGGATGTCAGAAACTATGGTGTTCCTGCAGGTATCGATGATATCCGCAAGGTGTTCGCAGAGATCCTTAATACAGACACGGAGAATGTCTTTATGGGCAATTCTTCAAGCCTCAATCAGATGTTTGACGCTTTGATGAGATCCATGGTTTTTGGTGAGATCGAGTCAGCTAAGCCCTGGTATGAGGTAGAAGGCCGTAAATGGCTTTGTCCGGCTCCAGGTTATGACAGACATTTCAGAGTAACCGAGACTTTGGGCTTTGAGCTTATCCCGGTTCCCATGACGGATAACGGTCCTGACATGGATGTCGTAGAAGAACTCGTAAAAGATCCCAAGGTTCTCGGTATCTGGTGCGTTCCTTGCTACAGCAATCCCGACGGAATCGTTTATTCAGAAGAGACATGCAGAAGACTTGCTTCAATGAAGACTGCAGCTCCTGATTTCAGGATCATGTGGGATAACGCTTATGTTGTTCACCACATCACCGATAACGAAAGTGAGAGAGGACATATCCCTGATATCCTTTCACTTTGCGCTGAGGCCGGTAATCCCAACAGGCCTTATGAATTCGCATCTTCATCCAAGGTCACGTTTGCAGGCGGCGGTATATCCTGTTTTGCAACTAACCCCGACAATATGGCAAGAGCCAAGAAATATCTTGGTGTTCAGGCTATCTGCACCAATAAAGTAAATCAGCTTGCCCATGCCAGATTCCTGCCGAATGCTGAGGCAGTCGACAAGCATATGAGAAAGCATGCCGAGATATTAAGACCCAAGTTCGCAGCTGTTCAGAAGGTTCTTAACGATGAACTCGGCGGATCAGATCTCTGGCACTGGACAGATCCTAAGGGCGGATATTTCGTAAGCTTCTACGCATTCCCGGGCACGGCAACAAAGGTTGTAGAGATGTGCAAGGAGGCAGGTGTAGCTCTTACACCTGCAGGCGCAAGCTATCCTTACGGCAAGGATCCCGATGATTCCAACATCCGTCTTTGTCCTTCATTCCCGCCGGTCGAAAACATCGTCAAGGCAGTGAGCATCCTTAGCGTTTGTGCTAAAATTACTGCTATAGATAAACTTCTGGAGGGTTGATTCCAACATGACAAAAGATATTTATGAGAGCCCCCTGAATTCGAGATATGCGAGCAGGGAGATGCAGTTCATTTTCTCTCCTGACAAGAAGTTCCGTACATGGAGACTTCTTTGGATCGCATTAGCAGAAGCTGAAAAAGAATTAGGTCTCGACATCACTGATGAGCAGATCGCAGATCTCAAGGCTCATAAGGAAGATATCGATTATGAGGATGCTGCAGCAGAAGAGAAGATCCGCCGTCATGACGTAATGGCTCATGTTCATTCATACGGTAAGCAGGTAGCAGGATCCGGTGCTGACAGGATCATCCACCTCGGAGCCACTTCATGCTACGTTGGCGATAACACGGATATCATCATCATGCGCGACGCTCTTACCCTTATCAGGAAGAGACTTGTCGTCCTTATCTCAAAGCTTGCCAAGTTTGCTGATGAATATAAGGCAATGCCTACTTTGGGCTTTACCCATTTTCAGCCAGCTCAGCTCGTAACGGTAGGTAAGAGGGCAACACTCTGGCTTCAGGATCTTGTTTTCGATCTTGAGACAGTCGAGAATGCCATCGCTTCACTTAAGCTCCTCGGCTGCAAGGGTACAACTGGTACACAGGCTTCATTCCTCGATCTTTTCGACGGTGATCACGCAAAATGCGTGGAACTCGACAAGAAGATCTGTGCCAAGATGGGCTTTGAGTCTTCTTACTATGTATCGGGCCAGACATATTCCAGAAAGATCGATTTCACTGTTCTTTCTGCTCTCGCTGCAATCGCTCAGAGCGCTCACAAGTTCTCCAACGACATCAGACTTCTCCAGCATTTAAAGGAGATCGAAGAGCCTTTCGAGAAGAACCAGATCGGTTCATCCGCAATGGCATACAAAAGAAACCCGATGAGATCCGAGAGAATCGCTTCGCTTTCCAGATATGTCATCGCTGATCTTCTCAATCCAGCCATGACCTCATCAGAGCAGTGGTTTGAAAGAACCCTTGATGACTCTGCGAACAAGCGTATCTCCGTACCTGAGGCATTCCTCGCAGTTGACGCGATCCTCGGTATCTATACAAACGTTGCTTCCGGCCTCGTTGTATATCCCAAGATGATCGAGAAGCACATCTTTGATGAGATTCCTTTCATGATGACAGAGAACATCATGATGGAAGCCACAAAGAAGGGCGGAAACCGTCAGGATCTCCACGAAAAGATCCGCCAGCTTTCCATGCAGGCAGGTTCCGTCGTTAAGAATGAAGGCAAGCCCAACGATCTTCTCGATAGGATAGCTGCTGATCCTGAGTTTGGTATGACAATGGATGAACTCCTAAAGATAAGAGATCCCAAACTCTATATCGGCAGATGCCCCGAGCAGGTAGATGCATTCCTGGACGAGTGCGTAAAGCCTCTGCTCAAGGCTCACGAGGCAGATCTCGCAGTAGACGACGTAGAACTAAAAGTCTGATCCTTCAATAAAATACAAATAAAAAGGGGCTGCAGTTGCAGCCCCTGATTTTTGCTTTGTTATCGGATCAGCGAATGTTTGAAGCAATGCCTGCGATGATTCCGATGATGTAGATGAAGAGATATACAGTATCGAAAATACCGAGTGCAAGACCGCCGATTGAAAGGTACTTACCGATTCTGACTTTAACAGGATAAGAACCATACTGTGTCAGATAAGCCTTAGCCTTGTTGAGACCCATGGGTCCGAAAACAATTCCGAGGAATCCAACGAAGAATGTGCATGCAAATGCAGCAGCAAGGATACCTGTGATCATGCAGCTCTTAGCAGCATCAGGATCACCTGCTGTAGGAGCATAAACGGGCTGAGGCTGGGGCTGAGGTGCATAGTTATACTGAGGAGCAGCCTGAGCAGGAGCAGGTGCAGGTGCAGGCTGAGCAGCAGGAGTACCACAGTTAGGGCAGAAAGCGTTGCCATCTTCAAATTGGGTTCCGCAATTTGTACAAATCATATTCTTTCCTCCATGAATGACTATAAAATAGCGTCATATTATTAGTCGTTTTACAACGACAAAGCCATTTTATCATTGAAAAAATAAAATTAAAATATAGAATTATTTAGTGTGCTTATTTTTAAAATAGGTTAATTGCGTATTTAAGAGGTTTTGATGAAGACAGCCGTTCTGCTGCCAGTTTATAATCCGGATGTTAAGTTCCCGTCTATTGTGAGAGAACTGAAATCCAGAGGATTTATCGTAGTTGTCTGCAATGACGGCAGCGATTCCAGGTTTGATCCAATCTTCGATCAGGTGAAGGACGACGTTTATTATGTCTCATACGCTAAGAATAAGGGTAAAGGATACGCTCTGAAACGCGGTTTTGAGTATATCGGCAATAATCTTTCAGAATCAGTTGACTATATCGTTACTGCTGATGCTGACGGTCAGCATGCCATTGATGACATTGAACGAGTTTCCAGACTTGCCCAGAAGACAAAGGGCATCGTTCTCGGAATGAGAGATCTTTCTGAGCATATTCCGATAAAATCAAGGATCGGCAACGATCTTTCCAAGACTGTTTACACGATAATCACCGGCGTATATCTCAGGGATAACCAGTCAGGCCTGAGAGGGTTTCCTGTCAGCATGACCGATTGGCTTTGCGACATTCCGGGTAATAAATACGAGTATGAGCTTAATGTTCTCGTAACAGCGCATAAGGAAGGCATTCCCATTGCCGGAATAGACATTAAGACGATTTATGAGAACAACAACAAGAACACTCACTTCAAGCCCATAAAGGATACTATAAGGATTCAGGGATCGCTTCTTTCGTACGGCCTGATCTCATCTCTTGTTTACGCACTTTATACCATCGCGATCGCGATTTTATCGTGGTTTGACATTCCGCATTTTTATATCTGGACTGCAGTTATGTTTGTTTGGGTAACCGGCATGCACGCCGTACTAAATGTTTTCTCCGCAGGCATAAGGCACAGACAGAAGATAAGCGTAATCTATTACATTACGGGTGCGATAAAGTATTGTATTGCCACCCTGATCATGCTTCTTTTTGATTTTCAGGGATGGTTCATTCCGCTCGGTGCTTTCTGCGCTTTATTCGTTGTAGTAGTGTTATCATATGTTTTCGGCCGTTCAGGCATTATGGGAAAGGTATAGTTTAAATGAACAGATGTGACAAAGAACTGGTAGATAAGATTTTGGCTGAAGATAGTCATATCAACGTCAGAGGCCTTGATATCGCTATAAAGAGTATTCCTGATGATGACCGTGAAGGTGTTCTTGATAAGCGTGAATTCTTCATAAGAAATGCAATTTTCGCTTTCCAGAAAATGGCGCCTGCCAAGTTTTCTGTTGAAGGAATGAGGCTTGCCACAAAGACTCAGTGTCTTGATGCATGTACAGATGAGATCATTAACAGCAGTTTTGAGATCTCTTCTAACGGAAGAAATGTTACATGTTTCAGATATGAAAGGGCTGATTCCGCAGGGAAGAAGAGCCCTGTTCTTATCTATATCCACGGTGGTTCCTTCATGGCAAGCGCAGCTCATTTCTATGAGCAGCCCTGCAGATTTACAGCTGAACAGACCGGTTGTGTCGTTCTCAATATCGAATACGGACTTGCTCCTGAAAACCGCTATCCCGCTGCAATCAACGATTGTCTGAATCTTATCTCATATGTTTACGACAATGCCGATGAGCTTGGTATCGACAAGGAAAAGATCGGTCTTTTCGGTGACAGCGCAGGCGCAAATCTCGCGCTTGCTTCGGTAATCGATAATAAGAGTAACGCGAAGATCTCCTATCTCGGACTATTCTATCCCTGCGTCGACCTTTATTCAGGTGACAGTTTGTATGAATGGAATATTTCTGACTATTCCATTAACGATGAAGAGAAAGATCTCATTCTTTCAAGGCTTCAGTTGGGACGTTGTGACGGTAAGGGCAACGATCAGCTCATGGCCGGAATCCTTTTAAACTACACAGGTGAAAGATACGAAGAAGTTAAGAAGGCTCCGGATGTCAGCCCTATATATGCCGATCTGTCCGTCATGCCTTTTACGGGAATCTTCTCTGCCGAATATGACGGTCTCAGGATCCAGATGGAGTATTACGCAAAACTCCTCAAAGAAGCAGGTGTTCCTTGCAAGATCACAAGATACAGAGGCGTTACTCATGCTTTCCTGGACTATTTCGGCATAGTTCCGCAGGGTGAGGCAGCTATCCTTGAAATGTGCGGTCAGATCAAAGAAGTCTGGGGGCTTAATGTCTGATGGTAATGGTCGCAAAAATCGTAACCCGTAATATCCGGGAACTTCATGGCTCTGATCAGTCTTTTGAAACTATTTTCAGGATCATCAGAGAGAGTTTTACCAGCGAACTTTTCGCTGAATATTTAGACAACGGAAAGATCGCGAAAATCACATATTCTGAATTCTGTGCAAGAACCGATGTTTTTGCTAATGCTTTTTTGAAGAAGTATGGTGCACCGGCCGAAGGCAGATCAAGAATCGCTGGAATCTATCTTGAGAATTCCGTTGACTGGGTCGCGATCTTCTGGGGACTTTTAAGATCCGGCTTTAAGCCTGTCTTGCTCAATACGAGACACAGTCTTGCGATTACTAATGACATCATCGATGAACTCAAGCCCGAATTCGTCGTATCAATGGATGACATGGTAAACGGAGCTATAAAGCCGGAATCTGTCCTTGAAGGTATTGATGGCAATTCTGCTCCTGAAAAAGACTATTGGGAAGATGAGGTTATCCTCGTTACGAGCGGTTCCACATCTAAACCTAAGATAATTTCCCACAGCGGCAGGACTATCTGCAAACAGGTTGAACTTTCAGCCGATCTTGTCGAAATGAATCCGGCAGTACAATATAATTCAAAGCTTGAGATCAAGAATCTTGCGTTCTTGCCGTTTTATCACATTTTCGGACTCGTAGCTCTGCTCTTGTGGTTTTCTTTCTTTGGAAGATGCTTTGTTTTCCTTCCCAGGTACGACGTTGAATCCATACAGCTTGTTTGCAGAAGAATAGGCGTGACTCATTTCTTCGCGATCCCTCTCGTTTGGAACAAAACGGTTTCGGCTTTGGAAGCAGAGGTTGCCAAGCAGGGGAAGACTAAAACATTCAATAAAGCGATCAGATTCTCCAATAAGCTTCAGAATGCCTTCCCGCTTTTAGGTGCAACCATTGCAAGAGGCATTATATTCAAGAAAATAAGACGTCAGTTACTTGGTGAGGAACTGAGATTCCTTATCTCAGGCGGCGGTTTTATTCAACCCAGAACCATTGAAGTACTTAACGGTTTGGGGTATTCGATCCATAACGGATATGGTTTGACCGAGTGCGGCGTTCTTTCCGTAGAACTTGCAAGAAAACCGAAGCTCAGGAATGAAGGCAAGGTCGGCATTATATTCTCCAACATCGACTATAAGCTTTCAGATGAAGGTGAACTTCTTATCCCCAAAGATCATTCCATGAACGGAACTTACGTTAATGGGGTTTTCAAACCGATCGAAGATGATTACTATGCCACAAATGACTTCGTAAAGATCGATGATAACGGAAGGCTTTCCATCGTTGGACGAAAGGATGATGTTATCATCGGACCCAACGGCGAAAATATCTCACCTGAAGAGATCGAATCCAGGATCAACAAGGGCGGTTATACTGCCATGGCTCTTGTATATGCAAAGCTTCCCAGAACCGATAGCAAGCAGATGATCCTTGTTCTTTCTGATAACGGCAAGTTAGGCGCTTTCGAACTTACGACATCACTGAAAGGCGTGTTCAATTCTATCTCAACTCTCTCCATGATCGAGAGGCCTTCGAAAGTGGTAAGCCTCATCGGTGATATGCCGGAGAACCTTAAGGGTGTTGACAGAAGGGCTCTTGTTGCAGGTCTCGAAGAATCAAAGCTGTTCTTTACAGAATGCTCTGATCCTTCAGATGAGGAGATCAAGAGGATCAGAACGGATGAATATGTCAAGCTTATTGATACTGTCTGTGAAGTGTTCGCAGAGGTACTTAACAAAGACAGAAGCGAGATCTCCGAGACATCCAACTTTGTTGCTCTCGGCGGCGACAGTATGCAGTATGTCGAGCTTTTGAGCAAAGCAGGTGAGAGGACCGGCAGACAGATCATGATGACCGAGACGCCTCTCATTACTCCAATGGCCATCGCTGATTACATAATCACAACAGCAAATAAGATCGAGAAGGAAACAAACTGATGTTCCTTGTAAGATGGTTCTTAATTATCACAAGCATTATTCCCGCATTACTCTTTTTCAATGTAAAGAGATATTTCCTGCGTGCAAAAAAGAAGCTTGATTATAAAGGACCAATAATCGCCGCCCTGAATCACACATCATTTCTTGATTATGTTTGTGCGCTTCTGGCTTTCCCGGGAAGACGGTTCTTTGTACTCGTTTCCGCGAAGTTCTATGACTACAATCCGGTCCTGACTTTCCTCGTAAAAGCCATGGGCGTCATTAGGGTAGATGCAGTAAGCGGCAACATGGATGCCGTCAACAAAGCAGTCAAGCTGTTAAAAGACGGCAAGAACATTCTGATTTTCCCTGAAGGTCATATCGAGACTGAAGGTAAGCTCCTGGAATTCGGTCAGGCTGCAGCTCTTATGAGTTTAGGCTCAGGCGCTCCGATCATTCCTGTTTATCACAACGGTAAGATAGGCCCCGGCAAGAGAGACAAAATGTTTATCGGCGAACCCATTTTCCCGGACAATTATCTGATCAAAGAGGAGAATCTTCAGGATCAGTCCAGGACATTGACCAAGGACCTTTACGATACGATCGAGAGCTACAGACAGTTCTATCTTGAAAACTTCTACGAAGCCGAAGGCAAAAAGCCAAAGAAGTACAAACATTCTAACTTCCTCTACAACTTTGTTAAGATCACTGCTTATCCCGCTATCTGGGCTTTCATGCACCCTAAGTACGTTTACGAAAACGGAATGGCAAGAGGAACCAGATTAAGACAGAAGGGCATGCTTCTGGTCAGCAACCATTCCTGGTGGATCGATGCTCCTTTCATGTACTACGTCTTTTTCAAGCTCTCTCCAAGATGCATTGCCGCTCAGGATGTAGCTGACATCAATAAGTCCTGGGGCTTTTTCGAGAAGACGATGGGCTGCATACTGCTTGACCGTTCGGGTTTTGACTGGGGTGCCATAAGGACATGCATGGAATGCCTGAAGGATGATATACCGCTTGTTGTTTTCCCTGAAGGCCACATGAACTACGATGACGATCTTCTCCCATTCATGAGCGGTGCGGTCATGCTGGCCCTTATGACAGGAGTTCCCGTGGCACCTGTTTATATGCATACGACATATAAGCCTTTCAGGAAGCAAGTGTACGTAATAGGTGAATTGATTAAATTTGACAGTGCCTTTAAAAAGGCTGATAATAACTCAGTTAATCTAGCTAATGAAGTACTTTACAAGAAACTTACCGAGTTGAAACATATCGCGATCCGCGAATCTTCACCTAAATTCAACAGGGAAGTAAAGGAAACAAGAAAGCAGATGAAGGCCAATCTCGAGCGCGTTAACGAGCAGATCAAGGAAGCTGCCGAGAAGAAGTCCGGTAAACATGCGGAAGGGGAACAGAAAAATGCTTGAAGAACTCTACTCTGTCATCTATGACAGTTATAAGTCTATGAACCGCGAATTTGACACCCCGCTCTCAGCAATAACGGAAGATACACCTCTTAAGGATCTTGACATGGATTCCGTATCTTTCGTCGTCATCATGATGAACATCGAGGAAAAGATGAAAGTCCGCCTTGATCTGACCGGTTCTTCAGCTTTCCAGACTGTCGGAGACGTCATCAAAGCAATTGAACAAGCAAAAAATCAATAAACAAATAACTATAAAGGAGTATTAAAATGGGTGATTTTGTAATTCTTACAGACAGTTCTACGGACCTGACAAAGGATCTCAGAGAAAGATTCGGCATTACCGATTATCTTCCTGGAATCGTTATTCTTCCTGACGGAAAGAAAGAGGATTCCACTCTTGACTGGGAGCTTATGAGTCCTGACGAATACTATGGAAGCATGACTAAGGATGCCATCTATACTACAGGCATCAAGAATATCGAGCTTCAGGAAGAGTTCTTCGAGAAGTATCTCAAGCAGGGTTATGACATCCTCAATATTTCACTTTCATCCGCTCTTTCTGGAACTTACGGTCAGTGCAAGATCGCTGCAGATAAGATGATGGAGAAGTATCCTGACAGAAAGATCATCGTAGTTGACTCCGTCAGATATTCAGGCGGTTTAGGCCTTCTCGTTTCTTATGCTGGCGAAATGAAGCAGCAGGGCAAGTCCATGGAAGAAATCGCTGAATGGCTTAACGTGAACAAGTACAGAGTTCACCAGATGGGTACAGTTGATGACCTCAACTTCCTCAAGAGATCCGGCCGTGTATCCAACATCGCTGCATTCATGGGCGGTCTCATCAACATCAAGCCTATGGCTGAGTGCGACCGTAAGGGTATGAATACCGTTATGGGCAAGGTCACAGGTTATAAAAAGATGTTCGCTGCATCCATCGAATACATGAAGAGGACCATCGAACCCAATCCGAAGAGAATCTTCGTTTCACACACATATCGTAAGGCTCAGTGGATCCAGATGCAGGATCTCATCAAAGAGACATTCCACCCTGAAGAGATCATTGCCACACGTGTTAACATGGCTAACGGAACAGCTATCGGCCCCGGCATGATCGTAGCTTTCTATCTCGGAAATGAAATCTCCGAAGGTCTTGTCGAAGAGACAAAGATCTTCAACGAAGTTAAAGCAGGATTATGACGCCGGTTCAGGTAATTCTTTTCATTGCCGCGATCGTCTTATTCATAGCGCTCAGCGGATTCATATTCATGTGGGTATACGTTTGGGGTATTGCTAAAAAGCAATACTCCGAAATGTTTATCCGTACTTCTCCGGATAAGTGGGCAAGAGGCAACAGCTGCCCCGAGAACGCGGAGCATTCCGTTATGTTCGATACCGGAATGAAGTGGGGAGAAGAGAACGCTTCATATAAGGAAGATATTGAAATAACGAGCAGGGACGGGCTTAAGCTTAAGGGCGAGTATTTCAATTTCGGATACGACCGTGCCGTTCTGATATTGGCAGGAAGAGCTGAAACCGTGCTCTACTGCTACTATTTCGCGGAAGTATTCCAAAAAGCAGGATGCAATGTCATCGTTGTTGACCCGCGCGCCTGCGGCTTAAGCGAAGGCATTTATACGACCGCCGGAATGAAAGAAGGAGAGGATGCCGGTCTTTGGATCGATCATATCCACGAAAAGTACGGCATTAACGAGTTCTACATCCACGGCATCTGCGTAGGCTCTGCTCAGGCTATCTATGTTGCTGCAGCCCACCAGGCTTACCTCAAGGGGATCATCCTTGAAGGTCCGTACAGTGCTTTCTACAAAGTTCTTTTAATGAGAACGAAGAACCACGGAAAGCCCACTTTCCCCGTATGCATTCAGATGGCCATGCTTTATAAGAAACTTGCCGGAGTAAACGTTTTCAAGAACAAGCCGATAGAAGAAATCAAGAAGGTTGAAGTTCCTGCACTTTTCCTGTGCGGAAGAGAGGACAAGAGCAACAGCCCCGATGATTTCGAACTTATCTATAACGCTTGCGGAAGCGCGAAAAAGAAGTTCGTTTGGTTCGATCATGGTGCACATTCGCACTTAAGAATAGTAAACTTGGAGAAGTACGATCAGGAAGTTACACAGTTCCTTAACGGTTAAAGGGAAGGAGGACCACTATGAGCTTTGCCGTCATCACTGATTCCACAAGCGATCTTTCAAAAGAACTTCGTGAGAAGTATTCCATTGATTACTGCAAGATGGAGTTCTCTCTTGAGGACAAGATCTTCAGGGCTTCACTCGACTGGGATGAGATTTCCTCCAAGGATTTCTACGATTCCATGAGAAGCGGCAAAAGATATAAGACTGTCCAGGTTCCCTTTAAGACCTTTGATGAGAAGTTCAGAGAACATCTCTCGAAAGGTGAGGACATCCTGTACATTGCTTGCTCATCAGGACTTTCCGGTTCAGTTAATACTGCGAACGTTTTGGCAGGCGAATTCAGGACCGACTTCCCGGGCAGGAAGATTATATGCATCGATTCTCTTATCAGCGGCCTGGGACAGGGCTCAATGGCCATCAAGGCAGCACAGATGAGAGACGAGGGCAAGTCTTTGGAAGATACTGCCGCATGGATTGAAGACAACAAGCTTTTCTTTAACCAGTACGGCACAGTCGAGAATCTGGATTACCTCAAGGCTGCAGGACGCGTTACCGCTTCTTCTGCTTTCTTCGGCAATCTTTTCTCCGTAAAACCGATTCTTATATCAGATCTTGAAGGTCACAATCTGGCAGTCAAGAAGGTAAAGGGCAGAAAGTCATCACTTTTCGAGCTCGCTGCCATGACTGCGCAATATATAACCGATCCGCTTTCTCAGACCATCTATATCGGCCATGCCGATGATGAGGCTTCTGCGAATGTGGTTGCGGAAAAGATAAAGGAACTCATACCCGGAGCTGAAACGAGCCTCTATGTTATTGGCCCGATCGTCGGTGCTTCCGTAGGCCCCGGAACTATAATCGTGTTCTACTGCGGTAAACACAAAAAGGAACAGTTAAATGGAAATTAGCGTAATCAAGAAGATGCTTCTTGCAGGCAGCAAGAACATCCTGGAAAACAAGCAGACACTAAATGACATGAACGTTTTCCCGATCCCTGACGGCGATACGGGAACCAATATGGACAAGACGATGTCAGGCATCGTAAAAGTCCTCATGGAGATCGGTGACAGGGACCTTGAACCCGAAGATTTCGATGCTCTTTATAAGAGCGCGCTCATGAATTCACAGGGTAATTCAGGCGTTATCCTTTCGCAGTGGCTCAAAGGATTCCTCAAGGCTTTGAGAGATGAGACCGAACTCGATCCGGGCAACCTTGACGGTGCATTCATCTCAGGTACACAATCAGCTTATTCTTCGGTCGCAGATCCTGTGGAAGGCACTTTCCTTACAGTATGCAGGGAAGCACAGGAAGACGCTGAAGATGCATTTGATGAAGACACGACCGTAAAAGACTTCATGAAGAACGTCGTTGAAGGCGCTTCTGAGTCATTAAAGCACACACCCGACAAGCTCCCGATCCTTAAGGAGTACGATGTCTTGGACAGCGGCGGAATGGGATTCCTCTGCCTGGTAACAGGTATGCTTTCAGCATTGGACGACGATTTCGAGTATGATTTCTCGGAATTTGAGTCATTAAAGCCTACTTTCTCCAATAACGGAACACTCGGTGCTTCTTCAGATGATGAGCAGTTTGGCTACTGCACCGAGCTCATATTGAAGATCGAAAAGGACAAGCTCGCAAGTTTCAATTCTGATACAGTCCGTATCGATATGTCGAGCTTTGGCAATTCTCTCGTTCTCGTTCAGGACGGATGTGACCTCAAGATCCATATCCACACATTGAAGCCTGAGGAAATTCTGGCTTATTTCCATAAATATGGTGAGTTTACCAAGCTCAAGATCGAGAACATGACGGTCCAGCACCACGAGAACTTCCTTACGGCTACCCAGGACTGCGCCATTGTTGCAGTAGCTGACGGAGACGGCATGGAAGAACTCTATAAGTCTTTGGGCGTAAAGCAGATAATCAGGGGAGGGCAGTCCGATAATGTTTCCGTGCAGAACATGCTCGACGCATGCAAAAAGGCTTCCGCTAAGCACGTTATCCTGCTTCCCAACAATAAGAACATCATAATGACGGCCGAGAAGGTCAGAGAACTCCTGACTGATTCGGTTCTTCATATCGTTCCCACCAAGTCAATGGCGGAAGGCTATTGCGCACTTTCCTTAATCGATCCTTCGGCTTCTTACGAGATAATCGAGAAGACTATGATCGATTCCATCAAGGATGTTCACACGGGTTTTGTCTCAGTTGCAGACAAGTCCGGCGTTTATAACGGCGTTGAAGTAAAAGCCGGCGATCATATCGGCGTGGTCGATGACGACATAATCGTCTGCAGCTCATCCGACGCTATCACGGCACTCATCGAGCTTACTAAGCATGTTCCCGGAATCGAAGACATTGAGTCCGTAACGGTATTTACCTCCACGGACGTCCTTGTTACCCATGTTCAGGGCAACATAACCGGCATAAAGAAATCCTGCCCCGATGCTGAGATATCAGCGGCATACGGCGGACAGGGCATATATGATCTGGTGGTACTCTATCAGTGAAAAAGATATTCCTTGACCTTTCAGGCGGCGATAATCCCGCATCGGTGATCTGTGAAGGCGCTTTCAGAGCGCTTTCAGACAATGCCGATCTGTTTATCACGTTCGTGGGTCCCGCTTCAGAGTATGAAGGCGTAGCCGAAAAGCATTCTGACCTCAAGGACAGGTTTGATTTTAAGGACTGCGGCTCGGTTCTCACAAATGAAGACAATCCTATGCTCGCAGCAAAACCCGGTGCAGATTATTCAATGCCTGTTGCGCTTGAGTCTCTTTCCAAATCAGAAGGACCTGCAGCAGTCGTAAGCGTAGGTAATACCGGTGCATTGATAATCGCATCTGTCATCAAGATCGGTCTCGAGACAGGCTGCAAAAGGCCTGTGCTCGCTGCGCTGCTTCCTTACGGCATCGAAGACAGAGTCTGCCTCGTAGACTGCGGATCGTCACTTGAGCCCTCGCCCGATGAAATGTTAAGTTTCGGCATCCTGGGTGCAAAGCTCATGGAATCAAGAGGCGTAAACAATCCCAAGGTCGCTCTTATGAACGTCGGCAGGGAAGACTGCAAAGGTACAGAGACCCTTATCGAAGCATTTAAACTGCTTAAAGGTTCAGGTCTTAACTTTATCGGTAATATAGAGCCCGACAATCTCCTTACGGGTGAGACTGATGTCGCCGTTTCCACAGGTCTGGTTGGCAATGCCTTGCTAAAAGGTAATGAGAGTGCAGGTACATTGGTCTCCGAAAGTATCCGAAAGGGTCTGGAGGAGCGACTATCCGGCGAGAGCCTGAAGGCAGCTTTGGAAGTCCTAAAAGAGAATGAATGCCTGTATCAGTACAATGAGTACGGCGGTGCGGTTATCCTGGGTATAAGGAAGCATGTGGTCAAAGCACACGGCAAGGCAGATTCCAATACTATATACAGCTGCATAAATCAGGCAATGATGTCGATTTAATGTCGACATATTTTGATTTACAAATTATCCCTAAAAAGATATAATTTAGCGATTCTTTATTTTGTGAGGTGGTTTTATGAAAACATGTTTTTCAACACTGGCTTGCCCGGACTTCTCTTGGCAGGAAATCTACTCAATGGCTAAGGATTTCGGTTTTGACGGAATCGAGATCAGAGGACTGGGACAGGATATCTTCTCAGTCAAAGCAGCACCTTTCACAGATAAAGAACTACCTAAGACCATCGCAAAACTAAAAGATCTAAAACTAACAATTCCGTGCCTTTCATCCGGTGAGCCTATAAACGACATGGCTACAAAGGATAAGGCTATTGCCGAGATCAGGGCATACATCGAGCTCGCAAATAAGCTCGGAACGTCTTTCATCCGCGTACTTGGCGACCGCAATCCAGCTCCCGAAAAGGAGATCGACGACAACGTTGTTATCTCCATCATCAGAGAGCTTATTCCTTACGCTGAAGAGATGAACGTTACTCTCCTTATCGAAACTAACGGCGTTTATGCTGATACAAAGAGGCTCAAGAAGCTCTTGGACGAGATCAATAACCGCAAGGTCGCTGCTCTCTGGGATATGCATCACCCTTACAGATTTATGGGTGAGTCTCCCGTTGAGACAGTTAATAACCTTGGTGAGTATATCAAGCACGTTCACGTAAAAGACTCCGTCATGGTAGACGGCAAGGTCTCATATAAGCTCATGGGAGCAGGCGACATGCCCCTCAAGGAAATGTTCGACGCTCTCCAGGCTATCGATTACATCGGATATGTATCACTCGAATGGGTTTACAGATGGTCCAAGAACCTTGAAGGTGCAGGTATCGTCGTACCCCAGTTTGCAGGCTACATGGAGACTTACCGTCCCAAGCAGAAGATCGAGCTCCAGTCTGACAAAAGGGGAACAGGCTACTATCCCTGGCCCAAGGAGACTTTGATCGACCTGACATTCCCGGATGTATTGGATAAGATCTGCGAGCTTTTCCCTAATCAGTATGCTTTCAGATATACAGAACTTGACTATACGAGAACATATCCCGAGTTCAGGAATGACGTCGACAACCTTGCAAGAGCATTCCTCGCAATGGGCTGCAAGAAGGGTGACCACATCGCTATCTGGGCTACAAACGTACCCCAGTGGTATCTGACATTCTGGGCTGCAACAAAGATCGGTTGCGTTCTCGTAACAGTAAACACGGCATACAAGATACATGAGATCGAATATCTGCTCAGACAGTCTGATACATGCACGCTCGTCATGATCGACAAGTTCAAGGACTGCGACTACATCCAGATCATCAACGAGATCTGCCCTGAGCTCAAGGACAGCGAGCCCGGAAAGCTTGAAGCAGCAAGACTTCCTGTTCTGAAGAACATCATCACATGCGAGTCCCGCGTTCCCGGATGCTTCCACTGGGATGACATGCCCGCACTTGCAGACAAAGTCAATGTCAGCGACGTTGAGAAGATCAGAAGAACCATCGACAAGCACGATGTCTGCAACATGCAGT
>CAMJPC010000008.1 GCA_946407705.1 uncultured Clostridia bacterium | reverse complement strand
CTTCGATAAACGGTGTGGGATCTTCATATAGTGAGATAAGATCATAAGTCAGAAATGCACGCGATCCTTCGCTTTGCATATCGAAAGAATAATCTTTCCTGCATGCCGCCATGATCCTGTCGCGGTAGCGTTCCGGATCAGCCTTGGCAATCATATAAGCACGCCCATGGCCTGCCGACAGATAATGTTCAAAATCATACTTCATTAAAGCTAGTTCCCGGGTCCACAAAACTGATTATTTAATGTTCTAATGTTTTCTATCTTATAACCTAAGGATTTAAAAGACTATATGTTTATTCACTACACTTTGTTTGACTTCCTCTTTTTGAACTCAAATTCTTTTATTGATTTCGGTGCTCTACAGTCTTTGAATAGTATTTCCACAAATTGATTAACTATAAGGGAAATGTAGTGTTCTTCAATCCATAAGTATCCCCCAAAAAATATAAATGAAAACACAATAGTCAGGTTTATCGGAACATGAAAAAAAGAAAGAATTATCACTGTTGCAGCAGTAAGGATAACAACCGTCAAGAAATTGAAAACAACAAATACATTGGGGTGTACAAACCCATTTTCATCTTTTATTTTCATTTTTCCCTGCTTATAAGATGTTGTTAGCTCGCTTTGTTCCTGATTTGCTATTCTTTATAGATATCCTGACTGGTAGCGGGATATATACCGCTGCCAAAACCTGATATTTCTATTCCATGTTCATCATATATCTTTCCGCAATACAGACAATAAGCAAGAGGTTGTTTCCTTCCAGAAGCCATAACAAATATAACATTTCCATCAATACAGTTACACTCAAAGTTTGCTGGAGTTGATACCATTTCCCAAAGCCTGTTTGCTATAAAATCCAATAGACTTTCAACATGAGGGTAATCCATATGCAAACACAACTCTCTTTCTCTATCGAGATTAAACTTCTGTGCTCCTATATTTTCAATATCATATTTGCTCAGATTAAGTGAAAGAAGTGTATTCAGTTTTAACCTGTCAAGGAATCTAATATCAATAATATCAGCCTTGATTAAATCTTCATTTTCGATAATAAAATCTCGAAGTGCACAGTAATACTCAATGTATGATTTAAACAAGCAATCTGCCAGTTTTTCTTGAAAATGTTTTCTTATTGCAGGTATCACTATGTTACTCCCCATGTATGATTAACTGCTTATTTACTGTTCTATTATACAATACGAGCCGGGATCACTCCTGGCCCGTATAATTATCTGTTTCACTTGCTTTAATTCGAGAAAGGATTATTACGATAACTAAAAAAAAGATAATGAAAGTTAATCCTCCTGCCAAAACTTCAGTCGTTATAATCCTGCTGTTCAACCTTTGTTCAGCTTTTCTATATTCTGAAAATAATACTTCCGCAGATTCCAACTTCTTCAAATCAATTTGCAGGCCTTCGTATTTCACCTTTCCATCAATTGGTACTGTGGCTCCAAATTTACTTCCGTCATCGAGAATAAAACTCACGCTCAAACAGTTACCACTATAGTAATTGACATTATAAGATACTACACCGATTGTTCCTTTTGGAATATAAACAGGTTTTCCTTGCACTTGAATAGTAAATTCATCTGATAATTCAATATCTTCTGCTAGTGCAGTAGCACCTTCGTATGACTCATAGTAATTAGCAATTCCATATAGTTTCGCAACTCTACTTACGATTAGGGACACAATTACATTCAGAGCCAACAACACCACAAGCAGAATTATATATCTATTAGCCTTTATTCTGTTTTTCATTATCTATCTAGTTCATCCCTATTATGTTTTTTTCTTATAATTGATAATTAAACAAAATGCTACTAGAGCCCCCTTTTTCATCGAAGTTCGAATAAATCTCTCCCCACTCGAATTTATTGTATTCTGCTAAACCCCACTCCGTTAATATTTGATCATGCAAAACCTTTCTCAACGGTTCGGTTTCCCATGTAAACTCTTCGTCGATACAAACCAGTTCCAAAAGTTGGATTATTCCGTCACTAAAGCACAAAACCACTTTATAACGTCTATTCCTAAAAGTGAATTCGCCGTCAAGTATTATTTGTCTGATTGCATTCTGCCCGCTGAAATATTTAGAGTTCTTAAACAACTCAAATGAATATCCGGGATAGATTACCAAATCGTCAGATAGCTTTATAACTCCTTTTCTTATATCCACACACTTCATAATTTATAATATGCTACAAAACGCTGTTTCTTTCACTAATTTAACATTATTTTTTCATTATTCTCCATTAATACAACCCATATATTTTTTTATAATATCTCGTATATCTTCAATACTATACAGATAAATATTCGGATAAATCATTTCATCAATCATTGAAATATCGACCAAGTAATTCCAAGCTTCTATATCATCTATATCAAAATCATCATTAACTATAAAAGAATAAGCCCATTTATATATGTCCTCTCTGGTAGATATTCCAATTAAAAACGAGTTGATTTTTTGAGTTATTTCTTCTTTTGTGGGTTGATTCATAATACGGTTTTCTAATACCATTAAATTCTATCATTCAGTTATTCAGATTATTAATCGTATTTACTGTTAAAAAAGTAATCAAGTGCATTTTGCAGCTTCCTTCTTGGCTCAAAGCACTTGGTATTCCGTGCCTGACCGAGATAAAAACGTTGTCGCGTCTTTCTGGAACCGACCATCAGCCACGCTTCACCCTCACCGGTGTTCTCGGGATTCTTATTACTATTGATCATTGAGATCCACAAGATATCCTCTTTCAGGTAATACTCATCATTGATCTTAATCGAGTTCTCGCGGATCTCGATCTTACGAGCCAGTTTTCTGTAACAATAATAGAAGACTAATGATAGGATTAATCCCATGGCTATTACCAGATATGAGAGGTTGCGCATAAAGCCAAGCATACTATACAGACTTTGTGCCTCCATAAAAACACTTTCGGGAAGAAACGAAAATGCATATGCAAATACACCGATACCCAATATAAGCGCCCCTTCCTTATAGAATTCATTTCTAATATTTGCTGCCGGAAACTCAATCCTCACTACTCCAAATCCATCAAGATACTCATCATCGATTTTTTCTTCAGAACTAATCTGCTTATGGTTCTCATCAAATATAAGCAGATTCTTTTTGATGTTATTTCGGATTTCGCATGCATATTTGTTTGTGCCGGAACCTGTATAGTATGTCTTTATCGTTTTCTTCTCAGCGTCTGTCACCGTAAGTCTCGTACAGCTGAAAGGAAGACACCTGAGTATTCCGCTGTCCAGTTCGAAATAGACCACTTTAGAATTAAGGTCATAAATATCCTCATTTATCCTGACCTTTCCTTCATCTGTAAAGATTTCAATCCTTTTCACGGGATTTCGCATAATAAAAACTGACGGAACAGTCCATAACCAAAATGCCAATACCACAATCCCAAACGGGCCAAGCAATAATAAAACCGGTGCCATGTCCCGGAAAATAAAACCGGGAACAATTAATGCAGCTGCCAACAATAATCCGAGAAGAATATTGAGTATCTGAAATCTTCTCAATCTCCTCTCATCTGCTTCGATGATGATTTTGTTTTCATTCAAATCTGACATATTGCTTGTGAACAGCCTTGCCGACCCAAAATACGGCTGCCTACATTTCAAGGTCATTATAACACACTAATCAATAATGTTTGATAACATGTCCCGTGTATTAGCAAGCATCGTTATAGGAAAGATATATATCCCTGTCTCTTTATCATGTTTTGCGAACTCTCCGGCACCGACTAACATTGCCATAAATGTCGATTCCTGATTATTTGACAGCCCGATCAAACCCATTAATATACTTTTCTAAATCAACAATATTCACGATGATCTCCTTATGCAAAATAGCTTCCTATCATTACAAAAGTAAGTTCTCCGTCAGAAGATTTCTGATATATGTTTACATTTCCTTGCCCATCTCGATCAACAATATATAGTAAACCGTCTTTTCCGCTATAACCCGATATCGCTTCCGCCAGAATACCAGCACCTTGTTTACTTATTACTCTGACCTTTAAAACATTATTCCCATCTGTAGATGTAAAATCCCACGGTTCTGCGATCAAAAATATCTTTTCCATATAAAACTCTTCTCGTCAAACTTATTACCAATCATCTGTAACATCATGTCTCATATAGAGCAATTCGAGTGCCTATCTCTCCCTCATTTAGTTTTGTTAGTCTCTTTCCAAAACGTTCCAAGGCGCCCAGTTCACACCTAACATTACACTGGCAACGATGCGAGCGGTCATCAACATCACAGATTTCCAGATCAACTTCCATTGTAACATGCCCCTGCTTGTCAGTGCTTAACGCTAAAGAAAACGCCGGAATATACTTTCCGCTTTTGCAACCCGACTCAAAATATGTTTCAGAATTATCCGGCTTACAAATACCCGTCAGAAAGGCAGCAAGTCTATTCAGCAGTTCTTCGTTAAAATAACACGATTGATGCGCATACACATATTGAGAATGTACTTCTATCTGAAGTTCAAATGTTGTTTCGTCTTCCCAAATCTTACTAAATATAAGATTGTCCAGGTCATAATCCATAGGCAAGTATCCTTTTGATCTCATTCATCGTATTTACATTGCCGTTCAATGATTCGTAAGATTCTGCTCAATGATTTCTTCGGTTTCAGCTATCACTTCTAAAACACATCTTTCACTCCATGAATCATAAAAGACAATTTTCTGCAGGTTAGTATATTCGCTTTCATCCCCATCTCCAGAAATAATGTCATTTCTTATCTCTAATGAAAATGGCGTTGACAATACTTTTTTGATATCACCAATCTCTTGATTAATAGCCATATTTGCTTTTATACCATAAAGATTATGGAATAATATATTTATTCTCTTTTCATCCCAACATAAGATTTCAAGGCAAAGCATATCTTCTTTACAACTAATACTTTTAATAATATTGTCGTTATTAGCTAAATCTTCTAATTTCATATTATTTCTCCTTGTCATTTTCCTGGATATATTTGATAAGTCTTCGAACATCCCTGTCGTATATATAATCTGAAGGCTCATCAGAGTTGATCACTTCCCACTGAAACATTCTGCAAAACAACGGAATGAAATTATCAGTTTCCTGATCGCATAATGTTTCAACCCTTTCCAGATTTCTACGCAATTGGCCTATAGACTCTGTCTTGCCCATAAGCAATGGTGATACATCATATTTCCAATATTCGATTTCCAGTATCATAGTTTCGTCTTGTGATTACTACAATCAAGTGCAGATCCTAATGCTAAAAAGTGTTATTTCCAAAAATAAAAATAGTCATAAATAATTCTTACCACTTATTTAAGTACTCATCCAGCCATTTATGAAGCCGTTCTTTGTTTTTTAATATCCATCCGTCGATCTCAAAACAATCATCAACCCATTCTTCGGGATAATCACACATATCGGTATATTTCGGATTGTGATAATCGTGAATGCCTTTTTCCATCATTCCAGCTATCTCTGTTTCACCCGTATCATATAAATACGCGACCGCTTCATTGACCCATTCTTCAGGTGTGAATTCATAAAACTCCAGCACAATCGTCTTTTCTGCGCATTCGATCCATTCCGAAACCATGAGATGAGCTCTTTCTTTCGGTTTTGCCTTATTGTAATTTTTTCGTCTATTCTCAATGTAAGCACGATAAATATTCTCTATTGGGTCTTTTTCATCTGATTGCCCTTCATCGTCCGGTTTTACCGGCAGACGATTATGCGAAAGGCCATTGATGCCGGTTGCATATTTCCGCATTACCATTACGATCAAACAAAAGCTTATAAGAACAACGACTAACACTATTATTTTCATCTGCAGTCCATTATCTTCAAATAATTCAAGTCTCATCGGCTAAAACTTTGATCTTGCTTATTTTTTTATCAAGAACAGATTTATAGACTTCAGAATGCACTAACTGATCGACAAAAGACCTGATATCTTCCGCATCAAATCCCGATAATCTGGTTTTCTCACTATCCTCATTAATATATTCAAGTAGTAATGTCACCTGAAAGTACTCTCCATCACCATTAGAAAACTGCCTTACAAGATGGATCTCAAGTGTCTTTCCAAATACACAGTCAAACATATAAAGATCATCACCTTCAACCATTTCGATCCCGGCCATCGTCTCGAATATTCCTAAACAATCTCGAATCGTCATGCAGTCAGAAATATGTTCCTTGAGAAATCTTTTCAACCGGCCTGCTTTTTTCTTAATGCCCGAGTGTTCATTCTTATCAGCTTTACCAGATCTGTGCCTTAATCTTTCACCTTCAACTAAACAACTTGAATAAATCTTGTTTGTATCCGTCTCTTCCGTGTAATTCCCCTGCACGAAGACGAGACTTGAAAGTTCCCCGTCAGAATAGCCGTAAAATTCTCTTTCGAATGATATGCCTTCTGACTTAGACTTATGAAAATACAAAATAACACAGTAACAGGAGTATTCTACGACCTTTCCTTCACTATAAACAGTTTTTGTAAAATAGCTCATGTCATGAGTAATAGAATCAATGTAATATCCGTAAACAGCAGAAGGAGTATGCTCGAAGTATTCTAATCCCTTGATCATTGGGCGTTCGAGCGCCATCAATTTGTCAGACGCATCAAAATAGTAGATAAACTCGTCATTCGGGGTTTTGGAATTCTTGTAAAGCTTTCCTCTCTTTGTGCCTCCGGCAAACAGCTCAGCCTTGGAAGGACTATAGTAACCTTCAAGGAAAGTTCCTGTTGAGGAGTATTCCTTTCGCATACTGTTTATATCGACAGATGCAGATAACTCCGCAACATTCTTCTTATATTCCTTTATCCGTCTTAACACATCCTGATCAAATCCATTAATATACTTTTCTAAATCAACAATATTCACGATGATCTCCTTCCCAGATATCCCTTATTTATAACAAAAAACAGTAAAGACTCCTGAATCCGCTTCGTATTCATAATAAATAGCATGCTTTTCCAAAATTCTTTCAATCTTGTCTTTTACATTTTCCTCAATCACCTCAGGATCAAGCAATAATCCTTTTCTGCTGTATTCCCTGGTCACGTCATCAATCTTAAACCATTCAATTTCAGACAGGTTTATATAACGAAGGCTCTCATCATCTGCGATCTTCCACGAGGATTCCGGTTCAGCTTCATCAAATAACGACTTATACCTGATTGTTAAATTCGGAATTTCAATGATGTCGTCAAGCATTTCTCGCCATTTAGTATTATTCATGCATGATGTGAGCTGCCTCTGCTCTATGACATCGCGGATCTTATCTGACAATGTCTTTTTGTTGTTATATTTTCCTGTTTCCGCTTCATCTATAAGATTCTGCATAATTCCAACAGTTCTTAAATCCGGACTCTTGCGAAAGTGAAAAACGGAAGACACTTGTTGCTGATTTCTCTCAACATAAAACCAGCCGTAATTCTGATTCCCATGAACAGTAAACGCTATATTTCCAGGCCATTTAACCTGAAATACATCGTCAGGTATATTGTTGGGCTGAAGAACCCCATTGCGAACATTCAAAGAATTACGCAGATTTTTATATTGCTCTTCATTCATAATTCTCAGTCGTTCATCTAATTCGTGATTTCCTAAACTATTCGAAAGTGTTCACTCAAAACATATTAAGTTCAATTGTCAAATCTTTTGAACTTGATTTTCGTTCTTTGAACTACCATATTGAGGAGCTTTTCTTCACATAATAAGCTTGTTGCTTCTCACCATATTTTTTAATATACCCCTCTTCAACCAGTTTCTTCAGCGCATTGAACACAGACGTTCTGCCGATAGAAGGACAATTTGCAAGCACATCTGCAGCATTGAACTTGCCCAGCTTATTATCAACATAAGATTTAACGACATCGTATGCAGAACTCTTAACACCAATGGCATCCATTATGCCGACACGTTCCTCAAATTCCATGTAGCATGCTAAGATCATTTGAAGCATATACTTTATGAACGGTGTAGGATCATTCTGTTCCTCATGCCATCCGTGATCTATTTCCTGAAGAACGTCATAATATACATCTTTTGTTTTCTCTATCTGCTTTTCGATACTTATATATTTCCCGACTTCATATCCGGTCTTATACAAAAGCAGTAATGTAAGCAATCTGCTCATTCTGCCATTTCCGTCATTAAAAGGATGAATACACAGGAAATCACAGATAAAAGAAGGAATAAGTATCAGGGGATCCACGATCTCCAGAGCCAGTGTTTCACAATAACTATGACAGAGCCGTTCAATAGCACTAGGCGTCTCATGAGGTGCAAGTGGAGTAAAACGTATTACTTCTGTTCCGTCCGGTCTTATTTCTTTAATGTAGTTCTGTACATTTTTAAAGTTTCCACCATAGGATACTCCGGCACGTTTTAATAGATCCCTATGCAATTGAAGAATATGATTTGGAACAATATCGATGAAATCATAGCTTTCGTGAATAGTATTCAAGACATCGCGATATCCGAGAATCTCTTCCTCATCCCTGTTCCTTGGAGCTGTCTTTTCCTTCATCAATTGCTTCATTCGCGTATCGGTTGTAACGATACCTTCTATTCGGTTAGAAGCTTCGGTACTCTGAATACGTGCAATTTCTATCAATCTATCCAATTGAGCAGGTTTTTGTCTGATAAAGAGCTCTTGGCGCCCTTTGCATTCATGAATTTTCGAACACAACAAGACAATCTCATTGTCCCATTGTCTCTTCGCCAGTTTTTTATAATCGAATTGTCGCATAGATACACCTTCCTAGTTCAACACTCTCTTTTCAAGTTCAAAAATACCATAATTTGAACTTGGTTTCAATAATTTGAACTCGAACAGCTGCTTCGAGATCTAAGCTTTTAATTACTTGATCAGGAGTCTATATATGTTTACATTACCTTGCTCATCCCAATCAACAATATATTGCAAACCATCTTTTCCGCTATAACCTGATATCGCTTCCGCCAGAATACCATCACCTTGTTTACTTATTACTCTGACATTTATTATATTATCCCCTTCATTTGTAACCATTTCGGTATAAAAATCTACTTAAAGGGAAAGATCGAAAGAAGGTGACAGCAAATTGGACGATAAAGAGATAATTGCCATGTATTTCGAACGGAATGAGAATGCGATCAGAGAGACAATGTCAAACTATAATGGCCGGCTGTTAAGGTTTGCAATGCGTTTCCTTTCAGACGAAAGAGATGCGGAAGAGTGTATTAATGATACGTATGCCCGCGCCTGGAATACCATTCCGCCAAATCGTCCTGACAATCTGTTTGCCTATCTTGCCGCTCTTTGCCGTAATGCAGCTCTGGATGTAATAAAGAAGAACACGGCGCAGAAACGATCGGCTCAGCTCGTGGAACTGACTCAGGAAATGAACGAGTGTATTCCTGATAACAGCGACATTAAGTCTGTACACATATTATTGTTCATTTTTCAGTTCATAAACGTTCCAACCGGCTATTGGACAGATAGTCACTCCATTTTCATATGCTAACTTGGCATTCAGGCTATACAAATGGTTCTTAAAATACGTCTTGGTATTGTTAAAAGGGCTTTTCAACCATGCTCCTCTGATCATTCTTTTCTTAAACGCTGTCATAACCTTTTTCAAATCCGGATCAAAGTCATTTTCTGTGAACATCCACATTGCGGATTCAAACAGCTTGCCATCGCTCTCTTTACCAACAGTAATCCCCAGATTACCATCCTGCTTAGCAATGAATTCTTTATAGTTATCCGCTATAGGTATATTTGATTTTGATATGAAGATCATATCCATGTCATTAATATCAATCGGTTTCAGTTCTTTGAAATCCATCTTTAATTCAAAACCAGGGAACAGTTTAATACCACAGATCTTGTAATCTTTGTTTTTCATTTCCGAAACGAACTCGAAAAAATCAAAATTTGTAGCGTGAAACTGAATGCTTGTTTTCATCTGCAATACCTACTGATAATTACCGTTGATCTCTAATAATTTCATAAAGGTTTCATATAATTCTGAAGTGTTTTTTGTTAGTTTGGACTGCAATAAGTCTTCATTTATCTCTTTTACTTCACTAATATACTTTAAATATGCAGATTCTATTTCAGAAATGACATCAACTAAAGATAACTCATATGTATATTTTTTTGTATCATTTTGAATATTCCAAACTTCAACTACTACAAATTTGTTCATATGGACTCTAAGCTCGAGCAGATTGCTATTTAGCAAACCGACCTTGAACGCTTCGCCTCTTCGCAATGCGATACCACACTTAATTAACTGATTGACATAAAATGAAATATCTTCATCGCCTTCACGTTCCCCAGCACCATCAATAAAACCTAACGTGAATCCCCCAAGTTTAAGGACCATGAATCCATATACTGAACCATCGTCACGATTAAACTCTTCTAGAGAATAACTCTTTAACTCTTCGCGATTAATCAACCAATCTATATATTTCATCTCGCAACCTCAAAATAGATTCAGCAAATCAGTCATTCTATAATGGAATTACGTTTCATCAACAAAAACACTTATCTTAGTAGCTTTCAATTCTTTAAGTACGCGATATGCTTCTGAGCGAAGGATGTATTCCTTGAGATCATCATCACCTTTTTCATGCCACTTGCATTCAGATAGGCTTTTAAGAGCATCATTTGTCTCGTATTGCAGTTCCAAGTGCAATTGGCAGTATTCTTCATCGCCATTAGGTATCTGACGGACCAGACAAAAGCAACAATCAGGATAGCATCCAACTTCATACAGCAGCATCTCGTCATCATCAGGATCTGCTTTTGATATCACATCAAAGAATATGTCAACAGCTTGATCCAGAGATGGCTCTGACCCAATCCTACTAATAAGCTTTTTGCTAAGATTCTGTTGTTTATCATCTTTTCTTCGAAATAAACCCATAAGCACCCTTTCTAAATGCATTCTAATTAAAATATCGGGGAATACAAGGTGAAACGGCATCGTCAGTCTTAACTATCATACTGCCTCTTTTGAAAAGGTATTTCATACTTATAACAACTCTATCTCAAATACAAGCTTATCAAATGATTGATTTAATCTGGCATTGTTACAGTTATATCTATATGTGTTCCCATTCTGTTCAAGAATCATACCGCTGAAATCCATTTGAGAATGACGTCTCATAATTCCTTGTTCATTTCTTTCAAAGACATTATAAATGCTCAGATACCCATCCTCAGAACAACACTCCACCTCAAACTCTTCAGGACATTCATCCGCCCACAACACGAAAGCCCGTCCTGTCACACCATTTGTGGTCAGAGTTCCTTTCCCTGCATCAATAGCTAGACGGATTCCCTGACGGTTCTCGGAATTAATGCTGACAAATCTAACTTTTATATGCTGTTCCTTCTTAATAGGCAGCACTTCCCAAAGTATTACTTCATTCTCAGAGTTTTCAAATTCGCTGTTTATTAATCGCTTCTTTCCAAGCCATTCCGGAAGCTTTCTGTTCATTTTCTAGGGCTCCTTCAAGTTAATTTACCTGCTGATTATCCTATCTAATAACAATTTTACATCAAACATCGTGATGTAAGAGGATTTACATCAAAAATGCATAGAAAAATGGGAATACAAGGCACGCTATTGTTTATTATATAGTTCAGAAAGCGTAATTGGGATTTGATATTTCGTACTACACATCTCAGCAACTATTTTTGATTTATCAGTGAAACCACAGCGTTGCCAATATTTATATCCAACTATATGATGAAATTCTTCAGTATTAATATCTTTAATATCAACAGTTTCATAATTTCGTATCTTAATGATAGCTCTTTTTACATAACCATTAAGAGAATACGATAAAGAAACATACCATGCTAAACGATCTTCTTTATCAAATTCAACATCATAAACATTTGTAGCATCAACTTCTACTGGTATTATCATATCATCCTTGAAACTCTCCACATCATATATAGCAATCTGAAATCCTCTAGAAGTCATTTCAATATTATATAAGTGGTCGTTCCATGGATTTACTGCCATACCGCCATCTTGTGTGAGACTTGACGGGCGAATCCTAGTCGCTTCTTTTGCTTTGATGTCGTATTTTAGAAGATAGCCAGCTGTAGACTTTGCAATAAAGATATCCCGATCACCAACAAACGTTCCGCAATAACAATATGGAACCTTGATCTTGTCGATTACCTCATTGGTCTCCATATCGATAACAATAACAGTGCCGCCTGTACAACCGGCTTTGTATCTGCCATTATTGTATTCACTAATAAACTTTCTCATACACTTCTATGTTCATTATATTCAGGATTTAGCTAACCAAATCCACTTCATCCCAATCCTCATCGGAAAACAACCATTCAAACGCATGAAATCTTCTTTCTGCGATTATCTCAAGTCTTTGAAGTTCTAAATTGCTTAATGATGGTATAGTTTTTCCTCTTACTACAAAGTCTCCCTTTTCCATATCGAAGCCTTTATATCTTTTCAGGTAGCTAAGAGTTTCCTGACCAAAACTTTCAATTATTGCATTCTTAATTTGCGATGATTCAGTTTTTTCATTTCTGGCTACAATACAACGCCAATACCATAGCATGGCTATCTCACGGTGTTTTAATATGTTGCTTTCCGGAACATCTTTACAAAACTCAATCAACTTTTCAGTCGTATGATCCGGACCGATTCTAAGCGGCGGATGCAGATCTTTTGTTACATACCTATCGTAATCAGTCAGTTTGTCGACGAGCCCGATACTCCATAATAGCGGTTCTATGCATTCATAATCGTTGGCCAAAAAGAGGATCTCGATATTTGTGTCATTAGTTATAGGCTGCTCAAAAATACGTTTCTCTTCTTCAGAAAAACTATCATAGTATTCTTTCCGCTTAGTCCATCCCAAAATATCCTGCCGCTGCTTCTCTCTTCGTTCTAAGGTGTAACTTACTCCATCAAGCACACTTTTTTCCAGACTGCAACGATCTGTAAAACACAACAAGCAGACAATTCTTTTTATAACTTCATCTTTTTTCTTCATAGTCATTATTCGAATTAGTAATAATATCTGTTGATTTAGTCATCTAGGAGTATTCTTTCATAAGTTCTAAAAGGTCATCACTACTATATATATACTCGTTTGGCGCAATCTGCACACACATAGTCCCTAGTTGAATCAGATAGTGCCACGCTTCAACATCAATCAATTCAATCTCATCATCATGTGATATAAAATAATCTACCCAATCTTCTGTAGAATCCCTTGATATCTTTCCATCAAGGATTCCTTTTATTCTCTCTGTGATTTCATCTCTTGTAGGTTGTTTCATAGATAGCTTTCCTGATGATTTCAAGATCCATTATAAGTATTCAATACAGAGATAAAGGATTATTCATCTGTATTTGAATCCACAACAGCATTTTTCTTGTATTCGTTCCATGCATTTTGGAATTTGAAGGTATAAATTATTCCGTAAATGCCAAATAAAACAAACAATATTCCTCCAGGCTTGCCTGTCTGCATAAACATTGCCGCAGTACTAAGTGCCGAAAACAATGACAACAAAATTGCAGCTACTCTGCTTTGAAGAAAATATATCAAGAGAAACATGGTTACAAAGAATAGCATTGTAAATATGATGCTGTAATCATGGCTTTTCATGAAACTCATAACTGAAGATCCAATTGCAAAAACACTTCCTATGATGGCACAGGTTGAAATGTTATCTTGAACTTTTTTCATTTCTTCAGACTTAAAAAATTCCATTCTTGTCATATAATCATCTTCTCCCGCTGTTGCTACTATTCAGTTTTCCTGACTATTAAATATTCTATCAGTCGACATTATTCATGATTATCTACTTTGCATTAGCACTTGCGCTATCTTTCAAATACTTGCAAAGCCGGTTATCAGCTTCCTCAAAGCTGAAAATACCATCTCTGGCCAAAGAATAGTTATCACTGATCCATTCGAAGTCCGTCCAATCAGGCTCCAGCTCATAAATCTTTCCTATATATTCTCCAATTTGGTTCAGAGTTAACGTCTTGCTCAAAAACTGCATATAGAAATAGTTATCTATTCTGGCCTTAACTGACTCTTTGTTAACAGTAGTGCTTTTGATATGTGATAAGTAAAGTATTCTTTTCAGAACATTTCTGTTTGGCGCTTCATTATACAGTTCGAAAATCAGATCACTGATTTCTTCCTTTGATTCTACGCAATCATGAATATATCCAACGAGTTCTTTATCTAACCCGATACTTACCATCAACCAATAATAGTATTTTTCTTCCGCTGTTAAATCCAACATCATTAATTTTCTTTACAGATTATATATGCTGACAATTAATCGTTCATTATTCCCCTGTCTTTTTCTTTCTCTTCAGATCATCAATGGCATTCAAAACATATCTGCATGCACCGATGGCACAGAAAAAGAGGCCTAATGCAAAATCAAATATATACGATCTGGCGATCTCAGGTTCAGCCAAAAACCTGTAAGCACCTCTGACAGCCTGAATGAACGTAATCGTATAATCGATCTCGCCGCTTGCATACCAGCTTTGGAATGCATTGTAGCAATCCAGGGCCAAACACATATAACATGCGATAGCTATTGCAACTATTGCAGCAAGTACCGAGATGATCACACCTTTCAAACTCTCCCGTTTAGCGAAAAGGCTGTAACCTATGTTAGCCAGGACGACTCCTACAAGGCCGCCGACCGCAGAAATGAACCCGATCTGGAACATAAAAAACCAGACAACGCCGCCGATAAGGGCGAACAGCATAGCACCGACAATGCCTGCTACAACGTTTTCCTTTGGTTCATATACTTCATGCTCTTCAAGGATCCTGGCATTACCACTGAACTCGTTGTCGTAACGTCCCTCATCATATACTGCCGGATCCGTTTGATCAGGATCTTCGTATACTTCATTTGGAAAAGAAAGATCCTCCTGATCCTCTAACAGCTTTACCGCCTCTTCTTTAGGAAAAACGCAATGACAAAAAACGCATTTACAATTCTCGCTGCTGTCATCCAAAGTAATAAGAGAACCGCAATTCTTGCACAAACCCTGATTTGTCATAATTCGCATCCTTCTTTTGATCAGCTTAACATTTACATCAGCAAGCTGAGATGATTACTCAGTATACACCTTTGAAAGATCCACGCCGAAAAGCTTGAACAGGCCTTCAACTTCCTTTTTGTCATATTCATAATATACACCGTCAGAGTGCCAGATAGCACACCCGTCTGTCGCTATTGCTATATCAACTGGTTTTCCCTCTTTTTTGTAAAGTCTGAGCAGCTCAAACGGGCAGCCTGAACCAGTGTGACGCTTACAATTTCTTAATGTGTCTTCAAGTTTCTTAACGCCGTCCGCATTTTCTAAGACAAACGTCTTTCCTTTTATGTAAAGCTCTGCCCGAACGATATCTTTGATCTGTCCGGGATCGACAGGAGATATCTCCAGATAGTCATATGCCTGCATCAAGAGTTTTGCAACTTCAGCGGCATCCTCAGGCGCAATGTAATTGTTCTTGAAAAGTTCTGAATCCGCAGTGTTTTGTCCGCCCCACAGTGACCCATCATTACCCAGTGTCCAGAATTCATTCATCCCGTCATGCTGCCAGATGAAATATATCGGCCTCATATCCGCAAAGGGGAACACGTCATACTTTTTATCCTGCATATGTTTGGTTGCGTTCGTGATCGCTGTCTTCCATGCATCTTGAGCATCAGGTATATATGCGTTGCCGATATCGGGTTGGGTCGGATAGAAGATCACGGCAACCGTATCAACCGGGAGATCGCCGGAACGAAGGTTTTTGCGGGAATCGGGCATGTCAGCAGAAGCCACATCCGCTGCCGGCTGTGAAGCAGATCCGCTTGCTGCATTTACCTCTGCCGATGAAGTAACCTGTGTATTATTAGTTCCGTTTGACCTTGCGCATGAACTGATATTCAGACAGATAAGCGCACTCATAAACAAAGCAGTAAGTTTTTTCATATAGCATCAGACCCTTTATAGAATTGCTTTGAATATATATCTTTACCGGTCCGCCAACAATAACACATGCCGGAACGCCTCGAAAATGCCTTATTCCGGCGTATCGTTAATTACAACATAGCCGTCATAACCGGCAGGGATAAACGAGTAATCGTTTTCAAGACCTTTCGGATTATTACCGAAATAGTATATATTGGGTTCAGACAGATCAATTCGATCAAGATATTCCCAAAGCTGCCAACCGATAACACATTCCAATGGTTCACTGTTGCGCTCGAATGTATACTTTCCGGGATAAACATCGCTATATCGCGGACCGTCATAGTAACAAAAATCACCTGCTATCAGGCTGACGCGTCTGTTGCCACGCATTGCGATTATATTATTATCATAGAGCGGTTCCAGAACCTTTTTATTACTAACATTTGTGACCCTGCAATGCAGAAAGAGATATTTGGTCTTCGGATGAAAAACTGTTGCATACTTGTCCTCATGCTTTTCCAAAAACTCTTCAGCTTCAGCATTTGTCATACCTTTCTTGCCACAGCTTTCACTGTATTCGGCATACAAAGGATAATCCCGTTTCATGGCGGCATAATCAACATCCTTGATCAGATAATCAGGGTTGGGAAGATGGTTTTCAAGGAAGTATTCATTTGCGTATTCAGCGGAGACTTCAAGGAAATATTTCCCGTCATATTTAGTCTGATTAGCAATGTCCCGGTCATCAATAAGATCATACGATAAGATCTCATATTTGACAGTATGGTCACTGTTATAGACCACCATTGGCTCGAATTCTTTCCTTTCGGTCGTCTCTGAAGTCTCAGTAAATCTCTCGTAAGGGGTCTGTTTGTTCTTCTCGTTGTTTATCACAAAAGAGATCACCAAAAATGCCGATACGGCAAATGCTGCAAACGGTATTTTGTTTTTCATATTATGTCATCCTCATCATTCAGGTGAATCATTAACAACAGTTAAGCTCTCTACACCGGCAAAATCGATCGTACTCCAATCCACAATATCATCCATACTCCTGGGCATTTTGCCGTAATAGTATGTATTGGGTTCAGACAGATCCAAAAAGCCCCGATAGTCAACCAACATAAATCCTATAACGCATTCCAGCGGCTCTTCTCCACGCTCAAACTTATGCCATCCCGGATAAACATCAGGATAGACCGGTCCGTCAAAATAACAAAAGCCATAATCAACACCAACAAATTTGTTGTTACGCGTACCTATGATTTCAAAGTTATGTATCGCCTCTTCAACTTCTTTATTACTTATATTTGTAATCCTGCAATGCAAGAAAAGGTATTTGGTCTTAGGATGATAAATAGTCGCGTATTCTTTTTCATGCTTTTCCATGAATTCTTCCGCTTCAGCTTCTGTCATGCCTTTCTCGCCACAGCTTTCACTGTATTCGGCATACAAAGGATAATCCCGTCTCATGGCGGCATAATCTATATACTTCATCAGATAATCCGGGTTGGGAAGATGGTTTTCAAGAAAGTATTCACCTGCAAACATTCCGGATACATCCAGGAAATACTTTCCGGGATATTTTGTCTGTTTAGCGATGTCCTTATCATCAATTAATTCATAAGAAAGGATCTCATATTTTATTGTATGTTTCTCGTTATAGACCAACCTTGGCTCGAATTCTTTCCTTTCGGTTGTCTCGGAAGTCTCGGCAAATCTCTCGTAAGGGGTCTTCTTGTTCTTCTCGTTGTTTATCACAAAAGCGATCACCGAAAATGCCGATAAGATAAATACGGCAAATACCACTGTTCTTTTCATATGATGTCCTTCTTTTCAAAATTCATTATCCCGAATCCGACAGCCGTTACCGCCATAAACGCTGCTATTACAAGGCCGCTTACAGGATCAAGCCCTCTCTCGTCAAAATACGAGCTCCTGAGCCAGATCGTAAAACTGCCGGGGAAAAACCAGGCAGTATAGTAAGCTGATAACACATACATTCCGCATGTGACTGCAAAACTGGTAACGGGAGATAAGACAAAACTCATCAGCAATTGAACAAGACATATTGCAGCCGTTATGGAAACCGGAACGATCACTGCGATCACGATCAGATCAGAATAGGAAACATACGTCATGTTATAACCGAAATACGCCACTTCGAATTCCTTTGTCACCCCTAAAGAAAGCCCGGCACCTTGGATCAGAGCAAAGACCGCACATGACACAAATGCAACGAGGTAATAGACCAGGACGGACAAGATACACCAGAACACTTTTGAAAGCCACCAGGAAGCACGTGACTTACCTGAGACAAGTATATTCACTCCGTTTTCCGAATAATCCTTCTCCGGATAGTATGCGATGAAATATGATATACCCATCTGAAATGTAAACCAATAAAGCGGCAGGGGATAAAGGTCGAATGGATCCAGCGTATAATAATCCAGACCTTTCATGGCAAACACATAATAATCCATTATGGTCATTCCAAACTGCGAATTGTTGTTTGCATTAAACACGTTTATTATGCTTGAAAACTGCAGAGACATCAGCAAAGAGAAAACGAGCGGGATCAGGAACACATAAGCACGGTTTACCGTCCCTAGCCGCATATCTCTTCTTAAGTATTTTAGCGTCTTCATTTGAAATATCCTTCCTGTCATAACACGTCCCTTTTTCTTGAAAACAACCATATAAACATGAAGTTGAACACAAAAACGGCCAAAAATACCGTCAGCATCTGTTCCCATCTCGTAGTCACTATAGGTGACGGATTCAGCATATCCAGAATGGACCAGTTGCCTTTCACGTAATTATCATCATTAGGGAATAAAAGCGTACTCGAATAAATATAGAGCAACATCGGTGTTACAACAGCCGTAAAGTGACTGTTAACCGCTCCGGATAAGCTGAGCGATGTCAAGGCTATCGCTCCCGCGAAAAAACCGTCAACGCAGATGAATATCAGACTGTATATGGACGGATGATAATTGCAGATTTCCGAAAACAACATCCTGTTTGGAAGTGTCGTTCCGCTCATGGTAACAAAAAAATCAGGTATGTAATTAGGATATATTCCCGCTGCGATAAACAGGTTCAGTCCAAGCGGCAGCGCCACACTTACAAATGCCGATAAAAATACTGCAATACCTTTAGCTGACGCATAATTGATCCTTGATGCTTTGACGCATATATTCTTGTCATAGCCGGTCTTAATATCAGTATAAAGAGAACCGCCAAACGGAAGGCTTCCGATTATCGGAAGCAATACATAAAACACATGATTAATGTTCAGTACTTGGTCAGTTCCTATCCACGCTCTGTGCAGATATGCGTTCTCGACTTGGATGCAGAATATGATCAGGTCAGCAGCACAGATAACGCATCCGATAAGAAGACCCGCAAGGAATGTGCGGCTGTGAAAGGCACGGTATATTTCAAATCTTATCAATCTCATGCTTTGATCCTCACTGCAGAGCGCTGCGGAATATAAGTGAAAATATAGATGTACTGATATTCATTAACCTTTTCCCAGATGCTTTTCTTAAAACTTATCTTGTTGATCTCCGACAGAAACCAGATCTTCATAGAATCTCCGGGTGACAGGAAATAACGGTCATAAACATTAACTAAATTGCAGGCTTCGGGAGATATTCCGTTCCTCCACACAGCCGACTCATAACCATAACCGATCTTGTCATAAATATCATCAATACTGATATCTTTATCCGATATGTTTTTGACATCTATACATATCGATATCATCTTGTAATCACCTTCAGTGTTTTCATATTTGACCCCGAACCGCTCTTCGAATTCTGCCGGATCATCAACATGAGATTCGATGAACTCGAGTTCAAGATTACCGCACTTGACTTTATCGCCGATTTCATAATATGTGGTCGTAGGCGGAGATTGATTAATGCTTAAGATCCTCACGCTCCACGCTATGACAAAAACAGCGATCAGTATTACAACTGCTTTCTTCATACAAACACTCCATTATTCCGCAAAAGATCAGCCGTTAAATGATGTCCTTCTTCTCAAAGTAACTATTTCCGACAAAACAGACGGCAATTACCATAAACGCCGCGATCAGCAATCCGCTGAGCGGGTTAAGTCCTCTAACATCGAAATACGAACTCCTGACCCACATGGTATAGCTGCCCGGCAGGAACCAGGCGGTATAATATGCCGACAGGATATAGACGGCACATGTTAAGGCAAAACTCGTGACCGGCGAGATTATAAAACTCATGAGCATCTGCACAAGGCATATCCCGGCAGTAACGGCAATGGGCACAACAAACACGATCAGCATAAGATCCTTATAAGGAAGATAATTTATGTTGTATCCGTATACGATCTTCAGGAACTCATCCGTCACTCCAAGTGAAGGCTTTGCGCCATAAAACATTGCAAAACAAGAACACGCGATAAATGTCGCAACGAAGTATATCAATACTGACATGATGCACCATATCACCTTGGAAAACCACCAGGCAGAGCGGTTTCTTCCTGCTACCATCACATTAACACCGTTCTCAGCAAAATCCTTTTCGGCGTAATATGCAATGATATAAGATATCCCCAGCTGCGAAATGAACCATAAGTACGGGATCAAGAATCCTTGTGTCGGATCAAACTGATAGAAGCCCATGCCTGACATGCAATAGACGTAATAATCCATTATCGTACAAGATGACTGCATGGAAAACCGGACCTGTATATCAGCTATTGCCCTCGAACAGTCCTTTACCATAAAGAAAGTGAACAAGACCACCAAGTACAAAATGAGTCGTTCAACGATACCCAGCTTGATGTCACGCTTTAAGAGCTTAAGCGTTATCATTGGTTATTTCCTTTCTGTCTACGATCGACCCGTCCTTGATCTCATAGATTATGTCGCTTAAGTATTCGAGCTCTTCCCTGTCGTGGCAGGCAATGATTATCAGCTTGTCCTTATCTCTGATCTCAAGGAGGACTTTCTTTATCTTCTTTACGCTTTCCTCATCGAGTGCATTGATCGGCTCATCAAGGATGATGATATCCGGCTCTCCCATAATCGCGTTCGCGATGCCGAGCTTTTGCTTCATGCCAAGAGAATACTTCCTGTAAGTCCTCTTATCTTCAGGATCAAGTCCGACACGGTCCAATGCAGTTCTGATCTCTTCGTCGGAAATACCGCCTGTCAGTCCCGCAAGGAGCTTCAGATTCTTAAAGCCTGTATATTGCGGGAGAAAAGACGGGTTCTCGATAAGTATTCCGATACTTTCGGGAAATGAGATATCCTTATGAAGTGTTTTTCCGTTGATGATCACGGATCCCGCATCAGGAATAAGAAGTCCTGCCATCGCACGCATGAGCATTGTCTTGCCAGAACCGTTCTTGCCTCTTAAGCCGTAAATCTTCCCTGATGTCAGAGTTATTGATACCTTATCAAGTATCAGCGCGCCCTTTATCTGTTTGCTTAAATCTTCGATCTTGATCTCACTCATAAAACATCTCTCTTTCTTGAAGTTATTGTTATCACTGCCACATTGACGATCAATATGACAAGGTAAACTGTAAGCATTTGATACCAATAAAAGTGCATATACTGCCATGGATTCAACATAGCTAAAACGGACCAGTTACCGTAGTCTTTAACTCCGACAAAGATGTCGAACATAAAGAATAAGACCATCGGTGTTACTACTGCAGTGAAACTGCTCTTGACTTTTACGGTTAAGCTTAATGAGGTTAGAGCCATCGCTCCCGCAAACAGGCTGTCGACCAGTATATAAACCAGACAATATATAGCAGGATTCTTATCAGATATTGCCGCAAACAGATAAATGTCATCCAGAGCTATGCTAGTGGCATTCAGTCTCTCCGGTACGTAGTTCGAATACATCCCGGCAGCAATAAACAAGTTCACCACAAGTGGTAAACATACACTAACAAACCCCGACAGAAATACAGATACGCTTTTAGCAAATGCATAGTTTAGTCTTGAAGCTTTCACACAGATATTCTTATCGTATCCGTTCTTAACATCCGTATATAGCGATCCGCCATACGGAAGGCAGGCAAGCACAGGAAGCAAAATATAAAACATCTGATTATATGCAAACAGATAGTCTGTTCCGATCCAGGCTTGAACCAAATATCTTCCGCCCAGCCCAACCATAACGCAAAATGTGATCAGATCCAGTGCACATATAACACTTCCTATCAGAAGACTTATCACAAAGGAGCGACTGTGAAAAGCACGGTACAATTCAAACTTAACTGTATTCATACTTTAAGCCTCACTGCGATCTTTTGCGGCGAAAGAGTCAATATATAATAAATCTGACACTCGTTAATGTGATTCCATGTTGACTCCTTGTAGCATTGCTTTGAGATTTCCGTGACATACCATATCTTTCGTGTTTTTCCCGGAGCAAGTTTTTCCTCTCCGAAATTGTTGATCTGATTTGTTATTTCCGGATCAATTGCATTTGCCCACAGTGGCGCCTCAAATCCGCATTCAAGAAAGTCAAATATCTTATCAAGATCTGCTTCTTTATCTGATTTATTGGTTGCACTTATACAAATTGATATGACCTTATGTTCACCGTCATAAGTATTGGATTCAACACCAAAACGTTCTTTGAACTGCTCAGGAGTATCAAGATGAGATTCGATAAAGCTAACTTCCAGATCGCCGCAATCCAATGTGTCACCAAGTTCATAGTACGTGGTGATTGGCGGGTTTTGATTGACACTGATGATCCGCCCTGTCCAGAAGACCAAGAAGCAGACTGTAATTACCACTATTATCTTTTTCATGATCACGGCTCCTTGGGCATATCTTTCAACGCTACACATCTGACGTCGATTGCGGGGTTAAACTGGTCTTCATCAGAATATGTCACGCTCGGTTGAAAGCCAACATAGAATCCTGTTGCTTCCGAAAAATGATCCTCGTCATCTCTTAACCTTCCACCCAAAATACATTCTATGCTGTCTCCTACTTTTTCAAATCTGTAATAATTGAAACGTTTTCGTTCTCCTTCGGTATTCTGAGAGTGATCAAAGTAACAGTTCGGATAGCTCTTTCCAACTATCTTATCTCCGTTCATAATGAGAAAATCAAAAGCACCAATGCACTTCTCGTTGCCTTCGGTTATTCCCCCGCCAATATAAGTGATGCGGCATCGGATAAAGAAATATTTAGTCTTAACATGCACTTCCGAAGAATACTCCGCTTCATGCTCGCGTTTAAATGCTTCTGCCTCTTCATATGTCATGCCCTTTGTGCAATTGCTCGATACATACTCATCATATTTCGGGAAATCGCGCCGCATGGCTGCATGATCTACTTTTTTCACAACATAATCCGATGGAGGGAGTTTACCATCATCAAAATACTCCGCTTTATATTTTGTCTGCTTTTCTATGTCTTTATCGTCGATCAGATCATATGACAGAAATTCATACTGTAAACCACCGTCATCATCTATGATCTTGGCCGGAATGTAATTGTCCGGTTGCTTTGTTGTTTGAGCTGTCTCCAAATAGCGGTCCATCGGAGTCTTACTCTTCCTCTCAATCGCAATAACAGCTGCAATTAACCCAACTAATGCTAAAGCTGCAACTATCACAGATAGTTTTTTCTTCATATTCTTACCTCTCTATGCTTCCTTGGGCATATCTTTCAACGCTACACATCTGACGTCGATTGCGGGGTTAAACTGGTCTACATCACTAGCCATCATCGGCAGAAAGCCGACATAGTATCCTGTTGCTTCCGAAAAACGATCATAATCTTCTCTTAATCTCCCCCCCAAAATACATTCTATGCTGTCTCCCACTTTTTCAAATTTGTAATATATAGAATCCGTTTTTTGTTCTTTTCCTTTGGGATTCCGAGAAAGATCAAAGTAACAGTTCGGATAGCTCTTTCCAACTATCTTATCTCCATTCATAATGAGAAAATTAAAAGCAGTAAGACACTTTTCATTACCTTCGATTATTCCTCCGCCGATATAAGTTATTCGGCAGCGGATAAAGAAATATTTAGTCTTAACATGCACTTCCGAAGAATACTCATCTTCATGTTCGCGTTCAAATGCTTCTGCCTCTTCATATGTCATGCCCTTTGTGCAATTGCTCGATACATACTCATCATATTTCGGGAAATCGCGCCGCATGGCTGCATGATCTACTTTTTTCACAACATAATCCGATGGAGGGAGTTTACCATCATCAAAATACTCCGCTTTATATTTTGTCTGCTTTTCTATGTCTTTATCGTCGATCAGATCATATGACAGAAATTCATACTGTAAACCACCGTCATCATCTATGATCTTGGCCGGAATGTAATTGTCCGGTTGCTTTGTTGTTTGAGCTGTCTCCAAATAGCGGTCCATCGGAGTCTTACTGTTTTTCTCTATCAAGACCACGACTGCTGTCAATACGATCAAAGCCAGTATTGCAACTGATATTGAAAGCTTTCTTTTCATAAACAAATCCCTCTTTTAAGACAAATTAAGCTAAGGCAATAGATACTTGCCGTAATTTGACTTAATTTTTTGATTGTTTTCAGATACTAATTTTCTTTAGGAAGATCACCTAACGCGAAATACAATTCGCCGTACATATTCTTGTAGTTAAATCCTGTAGATGAGTCAAAAGCATCCGGCGGCAGACCGATATAACAGGCAGTATCGTCCACCATATCTTCATTTTCATTTGTAATCCGGCTCCCGATAACACATTCCACACTGTCACCAACTTTGTTAAACCGGTACTCGAAATCATATGGGCTTACAGCACTGTTTTTATTCTGCGGAAGTTCTATATAACATTTAATAAATTCACGGCTGTTTTCTTCATTATCGCGCATTGCAAATACACAAAAATCATTTAATCGGCACACCTTGGGTCCGCCGCCAAGGTATGTTATTCTGCATTTCACAAACAGGAAATTCGCTTTCAGCTTCTTTGTCTTGGTATATTCTGCTTCATGCTCACGCTCGAATTTTTCAGCTTCTTCATAGGTCATACCTTTGGGATCATCATAATCGCTATTTATATACTCGGCAAATTCCGGATAATCCCTGGCCATCGCTTTATAGTCTGTATATTTTGTTACTAATTCAGCATCCGGAAAGCGACCATCTCTAAAGAATTCGCTTTTGTATTTAGTCTGTTTCCCAATCTCCGTACCATCGATCAGATCATATGAAAGGAACTCATATTTCAAAGTATGATCAACGTTATAAAGCACTTTTATACTCTTGGCCGTACCGGTTTCCTTCAGATCATTTCCAAGATTTATAAGTACAGCATCAGATTTATCTCCTGCATCAAGCTTTGCAGCTACAGGCTGTATTGATACACAACCCGTAAACAGCATAATTGCCGCGAGGCTCACCGAAAGAACTTTATAGCTCTTTTTTGCAGGATGCTTTATATTCACAAATCTTTTCTTGATTCCCATGAATTCGCCCTTCATCATTGAAGAGACCTTAACCCCGAGGTTTGATCCAGAGCGTTGCTTTAGAAGTTCGAATAGTGTCTTGGCATAACCTTCAGTTGCATTTTCACCAAGAGTTCTCAAGACTTCTTCATCACATGCGAGCTCACAATCCTGCCCTGAAAGGATGAACGCTGCCCAAATGACAGGGTTATACCAGTTGAGTGCAAGGACAAGATACCTGAGTACTATCCACCACTGGTCACCATGCTTATGGTGGCACGTCTCATGGCAGATTATGTAGCTGTTCATTCCTTCCTCTTTGCCGTCAACATATATGTTCTTGAGCAAAAGGAAAGGAGTCTCTTTTTGACTGATACCGTAGATCTTAAGCTTGCCCGAAGGATCATTACTTATAAACTTACGCTTTTGCCTGCAGTAAACAATAAACCCTATGTTGTATGTAGTAAGTAAGACTATCAGGCCTGCCGAAACTATACAGCTGGTATTCTTCAGGACTGCCGGCCAGTTGACCTTTTTCAGAGCTTCCTGCTTCTCTTCCGCAAAGTCTCTGACCATCTTGAATGCTGTATTCTCTTCAAGTCTCTGAAGATCTGTTGCTTCATTGATCTTCTTATCTTTGCTTTCGTTTTCCGCAACAGTAACTGCTTCCGGTTTGGCGGGAAACAGTGTATCAACAGGTATGCTTATCTTAAGGAAAGGGGAAACGATCATAAAGATCGGGATAGCCAACCAAAGAGCATACTGATGCTTTCTTAAGATCTTGCCGTCAGTAAGTGCTCTTAAGATGATTATTCCTGCCGTAAGGATTGAGATGCCCAAGACATAACGCAGCATATCATCCCTCCTCGATTATTCTCCGGAGTTCGGCAAGTTGTTCTTCGGTAAGCTTTTCGGAACCGATCAGGTTCGAGATCATGAGTCCCACGTTACCTTTATAGACTTTATCCAAGAAAGAAGCAGTCTCTTCCATCTCAGCTTCTGTCCTGTCTATCGCAGGGCAAAACCTCTTGGCCTTCTCTTCCTGAACATAAGTGACAGCGCCCTTCTCGATCATGCGCTTGAGCAAAGTGATAACAGTATTCTTGGTCCATCCGGTATCAGGATTAAGTGCCTTTGTAAGTTCCGTGATCGTCATTGACCCGCTTTCCCACAGGCAGTCAGCTATCTTCCATTCTGAATCAGATAAGCGCATCGGTCTTAGCTCCTTTTTAAGAGGTATACATATGTATACCGTGAATATATCACCAAGGTAGACACACGTCAACCCGTGAAATTGAGGCAAATATAAGCAGGCTTATTTCATGTGCATTACAGAATGTCTTTTTTCGTGAACTCATCGAAAGAGATGAGCAGGAGTGTGCCGGTAAGCAATAATATATACAGCATGGAGAACCACAACGGATTATCGAACGTTGAACCTTTGAACAGATCAAAATCAGCATCTGATACCATTAAACTGATATACGGGAATAACTTCCGTGTAAGATCCATATTTGATGCAGGTGTAAAGTCTAGTATCATTGAAAGGATATCCGATGATTCAAGTATTGACGGCACTTCATGGAACAGGATCATTCCTGCGGATACTCCGACCGACACACCGGTATTCTTCGTGAAACCGGAAATCATAAATGCTGCAAGTGCATAGAAGAAGACCGGTATATTTTGAACCATATCGATCAGGATCTTAGCTATCGGGAACTGCATCGCCATGACCTTTCCGCCTGCGACATAAAGATACGGAGGGAGTTTGCCGAATCCGAATGCCATACCTGTACCCAAAACGGAAAAGACGGTGATCGCAACAGATGCGGCAAACATCCATGTGATTATTGAAAACAATTTGGCAGCATGGATCTTCCAGCGTTTTACAGGGGCAATTATCAGTGATTTTATCGAACCTGTGGCCATTTCCTGGGATATACTGCTTCCGGCTATCAAGACTGCCAAGATAACAAGACCGTACCGCGCGATTTGGCCGGTCGTGTTATTCGCCTCGATGGCATCAGAACTGCGGTTATCATAAGTATTGCGGTTCTCAAATTTATACTCGAGTATCTTTATGCTGTTTCTCAGGATCTCTTTTCGTTCCTCGGATAAGATACGCGGCGCTTTTCCCGGCTCATCAAGTCCGGAATCGAGCAGTTTTTGGTCATACAGCATCGCGCTGACATAACCCATAAGATATTCTGCTTCTTCACGCCCTAACTCTCCTTCGGGATCAAATTCGGCGAGCTTCCGTACTCTCATCGAGACTTTGTCATCACTATCCATTTCGCCGGATAATTCATAGTTTTCAATGCCGTTACCATAAGAAAGGTAATTATGTTTCATCAAAGCTTTTCGGAATTCTCCGCGTGAAAAAGATATCGCATTGTATTCTTTAAGCCACGCAGCGTCCCTTTCTTCAAAAGGCATCATTTCCAGGTTTATCAGTTTTTCTTCCGCCAAACGGTACATGTACCAGGAGTTATAGGAAAGCCACGTTTTTTCAATCGGATAACGCTCGAAATCATAATCCTTCAGGATATCTTCCAAACAGCGCTTAGTACTAAGCATCCTCGGTACATCATCTCCGGTATAATATGTCATCTGAACAGTTATTTGATCGCTGCCGTCTTCAATCGTCGCTGCTTTATTTGTTATGGTAAGTCCTGAGCCGTCAAGTTCTATTTTAATGTCTTTAAGCTGGCTCTCATAATAATCACGTCCGTTTATGTTACCGTTCGAAGGAGCATCGTAGTTATACATGATTCTTATCAGAAAAGGAAATACCAATGATATACACATCGTTACGGCCGCCGTTAAGAATACTGCCGGCCGCCTTGATATCTTGATCATCTCATTCTTGTAAAGTACTAATATATTATTCAATGTCGATCCCTCCTCCCGTCACCTGCAAAAAAATATCCTCCAATGAAGATTGTGTTTTGCATACTTCATCCATCGAGTAAATGCTTATCAATCTGCCGTTATTGATTATCCCGACACGGTCGCAAAGAAGCTGCATCTCTGACAGGATGTGGCTTGAAACCATAACCGCAGCATCTTCCTCATGTGCGTATTTCTTAAGGACATCTCTTAATCTGTGTATTCCTGTCGGGTCAAGTCCGTTCGTCGGCTCGTCAAGTATCAAAAGTCTCGGCTTATGGACCATCGCCTGCGCCAGACCTATGCGCTGCTTCATTCCCAAAGAGTACTTTTTTACAGGCTCATCCGCTCTCCCCGAAAGTCCCATTTCCGTAATGACCTGATCAATACGCTCCTTCGGAATATCTCCATGAAGCTCGGCATACATCTTGATATTCTGACGTGCCGAAAGACTCATATACATCTCGGGATTCTCAACGATACCTCCAACAGAAGCCATAGCCTCCTCGTAATGGGTCTTTGTGCTGTATCCGTTGATATATACCTCTCCACCGTCAGGAAAAACAAAGCCCAGAATACTCTTGATCACCGTTGTCTTTCCCGCGCCGTTCGGTCCTAGAAAGCCGAAAATCTCGCCCGAATAAATATCGAATGACACATGATCCGCTGCCTTCTTTTTGCCGTATGTCTTGGTTATATCCTTTACGCGTAATGCAATCTTTTTTTCTCCAGTCATATTTATCCCTCCGTCTTCATTCCAATCTTAAAAATCTGACAACGACCCAATCTCCTTTGTAGTATTCAAGTGATATCTCGCATTGAAAGCTTCTGTTCTTTATCTTCCCTTCCGACGTCACGATCTTTGCAGATACAAGTGCCTGAACTGTCGCCCGTTCCTTTCTCAGTTTGACCCTAGTGACCTTAGGGGCAAATGTTACCTGTTTGGGCTTGACCTTATCGAAGAGATAATTCTTGAACCAGAACCCTGCGTCATCTTTCAGTTCTTCCCTGAGCAGCGGGCTGTCAAAAATGTGCGGCTTAACTTTATTAATTCCGGCATCGAGATATGAACTGTATAGTTTCTCTTTACGGTCAAACATATCCGCATCGACATCCGGCATATCCGACGGCCATTCATAAAGGGCAGTCAGTTCTGCAACAAATGCCGTTGCCTTATCCTCTGCAGCCTGCTTGCGCGAGCTGTAACGTGATGTATTGACTATGCATACAACGACTGCAATAATCACCAAAATAAATAACAGAACTATCCCTCTGTTGATCTTCCGAATTTTATGTATCATCTTTTATCTCCTGAAAATTGCCATGATAAATCCAACACCTGTTCATTTTTCCATGCGAAACGGAAGTAACATTTCGCATGTCCACACGCAGAATCATGGTGATGTATTATCAGTGTTCTGATTTAATGTCTAAAAAATGATCGTTACAGGCTTTGAGTGCACACTTGAGCTGCAATTTCTTCTTTTTCTGACGGTTTTCGAATGTTAAACAGATATGCCGATGTAATCAACAGGCCAATTGCTGTTACCACACATCCGATATCCATAATAACCGTCTCCAAATAACAATAACTATGTGTACCTTTAAACAGAGAAAAACAGACAAGTAGTGATATGACAACAAAAACACCGAGTAAAAGAAATAATCCGGGTTCGTAACGCCTGCCTTTAAAATATGAAAGATAAGTAATATATGCTCCGTATAAACAAGCAATCACAACCAAACCGGTAAGAATATACATAACTACTCCTTTCAAACCGGAAGCGCCGGATTCCACTTCGAACGGAGCAAATACAATATACATAGATTTTATGATGATATGTATATAATTGAATATGCCGATAACAGCAATATTTCCTATATTAACCCCCTTCCGAAGCAGCGTGACAAGTCCTGCTATAACGAGAACCGATATTAAAATCATATAGAATAAATTAACAGCCATGGTAAGACAGCAAAGAGTATTATCAAATGGCCAAGTCATTTCTATCAGCCCGAGAGCATTAAGAATTGCTTCGATAAACATATCTCCATAACCAAGCAAACAAATAATAATCGGAAGGATCCCGGAAAACAACACCATCGGATAGAGCATGCTTATCACTCTGTCATGTCTGCCCTTAAGGAGCAAAGCCTGCCTTTCATCAATTGCCCTGCTCTCTCCCGAAACTAATTCATCTATGCTCGTTCCGAAAATATCAGCCAGACTCTTTGTGGTAAGAATATCCGGATATCTTGAACCGCTTTCCCATCTTGATACCGTCGCCCTTGTAACATACAGTTGATCAGCCAATTTTTGCTGAGTCATACCTTTCTCTTCACGAAGTGTTTTTATCTTCTCACCGAAATCCACACAATCACTTCCTTTCAACAGCTTCGTTGTTGGTTTCAGTATTCCATTGTCTGCCGCGATTATAAAGTTCCACATTGCATTTTGCCACGTACCATTATGGAAACATAGCGATCATGCGGCTTTGAGGCGTTTTATAATTGCTTTCTCATTTGTCCTGGTAAACTCGCTTAAGGTATAAGCCCTGATACGCTGATTGACTAACATCGGTTCAACAAACCCGTTCTTAACCAGAACAGACAATCTGTTGATCACTGTTCTATTTGTAACCCCTATTTTTTTGCTCACCTCGATCGGCGTAAATTCTTGCTTATAATTCTTTATCAGAAACAACAACAGTTCTTTTTCCTTGCCTTTCAGGTAAGACATGCTGCCTGTGACTTCCTCTCCATTTGAGTTCTCTGACAGTTCGCAAACCTTATTTGAATAAAGCATAACCATTCTGAGGAAATAACTGAACCATCTCTCCGGGCGAGGCGGATTGCATCTGCCTGAATAGTAAAGTGCCGGCAAATCCATCTGGATCGAGTTGTAGTATTCGTTGATATCGTATGCAAAGTATTCTTCCAAAGAACCGATACCATTAAATCCGTATCCGTTTATATCCAAGATGTATCCTGACAAAAGCCTGGCGGTTCTGCCGTTGCCGTCCTCAAACGGATGTATGGTAACCAACTGATAATGTACGATTGCAGCTACGATCAAAGGATGATCATCAGTAGTATTTACATATTCGACCAATTCATCCAAAAGATCCGGAATTTCACTATATTCGGGTGGAATATAGTCCGGTTTTCCGGTCTGTGAATCATATACTGCAAACAAGACTCCCGGCGGCATGGCTCCTCTGAGACCGATCTTTTCTTTTGAAGCGCCTTTTTCAACCAGTTTTTGAACATCCAGGATCAGTTTTTTTGAAAATTCCTCTTTTGCTTTCGCTTTTTCTTCCAGGTAATTCAATGCAAGGAAATAATTCCTTACTTCCTGTTCAGGCTTAAGGAAATGCTTGTGCTCATCCATCTCGATAACTTCATCGACCTGTTTTTCGGAAAGCGGATTCCCTTCGATTTTGTTTGAAGCATAAGAGCTCTTCTTTTTAGAGTTCTTACGGAGCTTATTTGCCACAGAGCGCGAGATCTTCACAGATGCAACACGGTATCTGTTCTTTTCGATCTCTGTAATATATTTAAGTATTTCGTTATTGAGAATGCATTTGATCATCTGTTTTTCCTCATTGTTATTGTAATGGAAAACTGCTGTTTCTTCCACTAAAACTTCACTATTTTTTCACTATTTTTCATTAACACAGACGACAATATGTTCCTGTAACAGGCTGAACGACAATATCTGTTTGCAAAACTTCCCGTTTAACCGACTATGATCAAGCATAAAAATCAGGGCTGCATTTCAGACAGCCCTGACCCGTTTTGTTTATGCGTTTCCCTGAAACACTCAATAATCTCTGTTGCGCCAGTCATCCGGATGCGAAGCAACCCATTCTTTGTATGCCTTCAGCTCTTCTTCGTTTGCTTCCCAGATCACTTTTCCGTCACGGGTGGTTAGCTTGGTGATCGTATCCTTTTCACAGAAGTGACGGGCACATTCTTTGTCATGATATAAAGGCCATATGTATTTATCAAACAACGTCTGCCTGAACTCAATATCCCATTCACCGCTGCCGGGTTCTGAACCGGAAGTGATCAGAAATGCCCCCTGTCCATGGTAAACGAGATAATAACTGTTTCCGCGCAGTTCAAAAGTGAAGTTGCTTCCGTCGTAAGGAATATCGATTTGTTTGGCATTGATATACTGAAATCCCAGAAACAGTATTGCCAGCGCTGCAAGAACCGTGATCACTGCAGTCAGCCACTTCCATTTTGTCACTATCTTTTTAAGTCCCTTTATGGGTTTTGTATCCTCTTTTCTAAGCTCGGGGCTTACAGGAATGCTTACCTTTCCTGTCATGTTCTCCAAAGTCTTTCTGCAGCTTTCGCACTCTTGGATATGCTCATCCACAAGCTCCCTGGACGCATCCGAAAGAACGTCGTCAACATATAAAGGCAGAAGATCATTTATCACATCACATTTAATTTTCATGTTATATCTCTCCATTCTCAGTCATATACTTTCTGATCTCGTTTTTCGCCCGGTAAAAGGTCACGCGGGCCCAGCTTGCACTCTTACCGAAAATGTCACCTATCTGCTCGAATTCCAGTTCTCCAAATACCCTGAGGTGAAACACTTCCTTGTATGGCTCTTTCATGCCGTGGAGATATTTATGGATCAGAACTGCCGTTTCCTTGTCAGAGATAACTTCTATGAAATCTCCTTCTGCAGCAGGGATCTCCTCTGACACTTCCTCATCGGCGATCCATTTTCTTTTCCGGCATTCGCTCAAAAAGGTGTTCCTGGCGATGGTGAAAAGCCATGCTCTTATGTCTTTCGAACCATCAAAAGAATCTATCGCAGCTAAAGCCTTAACAAACGTCTCCTGCGCCAAATCTTCGGCAGAGTCATCGGCTTTTGTAAGACTTAAGCAAAAACGGTAAACGTCTTTGTAATAGTTCTCATAGATCTCTTCGAAAAGCATTTCTTTCCTCCTTTCACCTTACTAACGCACGAACCCGGGAAACGTTACAGAGTTTTTCGTCACGCAGTAAGAATTATAAACGACGGTGCAAAAACAACAAAGCGGGGGTTTACCCCGCTTCGTCAGTTCCGGTTGTCAGAATTGTTTTCATTATGATTACTTAAAGACCACCGTGCATACAAACAGTTCATTTTCCGTTTTGACATTCAGAGTGTACTTCAGCATAGCCAGATCATTCTCAGCTATGGCAAGGCCAAGTCCGGTTCCACCGTTTTCCCTAGACGAACTCCCCTTGATAAAGGGCTCTTTGATCCTATTAATGTCTTCAACAGGTTCTGCCATAACGTTAGTAATCTTAATATGCTCATCATTGCATTCGATAGTAACAGAGGTTTTCTCTTTTGAATAAAGAACAGCATTGTTGATCAGATTTCCAAGTGCCTGGCGGAAGAGTTCCTTATCCGTATTAAGCGTCGGAGCAGTCTTCTCATCAAAGTCCACCTTTAGTGCCTTTTCGCTTATCTTTTGTTCGTTATCACTTATTATGCCGTGAATGATCTCCTCAACCTTCACTTCACTCTTTGATAATGGGACCGATGAATTCTCAGAACGCGAAAACTGCAGGATGTTATTGACACTGTTATTCATCTGGGCTGCCGTTTCACTAATTTTAGCCAAATAGAGTTCACGGTTTTCAGCATCGACATTGTTTTCAAGTATTTCTGAACATGCGATTATTGAAGCTATCGGCGTTTTAAGATCGTGCGCCATAGCATTTGTGGTCTGGCGTCGGTACTCATAGATCTCATAATTGCGTTTATTGATATTGTATCTGATCGACGCAGGAATCAATGCAACGGCAAAAGCCAAAAATACAAGCGAGCATTTCACCAGGATGATTATGCTACTGTATTTATCGAAAAAATCTCTAGTATATGTTCCCGTACTTATTATATCAACACGCACACCATTTTCGCTGTAATCAACCAGTGAACAGTTATAGTCATCCAGTTCTTTGCCGGTATGTCCTTTAACATAACCTAGCACATTATTATCCGGTTCCGTCTTAATAAGTGTATAGCCATCAGTATTGTCCGGTTCGAATTTGACAATCAAACCTGTCGGCATGAAATCCGCTTTGGGGTTAAAAATCTCAACCACCGCGGGAATAAATGTCATATTATTAAGATTAACGTAGAACTCTCTGCATCTGAACAATATGGATGATCCGTGATATAAGCCATCATCCCCCCAACCCGGCTCCGTCTGATACTTAAGTACATCCGGTGTTTTAAAACACTCCAGAAACTTATTGTTGGCTAACAAAAGATTATAAGATTTGGAATTCAGATTACAGAAAATATAAGCTGTCTCAGAAGAATCTACTATTTCCTGTCCATCATACTTAATTTTATATCGTTCATTTGTATATGAATAGTGTTCAACTACGGCAATTTTGAGTTCTGAACAATCCTTACCGGTTACCTTATCTTTAAATACCGTATTTTTTATACTATTTTGAATTTCGTCCTCATATCTTGTCTTATAAAACAATATGTCATCTTCATACCAAGACTTAAGCATCTGATAACTCAATATACCTATGATACATACAACCGATAAGGTTATTACTGAATGAATGAAATATGTTATGACAAAGCTGGGTTTTTTAATCTTTTTCAGATTATTAAGCATATTAAACCTCCGTGATCTTATACCCTCTTCCGATCACTGTCTTTATCTGTTTGGAAGCCTCACCCAGGTCCGTTCTTAATCTGCTTATGGCGTTATCTACGATCCTGTCATTAACATCAAAGTTTTCTCCCCATACCCTATCCAGAATGCGTTCACGGGACAATGTGGCATTCTTGTTTTCAAGAAGATACAGGAGCAGGAAATACTCTTTTGACCTGATGTCGGCTTCTTTACCATTGACTGTGACGGTCATGGTCTGAGTGTTTATCGTAATGGCTCCGCAAGATAATGTTTCCGCTGTTTTCCCGCCCTTAGCGCGCTTAAGAAGGGCAAGGCTCTTGGCATAGAGATGACGTATCGAAAACGGCTTGACCACGTAATCGTCACACCCGGTCTCATACCCCTTCATTATCTCGGATTCGGCGCCCAATGCCGTCAGGAATATGATCGGGCAGTCTCCCTTTTGACGTGCTGCCCTGCAGATATCAAAACCCGATGCACCGGGAAGCATTATGTCTAAGATCATAAGATCGAATTCTTCACTCCTGACCAGTTCAAGAGCTTCATTTCCGTTTGACGATGTCGCAACTGTCCAGATCCCGGCGCCTTTCTCGCGAAAAAAGACACTTATGGCCTGAAGCAGTGCCGGCGTATCTTCAACGATCAATAATCTGTATGACATAACTCTGCCTCCTCATGCTTACGGTTGTATCATACATCACAGATGTATCAACAGTATTAAATGAAAACCGGCCGGACAATGTCCGGCCAGCTAATATCTTACTCTTACCGCTGTTTACAGTCTCACTGCTGCAACAAAACTCCCTTCATCAATTCTGACATCAAGTTTGTACCCGAGCATCGCCAGATTATTTTCAGCTATAGCAAGACCCAGACCGCTGCCTTGTGTACTACGCTCATCGCTGCCTTTTACAAAAGGCTGTTTCAATTCTGCGGCATTATCAACTTTCTTAGCAGGTGTATTTGAGATCACCAATGACTTTTCATCAAATGAAATGTCTATGGCAGTGTCTTCTTTGCTGTACAGAACAGCATTATTGATCAGATTGGATATAGCCTGACTGAAAAGCTTGATATCCGTCTGAATCGTAATATTCTTCTTCTCGCAGTTGATCTTTAGGGATCTTTCGGCTATCACGTGATCATTATCGGCTATGATCTTCCCGATAACTACACCTACGTCAACATCCTCTTTCTTGATCTCGGCAGGCAGATTCTCTGACTTGGAGAATTCCAGGATGTTATTAACCATCTTGTTCATCTGCGCGACTTTTTCTTCTATCTTGCCGGCATAATACTCCCTCTTATCAGTTGCGACATTATCCGAAAGATTCTCAGCAAATGCCGATATGGCAGCCAGCGGTGACTTCAGGTCGTGTGCCATTGCATCAGTCATCTTGCGTCTGTATTCGAAGATATCGTATTTACGTTTCTGTACGTTAAATACAATAGTCGCCGGGATTAACGAGAAAAAAATCGCGATAACCAGCATCAAAATGACGGCCGCCTTGATCTTTGCGCTATATACGGTTGCAAACGGAATGTATTCTAAAGGTGTGTATTTGTAGCCATAATACTTATTGAAGCCATTATCACTATATTCAAGATAGTTATACTCATCTTCGTTGTCTGTATCTTCAAAGCCCTCGATTGTTGCCTGGAAACCGTGGGAATTGCCACTTGTTCTAAAAAGCGTATATCCCTCGGGAATCTTGCCGTCCTTTTCAATCGGAATACTCACAACGGGTCCTCTGAGTTTTTCGTTTAGATTGTTGTTCATGTCATAAATCTCACAAACTACAGGTATAAATCGTGAGTTCTCGATATCAATATATGCTTCCCAGACAATCAGTTCGAGCGACTTGCCTTCATTATGTTTTGGCAATATTCTGTCTTTATCATAATATTCAGAGAGCCTTTCGGACTTCGTTTGCCAATATTTTGATAATTCAGGTGTCTTGAAGTACTCCAGATACTTTTTGTCAGCAATCTCGAGATTGTAGTTTTCTGAATCATTATAGTAGAACATAAACGCAGACTGAGAGGAATCAGCTATTTCTTCGTTATCGAAATACACTTTGAATCGTTGCCTTGTATTCGAGTAATGCTCCACCAGCAAACTTTTTACATCATTGCGTTCACTTGCAGTGATCTTTCTTTTTTTCCATAGATAAGTTTCAACACCTTTCTGAACTTTTACTTCGGATTCTGATCGATCATCTTGAGCTAAAGTATCATAAGTATTTTTAGCGCCGTAAAACGCTATCAGGCCCATACAGGCAAGTATAATCGTTACAATAATGAGACTTCCGAAGTATGCAAATAAAAACTTCGGTTTCTTAATGCTTTTGCGCACTTTCATTGTTTATTCCTCCGTTAACCGGTAACCTCTGCCTATTACAGTCTTGATCTGACCTGCAGCTTCTCCAAGGTTATCCCGAAGACGCCTTATCGCAGTATCAACAACCCTGTCCGTTACATCCAGATCATCTTTCCAGACACGCTCAAGTATGGCTCTGCGTGTCAGGACGGAGTTCTTGTTCTCGAGCAGATAGACCAGGAGAAAATACTCCTTTGCGTTGATGCTGATTTCACGGTCATTGACTTTGACAAGCATGGTCCGCTTATTAAGGGATATGGAACCGCAGCTCAAAATATCGCTGTCCTGAGATTCCTTTGCGCGCATAAGAAGTCCAAGACTCTTGGCATAGAGCTGTTTAAGCGAAAACGGCTTAACCACATAATCGTCACATCCGGTCTCATATCCTTTTAAGATACTGTTTTCGGAGCCCAGAGCCGTGACGAAGATGATAGGACAGTCGCCTTTACTGCGTGCTGCCTTGCAGATATCAAATCCTGACGCCCCGGGGAGCATGATGTCCAATATCATCAGATCGAAATCATTACCAGCGACCTTGGCCAAAGCATCTTTTCCGTCAGATGCGGTCACAACCTCCCAAAGCCCGGCGCCTTTCTCGCGATAAAAGTCGCCCATAGCCTCAAGAAGTTCCGGTAAATCCTCTACGATCAATACTTTATAAGACACTGCCTGTTCCTCCACGACTACATCTTATTGTATCGATGTGACACGAGTGTGACACGGGAAAATTACTACGCAATAGATATATGAGACTGCAGAAGCATCCCGACGTTAACCTACCGTTAACCAAAATCAGGCGACTGTTACCAAATAGTTACCCAAAACGCCAATTCAGCACTGTTTTTGAGGATACGTCGGAAAAGCAAAAGTCCCGCAAACGCTGTGTTTACGGGACTTTTCTTAATGGAGCCATTTGTGGGACTCGAACCCACGACCTGCTGATTACAAATCAGCTGCTCTACCAACTGAGCTAAGATGGCATCGCATAGCACGAGAAATTATAACTAATCGATTATTCAAAGTCAACGCATTTTTTCTTTTTTGTTTTCTGAATACTGAACTATTAGGGTATAATTGAATTATCAGTTTTTCGGGGGAGCGGTTATGGCGATAATAACAATCTCAAGGCAGAACGGCAGCCTCGGGGACGAGATCGCTTCCGGATTGGCTGCGCGCCTTAGTACAGAAGTTATTTCGCGCCAGTATGCCCTCGATAATTTCTACGGCGAGATAAATCCCGGTACTTTAGACAGACTTAACGAGAGTGCGAAGTTTTTCCAGACTGCCCTTCCCAGCAGCCAGAGAACATACGCGGATATACTGGTCGAAAGGATCCGCAGCATCGCTTCGGCTTCTTCGGATTCCAATCTCATTGTCCTTGGACTGGGCGGATGCATGATACTTTCCGGATACCCCGGAGCAGTCCACGTCAGGGTCACCGCAAGCGAAGAAACCCGTATCCGTACGGTCGCAAGGCGCTATCACATCACCGAGGAGGAAGCCCGTGAGGTCCTCACCATCGGTGACCGCAAACATAAGAGATTTGTTCAGACTATCTTTTCAAAGGATGTAACGGCACCTGAGAATTATGACCTTATCCTCAATACTGACAGACTCAGCGTTGACGAATGCATCGACGCCATCTGTGAACTTTCGAGAAAACATGATCTGAGGGCAAAGCTTGCCCGCGAGAACATGGCTTACGGCACTGTAAATCATCAGACCAAAACTCCGGTCTTCAAGAATGAGACCGAAGAAGAATTTGCCCGCATTTTAGACATGTTCAACATCGAATGGATATACGAACCCAAGACTTTCCCGGTCGAGTGGGATGCGGAAGGAAATGTTACGCTTGCCATCTCTCCTGATTTCTATCTGCCGAAGTTCAATCTCTATCTCGAACTGACGACCATGGACCAGAAATATGTAACCAAGAAGAATAAAAAGATCCGCCTGGTCAGGGAACTCTATCCGGGCACAAACATCCGTATCGTTTATAAAAAAGACTTCAATGAACTCGTTAACCGTCTGAAGCTTGCAGGCGGCATGCAGAACAACACAGAGAGCAACGGGGAGAACGGCTGATGGGAATCCTGTCTGATGAACTTGGCGTAGAGCGCGTGATCTACAGCGAAGAGACCATTAAGAAACGCATTACCGAATTAGGTGAACAGATAGCTAAAGATTATGCAGGTCAGGAGCTGATAGTCATCGGCCTGATCCGCGGAGCAATGTATTTCCTTGCGGATCTGACACGTGCCATCGACCTTCCTATAAAGGTCGACATGATCGGATTTACCAACATTCCCGACACCACTTCCAAGACCGGCGTCGTCCGCATCATCAAGGACATTGAACTCGATATCGCGGGTAAGAACGTTCTCGTCGTAGAGGACATCATCCGCACTGGTCTTACCACAGCCTACATCATCCAGAATCTCGAAATGAAGCGTCCGAAGGAGATCAGGCTCTGCTCAATGCTTGTCAACCCGGACAGGCTCCTGATGACGATCCCGGTCCATTACTGCGGTTTTGAGATCAACGACAACTGGCTCGCGGGCTACGGTCTTGACCGTGAGGAGATCGGAAGGAATCTTCCTTACATCGCCCAGATCAAGAAGCGATAAGATTAATCACATTCCCCGCTTCAGTCCTCCGCGCTTCGCTTGTGCGGAAGTCCGCTCGAAATGCAATTACTCTTTAGCAAAAACAGCAAAAAGAAATCCCGCAAGCTTTCACTTGCGGGATTCTATTTTGCTCCAACGAACCAAACTCGATGGTTCTCAGGTTACGCGGAGGTTCCGCTACCTTTGTACTTTGCTTCCGTCCATTCAAAAGGCCCTTTTCTATTATACCTACCCGAGCGTCATGTGATATTGTTACAACTAACTGACTGCCGTAACTTCAATCACACCGTGCAACTCATGTCTCCCTTCGCCGAACAAATGCTATTCGCTTCAGGTTGTCTTCTGTTATCCCACAACGGGATTGGACCAGAGACATTGCGTAGCTGGTATCGGCTACTCGGTTTGCACGAACCGGTGTAACATCTGCTGCGGCTTCGGCTCTTTCCTGTCGAAGGTGACATCTCACCGATCGCGGATCCGAATACCGAATCAACTATTTGTTACAACCTGCGGCTTGTATGATCTCTCACCTTCAACCGCTTGCTCGTCTCTCCCTCAGCGTTTCTATCTTTGACTTCGTTTCATCCTTCGGTCATGCCCTCCGGATTCGTTTCTTCGGCTTCGCCACAAGTGAGTCCACTCTGGTTCTTCCCTGCGTCTAATTCGACTTTGGCTTCGGGCGGCCTTCCTTGGAGCTTGGAAGTTATCGCTTCCGTATTCCTTGGAGCTGACTTTATACTACAACCTCGGCCGCCCTGTAACAATACTGCAACAATACTAAATGAAAATCACTTGTTTGTGCATTATGCACAAAAGAGGGCGCTTCCACACCCTCTTTTTAATGCTTTGGTTGTCAAATTATACTATCAAGTGATTTTCATTTAAAAGAAATCAGCGATCGAAGTGATGCCCGCCTTGGCAAGAAGGCTTACCACCAGCATTATTATTCCTGCCATGAGAACGCCCAGGATTACAGCTACCGAAGTCTTTTTCCAATCCATGTCAAGCATTGATGCTGCAAGCGTTCCGGTCCATGCGCCCGTTCCAGGGAGCGGGATTCCGACAAAGAGCATGAGCGCAATGAAAGTACCGTTGCTTCCATTCTTTGTCAGCTTCTTACCGGCCTTTTCGCCTTTTCTCAAGATCCATTTGAAAATTCCGCTGCCGTGTTTCCAGGTGCTGCCCCATACAAGGACCTTACGCGCGAAAAGATATATGATCGGCACCGGCAGCATGTTGCCTATGATGCAGATGGCAAGCGTCACATACTCATTCAATCCGAGAACCGTAATACCGTACGGCACGGCGCCTCTGAGCTCGATCAGCGGAACCATCGAAATGAAAAATACAATTACATACTTAAGAAAAGGGCTCATAAAAATCCTCCGGAAAAACTCCGTCTATTATCACACAGTAAGTATTTAATTACAAAGAAAAGTGTCAGGCCTTCTTCGCGCCGCTGTCAGTAAGTCCAATGTCCTTCAGATCCGGATCCAGGAAAGCGATGATCTCATCTCTCATGTGATACATCTTCTGGACGCTGTTTTCTAGGAAATAATAGTGAAAGACATAGCCTACGGTAAGGCCGAAAAAGATGGCCGTCAGAAGCAGTCCGGTAATGATGAAATCAACCGGAAGAAGGAAGAGCGAACCGATGGAAAGCAGAAGGAAAAGCGCGAAAAACAGGGTCACCATCAGATGGATATTACGCTCGTGCTGAAAGTAGGATATCTTGATCTCAAACTCGGAAAGCACGCGGCGGGTCTTCTCTTCACCTGCCGTCTGCATGTCATTGTCGATATAAGAACGTGCTGCATTCATTGTCTGAACGACATATTCTTTCACAGACCGAACCTCCTGTTGATGTAATTGATAACGCCTCTCTTGTCGGCAGTCCACATCGGTGCCAGCAAGAGCTTTTTGGGTCCGTCCCCGGTCAGCCTGTGAATGACAACTTCCGGAGGCAGGAGCCCTATTGCTTTCTCAACAATATCAAAATACTCCTCTTGCCCCAATACTTCAAACTCACCGGCTTTCCACATTTCCTCAAGCACCGTGCCTTTGAGTACGTAAAGACATGTGAACTTGATGCCGTCCGTACCGGCCTGAACGGCGTATCTGACCGTTTCAAGCATCTGTTCCTCATCTTCTCCCGGAAGTCCGAATATCACATGGGTAATGACGTTTATTCCCACGGCCTTGAGACGCTTTACCGCCTCATCGTATTCGCAGGTCTCATAGCATCTGTTTATCAGCTTTGCGCCGATGTCGCTTGAAGTCTGAAGACCGAGCTCCACATAGACAGGAATCTTTTCGGCACACTTAGCCAGGACCTTCAGGATCCCGTCAGGAATGCAATCGGGTCTCGTCGCTATCGAAGCAGCAAGGATCTTCGGATGAGCGATTGCCTCATCAAGTGCAGCAGCCAGCTTTTCAGGACTGCAGTAAGTGTTCGTAAAGCTTTGGAAATAGGCAATGTAACCCGCATCAGTGCCTGCCTTTCCGGAGACCTGCTCTATCGCTTCATCGATCTGAAAGGTAACGGACTTGCCCGGTCCTGCGGCAAACTCGCCCGAGCCTCCCGCTGAGCAGAATATGCATCCGCCGGTGCCCTTAGTTCCGTCGCGGTTGGGGCATGTGGCAGCAAAGCTTATCGAAGCCTTGTACATCTTTCGCTCGAAAACGGCTTTGTAATGTTCGTTTGCAGTCAACATCAGAATCTGTCCTGCGGATGGAACGGATCCTCACTTACCGGAGCCGCGCCATCCTCATCCTTTTGCATTTCCGCTTCGGCCGCACTCGTAATAACGCCTTTGCCGTAGCGTCTGTTTATGTCATCTATAACTTTATCAAGTTTACTCGTCTTTTTGCGAGTTTCCTCATCGGTAAAGATCGAGATCTGCGTTCCCATGTCGGCAGGGATCACTTTGGCACACCTGACGCCTATGCTCCTTATGCCCTTGTTCCAATCCCACGATTCCTCGAAAAGGGCCTTCGCGGCCTTATAGATCGTACCCGCATTGTCGGTCGGTTCAAACAGGATCTTCTGCCTTTCAAAGCGTTCGAGGTCACGGTCTCTGATCTCTATCTGTATCACGGTGCCTTTGAGCTTGTGCTTCCTGAGCCTTGAAGCGACACTCTCCGAGAGCATGTGAAGCGTACGTGATACCGCGGCATCAGACGTCATGTCAGTCGCGGTCGTCGTGGAATTGCCGACGGATTTTATCTCGCGCTTATGTCCGGCTTCTGCAACGGGTGAATCGTCAAGCCCGTTAGCGTAACGCCAGAGCACCTCTCCGGCCTTGCCCAGATATCTGGAGATGTATTCCCTATCGGTAGCGGCAAGGTCGCCAATCGTTCTGACGTTGATCTTACGAAGACGGCTCATCGTGCTCCGTCCAACGAAAAGTAGATCATCAGCGGGAAGCGGCCAGACTTTTTCCCTCCAGTCCATGTCGGTGAATACTGTTGTCGCGTCAGGCTTTTTGTAGTCGCTTCCGAGCTTCGCAAATATCTTGTTGAAGCTGATCCCTATGGAACAGGTAAGATTGAATTCATCTTTGACACGCTGCCTTATGGAATCCGCGATCTTTACCGCTTCATCGTAATCTTCACATGCATCCGTCATGTCGAGCCAGCATTCATCAAGTCCGAAAGGCTCTACCCTGTCCGTATATCCGTAGTACATCTCGCGGAGCTTCATTGAATAAAACTCATACTTCTCGTGATGGGCAGGAGCCAGGACAAGATCGGGACACTTGGCTTTTGCCTGCCAAATGGCCTCGGCCGTCTTGATCCCGTATTTCTTGGCAGGCTCGTTTTTCGCGAGAACGATGCCGTGCCTTGCTTCCTGATCACCGACGACAGCCATCGGAACATTCCTGTATTCCGGGTGAGAGATCATCTCAACCGAAGCGAAATAACAGTTCTGATCGATGTGGAAGATTATCCTTTTCATAGGGTAATGATACTACTAACCGAACATATTTTCTATAAACGCAAGTCCTTATATATAAAGGCTTAAATATAAAATTTGATTTTTTCTCATAAAACTTATTTAAATCGTGTGCATTTTTGCGTTTGACGGTATATAATATTCGTGTAATTATCAAAAATATCCAAATTTGTAAAAACCCATTCGGCAAAGGTTATGTGTTTGCCGGACTAAACTGTGATTGGAGGTATTTGTAATGGCAAAACAAAAGGTATTTCTCGTTGATGATGACAACGATATCCTGACACTCAATCATGACTTCCTTGTCGGCGAAGGATACGAAGTCGTTACAGCAACTTCCTGCGCGGAAGCAATCGAGAAGGTTAAGGTTCACAATTTCGCATGCATTGTTCTCGACGTAATGCTCCCTGACGGATCAGCATTCGATCTCGCTCCCAAGCTTAGGACGTTCACCGACTGCCCCATCATCTTCCTTACCGCTAAGGACCAGCAGGAAGATGTCATCAAAGGATTCAAGGTTGGCGCTGACGATTACATCACCAAGCCTTATTCCCTTCCCGAGCTCAGTCTCCGTATCAACGTTCACATCAAGCGTAATATGAAGAGTGAAGGATTCCTCGTTGAGTATCCGCCGCTCAAGATCAACATCAAGACACGCGAGGTTACCCTCAAGGATAAGCCTCTGCATCTTACGAACCGTGAGTTCGACATCCTCTGCCTGCTCGCAGAGACACCGAACGTAATCGTTCCTTTCACAAGGATCTATTCCCACGTATGGGGTGACGATTCACCGTGTGACAACCATCTCGTAATGGTTAACATCTCCTATCTCAGAAAGAAGATGGAGAAGATCGCACCGGAGATCACGTTCGTTAAGACCGAATGGGGAATCGGATATTCATTCGCATATCCCCCGGTCAAGAACAGTATGAATACCCAGTACTGATTTCGTGACAGCCCTTTGTTCAGGGCTTAACCGCAAAGGCAAAGAAGCCCCGGGCAGACATAGGTTTTCCCGGGGTTTTTCGGCAATAATCAGTCAGATTCGAGGATAAACGATGCCCCAGTACAGGCACAGTAAAAAAGCCATACATTTTCTGGAATTCGACAGGGAACGCAGAAAGACTCTGAATTTTGCGCTCGTTACCTTCATTGTCCTCATGATCGCGGTGATCGCGTGTGCAGTCTCACTCAGTTCGCTCAGCAGCCAAACGGGAATCCCTTCGGAATACGATTCGGAGACACGCGCATTTAAGATCCCCGAACATCTCTCGCAGACCAGAGCCTGCTCCACTTACATCTACGAACACTGGGATTTCGTTCCGAATATCTCACCTTACGATGCGATCGCGAGAACACCCACAGGTCCCAACGCCGTCTATCAGGATCTCCTGCATGCCGAGGATGTAACCATTTCGGACAGTTGGCACGGCTGGTACGATTTCGAGTCCAATGCCCAGTGGTTCAACAGGATAGGACCCGTCGAATATAAGGATTACTCGATCGACGGCGCACTGAACCGCTCCGTCGCTTATACCAACTCGTTCGAATGCGATCCCTCGATCGATGCGCTTTATCTTTCCTTCTATCACATCAACGGAACGGCTCGCGTTTACTGCAACGGCGAATTCGTCGGAATCATCGGCAACATGACCCCGTACTTCAACACACGCGCTTTCGCCGATTACTGTGTGCTCGTTCCAGAGAACGGAAGGATCGATCTCACGATCGTCGTTTCCTGCTCAAAAAAGGTTACCAATCCGGGCATCATCTCATACCCCATCCTTCAGAACCGCGCTTCCGTAAGCCTTAGAACGGCTTGCATCGGCGGACATTTCGCCATCATGGTAATGCTCTACATAGTAGGCATTTTCGCAGGTGCCAACCTCATCAGCAGCAATTTCAAAGACAGTCCTTTGCTTCTGTCTTTCATCATCGCCTTCACTTCGATATTCATCTATTACCTGATCGACTGCAGGTTCATCTCACTTGATGCGCACTACAGAGCCATCTTCAGATTCCTTCTGATCATAGCCTCAGCAGTATCCGCTTACGTGATAAACAGCAGCGTTTTAGGCTATGGCAAGTCACACAGGTCACACGTCAGATTCCTTAACATAGACCACCATATTGTCCTTGTTGCAGGTGTCCTGCTCTTCATCGCATACCTGATCTTCGATTTTGTGTTCGGACTCATCACGCCGGTATTCTCGGCCATATGCTTCGGACTCATCGTAATATCCGCGAATATCCTTAAGGACATCCTGCTGTTCAGGAGCAAGAATCCGAACCAGCTTTTGGTCGCCATGTCTTTGAGCTTCGTCTTCTACATCCTTTACCTGTCGGTATTGCTGGATGAGACGGCGATCTACCTGCTCCCCACTTACAGCGTCCTCTACATCCTCTTCGTTCTCGCGGTCGAGATCATCTTCGTATCAAGATACATCAACCAGAGAAGGATGCTCGTCAGAGACTCTGACAACCTTAAGCGCCAGGTGCGCGAAAAGACGCAGTACATCTCAGAGATCAACCGTGACCTTGTCGAGACGAACAAGAAGCTCATGGAAGGCGAACAGGCGCGTAAGAACGTCCTTTCAAACGTATCTCACGACCTGAGGACCCCTATCACCGCCATCCGCGGATATGCTGAGCTCATGCTCTCTTCAGGCGACAGATTAAGTCCCGAGCAGAGAGCCGGCTATCTTACAAACATCGTAAGAAGATCCGAGCAGATGGAGAGGATCGTATCAGACATCATGGAACTTACCAGAATGGAAGCAAGCGACGCGGAATTCATATTCTCGGACGTTTCACTCTGCGAGATGTTAGATGAGGTCACCATGATGTATTCAATGGATCTCGAGGGCACGAAAAAGCACATCACGCTTGATATCCCCGAAGATGACGCTCTCATCGTAAAGGGCGACCCGCGTAAGCTTTCACGCATTTTCGAGAACCTGGTATCCAATTCGATCAACTATACGGGTGAAGAAGCCCTCATCTCCATCAAGGCATGGAGAACCGGCGCGGATCTGCCAATGGATAAGCAGAAGATCCACGTAACGGTATCAGATAACGGTATTGGAATTCCGGAAGACAGTCTTTCCCGTATATTCGACCGCTTCTACAGAGCAAAGAATTCGGGAATGAACATTAAAGGTACGGGCTTGGGCCTCGCTATCGTCAAACTGATCTGCGATAAACACGAGGCCAAGATCACCGTAAAGAGCAAAATAGGCGTAGGCACCACCTTTGAGGTGGTCTTCAAAGCTACCTACTGATCAGCCGAGAGACTGAAGATAGTTATTGAGTTCCTCAACGAGAGCATCGCAGTCCATGCCGTGAACCATGCATGCTTCCTCTATGGTCTCTCCTGATGCCATAGCGCAGCCAAGGCAGTGAAGTCCAGCGGACATGAGGATGGGGGCAATACCCTCATCAACGTTAACAACATCACCGATTATAGTATCTTTTGTAACAACCATTGTAAGGCCTCCTATATTTATATTAAGCAGTACAAGAATACACTACGGAACGCCTTTTGTCATTCATCAACACAATATATTGTATTGTAGTAAATTTTTTTGATAAATTCTTGTCCAAACGCCCTAAAATGCTTGACAACGCTTTGTTTTAAGGCAATAATATGCTTGCAATAAAGGTCGTTTACGGCTATTTAGGAGGAAAATAACATGAATAAGTCACAGCTTATCGACGCAATCGCTGCTGAGTCCGGTCTTTCCAAGAAGGACGCAGAGGCTGCCCTCAAGGCTACTCTCAACGCAATCGAGGGTGCTCTTGTTAAGAACGACAAGGTTGTTCTTGTTGGTTTCGGCACATTCAAGACAAAGAAGCTCGCTGCACGCAGCGGCCGTAACCCTGCTACAGGCGCTACAATCAAGATCGCTGCTTCTACAGTTCCTACATTCAAGGCTGGCAAGTCCCTCAAGGATAAGGTCAACACCAAGAAGGGTGGAAAGAAGAAGTAATTGCTTCTTAGTTGATTAAGCTATAATCACAGAGAACGATCGGCAAAAGCCGGTCGTTCTTTTTTGTCTGCTTGGATCATCATGGTCCTTCCGCACCGAACTTAAGTCGTCTCCCGGTTCTGGTTACCAGGCTCTGAAGTATGAACCTGCTCCTCATACCCGAATACGAACTGTTCTTCACCGCGTATCTGACATCCCTCTCTATCTGTGAGAAGGTCATCTTGTAGGTCTTGGCTGCAGACATATATACAGTCTTCATGTTCACGGGGATCTTCGCGCCTGAAAGATATATGGTCTTAACGGCATCGAAAAGGACTGCCGTGCCGATGAGCGACATATCAAGCCCGAATTCCTTGAATACGCTCTTTAAGCATGCATCAAAAAAGTCTTCGTCCAGATTGCTTTTCGCGTTGCCGCTGACCAGCGCTGTAACCGCGGCGGAAGCCCTCGTACGGTTATTCCTTCCGTCTATGATGTAATGGACCACGCCGTTCTCTCCGCGTATGCCGATGACTCCCGTCTCGCTGAGCAGAGCGTTAATGTTCTCCAGCAGGCTCAGATCGCTGCAAACCACAGCCATCTCTATGCCGCCGCTATATTCCCGAATATGTTCTGCCATGTGATCGTCACCTCCTTTTCTGCAGTTTATAACGGCAAAAACGGTTTGTGGGGGCGAATTGTTCCACCTGCAAAAAAACGGGCCGAAAATGCGACTCTTTGAGAAAAATCGGTACTTTTGGAACTGTTGAGACTTTACTTGGCTTCCGTTGTTTCAGTGGGGTTTGCTTCAGGATTGGTTATGTCGATAACCTCGGCCGTGAAGAGCGAATAGTGTGTGTGCTTGATACGCACGGTATCACCCACCTTAGCCTTGAACCTTAACGGATTCATGAAATAGCACTTGCCGTCAACGATGAAATAGTTCTTCATGAACGATACTTCAGTGATGACTCCGGTATCGTAATAGTAGCTCCTGCTCGCGATGTTGCTGATATCCATAAGCCTGGGCCCTGTGATCATGACCAAGTCAACTATGGCGAGGACTGCGAATGCCAGCGGCAGAAAATAGAAGACGACGCTCTTGGTCTTTCTCTTTTTGTTGCGCGAAGCCGTGATCAGGACCATCATTATCAGCGCACCGAGAATGACTGAATGTATCGCAAGATTAACCAGGAAATAGCGCATCTGTCTTATTCCTCTTCGTCATCGTCTTCCGCGGTCGCAATAGCGACTATGACGTCCGCGGTTATGTCATGCTCTTCAACAGGTATTTCGGAACTGATCTGAAAGTCGTAGCAGATTCCGAGCAGGAAAGGCTTTTTGCCCTTGATGCCTGCATAGAAACGGTCGTAATAACCTTTGCCCTGTCCGAGCCTTGTACCTTCCTCATTATAAGCGACTGCCGGCAACACAACAATATCGATGGCCTCAGGATCAACCGGCATGAGTTCCTTAACGGGTTCTTTGATTCCGAATGCGCCTGTCTCAAAGGACTTGTCATCAAGGCTCCTGCAGTCACAGAACACCATATTCTCCCCTTCTATCCTGGGAAAACAGCAGCTCTTGCCTTTATTCATCAGCTTCAGGGCGAGCTTGTCACAGGGGACTTCACCGCCTGTTGCCCTGTAGAGAGCAATCCTTTTCGCGGACTTGAGCCTTGCTTTGAAGTCATCGTCATCGAGACCGAAAACCTCATCGGGCAGGATGCCGTCAACATAAGAAAGGAACTCGTCATCAAGTTCCATGCGGCGGCGTCTGATCTCTTTCCTGATGGCTTTTTTCTCTTCTGAAATGCTCATATCACTCACCGCCGATCATGCCTTTCAATGCTTCCAGATCAATGATCGGAACGCCCAGTTCCCTGGCCTTGCGCTCCTTGGAACCTGCATCTTCGCCCATAAGCAGATAGGAAGTCTTTTTCGAGACGGAAGATACGACCTTGCCGCCGTTCTTCTCGATAAGTGCGGAAGCCTCATCTCTGGACATTCCGGGAAGAGTTCCCGTGATGCAGATCGAAAGCCCTGCAAGGCTTGTTCCGACATTCTCTTCGCTTCTCTCGAAATTAAGACCCGCCTCCTTAAGGCGTCCGATCAGAGCCATGTTGTCAGGATCATGGAAGAAACCGTAAATGCCTTCCGCGGTTATGTCTCCGATGTCAGAAGTCTGAGAGAGCGCCTCCTTGTCTGCTTCTGCGATGGCATCGATAGACCCGAACGTCCTAATCAGTTCCTTCGCCGTAGCCTTGCCGACGCCCGGTATTCCGAGGCCTCCGAGCACGCGGTCAGCGGGACTGTCTTTTCTGGAAGCTTCAATGGCTTCAAGAAGCTTGTTGGTATTCTTTTCGAGTCCCAGGATATGCGCTTCGATCAATTCCTCACGCTTCGAGACGAGCGAATAGATGTCTGCGATGTCAGTCAGGAAGCCCGCTTCAACGAGCTTTCTGATGTACTCGTCACCGAATCCTTTGACGTCCATGCAGTCTCTGGAAACGAAGTTGATTATCCTTCCCGCAACGGTCGCAGGGCAGCTCATGTTAACGCACTTGAGATCGGCAGCGTCTGCTTCCCTGATGAGCTTGTGGCCGCAAACGGGACACTCCTGGGGCATCTGGTAGAGCTCCCAGTTATCAGGGCGCTTCGATTCGACTACGGCCTTGATCTTGGGGATTATCTCGCCCGATTTGTATACGACGATCGTATCGCCGATTCCCAATCCGAGCTGGGTTATGAAATCCTGGTTGTGGAGAGTTGCGCGGGAGACGGTCGTTCCGCAAAGCCTGACAGGCTCGAAAACAGCGACGGGCGTAACTCTTCCCGTCCTTCCCGTATTGACCTCGACAGATAAGAGCTTAGTCTCTTTCTCTTCCGGAGGATATTTGTAAGCGATCGCCCACCTCGGGAACTTTATCGTTGCTCCCAAAGATTCCCTCTCCGCTAGATTATTGAGTTTGACGACCGCACCGTCTATGTCGTAGGCAAGAGATCCTCTCGCCTCCCCGATCTTCTGGATGGCATCCCAGACTTCATCGGCCGTCCTGCATTTGTAGTAAGTCTCGATTACCTTAACGCCGTTGCGCTTAAGGTATTCATAGCCTTCGAGATGTGTCTTGAAAGTAATCCCCCGCGTCTCCTGTACGTTAAAGATGAACAGGGAAAGACCGCGTTCTTTTGTGATCCTGGTATCGATCTGTCTTAGTGTTCCGGCTGCGCAGTTGCGCGGATTTGCGAAAGGCTTCTTCCCCTCTTCTTCAGCCTGTTCATTGACCTTTGCAAAAGCCTCGCGGGTCATGTAGACCTCGCCTCTTATCTCGATGTAGGGTACGGGTTCGGGAAGAGTCCTGACGACGTCCTTGATCATTTTCGCGTTCATAGTGACGTCTTCGCCTTCGGTAATGCCGTCGCCTCTGGTAACGGCAAGCTTGAGCTCACCTTCCTCGTAGCGGAGCGCCATTGAAAGGCCGTCGATCTTAGTCTCGACAAGGAACTCGGCTTCTTCGCCGAACTGTTCCTTCATGGAGTTTACGAATTCATCCACTTCTTCCCTGGAGAAAACGTCCTGGAGTGAGAGCATCGGGACGTTGTGCTTTACGAGAACGCCCTTCTCGGCCTTCCATCCGACACGCTTTGAAGGTGATTCGGGAACGACCCAGTCCGGATGTTCCTTCTCTATAGCCTTCAGGCGGTTATTCATCATGTCATATTCGTAATCCGATATCTCGGGTTCATCCTGCGCGTAGTAACGCTCAGCGTGATAATTGAGCGTCTTTACGAGCTCAAGGTATTCTTCCCTTGGATCGGGCGCGGCAGGTGTCTTGGCCGCATCAAGACTCGCGAAAAGATCAAGCTGCTCCATGGATCAAGCCTTTCCTTTCTTCGTAGCGAAAAAGATTATCGGGAAAGATGCAACAATGGCAAAGAATAATCCCCAGACGATCTCAGGCAGCCCTGCAATGCCGGCAAAAGCGCCTGTAATGTTTACTCCGTTGTAGCGTGTAATGTAAAGGATCTTGTCCAGCGTGCCGTTCATTTTCGAGAGCGGGACAAATATAAGCGCAGTGACAAGTGCAGTCGAAATGCTGTACGTATAGACCGCTGCAGCCCATTTGAGAAGGCTTTCATTCTTGATGATGTAAAGCAGCATTACCACTGCGACGCTGACGGCAAGCGATATTCCCTTCTTAAGGTCGATATGCCCGTCAGTCACTGATTTAAAGCAGAACGCGACCGTGCTTACGATGGCGGCCGCACAAGGCATGTATGTCTCCAGTTTGGTGTTTATCAGCTTCTGCATGAGTACCATGACCAGGAGGAGGATTCCATATTCGGCAAGTGAGGATATGATCTCCTTGCCGCCAAGACCCCTGATAGAGAGCCTGGCAGCACCGGCAATATAATCCACAAAAATATGGAAGGGCTCTGTCAACAGAGTCCCCCACAAAAAGAGCATGATAACGCTGACAATTCCCGCGCGTTCGTTGCTTCTCATAATTAATCAGTATGAACCGGAAATATCCCGGCTGAAATCAGACGTCCAGCTTCGAGAAATCCCCGTCCTCGAAAAATGCTTTAAGCGTGCTGTACTCCTCGAAATCAAGCGAGATGCCCTTACCGACCTTCTGATGGTCCGGGCCCCAGTCACGGATGTCAAGCTTCGGCTTACCGTTGTTCCACTTGACGATGTTGACCTCACGCTGCCAGCCGGACTTGTTCTCCTTAAGGATGCCGATCTGCTCGATGATCTCGTAAGTAATCTCTGTCTTAGGCATTTGTTCACCCTCCTTATGTTAAAAGGTTTTAATATCTATAATGTAGGATTATATCACAGGATTGCCCTGTGTATATTATAATTAAAAAGAATATACATATAAATTAAAACAATAAATAAGGAGATTCAAGTGAAAGAACTGCCATTGGGCATACTTATCCTGATAATCGTATTGTCGTTGCTGCTTCTCGCGGCGCTGATAATCACGGTATGGGCATTCATCGAACCGCACATACTCGACGTCAACACAGTCAGGATGAGTCCTGCGGCAAAGGATCCCGGCTTCAAGAAAGTTTCTTCATCATCTCTTTCAAATAATAAACCCGGCCTCCGCCTGTTCTTCTTCTCCGATCTTCACGCAGAGCTCTGCATGATAAAGCCGGAACGCCTTATCTCAGCAATCCGTGACGCACACCATAACAATCCGCTCGATGCCGTCGTTTTCGGCGGTGACATCTGCAACAGCTACACCAGCAAAGATAAAGGCCTTGCCTATCTGAAGAAGATATCAGATGCCTGTGATGAACTCGGCATTCCCTTTTACGGCGTCACTGGCAATCACGATCTCGAATTCGATCCCTCTGACCGTAAATGCCATTTTATTTCAGTCGAGAACGAGATGATCCCGTTTACTTCACATGCCACGGGAAAACAGATCATGCTGTGCGGCACAGACGATTCCGGAAGGAAAAAGCGCGTATGGAATAAGGTGCCTCCCGTCCCTTCAGACTGCGTATCTGTCCTTCTTGCCCACAATCCCGACTCGATCCTTCATTTCGAAAAGGATGAGCATGTGGACTTTATGCTCAGCGGCCACTTTCACGGCGGCCAGTTAAAGCTCCCCTTCCATTTGGAATTCGTTAAGCTGCGTTCAGGTGAACTTCCGCGTCAGGAAGTCATAGAGGGCGTTTTCGAGCACGAAGGCATCTCAATGTTCATCACACGCGGTCTGGGCTGCAACGCGCTTCCGATAAGGCTCAGATCGATCCCTGAAGCATCCGTTGTAGAGATCTTTGTCTGATCGCCTCAAACTCATAAGAAATACGTCAATCCATCAGATCACGTGCTTTGATGTGCGGGTTATGGTAACGCTTTCTCTTCTCAGGCAATCCCAGTTTCTTTGATATCATTGTTCCGAGTGCCACGTATGCTTCAGGCGTCTTAAACTGTATCGCTTTGGCCGGACAATAGACCACGCAGGCATTGCATCCGTGACAATAGTGATTCCAATTCGGCCGTCCGTTTTCGATCGTTATGTTTTTTGTGGGACAGACTCTTGCGCAAGTCGAGCATCCGGTACATCTGCTGTCTGTATAAAAACCTTTGTCGTATTCATGCTCGACATTAAGATACGGAACCATCATCTTTGGGAACAGTTTTCTCATTATGGGAGACATATGCGGATACTTCCTGAGTTTCCTTTTCGATATTTCACGGGCTGCCTTCACCATGCTTTTCTCCATCAGCGGGAGCATAAGCTTCTCGGGCGGAAAAGGCGGATAAGCAATGCATTGGCTTGCAACGCACCTGATCGCACGCGCATAACTGAGATGAGCACCTTTTGATAAAAGAATATTCTCCACGGTCTCAAATGCTTTTCCGTGAACAGCGATATATGTGGCAACCATAAAAATATAGGCATTTGGGTTTATATTAAGCGCTGAGATAAAAGCTTTCATTCTTCCCGGTATATCCCACTCGTAAACGGGACACACCAAACCAATTACTCCTGCATCCTCTGCGCTGTATTCTGAAGGATCCTTTCTGACATTTACTATCTGGGTATCCTTCAGCTCATCTGCCATGATCCTTGCAGCCCGCAAACTGTTTCCCGTTCCGCTGAAGCAATAGATAACTTTTTTCATTATTTCCTCCTCTAGAGGTAACACTTGTAACCTCTATGGGAGTATTATAGAATTGCATTGTTAACAACATCAAGCAAAAAAGCTAATGTGTCACACATTCAGGAGATCTGTTACCCATGAACAAAACGAACGGGCTTATTGCCGAACAGTCAAAAAAGAGAATAGCCGAAGCTATGCTCAAGGTAATGAATATCTATGATTATAAAGAGATCACGGTGACTCAGATCACGCAGGAAGCCCAGATATCAAGAAAGACGTTCTACCGTCATTTCCGCGATAGAGATGAAGTCTTGAAGCACCTGTTCTATTCACTGTATCAGGAATGCTTATCCTCAATAATCAAAAGCGGCATACATCGTTACTGGGATCTGGTACAGTGCTTTTTCGACTTTTGGGAAAAGAATGCAGCGACACTGAATCTGATAAAGGGCAGTAATCTTCTTCCGCAGCTTTTCGAAGAATCCTACGCCAGATCATTTGAGGTGTTCAGAACAATACGGTCTTCAGAACTCTCGGAACAGTACAAAGCACAGCTACCTTATCTTCTTGCATATAGCTTAGGCGGTATGAATTCAATGCTTATCAAATGGTTAGAAGACGGAATGGTTATTCCGTCTTCAACACTCATATCTTGTCTGAAAGAAGGCTTCCGTTCAGATCTGCTTTAACAATGATCACCAATGCCTGTTAAATGAATGAAAAACGCCCCGGCTCATAAGAACCGGGGCGTAATTGGTTTACTAAAACTCTAAGCTGTTAAATTAGCCAAGCTCAGCGAAGTACTTGATCGTACGAACCATCTGAGATGTGTAAGAGTTCTCGTTGTCATACCAGGAAACAACCTGAACGAGGGAGTTACCGTCATCCATCTTGGAAACCATTGTCTGGTTAGCATCGAAGAGTGAACCGAACTTCATGCCTACGATGTCAGAAGAAACGAGCTTCTCTTCTGTGTAGCCGAAAGACTCGTTTGTAGCAGCCTTCATTGCAGCGTTGATGCCGTCAACTGTAGCTTCACCCTTAACAACAGCGTGAAGGATTGTTGTAGAACCTGTGAATGTAGGAACTCTCTGAGCAGCGCCGATGAGCTTGCCGTTGAGCTCAGGGATAACAAGGCCGATAGCCTTTGCAGCGCCTGTGGAGTTAGGTACGATGTTAGCAGCACCAGCTCTTGCTCTCTGGAGGTCACCCTTTCTCTGAGGACCGTCGAGGATCATCTGGTCGCCTGTGTAAGCGTGAACTGTTGTCATGATACCGCTCTGGATCTTAGCATAGTCATTGAGAGCCTTTGTCATAGGAGCAAGGCAGTTTGTTGTGCAAGAAGCAGCAGAGATGATCTTGTCATCCTTTGTAAGTGTTGTGTGGTTAACGTTGTAAACGATTGTAGGGAGATCGTTGCCTGCAGGTGCAGAGATAACAACCTTCTTAGCGCCGGCGTTGATGTGAGCCTGAGACTTCTCCTTGGATGTATAGAAACCTGTGCACTCGAGAACTACGTCTACACCGAGCTCACCCCAAGGGCAATTGTTAGCGTCAGATTCCTTGTAGATCTTAAGGGTCTTGCCATCTACTGTGATTGTGTTAGCTTCGTCGTCAGAAGTAACTGTGTGCTTGTTCTCGCCGAAAACACCAGCGTATCCGCCCTGAGCGGTGTCATACTTGAGAAGGTGAGCGAGCATGGAAGGCTTTGTGAGGTCGTTGATAGCAACTACTTCATAACCCTCAGCGCCGAACATCTGTCTGAAAGCGAGACGTCCGATACGACCGAAACCGTTAATCGCAACTTTTACTGCCATATTGAATTTCCTCCTAAATTCCCTTGCGGGATTAATTAACTTATTGTGCTAAAAATGCACCGTCAAAATTCTACTCCATCAAGTAGGCATTTTCTATATGTTTTTTGTCACAAGATTGTAAATTAAGAGGAATTTTGGTCGATTTTCGCCCTGAAAGCCAAAACGATTTTTATTTCACTTTTTGCTGCCCGCAGTAAGTTCCTTAAGCTTCTCCTCGACCTCTTTCTGGTCAAATGTCGAAAAGAACCTGCGGTCCTCGGCATCAAGTATCCGGTAGTGGCGGGAAATGATGTTCTGCTGGATCCTGTAACCCTTGGACTCCTTTATGTCCTGCCACCAGATGCGTCCCCCCATGGTCTTGTCGGGAAGCTTGGCGTCCAGCCCGTTTAACGCGATGACCTTAACAAGATCCGATGTCTCGCCTCCAAATGCGTCGGCAAGTATCGAACTGTCGGCGAAAATGACCGCGGCGGCAACCGCTGCGGACCAGGAGAGCGAATTTCTCCCCTTCTCTATCTCAACGAGCGTCTTCTTTGATATTCCGACGGCATCGGCCATCTTCTCCTGGGTAAGGTCAAACTCAGTCCTTATGAGCTTGATCTTGCTGTTCATGATCGAAATAAACTCCGCTCTTTCCATAAAGATCCCCTCCAAAACAATATATCAGAACACTACAGGCATAAAGAACGGGAACGGCATCGTCACGATAGCCATGAGGAGCGCAACCTTCTTTTTGTTCTTTTCATCAAGCTCAGTCTTCCTGAGTGCAACCTTGGCATTGAAAACATAGATCAGCACGCCTGCAACGAGCACGGCAAACAGCGTGCATAAGAACTTTGCGGGGTGACCGAAGGGATTCGACATGACACTTGTATCAAACATTCTGCCTGCAGCCAATTCAAAACACAGCATCAGTATCGTCGCAGTGATATCCGACAGATATCCGAATATCCAGCTCAGGAGGATCGATCTCCTCCAGTTGTGCCATACCTTTTCCTTGCCGAAGATCTTGAATCCGATGAGCAGGACGGCACTGTCGATCACGAAATTGAACGGCAGTGATATAAGCCAGAGCGTCGGGAAAAGATAAAAGAAGGTGGGATGAAATCCCATGTTAAAGACCTTCTTGGAACCGTCATGATTATAAGGAGCTTTGTAAAAACGTCTCATATGCATGTCCTCCAGCAAAGGTGTAACAATGTACTGTTAGTGTAATTTTACACCTTTTTGAGACGTTGTCAATCAGGACGTTATTTAAGCTTTGCTATAACTTTCTTGATGTTGATGCCCTGATCCGCGAAATGCTGCTCGAATTCGGTACGGATATTGTCCTTATCGTACTCGCTGTTATGAAGGTCCCTAGTAAGTCCGGAAAGCTCAAATCCGCTCTCTTCAAATTCTTTCAGCGAGAAATCGAAAAGATCGTCGTTGTCGGTCTTGAAAGAGATTGAAGCTCCGGTCTTGAGAAAGCCCTTATACTTATCCAGGAAAGCCCTGTAAGTAAGCCTTCTCTTGGGTTTGTTCTGTCTGGTCCAGGGATCGCAGAAATTGATGAAGATGTGGTCTACCTCATCCTTGTCGAAGTAGTTTTCGATGAGATTGGCGTCACCCTTGATGAAGAAAAGATTGGGAATTTCCAGGGCGTGAGCCTTTTCGATGGCTGCGAGTATTACGGAAGGCTCCTTCTCCATGGCAATGTAAAGAACGCCGGGATTTTCCAAAGCCATCTCGGTGCAGAACTTGCCCTTGCCGCAGCCTATCTCAAGCCACATTGGAACATCGGAAGCGAAGCCGCAAGCCTCGTGCCAATGGCCCTTATTGAGCATCGGATCGTCGAACCAACGCTCGTGGCATCTTTCCATACGTATAGGGATGTTGCGCTTCGCCCGCATCCTGCCCATAGTTATGTTTCTCCTAAGTTATCAGAGTATCTTCTCGTTCAGCTTAACGCCGCCGATGACGTGGAAATGCGCGTGCATTACAGTCTGGCCGCCGTCAGCTCCGCAATTGTTGATGACGCGGAAGCCGGTGCCGAGATCCTTGATCTTTGCGACCTCATCGATCGCCTCTGCGACATATCCGAGATATTCCTTTCCCTCAGCAGAGGAAGCCATGTCACGGATATCGTCAAAATGCTTCTTGGGAACGACCAATACGTGTACCGGAGCGGCAGGATTGATGTCGTTGAAGCAGAGTACCTTATCGTTCTCGTAAACCTTTGTTGAAGGGATCTTTCCTTCGACTATGTCACAGAATAAGCACATATGAACACCTCTTATTTGATCTGGGATGCGATGATCTCTTCAGCCTTTGCGAGAGCGTCAGAGAGCTTGCTTACGTCCTTGCCGCCGGCCTGAGCCATGTCGGGACGTCCGCCGCCGCCACCGCCTGCGACCTTTGCAGCTTCCTTGATGATGTTTCCGCAGTGGATTCCTGCGTCAACGGCAGACTTTGTAGCCATGGCCGTGAAGAGGAGCTTGCCGTCGCCTTCTGCAGCAAGGAAAACAACACCGTTTTCCAGCTGATCGCGGATCTTGTCTGCAGTATCTCTGAGAGCAGCAGCGTCAGCCGCATCGCATGAAGCGACAACAGCCTTTACTGAACCGAATTCCTTTGCAGACTTGACTGCGTCATCGGCAAATGAACCTGCCTTTGCCTTCTGGATCTCGGCGATCTCCTTCTCGAGTGACTTAACCTCGGCATGAAGTGATCCGATCCTCTCAACGATCTTATCCTTGGGAGTCTTGAGGGCAGCAGCAGTCTCATTGATAAGAACCCTGTCCTCTTTGTTCATCTCGTAGCATCTTGCACCGGTAACGGCTTCGATCCTTCTGATGCCTGCCGCGATACCTGCTTCGGAAACGATCCTGAACTGGCCGATCTGAGAACTGTTGGAAAGGTGCGTACCGCCGCAGAACTCAAGATCGAAAGGATTTGCGAAATCACCGACAGCTACGACTCTTACGACTTCGCCGTACTTCTCGCCGAAGATGGCTGTTGCGCCAAGCTTCTTTGCATCTTCAATGTTAAGGACCTTTGTCTCAACAGGAAGTGCCTGAAGGACAACATCGTTGACCATTTCCTCAACCTTGGCGATCTCTTCGGCCGTCATTGCCTGATGGTGGTTGAAGTCGAATCTGAGACGGTCAGAACCGACATAAGAACCTGCCTGCTCGACCTGAGGTCCCAATACCTTCTGGAGGCTTGAGAGCAGGATGTGTGTAGCCGTGTGGTTTCTTGCGATCGAAAGTCTTGTCTTCTTGTCGACTTCGATGGTTACTGTTGAACCGCTTGCAAGTGTGCCCTTAACTGCCTTGAGAGTATGGAGATACTTACCTGCGGCATCCTTATCAACGGAAATGACGTCAGCTTCAAAATCAGATGTGAAGATCTTACCTTCATCGTGGATCTGACCGCCCATCGTAGCGTAAAGAACTGTCTTGTCGGTTATGACGATGATGTCATCGCCTGCGGAAGCGCTGTCAACCTTCTTGAGGTTACCGTCTTCATCAGCCTTAAGGATGTAGATGACCTTTGCATCGCACTTGAGGTTATCGTAACCGTCGTATTCTGTTGCGTTAGGATCCTTTGCGACTTCATCGGGAATGGTATTAACTGCGAGGGCAAGATCGTCCTTGGACTTCGTTGCGGCTCTGGCGGTCTCCTTCTGCTTCTCCATTGCTGTCTTGAAGCCTTCCTCGTCGACCTTGAGGCCTTCTTCAGAAGCCATCTCGACGGTAAGCTCGATGGGGAATCCGAATGTATCGTAGAGATAGAATGCGGAATCACCATCGATCTCGGAAGAGCCTGCAGCCTTCTTATCGTCAAGGATCTTCTTGAATTCCTTGATGCCGTTCTCGAGAGTGCTCTCGAATCTTGCAATCTCCTTGTCGAGCTCGTTCAAGATGAAATCACGGTTCTTTGCAAGAAGCGGGTAGCTGTCATCATAAACGCTGTCGATGTAGATCTTTGCAAGATCAAGGATATTCTCGGTTGACATTCCGAGTGTTCTTGCGTGTCTTACCGCACGTCTGATGAGACGTCTCAAGACATAGCCTGCGCCTGCATTTGAAGGAACGAGCTTAGCTGCGTCGCCGATAAGCATGACGCTTGTACGGATATGGTCTGCAAGGACTCTCATGGACCTTGTAAGCTTCTCATCGGAATCGTACTTAACTCCGGAAGCCTTCTCAATGTATGCGATGGCATCAGTGAAAAGGTCTGTCTTATAGACATCCTTTGAGCCGTTAAGGAACGCAAGGATCCTCTCGAGGCCCCAGCCTGTATCTACGTTCTTCTGCTTGAGCGGTGTGAGATGTCCGTCCTGGTGCTTCTCATACTGCATGAAAACGTCGTTGCCGATCTCGGTGTACTTGCCGCAGGAGCATCCGGGACCGCAGTCAGGGCCGCAGTCAGGAACGTCTGCGATATAGAACATCTCGCTGTCCGGGCCGCAGGGACCGTACTCAAGACCCCACCAGTTGTCGTCAGCGCCGAGATAGTAGATGTTCTCGGGCTTGAATCCGGAAGCGATCCTGAACTTTGCGCCTTCCTCATCCCTGGGTGCATTCTCGTCACCTGCGAAAACGGTAGAAGCGAGGTGATCCCTGTCAAAACCGAACACGTCGGTAAGGAGTTCATAGCTCCATTTGCATCTTTCTTCCTTGAAGTAGTCACCAAGGCTCCAGCTTCCCATCATCTCAAAGAACGTGACGTGGCTCCTGTCGCCTACTGAATCGATGTCGTTCGTACGGACACAACCCTGTACGTTGCAAAGCCTTGTTCCCAACGGGTGCTTCTCTCCAAGGAGGTAAGGCATCAAAGGCTGCATTCCGGCAACATTGAACAAAACTCCCGTTGAACCGTCAGATACCAAAGATACGGCACCTACGTCAACGTGGCCTCTCTGAATGTAGAATTCTTTCCAGGTCTTTCTGAGCTCTTTTGAAGTGAACTGTCTCATCGGTGATACTCCTAAATAAAAATAAAACTTAGAAATTATAAATCGTTTAATTTCCGTTTGCAATCAGAGCTTCTTAAGATTTGCGGCACGGGCTGCTTTCTTAATGTACTCTGCGTAATCGCGGCATACTTCATCGTTGTCGATCTCGATCTCGACGCCACTAAAGGTCGAAAGCTCGAAAAGATCCGTATAGAGCGTAGGTGCAAAAACCGTCCTTACGATGATCTCCAGAACGCCTTTATCAAGCTTTGTGTCGTCCTTGATCTGTATGCTGTCCTTGACCTTGGAAGCAAAGGCGGAATAGGCTTTGAGGACATCCTTGCGGTTTTCGCCGGTTATCTTCAATCCGAAGACTATCATCCTCTTGCCCGAATATGCGGAGAGCGACTTTTCGATGAAGGTCCTGAGTTCCTGCTCCCTGAGCTTTTCGCTCTTGTAATCGATATAAGGGATCTTTCCGTCGTAATCGACGTTGACGTTTACCATGCGGTCCAGTCTGTAGCGTCTCAAAGCCGCCGAGAGTGTCTGGTCCCTTTCCAGATCCTTTGCCTCAGCGTTATCAACGGCAATCAGATAGTAGCAGTTGTTATCCCAGTCCAAAGCCATCGGAGATACCGTTTTCGGACTCTTCTCGGTAAGTTCGCTGCCGAGGATGTATCCGTAATCGAAGTTCAGAGCCTGTTTGCTCTCTATTCCGGTACGGATGTTGTTTAGGTACGAAATGCTTCGTCTGCTTATCTTTTCGTCGTGCGGAAAGAGCGCTCTTTTATGGTAATTCCCGCTGAAGTAATTCGGGAACATCTTGATTATCTTGTCACACAGCTGGGTATCGACGAACGTCGTCGTGCTGATGGCATCCACAAGGAGTCTTGCCTCGTCGATCGTGATCTCGTCCTTTATCTGGTTTTTGCGGTATCTCCTGCCTTCAACGGTGATCCAGCTGTCCGAACCTTTGACCACGCTTGTCCTTGAGACATACTCGTTGATCTTGCTGATGTCGGCATAGATCGACTTGCGCTCGAAAACATATCCGAGTTCTTTCTCAAGGTATGCGATCAGGTCGTTTACCGACACCGAGCTGTCCTTGCCGAAAGCATTAACATGCTGCCTGAAATAGTCGTAAATGAACAGTATCTTGAGCTTTGATAATTCGCTGTTTGCCATGCCGCACCTCCAAGATCAGTGAATGGTTTTATAGTACCATTAACGGTACTCGAAAAGAATGAATCCGAACGAAAAAATGCCTGAATTTTCTGACAAATCCTGTTCCAACCGTGATAGAATAGAGCCGTTTTATTTTTAATAAGAGGTTAAAATCAGTGAACATTTTCCGTGATCTGGGATGCGCGGCTCCCGACATTCTTCTTCCGCGCGAAGGAATCGATCTTAAGAAGTGGGCAGTAATTGCCTGCGACCAGTATACTTCAGAGCTTTCATACTGGACTGACGCAGAGAAGGAGGCAGCAGGTTCTCCTTCATCGCTCAACCTTATCCTTCCCGAGGTCTATCTCGGAAGCGATAGTGAGACGGCAAGACTCGCATCCATTGCGGAAACTGCGCCGAAATATCTTGAAGACGGCGTTTTGAATCCGCTTCCCACGGGATTCATCCTCACCGACCGTTCAACTTCCCTTCACCCTTCAAGAAAGGGTCTCATGATCGCCGTCGATCTCGAAGCTTACAGCTACGAAGAAGGCAACACCAACATCTGCCGTGCGACGGAAGGAACGGTAATAAGCAGGATCCCTCCGAGGATCAGGATCCGCGCTAATTCGCCTCTTGAACTTCCTCACATCATGCTGCTCATCGACGACCCCGAAGACATCGTCATCGGCAAGGCATTGGACATGGCAAAAGCTGAGGGCATAAAGCCCGTTTACGATACTGATCTCATGCTCGGTTCCGGCCACATCACCGGTACCTTCATTGAAGACGGAACACCCATCGCGAAGTCCATCGTTGACGGACTTACGGCTATCAAGGCAAGGTCTTCCACGGGACTTCTCTTCCTCGTCGGCGACGGCAACCATTCCCTCGCATCCGCAAAGGCACACTGGGAGAATGTCAGAAAGGGCCTTGCAGAAGAAGAGAAAGCAGACCATCCCGCAAGATTCGCTCTTGCAGAAGTCGTCAACATTCACGACAAGGGTCTTGATTTTGAGCCCATTCACCGAGTCTTTTTCGGAATGAGCCGTGAAACGTTCCTTAAGGAAGCAGAAGAATTTTTCAAGGATAACGGATTTAGGACAGACTGCAGCGAAGGACAGACTTTCGTCGTTACCGGCGAAAAGGACATAACAGTAAGTCTTTCCAATCCTCCGCACTCACTTGCGGCAGGCTCCCTGCAGCTTTTCATCGACGCGATGCTCTCAAAGAATCCCTCATTTACCGTTGATTACATTCACGGAGAGGATTCTGTACGTTCGCTCGCAAAAGGTGATGCGACCGGAATACTCCTTCCCGCCATCTCAAAGGATACGTTCTTCGCAACGGTCGACAAGAACGGAGTGTTCCCGAGAAAGACATTCTCCATGGGCGAAGCATTTGAGAAGCGTTTCTATCTTGAGGCGAGAAAGATCGTTAAATAAGCCATGGACGATAACGATATCAGGAAAAGCGTATGCATAATCGGGTCCGGATTATCCGGTCTCACCTGCGGAATGCGTCTCGCAAGAGCAGGATTCAATGTTACCGTCGTTGAGGAGCTTGCTTCACCGGGCGGTCTTCTTGCATACACGAGGATCGGAAGAGAATATCTCGAGCTCACTCCCCACCACCTAAGGAAGAGTGACAGATCGCTCCTCGCGCTCATCAAGGAAATGGGCGTCGAAGACAAGCTCTCATGGTTCGATTCAACCTGGCAGGGACGCGCGTCACACCGCAAGGTCGGCTATTTCGACGGCGGTTTCTCATGCCTGATCTCCAGTCTTGCCCAGGAGATCATTGACCACGGCGGCAGGATCTGTTTCTCCACCACAGTGGCTGAGATCTCAAAGCTCGGCAGCGGAGCGTACAGGACCGTCTGCGTCCTTCCCAATTCAACGAGATTCGTTATCGACAGCACATACGTAATATTCACCGGTTCATGCCGCACCTTCATCAACGTAAGCCACGGTCTCCCCATTGCTATGGACGACCGCGACACCATGATGAACGTCACCTACAGCGCAAAGATATCCGCATTTATGGTGCTTAAGCGCGAGAACTCACAGATGTTCTATCAACAGATGACGAAGGGCGCGGACATGCCGTTTGACAGGATAATCAATCATACGAGCGCATTCGGACAGCGCGGATACGGCGGAAGCGTCGTTTATCTCGTAGGTTCATGCCAGGTTACTGACCCGCTCTGGATCGAATCAGATGCGGACATCATGCTCAAGTTTTTCGCGGCATACCGTAAGCTTTACAGATCCATCCGTAAGTCAGACGTTAAATCCTGGCGCATCACCAAGATCCGTTATGCGCAGACCGAGCATTATCCGGGGATCGACCTCACCAATCCGTGTGAGAATCTCTACGTATGTTCTACGGGTCTTGCGAAGTTCAATACCGCCGAGACACCCGAGAACCGCATGGAACTCGCCGTTATGCTCGCAGGAAAGATCTGCTCGGAGATAGTTGCTAAAGAAGCCAGATCCGAAGCAGAGGCGGAATCCGCGACCGAAGTAATATCGCTCACCAGAGAGCAAGCCGAGATTTCAAGGAGCTGATCTATAGTCATGGGTAAGAAAGCCGCAGATAAAAAGAAACTTTCGCTGAAGAATGATTTCATTCCCGCGAAACTCGTCCTCTTGATTTTCCCTTTCGTCATCGAAGCTATAATCGGTTTCCTGACGATGGGCGCGGGTGATACCTTAAGCGTTCTCATCTGGAGCTTTTTGGTATTCCTTTTCGGAATAGGCATATTCCCTCTCACAGCAAAGATTTTCAACAGATTCGGAAGCGGCGGATTCATTCTCTCACAGGCTCTGGGCATCATCATCACGAGCCTGTTGGTCTGGACCTTCACCTACATGGGGATCACAAGGTTCAACCTTCCGTGCACGATCGGGATCTATGTCGTGGTCGCAGCTTTTTGCTGGGGATTTAAGCCTCTTCGCAAAGCAGCAATAGATAAGATCACCGAACCTTTCTTCACGGAAAGAGCAGTGGTCGAAGAATTCGCATTCCTCGTGATCTTCGTTCTGATGTGCTATTTCAAGGCTTTCCTTCCCAACATCAACGGACAGGAAAAGTACATGGATTACGGCTTCATCATGTCGATGCTGAGAAATGACAGACTCCCCGCAAAGGACATGTGGCTTGCCGGAAACAGTATCAATTACTACTATTTCGGACAGTTCATGTGGGCGCTCGTCATCAAGTGTTCCATGATCCAGCCTTCAGTGGCTTATAACCTCGCAATGTGCACCGCGACTGCGCTTCCTTTCGCAATGACATTCAGCTTCGGCACGATGCTCGTAGAAACGGCGATCAGCCACGGTTTTCATGATTCACCCATCCCCAAGTATCTCGCAGGAACCCTCACGGGCTTTGCAGTCTCAATCTGGGGCAACTCACACTCGTTCTTCTACGATCCCAATTCCATCGGTCACGGACTTCTTTCCCTATTCTCGAAAATGGGATTCCCCGTAGGTGACACGACTGAGTTCTTCTACCCCGACAGTACGAGATACATCGGATACAACCCCGTAACAACCACTAACGGCGGAGACTTTACGATCGAGGAGTTTCCTTTCTACTCCTATCTCATCGGAGACCTTCACGCCCACGTCATCTCCATGATGGTTATCATCGTGATCGCATGTCTTATGCTCGCGCTCATCAATTCGGCATCTTATCCGTCAGGCGGTGAACTTAAAGTCATCCGCTCATTCAATAACTTCAAGACGGGCGGCAGACTTGTCGAAGAATTAAAGGTCACCCTTACAGTTCCGTTCATCCTCGCTACCGTTCTTCTCGGAGTTGCGCAGATGACAAATTACTGGGATTTCCTCTTCTACTTCATTTTCTGCTCGATGGCAGTTCTGATCGTAAACATCCGCATTTCAAAGGTATGTTTCGATCTCTGGGGAATTATATATTTCTTCATCAACACCGCATTCATACTGTCATTCTATCTTGTCAGCGGATCAGAGCCCCTCTCGCTCATCGCGCTTGAATCGATACTCATGGTGTTCGCTTATCTGTTCTCCGTACTCGATCCCTGCGCGCTTTCAAGGACATCATTCCAGATGAGCTTCATGTTTACGGCAGGCCACCTCGTGGCACTTCCCTTCAACCTTAAGTTCGACATGATCTCCAACTCACTCGGCAGGGTCAAGAACAATTCGGATCCCTATCAGCTGTTCATTCTCTGGGGCACTCACGTTATCATCTGCGTCGTATTCTTCGTATGGGTACTTGTTACAAAGAACTACCGTCTTACCGGCAGTTCCAAAAAGAAGAATGCGCAGGCTGCTGATGTTGAGACAGAGGACATGAACCGCAGCGGATGGACCAATCCGGTCCAGAAGTTCTTCGGCACCAGAAACATCGTAGACGTCTTTATCTGCGGCATTACAGTCGTTGCGATACTGTTCATTATCGCGCCCGAGATCTTCTATGTAAGAGACATCTATACGGACGGCTATCTGCGTTCCAATACTATGTTCAAGTTCACCTTCGCGGCATTTATCATGCTGTCCGAAGCAATGTGCTATGCGGCAGTCCGTTTCATTTGGTTTGTCACCAGGAAGGGACGTTATTCGACTCCCGCGCTCTTCGCAGGCTTTGTATCGATCATCCTCATGGTCATCCCCGCACACTACACATTGGCAGCTCTTTCACAAAGAAACGAAGACCTTCCTTACTCGGGACTCGATGGCGTAAGGTACGTTGAGGACCACGCAAGCATAGACTGCAGTGAAGCTTATGAGGGCAACATCTCATGCTATCTCGGAGCGGTCGACTGGTTCAACACGAATGTTAAGGGTTCTCCGGTCATATGTGAGGGATACGGCGAGAGCTACCACGACAACTGCATAATATCAGCATATACCGGTCTTCCCACGGTTTTCGGATGGCAGACACACGAATGGCTGTGGCGTTTCCACGGTGTGGTTGATAAGGCCAACGACAAACTTGTATCAGACCCAGAAGCTGATGTTTGGGACAACATAATCGCGCCCCGTCAGGACGACATCGATACGATCTACATGAGCTATGACAAGAATGCTGTCCAGGCTCTCATAGACAAATACCATATCGAGTATCTTGTCATCGGAACAATGGAATTCGCGAAGTTCGAGATCGAGGACGTCGACTTCTTCTATGAGATGTTCGGTGAACCCGTCTACGAGAACGAAGGTCTGTTTATCTTCAAGACAACTCCGAAGCAGGCTTCCTGATCAGGACAGAGCGTATCCGCTGTCTGGATCACCTGTGATCGTACAGAGTGCGCCAACCGCCAGAAGCTTATTTCTCAGATAGTTCACGTACATCTCAACGACCTTCGTCGAGGTATCGGGTTCGTCATTCCACAGTTTTCCGAACAGTTCTTCACCTGTGAAGGATCTTCCCTGATTGGATGCAAGGACCTCCAAAAGCCTCATTTCCTTGGTCGCGAGACTTATCGTGTTGACCGCGGTTATCTCGGCATTTGCAGTGTCCAGACTCACATTCGAGAAAGTGATCACGGGAGGTATCTGAACGGAAACGTTCTGCGCTCCGCGCCTTGCGGCAGCCCTGATCCTTGCAAGGAGTTCTCCCATCGAGAAAGGCTTTGTAAGATAGTCATCCGCGCCTGCATCAAGACCTGCGATCTTGTCTTCAGTATCACCTTTTGCGGTACTCAGGATAACGGGCGTCATTATGCCTTTCTCCCTGATCTCTTTAAGCGCCTCTACGCCGTCTTTATTGGGCATCATGATATCGAATACCATGACATCGAATGATCCGGCTGATGCCGCTTCCACGGCCTCTTCACCGTCACTTACGGCTGTAACTTCATATCCCGCATGCTTCAAGTGAGCTGCGAGCATTGTCCTTAGATTGATTTCATCATCTGCAATTAATATCTTCACTGATCAATGTCCTCTGTTTACTGGTTGTTTATCATGTCGTTTATCGTCTGCATGGAAACGTCACAGGCGGCAAGTTCATCAGCACAGCGTCTGAGTTCGGATACGATAAGATCATTGTCGGAAACGGTTTTCTTGTACTTCATCTTGTGTTCCAAAGCGGCCCAGGAATCCATTGCAATGGTACGCAGCTGGATCTCCGCATACCAGATGCCGGGACAGTTTCCTCTCGCATCCTCATACGGTTCCTCAACCGATATGATCATGTGATAGCTCCTGTAGCCGTTGGGTTTGGCGTTTGCCAGATAATCCTTTTCGCGAATTATCCTGACTCCGGGAAGCTCTCTTATGCGCTTGATGTTCTCGAAGATGTCCTTGATAAAACAGCAGACTATCCTGATGCCGCAGGCATCATAAATGCTGCCGGAAAGCGCCTCTTCCGGAGTGTGAGGCAGGCCTCTGGCATCAAGTTTGGAGATCATGCTGTCTTCTGACTTGATCCTTGTTATCAAATGGTAGTAGAGCGGTTCGTTGCCCTCTGCCACATATTCTTTGTTGTATCCCTCTATCCGCTTCGTAAGGTCATCAAGAGTCATGACGAGACCGTCACGATACTTACCATATACTGTTTCCATGTAAAAAAGATAAAGGTTTTCTGATTATCCCTCAAGGCATTATTGAGGTAATTCAACGGCATCGAAAAGATTCCACGGAAAGTCCTTTTTATCCATCACCCTGACGGTCTTTCCGGGTGCTTCCGGTCCTGCCTTATATGTCAGTTCACCGCATGTAAGCGCGACGGGACACTTGATCCTGCTGCCGTATTTGCCGTCACCTGCAAGAGGATGACGCCTTGATGCAAACTGCGCTCTTATCTGGTGAGTCCTTCCCGTATCCAGAACGGCACTTACAAAGGAGACATTCTCCTTCTCATCGTATCCTAAGACCTCATAGCTGAGCTTTGCTTCCTTAACGCCTTTCCTCATTCTCTTTACGGGGAAAGTACGGTTGCTCCTCGGGTCATGATAGAGGAGATCCTCCATGGTTCCGGTAGCGTTTTCGAACATTCCGGAACAGACGAGAAAATACTTCTTGGACAATATCTCAATGCTGCTTCCCTTGTTGGCGGCAACGATCAGACCTGATACGGGCATGTCGAGCCTGTATAGTATTCCCATACCGGAAGGAGCGATCTTCTCGCTGTCCTCGCCTGCTTCCTTGAATAATACCGTGAAGCCTTCGCCCTTCTCCAAAACCTTTGCCATATGTACCTTCAGCAGATGAACATGCTTATATTCTCGGCACCGCCGTCAATGAACAGCTCGACCATGCCGACATCTTCAAGAACGGTCATTTCAGGCTCTGACGCATAAGCCTTGGACATCAAAGTCTTTCCTTCGAACCTGACATTTAACCTTCCGTCATCATAGGAGACGAACCTGCTTTCTTTTATGCAGCAGTCCCTGAGTTCTTTTATCGTGTGCATTACAAGCCTGTCAGCCAGATCATAAAAGACCTCTCTCGGAGCCGTAAATGCCGAAGAACCTGAAAGCTTCGTGCTGTAAAGCCACGCTATCAGAACGCGTCTTCCGTCCCTGTCCTGACATGTAACGGGACTTAAGAACTCATCGCTCGTGTCGACAGGAAGGAACGGATCGAACTCATCGTCAAAGATGAATCTCTCTCCGTCAAACTCACCGCCCGCGAAAAGAACTTTTGTCGGGAGATGCTTTTCCGACTGGATCATGAAGACCCATCTTCCGTCGATCTCGAAAAGCTCGGGAGATTCTATGACGCTTCCGTATCTGGAATCAGAGATCAGTTCGCCCCTATATTCCCAGGACTTCAGATCCGAGGATTCGTATAACAATACCTTAGCGATATTGGCAGAACCCGCTCCCACCACCATGCGGAATGACCCGCCGTATCTGAATACGAAAGGATCCCTGAACTTGGAGTTCGTTCCTTCGAAAGGAGGCTTCAATATGGGATTGGAATCAAGTTTGGTGAAGTTTATTCCGTCTTCAGACCATGCCGCCGATATGGTCTCTCTGGAAGATGAAGATACCGAGTTATAGAAAAGCCAGAGTTTGCCGTCTGCTTCGACGGCAGAGCCTGACATGCAGCCGGAGCCGTCTTCGTAAGGCTTTTCGGGCGCGAGTGCCACAGGGAGTTCTTCCCATGTGATGAGATTGTCTGAAACGGCGTGACCCCAGTGAATCCGACCGAATCTGTGGCTTAACGGATTGCACTGGAAGAACAGGTGATATCTGTTCTTAAACAAAACAAGACCGCAGGGATTTCCAAGCCAACCTTTCCTGTATGCGAAATGGTATTTCACTTGACGAACCCCTGCGGTCTTAATGTTATTACTTTATCGTACGATTACTCGAGCTCGAGGAGAGATACTCTCAATACTCCTTCTGCGGATGCAAGCTCGTCCATGATCTTCTGGGATACGGGCTGCTCGATAGCAACGAAAGCCTGTGCGTGCGGATTGTCGGAACCGTCCTGGTTCTTTCTTCCCCAGTGCAGTGAAGCGATGTTGATGTTGTGCTTGCCGAGGATAGTCGTGATGCGTCCGATAACGCCCGGAACGTCGTTGTTCTTGATGGCAAGAACAGTGGAAGACAGCGGGCAGTTCATCTCGTAACCGAAGAAGGAAACGATGACTTCCGTGTCGGGTCCGAAGACTGTACCGTTGATCTTGAGCTCACGTCCGTCCTCTGTGCAGAACTTAACGTTGATCAGGTTGTTATATCTCTGGATCGTCTCTGTCTTTGTCTCGATGACTTCGATTCCGCACTCATCCATGCACTCCTTGGCATTTACGTAGGAAACGTGATCGTTGCCCATGCCCTTGAGGAGACCCATCATGAGTGAAAGTGTGATGATGCCTGTGCCTGTGCTCTCTGCAAGCTCGCCTCTGTAACGGACTTCAACTCTCTTGATCGGAGTAGCTTCAGCCTGGAAGTACATGAGACCGATCTTCTGAGCAAGTGAGCAGTAAGGCTTGATGTCATCCATGCTGCCGGAGAACTGAGGCATGTTGATCGCTGCAACGAGCTCGCCCTTGAGAGCGCCGTCGATGAGCTCTACGATGCCCTGGCCGACCTTTGCGGTAGCCTCAACGGTGGAAGCTCCGAGGTGAGGTGTGATGTAGCAGTGGGGAGCGTGGAGAAGAACGTTGTCATACTCCTGCTCGCCGGGTGCCTTGTTGTAAGAAGGCTCCTTATCGAAAACGTCAATTGCAGCAGCTGCAACCTGGCCTTCAGCAAGGGCATCAGCGAGATCCTGCTCATTTACGAGGCCGCCTCTTGCAGCATTAACGATCCTGACGCCTCTCTTGCACTTATAGAGCTGCTCCTTGGAAAGGATGCCGTATGTCTCCTTTGTCTTAGGTGTATGAAGCGTGATGAGGTCGCAGATGGGAAGGAGATCATCAAGAGTCTTGCATCTTGTGACTCCGAGCTTGTCGAACTTCTCCTGAGGAACATAAGGATCGTAAGCAACGACGTTCATTCCTACGCCCTTGAGCTTTCTGGATACGATGGAACCGATACGGCCGAGACCGATAACGCCGGCTGTCTTGCCTTCAAGCTCAACGCCGACCCAGTTTCCACGTCTGAAATCTCCGTTGTGTACGCCTTCGTTAGCTGTGCAGAGATTACGGAAGATGGAGAATGCATGACCGACTGCGAGCTCACCTGCTGCCATGTTGTTTGCCGTAGGTGTGTTAAGAGCGATGACGCCGTGCTCCGTGCAGGCATTTACGTCGATGTTGTCGATACCTGTACCTGCTCTGCCGACTGCCTTGAGACAATCAGCATTGTTAAGGAGGGTCTCATTGATCTTTGTTGCGGATCTTACGATGATCGCGTCAAAACCTTTGATGTGCTGTTCGATCTCTTCCTGGGAATGGCCGAGGTATTCCTCAACCTCATATCCCTGTGCCTTCAAATACTGTACAGACTCTTCAGCAATGCTTTCTGTGATCAGGATCTTCATGATTATCTTCCTCTCTCTATATTTCGGTTTTTGTTTTATGCTTCAATAACTTCGGTCAGATCTTTGAGATACTGCTTAAGCTCTTCGATCGAAAGGTCGCCCATGTGAGCGATCCTGAACGTGATGTCCTTGAGCGGGCCGTAACCGTTGCTCATGAGGTATCCCCTCTCGCCCATAGCCTTGCTGATCTCGGAGAAGGGCTTTCCTGTTGTGTTCTTAACACAGGTTACCGTAACGGAAAGGTTATCGGGATCACTGTAAAGCTCGCAGTGCTCTCTTGCCCAGTCCTGAGCGATCTTAGCCATCTCGCAGTGACGCTTGTAACGGTTCTCGATTCCTTCCTCAAGGATCTTGTCGAGCTGGTAATCAAGAGCGAACATGTGTGACTCGGAAGGTGTTGAAGGATACTGATAAGGCTTCTCCTTAACGAACTTAACGAGTTCGAGGTAATCGAAATAGAGACCTCTGTTCTCTACTGTCTCTGCCTTCTTGATGGCCTTCTCGGAAACGGAAGCGATGGCCATTCCCGGAGGGAGACCCAGACACTTCTGTGTTGATGTGATGCAGACGTCGATTCCGAGCTCGTCAACGGGAATGAGATCTCCTGCCATTGATGAGACTGCGTCAACACATACGATTACATCAGGATACTTCTTATAAACTTCAGCGAGCTTTGCCATCGGGTTGTGAATACCTGTGGATGTCTCGTTTTGTGTGATCGTGATAAGGTCATACTTACCTGTGGAAAGAGCAGCTTCGAGCATATCGGGAGTTGTGATCTGGCCGAGCTCGGACTCGAAAAGGTCTGCTGCGATGCCATTGGATGTACACATCTTGTGCCATCTCTTACCGAAAGCGCCGATCGAGAAAACAGCTGCACGGTTCTTTGTGAAACTCCTTACGGCACCTTCCATGAGACCGCTTCCTGATGAGGTTGAAAGTACGATGGTGTTGTTTGTCATCATAACTTTCTGAAGCTTCTTGGAGATAGATTCCTGGAGTGCTGATGCATCCTTGGTCCTGTGGCCGATCATGGGTGTGGCCATCTTCTCAAGAATATCAGGGTACACTTCTGTAGGACCCGGTATGAAGAGTTTCTTGTGCATGGGATTACTTCCTCGTTTCCACATATTTTAAGCACTTGCATTATATACAAGAAGTCTTTGTTTTTGTAGTTGGAAAGGATGGTACGAATACACAAAAAAGAATGTCCTCCGACCCGATTTTTGGAACGGAGGACATTTGTTGCTCTAATGATTTTCGCTTCAGTTAAGTTTGATCGATCCGTCAGTTGCCTGAGTGGTCTCGCCTGCACCGCCTGCGTCAGGAGTTGCCGCTTCGGTTGCCTGGGTTCCGCCCGGTTTGAATGTGATCGGGATCGTACCTGCGATAACGCCGAGAGGAGGCAGGAGCAGCCTGTCGCCGCTGTGAGGAGTATAAGTCGTAGGATCCTGACCGTTGTACTTGATGATGGTCTGGATACGGGGATCGTTCTCGTTGTCGAGGTCGATCTTGTAAACATAATGGAAGAGATCCCACCATGTTCTGAATCCGATGCTGTCTGAGAATACGAAGTATCCGATAGGAGCTGACTTATCCTCAAGCGTTGTCTTTGTTGTCTCTGTTGTAGGTACCGTATCAGATGTGCTCGAAAGCGTCGTCTGGATGGACTCTGTAGGCTTCTTGCTGCATCCTCTTGCGATCAGCGCGATTACGATGATGATGCAGATGATGAGGATCGCAACAAACGCAAGGAACATGTATCCGTTGCGGTTGAGCTTCATCTTACGGCCACCGCCGCCGCCCTTTCCGCTGCCGCCGACAAATGGTGACTTAGGAGCGCCGGAAGGTCTTCCGCCTACGCTGCTGGGGCCGGAGCCTGAAGGTCTGTAAGAAGACTGTCCGGGATTACTGTACTGAGCCTGCTGTCTTGCTGTAGGAGCAGCCTGCTGAGCGGGTGCCTGAGGTTCTGCGGAGAAGCCGAACTGGCCGCCGTCGTCAACGACATCGCCTGCACCGTCTACGCCGAGAATGTTATTGAACCACTCGTCATCGAGCGAAGACGAAGAAGAAGAGGACGCTGCCTGTTCCTGTACCGGTGAGCCGTAGCTCTGTCCCGTGTAATCCTGCTGGCCCTGATAGCTCTGAGCGTCATAACCCTGGTTCTGGTAACCCTGGTTCTGATAGCCCTGCTGGTCATAGCCCTGATTCTGGTAATTCTGCTGGTCATATCCCTGATAGCTCTGAGCATCGTAACCCTGGTTCTGATAGCCCTGCTGGTCATAACCCTGATTCTGATAACCCTGCTGATCATATCCCTGATAGCTCTGTGCGTCGTAACCCTGAGCGTCATAGCCCTGGTTCTGGTAATCCTGATTCTGATAGCCCTGGCCATATCCGTAAGGATCCTGATAACCCTGCGGATTCTGGGACGGAGCTCCGTAATTCATGTTCGGATCGTAAGCGCCGTTCTGCTGACCATTTCCGTAGCCGGTATAACCGTTGTTATCACTCATCGGAACACCTCCCTGTGCGTATGCCGCCTGTTGTGTATTGTATGTGCCATAGTTAGCCTGATCGCTCGTAGGGAACGCTTCACCGCCGTAAGGCTGGTACGGAGGAGCAGCATTTGCAGCCTCAGGAGCAACGTCCTGAACACCGTAATCACCGTATGCGGATACATCACGTGCAGGCTGGTTGATCTTCTCTTCAGAGCCTACTGCGTTAACGGGCGTGTCGAAATTGCCGCCGTCATAGAGAGGCATCTGGGGAATATCGTCACTCTTCGGCTTCTCGCCCAAATCAACTGTGGTAACCATATTTCCGAAAGGAAGAATAATATCTTCTTCAGCTTCGGAAGCCTGTACGGGTGCGGGTGCAGGTGAAGGTTCCGGTGCCGGAGCAGGTGCCGGAGCAGGTGCGGGTGCTGAAACTGCTGCAGGAGCAGGTGTTGCAGCCTGAACCGCAGGCTCTGTCTTCTCAACTGCAGGTGCGGAAACATCATCCTGATCAACGAACGGTGTCTCTGCAGGTGCTTCGGGCTCAACGGGTTTTTCCGTCTCAGGGTAATCTACCGCAAGCTTGTCTTCTTCCTTGATAACGGGCTTCTCATCCTGAATGTCGAAATCCGGTACGGGAATGGACTGAGCGCCCTCAGGTTCTGTCTGAACCGGCTTGTCAGCGGATAAGTCGTCACCGAAAACAAGCGGAGGAGCGTTCTTCAGTTCATCTGAAGATGCCTTGCCGTACGGATCGAAAGGCTCGCCTGCAGGCTGCAGGATATTGCCTCCGAGGTTATTCTCACCCAATCCTGAACTTGCAGAGAAAACAATCTCAGCACCGTTGTTAACTACAGCGGCTGCAGGTGCCTCGGGTTCGGAAACGGGAGCCGTCTCGGGAACCGCAGGATTGAAAGGTGTTGAAAAATCAATGGTCTGAGGAGCAACAGGAGCCGGAGCAGGCTCTGCGGCAGGCGCGGGGATATCCGCAACTGCGTTTGCGATAATGCCTGCGACAGCGGGGCTGCTTTCTGCCTGATGGAGTACGTCGGTAAGATCGTTGACGGGCTTTGTGGGCTCATCATCAACATCAGGTACATACTCGATGCTGGATACCGTCTTCATCTTGGCAGGAGCCTCTTCCGCAACCTTCACCGACTCTTCCGGATGATCTCCGACCGTTGCTACAAACGGGGAAGAAAGATTGATCTGGGGAATGTCGATTACGGGAGCTGCAGGAACTGCGGGCTCAACGGGTACCGGTTCCGGAACAGGAGCAGGTGCGGGCGTTGATACTACAGGTGCTGCGGCATCCGGAGTAAGAACGAAATCAAACTTGATCGTATCATCGGAAACGGTTGAATTAGAAGCCGCGGGAATGTCAGCGGCCTTTGCAGCAGCTTCAGCAGCCTGTACGGTCTGCGCGTCATTCTTAGCGGATTCCTTCATGTCACCGAAAATGTTCTTCATGACCTCCTCGGCAGAAACCTCTTTTACGGGTTCGTTCTTGTCGGGGAATTCAAGTACAGCATCGGTTGCGGCAGCAGGTGCGGCAGCTTCGGCATTCTCACCGAATACGAGCGGACCTTCTGCGGCAGCGCCGGCAGCAAGATCAGCAGCGGCAGCAGCCGTTGCAGCAGCAACTTCAGGCTCGGGATCGAGATTTACGAATCCTGCGTCAGCGATGGCCTTTGCAGCCGCGCCGACCTCACCGCCTTCAACGGTGGATTCGGTGATCTCATGAGGTTCATCCTCGTAGGACTTCTCCTTCTTTCTGCGTCCGAAGAGACCACGCTTCTCTTCCTTGGATACGCTTTCAACGAAGGAGATCGAAATCTGCATAGGTGTGTTGGGCATCCTTGCAGAAGCCTGTGTAAGGATAAGACCTGCAGCATCGCACTGGTCCTCGGCATCAGTGAGGATCCTTAAGATCTCACGCTGTCCGAGAGCATCGTAAACTGCCTTGTTGCAGAGGATGATGCAGTCATTGGGTGTCAGCGTAAAGAAGTTGGACCAGAGAGCGTTAGCAGTCTTGGAAGAGCAGTAGTACTGGAAGTCACCTACCCTGTTGCCATACGCGTCAATGGGTTCCATGGGTATTCCGGCATCCGTAAGGGGGAATACCGTGTCATCCCTGTAAAGAAAAGCGAGGCCGTTGCCGATGGTGACGGCAAATGCCTCTGAATTTCTGACGATAACGCCCGAGAAATAAGGATTTCTTGTCTGGTTATCAGAAAGCTTGAGTGCACCGGCTACTTCAACCGCAGTCGAGAGGAACTTCTCGATCATGCCATCGATCTCTTTGTGGCCGTTCTTGACTTCGTTGCAAAGATCTCTCAGCTGAGGTTCAAACGGAGGGAGTGAACCGGGCTCAAAACCCTGAATCGTCGGATGTGTGAAAACAGAAAGGAAAAAACCTCTCTCATCCTTGTCTATCGTTATATCTGCTTGTCTTGTTTCTCTTTTTCCGCAGAGTCTGCCGTCAAGATAAAAGGCATCTGTTAAAGACTGCGACGGATAAAATCTGGCCGTCAGCGTGGTTGCAAGCCTTGTCAGGGTAGCCATTTAGCCCATTCCTCCATATAAATATTCAGGATAATTATAGCACAACGGCCCGTGTGACAAAGTTTTTTTGATTTTTTTCTTCTAAATGTAATATGTAACGCTGACCGGCAGGAAGATCTTACTTGAGGGTCTTTTTCATGTTAGCTTCGATCTGCTCGAAAGTGCCCGTGAGGGAACTGAGATACGCCGTGTGTATCTGCTGGTCGGAAGCCTTCGGGAACTGTGCTTTTATGTTCTCCATGACGTTCTTTGTTCCGAGATAACCCATGCCGTACTTCGCATAGTAGCAGGGATCCGTTACCAGAAGCGTGTAGAACCGCTTGAAACTTGACTTGGATACGAACATACCATGGTTATTCAGGTATTTGACGCATGCGTCAAGATCCCAGCCTTCAGCATGGATGCCGTAATCGACCCTTGTAGAAAGGAGCAGAGACAGGTCGTTGTCAGCCTTGACGTACTTGGCTGCGTCAGACATGCCGTTACCGCTGAAATATCTCATCGAATAGTTCTCGCAATATGTTGCCCAGCCTTCCTTGTAACCGGTCGAAGCAACAACGTACATATAGACGTGCTTTGTCTGGCTGCGTGTATAAAGCGACTGGAACATGTGTCCGGGATATGCCTCGTGAGCACAGGTAACGCCGTAATCCTTGTCAACGTTTCTGTTGTTGACGATGATCACGTTTGAATCAAAGTTATCGAGATGGAATCCGAGATAAGCCGCAGGGCTGAAGCTGTCTTCAAAGACCTTCGGAACTTCCATCAGATAGTAATCGTGCGCAGGGATCTTCGGGAAATCCTTCTTGACCGCATTCACGAGGAAATCGAGATTCTGGTTAACGGTTCCCTTTGAATAACGGTGGGAATTGTATTCGTCCTTCCATGCGGAACGGTTCTTCATGAGCGCGGACATTTCCTTCTCAACGCTTCTGATCTCCTTATCAAGCAGCTGAATGGTATCCGGAATGGATCTTCCGCTGTTTGTCTGGATCCTTGAAAGCGTTGCAAGATATGCATCTCCGCCTCTGTATTCGCTGAGGCCGGCATCTCTTCCGCCCGCATCCTTGAGTGCACGCATGCGCTTAGCGCATTCCTCGAACTCGGGGAATACGACGTTCTTCATTGCGTCCTCATTTTCCTTGATGAGGCGCTCACGGTCAGAAGAAGAAAGACCCTTGATCTTGTCGAGTCTCTCCTCGAAAGACTGATAAAGGAAGCAGTCATTCTTCTGCTTTACGAGGTTATCGAAAGTAACGGCTGCAGCCTCATAGCTCTCTTCGGAAGAAGCAAAGCCGTACTTTGCTCTTGTCTCCTCATATTCGCACATCTGATCGTAGTATCTGTCGATGTCCTTGAGTACGAGGATATAGTTCTCAGCGTCCTTAACGTTTTCGAATGTGAATACGTCGAGAAGGAAAAGGACTTCGCTCTGAGGACCTACCAGTGAATTGAAGATCATGGTGTAGTACTCGAAAGCAGTATAGGAATAAACGTAGATGTCCTCTTCAATATCATAAAGGAGCTTGTCGTAGCAGAGCCTGTCGTCACCCTTCAGTGTCTCGTAGTCGATCTCAAGGAGAAGATCGCGCTGCTTCTCATAAAATGCCTTTTTCTCGGGATACTTGGAAACGGGAATGGTTACGTCGCCCCATGCCTTGTCGGCGGTAATGTTGCCGAGTCCGACCTTTTCGGGATTCTCGAAAAGAATGTCGGCATCAACATAACATGCAACGGAGGTCTTCAGAATGGTCTTCTCTACTTCATTCAGTCTTGCAACCGCGTCAGAATCCTTAAGACTGCCGGGCTGGTGCTTGGGATGGACCTCATCGAAAGAAGGCACGTGATCGGGATAAGTAAGTTCGTCAGAAGTCTTGATGTACTTTCCGCTCGGAGCCTTGGTAGGCTGCTTGCTGGTACCCTTGGTCGCCTCTGTCTCTTCGGTCTCTTCAGTCTCTTCGGTCGTCTCACTCTCGGTGGGATCAGACTCACCGTAAGTTGAATCACCGCTCCACTCAGGCTTGAACTCGCCGGCGTATTCACGTTCGGTGGGTTCAGCCAGAATTTCTTTGAGAACGGAACATCCCTGCAGGGATACCATCATCGAAGCAGTCAAAAGGAGACAAGCAAACTTCTTAGCAAACTTTTTCATTACGAACACCTCACAGAATCCTTATTCCGTATACGTTTTTAGATTTCAAGAAACAATAATACCACATTTACCGGATTAATTTCCCGCAGAAATGCGGCCATTCTCAATTCTTTCCAGAATCATGTCAAAATCCTTGTTTCCGGACGAATCAACGGGCAGATTGATCAGAAACTCAACTTCCGAGGGGCACATGGCCTCGTGAAGCATCATGCGGCACTCATCGATAATGCGCTTTTTAAGGTCCGCGAGCAGATCATTGTCGAAAAGAAGATCCTCCGAGGGTACCACCGCCGCAACCAGTTTAGGACCTGATACGTCCTCGATGACGACCGAAGCAACGTCAACGACGCCGTCGACCATGGAAACTATTCTGTCAACCTGGGCGGGATAGACCGGGAAACTGTTGATCTTATACACTCTTCCGGGCATGCTGATCAAGTAGAAAAAGCCCTTTTCATCCATCTTGCCTATCATTCCGGTGAAGAACCAGTCCCTTCCGTCAGGAAGATGCCTGATCGAGCCTGACAGGGTCTTTTCGCACACCACTCTCCCGAGGAAATACGAAGGCGAGCAGACAGCTATCTCTCCGGGCTTGCCCTGAGGCATGTCCTCGCCGGTCTCGCTGTCCGTGACCTTCATGAAAACACCCGGAAGCGGGATCCCTATCATTCTGTCGCTGCTCGTGACTTCGGGAGTGTAGGCAAAAGCCATCGTCTCATCGCAGCCGGTAACCGTGCAGATGCGGAGCTCGTCCTCGCTTCTCCCGGATCTGGTAAGAAGTTCGGCCTTCTGGCTGACCGTAAGCAGTCCGCCGCCGCAGATCATCATGGACACCGTTCTCATAATGGCCTTGTTTATGCCCTTTTCATTGAGTCTTGCGACCGTTCCGTAGTAACCGACAATGGTATCAGGACGGTATCTCGTGATCGCCTGGACCAGTCTTTCGGTATCAAACCACGTGAAAAGGACCATGGTCTGGCCCGCGAGCAGAACATCATTCATTCCGACCGTAAAGCCGAATGCGAAGCAGATCTCGTTAAGGCAAAGAACTCTCGCAGGGCGGCCAAGGCGGCTTTCACTGCCCTTTTCGAGGAACATGGCCATGTTTGCCGCCATGTTCATCGTGTAACTGCTGTATGCGCAGGTGTTGTCTTCAGTATCGCTCTCGCCCTCGAGCATTACGCAAACCCTTTGGTCATCAATATCGGGTTCGAGACTACCTGCGGCAGCCTCAGCCTCACTGGCAGACAATGCCTCACGCCATGTGACAGCCTTGACATCAGTGGATTTCCTGTTTTTGTAAGCCGGAACGACGGCATCGTATCCCGAAAGCGGATATAACTTGAACGCTTTTCTGGCAATGCCGGTTATGTAATCGGAATACTTGCCGAGCACTACCGTTTCGATCTTGGTCCTCGAAATGTATTTTGCATAGTTTTCGTATTGGTTGAACGACATGAGGCAGAATTTCGCGCCGGTGTCGATCGCCTTCTGCTCGAAATGTTCAGAACTGCTGTTCGGGATCATCAGGACGGCTGAAGCCCCGAGACAGTCTATGGCGTAGACCGAAATGAGGACATCGGGGCAGGCGCCCATGCATAAGAGTACCTTGTCACCTGATGAAACGCCGAGTTTCTTCCACATGACTGCTGCCCGGTTCACCGCTTTGGCAAGAGTGCTGTAGCTCATTTTCGAGCCCATATACTCGTAGGCAGTCCTGTCCTGGAAGATGCCGCAGACCCTCATGAGCCTCCCGTAAAGGGTAAAGCTGCTGTTGAGGCTTGCTTCAGTAAAATCTTTAGGATAATAGACGCTCCATTTGGTCTCCATAGGAGATGCCTCCGTCCGTAAAACAAAAATCCCCGACGGCATAATGCCTTCGGGGAAAAGGTGGAGCGGGATACGAGATTCGGACTCGCGACTTTCACCTTGGCAAGGTGACACTCTACCACTGAGTTAATCCCGCGTGCCCGATTATTATATGGTCGAAGGCTTTTTTTGTCAACAACTTTTTTTACGAGTCAATATCACTTATGTCGTAATCAAGCTGAATATGGACTTCAAAGTCCGGAGCAGCCTCCTTTACATCGGCCAGAATGTGGTTGTAAAGGCCCTTTATATCCTTCTCTGCGAAGTCGATTATGATGTCGAAAGTTATTCTCTTTTTCTCTCCGTCAATATAAAAGCCGTGCATCTGGACCACATTCTCGTGGCTCATAACGAGACGGGTGATCTCAGAACGCATTGCCATGTATTCGTCATCACCCGTATTTCTTGAGTAGATTCCCACAGCCGTCAGTATTACCCCAGTGCTGAGGTACACCTGCTGCTCGATCTCACGCGTGAGCGCATCGATCCTGTCAGCAGTCATGGTGTCATCGATCTCGATGTGAAGTGAACCCAGATACTTGTCCGGTCCGTAATTGTGCAGCACAACATCATATACGCCGTAAATGCCGTCGATCGCCGCCACGGTCTGCTTGACCTTGCCGGTCACCGAACTTTCGACCCTGTGCCCGAGCATGTCATCCACAGCCTCGCGGATGATGTCGATGCCGGCCTTGAGGATGAACAGCGAGATGAGGATACTGACATAAGCTTCTATATTGATCCTGAAGATCATGTAAATGCCCGCGGAAATGAGGACCGCAGTGGAAAGCACCGCATCAAACAGAGCATCGGTTCCGGATGCCGTAAGAAGCTCAGATCTCGCCTTCCTGCCGTTGGAGCGGAAATAAAGGCCCAGACCTATCTTGGCAAAGATGGCCACGGTAATGACTATGAGCTGGACGGCTTTGAAATCCGCTTCCGAAGGCTCGATTATCTTCTTGACCGATTCGATCAACGCGGTAATACCGGCATATAAGATGATGCCTGCGATGATGATCTGGGTTAAGTACTCGATCCTTCCATGTCCTAACGGATGCTTCTTATCCGGTTTTCTGTTCGCGAGCTTGGTACCGATGATGGTAATGACGGAAGACAGGCTGTCACTGGTATTGTTGACGGCATCAAGGACCATTGCTATCGATCCTGCAGCCAAACCTGCGATCGCCTTGGCCGAAGCCAGGACCAGATTTGCTGCGATGCCTACCGCGCCCGTCCGGACTATTATCTTTTCACGGTTGTCCGTTCTGTCTTTACCAACACCCATTTACCAGGTCTCCCAAATGCCGTTTTAGTCTACAGGGCTGAACATGTCCTTGCCGACTCCGCAAATAGGGCATGTCCAATCATCGGGAAGGTCTTCAAATGCCGTGCCCGGAGCAATGCCGTTATCGGGATCTCCGATCTCGGGATCATAGATGTAGCCGCATACGCACTGATACTTCTTCATGGTGAATACCTCCGAAAAAAGATGATGTTTCTATTTTACTATCCGCGCCCCTTTTTGTAATCACTAATTGTAAGTTTGTTTTTATAGGCTAAAATAATTACCATGAGCACAAATACCGAACCCAAGCTGAAAAAGAAATCCAAGGCAGATCCCGAGGCCCTGTTCGTCATAGCCGCCGCTTTGCTGATCTTCAGCCCTTTTGCTTCAATGAAGCAACTGAGCGGCTGGGTATTGGACTGCGCCATACAGATCAAGCTCGGCCTTGACGCTTTTACGTCTGGTCATTTCATAACCGAAGAGATCTACAGCTGGCATGAAGGCCTCATCTTCACGGCTCACGAGACCGGCTGGTACATCATCGTAGGCTTCGTCTATAAGTTCTTCAAGCTCTGGGGCGTTCTCGTGCTCTGTTCGCTTTTCGTCTGCGGAAGCGGAGTCATCATAGCGAGATACATAAGAAAGACCGCACACCCTCTGCTCTGTCTCTTCGTAATGGTACTCGGCTGCTCTTTCAAAGGCTTCCCCGACTATAACGCAAGGCCTTCGACCACTTCCGCTTTCATAATGCTGTTTACGGTAGTTCTTCTTCTGAGTGATAAGAATAGCAAGATCAAAGCAGGCGTCTTTACGGCAGGAGCTTTCCTCCTCGCCTGGCTGCACGGCGGCATGCTGCCACTGTATTTCGCGATAATGGCGGTATTCATCGTGATCGAACTGATCTACAAAGAATTCCGTGACGGCATCACGCTCATGATCGGCGCAGCAGCAGGCTTCGTCATCTCGATCGCAAATCCCATCGGAATAAGGCTTTGGACTTACGCATTGAACCAGTCGGCCGCAAAAGGCGTATGGGCTGAGATAGACGAATGGAATCCCGTTACTTTTTCCATCATTCAGATGTTCCTGATCCTGATGGTATTCGTAGGCTTCATGTGCGGAAAAGGCATCAGGGAATTCGAGAAGAAAGCCGTCGCTAAGCTCTGCCTGTTCTGCATGTTCCTGATCATCTCCTGCGTCTACAGAAGATTCATGCTCCACTTCAGTCTGATGTATGTTCTTTTCGCGCCGGAGGCATATCAGAACGCGATCGTCCGGATCACTGAAAGATTCCTGCCGAAGCTCAGCAAGATAAAGACGGATCTGTCCCATACCTTCTACTTCATCCTCATCGCAGTCTGCATGCTGATGTTCATCGGTGCGGGCATCTTCAATGTCAAAACATACATGCCGACAGGAACGATGGCGGACATCGAAAAGATGGCATCATACGACGACAACGTCGTCAAGTTCATTCAGGACAAGGGCTACAAGAAGATATTCAACGACTTTAACAGCGGTTCATGGCTGGTATTCAAAGGCGTAAAGGTGCATATCGACAACCGTGTCGATCCCTTCATAAGCGAATTCTCCGCAGTCGATCACATGACAGGCAAGATGACTGTATCCAATCTTTTCGAGCTTGATAATTTCAGGGCAGCCTATGACAACGACGCATTCGTATTCGGAACCAACCCCGGCTACAGTCCTCTGCTCTACGAGATCGAGACATATGCCTCCGACCGCTACAAGGTCGTATACGACAACACTTTAACGTCAAACATGAAAGACGGCGAGACCATCCGCTGGATAGTCATCGAGTGCATTAAGTCCAAGTAAGTATCAGCGGGTCTTAAAATCACTTGCGCATTTCTGAAGTTCTTCGGTAATTCTGATATGCTGCGGGCACGCATTCTCACACTGAAGGCATCTGATGCATGCATCCGCGCCGTTTCCGTTTGCAGTGAGCGCCTTGTATTCAGCCGTTGCCTCTTCAAGATTACCGGTATACGTACGCTTGTTCATGATCTTGAAGATATCGGGAATGGGAATGTTCTTAGGACATCCCTTGGTGCAGTAACGGCATGATGTACAGGAGATCTCAGGCAGTTCGCCGAATATCTTCTGGGCCTTTATTATCGCTTCCTTCTCCCTGTCGTTTAAAGGCCGGAAATCTTTCATGAAGCTTGTGTTATCACGCATCTGCTCAACGTTGCTCATTCCGGAAAGAACCGCCAGGATGCCGTCAAGCGAAGCTACGAACCTGATCGCCCATGATGCGTAAGATGCACCGGGATTGACCTCGTCAAAGATCTTCTTTACTGCTTCAGGGGGATTTGCAAGCTTTCCGCCCTTAACGGGTTCCATGACGACGATCTGTTTGCCGTGTTTTCTCGCGACCTCATAATTAAGGCGTGACTGGATGTTCTTATTTTCCCAGTCGGCGTAATTTATCTGGAGCTGTACGAAATCAACATCGGGATGTTCGGTAAGGAGCTTATCGAGAAGATCAGGACCCGCATGAAAAGAGAAACCGTAATGCTTGATCGTTCCCTTCTCTTTCTCTTCTTTGACGAATTCCCAGAGATTGAACTTATCATAACGCTTCCAGTTGTTGTTCATTATGCTGTGAAGCAGATAGTAATCGAAATAACCTGCCTGGGTGCGCTTTAAGCTTGTCTGAAGTTCTTTCTTTGCCATTGCTTCAGTCGGAGCAGCCATTGCCAAAAGCTTGGTCGCAAGCGTGAAGCTCTCTCTGGGATGACGCTCGACAAGCGCCTTTCTGATGGCATCCTCCGAACCGGGATAGATAAACGCGGTATCAAAATATGTAAAGCCGTTCTCAAGAAAGATATCGACCATCTCCGAAGTCTGCTTTATGTCAATGCCGAGTCCTTTGTGCGGAAGTCTCATGAGACCAAATCCGAGATTGCCTTTCATACAAGCGTCCTCCCTTCAGTGATGCGAAATCTGATTAGATAATAACATTGGGAAACTTCGTTTTTATATCATCTTCTTGTCCTGAAAAGCGGGACTTTCATGGGTAAAATGAGACTTCAAGTCTGTTATACTTTTATCAGAAAAACTGATTTAAGTAGAGGCTTATCATGGCAAAGAAGAATGTTACTTTTTTCTGCAAGGAATGCGGATATGAGGCAATGGGCTGGATGGGCAAGTGTCCCGGGTGCGGAATGTTCAACACATTTGTCGAGGCACCCTCTGAAGGAACAAAAAAGGCTGCCAAGACAGATTCGCCCGCGCTCTCCGCAAATTCATATTCATGGACTGATTCATCGGTAACCGTAAGGCTTGCCGAAGCGGGCAAGGAGAATTACAAGAGGATATCGAGCGGCATTGCAAGTCTGGATATCCTTTTCGGAGGCGGGATAACGGAAGGCTCCGTAACTCTCGTATGCGGCGAACCCGGAATCGGCAAGTCCACAATCCTCATGCAGATCGCAAATACTTATAAGGGCAACGGCGAAGTTCTTTATGTCTCGGGAGAAGAATCTCCCGCCCAGATCGGAATGAGGGCTGAACGTCTCGGCATCAAACGCAATATTCTCATCTGCAGCGAGACAAGGTTCGAGAAAGTCGCCGAACAGATTAAGAACAACAGGCCCTGCCTCTGCATAATCGACTCAATACAGACCCTCTATTCGGAGCAGGTCGCGGGAACACCCGGAGGCGTGGCTCAGACAAGGGAAGTTACGGCAGGTCTCATCAGGATCGCCAAGACCAACGGAACGACGATCATAATGGTCGGACACATCACCAAGGACGGCACTATCGCAGGACCCAAGACCATAGAGCACATGGTAGATACGGTTCTTGTTTTCGAAGGCGATGCCACAGGCGGATACAGGATCATAAGGTCTGCAAAGAACAGATTCGGAAGAAGCAATGAGATCGCGTTTTTCGAGATGGGTGAACAGGGACTCATCCCCGTTGAAAGCTCTCAGGCTCTGCTTGTCGCAGGCCGTCCGATCGACAGTCCCGGTTCCGTGCTGACATCGACCATTGAAGGCAATGATGCGCTGACAGTCGAAGTACAGGCACTTGTCGCGGAGAGCGTTTATCCCACGCCGCAGCGCATGACCGCGGGTCCTGACCGCAACCGCATCATGATGCTTCTTGCAGTATGCGAGAAGATGATCGGTCTCGGTCTTGGAACAAAGGACTGCTTCATCAACGTGATCGGCGGTCTCAAGGTAAGTGATCCTGCAACGGATCTCGCAATATGCGCGGCTCTCGTTTCTTCCGCAAGAGGAATTGCAGTCAGAAAGAACACATTGATACTCGGAGAGGTCGGCCTTTCCGGGGAGATAAGACCTGTCACACGCATAATCAAGCGCTGCAGGACTGCTGCGAAGATCGGCATCACCACCGTAGTTCTTCCCGGAAGCTGCAGACAGGCCGTAGAGAAGGAAGCACCCGGTTCAGGCAATGGTGCCCTGCCCGAATTCATTTACGCAGATAACCTGAAGGAAGCTATCGATATCCTGTTCTCATGATCAGAAGGAGGTGCACGCTATGAACAAAAAGTGTTATTTCCTCATACCTGCCGCAGGCAGCGGCAAGCGTATGGGCGGACCCGTTCCGAAGCTCATGATCGATGTCCTGGGACTTCCGGTCATAGCAAGAACGATCGGCGCCATTGACGATTACGCATCGTCTTATCCGGATGTCGATTGCAGGATCGTGCTCATAACGACGGACGACTTGAAGCCCAAGCTCATGAGCATAGTAACGGACTATTTCCCCGAACTCGACATAACTTACGCCGAAGGCGGCGTGACGAGATCCGCTTCAGTCCTGAGCGGCATCCGCGCGATCGAGGAAGCAGATCCGGAAGACCTCGTTCTGATACATGACGGTGCAAGATGCCTTATCACAAAGGAAGAGATCGCAGCAGTCTGCGCGGGACTTGAAGAGTCGCCGGTCTGCGCAAGCGCCGTTGCAGTTAAAGATACGCTGAAGAAAACATCCGTCAAAGACGGCAAAGTCGTAGTCGAATCCACTCCTAACCGCAGCGATTACTATGCGGTCAGAACTCCTCAGGGATTCAGGTATTCGGAACTCATGAAGTGCGTTGATTATTACGCTTCGGAAGAAGGCGTTCACGCAACTGACGATACGCTTATCGCCGAGAGATGCGGACTCCCCGTCACTCTCGTTGAAGGCAGTTATTCAAACATAAAGATAACCACGCCCGAAGATGTCGCGGTTGCCAGAGAGATCGTCAGATCAAGATGGCAGAAGCAGCCTTTCGAGGATTAAATCTTTTTTCTGAAAGACAGGATAACAAAGACCTGTATGCCTTCTCCCCTGCCGAAAGCCGTAAGGCCTTCGCCCGTTGTTGCGGTAATTCCTACCGAAGACTGAGGCAGACCTAAAAGCTCACCGACTTTTGAACGGATCTGATCAAGATGCGGCTTGAGTTTGGGAACCATGCATTCGACTGTCATAGAGCAGTGGATTATCTCCGCGCCCTCAAGCTCCTCAAGCGCTTTCTTGAGATAAACGGAACTGTCTTTTATGCCTTCTTCGAGACAAAGCTTGTCTGCAATGCCTCCCAATACTATCTTTCCGGTATATCCGGATATTGCGTTCGTTATTGCGTGAAGGATAACGTCGCCGTCGCTGTTTGCAAGGACGGGTCTGTCTGAAGGAATTGCCACTCCTCCAAGCATTATGCTGCAGTTACCGCAAGGATCTCCGAACCTGTGGCTGTCCTGGCCGATCGTACTTAAGTAAGCATATTCAGACATGACATCAACCTCCATTAAGACTGTAACCGTTTTCGGCAAGCCAGTCGACCACTTGCTGCATGGTCCAGGATTCTTTTTCGCTGGTTCCGAAAACCTTTGCTTCCATGCCGCTTCCGCAAAGAACGAATTCCGGAAGGAGCGTAATCTGGTATTTGCCGACAAGGTCGTTAAACTCACTGGCGTCAAGCGTGATCACTGCAAGTCTTCCCGCAAGCCTCTCGGCGATCTCTTCAACCAAAGCCGTAATGCCGACATTGTCGCCGGATACCGAGCTGTGGAAGTAGATCAGGAACTTGATGTCAGTTGATGCGAGAAGCTTGTCGAGATCCTTTATCTCTCTGTACTGAATGCCATAGACCGGGTTTCCGTTTTCATCGGTCTCACCTTCAACAGGTTCCCAGACCATGCATGCCGCGGGAAGATCGTAGGCATATTCGCCCAGACAGTCGCGGTAGCTCGCAGCTGATGAAGAAGCGGATGCGGCAGTTTTCTTGTTACTGCACGACGCAAGGCTGAACAGTAAGCAGGAAACCAGGATGGCGGAAACAAACCGTCTTATCACTGTGCCAAAAGCTTTTTGCACATTGAGACCGTACCTTCCAGAAGGTCTTCCGACACTGATTCCGCATTACCCGAATCGACGAGTTTTGTAACTTCGGGATCGAGAGGCAGCTTATCGAGAACGGTTGAACCGATCTCGGCGGCAGATTTCTCTATGGCCTTGCCGTCACCGTAAAGTTCGATCCTGTCACCGCAGTGAGGACACTTAACATAGCTCATGTTCTCGACCATTCCGAGTACCGGAACGTTCATCATGGAAGCCATGTTGCGTGCTTTGTTGACGATCATGGATACGAGATCCTGAGCGGTGGCAACAAGAAGGATACCGTCGATCGGGATCGACTGGAAAACGGTAAGAGGAACGTCGCCCGTTCCCGGAGGCATGTCGATGAGGAGAACATCAAGAGGACCCCAGTTGACCTGTCCCCAGAACTGCTTTACGAGAGAATTAAGGACAGGACCGCGCCAGATTACAGGTGCTTCCTTATCCTGAAGAACGAGATTGACGCTGACGGCCTTGATGCCTGACTTTGTCTCGGCAGGCACGATGAGCTGGTCGTCGGTTGCCATGAGGTTATCTTCAAGTCCGAAAGACTGCGGAATTGAAGGGCCCGTGATGTCGGCATCCATTATTCCGACTCTATATCCCTGCCTTGCGAGCTGAACCGCAAGAACGGAAGTTACGAAAGACTTGCCTACGCCGCCCTTGCCGCTTGCGACACCTATTACCTTCTTGACAGAAGAACCTGCTGCAAGCTGGTCTTTCTGCTGCAAAGAAGGGCATGAATCCTGGGATGTGCAGCCGTTTTTCGACGGACATGTATCACATGCTGATGACATATGTTTCCTCCAACTGATTAATTATCCTGGCTATTATATCAAATGTTTTCCGTATCTTCTTCGACATCGGAATCAACTTCAGCACTCGCCTCTTCCGCTCCCGAAGATGCTCCGCGTCTAACGAGCGCGAGGATCGTTTTCTTTGAGGCACCGTATCCGACCGTAACGATTCCGGCAAGACGGCGCTCACCTGCCTTCAAAGTCGACATGAAGGATTTGACCGAATCTCCGGCAGCCTGCTTAGCCAACCGCAGACTAGCTTTCTCGGCATCGGTAAACTGCTCCGCAAAAGCCTTCTCCGCGGCACGGTGCGCAGCGATCATCTCCTTTTCGACACGGCGGTTCTCCGCTATGAGCTTTCTGTATTCATCGTAATGCTTTTTGGTCGGCTCGCTTACCGTAACGATCGTATCGACAGTACCGTAAACACCAGATCCGATCTTGTCGGAAACGATCTTCATTCCTGAAGAAAGCATGGTGAAAGCTTTGACTTTCTTCTGGAAACCGATGATGGTCGCGATCGTGACTATCGTGTCCGTAACCATCAGGAGCGTGAAGACCACAAGCAGGAATGCTTTCAGGGGCAAAGCCATGTGATTGACCAGTGTGAGTACGGCGGGATGGAGAACGTAGATTCCGAGGGAAGCGGCGATTCCCCAATAGATGTAGAATCTGAGGCAGATGTATCCCTTGTAGTTGAACTTATAATCCGAATAATCCCACCAGCGCATGTGGAAGGTATGGTAGAGGATCTCGCCTGCAATGAGTTCTACGACCGTACAAGCCGTGGCCATTCCGAAGAATATGACGAAGAAGTTGTTCGCGAGCGGGGCAAAGATCCATACGGCCGCATAGAAAGCAAGTCCGTAAACCGGGCAGATGGGTCCTGAAAGGAATCCGCGGTTGATGAATCTTTCCTCGGTCACGCCGTAGTAGATGACCTCAAGGTTCCAGCCCAAAAAGCTGTATATGAAAAACATACAGTACGATTCGATGAAGGGATAAGGCAGAAAATTGTTCAATATCTCAAGCACGTTAGGCATTACTGTTTCTGCGACCTCATCACTCTGTATCCGCCGTCGATCGTGAGCGTCTCGCAGTTTCCGAAAAGCTCCTCGAGTTTTGCGGCTGTTGAAGGAGCGCCCTGCTTGCGCTGCAGAACGACATAAAGATAACCGTCCTGCTTCAGATGTGCATAAGCTTCCTCATAGAATCTGAATACGGTCTTCTTACCTGCCCTTACAGGCGGATTTGTTGCTATCATGTCGAAAAACTGGTCTTCAGGGATCTCTGAAAGCACGTCGCTCTGCCTGAAATCAACGGGCACCCCGTTTCTTTCCGCATTCTCCTGAGCAAGTCCGACAGCGCGTGAATTAACGTCAACACCCGTTACGGAGAATCCCATGAAGCAGTTCTTGATGACGATCCCGACGACGCCCATGCCGCAACCCAGATCCAGGAAGCTTTCGTTCCTGTGCTTTCTGGTCTTGATGTCAGCGATGATGGCATTGATCATGAGATCGGTCCCGAAATCGACTCCGTTTCTGGAAAAGACTGCAGTATCGGTTATGAATTCGAAGTTGATGCCATTGGCGCGGTAATCGATCAACCTGCGCTCAGATGGTGTATCCGGATTTGTCTCAAAATACTGCGGCATTTACAGAAGGTCCTTTATCTTTGTTTTCGCGATGAGGGCGATCAGCGGAAGTCCGAGGACAACGAGCAGTACTGCTTCGCTTCCCGCGACTGAGAGCATGTTGATGCCTATGGCCTGGATCGTAACCGTGCTGCCGGGATCGACGAGCAGGAACGGAAGATATCCGCCTACGATGAGTCCGTTAAATACTATCGGAGGGATGATGCCTGCCGGCTTGTTCTTCTTTCCGATGAGCCAGGAAACATAACCTGCGATAAGAGTAGCCAGCGTTCCGCCTATAATGTCAACCGGTCCTAAGCTGTTTGGATTGACGAGATTTGCGATAAAGCATCCGAGAGTTACTCCCGGGATGGTAACAGCCGAAAAGATAGGAAATACTGTCAGGACCTCAGCGAGCCGGAACTGGATCGGACCGTAAGCGAAATTGGCAAACGGCAGCGTAAAGACAACATAAAGACCTGCGAGCAGGCCGTTTATGACAACAAACCTGATCCGCTTTTTGCTCTTTTCGCGTGCTGTGGTAACTTTGTTCTCTGTCATGTTCTTACATCATCGACCTTACGATATCGTTGATCTGAGCGATCTTCGCCGTCTTTTGCCAGGGCATCTCGGGAGCCTGTACAAGACCCTTGGAAATGGCATCGGCGCAGGCAAGGACTTCGATCGCATAGCCCTCGAAGAGCGGACCTTCAGCCTCGGCGGTCTCAATAACCTCATCGTTCTCATCGTAGAGTTCGATCAAACGGTAGTTGTTGATATTAGTGACATGGATCCTTCCTGTCTCGCCTACGATCTCGGCACTCTTATCGGTATTGGTCGTCATGGTTACATAAAGGACGGCGAGCGTCGTTCCGTCATCCGTCTCGAGGCAGTAAGTCGTATCCTTGTCGATACCAGTGGAATACTTTCTCGCGAAAACGCGTGACACCTTGATGTCGTCGCCCATGAGCGAAAGCGCAAGGTTGGTCGTGTAGCAGCCGAGATCGAGATAAGCGCCGCCGCCCAATACGGGATCGTTAAGTCTCGGAACGTCAGTGATGTCATAACCGAGATTTGCGGAAATGTACTTGAGGGTACCTATCCTTCCTTCTTCGACCCATTCCATCAGCTGCGTGTGCAAAGGCATGAAGGATGTCCACATGGCCTCGGCTACAAAAAGGTTTCTGTTCTTGGCTTCGAAAAAGATGCTGTCGGCTTCAGCCTTGCTCATCGTGAAAGGCTTCTCAACAAGGATGTTCTTGTACTCCTTGATGCACATGATCGCATGCTCGTAGTGATATGTGTTCGGTGTAGCGATATAGATAAGGTCAATGTCTTCAGCTGCTGCGAGCTTTGCGTAAGTCGTATAGACCTTTGCGTCAGGGCAATGCTTTGCGGCAAAAGACTTTGCTTTGTTCCTTTCCCTTGCGGCAACTCCGGCGATCACGATCTCCTCATGACCTTTAAGCGCATCAGCCATCTTAGCGGCCATGTTTCCGCATCCAAGCATTCCGATTCTAAGCATATGTCCCATTCCTCTTTTCGATAAGATCCCTAAATTACAAGTAATTATAAATTTTATTGGGAGTTGGTGATAGTGTCAATTGAACTTTTGCCCAATGGAACTTAAAATCTGACGCTAAAGGAGCCAAAAATGACTGAAAAGAAAACCGGAAGGCTTACATCACGCCAGAAAGGCGTAATCTTTCTCCTGATATCCGCATTCTCGTTTGCGGTCATGGCTCTGTTCATCAATCTGGCAGGTGACATGCCGGTCTTCATGAAGGCTTTCTTCAGAAATCTCGTGGCAATCGTGATGTCTTACATAATGCTCGCCAGATCACCCGAGAAATTCAAGATCAAAAAGGGTTCCATGCCCGGACTCATAATGCGCGCCTCATTCGGTACGATCGGCATCCTCGCAAACTTCTACGCGATCTCGCACACCAACATGTCTGATGCCATGATGCTCAACAAGCTCTCGCCTTTCTTTGCTCTGGTCACGTCGATCTTCATCCTGAAAGAGGCAGCCGACGGATTCCAGTGGGCAGCCATCCTTACGGCTTTGGCCGGTGCGGTCTTCGTTGTCAAACCTTCGTTTCTGTTTGGCAAACTCGGTGTGTCGGGAGACTCGCTGTTCCCTCTGGCAATAGCCCTTATAGGCGGTGTCTGCGCAGGTATCGCTTATGCTTTTCTCCGCAAGGTTACGGTCAAAGGCGAACGTCCTATGATCGTCGTTGCCTTCTTCTCGACTTTTTCCTGCATCATCCTTATACCGTTCATCATATTCACATATCAGCCCATAACGCCTCTCCAGCTGTTCTACTGCGCCATGACCGGCGTCGCGGCATGCTTTGGACAGATATTCATTTCATCCGCATACGCAATGTGCCCTGCAAAAGAGATCTCGATCTACGATTATTCGACCGTCATCTTCACGGCTCTTCTGGGACTGATTGTTTTGGGCGAAGTTCCCGACTGGCTCAGCATAATCGGATACGCGATAATCATCGGCGCATCCGTGCTGAACTATCTGTATAACAACAATTACCTGAAGTTCAAGAAAAAGGCTGACGGAACCGTCAGCCGATAAGTATTTCTCTTACTTTGTTTTCCATGTCCTCTTTGGCGATGACGTCTTTGTGGCGTATCTCCTTTTCGCCGAGGGTCGCGATGGAATCCGGGATCTCGAGTCCGCTCTCCTCTGAAAGCTCGCGGATCAATGTGTCAGCAGACCTTCCGGTGCTGTAGCCTGTGCCTCTGATGGCATCCATTACTGCCGGAGCAAACTTGAACGGTGATGCGGTCGAAGCGAAGACCGTCTTGCTGTCGTCGTTCGAACGCTGGTGATAACGTCCATAGATGTTGAATCCTACGGCTGTATGAGTATCGATAACGTTGTCCGTGCGGTCATAGACCTCGAGGATCGTCTTTGCAACGCCTGTCTCATCAGCAAATCCGCCAACGAACTGGCGCTGCAGGAGCTTAAGCGTTTCCTTGTCGACAGTGTACTTTCCTTCCTCGGAAAGTTCCTTCATCCAGCCCGTAACCTTTGCGGTATCTCCGTTCGATACCTCGAAAAGAAGTCTCTCGAGATTCGAAGAGATAAGGATATCCATTGAAGGAGATGTCGTCTTGAAGAATTCTCTGTTGCGGTCGTAAACGCCCGTGGAGAAGAAATCGCAGAGGACCTTGTTGCGGTTGGAAGCGCAGATGAGCTTTCTTACGGGGATTCCCATCTGCTTTGCAAACCAAGCAGCGAGGATGTTGCCGAAGTTACCCGTGGGAACAACGATGTTGATCTCCTCACCCTTCTTGATCTTCTCTGTTCTCAAAAGCTCAACGTAAGAGTAAACATAGTAAGCGATCTGAGGTGCGAGACGTCCCCAGTTGATGGAGTTGGCAGAAGACAGCATGATGCCCTTCGCATCAAGTTCAGCCTTGAAAGACTCGTCGCCGAAAATGTTCTTAACGCCTGTCTGGGCATCGTCAAAGCATCCGTCGACCGCGATGACATGAGTATTTGAACCGTCAGTCGTTACCATCTGGAGCTTCTGTGCCTCAGATACGCCGCCTGTCGGATAGAATACGATGATCTCTGTTCCGGGAAGATCCTTGAAGCCTTCGAGAGCAGCCTTTCCGGTGTCTCCGGAAGTTGCCGTGAGGATGCAGATCTTTTTGTTAAGACCGGTCTTCTTTACGGAAGCTGTCATGAGATGGGGAAGCATCTGCAGTGCGACATCCTTAAAAGCGCACGTGGGTCCGTGCCAGAGCTCAAGGATGTATTCCCTGTCGTTGTACTGGTTGAGCTGTACGAGCGGAACAGGATTCTCTCCCCACTTCTCCTCGGAATAAGCCTGACTTGCGAAGTTAAGAAGCTCAGCCTCAGTGAAATCCGTAAGGAACATCGAAAGGACCTTTGCGGAGATCTGATAGAACTGCATGTTTGTCATGGCGAGAATGTCATTCTCGCTCAGATGAGGTATCTCGTCAGGTACGAAAAGTCCGCCGTCGGGAGCTATTCCCTGAATGATCGCCTCTGAAGCCTTGTACTTCCTGTCATATCCTCTTGTGCTTATATAATTCATTGAGAGTTGCCTCCGATTCAGTTGCCTTTTGTAGTTTGACCGCCGGTTCCTTCCACGCCCGTTCCGGTGGGATCCGGATTGACTATGTAAGCCGTGAGTGCCGTTGTTGTCTCGGTAGTCGTCGACTCGGTAGTCGGAGGCGTCGTTGTCGTATAAGTTACGGGGTTGCCGTTTGCGTCAGTTTCAGCGGGGATCGAGAACCTTGCCTCGTAAGCGCTCATTATCGATGAGATCTCGACGTCGCCCCTGGCCTTGTTAAGTTCGCTCGTAAGGTAATCCAGCTTTGTCTTTGCGTCTCCGCCTTCAGTTACGGAATGAACGAGCGGGATGACTCCGAAAATAATGAAAATAACGACCAATGCCAAAGCGCCCATTACGACGAGAACGGTGACGGCGCGTCTGAGCTTCTCGCCCGGGGATGCCACATCCTCGATGTTGATCGAATCATCCGGAAGCTCGTCTCCAACTCCGCCCGAACGCATCATTACGTCGCGGCGCTCCTTGGTCGTAGCCATCTGGGGACGCTCGTTGACTCTCTGTGCCCTCATGAGGATGGGAGCCTGGAAGCCCACACGTCCTGCAGGAGTCTCATCGGAAGCCATTTTCGCGTTCCTGATCTTGCCCGCGAGATCTGCCGGAGGAAGATCACTGGGCGGATTCTTTATGTCTTCCCTGACGAATCTGAGCGCTTCCTGTGCGATCGACAGCTGCTGCTCGCTTCCCAGGGTTCCGGAAATAGCATATGTAAGACTTCCTTCAGCTCTCTTGAACTGACCCTCTCTTGCAAGGCAGAGACCGAATATCAGTGCGGGATCTCCCCATTTCTGATACTGTGCAATGAGAGGCTTGAGGAAGATCTGCGCAACGTCAGTACCCTCGCCCCTCGCGTTTTCGAGAGCGCGGTTGTACTGCCTGACGATCCTGCCCTTCTCTTCGTTGCTCACATCGAAAAGGATGAGACTCGTCTCGGTGATCGGTTGTATCATCATGATGTATCTCAGATAGTCGTGCATCAAATGATTCCTTTCAGATATCCTCTAACCTGCCCGGCCAGATAAAGCGATCCGGTAACGAGGAGCGGCATTCCGTCAGCCTTTGAACGTTCAAGTGCCAGACGGACACCCTCTTCGGGGCTTTCGGCCTCCAGGGTTTGAACTTTGTTATTATACACATCATTTATTATTTCTGAAAGATTAGCAGGTTCCATGCTCCTGCTGTTGTCAGGCTTTACCGTCACGGCCTCTGCAATATTGAGTCCGCCGCACCTGTAAGCTTCATAGACTCCCTTAACATCCTTGTCGGCCATCATTCCAGCAACAACGCGGATCTTCCTGCCTTTAAGCGTTCCTCCGAGAATGTCGTTCAAAGTTGAGGCAAGGCTTTCCGCGCCCTGGGGATTGTGTCCGCCGTCGATCAGGACGACCGGATCAAAAGAAAGGATCTCGCAGCGGCACTTCCACCTGGCAAGGCTGATCCCGGCTTCGATCGATTCCTCCGATGCATTGCAGATGCGCGCAAGTGCAATCGCGAGCGCTGCATTGGTGACCTGATGTCTGCCGTTCAATGCAGTCTTGTATTTCCTGCCGTCAAGCTCGAAAACCATGTTTCCGTCAGGCTCAAACACAGCCTTCTCCATGGCGCCGTCCGTGCCTACAAACGTCAGCGGAGAGCCTTTCCCGGCAGCAACAGAAGTAAACGTATCTCTTACGTCCTTCCTCATCTCATCAGAAATGATCATCTCATCGGGATCGAGGCATACGGCGGGAACGCCTTTTTTGAATATGCCTGCTTTCTCAGCTGCGATCTCGGAGATCGTTGAACCCAGAACGCCGCAGTGATCAAGTCCGATCGAGCAGATTCCGGTCGCGACAGGTTTATCTATTACGTTAGTTGAATCAAGTCTTCCGCCGAGTCCGGTCTCAAGGACCGCAATGTCAACTTTCTCCTCGGCAAAATAAAGAAATCCGATGGCGGTAATAAGCTCGAACTCCGTAGGGTGTTCCATGCCTTCGGAAAGCATCTTATCCATCGCGGTCTTAACCCTGTCCGAGAGCTCGTTAAGCCTTCCGGAAGGGATCTCTCCGTAACTGTCATCTTCAGTAAAAGAGGTGGCGCCTTCCCTGCCATCGATGATCCTGATCCTTTCAGAAAACCTCTCAAGATAAGGAGACGTGAAAACTCCGACCTTCTTGCCATCACAGGCAAGGATCGTTGAAAGATAAGTGCATACAGAACCTTTGCCGTTGGTACCGGCAACGTGTACTGCCTTAATTGAATCCTGGGGATTGCCGAGAAGCTCAAGTAGTCCGGTGATGCGCTCAAGGCCCGGTTTGATCCCGAACTTCAGGGCGCCTGTAAGAACTGACGGAATGTCGTTCTCAGGCATTCTCTGTGCCTTCTTCCGCCGGTTCGGAGGAAGATTCTTCGCTTTCTTCAGCCTTATCCGTTTTCGAATAGTCGACCATGTCTTCTTTACGGAAGACCATGAGTTTGCTCAGTACATAGTTCGCTATGATGACGAAGACCATGTTGAGGATGTTCATGAGATCGGCATATGTGACTGGTATGCCAAGCAGCGTGTAAACTGCCGTGTCGCTCGGCATTCCCGTGATCTTCGTGCAGATGAATACCGTAAGAAGGAACAATCCTTCCTCGAAAACTATGAAGGAAAGGACTCTCGCGCCAGCGAACGCAAGAAGTTCTCTCATGACGTTACCCTTGGATCTGAATACCGTGATCCTGTTGAGGAAATATGCCACGAGTACAGCGATGACCCAGCATACGACTTTGTTGACCGCAAGCTTAAGAGACACGTTCAGTCCGAAGACCGATACTGTCATGTCATTGTTTACCAAAAGATTGAAGAGCTTGAAACAAGCTAAGTTTACGATGGTTGTGATGCCGCCGCTTACAAGGTACATAAATGCCTTGCGGAATTTCTCCTGCTTGGGAGAGAGGTGCTCTCCTCCGACGACGATTGTCTTTAATCTCATTCGTTACTCCGTTCTCATACTCTTTTCGGCCTCGGATTGGCCTTATCAGATATGATCTTTCTTACCATGTATACCGTAATGATCAAACTTACCGCTTCAATAATACTGATAATGAGAAAAACTTCAAACATATACTTGTACAATATTTCGGGTCTTCTGTCCGCAGGTCTGTATATTTGGAACGAACCTGTCTCCGGATTATAGAGATAAAAATCACCCACGCCGTTCTCATCGGTCATGAAACAGATGAAGTTGGAATTCTTGTCAACGTAGCCTTTCAGCACGATCCTGCCCGTGTCATATGTGGCTGCGACGAATCCTGACGGAACAGTGTAATTCTCCGGCAAAGCCGTTATCCTCAATATCTTACTCGTCCTTATTATCGTGTTCTCGGGATCGTAAGGGATTATCGTCTTCTCCGTGGGATTGTAGAAATAGAAAGCCGGCGAATTCGTACCGTCGAAAAGATAGAGCAGCACGCTCGTAACGCCGTCCCTTGCATATGTCTGGACGCTGTAGCCGTTTATCACCCTCATGGTCTGGACGAATCCTTCAGGCACCGTGATGTTTTCGGGTATGTCAAGGAATGTATATGTCTTGCCCGCAACATCGACCAGCGTTGCGTTCTCTGGAACATAGCTTTCCTTTCTGGTGATGTGGATCGTGTAGTGCATCAGCGTCTCGCCGTCCTGCGCCGTAACGTCGATTACGATAACGTTCATTCCGACCTGCAGGTTCTTGTTGTTGACTATGACGACTGAAGCGAACATGTTGTTTGCCGTTGCCGTGACCTGAACCTCGGTCACCGCCCTGTCTACGGTCGCGGAATAGTCAGTGATGTTAGGATTGAATTCAGGTGATATGTCAACGCCCTTCAGCGAAAGGAACGCGAGTGTCGCGTCTTTGGATACGGAATTAACGTTGATCGGGAGCGACAGGGAAGTGCCCTTGACTACATCGGCTTTCTCACCCGAGTCATTCTGGAAAACACCGGTGCTGTCAATGCTGATGTTGAGGTTGCCTGCACTCTCGGGCTTTACTCTGAGAGATACCGTAAACAGCGTGACTTTATTCTCGGAACGGAATGGCTCGACCTCATATTCGTCCGGATCGGACTCGCTCTTTCTTACGTTCTGGTCCTGGGCAGAGACCGTGATCTTACCCTTTTCCTGTGTTTCAACGAAAACGAAGTTGCCCGAGATATCCTTACCCTGCGAGAACGAGACATACTCGGCTTCATCCGATTCATACTTAAGGATGACGGGACCGAAATCCGTAATGCCCGGCATGTTGTCCGCCACGACCCTTACGGTTACGATGTTTCCCTGGGATACTGACTTCAGATCGCTTTCAACAGACAACGTGATCTTGGATGCGGCAGATACTCCCGGAGCCCAGAAATAAAGCATCAGGGAAAGCGTCAGCAGGAACGACGCAGCAGGCACGGATAGTATCCGCGTAAATCTGTTTGCGGCCTTGCCGGCTCTCTTTCCTTTGATCCTTCTCATAGTTTTTAAGTTCCCGTAGGAAGATATCCGTAATCGGCAGGCATGTTCTTATACACCGGTATAACGAACACGAAAGCCGAATCCGTCTTCTTTATCGAATCATAGCTGTTATAATACCTAAGCGCTTCAGAGTATGCCATCATTATGTTCTGAGCATATTGATGATTGTATCTGATCGTTCCGTCGTCGAGGACATCGAACTTCTGGAAATAAAGCGTGTTCTGGCCCTTTTCGATATAACCGGAAGCGATCCACAGAGCGCCTCCCGTGATGGCCTTTTCCTTCGAATCCCAAGGCAAGAGAAGCTTTTCTTCAGCTTCGCTTATCTCTTCCTTATCGGGATCCCTTCCCCACTTCGCGTACTTGGCGCCTCCGACAGTTGCTCCGCCTTCCTTGACGGAAGATGTGGAACCTATGTTGTAGAAATTGTAGTAACCCTCATAACCGTCAACGGTACCCTTGCAGAGCGCAGACCTTCCCGAAAAGCCCATTTCCTGGATGATCCTGCTTGCGAGGAAATAAGGCGATACACCCGCCTTGCGTCCCGCTTCATAGATCGCGTTTACATAGTCGAAATCATCGGTATCCATGAACGATCCCGCGATGATCTCCTTGACGCCTTCCTTCTTGTGGATGTTCTCATCAAAACCGAGCATCTCGAACATGAAGACTCTCTTATCAGTAAAGAAGTTTCTCGGATCCATGTAATAGCTGACTACTTCCGCCTTTGCAGCCTTCCAGTCAGGCTTATCGTAAACGGGGCTTCCGTCCTTAACGTATTCAGGGAAGACCCTGTCCTGTACAAGGCTCTTGTTGCCTACCGTCTCAGCCTTCAAGGCCTCTGCGAAAGTAACCTTCGTATCGTATGCCTTGAACTGATATGCCGGGTGCTTGCAGTGCAAAAGCCAGATTCCGCTGTAGTAGCTGTCAGGAAACTGCGACAAAGTTTCCTCAACGAACGAACCCTTGTCATCGCCTGCGAGAACATAAACCGTGCTTGCGCTCGTCTGTCCGTCAAACGAAGTGAGTTCAGCCGTGATCACCGTCTCGCCTGATTGCAATGTGAACGGTTTTCCGGACTTGATCTCAGTCTTGTTTCCGCCGTTCTCGGCCGTTATCTTGAGTTTAGCAGCGTATCCTTCAACAGATTCGCAGTCGAACGTTATGCTCTTCGAACCTGGCGTGTAGTATCCGTACTTGTCTTCTGAAATGTCGAACGCCGGATAGAAGCCCTTGTCAGCCTCGTCTCCGCTGTTCAGGTTCATGTAAGAGATCGTCGCGTTAAACGGAAGCAGCTTGCACTTTTCTTTCGGTGCCTGATACTCGTTGCCGAGAGAATCCGTGAGCTTGTAATTTTCTTCAGTCTTTCCGGGAGCGACCGATACGTACTTGCCGTCAAAATAACCAACTTCACGGCTCTGGACCAGCTGGAAAGAGATGTCTTCAGGTTCGCCTTCTGAAGCGGAATCAGTTCTTCTCGCGCAGATGTAGAAGCAGTTTGAGACTCCCGGTATTCCGGTCTCTCCGGATACTTTCTCCGTATCCTGTTTCTTTCCTCTGAGAGCAGCATAACCCGCAGAAGTGCTGGAGTTGGTTCCGATCAGTTTTCCCGAAAGATCATAGAGTGAGACGGATATCTTATCGGTTATTCCCGCGAAATTGATATAGCAGTCAGTATCGCCGGAATCGAAAAGGAACCATGCCGTCTTCTCGCCCTTGCCAATGGCTCCGTCAGTAACGGAATATGTATCGATCTTAGTCCTTTCCGGAATGCGGATCTTACCTCCTGCGACAGATACTCCGCGTCCGTCGGAGCTTCTCAAAAGAATGGACACGTCGTGATCACCGGGATCAAATCCCGCGGTATCCCATGCAAGAACGAAGCTCTTTGAGCCTGATGCGGTCTTGTCGTATTTCAGATATCCCCTGTGAAGCGCACCGTCAACGAAAAGGTCTGTCCTTATCTCGTCACCGTTAGCCGAAAAGCTTCCGCTGATCTCCTTAATGCCGACCGTATACTCATCGTCTCCCGAGAGTCCCTGGTCAAGCTGAATGCCGGTGATAACGCTTCCCGTACCGCTTCTGGTATCTCCGGACACGGCGAACTTGCGGTCTGCCTTTGAGATAACGTTATTGATGACTGTCATTCTGTTGTTGGAACCGAGTTCCTGACGGATCTCTGAAACGACGCTGTCGTTCTGGCCGCCATAGACGACATTACACAGATCTTTTGCGAACTGTTCGTCATCAGGACTCTTGACCAGATAATCAGGAGACGTCATTGCAGAAAGCACATAGTCTCCGGTCGAGTATGTTCCGTATCTTACACGCATTTCTGCGGTAACTTTGTCCTCGCTGTTTACGCCTGCAAGATCAGACGCCCTGTAGACGATCTGCGATGAGCTCTGTTTGGCTGCACCCGTCAGCGCGGGCGTTCCCGTATCAAGAGCTATCGCGGTAAGGCAGGCCGTACCGATGGCGGCAATAGCCGACAGGCAAAAAACAGCGAAATATTCGGGTCTTCTCTTAAGCATCTTCCGTTCAGAATTCCTTTCCGGTAAGCCTGTCGAGAGTATAGCCGTAAGGAGGGACGAATCTCTCCATGAAATACTTCACTTCTTCAAGATCGTAACCCGCTATTATCTTGCCGATCGATTCTTTTGCGGCAGAGAATTCCTTATTGCCGGAAGACTCTTCCCTGAGGCACTTGATGTAAGCGGAGGTCTTGTCAGCTGCTTTTACCAGTGTGTGTACGAGTTTTGCTTCCTCGCCTTCTAATGAAGGCGCAAGCATATCTTTATATTCTTCCTTGAGTCCGACATCCTCGGGAAGAAGATCGGTCAGAGTATCAGCCGCTCTTCTTTCAATGTCCTTGTATGCGTCTCTGATGACCTTGCTGTCGTACTTGATGGGCGTCGGAAGATCGCCTGTCAGGATCTCGGTGCAGTCGTGATAGATCGCATAAGCCATGACCTTGTAAGGATCAGGAAAGATCGCGCCTTCCTTACCCTCGTTAAACTTGTTGTGAAGCAGACACAGCGAGTGCGCGATAACGGCAACGTCGAAGCTGTGCTCTTTTATGTTCTCGTAGCGGCTGTTGCGCATGAGAGCCCATCTGTTGATGTACTGCATGCGGTCGAGCATCGCGTAGAATCCGTATTCTTCCATTTCCATTCCTTCTCTTAGTTCTTGTAAAGTTCGTTAAAGCAGGCGGCAGCATAGCTGTCCGTCATGCCTGCGATGTAATCGGTAACAAATATAGCCGGAGGCATCTCGCTCTCAGGGCTGTTCTTCTGGGGATGCTCGTTGACGAAATCGGCGAATTTCCTGATGGCATCCGTCTTGGAATTCGCCGCGCGGTCGATGTTCCTGACAGCTTCGTAATAAGCATCGAAAAGACCTTCGAGCATGACATTGCAGTACTTCTCGTAAGTCACTACCTTGTTAGATCTGTAGATCTTCGAGACGTTATTCTTAAGTGCATTTTCGAGTGCTCTTACAGCCCTGTCGGAGATCGCGATCTCATCCTTGTCCATGCTGTTCTCAACGATGTCTTCTACCAGATAGTTGATTATCGCGGCATTGGAATTACCCATCTCGATGCTCTCTTCGGGGAGATCGAATTCACTCTCGATGACACCCGTTCTCAAAGCATCCTCAATGTCTCTTCCGACATAAGCGATCTTATCGGAGAAACGCACTACGCAGCCTTCGAGTGTGGCAGGTCCCTTGCGGTTCTTCTTAGGGATCAGGAATGAGAGATCTTCTTCAGTCTTATCCCTGCAAGGCGTAAGTCTCTGTTCACCGTAGAATTCACCGCAGTGGCAGATGATGCCGTCCCTGACTTCGAAAGTGAGGTTGAGACCGAATCCGTCATTATGCCTTTCCATGACGTCCAATACGCGGAGTCCGTTTGATTCGTGCTCGAAATAAAGCTTCGGATCGACCTCTTTGAGCTTCATGTTGAGAACTCTTTCTCCGCTGTGTCCGAAAGGCGTATGACCTACATCGTGACCCAGAGCGATCGCCCTGATGAGATCGACGTTAAGCCCCAGAGCCTGGCCGATCGTAGCGGCAATGTAGTCAACATACAGTACATGCTCGAGGCGCGAGCAGATATGGTCGTTTGCGGGGTTAAAGAATACCTGTGTCTTGTGCTTGAGGCGTCTGAAAGCCTGGGAATACATGATCCTTCCAAGATCGCGCTCATAACAGCTTCTGACGTTGCAGTCGTTCTCAGGGACAATCCTGCCCCTTGTCTGAAGCGTCTTCTGGGCGTTCGGGGCAAGAAGCCTGTCGCGTTCCCTGCGCTGTAATTCTATCTTTTTAATGGTCAGATCTGAGATCCTGTTTGAATTCTCAAGCTCCTTGAAGCTGTCCTGAAACAGTTCGAAAAGGCTGATATTCGCATCCATTGGCCATACCTCCGCAAAAGCTCAATATAACATTATACTACATTGCTCTGCGGACCGCCTGTTCAGGGCTTCTTCAACCCTGCGGCGTTCGCCAGCATATTCTTTCTCATACCGTCAAAGTCAACCGTCACAAGTGCATCGCCGCCGACTTCCTCGACCTTGAGAACGACGCCGTCGCCGAATCTCGGATGAACGACCGCCATGCCTTCCTTGATCTGTCCGGCCTTGAGAGTATCGGGAGACTCTTCCTTCTTCTTGGCTTCCTTCTTGTCGAACTGCGAAGCAAGAGCAGCAGATATCGACTTTCTCGATGCTTCGCGGTCAGGCGCAACGGAAGCTTTCTCTTCCTTCGCCCTGTTTGAACCCATTACGTAAAGAAGGCTCGGATCGATCTCTTTTATGAACCTCGAAGGCTTGTTGCAGCTCGTCTGACCAAAGAGCATCCTCTGCCTCGTAAGAACTATGAACATGTCCTTTTTTGCCCTGGTTATGGCAACATACATGAGCCTTCGCTCTTCTTCGGTATCGGCTTCGCTCTGTATCGATCTGTAGCTCGGGAAAACACCCTCTTCGTTGCCGATGAGGAATACCGCTCCGAATTCCAGACCCTTTGCGCTGTGGATGGTCATGAGCTTGACGAAATCGTCGTTGTCATCGTAAGAATCGCCTTCGGTAAAAAGAGCCGCATTCTCGAGATAAAGTCCGAGGATCCCTTCTGTCGTATCGCTCGTGGCAGTATCGAAAAAGAAATCATCATCGATCTCAATGGGACCGTCAGAAGGTTCATCCTTATCCGCTATCTCGATCGAAGTCATGTCCACGGGTTCAGCCCTGTGTGTCTTGTCATACTCGGCTGCTTCGGAAAGAAGTTCCTTCAGGTTCTCGACCCTGTCGATGATCTCGCCTTTCTTCTCCCTCTCCGCGATTACCGCATCGATTATTCCGGATTCATTCTCGACATAATCAACAAACGCCGCGAAATCCTTCTCGTTCTTTAGGAGTTCATCCCTCATCTCTTCGATCAGTTCCGTGAAAGGAATGAGCTTGCCTGCCGCCCTCAACAGATCAGGGTATTTCCGGCAGTTCACCGCGCACTCAAACATGCTGATCCCCTCATCCATGGCGATCTGTCTGAGCTTATCTATGGTGGCGTCTCCGATGCCTCTCTTGGGAACGTTGATGATACGCTCGAAAGCTAAATTGTCACCGGTATCATGAATGAGTCTCAGATAAGAAAGCGTATCCTTGATCTCGCGTCTGTCGTAGAACCTCATTCCGCCATAGACCCTGAACGGAATACCCATGTTGTGAAGCGTGGTCTCTATGTTACGGGACAAGGCGTTCATCCTGTAAAGCACTGCGCAGTCAGAATACTTGAACTTACCCTTATCGGTCATCATCCTGATGGTCCTGCCGACAAAAGACGCCTCGCCCTGGCTGTCATCGGAAAGCATTACGACGACCTTGTCACCGTCTTCACCGCCCGTCCTGAGCGTCTTGCTCTTACGCCTTCTGTTATGCGATATGACGCAGTTTGCGGCATTAAGGATATTCGCTGTAGAACGGTAATTCTCCTCGAGTTTTATCACCTTTGCGCCCGGGAAATCCTTCTCGAAGCTTAAGATGAGCCTTACGTCCGCGCCTCTGAACGAATAGATCGACTGGTCATCGTCACCTACGACGCAGATGTTGCGGTAGCCTCCTGCCAGGAGCATTACCGCCTTGTACTGCGGCATGTTTGTATCCTGGTACTCGTCGACCATTATGTATCTGAACTTGTTCCTGTACTGCTCGCAGATATCGGGATTATTTGCAAGGAGCTTGACCATGTTGACGAGGATGTCGTCAAAGTCCATCGCGTTGTTTGCAATGAGTTTCTCCGTATAACGCTTATACACCCTTGAACAGACTGCGCCGAACGGAGTCTTGCCTTCGAGTGCAGCGTATTCCTCAATGCTCAGGAGCTTGTTCTTCGCGCACGAGATCTCCATCTGGACGGACTTCGGCTTGTGCTGGCTGTCCGGTATGTCGAGTTCCTTCATCGAGTCTTTGACGAGCTTTAACTGGTCATCAGAGTCGATTATCGAGAAGTTCTTGTCATATCCGAGAAGCTCGGCATGCTTTCTCAGTATCCTCGCGAAAATGCTGTGGAATGTGCCGCACCAGATGAACTTCGCCCTGTCGCCTACGAGCGAGGTTATTCTCTCTCTCATCTCGTTTGCAGCCTTATTTGTAAACGTGATGGCAAGGATCGATGAAGGGGCGGCATTCTCATGTCTCATGAGATATGCGATGCGGTAAGTGATAACCCTGGTCTTGCCGGATCCCGCGCCCGCAAGAATGAGAACGGGACCCTCCGTAGTGGTCACCGCTTCTCTTTGTTCATCGTTAAGTCCTTCGAGCAGGTCTTCACAGTCAGGTGTGTTTGAAGGTACCTGGTTCGTCTCGCCGTATATCTCTTCGAGCTCGTCAAAAAAGCTGCGGCTCTCATCATTGCCAAATCCGTTGTCTGCCAAAAGTGGGTCTCCCGATCTCGTTATATAGTCTTACAGATTATATCAGTAAAATCCGTAAAATATGGGGACATAAATCGGACCTACTCCTCGAAAACCACCCTCAGGAGACCTTCGTTCTCAACCGCAGCCGCCGCGCACATGCGTCTTAGATTCCGCATGTATTTGCTCATGGCCGTTTCAGGGACCGATGCGGAAGAAAAGACTATTACCCAGCCTTCGCTCTGCTCGGTCAGGACATCGTGAAGCGCGTCAAGATTTGCCCCGTAATACTCGGGAACCGGAATGGTCTGAGCGATCCTCTCATGAAGCTCATCCGGTGTGTATACGTCTTTCAGATCTATAACAAATTCAGTCATTTCCGGTCCTCCCCGTACATCAGGGTGAAAGTCTTGTAATGGTCCTTGGTGTAATATATCAATCCGTCATTGGAGAAGACTATCCTTTTCGAGCCCCTGGAAGACTTGCCGAGCGTACCGATGTCGCATTCGGTGTAGCGTCTTCCTTTCTTCTTGGGCAGCTGACCTTCGTAATTGCCGTAATAGTCTCCGCCTATGCATTTCCCCGGTGCGTATTCCTCAAGTGAACCGCCGTTCCAGCCAAACGCTTTCGCTTCCTTCTTGGTTATGTAATTCGGCGGAAGTTTATTGTATGTGTGGATATACAAGGCAACGTCTTTGGCACTGTCATAAGTTCCGTTCTCATCAATAGAATCCTTTTGCTCAGTCTTTTTCGTCGACGGAGGGGAAGTCTTCTCAGTAGTTTCTTTTGTCTTCGCTGAGACCTTGGAAGTCACTGAAGCAGAAGCTTCCGTAACAGCCGAAGTCGTAACTGCCGGAATCTTCAATCTGGCGCATCCGGCCATCAGCGAAAGCGTCATGGCGCATATCACCATGAAGAGCGCAATGATCTTTCCGGATTTTCTACTCAGATGTCCAAACATTGGCTTATCCTCTTCCCTTTATTCCTTTAATGAGATTTTATCACTGCTTGACCATTCCGCGCAAAAAGAAAGGGCGCCTCTTGCGGGACGCCCTTCATGATCGCTCATTTACAAAGTGAGATTATTTTCTAACGAGAGCCTCAGTTTCCTGAGCGATAGCGAGCTCTTCGTTTGTAGGGATGATGCAGACCGTAACCTTTGAAGAAGGCTTGGAGATGATGGCTTCCTTGCCCCTGAGGCCTGCGTTTACGGACTCGTCGAACTCAACGCCCATGAACTCGAGACCTTCGCACATTGCTTTTCTCATGTGGTCTGTGTTCTCGCCGATGCCTGCAGTGAAGACGATGACGTCAACGCCGCCCATTGCTGCAGCGTAAGATCCGATGATCTTCTTGCCCTGGTAAGCGAACATGTCGAGTGCGAGTCTTGCTCTCTCGTTACCTTCGTTAGCTGCCTTCTCGAGGTCTCTGAAATCGGAAGAAACGCCGGAGATACCCTGAACGCCTGACTGCTTGTTGAGGAGGTTATCCATCTCGTCAGGTGTGAATCTCTCATTCTTCATGAGGAAAGGAACGATTGCCGGATCGATGTCGCCTGTTCTCGTACCCATGCAGATACCAGCAAGCGGTGTAAGACCCATTGATGTATCCTGGCACTTGCCGTCCTTAACTGCTGCGAAGGAAGAACCATTGCCGAGGTGGCATGTGATGATGCGGAGATCCTCATACTTCTTGCCGAGGAAATCAGCAACCCTGTGGCTTACATAACGGTGGGAAGTACCGTGGAAGCCGTAACGGCGGATGTCGTACTTCTCGGAAAGCTCATAAGGGAGAGCATATGTGTAAGCCTTTGCGGGCATTGTCTGATGGAAAGCCGTATCGAAAACGGCAACCTGGGGTGTGCCTGCAGGAAGAACATCTTCACATGCCTCGATACCGATGAGGTTTGCGGGATTGTGGAGAGGGCCGAGAGGGAAGCACTCCCTGATGACTCTCTTAACGTCGTCGTTAACGATGACTGAAGCGCTGTAGTACTTACCGCCGTGGAGGACTCTGTGACCTACTGCAGCGATCTCGGATACATCGGAGATAACACCGTGCTCGGGATCAACAAGCGCGTCAAGGATCATCTGTACAGCAACCTTGTGGTCAGGCATGGGTTCTGTAGAAACGAACTCATCCTTGCCTGCCGGCTTATATGTGAGCTTTCCGTCGATACCGATTCTCTCAGCGTTGCCCTTTGCGAGGACTGCGCCCGTATCGATGTCGAAAAGCTGGAACTTTGCGGAAGAACTACCGCAGTTGATAACTAAAATCTTCATTAGCGTTTAACTCCTTTTGTTTTATGCCTGTGCAGCCTGAGCCTGAACTGCTGTGATAGCTACTGTTCCTACGATGTCATCGGCATTGCAGCCTCTGGAAAGATCGTTAACGGGAAGTGCAAGGCCCTGGAGGACAGGTCCGTAAGCGGGAGCCTTAGCGAGTCTCTGAACGAGCTTGTATCCGATGTTTCCTGCTTCGAGTGAAGGGAAAACGAGTGTGTTGGCGTGGCCGGCAACCGGAGATCCGGGTGCCTTGAGCTGTCCAACCTCTTCAACGAGGGCAGCGTCAAGCTGGAGCTCACCGTCAACTACGAGATCGGGATACTTCTCTTTTGCGATCTTAACTGCTTCAGCAACCTTTGTAACGTCGTCGTGCTTGGCAGAACCGTAAGAAGAATATGAGAGCATGGCGACCTTTGCGGGAGCACCGATGAACTGCTCGAAAGACTCAGCGGAGAGCTTGGCGATCTCAGCAAGCTTATTGGAATCAACGTCTGTGTTAACTGCGCAGTCAGCGAAAATGAAGAGGCCGTGCTCACCAAGATCGCAGTTAGGTACGTCAAGAAGGAAGAATCCGGAAACGGAAGAAATGCCCGGCTTCATCTTGAGGAGCTGGAGAGCAGGACGGATGGTGTTGCCTGTTGAGTGGCAAGCGCCGGAAACGGCACCGTCAGCGTCACCGCACTTGCACATGAGGCAAGCGTAGTACATATAATCAGACTCCATCTGAGCCTGTGCCTTCTCGGGGGTGATGCCCTTCTTCTGAGCGTCAGCGATTGCAGCAGCTGTTTCCTCTTCGGAAAGGCCCTTCTTCTCTGCCTTCTTCTTGGCAGCAGCAACCATGGTGTCAACACCGCGGAGTTCGATGAACTTATCGATGTACTTCTGCTTGTTGGGATCATTGAAAGGATCTACGATCGTAGCGCCTGTGATGTCATAACCTTCGGAATTCTTTGCTATCTCCTCGGGTGTTCCGATAATGATGAGATTAGCCATGTCTGCCTTGAGGATCTTCTCGGCAGCCTCAAAAGTTCTCTTGTCCATTGATTCGGGAAGTACGATCGTCTTCTTGTCAGCTTTAGCTCTGGCAATGATGTCATCGATAAATGCCATATCTATTATCTCCTTTGGGTATTATTAATATAACGCGTAAAAGTATACTCGTTATAAAGGGGTTTTTCAATTCGTCAGACTGCCTTACGGACGCCTAAATTATCAGAGGCTAAAAACGTAAATCTGCCGTCGTTTTCCCTGAATATCATGTATATCGCCGGGCTGGATGATTTGGTCGCTACACGGACGCCTATACAGTTGCAGGCAGCCCTGTAAAGATCGCGGTCATCCATGTCGTAAGCGATGTCGAGAACATAGCTGTACTGTTTGTAAGTCTCCGCTCCGCCGTAATTGCCGGTTGCGATGTAATACTTCCCGAGGATGCGTCTCTCATTGACGATACGGTTCTTGAGTTCGATATAGCTTTCATTGTCGAGTTCTTTCATTCTGGCAAGGTTCGCCATGACAACGATGGATTCGCCGACATCAACTGTAACTGCGCGCGAACCGGAATAAATGTAGTTGATGCCGTTTTCCGTCTTCTCGTAAGCGTATGCGTAAAAAGGAACACCGTCTCCGTCCTTGCCTTCCTTGACCAGCTTGAGGGCACGGTCATATGCGCCCGGTGCGATCAGTCCGTTCTTCTCAAGGTCGTAGATAAGGGGAAGCCTTACGTTAGAGAGCTTTACTCCGACTACCTGCTTGAGATTGGAATCGTCATCTCCGTCGTCAGTCTCCTGGGCACCGTCGTTATCAATTCCATAGATCTCGTCGAGGCTTGAGTTTCCGGGGTTTGCAGCCTCAGGATTATCGCGGTAATAATCGGGTGAATCAACATAATGTGCAACGTCGAGTTTTTCGGGTCTCAATGCGCCGTTCTCATCAAAGATCGCAGAAATAAGCATCTTTATCTCCTCGTAATCCCTGGCCGTGCCGTAAGCACAGTAATAACGCAGGTATGCTTCGAGCCATGCGATGTTGTCTTCGGTCGTCTTGATGCCCTGCTGCTCGGCTGTAACCTTGTTTCCGGTAAGGCTCAGGTACATTCCCGAACCGGAATGGAACTTGCTGACGACCCTGTTTTTCAGGTTGCGGGCTGCTACTGCATCACCAGCTTCGACATAGCAGTCGAGAAGCCATGCCTGGTCGGAAAGATCGTAGACCTGCGAGCTTTCGGCGGGCTGTGAAACAAGTCTTCCTGCGATCTTATAGTATGTGGGGATCAGCACGTCTTCACCGTCACGGCCAAGCATGAGCTTTTTGGTCCTGCCCCACAGATAGTTGCTCATTATGTTGTTGTCGGCAGCGATCTGCTCCCACTCGTATCCCGGGCTATCGTGTTCCTGAAGGGTGATCCTGGCGGCATTTCCGAAGGTCCTGACATATAGCAGGTACGCCATTACGGCCGATACCGCGAAAACGAAGAGCAGTGCGGCAATGATCTTCTGCTTGAGAGTGAAGCGCGCAAGAAACGGGACTTTCGTTCCGTTTCCTTTTTCGATGAATTTCAGTGTACGGCGCTTCATTGCAACCTGCCTGCCTTATGAAATATAATTATCAGATGAATTATAACAGAAGTGAGGCATAATCAACGATGCGGGTAATAGGAATTGTTGCGGAATTCAATCCGTTCCATCAGGGACATCTGAACCTGATAACCCGTGCACGCGAGATCGTTAACGACCCCAGGGCGATAGTAATGCCCGTAATCTCCGAATCGTTTGTCCAGCGCGGTCTTCCCGCAATGGTCCCTGCAGACGTAAGAACGAAGCAGGCCCTCCGCTGCGGAGCCGATGTCGTTTTGGGTCTTCCCTTCACTTATTCCTGCGCGCCTTCAGCGCGTTTCGCTCTCGGTGGAATAGCAACTCTCATTGCGACGGGAGTCGTTACCGACATAGCTTTCGGTTATGATGCCGGCACTCCAGAACTCCTTTCAAAGCTCGCGGAACAGATAGACGAGAACTCCCCGGAATTCAAAGAAAACCTCAGGAAAGCACTCGCTGACGGCCTTTCTTACCCTTCCGCACGCGCAGCTGCCATCAAGGCATCCGTTTCAGATGCAGGAGAAGACATCGATGAAGTCCTGAAGAGCCCAAATTCCATACTCGCCCTTGAGTATCTCGCGGCTCTCAAAAAGATCGACAAGCTTCACAGGATCAACGTGATAATGATCCCCAGAGACCAATCTCTGGAAGGCGCGACCTCGATAAGAAAAAAGATCACCGGGTGCGCTCCCGCTTACAGTCAAGCTGAGCTTTTCAACACGCTCAAGACGCGCATGCCCGGCAAAGCTCTCGCAGCCATGCTCGGATACTATTCGGAGGGAAGATTCGCTTTCCCCGATTACGCCGCATATATCCGCCGCGCCCTGCTCCATCTTGCAGGAAACCGTGGAAACATTAATGATTCCGCATACATGGGGGATGACCTCGACGGCTATCTCATGAATCTCGTTTCGGATCTGAGACCCGGCGATCTCCCCAAGGATGACTTTGCACTCGAGGCATTCTCGAAAAAGGCTGACACCAAGAGATTCACCATGACAAGGATCTACAGGGCAATCGCTTCATTCGAGGCAGGTCAGGGCAAGGACCTCGTAACACTCAACCACCCGCCCTACATCAGGATCCTCGGTTTCGGAAGAGAAGGCCGCTACTGTCTCAAGATAATCGGCAAATGCACGAAGCTTCCGGTCATCAGCAACCCGTCCGATGCGCTCGAGCTTTGTTCCTCGGATGAGAACTTAAAGAGAGTCTTTGAACTCGAGATGCGAGCCTCGGCCATTGCAAACGAACTGTACGGAAGAGACATGTCGTACGCTTGGAGCGCAAAACCCGTAATGACATAAAAAAGATCCCGCATTAAATGCGGGATCTACTTTTTTGAATTAAAACTTCAGATTACTTGTCTGCTTTTGCAGCCTTTGCGAGTCTGGACTTCATTCTGGAAGCTGCATTCTTGCTCATGTGGCCCTTTGCAGCAGCCTGATCGACTGCCTTCTGTGTAGCCTTGAGTGTAGCCTCGACATTCTCACCGGCAGCAATGTTAGCCTTAGCCTTCTTGACTGTTGTACGGATAGCTGTCTTCTTGCTCTTGTTTGCAGCAGCCTTCTTCTCAGAAACGCTTACACGCTTGATAGCTGATTTAACGTTAGGCATTATATTACTCTCCTTCTAAATGGGTATCCTAATTTAACCAAAGGATTGTATCACGATTGCAAAGGGTTCGCAATACCCTTTGTTGCCTCATACAGCCCTATGCTCGCGGCAATCGTGATATTGAGACTGTCAATTGCGTTTGAGTGATCGATCCTGATCGGTCTTCCGATCTTCGAAAACTCAGAAGGAAGCCCTGTTGCCTCATTTCCCATGATCAGTGAGAAAGGCTGTTCTATGGTCGTCTCGTGAAGTTTCGTGCTTCCGTCGAGCATAAACGGATACAGTTTGTTGTCTGGGAATCTCGCGGCATATTCTTCGAATGATCCGAAGACTTCTGCCCTGACGGTTGCCGCAGCGCCCATGGACGCTCTTATGACCTTGGGATCGAAATGATCGGTTGCAGGCGGTATTATCGCCAGATCCCTTACCCCGAATCCGAGACAGCTTCTCATGATCGTACCCATGTTGCCCGCGTTTGAAGGATTGACCAGGACCATGTGGTTGCCGTTCCTGATCTTCGTCTCCTTTTTTTCGATGACGCATATGACGAAGCAGTTTTCTTTTTTTGAGAGTATGTTGAACGGTTTCTCCTCAACCGAGACCGGGATGTCTTTTCCGCATAACTGCTCTATCTTCGCAACTGTCTCTTCAGATCTGAACTGAGGGTGCATTATTACGCCCCTTATCTGTTCTCTCGCGTGAAGCAAATACTCCATGACGACCGTTGCGCCAAGACCGTATGTCTCCAAGGAATCCTTCCTGTAGCTGGTAACTCTGATCAAAACTGCCCCCTAATGATTTGTTTATGTTATTATAACTGTATTCTTACTCAAAGGAAGGTGTGTATCTATGGGCGAAAACAACAATACTTCTGGACCTTACACAGGTCAGCTCACTTCAAACGCAAAACTTTTCTCGATTCTTTCTTACATCGGACTTCTCTGGCTCCTCGGTCTTCTCATCAGACCTGACAAGGATTGTCCTTTCGTAAGAAATCACGTAAACAACGGCATCATCTGCTGCATTATCGAATGCATTCCTTTTGTCGGCTGGGTAGTAGGACCTATCTTCGCCATCATGGGAATCATCAGGGCTGCAAAGACACAGACCTTCACACTCCCCGTTGTTGGCGGAATCAAGATCGTTAAGTAATACGAGTTAAAGTAAAGTTCGAAGACCCGCATCAAATGGTGCGGGTCTTCTATTTGCAGTAAAGTCTCAAAACATATATAATTACCGCCGTAAGTATCGAGGTGTAGCGCAGTTGGTAGCGTACGTGCTTTGGGAGCATGGGGTCGCAGGTTCGAATCCTGTCACCTCGACCATTTAACAAAAGGCTTTTTCTGGAAGTCAATGAATTCGGGGGTTGTAGGGTTTTTGTTGTTCTGAAAAAACGCAACTTACCAAAAAATTACCAAAAACACTAATTTACACAGCCCAAAAGAAAATGCCCAAAACAATAGCGACCAGGAAACTGGTCGCTATTTATTATTTTTTATACATTTAATCTAAAGCTCGGGGATACTACTGGGTTAAGTTTATTATATTTATGATTTCATTGTTTAATGAATCTTCCGCATTGAAATTATTAGTCGTAAATCGCCCTAAAGATCTCGAGCAGTTTTTGTATCGGAAGCCGTGTTAGGAAAGGCGAATATTCTATGAATTGATGCACGGTAAAATATATGATTGCACCTGCCTTCTCCGCCAAAAACGTAATGGGCGTCATAAAAAGTCAATAAATACAAGGGTATGCAAGGTGTCACCTATTCTTGAAACGGTAGTTTACTACAGACTTACTACAGACTTTACGACAAAATAGAAAACATGCCCAAAAAGATAACGACCGGATTGAAAGTGAAGTGAACCCCTGAAGTTAGACAAACTTCGGGGGTTTTTATATGAAATACAGT
>CAMJPC010000007.1 GCA_946407705.1 uncultured Clostridia bacterium | reverse complement strand
GAAGTACCCGAAAAGGGCGAATCTTTTGTCCATTGAATTGATCATCTCACGAGGTCCCATAAGAGTCTCCTTGAAATATGTAATATGTTACACAACAATGTAATATGTTACATAACATTTGTCAAGTTCCGGACTGCGGCGAAAATGTATATTTTAGAGAATGTTATAATTACTTTGTTTGAGAGAGTGATCCCTTAGTCGGGAAAATCAACAGATAAGTACACTATTGAAAAATGTAAACAGGTGATATATGACAGAACATGTCGTAAAGAACAATGGAATAAGACAGACAATCTTGTTTTATTTATGTTCAGCCGGAATCGGGGCATTCGGACTGATGGGGTTGATTTCATTTATGACTTGGCTTACCATCTGTACATTTCATGAGTATTCGAGATATCCGAATCTATACCCGTTCACTATAGTATTTGGAATTGTATGTTTAGTAGTTTTTTTCGTCCTGATTTTGCTATGGTTTATAGGGATAATCAAAAAGCAACATAAGCTAAGGGCATTAGGCATATCTTTTTTATTTGTCTTTGCCGGAAGCATAGTGGGTTATTTTGTTTTCGAACTGTTGAATGTGTTAAGTGATAGTTTTCTTGGTTAATATCCAAGAAAGAAGTAAAGATAATAAACAGGAATCCAAACCAAGGAAAGCAGAATAATATGTTTAAATGTTGGTTTATTGAAGTTATGAATAAAAAGAGCAATGCTGCGGAATCTAAATGTGAATCTGTTAATGGAAAACCCGATGTTCCACCCGGAGCAAGAGTATATATGCGATCTGATGAAGAGATGGCAGTTCTTGATAAGAAGGCTGCAGACGCAGCCTTCAAGAAGCAGAAAAAAGAATTCGACAGATTTATGGATAGTAAAGGGTTTTATAAATACAAGACTCATGCCTATGTCAGAGTAAACCGGGTTAATGTTTTGAATTACATAAATCTTCAGAAAGAACAATACGGTTCGAAAACGTTTACGGTTAATATCAGCATGATGCCCTTATATATACCTCATGATTATATAGTTTTTGGATTGGGACGAAGAATTAGTTATTTCTTGAATATGGGAAACCTATGGTTTGATTTTGCAGATGAAGAGACTGCAGAAAAAAGCTTTAATAGTGTGAAGTCTGCCATTGAACAATATGTGATACCTTGGTTTGATCAGTTTAATGACAATGAGGTCTTGAGAGCGGAACTGTCAGAGAGGGTAGTAAAAGGATTCATGCCTAGATTGGATCAACCATGGCTTGACGCGATAGATTCATATAATTCATCAGATGGAATAATTAAAGACAATATAAAGAGGTTGAAACTTCCAGTGAAAATGTTTAATGATTAAATCAGGAATATACCGATAAAATATGTGAATTGGCAGACAAGTGCAAAAGGGGGATATTACTTATGTATGACAAGATAAGCGCTTGGCTTGATAGCGTTTTTGACAGAAGCATACCTGAAGGAGTGGTATCAGTCTGTTTTAATCTGTATGAGGATGGAGATGGAAGCTGGTCTCTGGAAGTGGTTGGATGCTCTTCTTTTGACAGCGAAGATCCTGATTGGGCTTGTGATGAGGTAACGGATTTTGAGACCAGAGATGAACCTTTTACCTGGACGGAAGAAGCCATTTGGGAGAAGGTGCTGTCTGATATCACGAAGATCTTATATCAATACATTCAAGAAGGCAAAGCATCCGGGTATCTGAATTCTCTTGATGGTGTTGCTGTAGGATTCGCTGATGGAGATCTGAACATTCTTGTTGAGAAAGAATGATCAGTACGTAAAATCAACAGTATAGCGGGATAAGGATAAAATATTGTGAGAACAATAAGGCTGATAAGGACAAAACAATGATTTCATTATATAAGAAATATCACATAGCATATTGTTGTATTGGAATTGCACTTATCGTAGCACTAACAGGTTGTTCCAAAATATTGAATGGCAAATATGATCCAAACCTCTCGATTGGTGAACAGATCAAGACGAGGCATTATGATCATAGCGCCATTGTTTTTGGAAAGGGTGAGCTGCTTGATGAGATATTGGACGCATCTGAAAAGAAGGATGTGGATAGATTATTAGCTCTGTTTTCTGATTACGCCATTGAGGAGAATGATGAACTGTATTCCGAGATAGAGTTTTACTTGGATAACTTCCCTGAGACAGACGAATTAGTCAATAGAGGATGCTCAGAATTCGGAAGCCACAACAGAGGATCTACCGAATATAACTACTTGTATGAACCGGTTGTTCAAATTATTGACAGCCGTGGCAACAAATATCGTCTTGTAATAATGTGGATTGAAGGAGATTCCGAAAATCCGGATAAACAGGGTATCCATTCGATACAGCTGATAAGCGAAGAAGCATATAATAATCATGATTATACTATTCATTCCCAGAAAGACAGACCGGGTGTGTATGTTTATATTTAATCGACAGATAAGTACACTATTGAAAAATATAGACAGGTGATATATGACAGAACATGTCGTAAAAAACAATGGAATAAGACAGACAATCTTGTTTTATTTATGTTCTGCCGGAAGCATAGTGGGTTATTTTGTTTTCGAACTGTTGAATGTGTTAAGTGATAGTTTTCTTGGTTGAACGATGCACCAGTTTTGAAGTATCATTCAGGAAGAACGATAAACAGGAAAGACGAATACATTCATGAAGAAATATAGCATTGGTTTTATTCTGATTGAAATTGCCGTCATGCTCGTGATAAGTTGTATTCCGACCATTTTCGTGTTCTTATATACAGATCCGGAAAAGAACTTGACCATACCGGCATTCATCGTTTTTCTGTTTTTGGCATTTATACTCCATACCAGTCTGGCCAATCGGATCTTATTTCCTATTGCAAAGAAAACAATGGAAAATAGATCAGAGAAAGAAGGCTTCGTTATATCTGACACTTTCTATAACAGGCAGAGTAACTCCTGTGCTTCTGTTTTGTCTATAGATGAGGTTCACGGCAAGATAGCGTATGTTTCTGTCCATAACCCGTTCAAGTTCCAGACTGCGGATGTAAACGATCTTACTGATGCCGGATCGGGGTATATCAAAGGCCCTTTCGACGGGACAAGATATGTATACTACCAGTTCGTATATAAGAACAAACGGATGAGAATTCCGACGTTTACTGCTAAAAATATGCACTTGCTTTCGGCAACGATCGTAAAGGATGCGATCTCCAAAGCTGAATGTTTCAGTGATTCTGTTCAGAAACTACAGAAAAAATCGATGAAAACAGAGAGGTGATCTCCCGTGATTTTGACTGATCAGGAAATGATCTTAGAAGAGGTGATGAGCTCAAAATGAAAGTTTTAATTATTTATTGTCATCCAAGTAAAAACAGTTTCACATACGAAGTGAAAGAAGCTTTTATCAAAGGACTGGAGAGTGCAGGGCATTCATATGAGATCTCTGATCTGTATGCAGACGGATTCAATCCCGTGATGTCGGAAAAAGAGTATATAAGAGAAGGTTTTTATGATCTGGATAGTCCTGTAGCGGAGGACGTTCTTTTAGAGCAGAAAAAGATAAATGAAGCGGATGCGGTAGCCTTTATTTACCCTGATTTTTGGACTTCGTCTCCCGCTATGTTAGAGGGATGGTTTCAACGGGTATGGACCTACGGATTTGCATATGGGGATAAACCATCCATGAAATGTCTGGAAAAAGCTTTATTTCTGATTACAATGGGCGGGTCATTAAAAGATGAGATAAGAAGAGATCAGCTGGAAGCAATGAAGACGGTTATGGTCGGTGACCGGATCAGAAACAGAGCAAAAACCTGCGAAGTATATGCTTTTGATGAGATGACCAGAGGCTATGGTAATAATGCTCACAGGGATGAAAACGCCGGTAAGTATCTGAGAAAAGTATTTGAAATCGCGAAAAATATATAGATAGGTCAGGAGGAACGCCATGAAAAACTTCAAGCTGCTGGTAATACTCTCCGGATTCCTCTCAGCTCTGTTTAGATTCGGGATATTTCTTCTGTTGGGCATAATACTTGTCGTGATAGGAAACGCAGCGAGGGCTCAGATTTGCGTGGCGGTCGGCATTGCGTTTATCGCTTTCACATTTCTTGCGTCGATCTACGATGTGATCCTTATGGTGCACGCGATGAACACGAGTGACCATCCGGCGTTGGCAGATATCAGGAAAGCCATGGAAAGTGCGGATTCCGAAGCCGAAATGGACAAACTCATGAGCCAGTACGGGAATGATCCCGGGCTCATCGAGGCGAGGTCCGCAAGGTTTTATCTTCAGGAATTACTGCACGAAGGATGCAGTTTCGAGGACGTCATCAAGGCGTATGAGTCGCTGGGACAGAATGAGGAGACGCCGCCTCTGGAATATTCATGCATTACGGATGAAGACGGACTGATGCTCTTTCTGACGTGGAGCTTCGATGACAGAAATGGTGAGTACTTCCAGCTAAGAACGTGCCTGAGTTACGACAAGCCGCCCAAGGATATTAACGAGCTGAAACTTCTGAACGATGATAAGGCGAAGTTTTTTGAGGCCGTGCGTTCGTCAAAAGGATACGGGTATTCATGCGATAATGAAGGCAGGGAACTGAAGATATATGTTGAGTATACCGGTTGAAATAAAAGGAATGAATCATAAGATCACAGCTCTTTTAATGTGCATCGTAATGCTGTTTTCGCTGTCAGGATGTCAGATGGTGAAGAGCATTAACGACGGCCCGAAGAAGGGTGAGAAAGAATATGCGCAGCAGGTCTTCGAATATCTGAAGAATGAGGATATCGACAGTCTGTGTGCACTGTTCGCTCCGTCCGTACGCACCAAACACAGTCTCGAAAGCGAGTGGAAAAGTTTTTTTGATCATATGGACGGAAAGATCGTCTCTTACAAAGGTCTTAAATATCCTGGTGAAGGGCTCGAAAAAGATAAGGACGGCAAAGTCTGTGACTCGCACATATCGGTCAATTATGTTGGAGCCAAAACAGATAAAGGGACTGTATATGAGGAGTTCGGGTATTATCACGTGAAGGTCAGCAGGGACGGTCCTGATTCCGTGGGCATGACCGTATTTACCATGAAGGATCCCGATACCGGCAGTTGGATAACGGTCGGCGGTGAGTGATCTTTAAGTTATGAACCAGAGTCCGTTTTTGGAGGGATCAGACTGTATCCGCTGAAATGATCCGGCAGTATAATAATCATCTGAGAGGAATGGAGATGTTGACAGAAAGAAAGTTCAAAAACACCTTACGGTGACGTATATTATTGGATTTCCCAAGATATGAAAACTGACCGGATCACATTGTTTTTCCTTCACGGACTTACGGCGTGTCATGATCTGTTTAAGAGTCAGATAGAATTTTTCTCGGACAGATATAATATCCTTACCTGGGATGCGCCTGCGCATGGTGCTTCACGTCCTTATGAAGATTTCACTTATGAGAAAGCGGCTCTTGATGCGAAAAAGATCCTGGATGATAACGGCATCCGTGAAGCGGTTTTTATCGGCCAGTCTATGGGCGGATTCATCACGCAGTCCGTGATCAAAAGATTCCCTGATGTTGTGAAAGGTTTTGTCTCAATAGACAGCACTCCGTTCGGTGAAAAGTACTATTCGCGTTCAGACAGATGGTGGCTTCGCCAGATCGAGTGGATGTCGGGACTATATCCGGATAAGACCCTCCGGAAAGCAATTGCGAAACAGTGCACAACAACCGGTCGTGCATATGAGAACATGATGGGAATGCTCAGGATATACGGTAAGAAAGAACTCTGTCATTTGATGGGCATAGGGTTCGCCGGATTTCTGGAAGATAATTGTGATCTTAAGATCAGCTGTCCTGTTCTGCTGATCGTAGGCAGGAAGGACAAGACGGGAAAAGTTCAGAGTTATAACAGACAGTGGTCCGAGGATCTGGGTGTTCCCATAACATGGATAGAAAATGCCGCCCATAATTCGAATGATGACGATCCCGAAACGGTTAACAGGGCAATTGAATCGTTCTTAAACAGTAAATGCAGATAAGCTCGCAACACGTTGATTGATCGCTTGGCATTATTGTTCTCATCCCGCATACAGTCACACCCGTAAACCCTTGAAAACAAAGGACTCTACCAACAGTCGGTTGTCAGTTGGAACGGGAACTGATAAGTTTAGGTTAGAAAAACCATCAGGAGTAGTTTCCATGAAGACCGTACACATCAGAAAAACGATCTGCACTTTGCTTGCCTGCATCATGATGGCATCCTGCCTGCCGTCCTGCACAGCCACGCCCGTTCCAGAAACAGTGACCGGGACTACCCAGGAGACAACGAGGAAGGACCTGAAAGAACTTCTGAATGTTGAAGAGCAGATCAAAAAGCTCAGCAATGTACAGGGCAACATCTGGATCAACGAGGATGAGCAGTATAAGGACCTGTTAGGGCGCCTTGTGAGCCAGTTAAAGGATAACGACAGCCTCAGGGGTTCGTTGATCATTGCGACTGACGATGACGTTATCGTGGCTGCCGGCATGCGTCTTAAAGATAAGGACGGCAGTGAAGTTACTCCGTATACAACATATGAGATCGGCTCGGTAACCAAGTCAATGACCGCCGTATGCATCATGAAGCTCGTTGAAGAAGGCAAGATAAAGCTTGATGACACGTTGGGCGATTTCTTTCCCGAATACAGTTCATGCCCATTCTACGGTGAGGTTTCCGGGATAACTGTCAGGAACCTTCTGCGCATGCGTACGGGAATCAGTGATTTCGTTAATGATCCGCTGAATTTCTGGGGAGATGAGACAGGTGCGGAGCTTTATGGCACGGGCATTTATACCGAAGAGGCTTATAAGTCTTTTTTCGATAAGTACAGCGATAAGATAGTCCAACAGGCATTTTGCACCAAACCTTCCTACGAGCAGGATAAGAAGTATGATTATTCGAATACGAATTACTCCATTCTTGCTGCGATAATCGAAAAGAAGTGCGGCATGTCATATGCCGAATTCATGGAAGAGACCGTTTTCAAGCCTTGCGGCATGACAGACACGACTTCGATGAAAGAAGGAAACGTTCAGGCTTCGATCAAGAAGGATGTCTGGTACGATCCCGTTAAACCTGCAAAAGGCTGCGGCGATGTTCATTCGACGGCAGTCGATCTTCTTAAGTACCAGAGAGCCTTATTCGGAGGTTATCTCTTGAATGAGGAATCTATGAAAGAGGTACTGAACTTTGTTGATGACTACGGTTTCGGCTGGCAGCAGATGGGCCCGTGGACCTTGCACGGCGGTACCACGCCGGGCTTCTCGACTTTTAACGGAGTATTAGATAAAAAAGGCAAGAAGATCTACGTCATCATGTGCGCTAACCAAGGCGAAGAGTATGTCTTGCAGCTCATCGTTCCGTTGTCGGGTATTACGAAGCAATGATGTTTACACTTCCGGCGTTGTATAATTAACAACGGAATAGCACTCAAAGAAAATTAAGACGTCTTATCTTCTTTCTTTATGTGCTCATTGATGTATCCGATGTCACGCTGCACCTGGAATGCGTCTACCGCAAATGCGAGCGCGAGAACGATGCCCACGTAGATAAATGCCATCCAGAAGTTACTCGGGAAGAACCATCCTGCAATAAAGCCGAAAAGCATTACTATCGCGGAGAAGACAAAGTATTTGACTACGTAACTTACCACGATGGACATTGAAAAGAACTCGTCAAAAAGATAGTTAACTGCCGATATTATCAGCGCGAGGCCGAACAGACAGAGTACGAGAGTGATCTCAGCCGTCAGTCCCGACCATATTATCGAGCACGCGAATACCGCAAGTATCATCAATGCCGCAAGTATGCATGTGTCCTTAAGTATCTTACGTACCGGCATTATCAAAACCTCCGCTTTATGTCGCGCAGATATTTGCGTGAGACTATGAGTTTCTCCCCGTTGTCGAGAGATGCTTCAAGGTGGCTGTTCTTAAGCTGGCGGATACCGGTAAGATGGGAAGTGTTCATGATGCACGTTCTCGAGATCCTTACAAGATCTGAGTCCTCCGCGATCTTACCTATCTCCTGCAATGAAGCGTCGAGCCTGTAAACATCCTTTTCGGTATACAGGAAGACTTTCCTGTCGACATTTTCGAGATAGTAGACATCAGACAGGGCTATGCGCATCTGACGGTCCTCCGAATATGCGCTGAAGCTTATGTCAAGGCTCTCGATCCTTTTGACGAGACCTTTGACCGATTCGGTTAATTCAGGATATTCGATTGTGACGGTCAGCGGTTTGTCCTTGACCTGTCTGGTTATTATCTGCATTTATCCTTCCCGTACCTGCTTTTGTATGCTTCCGATGACTGCCGCAGCTTCTGCCTTGAACCGGCGTGAGGTCGCAGCATAGATGATCATGCCGAGGAAGAAAGCCATGTTTACGTATCTTATCAGCATGCTTATCTCCGTCGTATAAGAAGATAATAACTGACTTCCGATCAAATTGCTAAACATGTGTACGAGAGCGCCTGCGAGGATGCTGCGGTTCGTCCTGACATATACGAAGGACACGAAGACGCTGAGCATCATTACGCTCGGGATGAACATCAGCGCATGAAAGACCGAGTCCTTTATGAGATTATACTGGGCCTGACCGGGAGTAAAATACCACGGCAGATGCCATATGGCCCATATGAATCCGAGTATGAGCGAACCCTTCAGGAACCCGAATCTCACAAGAAGCCTGTCGAGCGCATATCCTCTCCAGCCGAACTCCTCGTTAAGAGGGCCTGAAATGAGTGAGATAAGGAGTACAAGGAATATGTTGAGCGGGTTTGCTCCAATGGCCCTGATGTAATCCATTGTGGGCATTTCGTATCCCAGAAGGCCTGTTCCTGCCGCAATGCTTACTGCAGACAAGACCGCGAAAACGGCGATTGTTATCAAAGGCCACTTCCAACCCATCTGCCTGAAGCTGATGCATCTGCGGAAATAGTCTTTTATCTTGTCCTTGGGATACGTCAGAAACACAAGAAAAAGAGCAACGACTGAAGGCGCGCCGCCGCCAAAATAGAAGACGAAAGTTCCCAAACCGGTACCGGTAAACCCGAATATTACCGGTATGAACCCGCAGATCCATGTCCATGCCAGTGTGACCGTAAAGAACAACACTAACTTTTTTGTTGAAAACCAGTTTTTCCTCACATCAATACCTCCCGTTTACTGCAGATTAACGGATGGTAACCGCCATTTCCACAGGTCCGGGCGGATGTTGCAAAAACAAGGGCGTAAAGTGCATTAAGCCTGTTTGTGATACAATTATCTGTGTTCGGATGTTCATAGAATGGGATAGGGAGTTATTTATGAAAGGAAAGAAGACCACCGGGATAATCCTGACCTTGCTGACGCTTTGCCTGTTTACAGGATGCATGTTTGCCATTCCGATGGACCATATGGGCAAGATCAAAGGTGATATCACATGCGATTTCCGCGCGGGAAAGGATGCGACTAACAACAGGGAGACAGTCAAGACGGATGCAGTTTTCGATAAAGACAGATTCGTAGAGCTGTATAATGAGGATGCCAAGTACGATCCGGCATTCTACAAGAAACATGTTGACAGGCTCGATCTCAAGATCAACGCCAAGGACGATCCTGACAAATGGGAGGAGATAGCTGATTCAGAGGTAAATTTCAGAGCTTATTTCGACGGCAATAACAGGCACGTCTCGTTATTCCGCTACGATTCAAAGCTTTACTTTTTCATAATGAGCATGGGCGGAAGAAGCAAGCCCGGTGAAGAGGGCTACTACTACCAGGAAGTTCCGAAGAAGATGGCGGAATACTGGAATCCCATCTACGACAAGGTAATGGCCGACTATAGAGCCGGACTCCCGACGATGTACGGAAGCTTTAGCGTTAAAGAGGCAAATAGCTTTGACGACAAATATACTGCTAAGTGCGTGATCGGCACGGGAATGGTCACGGTTCAGATCATCAACAACGAGATCGGTTCGGCAGTATTTTCGTTCCAGCCTTGCGGAAAGGGCGATTTCCTTGGCGTCTGCTGGGAAAATGACAACTACAGCCTCTGGGTGTACCGTAACAATGTTGTCTTTGACTGTTACCGCATGCAGGCCGGCGAAAGCCAATGGGGGATAAAAGAAGATGCCCGCAAACCTGATTATTTAAGAGGCAGATACGATTAAAGACTGAGAGGACTTTTTATGGGAAAAGCATTCAAAACAGGCGATTCGATAACTTTGTATTTCGGTGACAAGATGCGTGAGCTTCTGCCGAAAGTTCTCCGCAAGAAGAGCGTTTATTTTGTTGACTGCAAGATTGTTGAGATCGAAGGCGACATCATGACTGTTCTTTCTCAAATGAAGAGCGCGGACGACAAACCGCCGTACAGGATCATGGCGATCTGCGTCAGAAAGGACGACAAGCACGTTTTGCCCGAAGGGGTACTTGGAAAACTGCGTGAAGTTGACAAAGACAAGCTTGAGAATTACGCTGCCCTCCATGGCTACGATATCAAGGAGTTCAAAGCGGCGCTCAAGCCGTTCCGCAAGGTCAGCAAGAAAGATGCCTGAAGCTCAATGCATTGGGAACGCCCCTTTGGGGGCGTTTCTTTTTGGCATGTTATAATGACCATAAATAAAGGAGTGTTCTATGAGACGTTTATTGGCGGTCATCCTGGTAATAGTCAGTGTTTTCGCGCTTGCCTCCTGCAGCAGGCATTATCAGGTTGAAGGCGAGAAGGACGCTCTGAAGGTCTATACGTGCTCGAAAAGGAACATGGCCGGGCTCGAGAAGATCGTGATGTTCGAAGGCCGCATAGTGGTCGTTTTCGATAAGAAGGCATCAGACGGATCCGAGTACGGAATTGACTTTGATAAAGCAGCATTGAAGCAGGATCTTTACACGGATGTGAAGATAACCGGGATCACGGCGCTTGAGGGCTCTTCAAGGGTTGAGCTCATTGATGACATAAAGTTCACCGTGACGATGGATCTCTCGAATGACGGCGATAACAAGATGATCGCTCCCGGTCAGGGAAGAAACGTTGAATGGATCGACGTGGGCGATTTCCGCATTTCGTTCGACGGAAACACTATTAAGCTCATCCGCACTGAAACGATCGCAGACTCGTATCTCATCCGCACCCAGGAATATAGCATGACGACCAAAAAGTGGAGCGCCATAACCCAGCAGATGAGCAGGCTTACATAAAGATTACACACCGGTGTTCTATACTCCAAGTATCCTGGGATGAAATCATGCTTGGAGGATAAACGGATGAAAAAGACTTACGTTAAGATCACCTCGCTGATCTGCGTTCTTATAACTGCGGTAATGCTGATGGGTGCGACCATCTTCACTTACGCGCAGATCAGCAGGATAAACACGGAATACATTGACACGATCTTCCACGCTTTGCAGGAACCCGTAACGAAACTTGATGAGATGAAAGCCCTCACTATTTTTCCCTGTCAGTGTCATGTGAAGAATGTTACGGGGTCAGTACCCATTTGTTCCTCCATTTGAAACAAAATGGAGGAAGGTTTGGGTAATGGGGCCTGTTTTTGGGCGTGAGTACCCATTTGTTCCTCCGTTTGAAACAAAATGGAGGAAGGTTTGGGTAATGCGGGGGGTGCTTTATGGGTAAAGTCTCTGTTAGTGTCCCACTTTTGGTTCAAACAGGGACAATAAGTGGGACTCAGGGGTGTTTTCACGCAAAAGTCCCTGTTAGTGTACCTGTTCGCAACAAAACAGGGACAGGTTCAGGGACATTAGGGTGTTTTATGGGTAAAATCCCCGTTAGTGTACCTGTTCACAACAAAACAGGGACAACTAGAGGGACAAGATCATTTCCCACTCCACTTTTTCGCCGTGACACACTGACGACATACGGGAAGTGTATGATGTTAGCGTGGAGGTGGAAACATGTGCTACAGATTGCTGATCGTTGAAGACTCACCGGAACTTCTCGAGGCCACAGGCGACTTCTATCGCGAGGCGGACGCCGGGCTTTGGGACGTGGTGACCGCATCTGACGGAAAAGATGCATTGGCCAAGGTCAACGGTGAAGAGTTCGATCTCATGATCTTAGACATAATGCTTCCGGGGGCATCCGGATTCGACATATGCAAGGCGGCGCGCAAAAGAAGCGACTGCCCGATTATTTTCGTGACTGCCCTGGGCTCCGAAAAGAATGTATTGAAAGGCTACGAGACCGGCTGCGACGATTACGTCGTGAAGCCCTTTTCGCTGAGGCAGCTCTACGCCAAAAGCCTTGCTCTCCTAAAGCGCGCGAAGAGGAGCGAAGACGGCGATACATTGAGCTGCGGAGCCATAACCCTGAACAAAAAGACCATGCTGGTCAAAGTCTCGGGACGGGAGATAAACATCAACGCCAGGGAGTATTTTCTTTTGGTCTGCCTGCTCGAAAACAAGAACTCCGTTCTCACGCGCAAGGCAATATTAGAGCGCGTTTGGAGCGACGACCTCGATGTAAACGACAGGGTCGTGGATAACACGATCAGAAGGCTGAGAGAGAGCCTGGGTGAAGCTTCCGGACAGATAAAGACCGTGATCGGCAGGGGTTACCGCATATCGGAGGAATAACATGAAAACGATAAAGAAACCTGGATTCCTGCTGCCGTATTTCATAAGCGCGGCCGCGTTGCTGGCTGTTTTCGCTGCCGCGGCAGTGATCTACTGCATGCCAATATTCTACTTATACGAATTCCAATTGACGGAAGAGATGAATGAAAAAGAGAGTAATATCCGCGAATTCTTCAATAATTCTCTTTATCAACAGGATCTGAACACAAATGACATCGTCATGGCCAAGGAACTTCTGATGAACCACTATTGCGAGACGGGACAAAGATATGAGGTCACTATTGCAGGCAATGTGGAGGATAAGATCAAACTTGACGCTTCCAAGACCGCGATACTTCTCCATGCCTATGAAGCACCGGACGGCGAGCATGACTACAATTACCTCATGTTGGCTGACAATAAGTATCTGAAGTATTTTGAGACTCCCGAAGTGCTGGCGAAGAGCTATAATTTCGGCCTCGGCTACAGTGAGAATTTTCATCATGAGACCCAGGTCCAGTTTGAATGCACGAAATTCTATGCGGATCTTGAAAAAGGCCTGTTCATTCCGGTCGACGTCGAGATCCTGGACTGGCACGGCGAAAGGACGGGGATCACCTTTACCGTCACTCCTGACAATACTGACGGCTTCCAGCTCGTAATTCCCAGTGAGAGACTGAAATACTATTCAACAGGCACCGTTAAGGGATATGTACCCAAGGAAGGTGATGGCAGCGTTGAGTGGACAGAGGACAGTTATGGAAATCTTTATCATGCATTCGAATGCAGGAAGACGCCCATGAAGGCGATACATTTTCGCGAAGCATACGGAAGCCGGCTCGATCTGGCCGTTGTACTCATCTGCTGCGGAGCGTTCATTTTCGCGTTCATACCGGCAACGGTCATTTACAATGTGAGAATGAGAAGGTATCAGGTCTACGAGTACAGGGGGCAGATGATCGATGCGATGGCCCACGACTTGAAGACTCCGATGGCAGCGATCTCCGCATACGCCGAAAACCTTGCCAACCATATCGGCACCGACAAGCAGGAATACTACGCGGGCAAGGTTGAAGAGAAGGTCGCGCAGATGAACAGGATCGTTAATGACATCCTTGAGTTTTCCAAGTCCGAGAAACAGCCTTCCGCCATTACCAAAGAGAATGTCGATATCGATGACGTCATCTTAAAGGTCATTTCCGACAACGAGCACATCATCGCGGAGCGCTCGCTGAAGATAGATCACGACAGGAAAAACGTGACCGTCAAAACGGATGAAAACCTTTTCAGGCAGGCATTGGCAAACCTCATTGGCAACGCTGTTTTGTACAGCCGAGAGGGAAGCGTGATCGATATTGCCTGCGACGGAAAGACGCTTACTATAACTAACGATTTCGATGAGGAGATCATAGGCGGCAAGGACCTCAGGCAGCCGTTCGTGAAGGGCAGTAACACCCGCGGCAGCCACGGTACGGGCCTGGGACTCGCGATCGCGAAAAACAATCTCGCGATGCTTGGATACAAGCTGGAGATCAAACACGGGAACGGTAAGTTTGTTGCGTCGGTGAAGCTGTAAGAACGGCGCAACGTGCAACAAAATATACTCTCAATTGAAAAGCCCTTATTTACCAACCAACAGTAAATAAGGGCAATTCAAAGTAACGTTACGGATCTATCTTAAATTAATTAAGATGGCTTAGTTGTGGATCAGATCGAGTTCCAGTTCTTGTTGATGTAGTCCTTGACTTCCTTGAGGGTCGTGCCGGGGAACTGATCGTGAAGTGCGTCGTAGTATTCGGGAAGAAGTTCAAGTACGCGGGACTTGCTGATTCCGGTTGCCTTGGCGAGCTTGAGGCCTGCCTTGAGACGCTTGATGCCCTCTGCCGAGATCTTGCCGCCGTTTACTTCTTCGAGCTGAGCTATGTTGAGTTCCTTTGTTGCTGTAGTCATGTTTTTGTCCTCCGTTTATATGTTGATTTATTAATCTCTTCTTTCAACCAGTGCGAGGATCGAACCGGAAGGGTTCTTGTGATACCTGATCTTTGAATCGCAGTTCTGGCAGCAGAACCAAGCGTCGGTCTCTGAAGCTCTTGCGATCCTGGTCAATCCGTACTGGCCGTCTCTGTCGCAACCGCAGATCGGGCAAACTATCTTCTTGCCGAGAAGCCAGCCCAGGATGGGAGCGCTGATGATGTCGTTCTCATTGAAGACATACTCTTTGCTTTCCGGTTCTTTTCTGATTCTGTTTCTGACTTCTGCGATCATGTTTGTTTCCTCGTTCTTCGGTTTTGTCGCTGACGTCATCATTATTGCAAGCCGCGGGGACCAAACCAATCACCAATGAAAAGCCTCTCTGATGCTTAAGCGACACTTCGGAAAGCCGGTGTTGATTAGCCGGGATTTTCCCAAGGGCGGAACGCGAGTACTTTTACCGCGTCAGGATTATGGCGGCAGGATTAATATTTTTATTGGTGCCTGTTACCATAACGCACCTTCTCGTATTCTTTTCTGAGTGCAGTTATGTTCTTGTCGCCTTTGGCAAGGAGGACGCTCTCGATCTGTCCCGGAGTCGATGAATCTGAGACGGGAAGGCCCTTTTTCATTGCTTTCACTGTCTTGTCGTAGAACTGTTTTCGAATGCGGCGTTCGTATCCCCTGCCGAAATCGTGGCGTTTCCTGAAAAGAGATATCCTTTCGGGACCGATGTTTTCGATGGTGTCGGTTACGATATTGTCGTCATTCTTTTTCTTCTCTTTTTCGTATTTGGGAGCGTTATGGATCAGGAGCCTTATCGTGTTGAGCAGCAGGAGGACAAAGCCTATCAGGATGATGATGGCGATGATGACGGAGAGTACGTGGACCCAGGGCTCGTCACCCAAGAGCTCTTCGGGTTCGATCCGCTCTCTTTCGGCTTCATCTTCGCCCGTGATGCCTTTTAACAGAGAGCCGATGAACTCCAGGAATGCCAGGAACAAAGGAATGAACCAGCGCAGGAGCGCTTTCAATCCGGCGAAAACGATATTTGTGAGGAGCGAGACGGGGATGAGCCTTAAGACAACGAGCGATAACGCGAAGATGCCTACCAGGGCGGCGGCGGTCCTGTAATTCTGTTTTTTGAGCTGTTCCTGTGGTCTTGAGGAGCTGCGGATAGAGTGATAGTACTTCGTGTCGAAGACCGCTATCTGGCGCATGACGAGGTAGAGGACAGCGCAGAGGATAGTGTTTCTGATGAGGTCTGTGATCAGTTCCGGGCGCCCCGCCATGGCGTAGAAGATGCCTGCGATGGGAAAGATGCACGCAGGGAACGCCGCGACCTGTGAGTCGCTCGGTACGAGCCTCGGGGCGAGGCGGTAGCTGAAGGATGAGAACGCGTAAAGGAAAACGCTGATCCCAAGGTAGACCTTGTTTGACAGATTGGCTCCGAATACCGAGCCGGGTATGATCGCAGCGGCGGTGAAGAACAGCACTGACGATACGATGTGCAGGATGAGGCACGGCAGAAGCTTCGGCCATTTTCTCCTTATGACGGTATGGATCACCGTGAGGATCAGGGGTATCAGCTGCGGATAAAAAGTGACGGTGACAAACTCGTTTAAGCCCCTGATGAACATCAGACAGGACTGAATGGACAGACAGATTATGAGAGACATCAATATCTCGGCGAAAAAGTTTTCGCGCATGCTGCGGATATCGTCATTCATTGCCTGACACCTCCCATCTCAGGTAGGAATCAGAGATCGACGGTTCAAGGCCGACCTGGGGGGAAGTGCTGCTGCACGGCATTATCCAGAGAAGTGACGGACGTATGGCCTTAAGCTCTGTCAGGAGTGCGCGGAAGCTGTCGGTGTACTGGGGCGAGATTATCACGATAAAATCGCTCTGGTCAGTGGAATAAATGTATTTTTCGATGATCCCGGCGAATGCGGCCACGGGCTTTTTGAGGTCTATTCCGGAGAGCATCACCCCGCGTTTTGTGACGGCGGCAGGCCCCGGATCAGCCTCGGAAACGACAGGCAGATCAGATAGGATGTCGCGGCCGTTCGTGTAGAGCGATGAGGGGATGTTCATTTTCGCAAGCTCCAAAAGATACGTGTAGGCGAGGCTGATCGCCAGTTCGAGGAGCATGGTGGAGTTCTTGGGATTATAGGTCTCGAGATTTACGAAGATATGGACTTTCTGCGCGCACGTTGAAGTGTTCTGGTTGACCATAAGATCGCCTACTTTAGCACTCGCTTTCCAGTTGATGCTCTTCATCGGATCGTTCGGGCCGTATTCCCTGATGCCCGCGAGCGAGAAGGGATCCGTGAGGAGTGTCCTTCTGCGCTGAAGCTCGCTTAAGGTGACAGACATGAGGATCTCCGTGATGCCTGTTCTCAGGACTCTCGGGAGCACCATGAGATTTGCGGCGTTGTCGAATTCCTTCGTGAACCTTTCGAAAAGCAGCATGTCGGAGGTAGTGATTCCGACACGCGGGAAAACATAGTAGCCGCGCTTGGTGCATTTGACCTTGATGCGGCGCGTGTGCTTTGAGAACGCCTTCATGGTGAGCATGTCCTCACGGTAGGTGAAGTCGGAGGTGGTGACCTTTACGGTGTCGTAGAACTTGAGCTCACGGGGCGTCTCGAACTTGAGTATTATGAACGGGAGCGGCAGGCGTTTCTTGTTCTCGGCGACTTCGATGAGCTCTATGTCTTCACCGTAGTCGGCGATGTTCTTGGAGAAATCGACCTTAAGCTTTAAGTTATCGAGCGCGTGAAGGCGGTAGTAGACGATCTCTACTACAAAAACCGTGATAAGTATTCCTACGAGAACGATAACTTCCATTAATGTTTATCTGCTGAAATCTTCAGTGGGGCAGGGTATTTCGTCCAGGATCTTTGTGACAAGCTGTTCGGCCATGTCGCGCTTCGAAAGGAACTTCACGTCCTTTGATACGGCTCTCTGAAGTCTTATCGTCAGGCGGTGCGCGAGGACCGGAACCGCGAGTGACTTGAAGTCATCGGGAATGCAGTTATCGCGGTCTCTTACGAATGCCCTTGCCTTGGCAGCCGCGACGAAAGCGAGGAGCGCGCGCGGGCTTGCGCCGATGGCGATGTCATCGGACTGCCTGGTCGCCTCGACTATCCTTGCCGCATAGTCGTAGAGAAGATCGGAAACGAATATATTCTTGACCTGCTCCTGCATGGATGCGAGCTCTTCTTTTGTCGTGACCGGAGAGAGGTTCTCGAGAGGGTCTTCGGTAGCAAATCTCTTAAGGATCTCGATGCTCTCATCGTGTGACGGATAGTCCATCTTGAGCATCATGAGGAAACGGTCGAGCTGCGCCTCGGGAAGCGGGAACGTACCCTGAGATTCGACCGGGTTCTGCGTCGCGATTACGAGGAACGGCGGGTCGAGTTTTTTGGTATCGCCGTCGACCGTGACCTGCTTCTCCTCCATGCACTCGAGAAGGCTGGACTGCGTCCTCGCGGTCGCGCGGTTGATCTCATCCGCGAGAAGGATGTTCGTGAAGATAGGTCCCTTCCTGAATACGAATCTGTTGGCCTCGCGGTCGAAAAAATTGATGCCCGTCAGATCCGAAGGCAGAAGGTCGATCGTGAACTGCACTCGCTTGAAATCAAGGTTGAGCGACGCGGCAAGCGCCTTCGCCGTCTTTGTTTTTCCGGTGCCCGGCACGTCTTCCAAAAGGACGTGTCCGCCAACAAGGAGAGAAATCAAAAGGAGTTCGATCTGCTCATCTTTACCTACGATTACCTTGTTTACGTTACCGATAAGCTTTTCTGAAAATGAGTTCATATGATCACCTTTCCGACACCGTATCCGCGGGACAAAGTGTACTTTCAAACTGTCCTAATTATACAAAAATGCGCGCTCATATGAACGGGGCAAAGTCTCAATAGTTGTCCCAGTTTTGGTGCAAACAGGGACACAAACAGGGACTTTTGGCCAAAAATAGCCCTGAGTCCCACTTATTGTCCCTGTTTTGGTGAGAGCAGGGACACTGACAGGGACTTTTGCGCGAAAACACCCTTGAGTCCCACTTATTGTCCCTGTTTTGGTGCAAACAGGGACACAAACAGGGACTTTTGCGCGAAAACACCCCTGAGTCCCACTTATTGTCCCTGTTTTGGTGTGAACAGGGACACAAGCAGGGACTTTTGCGCGAAAACACCCCTGAGTCCCACTTCTTGTCCCAGTTTTGGTGTGAACAGGGACACAAACAGGGACTATTACCCAAACCCTCCTCCATTCTGGTGTGAATGGAGGAACAAATGGGGAATACAGCTCAAAAACACTCCCCATTACCCAAACCCTCCTCCATTCTGGTGTGAACGGAGGAACAAATGGGGAATACAGCTCAAAAACACTCCCCATTACCCAAACCCTCTTCCATTTTGGTGTGAACGGAGGAACAAATGGGAAATAAAAAAATCCGGTCCCCAAGGAACCGGACTCAAGCGTTAATAAATCAGTAGATTACTTCTTTTTGTACTCCCTCATGTGGACCTTGATGGCCTCGAAAGTCGTGTCGCTGATATAGTGCTCGATACGGCATGCATCCTCGGTGGCCGTCTTTTCGTCGACGCCGAGATCCATGAAGAGCTTGGAGAGAACGGAGTGGCGCTCGTAGATCCTTTTCGCGAGGATCTCACCGGCTTCGGTCAGCTTTATGTAGCCGTCGGAGTCCTTGCGGACGAGGCCGTCATCCTTGAGGAGGCCCAGGGCGCGGCTCACGGAAGGTTTTGAATAGCCCATGTACTCGCCGATGTCGATTCCGCGGACAGTATCCGATTTGAGCGAGAGAACATAGATGGTCTCGAGATACATTTCACCTGATTCAAGCAGTGCCATAAGCGGACTCCTTTTTTAAAAGATAGGAATAGCGTATCACAATGGCACCCTGTGCACAAACAAATAACAAGTGTTTTTTATTTGTTTTGAAAGTCCTTGACGAGTTAGCCTATGCTAATTATAATTGGCGTGGTTAGTTACGGCTAACCATTTTTTAGACCGCACGGTTAGCGAATACTAACAAGCGGCAAGAAGATGGAGGAAAGTCATGATGCCTTTGAGTTTTGCAGAGATCGGGCAGCCGCAGATCATCAGGAAGATCGGCGGAAGTCCCGACGTTAAGAAGCACCTGGAAGACCTTGGTTTCAACGTTGGCGGAGAGGTCAGCATCGTCAGTTCTTTGGGCGGCAACCTTATAGTCAAGGTCAAGGAGAGCCGGGTGGCAGTAAGTGATGAACTCGCAAGAAAGATAATGATCTAGGAGGGGTTAAAGGTGAAGACACTACGAGATGTAAAGGTCGGACAGACGGCAACGGTCGTCAAGCTGCACGGCGAAGGCGCAGTCAAGAGGAGGATCATGGACATGGGAATTACCAAGGGTACGTCCGTGTTCGTGAGGAAGGTTGCGCCGCTCGGCGATCCGATCGAGGTAACGGTAAGGAATTATGAGCTGTCTCTTCGAAAAGCGGATGCGGAAATGATCGAAGTCGGGGAGGATTGAACATGAGTATAAGAATTGCACTTGCAGGTAACCCGAACAGCGGTAAGACAACGCTGTTCAACGCCCTGACGGGTTCCAACCAGTTCGTCGGAAACTGGCCGGGCGTTACGGTAGAGAAGAAGGAAGGTAAGCTCAAGAAGCACGATGACGTAATAATCACGGACCTTCCGGGTATATATTCACTTTCTCCTTATACATTGGAGGAAGTCGTAGCGAGAAACTACCTGATCGGTGAGCGTCCCGACGCGATCCTGAACATCATCGACGGTACGAACCTCGAACGAAATCTTTATCTGACGACACAGCTCACCGAGCTCGGTATCCCGGTAGTCGTCGCAGTCAACATGATGGACCTCGTCAAGAAGAACGGTGACGAGATCAAGACAGAAGAACTCGCGCGCCAGCTGGGCTGCAAAGTGGTCGTGATCTCCGCGCTCAAGGGCGACGGCGTAATGCAGGCTGCTGAGGAAGCCGTGAGAGCGGCAAGAAACAGCAAGACCGTTCCGCTCCACACATTCTCAGGACCCGTTGAGCACGCGATCGCTCATATCGAGGAAGCTGTCGTTCACGACATGCCTGAAGAGCAGCAGAGATGGTATGCGATCAAGATCTTCGAGCGCGACGACAAGGTGCTCGACCAGCTGAACATTCCTGCTGACAAGCTCGCACACATCGAAAAAGACATCAAATCGGCAGAGACCGAACTTGACGACGATTCGGAGAGCATCATCACAAACGAGCGCTACATCTACATCGCAGAGGTCATCAAGTCCTGCTACAAAAAGAAGAACAAGGGCGGCCTCACCACGTCGGACAAGATCGATAAGATCGTAACCAACCGCTGGCTGGGTCTTCCGATCTTCGGACTCATCATGTGGGCGGTTTACTGGATCGCAATGGTAGCTGTCGGCGCACCTGCAACTGACTGGGCAAACGACGGACTTTTCGGAGACGGTTACCACCTTTTCGGGATCGACGCGGGTTATGCCGAGATCAGCGAAAAATACGGCGAGGCAACGGCCATCATCGATGGTTACAAAGCATATGAGGAAGAGCACGGAGCTGCTCCTACCGGAGACTTCATATACAAAGTCGAAGACGAGGAGACTCTCGAAGTGGCTGAAGAGACGGCTACTCTTGAAGACTACGCAAACGCATTGAAGACGGTCGAGGAGATCGGTGAGGAAGAACCTGATCCGGCAGCATACGGAATCTGGGTCCCCGGTGTTCCCGTGCTCGTCGAAAAGGCTCTCGACAAGGCCAACGCGGCAGACTGGCTCAAGGGTCTCATCCTTGACGGTATCGTCGCAGGCGTCGGCGCAGTCCTTGGATTTGTTCCCCAGATGCTCGTTCTCTTCCTGATGCTCGCATTCCTTGAAGCATGCGGCTACATGGCAAGAATCGCATTCGTTCTCGACCGTATCTTCCGTAAGTTCGGTCTGTCAGGCAAGTCGTTCATCCCGATGCTGATCGGCGTAGGCTGCGGCGTTCCGGGCATCATGGCGTCACGCACCATCGAAAATGAGCGCGACAGAAGAATGACCATCATGACAACGACATTCATCCCCTGCGGCGCAAAGATGCCGTTCATCGGCATGGTCGCAGGCGCCATCTTCGGAGGCTCACCCTGGATCGCAGTCCTCGCATTCTTCATCGGTATGGCTGCCATCGTTATTTCGGGCATCATGCTCAAGAAGACAAAGATGTTCTCAGGCGAGCCCGCTCCTTTCGTCATGGAGCTTCCCGCCTACCATATGCCTACAGTCGGCAACGTTTTGAGATCCATGTGGGAGCGCGGCTGGTCCTTCATCAAGAAGGCCGGAACTATCATCCTGCTTTCCACTATTGTTATTTGGTTTACCACCTACTTCGGTTTTACATCGGAAGGCTTCCGCATGCTTGGTGAGGAGGAACTGGAACTTTCCATCCTTGCAAAGATCGGCGGCGTGCTCGCATGGATCTTTATTCCTCTCGGTTGGGGCAACTGGCAGGCAGCTGTTGCCTCGATCACCGGACTCGTCGCCAAGGAAAACATCGTCGGCACGATGGGCATCCTCTACGGCGGCGGAGAACTCACCGCATGGCAGGCGCTTTCGCAGGCTTTCAACGGTGTTTCCGGCATGTCATTCCTGGTATTCAATCTCCTCTGCGCACCCTGCTTTGCAGCGATCGGCGCAATCAAGCGTGAGATGAACAGCGCAAAGTGGACATGGTTCGCGATCCTCTATCAGTGCGGATTTGCTTATGTCATCTCCCTCATGATCAACCAGTTCGGCAAGCTCTTCACGGGCACGCCCGACGTGATCGGACTGATCTTCGCGTTCGCCGCACTTGCCGGCATTATCTACATGCTCTTCATCAAGAAGTACAAGGAAGCAGACAAACTTAAGATCACGAAGGCTACAAAGCTCGCGAAATAAAGGTTAATATGATTACGTGGATCACTGAAAACCTGGGAACGATACTGATAACGGTTGCCCTCGCGGCAATCGTTGCAGGGATCGTTTACTCGATGATCAAGAACAAGAAAGAAGGTAAATCTTCCTGCTCATGCGGCGGAAGCTGCGCACACTGCAATGCGTGCGCGGCCTGCCGGCAGGCGAAAAAGGGCAAAGCCTGACTTTGAAAGGAGGCGCCCGTGAATACTTCCATTCTGATCGGTCTGTTGATTCCGTTCATAGGAACTTCGCTCGGTTCGGCATGTGTTTTCTTCATGCGGAAAGAGCTCGGTCCGAAAGTCCAGAAAGCCCTCACGGGCTTTGCCGGGGGCGTCATGGTGGCGGCCTCGATCTGGAGCCTCATCATTCCCGCAATGGAGCAGAGCGCATCACTCGGCAAGCTCAGCTTTCTGCCTTCCGTCGCCGGCTTCTGGCTCGGCATATTGTTCCTTCTCATACTGGACACCGTGATCCCGCACCTTCACATGTTTGCTGAAAAGGCTGAAGGCCCTGCGTCACGTCTCCGCAAGACCACCATGATGGTCCTCGCTGTCACTCTCCATAACATCCCTGAGGGCATGGCGGTCGGAGTCGTTTACGCAGGGCTTTTGTCCGGAAATTCATCCATCACCGCGGGCGGCGCTTTGGCGCTCGCATTGGGAATCGCGATCCAGAATTTTCCCGAGGGCGCGATCATCTCGATGCCTCTCTGCGCGGAAGAAGGACGCAAGGGCAAAGCGTTTTTCTACGGCGTATTGTCAGGCGCAGTCGAGCCGGCCGGTGCTTTTCTTACCATCGTTGCCGCAGGTCTGCTGGTCCCCGCGATGCCATATTTTCTTAGCTTTGCGGCGGGCGCGATGATCTACGTCGTTGTCGAGGAACTGATCCCCGAAATGTCTTCCGGCGAGCACTCGAACGTCGGCGTCGTGATGTTTTCGCTGGGCTTCACGCTCATGATGGCGTTGGATGTGGCGCTGGGGTGAGTTCCGTTTTCTTATCGTGTCCGAAAAAAGCCGCGCACGACGCAGAACAATCCAAACATCGGCTTTTATTGCATTGAGCGCTTTTTCCCCTTAAAATAAAAGACTAAGAAGAATGAGATGAAGGGGATCGGTCTCGTGTTGTCAGGAAAAAGTCTGTCCACCAAGATAGTTCTGATGGTAGATAGCATTCTGCTTTTGTCGTGCATTCTTTTTTGTTCTGTTTCCATTTACATGTCCAGGGTCGGTATCAGAGAGTCGATCCAGCAGAGGATGCTCGACATCGCAAACTGCGCGTCGGGTTCCGTCAGCGGCGAGATGATGAAGACGCTCTCGAAAGAGACGGTCGGAAGTTCCGAGTACAACAGGATCTATGACACGCTCGCGGTATTCAGGGATAACGTTGAGCTCGAGTATGTGTACTGCATCAAGGAGGCTGAGCCGGGGCATTTCATTTTCACGATGGATCTGGACCAGGTCGAGCCTGCGAGCTATGGCGATGACGTTGAGTTCACTGACGCGCTTGCGAAGGCGGGCAGGGGTACGGCGGCGGTCGATGAGGTCCCTTACACCGATAAATGGGGTTCATTCTACAGTGCATACAGCCCGGTAAAGGATTCGAAGGGAAATGTCGTTGGCATCGTTGCCGTCGACTTTTCGGTGGCGTGGTTCGAGGCGCAGCTGTCGGAGCAGACCAAGTCCATGGTCGGAGGATATGTCATCATCCTGGTCGTCTCGCAGCTGGTCGGCGCGGCGCTTGCGCTGTTCACCGTCAGGCCTTACGTCAAGGCGCAGGGCGAGCTGCTCGCGGAGAAGGTCAGGGCCGAGAGCGAAAATAACGCTAAGAGTGATTTTCTTGCGAACATGTCGCATGAGATAAGGACACCGATCAACGCGGTCCTCGGAATGAACGAGATGATAATCCGCGAGGACAATAAGGCGATGGACATCGTTGAGAGCGATCCGCTCGTTGTTCAGGAGGCGCTCGAGAACATCAGCGTTTACGCGGGCGATGTCAAGAAGGCAGGCCATAACCTGCTCGCGATCGTTAACGATATCCTGGACTTCTCGAAGATCGAGGCCGGAAAGATCGACATCGCCGAAGCACCTTACCAGCTCAGTTCCCTGATCAACGACATCAATAACATGATACTTTTCAAGGCGCAGGATAAGGGCCTTGAGTTCACGGTCGAAGTCGATCCGCAGATACCCGACGAGCTTGCGGGCGACGAGATCAGGATCCGCCAGATCTTCACGAATCTTTTGAACAACGCGGTCAAGTACACCGACAAGGGTTCCGTAAGCCTGAAGGTCCGTTCCAGAAGTGACGGCGAGGGAAAGATCATTCTGACCATCATCGTCTGGGACACGGGAATCGGCATCAGGGAAGAGGACAAGCCGAAGCTTTTCGACAGGTTCGAGCGCCTTGAGATGGAGCATAACAGCACCGTTGAGGGCACTGGCCTCGGCCTTCCGATCACGCACCGCCTAGTCGAGCTGATGGGCGGAACCATTGACGTTGAGAGCGAGTACGGCAAGGGTTCGATCTTCACCGTGACCGTGCCGCAGAAGGTCGTGAACGACACGCCGATCGGCGATTTCCAGGCCAGACTCAAGGACAATCTTCCGGGCGAAAATCCTTACAAGGAGTCGTTCCGTGCGCCTGACGCGAGCATCCTTTTCGTTGACGATACCAGGATCAACCTGAAGGTCGTGGTCAATCTCCTCAAGAACACCAAGATGAAGATCGATACCGCGACGTCGGGCGCGGAGGCAGTCGCGATGGCCTCGAAGACAAAGTACGACATGATCTTCATGGATCAGAGAATGCCCGAGATGGACGGAACCGAGGCGTTCCACAAGATAAGGTCGGACGAGGGCGGATCAAGTAAGGACGCGCCTGTCATCTGCCTCACCGCGGACGCCGTCATCGGCGCGAAGGAACGCTATCTGAACGAAGGTTTCTCGGATTATCTCACGAAGCCGATCGACAATTATGCGCTCGAAAAGATGATCCTTAAGTATTTGCCTGAAAATAAGGTTGAACTTGTTTTCGATGCGGTTAATGATGAGGAAGGCGACGACAAGGCGGAGAACGGATTTGTAAGTCTCACGGCGGTCGGGATCGAGCCGAGGGCGGGCCTTCGATACTGCCAGGACGACGCGGATCTCTACCGCTCGCTCCTTTCCGAGTATGCATACGGCGAGCTCGAAAAGGCGAACAACCTGCAGAAGAGCTACGAGTCAGAGAACTGGCACGACTACTCGATCTACGTGCACTCGCTGAAGAGCTCTTCCAAGATGATCGGTGCGACGGCGCTTTCCGCGCACGCCGCCAAACTCGAAGCTGCAGCAAACGCCGGTGACGGCGTGACCATAAAGACGAACCACGACTCCATGATGGAAGAATACGCGGTCGTCACGGCGTTCATCCGCTCGGTGATCCCCAAGGAAAGCGCGGGATCAGAGGACGATAAAGTGACCGAATTCACGCCGGACGATGACGTAATGGAGTTCGTTCCGGCCAGGGACGGAGAAGATTAAACATGCAGATACTCAAGAAGATAACGGCCGCGGTGCTTTTGGCATGCCTTGGCATGGGACTTGCTTCGTGCAAGGCAGTCTCCAAAGGACTTAAGTTGATCGACGACAGCGAGAACGAAAGGTTCAGCAAGATCCTTACTGAGAAGGCCGCGGATTACGGGATCGACGCATCAAGCGCCGAAGTAATGCAGGGCGGCCAGTATTTCAAGGTCCTAGTCGAAACGCCCGATTCATTGGACAAGATCAAAGACCTTGCAATGCTCCACAGAAAATGGCAGAGATTCTGTTATGCGGAATGCAAGAACCGTAAGTTCTCCGTGACCTTTTACGACAAGGACCATCAGGAAATCACGTACAGCGGTTTTTCGGATCAGGACAACGGCTATAATGCGGAGTTGTATTTCTCCGACTACAATATCTTTTCAAAGTTCATAGACCGCATCTATTTTTTTTCGAGGCCGGGCAATAACAAAGAGAAGGTAAAGGTGACGCCTGGAGAGTTCTATGAGATGACCGGCATCAGCGGGGAAATGGCTGAAGAGTTCTGGAAATGGCGCAATGAGACGTTCCAGCCCTCATATAAAAACACCAATCCGGACAAGAGCGAACATGACATCGCTTTCATTCCCGGTGATACGATAATGCACAGGGAGAAGTTTATTATAGGCGATGAGAAATGCCCGATCCCGGCCGGAACATACACTCTTGATATCTATCACAAGCACGGCGTTATCCACATCACAGACTCTGACGGAAACATCAAATACAGGTTTGACAGCGACTACAAAGAAGGCCACACGGACGCGCTTTACGAGTACACCGCGCTTCCTGCGAAGATCACTCTCGCGGAAGGCGACATTTTCTACACAACAAACTGCGCGTCGGCTTTGGACAGGGTCACTGAGTAAGGAGGACATATGGAAAACAAAGTCAAAAAGCGCACCGACAAACTGGCAGTCGTATTTCTGATAATACCTCTCGTGCTGTCATGCCTGAGCGCGGTCTGCTTTGCAGGCGGCTGTTTTCTCGAAGTGCCCACGTCCCGCGGCGTCATCTACACCATGCTGATATTGGGCGCATTCATTCTATTTGGCCTCAGGATCTTCCCCGGCGTGATCTTCGCGATCATCGGCACGATCAGGGCCGGCAAAGCGAAAATGATTCCTCTCCTCATCCTCGGCATCATAGAAGTGTTAGGTTCCGTGACTGGTTTTGTCGTTGTCCTTCTCGTTATTTTCGTAGGCGGAAGGAGTGTGTGACATGGTTCTCAGGACACTGCCTTTTGAATTATCCGTCTGCAAGGTCAGCGATGTTTCCGCGATCGATCTGAACGAAGATTTCTTTTTCGTGGGAAGGACTGACGAAGAGATCTCACTGGTCTGCAAAACATCTTCCGTTCCCGGTGCCACAACCGCCCGCGAAGACGGCTGGAAAGGCTTCAGGATAGAGGGTGTGCTGGACTTCTCGCTCATCGGTATCTTATCGAAGATCTCCTCGGTCCTTGCCGAAAACAAGATCGGGATCTTTGCCGTTTCCACGTACAATACGGATTACATCCTGGTGAAGGAAGAGAATTTCGGGCGCGCACTGAAGGCGCTGGAAGACGCCGGATACGAGATCGATCAGTAATCCCCCGCACACCAGCTAACAATGCGGGGGATTTATGATCAACCGGCTGACGGTCAGGAGAATGTATCAGCTGAAATTGATATCAATGTCTTTGGTTTCCGTGATCTTGCAGTTGCCCTGGAGATCCTGGTAAACCGTTATGATCACATAGGATGCGCTGCCGTTCAAAGCTACGGGAGTGGACTTGCAGAGGATCATGTGATTCTTTCCTGCGACTACCTGTGAACCGAGGTAAGCGATGGGTTCCAGCTTGGCTCCTACGAGCTTTTCGGTTGCATTTGTGACGATCTTGTTTACGTCTTCCGTGACCTTTGTGTCAGTTGCTGCTGTCCATCCGCCGGGCATCTGCTTGTCTTCTGCTCCGGGAAGTACGAGGTTCTTGTCGCCCTTGAAGCTTGCGTTGCCCTGGAGATCCACGTAGATGTATGTGAACTTCATGGTCTGTGATGCCTTGTGGCCTTCAATGGTGGACTTGCAAAGGAAAACGTAATTCGTACCGGAAACTACCTGTGTTGCGAGGAGTGCTACCGGAGTGTAGAAGTATCCGTTGAGCTTTCCTGTTGCTTCCTTGAAGAACTTCTTCTGCTCTTCGGTGACTTCGTTGTTCTCTGCTGTCTTCCAGCCTCCTACGTTGTTCTTGCTGTCTCTCTTTTCGACGCTCTCTTCTGCTTTTGTCTGCCGGGGCTCCGTATCTGCGGGGATATTTGCCTGATTGCAGGCTGTGAAGCAGGTAGCGAATACTGCTGCAGTTAGTCCTGCTGCGAAGATCTTTGTTGTTAAGTCTTTCATTTTATTTTCCTCCGTCAGGTGTCTGTTTATCTTATCGGGGTCAGAACAAAATCGAGATTATCCATGCGAGGAATAAATCGAGCTTGCTCATGTTATCTGCTGAATAATTCATTTTTGCTGCCCTCCGTTATGTGCTTAGGTTCTTTCTTGTTGCCTACATTATGGCGGGCGTCAACCCCCAAAACCAATCACTAATGTTTGTTTTTTCTGATGCTTAAGCGACAGTTGAGTCCTGTGATGTCGAAAATGCGGGCTTTTCGGGGTGCGTGGCGCGGCAAATCCCCGCGCCGTATGCATTTTTCGCTGGAATTCTATGAATCATTCTAACTTTTGCCTCAAAGATAGAACGAAAGATAGAATGACGCACTTTTCCGTGACACACTGACGACATGCGGGAAGTGTATGAAGCCGGCGGGGATTTTTTGTCCGGCAAACAAAACCCCCAAGGAATTTCCTTGGGGGTTTCAGGGGGCTGTTGCTGTATTTATAACAGCGTTATCTGGCTTTTATTCAACATCTGCCAATGCTGCGAAGTTCTCTTCACCTGTCCTGATCTTTACGACGCGGTCAACGTTGTAAACGAAGATCTTACCGTCGCCGATGTGGCCTGTGTAGAGTGCCTTCTTGGCAGCTGCGATAACTTTGTCTACAGGGATCGTTGATACGACAACTTCTACCTTGACCTTAGGTAAGAGCGTAGTATCGACTTCAACGCCTCTGTACTTCTCACCGGCACCCTTCTGTACGCCGCAGCCCATGCACTGGATCATTGTGATACCGGTTACGCCGATGTCGTTCATTGCCTTCTTCAGAGTATCGAAACGTGAGAGCTTGGCGATGATGACTACCTTATGGATACCTGTATCGTAGGAAGGAGCTACTGTATTTACTACAGGAACTGCTGCATCCTTGAGTGTCTCGGAAGCCTTGTCGTATTCTGCAACGCCGAGGTCTGTGTTTTCGTTGACGGACATCATGTTGTCTGTTGTATCCATGATGGAGAATCCTGAGTAAGCGGAAACGAGACCGTGCTCTGTAACGTCAAGACCTGTGATCTCTTCTTCTTCGGAAGCGCGGAGACCGACGATCTTCTTAATGGCGAAGAATGTGATCGTGATGGTGACTGCTGTCCAGCCTGCCGTTGCGAGCATACCGATCATCTGGATGCCGAGGAGCTTTAATCCGCCGCCATAGAAGAGACCTGTCATTGTGTTGCCTGCAGCGTCAGCTATTGCGTAGCCGGGAACTGTTGATGTGGAGAAGAGACCAACTGCGATCGTTCCCCAGATACCGTTCATCATGTGAACTGCAACTGCACCGACGGGGTCATCGATATGAAGAACATTATCAAGGAGCCATACGCCGAATACTACGAGTAATCCTGAAACGAGACCGATGATGCATGCACCGAGTGCGTCTGCCGTGTCGCAGGGAGCTGTGATAGCTACGAGGCCTGCGAGTGAAGCGTTGAGACACATGGATACATCAGGCTTACCATACTTGACCCATGTGAAGATCATTGTCGTGACTGTAGCGATAGCAGGTGCGATGGTTGTTGTTACGAAGATTGCGCCGAGCTGTTCGAGTGAAGTAGCTGCTGCGCCGTTGAATCCGTACCAGCCGAGCCAGAGGATGAATACACCTAAAGCGCCGATCGGGATGTTGTGGCCGGGGAATGCGTTAACCTTTGTAACCTTGCCTTTTTCATCCTTTATGAACTTACCGATACGGGGTCCAAGAATAGCTGCACCGATCAGGGCTGAGATACCGCCTACCATGTGGATGCAGTTGGAACCTGCGAAATCGTGGAAACCCATCTGTGCGAGCCAGCCGCCGCCCCATGTCCAGTGAGCCTCGATGGGGTAGATAACTGCTGAGATGACTCCTGAATAGATGCAGTAAGATAAGAACTTTGTTCTCTCTGCCATTGCACCGGAAACGATCGTTGCGGTCGTGGCACAGAAAACGAGATTGAATACGAAGCCGCTCCAATCGAAGGTAGCGTAATTCGTAAATATATCAAAGTTCGGAATACCTACAAGACCGAAAAGGGCATCTTCACCTAAGAAGAGACCGAATCCGATGAGGATGAATACCACAGTACCGATACAGAAATCCATCAGGTTTTTCATGATGATGTTTCCTGCATTTTTCGCTCTGGTAAAACCGGTCTCTACCATGGCAAATCCTGCCTGCATCCAGAAGACCAAAGCTGCTCCGGCCAAGAACCATACGCCGAAGATCTGTTCATGCATTGTTTTTAAAACGTCTTCCATAAACTTTCCTCCCGTTCTCTTGCAAATAAAAAGAATCCGCCACAAATGTACTCACACCGTTGTGACAGATTCTTCGTATTGCAATTAAAATAATAAAGGTGCACCGAGCTTTTGGCTCAATGCACCTTTGCATGTCGGGATAATAGCACACCCGATTTGATATTGTCAACTGCCGATTTTGTTTTTTTTCGAGGGGCGGGCCGGGTCCTTTAATAAGAGGAAATAAACATTTTCTGTGGCGGGAAATTTTTGTCGCGATTCACGATTTTTTCACGCTGAGAGGGTTTTTCGTGAAGGAAAACGTGAATATCAGCCTTTTTTCACGGATTTTTCACGAAAAGGACCTTCGCCGTGAATCTTTCGTGAATCAGGGATCCAACTTCGGCTTACACTGTCATCTACACTAAAACGGGCAGAACAGTGTAGATTTTTGTGTATTTCCTGCCGGATTACACAAATGTCTACAGTAAATGAGACGGTTCAGTGTAGATTTCAGGGTAGGGCGATTTGAATTTGGTGTATTGACAACCGCAAATCCCAGTAGCATAATTCTGACAATTAAATACTTCAAGCAACGGCGCTTATCTGCAGAGGTTCCTCTGCCGGGTAAGCGCCTTTTTGTTGCAAATAACGAAGGGAGTATGAAGCGGTATGGACAACTACAGAGTGAACGAACCCTTTAAGAAACAGGGGCTTTACGATCCTGCATTAGAGCACGACAACTGCGGTATCGGCGCTGTTGTCAACATTAACGGACTTCAGGAAAGAAGAGTCGTTGACGGCGCGCTGAAGATCGTTGAGACACTGGAGCACCGCGCCGGTAAGGATGCCGAGGGCAAGACCGGTGACGGCGTCGGTATTCTGCTTCAGATCCCCCATGATTATTTCGTATCAGCAGCAGCAAAGGACGGCATTACGCTCGGAGGCAAAAGGTCTTTCGGTATCGGCATGTTCTTCATGCCCCAGACCGAAGAGCTTTATAAGAAGACCATGAAGACCTTCGAGGACATCATCGCCAAGGAAGGCATGAAGTTCCTCGGATGGCGAAAAGTTCCCGTCAATCCTGACGTGCTCGGAAGCAAGGCGAAAGACAGCATGCCGACCATCATGCAGGGCTTTGTCGAAAGGCCCGAAGACTGCGCAGAAGACATCGATTTCGACAGGAAGCTCTATGTGGCGAGAAGGCTTTTCGAGAAGGCTGACGAGAACACTTATGTATGCTCGCTCTCATGCCGCACGATCGTTTACAAGGGCATGTTCCTGGTAGGACAGCTGAGGCTTTTCTATGAGGATCTTAATAAGGAAGAATTCATTTCGGCGATCGGCATCGTGCACTCGAGATTCTCGACGAACACGAACCCCAGCTGGCAGAAGTCGCACCCGAACAGGCTCATGGTCCATAACGGCGAGATCAACACGATCACCGGTAACATGAACAAGATGCTGAGCCGCGAAAACATCCTCCATTCAAAGGTTCTGGAGGACAGGCTCGATGACATCTACCCGCTCTTAGACGTAACGGGATCAGACTCCGCAAGGCTCGACAACACATTAGAGTTCATGGAAATGTGCGGCATGCCTTTGACGCTCGCGCTCGCAGTTACGATCCCCGAGCCGTGGCAGCACATCGAGACGATGAGCCGCGAGAGAAGGGCTTTCTATCAGTACTATGCGACCATGATGGAACCGTGGGACGGCCCTGCTTCGATCATCTTCTCGGACGGCGACATCTTAGGCGCAACGCTCGATCGTAACGGCCTCAGACCATCAAGATACTACATCACAGAGGACGGATTGCTCATCATATCCTCCGAGGTCGGCGCGCTTTCCGATCTCGACGAGAACACGGTACTCAAGAAGGACCGTCTGCGCCCGGGCAAAATCCTCGTTGCGGATACGAGATCGGGCAAGCTCCTGAGCGACGAAGACATCAAGAAGAATTTCGAGCAGCGACAGCCTTATGGTGAGTGGCTCGACCAGATGCTCGTTAACTTAAGCGAGCTCGAAAAAGAGAACAAGAAGCCGATACGCATCAGGGGTGAGGAATTAAAGACCCTGCAGAAGGCGTTCGGATACAGCTACGGCAACCTCACGAACACGCTGATCCCGATGTGCCTCAACGGCATCGAGGCAACCGCTTCGATGGGTATCGACGTGCCGGTTCCGCCTCTTTCGGAGCAGGATCCTCCGCTTTTCGATTTCTTCAAGCAGAAGTTCGCACAGGTCACCAACCCGCCTATCGACTCTATAAGAGAAGAGATAATTACCGATACTACCGTTTATCTGGGTATCGCGGGCAACGTTCTCGAAGAGAAGGAAGAGAACTGCCGCGTACTGAAGATCAATAATCCGATACTTTCAAACATCGATCTCATGAAGATCAGACACGCTGACCTGGAGGGCCTCAAGACCCACGACATAAGCATGCTCTACAAGAGAGGAACCTCTCTCAAGGACGCGATCGACGGGCTTTATGCACAGGCTGACAAGGCGCACGAAGAGGGCGCTGCAATACTTATCCTGACCGACCGCGGAGTCGACAAGGACAATGTCGCGATCCCTTCTCTGCTTGCGGTTGCGGCACTCGAAACACATTTGGTAAGAACAAGAATGAATACGGCAATCTCGATCATCCTGGAGTCCGGAGAGCCTTGCGACGTTCATCATTTCGCAACTCTCATGGGCTTTGGTGCGAGCGCGATCAATCCCTACCTCGCGTTCGATTCCATCCATGAGCTCATCAGTACGGGCGAGATCGACAAGGACTACACCGAAGCGAGTACCGCTTATACAGAGGCCGTAGTTCACGGCATCGTCAAGATAAGCGCGAAAATGGGTATCTCCACGATCCAGTCGTACCAGGGCTCCAAGATCTTCGAGGCTTTGGGCATCGGCAAGGAGCTGATGGACAATTACTTCCCGGATACGGTCAGCCGTGTCGGAGGCATCACGCTCAAGAACATCGAAGACAGGACTTTAAGACTGCACGAGAAAGCCTTTGATCCCGAGGAGCTCAAGACTCCTGATGCACTGCGCGTCGTCGGCTGGCACAAGGAGAGGTCCGACAAGGAAGATCACCTCTATAACCCTGAGTCCATCGCGCTTCTGAGAAAGGCTACGTGGACCGGAGACTATAACCTTTTCAAGCAGTTCTCCGACACGATCAACAGGGAAGACCGCCACATCACGTTGAGGAGCACACTTCAGTTCAAGTTCCCCGAGGACGGCGGCATCAGCATCGACGAGGTCGAGCCCGCCGAGAGCATCGTTAAGAGATTCAAGTCGGGCGCAATGTCATATGGTTCGATCTCCCAGGAAGCGCATGAATGCCTCGCGATCGCCATGAACAGATTAGGCGGCAAGAGCAACAGCGGTGAGGGCGGCGAAGACGCCGAAAGAATCGCTACTAAAGGCAGTGAGGAAGACAGGTGCTCTGCGATCAAGCAGGTCGCATCGGGCCGTTTTGGTGTTACTTCCGAATACCTGATCTCTGCAAAAGAACTGCAGATCAAGATGGCGCAGGGCGCAAAGCCGGGCGAGGGCGGACACCTCCCTTCAAAGAAGGTCTATCCCTGGATCGCGAAAACGCGTCACTCCACACCGGGCGTTGCACTCATCTCGCCTCCGCCTCATCACGACATCTACTCGATCGAAGACCTGGCACAGCTCATCTACGATCTTAAGAATGCAAACAAGGACGCAAGGATCTCCGTCAAGCTCGTTTCGGAATCGGGCGTAGGAACGATCGCTTCGGGCGTTGCGAAAGCAGGCGCGGGCGTTGTCCTCATCTCCGGTTACGACGGCGGTACGGGCGCAGCTCCGGCATCGTCCATCCATAACGCAGGTCTGCCTTGGGAATTGGGCGTAGCAGAGACTCACCAGACATTGATCCAGAACAATCTGAGATCACATGTCGTCATCGAAGCAGACGGTAAGCTGCTCACAGGAAGAGACGTCGTAATCGCTGCAATGCTGGGCGCTGAAGAATTCGGTTTTGCGACCGCACCTTTGGTCACGATGGGCTGCGTCATGATGCGTGTATGCCACCTCGATACATGCCCCGTAGGCGTTGCAACGCAGAATCCCGAGCTTAGAAAGAGATTCAAGGGCAAGCCTGAATACGTCATCAATTTCATGATGTTCATCGCTCAGGAAATGAGAGAGATCATGGCAAAACTCGGCATCAGGACGATCGACGAACTGGTCGGAAGATCTGACCTCCTGACACCCAAGAAGTTCCCCGAAGGATCGCATCCCGCGGGCCTCGACATGAATGTCGTACTTGATAATCCTTACTCGGGAAGAGCTGACGTAAAGCAGCATTTCGAGAAGGAGGACACGTTCGATTTCGAGCTCGAAAAGACGATCGACGAAGCAGTCATCATTCCCTCATTTGCGGAATCATTCAAAGAAGGAAAGAAGCAGAGCATCGACGTTAAGATCACGAATCTCAACAGAACGGTGGGTACGCTTTTCGGTGCCGAGATCACAAAGAAATTCGGCACCTCTCTTCAGGAAGACACGTTCGAAGTCAACTGCAAGGGATCTGCCGGCCAGAGCTTTGGCGCGTTCATCCCCAAGGGCCTCACGATCAATGTTGAGGGCGATGCAAACGACTATTTCGGCAAGGGTCTGTCAGGCGGCACGCTCAGCCTCAAAGCCCCCGAGCATTTCGCTTTCAGGGCTGACGAGAACATCATCGTCGGCAACGTCGCACTCTTCGGTGCAACGTCAGGCAAGGCCTTCATCAACGGTGTCGCAGGTGAGCGTTTCTGCGTAAGAAATTCAGGCGCGACGGTAGTCTGCGAAGGCACGGGCGATCACGGATGCGAGTACATGACGGGCGGCGTCGCAGTCATCCTGGGTAAAGTCGGAAAGAACTTCGCAGCAGGTATGAGTGGCGGTATCGCTTACGTTTACGACGAGCACAACGACCTTTATACCAAGCTCAACAAGTCGCTCGTAGGATTCTCGAGGATCACTGAGGAGCAGGACCGGAAGGCCCTCAAAGCACTCATCGAAGAGCACGTTCAAAGAACTGATTCCTACCTCGGAAAAGAGATACTCAGGGACTTTGATGAATACGTCACCAAATTCAAGAAGGTCGTGCCGCACGAATACAAGGCAATGATGACCGCCATCGCGAAGTACAAGGCGCAGGGCCTTGATGAGGATGAAGCCAAGATCAAGGCTTTCCAGGAAAGGGTTAACGGGTGAGCCATATGGGTAAGACAGGCGCTTTTTTGGAATACGGAAGAGTTGACAACCCGGCGGTCGATCCCATGGAGAGGATCAAGACCTACAACGAATTCCACACACCTATTGATGAAGCCAAGCGAAAAGAACAGGCCAGCCGCTGCATGGATTGCGGCGTCCCGTTCTGCCAGTACGGAAAGCCCGTCTGCGGCATGGTCGCAGGGTGCCCTCTAAACAACCTCTGCCCCGACTGGAACGACCTTATCTACAAGGGTTTCTGGGACAAGGCTTTCGAAAGGCTCACCATGACCAATCCCTTCCCGGAATTCACTTCGAGAGTGTGCCCTGCCCTCTGCGAAAAGGCGTGCACATGCGGAATGAACGGCGATGCGGTAACGGTCAAGGAGAACGAGTATGCGGTGATCGAGAAAGCTTACGGCGAAGGCCGCGTTAAGCCTGAGATACCCGCAAAGAGAAGCGGCAAAAGAGTTGCCGTCATCGGCTCGGGTCCTGCAGGTTTATCTACTGCTCACTGGCTCAACAGAAGAGGCCACAACGTAACTGTTTTCGAGAAGGCGGACAGGGCAGGCGGACTCCTGATGTACGGCATCCCGAACATGAAGCTCGAGAAGAGGTTCATCCAGAGAAGGATCGATGTTATGGAAGCCGAGGGCGTTGAGTTCAGATACAACTGCGACGTCGGACGCGACATCACCGCTGACGAGATCGTAAATGAGTTCGACGCGGTCGTCTTAGCGTGCGGATCGAGGAACCCGAGAGACATCAAGGCACCCGGCAGGGAGGGTGACGGAATCTATTTCGCCGTCGACTTTTTGACATCTACAACAAAAATGGTCCTCTCATCTAACATTTCTGATACTAATTACATTAGTGCAAAATATAAAGATGTGGTTATAATAGGCGGAGGCGACACGGGCAACGATTGTGTGGGCACCTGCATAAGGCACGGATGCAAGTCCGTGACACAGCTTGAGATGATGCCCATACCACCTGTCACACGCGCCGCTAACAACCCCTGGCCGGAGTGGCCGAAGGTTCTGAAGACCGATTACGGTCAGGAGGAATCGATAGCCGTATTCGGCAAAGACCCAAGGGTATATCTGACAACAGTCAAGAGCTTTGTCCGCGATGACGAAGGCAGACTGACGGGTGTTGAGACGGTTAAGATCGACTGGCAGAAAGGCGGGGACGGCCGCATGCAGATGAACCTCATCGAAGGTTCTGAAGAGGTCATCCCGGCACAGATCGTTCTTATCGCAGCGGGTTTCTTAGGACCGGAAAGCTATATCGCTGAATCGTTCGGTCTTGAGACAGACGCAAGGTCCAACATCAAGGCATCGGCCGGAGATCACAAGACATCGAGAGACAAGGTTTTCGCTGCCGGAGACGTAAGGAGAGGACAGTCGCTCGTCGTCTGGGGACTCCGCGAAGGCAGGGACTGCGCTGCCCAAGTCGATAAATATCTGATGGGTTATTCCAATATGCTATGAGGAAATAGTATGAAGCGGTATTTGGTATTGGAGAACGGAGATGTATTTGAAGGGGAGGCGTTCGGCGCTTCCGGCGAGGTGATCTCGGAGATCGTTTTCACAACGGCAATGACGGGATACCTTGAGACTCTCACCGACAAGAGCTACAAGGGACAGGCGGTCGTCCAGACCTTCCCCCTGATCGGCAACTACGGTGTGATCCCCGAAGACAAAGAGGGCCCGGCCCCGAGCGTATCGGCCTACATCGTCAGGGAAGCCTGCGAAGAGCCTTCAAACTTCAGATGCAAGGACACGATAGATAACTACCTCAAAGAGAGCGGCATTCCCGGTCTCAAGGGCATCGACACGAGAGCTCTTACACGCATCCTGCGCGAAAAGGGCGTCATGAACGGCCTCATCACCGACCAGCTCCCGTCCGACATGGACAAGGCGCTCAAGGACATCGCGGCATACAGGATCACAGATCCCGTTGATGCAGTGACTGTTCCTTCCGTCGAAGAGCACGATTCCGCTGAGAATAAGTACACCGTCGCAATGATCGACTGCGGCGTCAAGGAAAACATCGTAAGAAGCCTTGTGGCCCGCGGCTGCAAGGTCTTTCTTTTCCCTGCCTCGGCTTCAGTTTCTGAAATCCTCGCCGTAAAGCCTGACGGCATCTTCATCAGCAACGGCCCGGGCGATCCGGAAGACAACAAGAAGACGATCGCAACGCTTCAGGAACTCGACAAGACCGGCATCCCCACAATGGGAATCTGCTTAGGCCACCAGCTCCTGGCTTTGGCCCACGGCTTTAAGACGACCAAGCTCAAGTACGGTCACAGAGGCGCGAACCACCCTGTAAAAAATCTCGAGACGGGACATGTTTACATCTCATCGCAGAACCACGGCTACGCGGTCGTTTCTGATTCGATCGACGAGAGTGTCGCGAGCGAGCTTTTCGTGAACGTAAACGACGGAACGAACGAAGGCATCAGGTATAAGAACAAGCCGGTGTTTTCGGTACAGTTCCACCCTGAAGCATGCGGAGGCCCGAAGGATACGGACTTCCTTTTCGATGAGTTTACTAAGATGATGGATGAGGGGAGGAACTGATCATGCCGCTGGATAAGAATATTCGAAAAGTTTTGGTAATCGGTTCCGGCCCTATCGTAATAGGCCAGGCTGCAGAATTCGACTACGCAGGAACGCAGGCATGCCGCGCACTCCGCGAGGACGGCATCGAGATCGTCCTGATCAACTCAAACCCTGCCACCATCATGACCGACAAGTGGATGGCCGATAAGATCTACATCGAGCCGCTCACGCTTACAACAGTAAAGAGAGTTATTGAAACAGAAAGACCTGACGCGATCCTCTCGGGACTCGGCGGACAGACCGCTCTGACGCTCTGCATGGAGCTCGCAAAGGACGGCTTCCTTGCAAGAAACGGCGTTAAGCTTTTGGGCTCTTCACCCGAGTGCATCGACAAGGCTGAAGACCGCCAGATGTTCAAGGACACGATGGAGAGCATCGGCCAGCCCTGCATCCCTTCAAAGGTCGTAACAGACGTTGATGCCGCACTCGCTTTCGCAAAGGAGATCGGCTATCCGGTAATCGTACGTCCTGCATTCACTCTGGGCGGCAGCGGCGGCGGAATCGCAAACACTGAAGAAGAACTTCACGAGATCGCAAGAAACGGTCTCGCGCTTTCACCCATCACGCAGGTACTCATCGAGAAGTGCATCTCCGGATGGAAAGAGATCGAGTTCGAAGTGATCCGCGACAAGGCAGGCAACGTTCTCACGGTCTGCTCGATGGAGAACCTCGATCCGGTAGGCGTACACACCGGCGACAGCATCGTCATCGCGCCTGCGGTAACGCTTTCAGACAAAGAGTATCAGATGCTCAGATCAGCATCTCTCAACATCATCGAAGCGCTCGGCGTTGAGGGCGGATGCAACTGTCAGTTCGCGCTCCATCCGACATCATTTGAATATGCTGTAATCGAGGTCAATCCCCGTGTATCCAGATCCTCTGCTTTGGCATCTAAAGCGACAGGTTATCCGATCGCAAAGGTTGCAACGAAGATCGCTCTCGGCTATCGCCTAGACGAGATCAAGAATGCCGTAACAGGCAATACATATGCGGCTTTCGAGCCTGCACTCGACTACGTCGCAGTCAAGTTCCCGAAGTGGCCTTTCGACAAGTTCGTTTATGCAAAGCGTGACCTCGGCACACAGATGAAGGCAACCGGCGAAGTCATGTCGATCTCCGACTCTTTCGAGAGCGCTCTCATGAAGGCTCTCAGAGGCGCTGAGATCTCCGTTGACACGGTAAGACTTCCGAAGCTGGCTGACCACTCTGACGAAGAGATCTGGGAAGGCATCGGCCACACAACGGACGAGAGACTTTTCTATGTTGCGGAAGGACTTTTCAGAGGCTTCGACCTTGACAAGATCCACCGGATAACCATGATCGACAACTGGTTCCTGAACAAGATCAAGAACCTCGTCGACTACGAAAAGCAGATCGCGGAAAGCATCGATGCTGATCTATACATCAAGGGCAAGAAGCTTGGATTTACTGATAAAGCGCTCGAGAGGATCTCGGGCAAGTCCGTTGCTGATTTCAAGTCTCTGGTATCCGTCACATACAAGATGGTCGATACCTGCGCAGGCGAGTTCGAGGCCGTAACGCCCTACTTCTACGCAACATATAATTCCGCTGCGGCAGGCGGTGAGAACGAGGCTTCGATCGAAGATACGGGAGACGCCAAGACCGTCATCGTAATCGGTTCAGGCCCGATCAGGATCGGCCAGGGAATCGAGTTCGACTACGCTGCGGTTCACTGCGTACATGCGCTCCGCGAACTGGGTTACAGGGTAGTCATCATCAACAACAACCCTGAGACAGTCTCGACCGATTTCGATACGGGCGACAGACTCTATTTCGAGCCTCTTACACCTGAAGACGTTCTTAACATCATCGCGCAGGAAAACCCTGTCGGCGTTGTCGTTGCATTCGGCGGACAGACCGCGATCAAGCTCACCAAGACGCTTGCTCAGAACAACATCAACATCATCGGAACATCTGCCGATTCCATCGACATGGCAGAGGACCGTGAGAGATTTGACGCACTCCTCGAAAGGCTCGGGATCGCAAGGCCGAAGGGCTTCTCCGTCCTCACCAAGGAAGAAGCTTTCGAAGCTGCGCACACATTGGAATACCCGATCCTTCTGCGTCCTTCATACGTCTTGGGCGGTCAGAACATGACCATCGCATTCCACGATGATGACGTTGAAGAATACATGAACATCATCCTCGACCAGGGCATCGAAAACCCTGTCCTGATCGACAAATACATCCAGGGCAGAGAGATCGAAGTCGACGCGATCTACGACGGCCACGACGTCCTTATTCCGGGCATCATGGAGCACATCGAAAGAGCGGGAATCCACTCCGGTGACTCCATCGCAGTTTACCCCGCGAAGCACATCTACGACCGCATGGCAAAGAAGCTCGTTGACACGACGAGAGCACTTTGCGAAGGTCTTGCTTCGATCGGTATCGTAAACATCCAGTACATCGTAAAGGACGATCAGATCTATGTCATCGAGGTCAATCCGCGTGCGTCACGTACCGTTCCTTACATGAGCAAGGTTACGGGCGTTCTGATGGTCGACTGCGCGATCAGGGTATCTCTGGGAGAGAAGCTCGCAGACATGGATTACGGCGTAGGCTTCTACCGCCAGTCACCTTACACATGCGTCAAGGTCCCGGTTTTCTCATTCGAGAAACTCACTGACGTTGATACTCAGCTCGGCCCCGAAATGAAGTCCACGGGCGAAGTCCTGGGCGTCGGCCGAAACCTTTCCGAAGCTCTTTTCAAGGGCCTTGTGGCAGCAGGCTACAAGATGTACAAGCACGGCGGCGTTCTCATCACGGTACGTGATTCAGACAAGTCCGAGATCGTTGAAGTCGCAAAGAAATTCGATTCGCTCGGATTTAATCTCTACGCGACACCAGGCAATGCAAAGGCTCTTGAAGCAGCAGGCATGAAGGTCGAAGTCGTCCACAAGATCCATGAATCCGACACGAACAACACCATGACGCTCCTCGAAAGCGGCAAGGTCAATTACATCATTTCGACATCCGCAAAGGGCCGTCTCCCGGCACGCGACTCCGTCAAGCTCCGCCGCCGCGCGGTCATGCTCGGAATCCCCTGCCTCACGGCCATTGACACCGCTGATGCACTCGCAGACTCACTCATGTCCAGATACAGCGAGATCAACACTGAGCTCGTTGACATCAACAACATGCGTGAGAAGAGGAAGGTCATCAACTTTACGAAGATGCAGGGCTGCGGCAACGATTACATCTACATCGACTGTCTCGAAAAGATGGTCTCTTCACCTGAATCCCTTTCCGTCTACATGTCCGACAGACACTTCGGCGTAGGCGGCGACGGCATCGTCCTCATCGCTCCTTCCAGAGTCGCCGACTGCCGCATGATCATGTTCAACCTTGACGGTTCGGAAGGCAACATGTGCGGCAACGCTATCCGCTGCGTCGGCAAGTACATGTACGACGTCGCCGGCCACAAGAAGAAGCACATGACGGTTGAGACAAAGAGCGGCATCAAGAAGCTCGAGCTCATGACCCTTGGCGACGAAGTAGTCCGCGTAAAGGTCGACATGGGCAAGGCCATCCTTGAGCCTTCCAAGATCCCCGTAACGCTCGACGGCGACATGATCGTCAACCGTCCGGTCGATTACAACGGTGAGACCTACAACATCACATGCGTTTCGATGGGCAACCCGCACGCAGTCATCTTCACTGATCTGGTTGACGCGCTCGACCTTGAGAAGATCGGCCCCGATTTCGAGACACACAAGATCTTCCCCGAGAGAGTCAACACCGAGTTCATCAAGGTCATCGACGATCACACGCTCAAGATGCGCGTATGGGAGAGAGGTTCCGGCGAAACGCTCGCATGCGGTACAGGTGCGTGCGCAGCAGCAGTTGCAGCATGCCTCAACGGCTACTGCAAGAAGGGTGAGGACATCAAGGTCATCCTCCGCGGCGGCGAGCTCATCATCCGTTACACCGACGATGCAGTCTACATGACCGGCAACTGCGAAAAGGTCTTCACGGGAAGCATCGAGATCTGATACTTATATATCCATATCAAGACAGGCACGGGTATCCGTGCCTGTTTTTTTGTTTTCCAAAAGAGTTTTTCGAACTTTTTTGCAGATAATCGACACTCATGTTCCGAGGTGTTGATTAAGCTTCAGTAAAGCCCTTTATTGCTGATGGTCTGAGGCCTTTTTCACTGCAATAATGAAGCCATCAAACAAACAAACACCAAACATAAGGGGGAACAAAAAATGGACGGCAAATCTTTTATTTTCATCGTATCTTTTCTCGTAGCAGGAGTTCTTGCAGTTTTAGGAGTTTACGCAATGGTATTCGAGAATGCAACGATCGCATCACCGAAGGTCTACATGGATTTCATCTTCGCAGGAGTTATCTCAGTCATGGCAGTCCTTCAGTTCAAGGTACTTGAATCAAACGAAAAAGCATAAGTTATTCCTCACCATAAATCCCACCCAAAAACAACGGCCGAACAACCGGCCGTTGTTTTTTGCTTGTGAGTTGGATAAGGGGAGTGATAACCGTCGTCATTCCCGCTTCCTTCTTCAATTTCGAAACAAAAGTGAAGAGAATGCCTCCAGCCGGACGCCGGGAAGATCACTTCTTCAGCGAAGCCTTTACCAGGCCCATGAACAGCGGGTGGGGCTTGTTCGGGCGGGACTTGAACTCGGGGTGATACTGGACGCCAACGAAAAACGGATGTGATGCATACTCAACTGTCTCAACAAGCAGATCGTCAGGTGAGAGACCACTGATCGTGAGACCCGCGGCGGTCAGCTCGGAACGGTAGTTGTTGTTGAACTCATATCTGTGTCTGTGGCGCTCGCTGATGGAAAGTGAGCCGTAACATTCTTCCATTTTCGTGCCCGGAACAATGTTACACGGGTAGCTGCCGAGACGCAGAGTGCCGCCCTTTGCGACCTCGTCGCTCTGGCCGGGCATGAAGTCGATGACCTTGTGCGCGGACTCGGGATCGAACTCGTTGGAGTTCGCGTCAGCATAGCCAAGAAGGTTGCGCGCCGCCTCGATGACGGCGATCTGCATGCCGAGGCAGATGCCGAGGTAGGGAGTGCCCGACTCGCGGCAGTACTGCGCGGTGAGGATCATTCCCTCGATGCCTCTTCCGCCGAAGCCGCCCGGCACGATGATGCCGTCTACCCCGCTTAAGACTTCCTTGTAATTATCCGCATTGATGCCTTCTGAATCGATCCACTTGATGTTGACCGTGGCGTCGTTGAAATAGCCTGCGTGATGGAGCGCTTCGGCAACCGAAAGATATGCGTCGTGGAGCTGCGTATATTTGCCGACGAGACCGATGGTCACGCTGTCTGAAGGCGATATGATGCGGTTGATGAGAGACTCCCACTCCGTGATGTCCGGCGGAGGGCAGTCAAGGCCCAATTCGCGGCAGACGATGTCTGACATGCCGGAGCGCTCGAGCATGAGGGGTGCCTCGTAGAGGATGGGGAGCGTGGTGTTCTCGATGACGCAGTCTTCCTTTACGTTGCAGAAGTGCGCGATCTTGCCGAATATAGCCATGTCCTCGATCTTTTCGTCGGTACGCAGGACGATGATGTCAGGAGTGATTCCCATGCCCTGGAGCTCTTTTACGGAGTGCTGCGTGGGCTTTGTCTTGTGCTCGCCGGAAGCTTTCAGATAGGGGAGGAGGCAGACGTGAATGTATAGGGAATTCTCGCGGCCGACTTCGTTGCCGACCTGTCTGATCGCCTCGATGAAAGGCTGGCCCTCGATGTCGCCGATCGTGCCGCCGACCTCAGTGATTACTACGTCTGCGCTGCTCTGGCGGCCGACGTTGTAGATGAATCTCTTTATCTCGTCAGTGACGTGCGGGATGATCTGAACCGTTGAGCCTAAGTACTCGCCGCGGCGCTCTTTCGCGATGACGTTGGAGTACACTTTGCCTGTCGTGAGGTTCGAAAACTTGTTCAAGTCCTCATCGATGAATCTCTCGTAGTGGCCCAGGTCGAGGTCGGTCTCTGCGCCGTCTTCGGTGACATAAACTTCGCCGTGCTGGTAGGGGCTCATGGTGCCCGGGTCAACGTTGATGTAGGGATCGAGTTTCTGCGCTGCGACCTTCAATCCGCGCATTTTGAGCAGTCTACCGACGGAGGCGGCTGTGATACCTTTTCCAAGGCCAGAGACGACACCTCCCGTAACGAAAATGTACTTTGTCATAGTGGTTACTCCTTATATTTAGCTATGATTTCTTCAGCTATCTTGCGTTTGGTGCTGCGGGAGTTCATCGCGAGCTTCTCGAGGAACCGGTGGGCACTGTTCTCGTCCATGTCTTCCTTTTCCATGAGGAGGAGCTTGGCGCGGTTGACGAGCTTGATCTCTTCGATCTTCTCCTCGAAAGACTGTGCCTTGACCTCCATCTTTTTAAGCCTCTGCCTGGTTGCGCAGATGAGCTTGAGCGACTGGGAAACGATCGCTTTGCTCGTCGGTTTGGACAGAGTCAGAACGCCGTATTCCTCGGCCTTTGCGGAGATCTCGTCATATATCGCGGCGTCAAGGAAAAGGAGCACGCCGATGCCGGTCTCACTTGCGATGTCGACCGCGAGATTTGCTCCGCGTTCATCTTTTAAAGGTGCGTTTACGATCAGGAGATCGTAACTGATATTGTCGAGCCTGCGCCTCGCGGCACCTGCCGAGTTTACGACGTCAACGGGACCAAACTCGTTGGTGGGGAGAAGAGACAGAAGCACCTGGTCAAACTTCTCGTTTGACGATGCGATAAGAACGCTCATACGCAGTTCTTTAGGCATGTCCCCGTTCCCCTTTCTATAGATTTCCGCTTTGTTTGGGCTAAGCCCCGTGTCCCGTTGCCTGAGCGAAAAACGCTCAATACTGATCTGTTATCCGCAGTAAGCTTCGATCAGCTCCTTACTGAAGACCTTGTTTACGAAGTCGCTCTTGATGGCGAGTTTTTTCGCTTCGTTCAAAGTGCCCGGCAGGCTGTCAATGTTGGCTCCCGCGGTGGGCAGATCGTACTTGTTTTCGATGCCGTCAAGGCACTCATAAATGAGCATTGCCATGGCAAGATAAGGGTTTGCCAGAGCATCGGGTGAACGAAGCTGCGCGTAGTGATGGCCGGAAGGACCTGCGGGCGGGATGCGTACGAGCTGGCCTCTGTTGTCGCCTGACCAGGATACCGTGCTGGGCGCGCTTCCCTCACCGAATCGTCTGTAGGATTGCTCTGAGTTATTGAAGAAAACAGTGGTGCTGTGAATGTGCTTTAAGATGCCCGCGATGGCGCTCGGGAGGACTTGTTCTCCTGACCTTGCGGTTGCGAGAACATTGATGTGGAAGCCGTTGCCCGGAGCTCCGTCCAGAGGCTTGGGCGAGAAGTCCGCATAGAGTCCGTAACGGGCAGCGATCGTCTTAACGACCGTGATGTAAGTTACGACGTTGTCGGCAGCCTTGACCGCGTCATTTGAAGCGAAGTCGATCTGGTTCTGGCCCGGGCCTGCCTCGTGGTGTGAGTTGGTGGGAAGAATGCCCATGCGCTCAAGAGTAAGGCAGATCTCACGTCTTACGTTCTCGCACTTGTCGAGCGGAGCGATATCCATGTAGCCTGCGTGGTCGCAAGGTGTCTTGGTGGGATTTCCCTCTTCGTCCGTCTTGAAAAGATAGAACTCTATTCTTGATCCGAAATTGAAATCGATGCCTTTCTTTGAAGCGGTCTCGACAGCGTCCTTTAAGACCTTGCGCGTATCGATCGCGAAAGGCGTTCCATCCTGCAGCGTGATGTCGCAGAGCATTCTTATTACCTTGCCGTTTTCGGGACGCCAGGGAAGGAGCGTGGTAGTCGAGATGTCAGGGTGAAGGAACAGATCCGGGTAAACATTTTCACCGAATCCGGGGATCAGCGATGCGTTGATCGGGATGCCGTTCTTAACAGCTTCTCCGAGCATGTGCGGCATGATCGAAATATTCTTTCTGTTGCCGTGAACATCGCAGAAAGCAAGTCTTATGAACTTGATGTCTTCCTCCTCGACGTACTGCATAAATTCGCTTAGCGAGCAATCCATGTCCATACCTCCGCATTACGCAAATAAAAGAAAGGGGCGCCATTCAGAACACCATCAGATGCACTGAATGAACGCCCTTGTTCATGTGAATGATTTTGCCACTTAGATTATTTGTTGTCAATGTAAAATTTGTGATCGACTTCCTTAATTTACGCGCAAATGAAAATAAAAACGATGTGGAATTTGTGAGCGATTTCCGCACAAGCGCAGCGCGGAGGACCTTAGCGAACAAATTTCAAATCGTGTCTTGACAGCGAAAAAATCGAGGTGTATTCTGACGCCATAAATCGAAGACAAACGGCAAAGACGCCATGAACCATCCGGGTTCGTGGCGTCTTTTTTGTTTTCAAAAAATTGTTTTAAGGAGAACGGTTTATGAGAACGGTAGAAGAGTATTTTGGCGAAAACGTCTTTAACGAATCCGTGATGAAGTCCAGACTCCCCAAGGAAGCCTACAAGGCCGTAAAGGAAGCCATCGATCACGGCAAGAGATTGACCCCCGATGTGGCCGGCGTCATCGCAAACGAGATGAAGCAGTGGGCCATCGAAAAGGGTGCAACACACTACACACACTGGTTCCAGCCTCTTACGGGAATCACTGCAGAGAAACACGACAGCTTCATCGCACCTCAGGATGACGGCAAGGTCATCATGCATTTCTCAGGCAAGGAATTGATCCAGGGTGAGCCCGACGCATCTTCATTCCCTTCCGGCGGCATCCGTGCAACATTTGAGGCAAGAGGATATACCGCTTGGGATCCTACTTCATTTGCATTCATCAAGGACGGAGTCCTCTGCATCCCGACAGCTTTCTGCTCTTACAACGGCGAAGCGCTCGACAAGAAGACACCGCTCCTGCGCTCAATGGAAGCCATCAACAAGCAGGCTCTGCGCATCATGAAGATCTTCGGCAAGGACGACGTTACTTCCATCAGAACAACAGTCGGCCCCGAGCAGGAATACTTCCTCATCGACAAGAAGATGTACGACCAGCGTAAGGACCTCATCTACACCGGCAGAACACTTTTCGGTGCACTTCCTCCGAAGGGCCAGCAGATGGAAGATCATTACTTCGGTGTCATCAAGCCCAGAGTTCAGGCCTTCATGAAAGACCTTAACGAAGAGCTCTGGAAGCTCGGCATCCTCGCAACAACAGAGCATAACGAAGTTGCTCCCGCACAGCACGAGCTCGCACCTATCTTCACAACGACAAACATCGCAGCTGACCACAACCAGCTCACGATGGAGATAATGCAGAAAGTCGCAAGAAAGCACGATCTCGTTTGCCTCCTGCACGAAAAGCCTTTCGAGGGCGTCAACGGTTCAGGCAAGCACAACAACTGGTCGATCTCTACAGACACCGGCATCAACCTCCTCGATCCGGGTGACACACCGCGCGACAACGCTTCGTTCCTGCTCTTCCTGACAGCAGTCATTTCCGCTGTTGATACATATCAGGATCTGCTCAGACTTTCAGTCGCATCCGCAGGCAACGATCACCGTCTCGGTGCTAACGAGGCACCTCCGGCAATCATCTCCATCTTCCTCGGTTCTGAGCTCACAGAGATCCTCGACTCCATCGTTGAAGACCGTCCGTACGGCTCGAAGGAAAAGGAGATCATGAAGATCGGCGTTCACGTTCTGCCCAGATTCCCCAAGGATACGACAGACCGTAACAGGACCAGCCCGTTCGCCTTCACAGGCAACAAGTTCGAGTTCAGAATGCTCGGCTCCGCTGCATCCATCGCAATGGCCAACACCATCCTTAACGCAGCAGTCGCTGAAGTTCTTTCCAACTTCGCAGACAAGCTCGAGAACGTTAACGATTTCGAGAGTGCTCTCCACGACCTCGTCAAGAACGAGATCACCGCTCACAAGAGGATCCTTTTCAACGGCAACGGCTATGATGATTCCTGGGTCGTTGAGGCTGAGAAGAGAGGTCTTTCAAACTACAAGACTCTGCCTGACGCAGTTAAGCACTATCTTGATGCAAAGAACGTCGAGCTCCTCACAAAGCACAACGTTTACTCTGAAGTTGAGATGAAGTCACGTCACGAGATCTTCCTCGAAAAGTACTGCAAGCTCCTCAACATCGAGTACCAGACAATGTCCGTCATGGCTAAGCAGGACATCCTCCCGGCTGTCTCCGCATACTCCGCAGAGCTCGCATCCGACATCGCCGCAATCGAATCGGCAGGCGGAAGTGCAGACTTCGAGAAGGAGACCTTTGCAGAGATCTCTGCTGACATGAACGCAGCAAACAAGTCACTCAAGGCATTGAACAAGCTCATCACAGAGCTCGATGCGATCGACGATTACGAAGTACTTGCAGACAAGATCAAGGACGAAATGATCCCTGCAATGGACGCCCTCCGTGCAAACTGCGACAAGCTCGAGCTCGAGACCGCAGCTGAGTACTGGCCGTTCCCGACCTACGGCGAACTGCTCTTCGGCGTAAGGTAATCGATAACTTCTTGCCCGTTCCATACCGCTTTGGGGGCCGGCTTCCTTCGGGGAGCCGGTCCTCTTTTTTTGAAGTTGATCTGCCGCTCATTCTATGAATCGCTCCAACTTTCGCCTCAAAGATGGAGCAGAAGATAGAATCCGCTTCGTTTTTGACCTTCATTCTATGAATCGCTCCAACTTTTGCCTCAAAGATGGAGCAGAAGATAGAATCCGCTTCATTTTTGACTGCCATTCTATGAATCGCTCCAACTTTTGCCTCAAAGATGGAGCAGAAGATAGAATCCGCTTCATTTTTGACTGCCATTCTATGAATCGCTCCAACTTTCGCCTCAAAGATGGAACAGAAGATAGAATGACCGCTATATTATTCATAGGTTTAAATAAACAATAAGAAGACTGCACTTTTTGATTGTCGTGTTTTGTCGGTTTTTGTCGGTACTATTCCCGGATAACCGGCGCATAATCGGCATATGAAATCATACTTGTTCTGTGACGAATACATCATTGGCGAGCTCTTTCGCCTGAGGCGGCTTTTAAGTAACATGCCGAGATACGGTGTTGGCACGCATAATGGCATGTGCGTCATACGTGAGTATTCAGGGGAAGGTGATGTAAAACAGATCCATGAAGTACAAACAAACGGTAAAGCTTATGCCGGCATGCAGAAAAGACTTGAGCAGTTTAACCGGATCAGCGAAAGAGAACGCCTCTTTTTTGAAGAGTTTAAGCGCCGTCACCTGACGATTCCTGCGGACTTCAAGTTCATGCGCGATCCGTCAAGATTCGACATTGCCTGCTGGAACCGGGAAGTGGCTTGCCCTAACAAGATCGAGCGCAATACCGAATACTATGATGATTATGGCTTCAATGTAAGATCCAGAGGAGAAATGATCGTCGGGAATGCATTGAGATCATTGGGCCTGGAGGCAAAGTATGAACCGCTTGTGGATCTGAGGGGCTCGAAAAAGAAGTCGCCGGATTACTCGTTCCCGGTTCATATTATCGACCGGTGCTTTTATGTTGAATTCATGGGAATGGCTGATGACGATGAATACATTGATGACAATACTGAAAAGTTCAGGTTATACATGCGCAGCGGGATCCTTCCGGGCCGCGACCTCGTTCTGATAAGCGGCACCAGAAACTGGATCCCGTCGCAGGAATCGATTGCCCGAACTATCGCGTCATTCATCAATAATGCCGTTTTGAATGCATATAAGAAGAAATAGTCATCATTCTAATATCATTTGCATAAGAAAAAAGAGTATTATTGTGTCTGGAGGTGCGAAATGCAGACCATCACCGATCAGACATTCGATCAGGAAAGAGCCTTATACGGAAGCCAGAGGACGGAAGCCGTCCATTGCCGTTTTGACGGCCCTGCCGACGGCGAGAGCGCTTTCAAGGAAAGCAGCGAGATCCGCATCAAGGACTGTTATTTCAATTTAAGATATCCTTTCTGGCACAATAAGGGTCTGAAGATCACCGACAGTGAGATGACCGAACTCTGCCGCGCAGCCATCTGGTACTCCGAGGCCGTCACGATCAAGAACACGAAAATGCACGGCATCAAGGCAGTCCGCGAGTGTTCACTCGTCAACATCTCTAACTGCGACATAGTCTCGCCCGAGTTCGGCTGGTCCGTCGACAAGTTTGACATGACCGATTCCTCTGTTGAGAGCGAGTACGCCTTCATGCGCTCCAAGCACCTCAACTTCGACAACGTGAAGCTCACCGGCAAATACTCCTTCCAGTACATCAAGGACTCGACCTTCACCAACTGTGAATTCAATACCAAAGACGCCTTCTGGCACGCGAAAAACGTTCACGTCAAAGACTGCACCGTCAAAGGCGAATACCTCGCCTGGTACTGCGAGAACGTCACTTTTGAGAACTGCACGATAATAGGCACTCAGCCCCTTTGCTACTGTAAGGGATTAAAGCTCATAAACTGCACGATGAAAGACTGCGATCTCTCATTCGAGAAATCCGAAGTTGAGGCAACCGTCGCTTCATCCGTCGACAGCATCAAGAACCCCGCTAGCGGAAAGATCGTCTGCCAGAGCGTCGGAGAGATCATAATGGACGACCCGGAAGCCAAGGGCGAGATCGTTATTTCCGGGTAACGGCTGACTGATCAGCCTTCGGTTATCTTCTCCCTGAACGCGTTAAGATCCTTCTCGCTGATGCCGAGATCCATGAGCAGATTTCTGCACTTGTCACCAAACGTCGCACCATCGAAAGTATCGATGTAATTGATCAGTTTCTCGAAGTTACGGCCTTCTTTTCCTTCGCCGATTATTCTTGGTCCGACCTGTGAGAAAGTCGTCAGCTGGTACTCCTTGATGACATCCTCTTTTGACACGCCCGCCGATCCCAATGTCAGCGCAATGATCGTGCCCGTACGGTCAGCTCCTGCCCAGCAATGCACATATACCGGTTTGTCATTCATTATGCTTTCAATGACCCTGGTAAAAGCATCCCTGTATAATTCTTTCTGGTCTTTCACGCCCATGTAGGGGGCGATCTCATATCTGCCGTAGTCCGCGAAAGCCTTGATCGGATAAGTCGCAGCCTTGACTTCGTCCGAGTTGCGGAGATCGAGTTCGCTCCTGATTCCCAGTTCTTTCATCTGCTCGATGCCCTTTGCGGAAATGCGGATATGATGTATTCCGTCCATCTCCGAGCCCCTGAAGATCATGCCGTACTTAACGGTCTTGCCGTCTTCTGTCTTCCAGCCGCCGATGTCCCTGACGTTGTAGATTCCTTCGACCGACAGCATCCTTATCTGCCCCTTCGCACTGAACTTGTGAGTGACCGAAGGCTTGCCGCCGTACACCGCGCGGTAATAGTAGGTCTTTCCGGGAATGAGATTATAGATATGATTCAGTCCGGCCTTGCCCTTCACCGAAAAAGATGATTTAAAGTCCGGCTCTGTCGAGACCTCTATCGAAGCCTCCCTTACCAGGAAAACGGGATACCCCTCAGGCAGGTCGTTCCGGAACGGTCCGGACGTGTCCAAAACGCCTGTGGCATTGTATTTGCGGACCGCCGGGTTCTCAATGTTTATGCCCGAACGCCAATAAACAAACGCGCCGACCGCGGCAATGAGTATGACGGCCAGAACCGCCGTAAGCAGCTTACTGGATCTCTTTTTTTGTTCCGTCTTGTTTTCCTGCATGAGATATTTCTAACAGACTAATAGATACAAGTCAACGAAGTCATGTTATAAATAAGGAGGTAAAAGGTAAGGAGAAGGGCATTGAGTCTTAAACAGGATAAAGTCACCACCGCGGTCTATAAACACCCGTTCATCATCACGGCGCTCCTGGTGCTCGTCGTGCTGGTCTCCACGGGTATGCAGATCAACAGCAACGAAGTGTGCTGCGCGATCATGGTGCTCGGTTATCTTGTCGTCTTAGGCTACGGAATTTATCTCCGCCGCTCGAAAAAGCTTACTGACGAAGCCCTCATCACCCTGATCTTCACGCTCGGTTTCGTCATGAGGCTCGGCTACGTGCTCTACACCGGACTCTACGTCAGGCAGTGCGACCTGGGCGATTTCGCCGACACGAACCACAACTTCTGGCACTCCGGTTACATCCTCTACGTGAGGGATCACTTGAGCGTTCCCAACGTGGACATCAGGAAGATGGGCGAGTTCTATCACCCGCCGTTCCACTATTTCGTGAGTGCGATCTTCCTCAAGCTGACCGGGTTGTTCCTGCCCAAGGGAACGGAGCATTATGAAGTGCTTCAGGCGCTTTCCATGCTCTGGACGCAGTGGGCTCTGATAATGGCATACAAGGTCATCAAAGAGTGCGGCGCCAAGAAAGAGAGCCTTCCTTCCGCAGCGTTCATCATCTCCGCGTTCCCTGCGTTCACGCTGATGTCCGCATCGATCAATAACGACATTCTTTCCATCCTGCTCTACTTCACGGGCTTCTATTTCGGCCTCAGATGGTTCAAGGAAGGCGGCTGGAAAAACATAATATTCTCGGCACTTGCCATCGGCTTCGGCATGATGACCAAGCTCTCCGTCGGCATGATCGCATTCCCCGTCGGATTTCTTTTCATCGTCAAGCTCGTAAGGGATCTCAAAGCCAAAAGCAAAGAGGGAGGGAGATCCTTCCTGCAGCTCGCCGTTTTCGGCATCGTATGCGCGCCGCTCGGCCTGTGGTATCAGGTCAGGAATTACATCAAGTTCGGCGTGCCGCTCACCTATGTCCTGAGGGCGGATAACCCGTACCAGGATCTGACAAAATACACGCCGGTGCAGAGGATCTTCGGCTTCTACGGTTTCCCGATCGAGGACTTCTTCATGAACCTCGGCTCGGACGGCGAGCAGGATTACAACATCTTCACCGCGCAGGTAAAGACCGCGCTTTTCGGAGGCGAGAACTGCAGGGACGACCTGCTCATGAGCATGTCAGGCTATGTGCTGCTCCTCGTTTTCCTCGCGCTCATCGCGATCTCTGTGATCGGATTCATCTACGCAATCATCACGATAAAGAAAAGAAAGAGCCTCTGGGAAGAACTTGCAATGGCGGTCCTCGCTATATCGCAGACGGTCTCGGTCATCTCATTTTCGCTTAACTATCCGCACATCTGCTCGCAGGATTTCAGATACAGCACGCCGTTCATCCTTTGCGGCACGGTGTTCCTCCTGAGGGCTGGAGACATAAAGATCCCGGGCCTCAGAGACGGCGTGGCGCAGAAGCTCATAAAGGTGCTTTCCGGAGCTTTTCTCGTCCTGGCGATCCTTTTCTACACGATCCTCTGGACATACGTTAAGGGCGAAGTGGCTGTCGTAACCCCCACATAAGCGCAATTTCTGTTATACTTTGGGCGGAAAAGAGGGACGGAAATATGGGAAACAGACGTAACAAGAGACTCCAAAGAGAGAAGATCTACAAGAAGATCAGGAACATCAGTTCCTGGGGAACTGTTGTCATCTGCCTGTTTTTGTTCGCATTCTTCACGGTGCTGGTAATATTCCTTTCCGGCTGCATCGCGCAGTACATCGGCGAGACCAAGATCGGCGAATCCTACATGGACATTGCACATTACGCGGGTCTTTACGAGGTCGCTGATGACACCAACGGCTTAAGGGATTTCGTCGACAAACACGTCAAAGACTACGTCGTCACCGACAAGGACGGCAACGTCATCTACACAAACGGCACGAATACCTGCAATCCGAAGGGCGGTATCATCGCTCTCGAAAACGGCACGCAGTTCATGACCATTCACCAGGATACCGAGAATGGTTTCCTCTATGCCGGCGAAGACAAGAACATTAAATTCAGAGAGCAGGAGTTCATCAAGCTGATCGGCAAGGATGTCAAGGACATCAAGTTCCCGGTCTGGATCTCCGTTGACATGAACGGGGGAGAGAATCACTTCATCGGCAGGATCGAGTTCGTATTCAACAATAAGGATCTCATCCTCGTCATGGAACTGTTCCTCGGAGTCGTGATAGAGCTCTTCATCATCTCGATCATCCTGATCATTTTCATCGTCAGGAGCGTCATCAACTACAGACGCGTTGTAAGGCTCTACTATTCAGACGTGATCACCGGCGGCCACAACTGGACATGGTTCCTGAGGTACGCAGATGACCGCATCAAGAGTTTCCGCTTCAGGAAGAACAGCTTCGCCCTCGTCAACATTTCATTCGTTAACTACAGGAATTACTGCCTCTGCCACTCGATGTCGGAAGGCGAGGAACTCCTCACCAAGATCGACAAGACGATCTCACGCATGATCCGCGGCTACGAGCTTTCATGCCACGCGACCACCGCCGGCTTCGCGCTCCTTCTCTTCTACGAGAACGACGAGCTCCTCACACAGAGACTAACCCAGTTGACCCGCACGCTCGAGGCGATCGACAATGACCACGCTTTCGTTTTCCAGATGGGCGCCGACGTAATCTCACCGGTCACGAACAGTGCCGGCAAAGTCTTGAGACGTAAGGATTTCAACATCGAAAAGGCTTTCAACAACGCATGTTCCGCGACCGACGAAGTAAGCGACACCGATGCATCCGGCATCAAGATCTTCGACAGCAAGCTCCTCGAAGACCAGCGCTGGGTCGACACCGTCCAGGCGAATCAGAAGCGCGCCCTCGCCAACGAGGAATTCGTCATATACTACCAGCCGAAATACAATCCGAACTCGCTCCAGCTCAACGGCGGCGAGGCTCTCATCAGATGGAACTCACCCGAGTACGGCTTCATCGCTCCCGGCAGGTTCATACCCATCTTCGAAAAGAACGGCTTCATCACCGAGATCGATCACTACATGATTTCCCACGTTGCCGCCGACCAGAAGATGTGGCTCGACATGGGTCTCAAAGTAGTGCCGGTATCAGTCAACGTATCACGCGCCCACTTCGCCGAGAAGGACCTTGCCGTGCAGATCCGCGACATGGTCGACAGAACCGGCTGCCCTCACAATCTCCTCGAGATCGAGCTCACCGAGAGCGCTTTCTTCGACGACAAGAACGCCATGATCGAGACCATCAAGGCACTGAAATCATTCGGTTTCATGGTCTCCATGGACGACTTCGGCGCAGGCTACTCATCGCTTAACTCGCTCAAGGACATGCCGCTCGACGTCCTCAAGCTCGACGCTGATTTCTTCCGCGGCGAAAAGGGCGGCGACCGTGCAGACATCGTCGTATCAGAAGCCATCAAGCTCGCCAAGAACCTCAACATGATGACCGTCGCCGAAGGCGTAGAAGATCAGGAACAGGTAGAGTTCCTCGCCAGACAGGGCTGCGACATGATCCAGGGTTACTACTTCGCAAGGCCTATGCCCAAGAACGAATACGCCGTCAGGATCGGCGCTGCTCCCGCACCTCAGCCCCCGGCAGCTCCGCAGCCGCCAGTTCAGCCGGCTCCGCCGCAGCCTCCGCAGAATGCGTAAGAAGTGAAATAAAAAGTGCTCTATACCATCCGGTTTAGAGCACTTTTCAGTTGATCAGTTTTTGTTTGTTCAACGGATACTGACAGTACCTTTCATTCCGTCGACTTCAACGACATCGCCCGTCTTCAGAACCGTAGTTGCATTGCCGCATCCTACGACCGCGGGAATGCCGAATTCACGCGCAACGATCGCGGCGTGAGACAGCGGCGCACCGATATCGGTAACGATCGCAGACACCTTGGGGAAGATCCTCGTCCAGCCGATATTTGTCGCGCTCGTGACCAGGATCTCTCCCGCCTGAAGCTCTTCTATCTTGTCGATGCTCTCGATCACGCGAACCGTTCCCGTTACCTTTCCTGCAGCACCGGGGAAGCCCTTGATCAATGAATCAGACACCGTAACATCAGATCCGCTGCAGTAGAAATCGTTTCTCCTCTTAGGATCGGCGAGCCACTCGGAGGGCTCAAACCTGCCTATGATGACGTTAGGGAAGGGCGGGTTCTCCAGATACCCGGCGTAGTTCGCCTTCCTCGCTGCGATCTTCTCTAACACGGATTTATCGCCCTTGGTCAGGTCGATCGCCTCGCGGATATACAGCATGAAAACATCGTCGCCCAGATCGTTTGCACGGCCGACTCCCAAGAGCCATTCGCGCATTACGCACAGCGACCAGACGCCCTTCGCTCTGAAATCCTCGCGAAAAGCATTCGACGCGGCGAACTTGGCAAGCATCTTCCTGACTTTCTTGGCCTTTGACGGATTTTCTTTAACAAACGTGTCCAAAGCAACATTAAATTCAGCCTCGCTCTTCGCTTTCAGATCGTGCGCGCTGACACCCTGCGTACGGTAATCCGCAATGGCTTTCTCAACGTAATCCTCTATCTCATACGGGTGTTTCTCGGAGAACTCCATCTCGTTGACGGTGCGCTGTCCGCAGACCCTCATGAACTCTTCTTCAGTAGTTTTTCCGCTTATGACATCTTCCAACATGAGTAGCGGCTTCATGCTCTCGATAACACCGAGACAGCCGCCCAGCAGGGCATTTGCGGTCTCTTCGCCCGTGAGCTTCACGATCTTTTTGCGCATGCTGAAAAGATCCATTATGTTCGATCCGGACATAGCCATGAACGAAGCAAGACCGTCACTCAGTTTCTGCGCGAGCACGTCGCATCCGTAGCGGTACAGCTCTTCGTTTGTCTTAAGCAGTCGGATCTCGCCGATCAGGCCCCTGCAGATATCAGGGAAGTTATCGACCATCTCTTTCTTCTGCGCTTTGCTCAGGCGGCACTTATAGCCCTTTGCTTTGGCACCTGTCAGTATCTCCCAGAGGTTCTTTCTGAACTTCTTGCCGCTGAAAGGGAAGACGGGCACAGTCTGACCAGAAGGCAGATTGCCGACGAGGTCTCTCACGGCCTCGAAAGCCTTTTCTTCCTTCATTCCCATCGCCATCAGCATCGAACACAGGACGCTGACGTTCATGTACGCCTGCCCCTCGATCGCGTCGAGCCACTGCGGCAGATACAGCACGTCGTTGATAATCTGCAGCATGCTGTAAGTCGCGGGTGTCAGCGGCTTCATGAAGATCTCGCCGACATTGGTCTTGGTGAGCATGTATTCGCCGGATTTCGAGCCGTTGACCAGGAAAGTATCGGGATCAAAACTCTTCAAAGTGGTGATCGGGCGTGCCTGGAGTATGTAAAGACGTCCCCCGGAGACTGCCCATTCGATGTCGGCTTCGCACCCATATTCATCCCTGATCCTGCACGCATATTTGTACAAGGAACGCGCGAACCTCTTCATTCGCCCGTCGCCCGTGAATGCGTATTTCATTGCGTCTATCCTGAATTCGGAAGCGTTTTTCTGACCCGATACCAGCGCCTCGCCTTCGCCTTCGACGAAGTTTCCGACCATGTATCTGCTGCTTCCCGTTACCGCGTCCGCAGTGAAAAGGACTCCCGCATATAGCGGTCTCACAAACCTCTGAACGACAACCGCGATCCCGCTCGCCGCCACGTTGGCATTCGTAAGATATTCCTTGACGCGGGAGTTATCCGCCGATTTAATGACCGACTTTACTGCCTCTTCCAGATTGTCCCTGGCAACGTCAGTCAGCGTCTCATACTGCCCGGCGAAAGAGTTTTCAGCACCATCCTCATTCAAAGCCGAAGACCTGACGGCGTATGTGTACTTATCGGACAAAGAAGCAAGCGCAGAACGCACTTCAGCCCACTCATCCTCAGAAGAAGCGCCTGCGAGGATGACCATTCCTTCAGGAACGGGCAGCCCCATCCTCGTCATGCGGATGAGCGAAGATCCCTTGCCTCCGCAGAGTGGGAGCACCCGGTCGGGAGTATTGTTGAAAGGATAAACGCTTTTCACGCAGTAACCTCCGGAAGGAGAAGATCGATTCGCATGTCGATGTAATGCTTGAGCTGTTTATCTTTTTCGAGATCGATCCCCATGCCGGTCTTGATATCGTCTTTTCTGTATATGATGAGCTGCATCATGGTGGACAGCTCGTAAGCGATAAGGCGGCACTCCGAATCGGTCCTGGTCCTTTTAAAGTGCTGCTTGATAAAACCGTAGCTGACGGAATCTTCTGACAGATCGCGGCTGAAAAGGATCAGGTTCGTGATGGCCCTTGTCAGCTTATGGTTCTCAATGAGAAAATGCGCGATCAGAAAGTGGAGCTTCTTGAGTTTGTCCTTGGGAGAGATCTTTGAGGCCAGTATCTTTTCGACATCCGCGTCGTGAAGCGCAGCCTTGTAGTACCTGTGAAAAACCTCGTAGATCAGGTTCTCCCTGGACCCGAAGCAGTAGTTGATCATAGCAGCCTGCATGCCGGATTCCTCTGCTATCTGCCTCGACGTGACCTTGAAAGGATCGTCGCAGTTTGCGATCAGTTTCTCCGTTGCCGCTATGAGTTTTTCTTTGGTTATCTCGGTTTTGACTTCTTTCTGCATGTGGATAGCCTCAATTATTAAACATGTTTAATAAATGTTATCACCCGGGAAATGTCATGTCAAATGACTATTATTCTTTTGAATTTACAAAAATATAAAAAACTGTTAGTGCAGTTGAGTTATTGTGGCGATAGACTAAAAGTTATAGTTAGTTTCTCTTTTAGGGAGGAAAATTTCATGAAATTCGTAAAACGAGTATCAATGTTGTTAGCAATAGTTTTAACAACTTCTGTTTTCATGTTCTTTAGTCCAAGTTCAAGCGTAAATGCTACTACTAATGGACACACTCGACAGCAAGCATATGATTGGGCGGTTTCATTGATAGGACGACAAGTTGATTATGATGGTGGACCATATGAACAACCCTATCAGTGTGTTGATCCCATATACAGTTATGTTGCTTACTTGGGGCATCCTGAACTAGTGGCTGGCAATGCAATTGATTTTGAGAATAAGACATTACCTTCAGGATGGGCCTACAAAGAAAACCCTGATGTGGGTGATATTGTTGTGTGGGGTCCTGGAGTGAACATGGGACACTATAATGATGGTGTAAGAAAAGACAATGAGTATGCCAATTCAACATATGGTCATATTGGTATAGTTATTGGGGTTAGATCATCTACCATAGTTACTATTGAACAAAATACCCATTTTAATGGCCAGATTTGTGCCCCTTGTGAAAGACAGTTAGGAACAGCACTGATTTACATTGATCCTTTTGGTGATGGCGATAGTGTTCCCAGAGGAACAGTTGAAAAATGCGAAATGCAAAATGGAAAACTGTTTATTGGAGGTTGGGCTTATGATCCTAATGAACCATCCAAATCGATTAGAATTGATGTATATTCAGGAAATACGTCTTTAAAATCTATCACAGCAAATGTTTATCGTGAAGACGTGAATAAAGCCAGAGGGATATCAGGAAACCATGGCTTTAATGCGCTTATAGATATTCCTTCTGGAAATCATAATATTATCATATACGCTATTAATAGTGCTGGGGGGAGCAAGAATAATAAAGGATTAGGTGCCTTCAGTATTAACAATTCAGGCTCAAGTACTCCAACAGATTCTCTCCCTGTGGGTGATTATACTTACTGTGAGATTAGAGAAGGAAAGCCTTTTGTTGGTGGTTGGGCATATGATCCGGACGAATCCTCAAAATCAATTGCAGTAGATATATATGTAAACGGTACTATGTTGAAAGGTATACCTGCAGATGTTTATCGTGAAGACGTGAATAAAGCTAAGGGAATAACAGGCAACCATGGATTCCAAGCGTATCTAGATCTGGCACCGGGCACCTATTCAATTGAACTATGGGCAATTAACAGTGCAAATAATGGTACATAGGAGCAAACGTCGTTATAATCGATTCCAACGCGTTCTACGGATGCTCTTACTTGGTGAAGGTATATGGCGGCAAAGCACTTCAGACGATCAATGCAAGCACATTTGCATACTGCTCCAGACTGAAGTCCTTCTCGATAGCCTCACCGGTACTGAAGAAGATAGGACCTAATACATTCTATAAGGACAAGAAGCTTAAGACCATCTATATTCAGAAGACCACAAGGCTCACTAAAGCAGGTGTCAAAAAGTCGCTTAAGGGTTCTTCAGTAAAGACCGTAAAGGTTAAGAAGTCGAAGGTAAAGAAGTATAAGAAATACTTTAAGAAGAAGAACTCTGGACGCAAGGTAAAAGTAAAGAAGTAAGCTTCTTCAACAGACCAACTAATCCAAAATGAGGGGGTTCGCCCCCTCATTTTTAATGAACAACTGTTGAAAAATCAGCCTTCAGGACGGCAAATTATTCACCGCTTTGACAATTTACTTATTTTTTTATGATCCTATAATTTGGAATTGCTGATAAAGACAGCAAAATACGCAAGGCGTGTTATTTGGAGGGAATTATGAAGAAAAGCATTGCAGCACTTCTGCTTGCAGCAACAATGATGTTCACCGGATGCAGCGGCGCGGCTAATACCACGACTGCTACAGAGGCTGAGACCACAACTGAGGCTACTACGACCACAGAAGAGACAACAACCACTGAGGAGACAACTACCGAAGAGACGACCACCGAGACTACTTTCGATGAGAGAATGCTCAAGATGTCTCTTGATGAGGTAAAGGATATCATCAAGGCAGCTTACACCGATGAAGAGATGCGCGATATGGCTCCGCAGAGCTACGATAACGGCGAGCATCTTGAAAAGGACGCCGAAAAGGGCATCAAGCAGTGGACGAGATTCGGCGCCAGCGTTCTTTCCAACGATGACGATTACATGAAGAAGGTTCATTTCATCTTCGTTTCGGTTTACGAGATGGATCTCAATTCCGAGGCTTTCAAGGCACTCAAGGTCGGCGATGAGCTTTCACCCATGGTTTTCAGCTCGCAATACGGATACAAAGAGGAGAAGAACATTGTTGCAGCGATCAACGGCCAGTACGTTCTGACCATCACTGAGATGTACTACAACCTGAAGACCAAGAAGCTTGTCACAAACATGAAGGCTCCTTACCATTTCAAGAATCTCGAAAACATCATCAAGTCTTTCGAGGAACTGAAGAACACCTGATAAGGCTTTCGAAAAACAGGAACTAAATGGGCTGCCCTAAGAGGCAGCCCGTTTTATTAATAACCCATTTCTTTTAGTTCTTTAACGACTCCAACATAGAACGGCACGATGTCGCTGACCTCAGTGTCGGAGGTGGGGGCGCGTTTGGTAAATCTCCTGCGCCTGATGTCCACGACGTCGGCGTGGGAGATTCCGCGTTTTCGGGTGGAAGTGCGGACGCCCCTGAAATTCTCCCAGTGCATGGACTCGGTGGAGACGAGGCCGTCGTTATCACCATCGAACTTCCTGACGATGGGCTGGGTGATGCAGAAAAGTGAATCGGAAAAAGCGCCTTTGCACTTGAATCCGTAGCTTTGGCACAAGACCCCGGAAGGCGTTGGATTGTCGATGTTGAACTGCTCGGCGGTCTTCGTGGTGAGGATGTCGAAGCAGGCGTAGCTGTCGGGGTGCTTGTCGCCCAGGATGCGCATCCAGAGGTCATTTCCCTTGGCTGCGAGCTTAACCATCCATTTCGGTGCTCTCATGAGGAAATCGACAGTGTGCGAGCCATGGTGCGGGGTATCGATCGTGGTGATCGACGCGATCTTGTCACTGTATCCGTGATTTGCGAGCCACCTGGACTCGAGACCGCCCTTGGAATGTGCGAGTATATTGACTTTCGGCGCCCCGGTGGTCTTCAGGATCTCATCGAGGCTCTTGGCTACGGTCAGTGCGTTACCTTCAACGGATCCGACCGCGTCCTGATGCCCGAAAAACACGTTCGCCCCATGTGCTTCAAGCGCCTTGGGGATCCTTCCCCAGTAGCACAGGTGCTTCCTGTCACGGAATCCCATTCCGTGCACCATCAATAACGGATACTTTAAACAGCAATCGTCGCTCATAAAATAATCTCCCCTTAGGTTTCCGGCCTATAAGGGGAGAATAGCACGGTATTGTATAATGTTCAATACTGAATTTTGATTAAGAGCACTATTTCCGCAAGATTACCTCAAATAATCAGGTGGCTTCCTTGCGTTTTCCAAGCACTTTCAGTGCCACGAACGCGATACCCAGTCCGACCGTCGTCACGATCAGGCTGACGATAAGCATGAAGTGAGGTCCCTTGATGTCGAGAAGACGGCCGCAGACAAGGCTTGAGAATACGCCGCCCAAGGTGATCGAGCAGTTGATGTAGGCCTGGCCTTTGACCTGGTCGAACCTCGCCATCGTCTGGTTTACGAAGTAAGCGCCGGCGGGGATGAAGACCGCGTAAGCAAACATCTGCATCGCCTGGCTTATGTAGACGACGACCATGTTGGGCGCGACGAGCATCAGGAGCGTCTTGATGAGGAATGCGGTTCCGGAGATGAGCAGAAGATTCTTGACCGATATCTTTTTCATGATCTTGTCGATCAGGGCCATAGTCGGGAGCTCGAGGAGGGCCGCGATGAATACCGCCGTACCCATCGAAGCTTCGGTCCCGCCGAGGGGCGTTATGATCTGGATCATGTAGTCGTTGATCGCGTTATGCGCGAAGAAGAAACATACCCCGCCGACCACGAAAAGCATGAATGCAGGATAAGTTTTCGTGAACGAGAGAAGGTTGTTATGAGCGACTTCCTTTTCGGAGGCCGATGCTGGAGATGAAGCAACGGCGGGCTTTTTGAAGAAATAGAGCACGATCAGGGCGATAGTCAGGAATATGATGTCCAGCACCATTAAGATGTTTACTCCGAACCTTCCGATGGCCATTCCCGTGAAGACGGAGACGACCGCAAAACCGCAGGAACCGAGGCCTCTGGCGAGACCGTAGTAGATGTGGCAGCCGGCAGCCTCGTACTCAAAATACATCGCCGTGATTATCGGCTGGTACACCATCTGCACCATGTAGATAAGCGCGAATATGATGAATATCACCACGAGTCCGTTCTTGATGAGCAAAAGCAAAATGGAACCTATGAGGAGCAGGGCGGTGGAAGCCATGGAAACATTGCGGTTCGTGAGCTTTCCCTGCTTGTCGATCAGGCCTGCGACGAACGGCTGGAATATGACTGACAGGATGTTCGCCAAAGCCAGGGTGATGCCGATGAGAGTGTTGGAAAAGCCCTTTTCGAGCAGGAAAACGGACGCATACGCATGGATACCGCTGTAAACGGCGAAATACGTCGCGTTGATTATGATGTATCTCAGAGTCCAGAATTTCCCGGTCTTACCCACAATGACACCCCCGTTCGAAAGTGAGGTAATTATACTATTTCACTGCCCGCCAGTGTTGCAAAAATGCCGTGGAAATACCATTTTTCCGACATTCTTGCCCCATTCTGAGTTTGAACCGCCTATATATAGATGCTATAATGCGCAAATATATAAAAAATTAAAAGGATTTAACATGTTTGAAGATCTCGATCAGAACATAAAGACTGAAGATATAACCGCGGAGAGCATCAACGGCCACTCCGGTCATCACCACCATCACCATCACAGTGAAAGCGGTCACCATCACCACCATCATCACAGGCATCACAGACGCCACGGCAAAGCAAAGAAGGTCGTTCTGGCGGTCGTCCTTTCGCTTCTCGGCATCCTCCTGATCGGCGGCGGAATCGCTGCATTTAAGGGCAGGGAATACTATGCCGCAGCGAAAACAATGGCTGCCAAGGCAGAAGAACTCAAGAGCGGCCTGAACGAAGTCGTAAACAACCTCAAGAAGGGTGACTACGAAGCAGCTGACGCCTCGATCCTGAAGGTCGACAAGACCACTGACGAGATGCGTGCGGAACTGGACGATCCCAAGTGGAAGATAGTCGACAAGGTTCCCACGGCAGGCGAGGATCTCAATACGGCCCGCAGGCTCCTCAATGTTCTGGACGAAGCTTCCGACAACCTCTTAAAGCCCCTTGTAAAGCACCTTCGCGAAAAGGGTCTGCCCAAAACCAAAGACCTCTCTTTGGAGAAGGCCCTTTCACCTGAATTTGCAGCATCTCTCAACGAATATGCAGACCTGATCGACACTCTCTGCCCCGCGGCCGAGAAGACCGTAAAGGACTTCAGCGAATTGCCGGAATTCAAGATCCCCCAGCTCGAGTCCAAGATCAGCAAATACAGAAAGCCCATCAAGGAGAACGCTGAAGAGATCCAGGCTCACCTGAAGTTCCTCGAAAACGCTTCAACCAACCTTCTGAGGCCCGCAGCCCAGGAGCTCAACGGCAAAGGACTTAAAATGGGCGAAGGCCAGATCGCAGACATGCTCGGACCTGAACTTGCAGCCCAGCTCAACGTCTATGCTGACGTCATCGAGAAGCTCGCGCCTGCCATCGACCGGACTCTGGAAGACTTCGGCAAGCTCCCTGCTTTCAAGATGGAAGAGATAATCAAGATGAATTTGAAATCAATTATGGTTTTTCAGAGATGATCACTTACCTAGTTACAGGCTGCGCAGGGTTCATTGGAACCACCTTTGTGCATTATATGCTGTCCAAGTATACCGATATACGTATCATCAACTTGGATGCGCTTACTTATGCCGGTAATCTGGAGAATCTTAAGGATCTTGAGGAAGATTCCAGACATATCTTTGTTCACGGGAATATCTGCGATAAAGAGCTTGTTTCAAAGCTTATAGCTGATTATAATCCGGATTTCATAATCAATTTTGCCGCAGAGTCTCATGTAGACAGATCCATAGCCAATGCCGAGGCATTTGTAACTACGAATGTCATGGGTACAGTTAACCTGCTCCAGTGTGCTAAGAACGCATGGTATGATGCAGGTCAGAAAACTTGGAAAGCAGGGAAGAAGTACATTCAGGTCAGTACCGATGAGGTATACGGCGCATTAGGCCCTGAAGGTTTCTTCACGGAGACAACACCGCTCAATCCTCATTCCCCGTATTCTTCTTCAAAAGCATCTGCCGATCATTTCGTTAAGGCTTTCCATGACACTTATGGAATGCCTGTAAACATAACCCGTTGCAGCAATAACTATGGTCAGTATCAGTTTCCTGAGAAACTGATTCCTTTGATGATTAACAATGCTAAGAATCATAAGCAGCTTCCTGTTTATGGTGATGGTATGCAGATTCGTGACTGGCTTTATGTTGAAGACCATTGCAAGGCAATTGATATGGTTACGAACGGCGGCAAGGACGGAGAGATTTACAACATTGGCGGCCATAACGAGAGAACTAACATCTTTATCGTAAAGACCATCATTGCCCAGCTTTCAGAAAAACTGAACGATCCTGAAATTAATGAAAGTCTGATCAGTCATGTGGAAGACCGTCTCGGCCATGATCGCCGTTACGGAATCGATCCGTCAAAGATCAAAGCGGATCTTGGCTGGTTTCCTGAGACATCGTTTGAAGAAGGCATCGTAAAGACCATAGACTGGTATTTGGCCAATGAAGAATGGATGGCAAGAGTAACATCCGGAGAATACCAGAACTACTACGACAAGATGTACGGTAACCGCTGAAATCTGGTCTCAATATTCTACTTATCCACATTTGTTTTTTATTTATCTCAATGAATTCTGATAAAAGCAGAATCTTTGACGAGAACGTGTTAGCTCGAGCAGATCGATAAGGCTAATGCTGTTCTTGACGATTTTCAGGACAGTTTTGATTATCTTGGTATCAGTATCTAATAGTCTCTGATACGATGTAGAAAGATTGTTGCAATGTGTATTGACTTGGCACATCGCTTTCCTAATTACGAACATATTAATTCTTTATGAAAGGAAGTGTAGTAGATTGAGTAAAAGAGTATATATTAGTGCAGATTATTCTGAAGCAAATGGTGATCGTGATGTTGTTGATGTACTTCATTCATGGGGACGTGACAACCTTCACAAAGTAGATTATGTAGATACTGCTCAAGTAGTATCAGGTAGTGTATCTGATAATCCTGATTGTCGAGCATGTGATTTGAAAGCGGAGTTTAATGCTCAGATTAATGCATCTTCAGTTGTAATATTCATAATTGGAGATAAAACGGCTTTAAGAACTGCGGGAAGTTCGTGTAGAAGAAGAACCGAAGGAGCATTCTGTTCGTGTACTCCTTATAAGCAAAACTCAAATGGAAGTTTGATATGCAAATTAAATGGGTCAACATCCGTCCCAGGAGCAACTGAAGATGTTGGTAAGATTAATTCATATTCATATCTTGAGCACGAATTTAAGCAAGCAAAAAAGAAGAATAAGAAAATAGTCATTTTTTACAATTCGCTCAATAGGCAATCCAGTTGGCTACCATCTTATATGAATGATTTTGTAGAATCAGCCGAGCCATTTTGGGTTAATTCTCCTTTGGGTAAAATAGGGAACTATAGTGTTATTAAGAGAGTGCTCGAAGATGAATAAAGTGCATGAAATCTTTAATGGTAGGGGCAACTCAATTGCATATGCGATTATTTCAGTCATCTTTATAGTTGTTTCAGAAGACTGGTTAAAAACAATAACTGTTAATTCCAAATGGTCGGAAACTACAAACTACATGATAGTCCGTCTGTTAATTTGTTTTGCCGTATTTATTCTTGGAAATGTTGGATACGGTATTTACAGAAAGATAAGGCGAAGAGTAATAATAAACAGAAATAATTGTTCTATACAAGTTGAGTATGGAGATTTGCTTAAAGTCACAGATGGAAAAGTTGTTATAGATTTTGATGAGTGCTTTACTACAAAAGTTGGTGAAGAGCCATCTGACATTAAACCGTTTTCTGTTTGCGGACAATACTTATCAAAACATCCTATTGATGATATGCATAGGCTAATTGAAATAGCTGGAGTTCAACCTGAAAGACGAAAGTCAAAGTATAATAATCAAGATTGTTATAAGCCTGGAACGATTGTACCAAATGGTAATTATCTGTTAATGGCTTTTTCCAAGCTTGATCAGAACGGTTTGGGGCAACTTACTTATAATGAATATGTTGATTGTTTAGATAAGTTATGGAGTCAAATAGACCTTTGGCATGGAACTAATGATGTTTACTTGCCGATTCTTGGTTCACATATTACGCGGTTTGACAATGATCTTACTCAGCAAGAACTGTTAGATATCATGATTAGTTCCTATTTAATAAGTCCCAAAAAGATGAAAAAGCCATGTAAACTTCATATTATGTGTAAAGAACGAGAGGGTTTTTCACTTAACAAGATTTTTGGGGTTGAATAATTGCAGTTTATTATGTAGTTTGCGTATGTGAGACATATGTTTTTCATTTGCACATAGGCATACATGGATTTTTGAAGAAATGAGACTATTTGTAACAGGTGTTTGCGGTCAGTTAGGCCATGATGTAGTAAATAACGCCATATCCAGAGGAATTGAAGTAATCGGTTCCGATATCCAGCCCATCTACTCAGGTGTAGCTGACGGAAGCAGTGTTACTGAGGCACCTTATGTTCAGTTGGACATTACTGATAAAGAAGCAGTCTTATCAACAATAGAAGAGATCAGACCTGATGCAGTGATCCATTGCGCAGCATGGACAGCCGTTGATGCTGCCGAAGATGAAGAAAACAAAGCCAAAGTAGATGCCATAAACCACCTCGGAACACAGTATATTGCAGAAGCGGCAAAAGCTGTTGATGCAAAGATGATGTATATCTCTACTGACTATGTATTTGACGGCAAGGGAGAAAGACCCTGGGAACCCGATGACAAATGCTATGCTCCGCTGAATGTATACGGACAGAGTAAACTGGACGGAGAACTGGCAGTTAGCTCCATTCTTGATAAATTTTTCATTGTCCGTATCGCATGGGTATTCGGCCTTAACGGCAAGAATTTCATCAAGACCATGATCAATGCAGGCAAGACGCACGATACTGTCCGTGTTGTTGATGACCAGATCGGAACACCCACCTATACAGCAGATTTCTCTCGTTTGGCAGTAGACATGATAGAAACTGACAAGTATGGTTATTATCATGCAACTAACGAGGGAGGCTACATCTCCTGGGCTGATCTGGCTGAAGAGGCTTACCGTATTGCCGGCATGGATGTGAAGGTCGTACGTGTATCTACTGTGGAATATGGGCTTTCCAAAGCCGCTCGTCCTTATAACAGCCGTCTTAACAGGTCAAAGCTAACGGAATACGGATTTCAGCCATTGCCTGACTGGAAAGATGCAGTGAAAAGATATATTGCGGAGGCAGAACTATAATGGCTTTTGCATTTGAAGAACAGAAGATTTCGGGTGTATTTGTTATCACCCCGAAGATTTTTGGAGACGACAGAGGATACTTTGCCGAAACGTTCAAAGCGCCTGATTTTGCTGCCTATGGAATTCCCACAGCATTTGTTCAGGATAATGAATCCTGCAGCTCAAAGGGTGTTCTCCGCGGTCTTCATTTCCAGAAGGAACATACCCAGGCCAAACTAGTCAGAGTTACAAGCGGAAGAGTATTTGACGTTGCTGTCGATGTGAGACCTGGATCAGCCACCTTTGGTGAATGGGTTAGCGTTGAATTGGATTCGGTCAAAAAGCAGATGTTCTTCATCCCCGCAGGTTTTGCACACGGATTTCTTGTACTTAGCGACTCAGCTACCTTCACATATAAGTGCACTGATGTTTACGATCACGATTCTGAAGGCGGAATTCTCTGGAATGACAAGGATTTGGCAATAGACTGGCCTAAACTCGATGTTGCGTATATAACTTCTGAGAAGGACGGAAAGCATCCCGGATTTAAAGAGCAGAGCTTTGATTGGGCAGTTAAATATTTGCAGGGAGGAACAAGATGAAAGGAATAATACTTGCAGGCGGAAGCGGAACAAGGCTTTATCCGCTGACAACAGTAACATCCAAGCAGCTCCTTCCCATATATGACAAGCCGATGATCTACTATCCGCTGTCAACGCTTATGCTGGCAGGAATCAAGGATATCCTCATCATTTCTACGCCCGAAGATACAGCTCGTTTTGAGGCTCTTTTGGGCGACGGATCCCAGTTTGGTATCAGCTTATCCTACAAGGTACAGCCCAGTCCGGACGGACTTGCTCAGGCTTTTATCCTAGGCGAAGAATTCCTCGGAGGAGAAGCAGGCGCCATGATCCTCGGTGACAATATCTTCTACGGCAATGGTTTCAGGACTGTTCTTAAGGCGGCTGTTAAAGACGCTGAAGAAAACGGAAGAGCGACAATATTCGGTTATTACGTTCCCAATCCTGGGCGTTTTGGTGTTGTTGAGTTCGATGAGAACGGCAAGGTTCTGAGCATTGAGGAGAAACCCAAGGAACCCAAGAGCAATTACGCTGTTACTGGAATCTATTTCTATCCTGCCGGTGTTAGCTCAAAAGCCAAACAGTTGACTCCTTCAGCACGTGGCGAATTGGAGATTACTGCCCTTAATGAGATGTATCTGAAAGACGGCTTGCTTGACGTCAAACTCCTTGGACGTGGCTTTGCTTGGCTTGATGCGGGAACTGTAAACAGTCTCCTCAAGGCAGCGAATTTCGTAGAAACGATTCAGAGCAGACAGGGGATTACCATCTCTGCCCCCGAAGAAATCGCCTATATCAACGGCTTTATCGATAAGGACAAGCTGAAAGAAAGCGCCCAGGCCTATGGCAGTTCACCTTACGGCGAACATTTGAAGGCCGTTGCAGAAGGCAGGATCAAGTACTGATACAAGCTTAAAATGACTGATTGTGGCACCTCGGAGATAAATCCGGGGTGTTTTTTCATGCCGTAACGCGTTATAGTGTATAATTGCTTAAAAGTAATAAAAAGAAAGGTTTTGTTAGGAAACCCGAATGTTTAACTTAGAAGGATTCATAAACCAGTACGTTACCAAGCGCCCTTCATCCATGTTCCGTCCGGATATCGAGAAGAACAGCGCGGCTTTGACAGCAAAGATCGAGGGCAAAAAGGTCCTCGTAATCGGAGGCGCAGGATCGATCGGCTCATCGTTCATCAAGGCTTTGCTCCCGTTCAAGCCTGCTACTCTCGTAGTCGTTGATACTAACGAGAATGCATTGGCCGAGCTCACAAGAGACTTAAGATCTACCAAGGGAATGTTTGTCCCTGGTGATTACGTTACATATCCGATGGACTTTGCTTCTCCCGTTTTTGAGAAGATGTTCATCAAGAGAGGCGGATTTGATATCGTCGGCAACTTCTCTGCCCATAAGCATGTAAGAAGCGAGAAGGATATCTACAGCGTTGAGGCTTTGCTCCAGAATAACGTTCTTCACGCAAAGCTCCTTCTTGATCTGCTCTCCCAGTATCCGCCTGAAGAGTATTTCTGCGTCTCCACGGATAAAGCTGCAAACCCCGTTAACATCATGGGCGCGAGCAAGAGAATCATGGAAGACGTCATCTTCAGCTATTCCGACAAGTTCCCGGTAAAGACCGCGAGATTTGCAAACGTTGCTTTCTCCAACGGTTCTCTCCCTGCAGGTTTCCTTGCAAGGATACAGAAGCTCCAGCCTCTGTCTGCTCCGAGTGACGTGCGCCGTTACTTCGTAAGCCCTGAGGAATCAGGCCAGATCTGCCTTTTATCCTGCATCCTGGGTGAGAACAGAGCGATCTTCTTCCCCAAGCTTGAAGAAGCCCAGATGATGACCTTTGATGCCATCGGTACAGAGCTTCTTAAGGTTCACGGTTATGAAGTCCTGGAGTGCGCTTCTGATGAAGAAGCTATTGCTAAGGCTGAGGACCTTAAGAACGGAAGCAACCTTTATCCCGTTCACTATGCCGTATCTGATACATCCGGCGAGAAGCCTTTTGAGGAGTTCGTTACCGAGACGGAGACGGCAGATTATGAAAGATTTTCTTCTCTTGGCGTAATCACAGGCAAAGAGATCCCTGACAAGGCAAGGGTAGAAAAGCTCTTTACCGAGCTTAATGCCGCTTTTGCAAAGGAAGAAACGACCAAGGAAGAGGTCGTGTCCATAATGAAAGCTTACCTTCCCAACTTCGAGCACATCGAGACGGGCAAGTCGCTTGACAGTAAAATGTAACCATCCGGATGAGGAGTCTGACAATGGATAATCAGGAATTGCAGAAATTCATTTGTGAGAAGGGTCTTACGGTCGCCGAGGCGATGCGTAAGATCGACAAGAACACCACGGGTATCCTGTTCATAGTAAATCCCAACGGCGTTCTTCTCGGATGCATTACCGACGGAGACATCAGAAGATACCTTCTTTCCGGCGGAAAGATGGAAGATGACGCATTCAGCGCCGCCAACAAGACTCCCAGATACGCAAAGTCCAACGAAGAGGCAAAGCACCTCTATCACAAGAAGAATTTCATCGTCATTCCCGTTGTTAACGAGGAAGGCGTTGTGATCGACCTTTATACAGGCGAATCAGGTGAGACCAACCGCAAGCTCCGCAATCCCCTTAACGTTCCCGTTGTCATTAACGCAGGCGGAAAGGGTACGAGACTTGAGCCTTTCACAAGGGTACTCCCCAAGCCCCTTATTCCGGTAGGAGATCTTCCCATAATCGAATTGATAATGCAGGAATATCAGAGCTATGCCTGCAACGATTTCCACATTATCGTCAACTACAAGCGAGACCTTATGAAGGCATACTTTGCGGATAACGAGCGCAAGTATGACATCACATGGTACGACGAGGAAAAGCCCCTTGGAACGGGCGGCGGATTAAGCCTTTTGAGGGGCAAGTTCGATTCGACGTTCTTTTTTGCCAACTGTGATGCTCTCCTTACCGCAAACTACGAGAGCATGCTTAAATTCCATAAAGAGCATGGAAACGTCATCACCATGATCTGCGCATACAAGACCGTCAACATCCCTTACGGAGTAGTTGAGATGGGCGTTAACGGCGCGATCGAGGCAATGAAGGAAAAACCTGTCATGACGTTCCTTACGAATACCGGAATCTATATCGTTGAGCCGGAAGTCATCGATGACGTTGCTGACGGTGAAGCCATCGGTTTCCCAGACATCATCGAGCGTGAGAGACAGAAGGGCAAGAAGGTTGCCGTATTCCCTGTCAGCGAGAATGACTGGATGGATATGGGACAGCTGCCCGAATTAGAGAAGATGCGTAAGAAGCTTTACGGAGAATGATCCGGAGGACTGTTACTTGAGCAAGTTGGTTTTGATCGGCGGCGGCGGACATTGCAGATCGGTACTGGACTGCGCTAAACGCATGGACTGTTTTGACGAAATAGTCATTACTGATTCGAGCCTGGAACCCGGAACGAAGATAATGGGCTGCACGGTAATGGGAAATGACGACTGCCTGGAACAGCTCAAAAGACAGGGCTTTGATTACGCGTTTGTCACGGTCGGAAGCGTAAAGGTAAATCCAATCCGTGAACGTATAGCTGATCACGTTTCATCACTCGGATTCATATTCCCGGTAATACAGGATCCTTCCGCAGTCGTATCTGATTCAGCCACCATTGGCGGAGGAACTTTTATCGGAAAGAATGCCGTTATCAATTCCTGTGCCAGGATCGGTGAGCACTGCATCATTAACACAGGCGCGATAATCGAGCACGACTGCATCGTTGAAAGCTTCACGCACGTATCCGTCGGCGCTACGCTCTGCGGTAAAGTAAAGGTCGGAAGGAATTCGATGATAGGTGCCAAGAGCACAGTCATCCAGTGCGTAAACGTGGGCGATAACTGCGTTGTAGGCGCAGGTGCCGTGATAATTAGGGACCTGGTTAGCGACAGTACCGCAGTCGGAGTTCCTGCAAGGATTATTTGATATGGAGAACATAAATGGGTAAGACACTGATAATTGCCGAAGCAGGCGTTAATCATAACGGAAGCCTTGAGATGGCCAAGAAGCTGGTCGATGCAGCAAAAGCATGCGGCGCTGACATTGTTAAGTTCCAGACTGCAAAGCTGGATTCCCTGGTCTCCAAATCGGCAAACATGGCTGATTACCAGAAGAAGAACACAGGCGTTGAAGAAAGCCAGAAGGAAATGCTCAGCAAGCTCCTTCTTGATTTTGACTCATTTACCGAACTCGCGGCTTACTGCAAGGAAGTCGGCATCAAGTTCTTATCCACTCCTTTTGACATCGAGAGCATCAGATTCCTTAATGACATGCAGGACATCTGGAAAGTACCGTCAGGTGAGATAACCAACTATCCTTACCTCGTTGAGATTGCAAAGACAAAGAAGAAGGTCATTTTGTCCACAGGCATGGCAGAGATGGATGAGATAAAGGCCGCCATTGATGTCCTTACCGGGAACGGGACCGACGACATCACGATCCTTCACTGCACAACGGAATATCCCGCTCCCATCAAGGACGTAAACCTCAATGTCATGAAAACCCTTAAAGATGCATTTGGTTATCCCGTAGGTTATTCAGACCATACACAGGGAATCGAAGTAGATCTCGCGGCAGTTGCCCTTGGTGCTGAAGTCATTGAGAAGCACTTCACTTTAGACCGCAATCTTCCCGGTCCTGACCATAAGGCAAGTCTGGAGCCTGATGAGCTTAAGGCAATGGTAGACGGCATCCGCAAGATCGAGGATGCATTGGGAACGGCTGAGAAGAAGCCTTCTGACGTTGAGCTTAAGAACAGGCTTGTTGCAAGAAAGAGCATCGTGGCAAAGACTGCGATCAAGAAAGGCGACATATTGACTGAAGAGAACATCACGACAAAGCGTCCCGGTTCAGGCATCAATCCGATGAAATGGAATGAAGTCATCGGGACTGCCGCAGTCAGAGATTTTGAAGAGGATGAGTTGATCGAACTATGAAGAAGATCGCTGTAGTAACTACAACAAGAGCCGAATACGGACTTCTCTGTCCCGTGATCGAGGAACTTAGAAAGCATGAAAGCAATGACCTTCGTGTTGAGCTCATCGTTACGGGTACGCATTTAAGCGAGAAATACGGCAAGACGATCAATGAGATCGAGTGCCGCATTGATCATGAGATAGCCATTCCGGTCGATTCTGCAAGCGAACAGGATATCTCTAACAACCAGGCTGAGGCTCTTGTAAAGTTCACCGGACTCTTCTCAAAAGAGAAGTACGATGCGGTAATGCTCCTTGGCGACAGATATGAGACCCTCGCTATTGCGATCGCGGCAGGCAATACCAGAACACCGGTATTCCATCTCTGCGGCGGAGATACCACTGAAGGCGCATTGGATGAATGGGTAAGGCACTCCATCACCAAGATCAGCTATCTCCATTTCGTAACGAACGAGGAGAGCTGGAAGCGCGTAATTCAGCTTGGTGAGGATCCCGAGAGAGTATTTAACTTCGGTTCCACGAGCATCGATAACATCATTACCGTTGCCAACATGAGCAAAGCTGAGGCTTTGGACAGCATCGGTTTATCCGATTGCAGATATGCTGTCTGCACGTATCATCCCGTAACAATGGAAGGCGGAAGCGTTGACGGACAGATCGCGGAGTTCCTCGGTGCGATCACCGAGTATCCCGATATTGAGTTCATCATTACCAAATCCAATGCGGATCAGGGCGGAGCAAGGATCAACGAACTGCTCGACAAGGCAAATGATGAGATAAAGAACCTTCACGTCTTTGCTTCACTTGGAACCAGAAGATATCTGTCCCTGATGAGATATGCGGAATTCGTTCTGGGCAATTCTTCAAGTGGTATCATTGAGACGCCGGCGTTCCGTGTTCCCACCGTAAATATCGGTGACAGACAGAGAGGAAGACTACAGTCCGAGAGCACCATTAACTGCGGAACGACGACAAAAGACATCGTTTATGCGATCAAGACCGCCATGTCCGATGATTTCAAGGACATCTGCAAGAACGTGGTAAGTCCTTACGGTGACGGACATGCGGCAAAACAGATAGCTGAAAAGGCCATCGACGTGGTAATAAACGGGAGGATAGATCTGAAGAAGAAATTCTTTGATCTGTAACCAGTATGAGCAACATTGCGATAATACCTGCAAGAAGCGGGTCAAAAGGCATAAAAGACAAGAATATCAAGGACTTGGGCGGCAAGCCTCTCATGGCTTATACCATCCAGGCTGCGCTTGATTCCGGATGCTTTGACGAGGTCATGGTATCCACTGATTCAGAGAAATATGCAGAGATCGCCAAGGAATACGGAGCATCTGTTCCGTTCCTCCGCAGTGAACTGACTGCGTCTGATACGGCAAGTTCCTGGGACATGGTGGACGAGGTCCTTAACGGCTACAAGAAGCTTGGCAGGGAATTCGATTCATTCTGCCTTCTTCAGCCCACGTCTCCTTTGAGGACTGCCGATGACATCAAAGAGGCATATAAGCTGTATAATGACAAGGCTTCATTTGCGGTCGTTTCCGTATGTGAAGCCGAGCATTCTCCGCTTTGGTGCGGCCATCTTCCTGAGGATCATGAATTCACTGATTTCATCGATCAGGAGAGCATGAAGCAGCGTCAGGCAGGAGGTAAGTTCTACAGACTTAACGGAGCTATTTACATTGTTGATATCAGGAAGTTCGGCGAAGACAGGTTCCTTTACAAGAAAGGCAGCTATGCGTATGTCATGAGTCAGGACAGAAGCGTTGATATCGACACGGATATAGATTTTAAACTTGCCGGTCTTTTGATAGGATCCGGTGACAAAGGGGAAGCATAATGAAAATCGGTATTTTAGGAGCGGGAACATGGGGCCTTGCACTTGCAAGGAATCAATTTAATGCAGGACACGAGGTAACTGTCTGGTCGGCATTGCCTGAGGAAGTTGATGAGCTTTCCAGGACGAGAAGGCAGAGAAACCTTCCGGGAATGATCATTCCTTCTGGCATCGTATTTACCAAAGACATAAGTGAAGCATGCGCGGATAAGGACATAATCTTATCTGCCGTTCCCTCGGTATTTGTACGTTCAACCGCCAAGACGGCAGCACCTTACATCAAGGACGGCCAGATCATAGTTGATGTAGCAAAGGGCATTGAAGCTGAGACATTCCTTACATTGAGTGAAGTCATCCTGTCAGAGATACCTCAGTCTAAGGTCGTTGCCCTGTCAGGCCCCACGCATGCTGAGGAAGTTGCAAGAGACCTTCCCACCACGATCGTTGCGGCTCATGAAGACATCAAAGTCGCCGAGTTTGTACAGGAAGCATTTACGAACAATATCCTCCGCGTCTATACCAACACCGACGTCAAAGGCGTTGAGATCTGCGGAGCTTTGAAGAACATAATCGCCCTTGCAACGGGCATCGCGACCGGATTGGGTTACGGTGACAACATTAAGGCAGCCATCATGACGAGAGGTCTTGCAGAGATCGCAAGGATCGGATCAAAGCTTGGATGCCTTCCCGAGACATTCTCAGGACTTGCCGGAATGGGCGATCTCATCGTTACGGCAATGAGCCGTCACAGCAGAAACAACAGATGCGGACAGCTTCTCGGCGAAGGTCTTCCTACCGAAGAAGCAGTTAAGCTCGTAGGAATGGTAGTCGAGGGAATCAACGCGATCCCTGCAGCCATTGCAATGTCAGAGAAATATGATGTCGACATGCCGATAATCAGAGCCGTCGACAGAGTCGTTAATCAGGGTGCGGATCCTGATGTCGTCATTACGGATCTCATGGAAAGGGACAGCGGAACCGAGCTGGTTGCACATCCTTAAGAGCTTTTGGTTTGCTTTATTTGTCACATTAAGGATTCTGAATTGACATAATCGATAAAGTATACTGAATCCATGGAAAAACGCTTTAGTTCAAAATCAGACGACAGTCATTTATCCGAAGCAACCGGACAGGTGGGGCGTATCGCTCTGCTTGTCGTTTCGGTCGTGCTTATTTTTGGCATTGCGGTTGCCGCAGTCGTAGCCGGTGCCAATTATTCTAAAGTAGTGGCACGTCAGACTGAAACGGAGATGACTTCTGAGACATCAGCCACAGAATCAAATCCGAGCCAGACCACTGAAACAAAGAAGACTGTCACATTTAGGAACTCACTTCCCAAAACTGAGGTTCCGGCTGATTCCATGCAGCTTAAATGGGGAATGTCGGTAGCCGACATTAAGACAAAGTACTATGTTTTCCTTTCCGAGGAACCATCGACTTTGGCAGACGAGAAAGACACCGTAAACATTACATACGAACTAAAGGGACAGATAGGCGGTTTTGATTATACCCACGTTATTTTGGGTACAGACACGAGCGAGGGACTTTATGCTTTTACTTATCTTTTTGATAAGTCAGACTTTGCTGAGATCAGCGAGGCGCTGACAGACGAATACGGCAGACCGAAGTACAGGAGTGACAATTCGATCTACTGGGACTATGACGACAATGTCCTCATGTATCTGACAATGAGACTTGGCGTAGGAGGCAGGGATTATACCCTTCTTCAGTTCATTAATGTCAAGGAGCCCAAGGCTTCCGAGAAGAATGACAAATCACCGGTAATCACTCTCGGCATGACCATTGATGACATAAAGAACAGAAAGCTTACCGTAAACAAGCTGGAGACATCTCTGGACGGCACTGAGACCTACATGTCCGAGAAGAGCTACGATGTCACTTCAGACGACAGGCTCGGAAAATTCGCTCCCACAAAGGCTTCAAAGATCCTTCTGTACTTTGATCCGAGAGCAGATCTGACCTCTTATTCATTCGTCATCCCGGGTGACTTCCTTTATGAAATCCGTGAGAAACTTGCCACGGAATACGGTTCTCCCCAGGTAAACCGCGATTACAGCTCACAGTGGAACACTTTTGACGGCAAGGCGACCGTCACCGTCACATACGGCAGAATGAGCGGCAGCGGAAGAGGATTTGCCACCGAGATCAGATACAGCTGCACTCCTTCGGAATACCAGGCTCTGGAGATGATAAAGGCCGTCGGCAGAGCGACCCGCAAAGGCATGAAGTATACCGACGTTAAGAACGAGATCGGCAAATACAACCCTTCTGAGAAGATCAACAAGAAGGGCACGGGAACCATGACCCTTATCAACAGTGACAACAACAACATCCTGATATTCGGCGTCAGGATCAGATCCGTTGAGATCGAGTTCGTAAAAAACAAGGTTACCGAAGTTTATTACATCTTTGACGGCGGTTCATACGACGCGCTGAAGAGAAACATCGAGACGAACTACGGTGGCGGTTCGAAGAAGAATAAGTTCAAGGACCGCATTAAGAGAGTCCTTTGGCAGCCCAAGACCACGGACGAGAACCAGTTCTCAAGACTGATGCTCGATTATCTGGACCAGAAGACCAACCCCAAGTGCAGGGTCCATTACTACGACTAAAGGTCCTGCGGTGTTGCAGTAATTCTTTTAATATATTATTATTAGCGGGATTATGAGTACCGAGCAGCAAGGAAAGAATACCAAAAAGATCAGGGTTGAACACTGGCAGAAGATAATGGTCTATTTGATCATTTACGATATCATTGCCGTTTCAGTCTCTTATTTTGCAGCACTTATTCTGCGTTTTGACCTGCGTTTCTCGCAGATTCCTTCCACATACCTCGATCCGTGGGTAAAGTTTGCTCCCTTCTATGCAATTATCTGCCTGGTCGTATTCTGGTGCCTGAGACTCTATCAGAGCATCTGGCGTTTTGCGAGCTACACAGAGCTTTCCAGAATCACCATAGCATCCGTGATTACGTCAGTACTTCACATAATCCTGATCACCATCATCTTCCAGAGAATGCCGATCTCCTACTATGTGTTCGGAGCCGTGATCCAGTTCTTCCTGCTCCTTGCCGTCAGATTCTCTTACAGGTTCGTGCTTCTTGTACGTGCTGAGAGAAACTCGTCGAACGTTACGAGGATCATGCTCGTAGGCGCAGGCAATGCCGGCCAGACCATTTTGAGAGACATCAAGAGCTCAAAGGAAGTTCACGAGAGAGTCGTCTGCATCGTAGATGATAACCGCAATAAGTGGGGAAGAGACGTAGAAGGCATCCGCGTTGTAGGCGGACGTGAATCCATCGTAGACAACGCAAAGAAATACAAGATCGACAAGATCTACATCGCTCTCCCGAGCAGTTCCGCTCTCGAGCGCAAGGAGATCATCGACATCTGTCGTCAGACTGACTGCGAGATCAAGAACCTTCCTGGTCTCTACCAGCTCGTTCTCGGTGAAGTATCCGTCAGCCAGATGCGCAAGATCAACGTTGAAGACCTTCTGGGCCGTGAGCCCGTACATCTCCAGACCAAGGAGATCCTTAACTTCCTCGACGGCAAGACCGTTCTCGTAACGGGAGGCGGCGGAAGCATCGGAAGCGAGATCTGCAGGCAGGTTGCTTCCATCCCTACACTTAAGAGACTCATCATATTCGATATCTATGAGAACAATGCTCATGCGATCAAGCTCGAACTCCAGGATAAGTATCCGGATCTCGATCTCCTTGTTCTCATCGGTTCCGTCCGTGACAGCAGAAAGATCAAGGAAGTCTTCAACGATTACCGTCCGGACATCGTATTCCATGCGGCTGCACACAAACACGTTCCTCTCATGGAAGACAGCCCCTGCGAAGCGATCAAGAACAACGCTATCGGTACATACTATACGGCATTTGCCGCCATGGCTTATAACTGCGAGAAGTTCGTCATGATCTCCACTGATAAGGCAGTCAACCCCGTTAACGTAATGGGCGCGAGCAAGCGTATCTGTGAGATGATCGTCCAGACATTTGCCAGAAAGATCGAAGAGGGCAAGGCTTCAGAGCTCCCTGACCTCAACGCCCACACTGGCGGCCTCAGAACTTCTGACGATGCTCTTAAGATCCCTGATCATCCGAGGACAGAGTTTGTTGCCGTAAGATTCGGTAACGTTCTCGGAAGCAACGGCTCCGTCATCCCGAGATTCACCGAGCAGATCGCAGCAGGCGGCCCCGTTACCGTTACACACCCTGACATCATCCGCTACTTCATGACGATTCCTGAAGCAGCGTCATTGGTCCTTACGGCTGCCACATTCGGCGGAGGCGGAAAGATCTTCGTTCTCGACATGGGCACACCTGTTAAGATCGCTGATCTCGCCAAGGACATGATCCGTCTCGCAGGCCTCCGTCCTGACGTGGACATCAAGATCACATACACCGGACTCCGTCCCGGCGAAAAGCTCTACGAGGAGCGTCTCATGGACGAGGAAGGACTCCAGAAGACATCCAACGAACTTATCAATGTCGGCCGTCCCATCGCGTTTGACGAAGATGAATTCTTAGGTCAGTTAAGAGGCCTCATGGAAGCAGCTTACGAAGACCGCGAAGATATCAGAGACCTTATCGCAAAGGTGGTTCCGACATATCATCCCGCAGGCAGACACGGTACCGAAGAGAAGGGCGCGGCTTACCAGCAGCAGCGCGCTGAGATGAAGGAAAAGGAAGCCGAGGAAGCTGCACACAAAAATGAAGAAAGCAAACAAGCTTGAGGAGAATAGACATGGATATCAAGAATGATCCCAGATTCAGTGGCATCGAACCGTTTGAGAACAAAGTATGGCTCTCCAGCCCTACGATGCACGGTGATGAACAGAAGTGGGTCGATGAGGCGATCAAGACCAACTGGGTAAGCACGATGGGTGCCAACCTCAACGAGGTTGAGAAAGAACTCGCAGAGTATATCGGAGTCAAGCACGCAGTAGGTCTTTCCGCAGGAACAGCATCTCTTCACCTTGCTACAAAGCTCGCAGGCGAGAAGCTCTACGGCCAGGCACGTCCCAATGAGGGAACACTTGCAGGCCACAAGGTATTCTGCTCAGACATGACATTTGACGCAACGATCAACCCTGTCGCTTATGAAGACGGCGAGGCTGTATTCATCGATACGGAACGCGACACATGGAACATGGATCCCAAAGCTCTTGAGAAGGCTTTTGAGATATATCCTGACGTTAAGCTCATCGTTCTTGCCCACCTTTACGGCACACCCGGAAAGATGGAAGAGATCAAAAAGATCGCAGATGCTCACGGTGCCATCATCGTTGAGGATGCTGCAGAGTCACTCGGCGCAAAATACAAGATGGACGGCAAGTGGTGCGAGACTGGTTCTCTCGGTGACTACAACTGCATCTCATTTAACGGCAATAAGATCATCACCGGTTCTGCAGGCGGCATGTTCCTGACAAACAGCACCGAGGATGCAAACAAGGTAAGAAAGTGGTCCACACAGTCCCGTGAGGATGCTCCGTGGTATCAGCACGAGGAGATCGGATACAACTACAGAATGAGCAATATCGTCGCAGGCATCATAAGAGGACAGGTTCCTTATCTTGCAGATCACATTGCCCAGAAGAAGGCCATCTATGAGAGATACAAGGCAGGTCTTGCAGATCTCCCCGTATCCATGAATCCGTTCGACGATGATAAGTCCATCCCGAATTACTGGCTCAGCTGCATGCTCATAAACGAGGATGCAATGGCGCCCTTCGTCAGAGGCGAGAAGGACCAGCTCTGGCACACTGAGCCCGGCAAGTCCAGCCCCGGCGAGATCCTTGCAGCCATCTCCGCATTCGGTGCAGAGGGAAGACCAATCTGGAAGCCGATGCACATGCAGCCCATCTACAGAACACACGGCTTCATCACTGCCGAGGGTAACGGCAGGGGCAGAAGCAACGCATATATCGAAGGAACGGGCATTGATGTAGGTGCCGATATCTTCAGAAGAGGTTTGTGCCTGCCTTCTGACAACAAGATGACTCCCGCGGAGCAGGATAAGATCATAGATATCATCCACAGATGCTTCAAGTAATATGAAACATAAACCTTATGGACCATACGAGAAGTTTATAAAGCGTCCGCAGGATTTCATTTGTGCGCTTCTGGCCATAATAGTCCTTTCTCCTGTGCTTCTTGTTGTGGCCATACTGGTCAGGATCAAGCTCGGTTCACCTGTATTGTTCACTCAGGAAAGACCGGGCAAAGACGGCAAGATATTCAAGCTTTATAAGTTCAGGACGATGCTCCCTCCCAAGGAAGGCGTCATCGATCCCGCTCAGGATGCGGCAAGACTCACGCCGTTCGGAAAGAAGCTCAGAGCTTCTTCTCTCGACGAGCTTCCGGAACTCTTCAACATGCTCAAAGGCGACATGTCCGTCGTGGGACCTCGCCCGCTCCTTGTTCAGTACCTTGAGCGCTATAACGAGCATCAGGCCCGCCGCCATGAGGTTAGGCCTGGATTTACGGGTCTTGCCCAGGTTCACGGAAGAAACGCGATCAGCTGGGAAGAGAAGTTCGACTGGGACGTCAAATACGTAGATCACATAACGTTCTTGGGTGACTGGAAGATAATCTTCGGTACGGTCAAGACCGTTCTGAAGAAGGAAGGCATCAACAATGCCGAAGCCGCCACAATGACTGAATTCATGGGGACGCCGGAGAAATGAACAGGATCACCATAATCGGAGCATCGGGACACGGAAAGGTAGTGGCTGACATTGCCAAACTGAACGGCTATACGGACATCGTATTCCTGGATGACAGGGAAGGCGTCACCGAGTGCTGCGGCTATAAGGTAATCGGCGGCACGAACACTCCCGTTGAAGGCGACTGCTTTGTTGCCATAGGAAACGCGGAAGCCAGAAAGCGTCTGTCTGAAGGACGCAGGCTTGTGACCCTCATCCATCCCCACGCAGTCATCGCTTCGGATGTTGAAATAGGCGAAGGCACTGTCATCATGGCGGGAACCGTCATCAATCCTGCTGCAAAGATAGGCAGAGGCTGCATCATCAACACAAGTTCTTCCGTTGACCACGACTGCGTTCTCGGAGATTACTGCCATGTTGCCGTGGGCGCTCATCTCTGCGGAACGGTCAACACCGGAAATAACGTCTGGATAGGCGCGGGAGCAACGGTAAGCAACAATACGAACATCTGCGGCGACTGCATGATCGGTGCAGGCTGCGTCGTTGTAAAAGACATAGATGAACCCGGTACTTATATCGGAGTTCCCGCTAAGAAGATCGGCTGATATATATGAACAAGCGCGTCTGGATATTAAATCACTATGCAGGAAACATGTTCGTCACCGGTGGCGGCAGGCATCTTTACCTGTCCAGATATCTGAAGGAAAGCGGCTATGAGCCGACTGTGTTCTGCAGTAATTTCGATCACTTTACAAGAAAGAACTGCATCGATTCTTCCGAATTGTTTGCCGAGCAGACTGAAGCTTCTACAGGCGTTCCTTATGTATTCATCAGAACAAGGGATTACAGCAACAACGGCAAGAAGCGCGTCCTCAACATGCTCGATTTCTACCGCGGAATGTTGAAGACCGCGAAGCAGTATGCCAAGACACACGGCGCACCTGACGTGATCTACGCATCCTCGGTCCATCCCCTGACGCTTGTCGCGGGAATAAAGCTTGCAAAGCGTTTCGGCGTTAAATGCGTGAGCGAGGTAAGAGACCTCTGGCCCGAGAGCATCGTCGCATACTCCACAAAGTGGACCAGAAAGAGCCTTGTAATGAGAGTTCTTTATGCAGGCGAGAAATGGATCTACAAGAAGTCCGATTATGTCATCATGACATGGGCAGGCGGATATGATTACATCAAAGACCAGGGCTGGGACAATAAGATCCCCGAGTCGAAGGTCATACACATCAGCAACGGCGTAGACCTGGGACCTTACCAAAAGAACATTGCCGAGCATCCTTATTCCGATGAGGATCTCACTAACACAGCATATAAGAACTTCATCTATACCGGATCAGTTAGAAAGGTCAACAACCTGGCTGTCATGGTCGAAGCCGCAAGAAAGCTGAAAGAATCGGGAAATACTTCCGCCAGGATCCTTGTCTATGGTGACGGTGACGAGCTTGAGAGCCTGAAGAAATCTGCTTCTGATCTGGATAACATCGTATTCAAGGGAAGGGTTCCCAAGAACAACGTGCCTTCGATCCTTTCCCAGGGATACTGTTCGATCCTTCATAATACAAGTACGGAACTTGATAAGTACGGCCAGAGCCAGAACAAGTTCTTTGAGTATCTGGCCGCAGGAAGGCCCATTCTCATGACCTATTCGGTAGGTCACAGCGTAATAAGAAAAGACGGATGCGGCATTGAACTTGACGAGCAGACGCCTGAAGCCATCGCGGATGCGGTCACATCGCTCTGCAATTTGAGCAGCGAAGAATACAAGGGATACTGCGATAAGGCATCCGAATGCGCGAAGAGATTCGATTATAAGGAACTCTGCAATCAGCTTATAAAGGTATTAAACGCGTAATATTATACGTGCGGTCCCATTATCGTCTTGATCACCAGGAAGATGAGCAAAAGCCACAGAGGGATCGAGAAACCTGCAACGATCCTCATGGACAAAAGAGCATCCTGATAGTGAAAACTGCCCGGATACATCTTTGAAGATTCCTTCATGTGCTTATAGACGATCGGAATGAGGACGGGGAAGAGCACGCATAAAGCGATCGAAAGATCTTCCATCCTTCTTTCATTATCGGTGAGGTTTTCTACCGCGCCGGTCCTCTGGGTTACCGTTGTGTTCTTTGCCCTGCCGGGAGCAGGTTTGCTGCTGCCCGCATTGTTAACGACAAAGGGAGAATTACTCTGCTGAGCATTATTTACGGAAGGCGCAGCCGTAACGGTGAAGTCCTCGTAGCTTGATTCATAGTTTCTTGGAGTCCTCGGCGGGCGGTCAGGATCAACGTAAGGCTTCCTGTTAACGGGCGGAACGTGAGCTGCTTTTGCCGCGGCAGCGGCTGCCGCAGCCTGTGCGGCCCTTCTCGCCTGTTCCTGCTGCTTTGCCACGAGAGCAGCTCTCTGACGCTGGAGAGTCTCATCGTATTTCCATTTCTTGGCGGGATCCGAAAGAACCGTATAAGCTTCGGTTATCTCCTGCATGCGTTTGCCTGCAGACATGTCATCGGGATGAAGATCGGGATGCCAAAGCTTTGCAAGCTTACGGTAAGCCTGCTTGATATCTTCCGAAGACGCCGTCTCCGGAATCCTCAATACGCTGTATAGTGTAGTCTCATGAGCCATATCGTCAGTATACAGTGGTTACTTTAAGTAAAGCTTAAAGATCAAGGATTCTTTGTGGGAACCTTTGTGGGCTTCTTGGTAGGCTTCTTCGTGGGTTTCTTCGTAGGCTTCTTGGTCGGCTTCTTAGGCTTCTTTGTAGGTTTCTTAGCTACGGGCTGCGTCGGCTGAGGAGCAGCGGTAGGGCCTGCAGTCTGCTCGCCGATGGTGAGCTTGAAGCCGTTAGTCTTAACGTTCTCGATGTTGCCCCTGAAAGTGGTGATCGTTGTGTCACCGGTAAGATTCCATGTGCAGCCGTCAGCGAGGTTAACGTAAACGATGCCCTGTTCGGAAGAGATGTCTTCGCCATTGGCACCCTTGACTGCGCCGCTGATCATGCCGGTGAATGTTGAACCGTTCGAGAGGTTGATCGTGAGCTTACCCTGCTTTGCAACGAGGATGTTACCTTCAACCTTTGAATTTGCGACATTGAAGATACCGACGTTGTCACCTTCGCCCAGACCGTCAGGTGAAACGGAGAGGAGGACCTTGTCCTTGTCTTCGTTCGTGATGACGACGTTGCTGATGCTGATCACGCCGGTCGTGTTTGTGATGTGGAATACGTGACCGATCTTGTTCTTGAGGGTTCCGCCGATCATCTCAAACTTAGATGTCTCCTGATCGGAACCGTTCGGATCAGACTGGTAAAGGAGGATCGCGCAAGGGATCTTCTGTCCGTTTACGAGCTGTGAGTGGTTTGCGACGAGATGCGCATAATACATGGTGACGGTGTTCTTTCCGTCAACAACGATGCAGACTGATTTGTTGGATGTGTAGTCAGCGTAGTAGGAAGTGATCTTTCCGCCTTCTCCGATGGAACGGACAACGGGAGAATCCTCGCCGTTTGTCGTGAAGATACCGCCGGATACCTTCTTCTTGGAGCCGATGGATACGGTTCCGCCGCCTTTGTCCGTGCCGATGGCGGGAGAAGACTTTCCGTTCGTGGTTACGGTAGCTCTTGTAATGTTGACCTTGCCGTAGTCACCGATCATGATGCCGCCTGCACCTTCACCGGTTGTATTTATCTTTGTCTCGTTGACAGTAACCAAAGTACCGTCACCGGAAAGACCGTTCTGCTTTCCTAAAGCGCCGTATGAGAAGACGCCGTGAGCGCCCTTGCCTGTTGTTGAGACTGAACCGCCGTTAAGGGTGAGCCTTGCGTTGCCCATGCCGATGACGGCTGCGTTGATACCGAAGAAATTGCTGTTCTGGAATGAGGTGGAATCACCTGACTTGGAGATAGAGGGAGCATTAAGCTCAACCTTGATCTTGTCTCCTTTTACGAGAAGAGCGTTCTCGTCATTGTTTTTGCTTGAATACTTACCGTTCTTTCCGACTACGGCACCCTTGATGGTCTTTACTGCCACATAATCAGGTCTTACTGCCTCGGTCTCCGAAGGTTCGGTTGCCTCGCTTTCAGATTCAGCGGGCTTTGCGTCCTTAGTGGTCTCTGAAACGGCAGCAGTCGTCTGTGTTGCTGAAGAATCAGATGTTGCCGGTTCCTTCGGTGCGCCCATGAAGTCACATGAAGCAATACCCATAGTTGCGGTAAGTGCTGCGGACAGGGCTGCCATTTTGATTAAAAGAAGCTTTTTCATTTTAAAGAAGTTCTCCCTTATGTTATCAAACAATAACTTTACCACGAAGAATTCTAATTTAGTAGTGCCATAATAGGCAATATTTTGTTATTAATAAGTCTTTTTATGTAGTTAAGCACCAAATTACTGAACGAATCCGAACCCGAAAGGCGTTTTTCCGGATCTGCCTCATTTTGTTATTTAATTATAAATTAAATAGGGTTGAAACCCGTATTTTGAGGGTGTAGAATAGGCGAGCCTTTAAAATACGGCATTTGAGAGACACTACATGGTAAATCTTTACATCGATCCCGGCACGGGAAGCATGCTTTTCACGATACTGATCAGTGCTATCAGCGCTGTCGTCTATGTCGTACGCATACTTATCATCAAGGCTAAGACGATGGCCGGAATCAAGAACCAGAATGAAAGAAATGCCAAAAAGATCCCGATCGTCATGTTCTCCGACAACAAGAGATACTGGTCTACTTTCAGGCCCATCTGCGAGGAACTCGACAAGCGCGGACAAAAGGCCGTTTACATGACCGCTTCGCCTGACGATCCTGCACTTGAAGCAAAATTCGAAAACATTAAATGCGAGTTCATAGGTGAAGGCAACAAGGCTTTTGCCAAGATGAACATGCTTAACGCAGGCATAGTCCTTTCCACGACACCGAGCCTTGACGTTTTCCAGTGGAAGCGTTCCAAGACGGTCGATTCTTACGTTCACATCCTCCACGCAAGCGGAGATGTCTCACTTTACAGGCTTTACGGACTCGATTACTACGATGTCCTCCTGCTTTCAGGTGATTTCCAGGAGAAGCAGGTAAGAGAGCTTGAAAGGCAGAGGAACCTTCCCGCAAAAGAGATCCGCATGATCGGCATCCCTTATCTCGATACGATGCTCGAGCATGCCAAGAACTATGAGGTCAAGAAATCTGATGTCACGACCGTCCTGCTCTCTCCCTCGTGGGGCGCGAGCAGCCTTCTGGTCAAGTACGGTTCATCTCTCATAGACCAGCTTATCGCGACCGGATACGACATCATAATCCGTCCGCACCCGCAGTCTTTCACTGCAGACAAGGAGACCATCGATACCCTGATGGCAAAGTATCCCGAGAGCGAGAGACTTCACTGGAACAGGGACAACAACAATTTCGACGTACTTGCGAGATCCGACATCATGATCTCCGACTATTCGGGAATCATGTACGATTTCGCTTTCATATTCAACAAGCCCGTCATCTATACGAACGCAGAGTTCAAGAAGGATCCTTACGATGCCTGGTGCATTGAAGGGGATACCTGGATGCTCAGCACGATCCGCAAGATCGGACGTGAGCTTAACGGTGACAACTTAAGCGAAGTAAAGACGCTTATCGACAGCTGCATCAAGGAAAGCCGCGAGACTTCCAAGATACAGGAAGCAAGGGACGAGACATGGTGCAACATCGGCAAGAGCGCAAGCCTTACCGCTGATTACCTTATCGAAAAGCTTGCTGAGATCAAGGCAAAGGAAGACGCTTCCGGAGAATCCGCGAAGAAGCAGGTTGAAAAGAAAAAGCCTGCGGTCAGAAAGCCTGCCGGATTGGAGAGTAAAGCATGAGTTTCTTACACTTTCTGTATCTGCTGGCTTTATATCCGATCGAGCTCCTGCTCCAGATGATCTTCTCGATAATCGCGAGGACATCCGGCAATACCGTTCTTTCGATCATCGTCTTAAGCCTTGTGGTAAACATCATCGTACTGCCTCTCTATAACCGTGCGGACAAGGTCCAGGAAGAGGCAAAGGACAAGGAAAACCTCATCGCTCCGATGGTAAAGCACATCAAGCAGACCTTCACCGGTGATGAGAGGTTCATGCTCCTCCAGACATGCTACAGACAGAATAACTACAGCCCTTTGAACGTCCTCAAGAGTTCGGTATCGATCCTTCTCCAGGTCCCGTTCTTCATGGCTGCCTATAACATGCTGTCAGGCAACAGATTCCTTGCAAACGTAAGCCTGGGACCCATCGCAAACCTTTCCGCTCCTGACGCACTTCTTACGGCAGGGTCATTTTCCATCAACATCCTGCCGATCATAATGACGCTCATCAACGTTGTTGCAAGCTTCATCTACGCAAAGGGATTCCCGCTCAAGACGAAGATACAGATGTACGGTCTTGCCGCGGTATTCCTCGTTCTTTTGTACCAGTCACCTTCGGGTCTCGTACTGTACTGGATCTGCAACAACATCTTCTCGCTCTGCAAGAACATAGTTAACAAGATCATCGCATCCAAGAAGAAGGCTGCCGCCTCCAAGAAGCAGGCAAAACCCGCAAAGACCCTTAGAAAACTCGATCCGAGATACAAGATCATATTCATCTTCTCATGCATTACCTGCGCGGTATACGTAGGTTTCTATCTGCCCATCCACACGATCTCATCGGCTCCTGAAGAGTTCGTAAACCTCTATACTCTGGCAAGCCCGATGTGGGACGTCCTCGATGCGGTATCAAAGGGATTCGGCCTGTTCGTCGTATGGCCCGGCATATTCTTCGCCCTTGCATCCGTAAAGGGAAGGAAGATCATGTCATACGTCATGTTCATGCTCGCCACTTCATGCATACTGAACTCAAAGCTCTTCAGCAACGATTTCGGCGACCTCTCGAACTTCCTCAAATACAGGACTGCTTACGATTTCACGGTCAAGGCGATCCTTTTGAGCCTTGCAGTCACTCTGGCGGCGTGCGTTGCATGCTTCTTCCTTACGAGATTCGCAAAGTACACGGCACCGATCATATGCTTTTCGGCAGCGCTGGGCTTCACGATCCTCGGATTTACTTATATAAGCAAGGTTAACGCAGGATATAAGGCATCCTCGAATTCTTATACGTCAAAGGCTGAGATGACGCTCTCCAAGAACGGAAAGAACGTCGTGGTCATCATGTGCGACAGAGCCGTGGGACCTTTGCTGCCTTACATCTTCAATGAGAAGAAAGAACTAAACACGGTATATGACGGCTTCGTTTACTACCACAACACCGTATCGCTCGGAGCACATACGAACTCCGCTTCACCGGCTCTCATGGGAGGTTACGAGTATGCCCCTGCCGCAATGAACGAGAGAAGCGACAAGCTGCTTTCGGAAAAGCACGACGAGGCTTTGAAGCTCATGCCGAAGATCTTTACTGCCAACGGCTTTGACGCGACGCTCATCAACCCGACGTACGCCGGATATCAGTGGTATCCGAACCTTAATGTTTTCGACGGCATGGATAACGTAAAAGCTTACAGCACGAAGTTCTCCTATCTGCCCGAAGACAGGAAGGAGATCTACAAGACCGAGCACACGGAATCTTTCAGGCACAACCTGTTCTGCTATTCGATCTACAGGTCGGCGCCGGTCGCCCTTCAGGAATTCCTCTACGACGACGGAAACTACAACGATACGAGGATCATCGAGCCTTCGCATCTCATGGACCAGAAGCGAGTGGGCAACTACAAGTCGACGGGTCACGCACAGCAGTTTATCTGGGACTACTACACGATGAAATCGCTTAATGAGATGACCAAGATCGATGGCGGAAGCGGTAACCACTACGTGTATTTCTCGAGCGATCTCACACACGATACGGAGTTCCTGCAGGAGCCCAAATACGAGCTGGCTGATACCGTAGATAACAGCAAGTACGAGAAGAGCCAGATCGCCAAGGCGAGGTTCTTTGCAAAGGGCCAGATGATGTGGGTGCGTGACGCGATGGACTACAGGCATTACCAGTCTGACGTCGCCGCTTACGAGCTCATCGGAAAGTGGCTTGAATACCTCAAGGAACAGGGAGTCTACGACAATACCAGGATCATAATCGTGGCGGATCACGGATTCCACCTTGAGAACTTCCCCGAAATGATTCAGTATGATATAGGTGCGAAGCTGGACGGCGAGTCGTTTGCCCCGCTCCTTTTGGTCAAGGATTTTGGCAGCCGCGGCGCTTTGCAGACGTCCGAGGAGTTCATGACGAACGCCGATACGCCTTCGCTTGCGATGAAGGACATCATAAACAACCCGGTAAATCCCAACACGGGCAAGCCGGTCAACATGGAACCCAAGAAGAACGGCGTCCTTATCTACCGTTCGAACCACTGGAACCTTACGAACAATACCGGTACGACTTACATGCCGGGAGACTGGTTCAGCTTGAAGGACAGCATCTGGAAGAAAGAGAACTGGAAGTACGTGGGAACGTACTAAACAAAGATGATGAGGTGTGATTTATGCAGGCTCTGATACTCGCGGCCGGAATGGGCAAAAGACTTAAGGAACTTACACAGAATAATACCAAGTGCATGGTCACTGTTAACGGCGTATCGCTTATCGACCGCATGCTTCACCAGATCGAGAAACAGAACGTCTCGAGGATCGTCATCGTAGTCGGATACGAGGGTCAGAAGCTCATCGATTACATCTCGACGCTGGACATCCGGACGCCCATCACGTACGTTGAAAACCCCATCTACGACAAGACCAACAACATCTATTCCCTTGCTCTTGCCAAAGACTGGCTCTGCAAGGATGATACGCTTCTTTTCGAGTCCGACCTGATCTTTGAGGATGCCGTACTGGACGTCCTCATAAACGATCCCAGGGACACTTTGGCTCTCGTTGACAAGTTCGAGAGCTGGATGGACGGAACCTGCGTAAAACTCTCAGAGGACGACAGGATCACGTCTTTCGTATCCAAGAAGGAATTCAGGTTCGAAGACATCGGCGAGTACTACAAGACCGTAAACATCAGCAAATTCAGCAAGGATTTCTCCGAGAAATACTATGTTCCGTTCCTCGAGGCCTATGAGAAGGCCCTGGGCGAGAACCAGTACTACGAGGAGGTCTTAAAGGTCATCACCATCCTTGACGTTCCGAGGATCAGGGCAAGACGCCTTGACGGACAGTGCTGGTATGAGATCGACGACATCCAGGATCTGGACATTGCAGAGTCTTTGTTTGCGACGGATCCCGACGAGAAGGCATCCCTCATCCAGGGAAGGTACGGCGGATACTGGAGATACCCCAAGATGAAGGATTTCTGCTATCTGGTAAATCCTTATTTCCCACCCAGGAAGATGCTCGACGAGATCAAGGCAAACTTTGACATCCTGATCTCTGAATATCCGTCCGGAATGCGCGTAAATTCGCTCCTTGCAGCCAAGAATTTCGACGTTCACAAGGAGAACATCATCGTGGGAAACGGTGCTGCCGAGCTCATCAAGAGCCTCATGGCGCAGTTTACCGGCGTAACGGGCTTCATAAGGCCCACTTTCGAGGAATATCCCCACAGATACAGCGAATCCGAGTCCGTGAGCTTCGTGCCCGCAAACAAGGATTTCTCCTATACCGCTGACGACGTCATGAGTTTCTTTGACGACAAGGGCGTAAGCCAGCTTGTCATCGTCAACCCTGACAACCCGTCGGGTAACTACATCCCCAAAAAGGATCTCTTAAAGCTAATAGACTGGGCAAAAGAGAAGGGAATAAGGCTTGTGATCGACGAGTCTTTCGTTGATTTTGCCGAGGAAGAGGACTGCACTCTCATAGACAGGGAGCTCCTCGACAATAACCCCCATCTCTACGTCATGAAGAGCATCTCGAAGTCTTACGGCGTTCCGGGATTAAGGCTCGGAGTACTCGCTTCGGGCGACGTTGCCACCATCGCACGCATGAAGAAGGACGTTGCCATCTGGAACATCAACTCCTTTGGCGAGTTTTACATGCAGATCTTTGAGAAGTACGCGAACGATTACAAGAAGGCTCTGGTCAAGATCAGGGCCGAAAGAAACAGATTCCAGGCTGAGCTCTCAAGGATCGAAGGCATCCGCGTGATCCCGTCACAGGCTAATTACATAATGGTCGAGCTCCTCAAGGGCGAGCCCAAGGAGCTTCTGAAAGCCCTTCTTTTCAAGCATCAGATCCTCATCAAGGATCTTGTGGCCAAGACGGGCGGAAAATACCTCAGACTCGCGGTCAGAAATGCCGAGGACAACGACCAGCTTCTTGCCGCATTGAAGGAAGAAATCCGTTAATCTTTTTATTAATATTATTATTTGCTTTATCCTGCAAAGAATTATAGAATTAAACGGTTAATTCATCAGGAGAAGCATTAGGTATGGGATTTTTTCAATATTTATACGCTTTGGTAATCGGACCTATCGAACTGGTCTTCAAGATAATCTTTTCGATCCTCAATAAGTACATTCCCGTTACGGGAGTCAACATCCTTCTTTTGAGCGTTGTCTTCAGCACCATCGTGCTGCCGCTTTACATGCGTGCGGACAAGATCCAGGAAGAGGCGAAGGAAGACGAGGAGCGTCTCGGTCCCACGATCAAGCACATCAAGAAGTATTTCAAGGGCGATGAGCGCTTCATGATCCTCCAGACGTTCTACCGTCAGAACAACTACAGCCCTCTGGGCGTCCTCAGAAGCTCTGTATCGCTTCTCCTTCAGGTACCGTTCTTCCTCGCTGCATACAGAATGCTCCACGGAAACATGTATCTCCTCGGAAAGAGCTTCGGCCCCATCAAGGACCTGGGTTCCCCCGATGCACTTCTCACGGTAGGCGGCATTGCGATCAACGTTCTGCCTTTCGTAATGACGGCGATCAACCTCATCTCCGCCGCGGTCTATGCAAACAAGATGCCCACTAAGGCCAAGATCCAGCTCTGGGTCATGGCTGCCCTCTTCCTCGTGCTCCTTTACAGGTCACCTTCCGGAATGGTCATCTACTGGACATGCAACAATATCTACTCACTCGTTAAGAACATCATCAACAGGATCATCTCCTCAAAGAAGAAGGCTTCTGCGAAGGAAGAGAAGGCGGTCAAGCCTGAGCTCAAGAAGATCGATCCCAAGTTCAAGGGCGTTTTCTTCTTCTCGGCTCTCACTTGCGCAGTCTATGTCGGATTCTACATCCCCATGCTGACGATCTCATCCGCACCTGAGGAACTCATCAACCTCTACACGATGGCTCACCCCATGATGGACATCCTCGATTCCGTCTGCAGAGGCATGGGCCTGTTCCTTCTCTGGCCTGCGATCTTCTACGCAATGGCTTCGGTCAAGGGCAAGAAGGTCATCTCTTACACGATGTTCGTATTAGCGGTCTCCTCGATCCTTAACTCCAAGCTCTTCAGCACGAAGTTCGGTGACATGTCAACGATCCTTACTTACGATGACGCTCCCGAGTTCCTTCTGAAGGAAAAGCTCCTGAGCCTTGCGGTAACGCTCGGCGCGGTCGCTCTCGGCATCCTCGTTGTACGTTTCGGCAAGAACATCACTCCGGTCATCGCTTTCTCTGCGGCAATAGTTTTCGTGGTCCTCGGATTCACGAGCTTCGGCAAGATCCAGGCAGGCTACGATGAAGTCGCAAGATCCAAGACATCCGAGGCTGAATTCACGCTCTCCAAGACGGGAAAGAACGTCGTGGTCATCATGTGCGACAGAGCTATCGGCCCGATGCTCCCCTACATCTTCAACGAGAAGAAGGATCTGAAGAATACTTACGACGGATTCACTTACTATCACAACACGGCTTCCTTCGGCACGCACACCAACATGGCGATCCCTTCACTCTACGGCGGATATGAATATACCCCTGAAGAGATGAACAAGCGTTCCGACACGCTCCTTGCGGACAAGCACGACGAGGCAATCAAGGTCGTACCCACGATCTTCACGAGCAACGGCTTCGACGCTACCATCATCAACCCCAAGTACGCAGGATATCAGTGGTATCCGAACGTATCCGTCTTTAATTCGATCCCCAACACAAAGGCATACAGCACAAAGCACGCTTATCTGCCCGACGACATCAAGGCCGGATACAGGGAAGAGCGCGACCAGGTATTCAGACATAACCTCTTCTGCTACTCCATCTTCAGGGCAGCTCCGGTCATCATCCAGGAATACCTCTATGATGGCGGCAACTACAACGATACGAGAAAGGTCGAGCCTTCAAAGCTCTTAGACCAGAAGCGTACGGGCAACTCCAAGTCCGAAGGTCACGAACAGGGCTTCATGTGGGAATACTACACGATGCAGAACATGAACAAGATGACCAAGATCCAGGACGGTGAGGGCAACCACTACGTTTACTTCGGAACAGACCTTACGCACGATACTGAGTTCCTCCAGGAGCCCCAGTATCAGCCTCAGGATAAAGTCGATAACACCAAGTTCGACAAGTCACCTCAAGGACAGACGAGATTCTTCCTCAAGGGAGAGATGATGTGGGTCCGTGACGCCAAGGACTTCAGACATTACCAGTGCAACCTCCTTACACTTGTCGAGCTCGGAAAGTGGCTCAACTACCTCAAGGAGCAGGGCGTTTACGACAACACGAGGATCATCATCCTTTCCGACCACGGTTACTACATCGAGAACTTCCCGAACCTCATCCAGTATGACATCGGCGCGCAGCTCGACGGCGAGGCTTTCGCTCCGCTCCTCCTGGTCAAGGATTTCAATGCTCACGGAGAGCTCAAGCAGTCCGAGGAGTTCATGACGACGGCCGACATGCCTTACATCGCAACCAAGGAGCTCGTCAAGAACCCCACAAACCCGTTCACCGGCAAGGCAATTTCCGATGAGGGCAAGAAGGGCGGATCCATCACGGTATTCAACTCCGACCATTGGAAGGTACACATCAACAACGGCACTGTATACATGCCCGGTGACTGGTATTCCCTCAAGGACAGCATCTGGAAGAAAGAAAACTGGAAGTATCTGGGAACCCACTAAGGAGACATTAAAGCCGGCATGCATTTCTTATCGGAGCTTTACGCATTAATATTCGGACCGATCGAACTGGTATTCGAGATCATTTTCTCGGTGCTTAATAAGCACATACCCGTTTCCGGCCTGAATATCATGCTTTTGAGCCTGGTCTTCAGCCTCATAGTGCTCCCTTTATATATGCGCGCGGACAAAATCCAGGAAGAAGCAAGGGACGCGGAAGAGCGCCTCGGCCCCGTCATCAAGCACATCAAGCAGTACTTCAAGGGCGACGAGCGCTTCATGATCCTTCAGACATACTACAGACAGAACGACTACAGCCCTCTGTCCGTACTCAAGAGTTCTGTATCGCTGATGCTCCAGATCCCGTTCTTCCTCGCTGCATACAGGATGCTCTCAAACAACATCTACCTCGCAGGACGTTCTTTCGGACCCATCAAGGATCTCGGCTCTCCGGATGCCATGCTCGCGATCGGTTCCGTCACTATCAACGTTCTGCCTTTCGTAATGACGGCGATCAACCTCATCTCCGCTGCGGTATATGCAAACAAGATGCCCGCGAAGTCCAAGATCCAGCTGCTCATAATGGCGGCTCTCTTCCTGGTGCTTCTCTATAATTCCCCTTCGGGAATGGTCCTCTACTGGACATGCAACAACCTGTTCTCGCTCATCAAGAACATCGTCATGAAGATCGCTTCCGGAAAGAAGAAGGCTTCCAAGGCTGCCGCTGACAAGAAGGCAAAGGTCAGCTATAAGGGTCTGTTCGCATTCTCCGCAATCTCCTGCGCGGTCTTCATGGGGATCTACCTTCCCATGTCGGTCCTTGCAGCTGCACCTGAGGAGTTCGTAGACATGCAGAGCCTTACCAACCCGATGCTCTATGTCATCGACACGGCAGTGAAGGGCGTTGGGCTTTTCGTGCTCTGGCCTTCAGTGTTCTACGCAATGGCTTCGGCAAAGGGCAAGAAGATCATCGCTTACGTCATGTTCTCTCTGTCACTCAGCATCGTGGCCAACTCGTTCCTCTTCAGCAACGGATTCGGAACGATGTCCAATGTTCTCGTTTATGACGTCGCTCCCACGTTCACGATGAAAAACGGCTTCATCAGTCTCGGCGTAACGGCCGCTGCCGTCGTTGTTGCAGTTCTTGTTGCTAAATTCGGAAAGAACGCCGCAACCGTCATCTCTTTGTCTGCCGCACTGGTATTTGCAGGACTCGGCATCTCGAAAACCGGAGTCATCAGCCGGGGATTTGCCGACGCAAAGAAGGCGTGCACTGATAAGGATCCCGAGTTCACGCTCTCCAAGAACGGAAAGAACGTCGTAGTCCTGATGCTCGACCGTGCGCTCGGCCCCATGATCCCTTACCTTTTCAACGACAACAAGGATCTCGGAAAGTCATTCGACGGCTTTACCTACTACCACAACACGGTATCCTACGGTCCTTACACGAACTTCGCCACACCCGCTCTCTACGGCGGATACGAGTACACGCCCGAGAAGATCAACGAGCGTTCTTCAGAGAAGCTTGAGGACAAGCAGAACGAAGCGCTCAAGGTCATGCCTGCGATCTTCGGCAAGGCGGGATATAACTCCACCATCGTCAACCCTTCATATGCGGGATACAAGTGGAATTCGGACCTTACAGTTTTCGACGGCATGGAGAACGTAAGCGCTTATAACACGCTCTTCCGTTATGTACCCGTTGATTACGGCGAAGCTTACATGAAGACGATCAACCGCAATCTGTTCTGCTATTCGATCTACAAGGCGGCTCCGGTCTTCCTTCAGAAGTTCCTCTACGACAACGGCAGCTACAACGATACGGAGATCCCCGACTGGTCAACGGCTCCGCAGGTAAGAAGCGGCATGTCCGTATCCTACGGTCACAACAAGGAGTTCGAGGCAGAGTATTGGGCAGTCAATTCGCTCGACAAGATGACGAAGATCGATGCCGGGGAAAGCAACAATTACCTGTTCTTCAACTCAAGGATCGCGCACGAGGATTCGTTCCTCAAGGAGCCTGAGTACGTACCTGCCGACTACGTCGACAACACTAATTACGACAGGGCGAACCAGAAGAGGTTCATCGTAAACGGCAAGATGATGCTGATGATCGACAGCCTCGATTACTGTCACTACCAGATCAACATGGCAGGCCTCATGGCAGTCGCAAAGTGGATCGATTACTTAAAGGCAAATGACTGCTACGACAACACGAGGATAATAATCGTGTCTGACCACGGCTTCGGTCTTGCTAACTTCCCTGACATCATGTCGGTGGGAACCCCTTCACCCGTTGACGGCGAGTGGTTTACTCCGCTTCTCATGGTAAAGGATTTCGGAAGCCGCGGAGAACTCAAGACATCCGAGGAGTTCATGACAAATGCAGATACCGCGTACCTTGCAACCAAGGGCGTTATCGATAATCCTACGAATCCTTTCACCGGAAAGGCACTCTCCACTGATGCCAAGAACGGCGAGCAGAAGATCTTCTATTCGGGTGACTGGAGCGTAGACAAGAATAACGGCAATACCTTCAAACCCGGTCAGTGGTATACCGTTAAGGACAACATCTGGAAAAAAGAAAATTGGAAATACATGGGAGGTTGATGATGAAAGCATTAATACTCAATTCAGGTCTCGGCAAGAGAATGGGAACGCTCACGAGCGAACACCCCAAGTGCATGACTGAGCTCTCCGTCGGAGAGACGATCGTAAGCCGCCAGTTAAAGCAGCTTGCAGAGGTCGGCATCACTGACATCGTAATGACCACGGGACCCTTCGTGGACATCCTTGAGGGTTACATCAAGTCACTCGGTCTCGACATCGACATCAAGTTCGTAAACAACCCGATCTACGATCAGACGAATTACATCTATTCGATCTACATGGCAAGAGAGCTGCTCAAGGGTGATGACCTCATCATGATGCACGGCGATCTTGTTTTCGAGAATTCCGTATTGGACGGCATCCTCGCACAGCAGTCTGCAATGACGGTCTCTTCAACCGTTGCCCTTCCTGAGAAGGACTTCAAGGCAGTCATCGCTGACGGCGAGATCAAGAAGGTCGGAATCGAGTTTTTCGATGACGCAATGGCGGCACAGCCTCTCTACAGATTCACGAAGGAAGACTGGGAGATCTGGCTCGATTCCATCTGCAAGTTCTGCGAAGAGGGCACCACGGGCTGCTATGCCGAGAACGCTCTCAACGTTGTAACCGACAAGACGCACATCATTCCTTTCGACGTAAAGGACAGCCTCTGCGGCGAAGTAGATAACCCCGAGGACCTCGAGGTCATGAGCAAGAGGCTCGAAGAGGTAAAGGCGAAGAAGGTATACCTCTGCTTCTCAACGGACATCCTTCACAGCGGCCATCTCGCGATCCTTAACAAGGCTGCAAGACTCGGCCACCTCATCGTAGGCGTCATGACGGACGAGGCAGTCGCTTCCTACAAGAGATTCCCGCTCGTTCCCTGTGAGGAGAGAAAGGCCATGTTCAAGTCCATCAAGGGCGTATGGCAGGTCGTTGAGCAGGCAACTCTGAGCTACAAGGACATCATCGAGAAGTATCATCCGGACTACATCGTTCACGGCGACAACTGGCAGGAAGGCTTCCAGAAGCCGATCAGGGACGAGGTAGTTGAGCTCCTTTCCGCATACGGAGGAAAGCTTGTTGAGTTCCCTTATTCGTCCGATCCCAAGTACAAGGAAGTTGACCAGAGGAGCAGACTTGAGTTGTCTCTGCCTGACAACAGAAGAGGAAGATTAAGAAAGCTCATCGCTATGAAGGGCCTCGTAACCATGATGGAAGCTCACGACGGCATCTCCGGCCTGATCGTAGAGAACACCGTAGTTCACGATGAGACAGGTGCTTCATACCAGTTCGACGGAATGTGGGTATCTTCACTCTGCGACTCTACCGCAAAGGGTAAGCCTGACATCGAGCTTGTTGACATGACATCAAGATTCAGAACGATCGATGACATCACCGAAGTCACAACGAAGCCTATCATTTTCGACGGCGACACGGGCGGACTTACCGAGCACTTCGTTTACACCGTACGTTCACTCGAGAAGCTCGGCGTTTCCGCAGTCATCATCGAGGACAAGAAGGGTCTCAAGAAGAACTCTCTGTTCGGAACCGAGGTTAAGCAGACACAGGCTACCATCGAGGAGATGAGCGAGAAGATCGCTGCAGGCAAGAGAGCCCAGAAGTCAGCTGACTTCATGATCATTGCACGTATCGAATCCCTCATCCTCGAGCAGGGAATGGAAGACGCCCTCACCAGAGCATTCGCTTTCGTAAAGGCAGGCGCTGACGGCATCATGATCCATTCACGCCGCGCAGAACCCGATGAGATCATCGAATTCATCAACAAGTTCAGGGAACAGGATAAGATTACTCCGATCGTCATCGTTCCCACGTCATTCCACTCCGTCAAGGAAGAGGAATGGAAGAAGATCGGCGTCAACGTTGTCATCTACGCTAACCAGCTCATGAGAGCAGAGGTTCCCGCGATGCAGCAGACAGCCGAGGAGATCCTGATCAACCACAGAGCACAGGAAGCAGACGAACACCTGATGGGCTTCAAGCAGATCATCAGACTCATTCCTGACCAGATTTGAGGAATCTATGGAACAGACAGTATTAAGCAGCGAGAATAATTACGCCGAGCTCAACGGATATCTTGCGGATAACAACATCTGCAACATATTCCTGGTCTGCGACAGCGCTTACGGCTTCCTTAAGATCAAGGATTATTTCGATGAGCTCGAGTCTCTCGGGATCGAGATCACGAAGTTCTCTGATTTCCAGCCGAACCCGCTCTATGAATCAGTCGTTGAGGGTGTAAGGCTTTTCAAGGAATCCGGCGCAAAGATCATCGTCGCATGCGGCGGCGGTTCTGCAATGGACGTTGCAAAGTGCATCAAGCTCTACAGCAACATGGATCCTTCGAAGAATTACCTCGAGCAGGAGATCGTACCCAACGACGTTACGCTCCTCGCGATCCCCACGACCGCGGGAACCGGCTCGGAGGCTACGAGATACGCAGTTATCTACTACGAGGGAAAGAAGCAGAGTGTTGCGGATCAGTCGATAATCCCTTCAGTCGTATTGTTCGACGAATCAGCTCTGGAGACACTTCCCCTGTATCAGAAGAAGGCTACGATGCTTGACGCTCTGTGCCATGCTATCGAGTCCTACTGGTCGGTAAACAGCAACGACGAGAGCAAGGAGTATTCGAAGAAAGCCGTCAGCGGCATCCTCGGAAATCTCGATGCTTACCTCGCAAACGACAAGAACGCAAACCGCGGCATGATGACCGCGGCTCACTACGCGGGAAAGGCGATAAACATCACGCAGACGACTGCCGGACACGCAATGTGCTACAAGCTTACGAGTTTGTATAACGTTGCTCACGGACACGCTGCTGCGCTTGTTGATACAAAGCTCTTCCCGTACATGACTGCTCATGTCTCCGACTGCGTTGATCCGAGAGGTGAGGAGTATCTGAGAGGTGTTTTCGCTGAGATCGCTTCGATGCTCGGATGTGATACAACGGAAGAGGCATGCAAAAAGCTCCAGGCTCTTTTCGATTCACTCGAACTCAAAGTGCCTGAGGCAAAGGAAGAGGATTACGGTGTGCTCAAGACATCCGTAAACCCCGTAAGACTTAAGAACAACCCGGTAAAGCTGACCGAAGAAAGCATCGAGTCACTCTACCGCTCAATACTTAAATAAAGGCAAAGGATGACGGACTATGAAAGTTGAAAGCCTGATCGAAATCTTAGGCGCGGACTTCTACACGGGAGTCCCCGATTCGCAGCTCAAGGCGCTCTGCAATTTCCTGATGAGCAAATACGGGATAGACAGCAAGCACCACATGATCGCGGCAAACGAGGGCAACTGCCTCGCGCTCGCCGCCGGTTATCACATGGCGACGGAGAAGGTACCTGTCGTGTACATGCAGAACTCGGGCGAGGGCAACATAATCAACCCTCTCGCATCTCTCGTAAACGACAAGGTCTACGCTATCCCGACGATCTTCATTGTCGGATGGAGAGGAGAGCCCGGCACGAAGGATGAGCCGCAGCACATCTATCAGGGCATCGTTACGAGAACGCTCCTTGACGACATGGACGTAAAGAATTTCGTCATCACGAAGGAGACGACCGAGGATGAACTGAAGGCAGCGATGGCTGAGTTTGCTCCGATCCTTGCAGCAGGCAAGCAGGTCGCTTTCGTCGTCTCCAAGGGCGCGCTCTCATTCGACGGAAAGGTCGATTACACGAATTCCTACACGCTTAACCGTGAGGAAGTCGTAGGCCACATCGCAAAGGCCGCAGGTGAGGATCCGATCGTATCCACGACGGGCAAGATCTCGAGAGAGCTTTTCGAGTACAGGACAAATAACGGCATGAGCCACAAGTACGATTTCCTTACCGTTGGTTCAATGGGCCACTGCTCATCGATCGCCCTGGGAATCGCGATCAACAAGCCCGATCTTACGATCTGGTGCATCGACGGTGACGGCGCCGCCCTGATGCACATGGGCGCGATGGCAGTCGTAGGCTCCAACAAGCCTTCAAACATGATCCACGTCGTCATAAACAACGGTGCGCACGAGACCGTGGGAGGAATGCCCACCGTCGCATCTGATTCGTGCGTCAACATTCCCGCAGTAGCAGCGGCATGCGGTTACCCTTACACCGCATCGGTAGATAATCTGGAAGACCTCGATAAGGAGCTCGCCGCTGCCAAGGCAAGAGGCGCGCTCTCACTCATCGAAGTCAAATGTCAGGTAGGAGCAAGAGAAGACCTCGGCAGGCCGACAACGACCGCGCTCGAGAACAAGAATAATTTCATGGAGTACATCAATGGTTAATCTTAATCTTTACATCGATCCGGGCACGGGAAGCATGCTTTTTACGGTACTCATCGGAGTACTGAGCGCCGCTGTTTACGGTGCAAGATCACTGGTCATCAAGCTTAGGACCGGTGCAGGCAGAAAGGCGGACAAGAATAAGATCCCGCTCGTTATCTATTCCGATAACAAGAGATACTGGAACACTTTCGAGCCCATCTGCGATGAACTCGAGAAGCGCGGACAGGACGTTGTCTTCATGACAGCATCCCCTGACGATCCGGCTCTCAAGAAAGAGTACAAGCACATCAAGACGGAGTTCATCGGTGAGGGCAACAAGTCCTTCACAAGACTCAACATGCTCAACGCAAGACTTGTGTTCTGCACGACTCCGGGACTTGACGTTCTCCAGTGGAAGAGATCCAGATCGGTCGAGTACTACACCCACATCATGCACGCTCCCCGTGACGCTGCATCCTACAGAATGTTCGAGCTCGACTATTTCGATTCCATCCTTTTCTCGGGCCAGGTCCAGATCGACCAGATCAGGGAACTTGAGGAATTGAGAGGCCTTCCTGCAAAGGAACTCACATTGGTCGGCATCCCTTACATGGATGAGATGATGAAGCGTGCACAGGCTCTGCCTCCCGCACCCAAGACAGACAAGACTACCGTTCTCCTCGCACCTTCATGGGGCAAGTCATCACTCCTCGTCAAGTATGGTTCATCATTCATCGAGAACCTCCTGAAGACCGGTTATCACGTCATCATCAGACCTCACCCGCAGTCATTCACTGCCGATAAGGAAGTCATCGACAAGCTCATGGCTGAGTATCCGAACAGCGACGATCTCGAGTGGAACAGAGACAACGACAACTTCGATGTCCTTAACCGTTCCGACATCATGATCTCCGACTTCTCCGGCGTCATGCTCGATTTCGCATTCATCTTCAACAAGCCCGTCATCTACGCTGACATCAATTTCGATAAGGGTCAGTACGACTACTACTTCCTCAAGGAAGAACCGTGGTCACTCACCATGCTCCCCAAGATCGGCATGGCCCTCACGATGGAGAACGTCGCAAACGTCAAGGACCTCATCGAAGAGTGCCTTACAAACCCGAAGTTTAAGGAAACGCGTGAGCAGGCAAGAGACGAGATCTGGCAGCACAGAGGCGAAGGCGCCGTACGCGTGGCAGATTACCTCTGCAACAAGCTCAAGGAGCTTGAGGAGAAGGAAGCTGCCGAGATCAAGGCTGCCGAAGAGAAGAAGGGAAAGAAGGGAGCCAAGAAGGCTTCCGGTTCAAAGAAAACTGAGGCTAAGAAGGCCTGAGTTTATTGGTTCTGCAATGGAAGATAACAATGTTACGGTAACCAGAAAGCAGAGGGTGTTAGGGATCATCCTCTGCATTCTTATTTTCGCGGTCGTGGGAACGATCTCTTATTTCATCTGCAAGCCGATGCTTGAGATGAGCAAGGACCCGGCCGCTTTCCGTGCGTATATCGACGAACAGGGAATAAAGGGGATACTGATGCTGATGGCGGCAATGTTCCTTCAGGTCGTTGCTGCGGTCATCCCGGGCGGACCTTTTGAGATCGCTGCGGGATATGCTTTCGGCGTCTGGAAGGGCGCTCTCATCGCTGACGTTGCCATGACTTTGGGAAGCTTATTCGTATTCCTCATGGTCAGGAGGTTCGGCGTTAAGTTTGCGTGTCTGTTCATCTCAAAAAAGAAGCTTGATTCGGTCAAGTTTTTCCATGAGTCGGCAAGAAGAGACCTTCTGGCATTCATATTCTTCCTGATCCCGGGTACGCCGAAAGACATCTTTACTTACGTCATGGGTTTTACCGACATGAAGATCCCCATGTGGTTATTCATTACGTTTGTGGGACGTTTCCCCGCGATCCTTTTGTCCGCGATGAGCGGCGATTCTTTAGGTGCTAAAAACTACACGACGTTCATCATCATGATCATCATCATCGTAGTCGTGTGTGTCGCGGGAAGCATTTTCTATGCGGTCTGGAAAAAGAAGCACGACGCGAAGGTGGCTGCTGAAGCAGCAGGCAAAGACGGCGCTTCCGGAGAGAAGGGCGAAGCGGTAACTGATACCGCTGACGCCGATGCCGATACTTAGCATGTAAGTAAAAAAGATAAATGATATCCTATAGGTGATGAAGGAGGTGATCTCATGGACGCGAAGACTTCAAAAATCATCACCATCGGAAGATCATTCGGCGCGGGCGGAAAGACCATAGGTAAGAAGGTCGCTGATACGCTCGGCATTCCTTACTACGATTCGGAGCTCCTCCGTGAGACTGCCAAGAACTGCTCGCTTTCGGAGAAGTATCTCGAGAGCGTTGATGAAAAAGAGATCAACGACGCATCGCTTTACATGTCCGTCGGCTTCATGACCCCTGCTTACATGTCGGTCAGGCAGATCGCGGCAAATGCCCAGAGAGAAGTCATTGAGAAGATCGCTTCCGAGGGACCGTGTGTCATCGTCGGAAGAAGAGCAAATGAGATATTGAGGAACAGACCCAATCTGGTCAGCGTTTTCGTGACCGCGTCTGTTGAATACAGGACCAAGAGGATAATGGAGCGCGAAGGCCTCGAAGAGAAGGCTGCCCGCAAGAGAGTACTTAAGGCGGACAAGGAACGTGCCGCTTACTATAACCAGTTTGGCGGAGATGAGTGGGGCTGCGCTTCGACTTACGATCTCTGCATCAATACGGAGACATTCGGCGACGACAAGGCCGCTGACATGATCATCGATCTCGTTAAAAACTGATCACCTTTACTTGGAGATGAATTCCTTGAGGACTTCGGCCCTCATTACGTTGCCCAGATATTTACCCTGGAACGTATCGCAGCCGTAGCTTGCGAGGATCTTGAACTGCTCTTCCTCACCAACGCCGGTTGCGCATACCTTGATGTCGGTGTCATGCATCAGCTCGATGGCTGAAGCAGTGAGGATCCTGACATCGGAATTGGTGGCAAGGCTCGATGTGAAGTTGCCGTCAAGCTTGAGCATCGTGACGGGGAGGAGCGGGATCGCGTTGAAGGATGAATAGCCTCTTCCGAAGTTATCGAGTGCGATCGTAACGCCTGTTGCCGTTAACTGCTCGATTACCGAACGGATGTCCGAAAGCTCGGTGATAAGGCTCTCTTCGGGGAGGTCCAGGATAAGGTTCTTGATGTAGCACTCGGATGCCGCGACGGTGCTCGCAAATGAACGGACGAAGTTCTCTTCCTTAAGCTGGTTGGGAGAGATGTTGACCGTCATGGTGAGGTCTGAGCGGATCTTGTTGATATCCGAGAGGGTCTTAAGTGCTTCCAGCATGGAGAACTTGCCGATGCGGCGCATGTAGCCGGAATTCTCTGCTGCTGCGATGAAGACATAAGGATTTACGAAAGTTCCTTTATGCTCGAATCTCATGAAGGCCTCAAATCCCTTGAGTTCTCGGTCTGCGGAATAGCAGGGCTGGTAGACCATGTAGATGTCTCCGCTCCTGATGGCGTCGTCGAAAATGTTGTTGATCTCATCCTTGGTCATGCCCTTGAAGATGTTCTCCTTGGAGAAGTCGGGCAGCTGGCCGGAGATCGCTGCGGGTGAACCGATCATGGCTTCTTCCGCCTTGGTGATGAGCTCGCCTGCGAAGCGGCTGTCGGTAGGGTATTTCGCGATGCCGTATGAAATGTGGACGTTCATTGAATCAGAACCCGATTCGAATGCTCTTGCAGCTTCTTTTACGAGCTTGCCGGCATATTCCTTGAGGTCGTTATCCGAAAGCTTTCTTCTCTCGAGAATGACGAAATCCGCATCGACGATCCTGGCTACCATGTCCATCGGATCTGCTGCCTCACGGACCTTGTGCGCCATATTCTGGATGAAGAGGTCCATCGAGTTGTGGCCGATCCTGCGGCAGATGATCTCTGAGTTATCGAGTGCGAGATATATGACTGAGAACGGGTGGCATTCGTTGTCCGGAACCCTTGATTCGCGCTGGTTGTTGATGTCTTCCGCGATGAGGCGGGACGCTCTCTCGGTGATCATGTCCCTGCCGGGGAGAGTCGTGAGAGGGTCAAGGGAAGATGCGATGTTGCGGCCGATGGCTTCGTTAACTTCGCTGCTGGAACCTGATCTCTCGTGGCTGACGATGAGGCTCGTACGCTTGAACATCTCATCTTCGAGTTCCTTGTTGATGCGGCGGCCGCGTTCCTCGCGGTGTTCTTTCTCGATCCTGGCGATCTTCGCTGCGATCCTCGTGATGTAATACTGCATGACGAGGTTGATCATCATGGCGGTGAAAGCCATTGCGGCGAGAAGGGCGGTGAAGCGGTTGCCGAATTTGAAATACTCGTAGGTATAGACGAGGCACTGCATGAAGTTCAGGACGAAAGATATGTAGAATCCGAACTTGCCCAAAAATACGCAGAGCAGGAAGGACAGGAGCATAAGCGAGACTCCGAGGAAGAATCTCGTCTCGTTGGTGACCATTAACTGGAGAGCGATCAAACCGAGAAAAAGGAATACTCCCAATATCAGCGCAAGCATGTACGCCGCGCCGGATTTAAAGAAGATCCTGTCCGTATTTCTGTCCATAAACTAATTATGAAGGGTTTATAGCAATTTGTGTATTAAATATAAGTTAAATTTCTTGGTCAAAAACAATGAAAAGCCCTGTATTTGGGGTCATTTGTTAAATATTTTTTGCTTTTTGACTTATTTGGCGCTTATTCAGGCATCGCCGGCATCATCGTCGGCATCCTGGTCATCGTCCGTCTCGCCGGGTTCATCGTCATTGCCGTCATCCTCATACTCGGTCTCTTCCTCATCGTAATCGAAGCCCCTGTCATCGTTTTCGCCGACTGTCGCAGCCGGATCCACGGGCTTGTAATCGGCGGGCTTCTCGTTGATCTTGAGGCCGGAATAATCGAGAGTGGGCTTGCCGTCCTTGATCGTCAGGGCCCATGAGGCGATGACGTAGCCGGCGTTATCCGTGTCGCAGAGGACCATTGTGTATTCACCGTCGCTGAGGTCAGCGAAGCCTACCCTGAAGATGTAGTCTTCGGTCTCTGATTCGCGTGCGTCATAGTATGCGTAGGTGAGGCCTTCGTTATCGGCGTCTTCTTCGTGAATGAAATTGCCCTTGTTGCAGATGCCGATCCAGGCGTCAACTTCGAGCTTGACTTTGCTGCTCAATTTGAAGACCAGGTATTCGCCGTCGACCGAGTGCTCCAACTGAACGTCGGAAGGCTGGGATGCTCCCGTGCCCTGACCTTTGCCCTGGGAAGCGGCCGTCGCAACAGGAGCGCCGTTTGCGTCAGTTGCCACGGGTTCGTTCTTCTTGCAGGCTGCAAGGGATATGGTCATTGAAAGAGCGACGAATGCTATTAGTATCTTTTTCATAACAAACAGCATTTTAACATCTGAAGCTTATGAAATACATATAAAGGAAGTCATTGCCTTTCTTATGCCACAGAGAGATTGATATAATAGTCTTCGCAGATATAATTTTAAGTGCAACATTATTTACCGCTCATCTGTATTAAGGACAGAAGCGGAAAGAAAACGGGAGTTGTTATGGCATTCGGCTTAACATTCAGGATTCCGCTTTGGACACTCTTCTCCGCATTCGTTGCGAAGATCGGTGCCGGAAGTGAAAACAGGGAACCGGGTTCGTCTTCCGGTGACGTCATTACTGATGAGACGTCATTTGAAGGCAGCAGCGCTTCCGGAAGGAAGTGCTCGAAAGAAGAGATCGAGGCTGCTGCCGAGGAAGTTCTGAACACGCTGGGAGACGCGATCTTGAGACTCGCGTTCTCTTACCTGCATAACAGGGAGGATGCCGAAGACATCCTTCAGGAGACGATGATAAAGTTCGTCACGCAGATGCCTGTTTTCGAGAATGAGAAACACCGCAAGGCGTGGCTCATGACGGTTGCTGCGAACCTGTCCAAGAACAGGATCGAATACAACCGCGTAAGAGACACTGCAGAGCTCAACGAGGAACTTGCGGGCGCCGAAGAAGAGGACAGGAATGTGAGCGATGACCTGTCTGCCATCTGGAAGGCTGTCGAGCAGCTGCCGGTGAACCAGCGCGAAGCAATCCACCTGTTCTATCAGGAAGGATACAAGACCGCTGAGATCGCCGAGATCACGGGCCGCCCCGAAGCCACAGTCCGTTCCGACTTAAAGCGCGGAAGGGACAAGCTCAAATCTATACTGAAGGAGGCAAATGACTTTGAATAAGTATAACGAATTCATGAGTCACATCAGGGTCGACGATGAGATGCATCGCCGCATCATGAAGGCTGTCTCCGATGCCGTTAATGAAGACGGTTCAGTAAAAAACAATGATCCCGAAGACAAGTTTGTGATAAAGGCAGACGTTGAGCCTCTCAGCTCTGCTGCTTCCGGATCCGCGCCCGTCAGGCGCAAGGCCAAGGTATCCGTGATCAGGATCCTTTCGATCGCGGCCGTAACCGTTCTCGTGGCCGGCGGAGCAGTATTTTTCGCGACAAGGTTCATGGGCAGCCAAACAACCAAGTCCAATGATATGGCAATGGCTACTGCGGCTGAAACGGCCATAAATCAGGAAATAGACAGCGCGTTGGACGGCAGATATGCCGGTAACTCGAACAGCGCAAACAAGAAGACGCTGACAGCCGGCAAAAAGACCGAGGAAGAGACAACCGCTGATGCAGAAGAAAAAGACGGAGTTCAGGCAGTAGCCCCCGGCGCTTCGGCTGAAGGGATCCGGGAAAAAGAAGACGCTGACAACAGTAATAAGACTGCAGGCGCAGCCAACGATCTGAAGCCCTACTTCAAGTTCAAAGTCAAGACCGTAGGCAGGTCAACACTTGCAAAGGATATCAAGGTGACTGTTTATACGGGCGACAATGGCGAGAAGGCTATTGTTTTCGAGGCGAATGAAGGCACCGACATCGTGAAGGCATATTACCCGGATTTCAAGGGTACCCCTGCACAGCTCAAGACGTCGGGCGGACAGTCTTTCACTGCGATCGACACATCTGTCTCAGGCAATGAGACGGTCAGCACAACGGGACCTTTCGATGCGGTTACCTGGACCAAGGACGGCAAGACCTACATGATCGCTTTCGGCCAGAAAACGGATCTCGACGAGTTCCTTACCGTCATGGACAAGATCTGATTTAGGACCAATTCACCAAATTCACGCAGATATAACGAGCATTCTGTCCTAATCAGTGAGTGCTTGCTTAATTTTGGAATATGTTAGTGTATAATCTGCTTAAGTATGTCGGGTGCGAGTGAGCTCCCGGAGAAAGGCAGATAAAGAATATGTTTTGTCCTATTTGTGGTAAAGAAAATCCCGCCGGTGCGACATTCTGTGCCGGATGTGGTAAGCCTATCGCAGCACAGGCTCCCGCAGCACCTGCAGCACCTGCAGCTCCCGTTGCACCCGCACCTGCTCCTGCAGCACCCGTAGCACCCCAGCAGCCCGCACCTCAGGCTCAGCCCCAGCCCCAGCAGTATGCAGCTCCCCAGCAGCAGTATGCAGCTCCCCAGCAGCAGTACGCAGCTCCGGCTCCCGCAGCACCTCAGGCAGCTCCCAGGAAGTCTAATATCCTTCCTTTCGGTGATTTCTTCAAGTCACTGTTCACAGCTACCCTGAAGCCCGTCACAGGCGCTTCCGATGAGGCTAAGAAGTACGATAATATCGGCAACTCGCTCATCCTTTCAGCTATCGTTGTCGGTATCCTCACAATCGCTAACTTCCTGCTCTACCTGCTCAGGACAACGATCTACCAGAGCTGGCCGAGAAAACTCGGTGACGCTTTCGTTAGAGTATTCAGGACCTTCACAGGTTCACTCTTTGACTATGCGCTCATGACATTCGGCTTTGCGGCCATCATGCTCGTAATCGGTCTGATCCTCAAGGAAAAGTGGTCTTTCTCAAGACTTCTCGCAATCTGCAGCATGGCAGTCTTCCCTGCTGAGGCTGTAAGGATCCTCGTCGTAAGATTCTTCACGAGCGTTCCTGTAAACTCCGATACCACATGGTATTACACCATGCTCAAGTACTTCCCGATCTCAACGATCCTCTCTGCTGCTTGCACGATCTACGCGTTCATCCTTCTTTATGAGGGCATCACACGCGAGACAAAGCTCGAAGGCAACAAGAAGGGCTTCGTATTTGCGATCGCATGGGTCGTACTCGAGTTCGTAGCTCACTACATCGCACTCATTTACTGATCTGTCACGGATAAAAGATCTTCAGAGGGGCTGTGAAAACAGCCCCTTTCTAATGCAACATTTTCGGCATTTGGTCTGTATATATGGCATGAGAAACATTTGTGGAGGAATCGGAAATGAATAAGTTGATCAAGAAGACGGCTGCCGCGGGACTTACCGCAATGCTCATGTTCACGGGATGCGCAAAGCCCGCGCCCGCATCAGACAAGCCTTTGAAGGCTGACCCCGGATTAAAGACCGAGATCGATCTGAATCAGGTATCTTCTAAGAAATACGATGAGAAAAAACTCAATGATGAGTACGGAAGATATACTTTCGATCTGCTTAAGGAAATCTCCGCAGGCGCCGGAAAGAACAATCTCATGATATCGCCCGCATCCATCATGATGGCGCTCGACATGGTGGCGGCAGGCGCGAAGGGTGAGACGCTGAAGGAGCTGACGGACCTTTTCGCGAAGGATATGGATCCGCTCGAGCAGCAGGCTTTTGCGTCTGAACTCATGAAGAGGATCAACAACGCCAAGAAGGTTGAGTTCGCCTGCGCAAACGCGATCTGGAACGATTCAGCAAGGATCGGCGATAAGATGAACACCGATTACAGGGACTATATCAAGAAGACATTCGAGGCTGAGTTTAAGACGGTCAAGTTCGGTCCTTCGACTCATAATGAGATCAACAAGTGGGTCGATGAAAAGACCAATCACATGATCCCCACGCTTTTCGATGCTCCTCTGGGCGAAGATACCGTCATGGTCCTGGTCAACGCGATCCGCTTCGAGGCACAGTGGAAGGCAGGCTACGAGGAACACCAGATCAGCGACAGGACCTTCAGGGGAACAGAGGGCGAGAAGCAGGTTAAGATGCTCTCAAGCGCGGAGAACGGATACTTCAGCACCGAGAAGGCAAAGGGATTCATCAAGTACTACGAAGGCGAGGAGTACGCTTTCATCGCGATCCTTCCGAACGACGAAAAGGCTGATGCCAACGACTTCATGAGCAAGTTCTCTTACGAGGATTATAAGAAGTTCATCGAGAGCCGCCAGTCAGGCGACGTCCACACCATGATGCCCGAGTTCAAGTCCGATTACATGATCACGCTCAACGATACCCTCAAGAACCTCGGCGCGAAAACGGTTTTCGATCAAGACAAGTGTGACCTCACCGGAATCGCAAAGCCCAAAGATGGAAATCTCTTCCTTTCAAAGGTCATCCACAAGACCCACATCGAGGTGGACCGCAAGGGTACAAAGGCAGCTGCAGTCACGGGCGCAACGCTTGATGTCGCAAGCGCGATGCCTTCGCCCGATGAGATCAAGGAAGTCATCTGTGACAGGCCTTACGCATATGCAATAGTAGATACCCTGACGATGAATCCGATCTTCATCGGAACCGTAAACAACGTCGAATGACCTTGGGGTGATCTTGATAAATGGAAAGGGGCTGCCTTCGGGCGGCCCTTTTCATTGGCGCCATAAGTGCGGAAACATTGGGGCGAAAGTCGAAAAAAGCCCTTATATACTTGTTTTTTTAGAATCATAGGCTACAATAACTAAAGTAAATCTCAAGGTGGAATGGGTCTTTTAATCAATGAAAATTCTTACTGTCGCCATACCCTGTTTTAATTCGCAGGACTATATGGGCAACGCAATAGAATCGCTTCTTGAAGGAGGCGAAGACCTAGAGATAATCGTTGTTGACGACGGTTCCACGGACGATACCGCCCTCATCGCGGACAAATATTCAGAGAAATATCCCAACATCATCAGGGTCGTTCACAAGGAGAACGGCGGTCACGGTTCGGCCGTAAATGCGGGAATCGATAATGCCACCGGTCTTTATTTCAAGGTCCTGGACAGCGATGACAGACTTGACCCGAACGCACTTTGTGAAGTAATGGACACGTTGAGATTCTACGCCAAGGAAGAGCAGCCGATCGACATGCTCATCACCAATTTTGTATACGACAAGCTTGGCGTTCCCGACTGCAAGAAAAAGGTCATGAGCTACGACGGAGAGCTTCCTGAGAAATTCGTTTTCTCCTGGGAACTTGCCAAGCTCAAGATCGGCGATTATCTTCTCATGCACTCTGTCATCTTCAGAACGGAGCTTTTGAGAAGCTGCGGATTAAGGCTTCCGGAGCGCACTTTCTATGTCGATAACATCTATGTTTTCGAGCCGCTCCTCCACGTTGAGAGGATCTATTATCTGAACAGCAATCTCTACTACTATTTCATAGGACGTGAGGACCAGTCGGTCAATGAGGCGGTCATGGTCAAGCGCGTCGACCAGCAGCTCAAGGTCAATTACATCATGCTCGATTACTATCTCGAGAACAAGGCGGTCATAAGCCAGAACAAGCGCCGCGCCGCTTACATGTACAGCTATCTTGAGATCATCACCACCGTATCGAACGTCCTCCTCATCTTAGACGGCAGCCCCGAGGCGCTCGCTAAGAGAAAGGAACTCCTGGACTACATCTACAAGAAGAGCAAGAGGCTCTATGCGAGATTCAAGCTCGGAGTCTGCGGTTCTGTAATAACGCTGCCGGGCAAGTCGGGAAGACTGGTTGCGCTTGAAGCGTACAAGCTCTTCCAGAAGTTCTACGGATTCAACTGATCGGTATTTTACTTTATCTGCAAAAGAAAACTTCCGTCCGGAGACGGAAGTTTTTTGTTTGTTCCGGTTTGTGCGGCTTTATCAGTCGTTCTCGTACTCGACAACGAGCTGGGATACGGTCTGCTTTGCGTCGCCGTAGATCATGACGGTGTTGTCCATCGTGAAGAGCGGGTTCTCGATGCCGGAGAAGCCTGTACCCTGACCTCTCTTGAGGACGAATACCGTTCTTGCTTCGTAAGCATTTACGATGGGCATTCCGTAGAGAGGTGAAGACTCGTCGTTGATGGCAGCGGGGTTTACAACGTCGTTTGCGCCGATGACGATCGCGACGTCGACATTGCTCATCTGAGGGTTCATTTCGTCGGAGGTCTTGAGCTGCTCGTAAGGAACGTTAGCCTCAGCGAGGAGAACGTTCATGTGACCGGGCATACGTCCTGCAACGGGGTGGATCGCGAAATTGACTTCGCATCCGTTGTCCATGAGAACGTCCGTGAGCTCCTTAACAGCGTGCTGGGCCTGAGCGACAGCCATACCGTAACCGGGGATGATGACAACATTCTTAGCAGCCTCAAGGATGAGATAAGCATCCTCGACGGACATGGACTTGGGTTCCTTGTGCTCGCCTGTTGCTGCGGCGGCCTTCTTTTTCGCTGTCTTGAAAAGGAGAGCTGCGAAAGTCTTGTTCATGGCCTTGCACATGATGAGCGTGAGGATGACGCCTGATGCACCTACGAGGCATCCGGAAACGATGAGGACCGTATTGCCGATAGGGAAGCCTGCGAATGCTGCAGCGAGACCTGAGAGAGCGTTGAGGAATGAGATGATGACGGGCATGTCGCCGCCGCCGATGGTGATAACGAGCGTTACACCGAGGACGAGGGAAGCGATGACCGTGATGAGGATTCCTGCGAGGCCCAGACCCGTGTCAGGTGAGATCGTATAAAGGAAGATGCCGATGACGGCGATTGCCGCGATGGCAGCGTTGATGAAGTTCTTGCCGGGGATCACGAAGTTCTTCTTGAACATCTTGAGGCCGGCGAGCTTGCCCCAGGCGATGAGTGAACCCGTGAAGGCGATCGCACCGATGAGGATGGTGAGACCAAGTGTGAGTGATGTGAAAGCGTCTGTGCCGATCCTGTCAGAACCGCCTCTGAGAGCGCAGTACTGGGAAACAGCAACGAGCATTGAGGACAGACCGCCGAAGCCGTTGAAGAGGGCAACGAGCTGGGGCATGCCGGTCATCTCGACCTTCTTGGCCCAGATGAAGCCTACGACGGAACCTGCGATGACTGCCAGGCAGATGATGCCGTAGCCTACGATGCCGCCGTCGATTACGTCCTGTGAAATGAGCACGGAGATGACTGCAACTGCCATACCGATGGAGCTCATGAGATTACCTTTTCGTGCGGTGTCAGCCTTACCGAGCTTCTTGATGCCCATGATGAAGAACACCGCGGAGATCATGTAGAGGATGATGCAGATAAAATTATCCTTGATAGTGAGGAAATCCATTACTTCTTCTTACCCTCCTTTTTCTTGAACATCGCGAGCATCCTGTCTGTTACGAAGTAGCCTCCGATAACGTTGACCGTAGCGAAAAAGATAGCGATTCCGCCGAGGATCATGCCGAGGATGTGGTTATCGACGCAGATAGCGCAAGCTGCGATGGCGCCGACGATCGTGATGCCGGAGATGGCGTTTGTACCGCTCATGAGAGGGGTGTGGAGCTGCGAAGGGACCTTAGAGATCAGTTCGACTCCGAGGTAAGCCGATATGATGAAAACGAATATCAGCAGCATTATGGTCTTGGAATCCATTATTAAGCCTCCTTGAATCTTTCGTGGATGATGGCGCCGTCCTTGGTAAGGAGGCAGCCCTTCATGATCTCATCGCCGAGGTTGACCTCGAACTCCTTGGACTCCTTGTTGTAGAAGTGGGTAAGGAATGCGGAGATGTTGCCCGAGAGCATCTTGGATGCGTCCCAAGGTACCTGGCGCTGCAGTTCGTCACCCGGGAGGATGACTACGCCGTTATCGGTAATGACTTCCTTTGTGGGGTCTGATCCCTCGACGTTACCGCCGGTGGAAACAGCCATGTCGACTACGATGGTGCCGGGCTGCATGCGGTCGAGCACGTCCTTCTTGATGAGGACGGGAGCCTTGCGGCCGAAGACCTTAGCCGTAGTGATGACAATATTGGACTTCTCGCAGACCTTGGCCTGCGCTTCCTGCTGCTTTGCGATCTGCTCGGGTGTGAGTTCCTTGGCGTAGCCCTGGGCTGTCTGGCCCATCTCGCCGAGGTCGATCTTTACGAAATTGGCACCGAGCGACTTAACCTGCTCTTCGACTACCGGACGGGTATCGAAAGCGTCAACTCTCGCGCCAAGACGCTTAGCCGTTGCGATCGCCTGAAGGCCTGCAACGCCTACGCCGATTACGAAGACTCTTGCCGGATTGATGGTACCTGCAGGGGTGACCATCATCGGGAGGATCTTGGGCATTCTTGCAGCCGCATTGAGGACTGCTACATATCCTGCGAGTGATGTCTGGGAAGACTGAACGTCCATCTTCTGGGCGAGAGTCGTTCTGGGGATCATCTCGAGAGATACTGCCTGAACTTTGTTCTCAGCGAATTCTTTAAGGAGGGTCTTTTCGTTGAAGGGATCGAGGAAGCTGACATGGAGAGCGTCGGGCTTGAGGCCTTTTGCTGACTCCGGCTTGAGGATCCTGACGACGATCTCTGCGTCGCCCAAAGCTTCTGTCTCGTTCTTTACGATCTTTGCGCCTGCAGCCTCATATGCTGCGTCGTCGAAACCGCTTTTGTCACCGGCACCGCTTACGACCGTGAATTCGAATCCCATTCCGGAGAGTTTCTTGATGTCATCCGGAATAAGGGCGACTCGGGTCTCGGCAGGCAGGGTTTCCTTGCACACCAAAACTTTCTTCATTTGATTACCCCTCTTGAAATAAAATACCTGCGAGCAGAAAGAGCTCTTTAGGCGAATAAATTATAAAGCATCACCATGCAATTGTGAACTGTTATTCTTTATTAAAAGAAAGTCTTGAATATTCTCATAATAAACGAAAGGTATTTCTATGATTCTTGCCGATTATATGCAATAGAAATAATTATGAATATGAGCATGATACCAATACCAATGCTATGCCCCTATAGTACTTTTTTCTTTCAGCGCCTATCTCTTCAACAGATTTAGAAATTCCAATCGATGTTGAGATTATATGCAATAGAAATAATCAAGAATACGAGTATGATGCCAATACCAATTACTATGCCAATAATGTATTTTTTTCTTTCAGCTTCTATTTCAGCTTCTATTTCTTCAAATGGTTTTGATATCTGAATTGATTTCGAATCTGTTCTTTGTTGGGGAGTATATTGACTTACTTTTCTCTCGAGAAGTTTATCTCTTTCAGAATTGGCAAAATCACCTGTTGTTTTCATTTCAGAAAACTCAGTTTTTTTAGGTCTTTTAACTGCTGAACTAGCCTTTTGTTGATTATACGATTGTATTTTTGACCCTGGACGCGTTTGGTTGTTGAGAGGTTTAAAAACTCCGGCAGGGATAACAAAATCTTCTGTCGAGTTATCACTGAAATATTCAGGTTCTGTGAATCCTTCTATTTCATCGATAGTATCTTTAACAACCGTCGATTCTGTATTTTCTTGAGACGTCTGAACAGAACTTGTCTCAACCGGTTTTGCTTCATTCCAGCCGATCATTTCGTCAAATAGAGATATCAACTGAACAGCCTTTCTATCGGAAAGATCAGCCTCTTCAGTTATTATCCTTTTAACACGCTTATAGAAATCCTCATCAGGCTTGCCTTGTTTCTGAAGCTGGGATGCATATATCTTTCCCAAGCCTACATAGAAGACAAGGTCAATGTTGCGCTTGAGCAATTCGGAATCCGGGATAAAGTCGCTGAGAGGGGCAGTTAAATATCTTGAATCTTCGAAGATCTTTTCGCAGCCGCAATCATCATAAAGCATACGAAACACTTTTCCGATTTCCGTGACAGGAGACGTTCTGCTTTGAGAAATGCCGCAATGCAAGCATTTCTGTACACCATCACTATTGTCTTTGTCACATCTCCAGCAACGCATTCAAATCCCCTCGAAAAACCTCTCAGTTTTTCTTGAACCAGGTGTCCTCAACGTCTTTTCTGGCCTTGATCACGTCGTTCCTGAGAGACTTGATATCCTCAGCGGACATCTTCGTGATCTCGACGTATCTCGGAGGGTTGAAGCCTCTGTCGGTCTTGTCGAAAGTGACCTTGAGCTTGTAGTCAGCGAAAGGCGTGGTCTTGACATTGCCGTTTCTGGTGGATGACTGCTCGATGTTCTCAAGCGTGAAGGTATAAGTATCGCTCTTAGTGGTGAGCTTGCCCTCGTAGCTTGTGATGCGTCCATTCTTGTCGAGGGAGAGGGTGTATCCGCCGCCCTTTTTGTCCCATTTGAAGGAATAGTTCCATTCATTCTTTACGGTTCTCTTAGATGTCTTGCAACTCAACGAAGCCTTGTAAGCAAGCTTGTCGTTCTGTCTTACGGAATAGGCGATGTCAAAAGAAGTGCCTTCGGAGGAATCGACAGTGAAGGAGATCTCCTCGGAGTTCTTTACGTTCTTTCCGAGCTCGAGGCTCATCTCATAAGCGGTTCTGGTGCCGCGCTTTGTCTTGCCGTCGGTGTCGATGTCGACTCTGGCGATCCTCTTGCCTGACTTGGTGATGTAGAACCAGATGGTCATGTCGCCGTCGTAATCCTTTACGGCACGCTTGAATGAGTCGAGCCTTTCGTAGAAATCATCGACCATGTCGTCGGCATCCTTGATGCCGTAATCGTAGTTGGAATAGACCTTAATGAGGTAAGACTCAAGGTTCTTGTCGTGCTTTGCGTAAGAAACGATCTCGGAGACCGCGTCTGAAAGGGCCTTTCTGTCGAAATCAAGAGTTACGACGGTGCAGTTTATCTGCTGGCCGCCTGCGGAGATCTTCTCTGAAGACTTGGAGATCCTCGCATGGTCAAGCATGGCGCTTACGATGCGTCTCTGGTAGTCGCTTGAGATCCTCTTGCCCTCGACTGAGAGTGCCTTGTCGTTTGCGACCGTCTTAGAGAACTTTGTCAGATACTCATAGACATTCTTGCTGAGCTTCAGATCCTCGTCACCCGTCTCGGGATTGAAGACGGACTTGGGGAGGTTATTGGAAAGGTTTTTGATCGAAACGCCGTAGGGCTTCTTGGAGACCAGAGGAGACTCAACGCTTACGTCGTTGCTGTTAAACGCGCCGCTGAAGCTTGCGGCAATGGTCTTGCCTTCCTTGATCTTTCCGGTCGCAGCAAAACGCATGCGTGAAAAGTCAGTATAGACCTTCAGCTCGGCATCCGCGTCCTTGCCGGAGAATTTCTCCGTGTTGCAGGAAACGGTTACGGAACCGCCGTTCAGGAGTTTGCCCGCATAGTCGACGACATAGATCCCGGAAACGTCGTTTGCCGTGTTGGAAAGAGCGCCTGCGACAAGGTTTTTCGGATTGTTGGAAGCGCTGATGCACAGGATGATCAACAAAAGGAAAATGCCGGCTGCGATAACACCTGCTAATACTGACTTCTTTTTCATCGTATCTTCCCCCTAAGCCAAGAAAGTCAAAAAAATTATAACAGAATTGGGGAAGGTTTGCAGAGGAGGGTGATGTGGCCGGGGCTGGTTGGGGCGGATGTTCCTTGATTTTTACTGCCTTACTTACGAAAGTATGGTTTTTCGGCGGTTTCGTAAGTAATTTTACTCGAAAAACAGCCCGAA
>CAMJPC010000006.1 GCA_946407705.1 uncultured Clostridia bacterium | reverse complement strand
CCACCTCTTCCCACCACATAGGGTTTGCCAGATTTGGCAGACCCTTTTGTTTTGCCTCGGAATACCTTTGCTTAAGTGGCTTTGCGGATTTCCCGACTGATAATAATATCCCAAATAATCCTACGGAAACCTACATGTGTCCAATATGGATTGGTTTATATTTTGGTTTAAGCTTTGAACTTAATTGTCAATAGAATTTTATAGATGCTATAATGTGCTTGATTAAGAGGAAGCTCTTAGTCGGGGTAATAGGTGGTTTTAACGGCGGAATGAGCGGCTTGAAGGGTTTTAACGTTCTTATAGCCGGATTGACGAAGCAGGAAGAAGCACGGCAGGAGACTTACTGCAGCGGACGATTCATCTCGTGGAAGCGGAACCGGGACGCTAACATTTCGATCAGCGTTAAGTAAACACAATTCATAAAGGGAGGAAGATCTATGAAGCGACTTAAGATTACTTCAGTTTTGTTGTCTGCTGTAATGTGCATGTCAATGATGGCAACACCCGTTACGGTAATTGCAGACGAGACAGCTGCACCTAAAGAAACGCAGACGTCTGAAGTAACAAAGAAAGAAGAACCAAAGGAAACAGAAAAGCCGGCTCCCAAGGAGACAAAAAAGCCTGCTGAGACGAAGAAACCTGCTGAGACAGAGAAGCCGGCAGAGACTAAGAAGCCTACGGAGACTGAGAAGCCTGCGGAGATAGAGAAACCTGTTGAGACAGAGAAGCCTGCTGTAAAGGAAACCGAGGAGCAGAAGCCTGAAGCATCCGAAAAGGAAACTGAGGCTACTGAAAAGGCAGAGCCTGCCGAAACAGATAAGAAGGAACCGGAAGCTACCGGGAAGACTCCTGAAACGACTGAGACGCAGGAGACTGAGGCTACGGAAGGAGAGAAGCCTGTCGAGACTGAAAAGCAGGAACCTTCAGAAACCGAGAATGAGGAACCTGAGGTAAGCGGAGAAAAGCCTCTTGAAGAGAATGCTAATAATGATGCTAAAAAAGACATTGCAAACTTTGCCGGTCCCGGTGATAGCGTTGTTTGGGGATTTGAGGACGGCGTGCTTGAGATATTCGGACGCGGCGGTCCCATGTATAACTACAGTGAATACCATGGGAATAAGAACGCTGATGGTTTCTTCCCGCCCTGGTTAATCGACATAGAAACAAGCGAAATAAAGGAAGTCATTATCCACAAAGGTGTTACCACAGTCGGAACCAACGCTTTTTACAATTGTAAGAATCTAAAGAGTGTCACTATTGCGGGAAGTGTAACTAAGATATGCGATTATGCTTTTGCCAAATGTGAGAATCTTACAACGGTAAATCTTTCGAACGGCTTAAAGACGATCGGTACCGGCGCCTTCTCGAATTGTCACAAGCTTTCAGAAATAAAACTGCCCGGCTCATTGGTAACGATCAGTGATTATTCATTTATGGGAACTGCGGTCAGTTTCACTTCGATCCCCGGAAAAGTAACGAGGATCGGTGACTGGGCATTTAAGGATTGTAATGGCCTTACTTCTCTGGTCATTCCCAAGAGTGTCAAGACGATCGGTGACGGTGCATTTGAACACTGCCGTTATCTTGAAACAGTCAGACTTCCCGACAATATGACCAAGGTTGATTCCGGCGCATTCTATAATTGCACTGGACTCAAGAGTATCAATATTCCTAAGTCTGCAAAATCTATCAGAATGGCTGCTTTCTATGGCTGCGAAAACCTTCTTAAAGTGGCAGTCCCCGGTAAAGTTAAGACTATTGAAGATGGAGCTTTTGAAGGTTGTTCCAAACTTGAGAGCATATCAATTCCTAAGAGTGTTAAATGGATAGGTTCTGATTGCTTCAGTGGCTGCAGGAGTCTCGTAAGTGTAACCATTCCTGATTCAGTAACAACTCTGGGAGTGAGGCTTTTCGAGAATTGTTCAAACCTTCAGCGGGTAAAACTTCCCAAGAAAATTACTCTGATCGGGGAGGAATTCTTCATGGGTTGTAAATCACTTACTGATGTTATCATTCCGGCGGGCGTAAAAAGCATTGAAATGAGTGCTTTTAAAGGTTGTGAAAGCCTTACGAAAATTACAATTCCTGCCGGCGTGAAAACGATCGGAGAGAGCGCTTTTGAAGACTGCATCGCTCTTGAGACAGCAAATGTAAATATGAATGGCATGATTTCGATTGAGGAAAAAGCTTTCCAGGGCTGCAAAAAGCTTGAGAGCTTTGATATCCCGATAACCGTAATTACTCTTGGGAATGATGCGTTTTACGGTTGCTATCCTACAAATTTTAAAATGTCTCAATATATCTATGACAAATATATAAGTGCTTCTCCTTTTGACAACTGTTATGGAACAAAGACTGTTTATGATTATGCTTCTATTTATGACATGTTCAGGGTGGGTAATCTCGAGTATATAATCATTTATCCTGCAACAAACGGAACAGGAGAAGTGTGCCTTATAATTGATCATAACCCTCAGGCAAAGGTTGTTATCCCTGATACGGTTAAGCATAGAAACGTTAACTACAAGGTTGTGAATATAGCTTCCGGAACATATAAGAATGAGACGCGGATCCAGTCTGTTGTTTTAGGTTCGAATGTAACCATGATTCTGCAGGACTCGTTTAACGGCTGTACGAACCTGAAATCGGTTACCGGCGGTGCAAGGCTTAAGACGATCGAAGAGGGAGCTTTTGCGAACTGTCCGAATCTTAAGACATTCAAGATCACTTCTTCTGTTCTTTCAAAGATCGGTCCGAAGGCCTTCAGCGGAGATAAGAGCCTCAAGACCCTGTACCTTAAAAAGACTACAAGGCTTACAGCGGCAGGTGTAAAGGATTCGCTTAAAGGTTCATACGTCAAGACTATAAAGGTTAAGAAATCGAAGGTTAAGAAATACAAGAAGATCTTTAAGAAGAGTAATTCTGGAAGAAAAGTAAAAGTCAAGAAATAAACAAAGACTAAGACAGAAAGATCCTTCGGCAACAACGCCGGAGGATCTTTTTATGATAAAGCGTTTTCAATATTTTCCTTTAACGGCTAACAACTTCAGATGCTCACTTTAATTTTTGTTCGATTTGTTTGCTATGAAATCATTAAAATGTAAAACGGTATTTGACAAAATAAACAAATATATTATTGAATTGCTCTTTATATAAATATAAAATAAACACGCTTTATGTTGGTGGGTCCGTAAAGCAATTCTATGACAAAGCTTAAAGTACTGGTTGGCAGGTCTGTCAAAGAACCTGCTTTTCTTGTGTTGTAAGCATGTCCGGATCACTATTTAAAGAGGTACAAGATGAAGAGCAGGTTCGCAAAGTTTGTAAGTATTATCCTCGTAATTGTATTGATGACCGGAACATTGCCGGTCAGACGAGCTGTTTTTGCAGCAGAAGAAGAGTCTGTGGCAGAAACAGAAGCAGAAACGAAAAACGATGAAGCAAAAGAAACCAAAGGCAGTAAGGAGAATAAGGCTTCCGAGTCTAAGCCTTCTAAGACTGCCAAGCCGGCTAAAGAGAGCGAGAAAGGCGATGATGCCGAAGAGACTCCTGCAACAAAGCCTTCAACGACTGTAAAGCCGGCTGAGGATAATGACAAAGCAAGTGAAGCCGGTAAGAATACCGAAACCAAACCTGCTCAGACAACCAAGCCGGCTGAAGAAACAACGACAGTTGTTTCTGAACCTGAAGCTTCAAAAGAAGAACCTGCACCTTCAGCTAATGCTGATGATGACAAAGCAAGTGATGATAACAAGGTAACTGAGACTGAACCCTCACAGACTACTGAACAGACTGAAGAGGAAACCTCTGCGACGGAATCCTCACAGACAACTGAACCTGTTGAAGAACCCTCAGAGTCGGATTCCGCAACAGGCAAACTGCCTGAAGCAAATGTAAATACACCCCGCAAAAATGCAACCGGCACGTTGATTTCCCAAGTACAAGTCACTATAGAAGCACCTCAGGCCGGAGCGAGGCCGGATTACGAAGCGGCATTTCCTACGGGAGCACAATATTATTGCCTGGATACCGGATCTGCTTCTGTCCTTAATGATGTTTCCTGGTATGATCTCACAACAAAATCCAATTTGAATCCGCAAAGCGGAGTGTTCCAGTCCGGACATCAGTATCAGGTTACGGTTTATCTGACACCTAGTAAGGGTTATTACTTCGATGAAAATATAACTACAGGTACAGTTAACGGTAATAGAGCAACTGTCTCGCCTGCATTAAATGAATACCATCAATTGGATGATACCGAGCGTCTCAGGGTCGAATATGTATTCCCTAAGCTTTCCGGTACTTCAACGGATATTATTACTTCTGTTAATATAACGATCGATGCACCCGCAATCGGTAAAACACCTGATTACGATCCAACTTTGCCGACAGATGCCAGGTATTTTTGCGATACCAACAATACTGGCGGAGCTACGATAAATGATATTACTTGGTTTGACATGACGGATCGTCAATGGTTGTACCCGGGTGGAGTATTTCAGGCTAATCACCAGTATCAGGTCCAATTCTACTTGACGCCAAAGAGCGGTTTTACTTTCAGTAGCCAACAGATGCCGACAGTTAAGATAAATGGTAATGCTGCTGATACAGGTGATGATTATTTGTATATGTCTAGTGGCCAGCTCTATTGCCAGTTTACGTTTACGAAGTTGTCTGGTAATACAAGCCAAAAGATCAGCTCCGCTTCTGTTACCATATCTGCACCAAGTGCAGGATCAACGCCTGCCTATACAGCGTCTTTAGGCGGTGCAAGTTACACTTTGGCGAATAAAAACTCCGATAATTATCGTAACGGCATTAAATGGTACGATACAACATCCTCTTCTGCGGTTGCAGTTAGTTCAAGCAGCGGAGTTTTCCAGGGCGGACACAAATATCAGGTTGAAGTTTACTTGAGTCCGAAGGAAGGGTATTATTTCGATCTTTACACGACGGCCACGCTGAACAATCAGAATGCATATTGTCAGTATCTTGATGGCATGCTTAGGATCGTTTATGATTTCTCGGCACTTCCCGTAGTCAACACGCCGATTGCTTCTGTCGGGTTAACCATGACTGCACCTTCTGTCGGAGCAAATCCTGCTTATAAAGCAACATTGGCTTCTGGTGCCAATTACACTTTGTCGAGTAATAATTCTAATGGCTTCAGTAACGGAATCAGATGGTTGGATGGCAGTACCGCCATTAGCTCAACCAGCACGTTCCAGGCCGGACACACTTATAAGGTTGAAGTGTATTTGACCGCAAATTCAGGTTACGCTTTCAACAGCAATACCAAGGCAACGGTCAACAATCAGACTGCAACTCCTTCGCTCGATGGAAGCCAGCTGAAGGTTACTTACACATTCGCGGCTTTGCCGTATACTACAATCACCACTGTTGGTTTGACACTGACTGCACCTTCGATCGGAGCAAAGCCTACCTATACTGCAACTTTGGCAGGTACTGGTTTCGCCTTGGCAAGTAATAATTCTAATGGTTTCAGTGGTGGAATCAGATGGTTGGACGGTAGTACCGCCATTAGCTCGACCAGCACGTTCCAGGCCGGACACAGCTATACGGTTGAAGTTTATCTGGCTCCGAAGACCAACTATGCTTTTACTGGCAATACCACTGCGACGGTCAACAATAAGACTGCAACCCGTTCAATGGATGGCAGCCAGTTAAAGGTTACTTACACATTCGCAACTTTGGCTAATACAGCGATCACTACTGTCGGCTTAACACTGACTGCACCTTCAGTCGGAGCAAAGCCTGCATATACTGCAACTATGGCTGCTTCCAGCTACTCATTGTCAAGTAAAAACACTGATAATTTCAGCAACGGCATCAGATGGTACGATGTTACCGGAAGTGCTTACATTAATTCGAGCAGTACTTTCCAGGCCGGACACACTTATAAGGTTGAAGTTTATCTGGCACCGAAGACAGGTTACGCTTTTAGCAGCAGTACCAAGGCAACGGTCAACAGTCAGACGGCAACTCCTTCGATCGACGGAAGCCAGCTGAAGGTAACTTACACATTCGCTGCTTTGCCGAATACTTCGATCACCGCTGCCGGTGTGACACTAACTGCGCCTTCAGTCGGAGCAAAGCCCGCTTATACTGCAACTTTGGCTGCTTCCAGCTACTCTTTGTCAAGTAAAAACACTGATAATTTCAGCAACGGCATCAGATGGTACGATGTTACCGGAAATGCTTACATTAATTCGAGCAGTACTTTCCAGGCTGCACACAGCTATAGGGTTGAAGTCTATTTGACTCCGAAGACCGGTTACGCATTTAACAGCAGTACCAAGGCAACGGTCAATGGCCAATCAGCAACTATTTCGTTCGATGGAAGCCAGTTGAAAGTTACTTACGCATTCGCAGCTTTACCTAATACGGCGATTACTTCTGTAGGTTTAACCCTGACAGCACCTGCTGTCGGATCAAAGCCTGCTTATACTGCAACTTTGGCTGCTTCCAGCTACGCTCTGTCGAGCAAGAATTCTGATAATTTCAGCAACGGAATCAGATGGCTGGACGCTAACACCAATACATATCTCAGTTCGAGCAGTACGTTCCAGGCCGGACACAGCTATAAAGTTGAAGTTTATCTGGCACCGAAGACAGGTTATGCTTTCAACAGCAGCACCAAGGCCACAGTCAACAGTCAGACGGCAACTCCTGCAATCGATGGAAGCCAGCTGAAAGTTACATACACATTCGCAGTTTTGCCGAATACGGCAATCACGTCTGTCGGTTTAACCATTACTGCACCTTCAGTCGGAGGAAAGCCTGCTTATACCGCAACTTTATCCGGTACAGGTTTCTCTTTGTATAGTAAGAGCAATGATAATTACAGTAACGGAATCAGATGGTGGGATGTTACCGGAAACACTGCCGTTAATACGAGCAGCGGTGTGTTCCAGGCAGGCCATACTTATATGGTTGAAGTATATCTGACACCTGCGACCGGCTACGCTTTCAACAGCAGCACCAAGGCAACGGTCAACAGCAAATCAGCAACGCCTTCGATCGATGGCAGCCAGCTGAAGGTTGCTTACACATTCGCAGCCTTGCCGAATACTGCGATTACTTCTGTAGGATTAACCCTTACAGCACCTTCTATAGGAGCAAAGCCTTCTTATACTGCTTCTTTGACCGGTACAAGTTACGCTTTGTCGAGCAAAAACTCTGATGGTTTCATTAACGGAATCAGATGGTTGGACGGTAGTACCGCCATTAGCTCAAACAGTACATTCCAGGCAGGACATAGCTATAAGGTTGAAGTATATTTGACCGCGTTGACCGGATACGTTTTCAACAGCAGCACAAAGGCAACTGTCAACAATCAGACGGTAACTCCTTCTGTTGACGGCAGCCAGCTGAAGGTTACTTACACATTCCAGACGCTGTCTAATACGGCTATTACCGGTGTCGCATTAACCGTGACTGCACCTTCAGTCAGTGCAAGGCCTGTCTATTCGGCAATATTGGTTAATGGTGCCAATTACACTCTGTCGAATAGAAATACTGATAATTACGTCAACGGAATCAGATGGTGGGATGTTACTTCCAAAGCTGCCGTTAATTCCAGCAGCGGAGTTTTCCAGCCCGGACATTCTTATATCGTTGAAGTCTATCTGACACCGAAGACCGGATATGCTTTCAGCAACACACTTACGGCCAAGGTTAACAATCAGACTGCAAAAACGTCGATCGATGGCGGACAGCTGAAGGTTACTTACGAATTCCAGGCTCTGCCTAATACGCCGATTACCGATGTCGCTGTAACGATTACAGAACCTTTGACCGGCAGAAGACCTGCTTATTCTGCGACTTTGGCAGGCAGCAATTACACATTGTCGAGCAGGAACTCTGATAATTACAGCAAGGGAATCAGATGGTGGGATCTTACTACAAATTCTGCAGTTAATTCGAGTAGCGGTGTTTTCCAGGCAGGACACAATTATAAAGTTGAGATCTATCTGACCGCTAAGTCAGGATACTGTTTCAACGGCAGCACCACGGCCGCGATCAACAATCAGCCTGCAACACGTTCGATCGATGGCAGCCAGCTGATGATCACATATACTTTTGTAAGCGTCGTAAATACCGGCGATACGATCGAAATAGGTGATTTCATGTATCTGGTAACCAATGACGCTACAGATGGAACCGGAACAGTAACATTGACAGGTGTTACGACACAGACAACTGCTGTTGTTATTCCTCCTGTTGTCGAATTGAACGGATGCCAATACCTGGTCAACCGCATTGGTCCCAGAGCATTCTATAACAATAAGGTGATCAAAACACTGTCTATCGGAGCAAATGTGGTAGTTATTGATGCATATGCTTTCTACGGATGTTCGTATCTTGTAAAGGTTGCCGGCGGAGCAAGGCTCAGAACTATCGGAGCAAGAGCATTCGCTTCGTGCATCAGACTCAGGACTTTCGTTATCACTTCACGCGCTTTAAGGAAGATAGGAGCTTTTTCATTCTACAATGACAGGAGCCTTAAGGTACTTTACATCAGGAATACTGTTGCTTTGACAAAGGGCGGAGTCAAGAAGTCCCTAAAGGGATCCAGAGTCAAGGTGGTTAAGGTTAAGAAGTCAAAAGTAAGGAAGTACAGGAAGATTTTCAAGAAAAAGAACTCCGGAAGACGTGTAAAAGTTAAGAGATAAAACAGCGTTTTTGAACTGGGTTTTAGAAAGAGCCTGAGAATCATCTCAGGCTTTTTCATGTGTTCCGCTCTGTGAACCTGTAGTGGAATCAAAATGAAAACCCTTGAAAACATTGCATTCTACCAACAGTCGATTGTTATAATGGAACAAAACTGATAGGTTTAGGCTAGAAAAACCATCAGGGGGCGCAGTATGGGTTACCGGAAATTTACAGGTATTTTGATCACGATCGTTCTGGTCGTTACTTCGGTCTTTTCGGTGTCGTTGGCCGACGATACGGAGACGAAAGGCGGGAAGGAGTGTACGACCCCGAGCGGGATCACACTGACCATTCCGGATGGTTTTGAGAATATATTATGGCCCGGCATCGATGAGAAAGATCCGCTTCTTGCTTCTTACGGTCTGAAAAAGAGTAATGTTCAGGCCATGTACGAACAGGGCGGGATCGAATTACAGTGCAATAAAGGTATTGATGGCGTCATGGGTGGCGGTGAAGACCGCCCGACTGCTGACAAAGCAATTCAAGTCATTATCTTCGAGAAGAATATGCCTTCCGATCTGAATTCCGCATATGCTGAAAATATCCAGCCGATGTCACAGGCCAGTTTCGGAAATACGGAAGCTTTCGGTTACGGCATGATCGATGTAAACGGTATCCCCGTCTACAAGATTGTCAGCCGGGTATCTGCAGATAATGCCTTGATACTGAACCAGTACACTCTGGTAACTAAATCGGGAAAGATGCATCAGATCAGCATAATGCTGATGAGTGACCCTGAAAAGAAGATAATGTCATACACCGATGAAGACATTAAGCAGCTGGATGAAACCTCGGAAAAGATCATCGGTTCCATTAAGCTTTCAGATGAGCTCGCTGCTGACGTAATAACTCCCGAAGGCGCGGAATCGTTTAAGATGGCGACGGGTGAAGCTGCCGGCAGCACAGAGGCAAAGCCGTCTGACGCTAATAAAGGTACTGTTCGTGAAAACACAAAGGCTACGTCATTCTTCGTGGCTGTCACGACGGTCAACATTCCGACATTCGTTATCCTCATTGCTCTTGCGCTTCTCCTGTTCCTGGGGATCAAGCCGTCAAAACTTCGCGAATGGCAGGAAGAGCCTCTGTCTCTTGATAGATCAAAGGCGATCCAGGGCTTTGCGGCAGTAGCGATCATTGTGCATCACCTTGCGCAGGAACTTGCGCAGGATGCGGGAGCGATAGGATTCTTTACGGAACTCGGCGTTCTCTTCGTAGGCATCTTTTTCTTCTTCTCAGGTTACGGACTTTATACGAGCCTGAAGACGAAAGAGAATTATCTTAAGGGATTCCTCAAAAAGCGTCTTGTGACGATACTAATTCCTTTCTATATGTGTATCCTTGTGTTCACGGCCACAGCTTGCATCGGAGGCATGAAGTTTACTCCGGTGCAGCTGGTGGGCATCCTCTCCGGATTCTTCCTTCTCAACCAGCACATGTGGTACATCGTTGAGATCGCAATCTTGTATCTTGCGTTCTATATTATCTACCGCCTTATAAAGAACCGTACGGCTGCAACGGTCGCAATGGGCATTTTCGTCATCGCCATGATGGCGGGAAGCCTTATGCTCGGCCACGGAAAAGACATGTCTGCGAGCGGTTGGTTCCAGGGCGAGTGGTGGTATAACTCGTCGTTCCTTTTCGTGATCGGAATCATCGTTTCAAAGCATTCTGAGGGTCTGCGCAGGATTGCGAGAAAAGGATATGTCATCTGGCTTCTTGTTTTGGCGGCACTTCTGGTATTGCTCGGACCTCAGACAGTGTACATGCTCAGAAGGTATTCATACTGGAGCGAGATCCCCGGTGAGACGCGCGCGATCCTTGATAAGCTGCGCTGCCTGTCAGTCCAGCTCCCTTGGATCATCTGCTTTGTACTCTTCCTGCTCCTAATCATGATGAGAGTCAGGTTCGGAAACCCCGTTCTCAAGTTCCTGGGGTCGATCTCGCTTGAGCTTTATCTTATCCATAATCTGTTCCTCAAGGGTCTTCATACCGATGCGATGTTCAACGTTAAGAGCGCAGGCATGTACTGCATACTTACGATCCTGCTCGCCATCGGACTTGCGACCATCATAAGCGGTGTTGACAAGTACCTGATCGCGCTCATCACCGGAAAGAAGAAGGCTTCGGGTGAACTTGATCTGAAGGCAGGCACCCACATCCATTCGATCGATGTAATGAGGATCGTGATGGCGTTCCTGGTCGTTGTCATTCATGTTCCGTTTGCAGGCATGGCAGGTGATGTCTTTATCACATACGGCAAGACTGCAGTGCCGTTCTTCCTGGTCATCTGCGGTTGTTTTCTCTACCGCGATGACAACGGCGAGATGATGAAGCGTCTTATAAAGCAGACAAAGAGGATATTCATCTTCTTCATTGCGGCGAATGTCTTCTATGCAGGAGTCTTTGCCGTATATCTGAGAGTTACCGAGGGAAGCTTTAACGGCATGAAGGAGTGCTTCACGCCGAAGGCGCTGACTGATTTCGCGCTCTATAATCTCTCACCGTTCTCAGAACATCTGTGGTATCTGGGTTCGCTCCTTTACGCGCTCCTCATCATGCTCCTTTTGAACAAGCTCAAGCTGATGAAATTTGCGATGTTTCTGGCGCCTTTCCTTGTTGCGGCTTATGTCGTACTTTCGCACCTCGGTATCGGAACGCCGGTTCAGCTTCGAAATGCGCTCTTTGTCGGTCTGGGATATACCATGATGGGTATGCTCATCAGGAGATTCGAAAAGAAGATCCTGGATCACAAGGCAGCGGCACCCATACTCTGGATACTGTCCGTCATCTGCGTTGTGACAGCCATAGTCGAACTTAAGGGTTATAAGCAGGGAGTTGCGGTCCCGTTCGTAAGCTGCGAGATCCTCATTTATCTGATCGTACTTCTTTGCCTTAAGTATCCTGACTTCGGAAAAGATACGTTCGCAGAGTGGCTTGGTCGTGAGTGCTCACTTCCTGTCTATATCCTGCACATTGCAGTATTGCAGCTTATGTTCATGACAGGTAACGACAAGTTCTTCGGAAGGTTCGGAGCCGTGACGGTATTCGTCGTAACAGCAGTGATCGCAGGTCTTTACAAGGGAATAAAGAATGCAATAACTGCGGAAAAGAGCAAACCTGAGGCCTGATCTCCCGAACCTTGGAATTTTAACGCCAACTCGGTTATTATTTCATTACTGAGGTAATAAGTCTTAATGGACAAAGAAAAAACAGGACAACTGATAACCGAGTTGCGTAAAGAAAAGGGACTTACCCAAAAGCAGCTTGCAGATGCTTTGAACGTTACCGACAAAGCAGTATCCAAGTGGGAGCGTGGCCTCAGTTTCCCCGATATCTCAATGCTTGAACCAATATCTGAACTGCTGGGCGTCTCGATAATGGAGATCCTTGCAGGTGAACGTCAGAACGGCGAAGAAACGATGTCGCGCGAAGAAGCACAGGACCTCATCAACGCTTCCGTTGAATTGAGCGAAGAAGAGATCAGGCACAAGAAGGAGAGGAGCAGACTGATAATCATAATCCTCATCGTCCTTGCGATGCTCCTGGTCTCAATAACATTAAACGTCATCAGCTTGCTGAGATAAGAAAGGAGAAGACAGATTGGCCCTTACCGTTGCCTTATACATCTGCATAGCCATTCTCGGTGCGGTCCTTTTCGCAGGATCATCTGGCAGGAATGCAAATGAAACGGCATTCTTCGACCGCGTATCGAGCAAGGAGATCCAGGGTGCTCTTGCTGTCTTCATCATCTTCCACCAGACCGTCATCGGACTCGAGGCAAACGGGGAAGATACAGGAGATATGAGGTTCTTCTTCTATTACGGCATCCTTGCGGTCGCTTTCTTCTTCTTCAGTTCAGGCTTCGGTCTTATCAAGAGATGGATGACCGACGGGAACTATATCAAAGGCTTCATGAGAAGAAGGATCTTTACGGTCCTCGTTCCGTTCTTCATCTGCAATTACATCTATCTGACCGATGCATTGCTGAACAACATCGCATCCCGCAGGTCCTTCGGATTCACTGAACTCATCTGCAGCTTCTTCGGAATATTCATGGTAAACAACGAGATGTGGTTTGCAGTCGAGATCATGATATTGTATGTGGTCTTCCGCCTTGTTTTCGCGAAGGTGAAAAAGCCTCTTACCGGTATCCTCATCATGACCGCCGTTGTCCTCATAATGATGACCATAGGGCTTTTCTCCAGGCATTCAGCAACGGGCGTCATGTCCTACTGGTTCCAGGGTGAGTGGTGGTACAACACGATCTTGATGTTCCCTATCGGCATGCTCTATGCGTATAGGGAAGAGCGGATCAACAGGATAATAAAGAGGGCCTTTGTCCCGCTCCTGACAGCTTCGGCCATCTTGACCATTCTCATGGATCACGTTCACAGAAATCTTATCTCAGAGTTCATATACTGGACCGAGTATCACGGCTCACCCAACCCGATCTTAGACAAGCTCGTAGGCCTCGGTCAGGAGACTTTGTATGAACTTGTATTCCTCATCTTTGTCGTAACTCTCATGTCGCGCGTTAAGATCGGCAATCCCGTCATCAGGTTCTTCGGCAAGATTTCGCTTGAGATAATAATGCTGAACTATCTGCTGATCGATAAGCTTTATTTCCTGTATCTGCAGTACGGCTTCGGGATCTATCTGGCTTCTGTCGCCCTTGGCACGCTGGTTGCGGCATCCCTGGTCTATATAGTCAAGAACATCGTCCTTGAGAGAAGGTCAGGTCTGTTCGACGGTAAGGTTACCTGAGCTGTAGTGATATAATCAAAACACTAAGCGGAATGAGGATTATATGACAGGGCTATATTTCAGCGGTACGGGCAATACGAGATATGCTGCAGAATGCTTCTGCAGGGAATTTGATGCAGATGCAAAGCTTTATTCGATCGAAGACGGCTCGTCGTCGGAAGCGGTAAAAAATGCCGACATGATCGTGTTTGCTTATCCTGTTCAGTTCAGTACGGTTCCTAAGATCGTTCGTGATTATGTAACGGATAACAAGGAGATCTGGAAAGGTAAGAAAGTCTTTGTAATAGCCACGATGGGACTGTTCAGCGGAGACGGAGCGGGAAATCTCGGCCGTCTTTTGCATGGCTGCGGTGCAGAAGTATTAGGCGGATTGCATCTTAAGATGCCGGACAGCATCGGTGATGAGAAGGCATTGAAGAGGCCTCTGGAAAAGAACAGGGAACTCGTTAAAGAAGCGGAACTGAAGATAAAGGAATCAGTACGTCGGTTTAAGGAAGGACATCCTACACAGGAAGGGATGGGTATTTGGTATCATCTGGCCGGCATTTTCGGGCAGAGATTATATTTTGGCCATAAGACCAGAGAGTATTCGTCAGGTCTTAAGATCAACAGTGACAGATGTATCGGATGCGGAATGTGCGAGAAGCTGTGTCCGATGAACAATATATCCATAATGGATAAAAAGGCTGTTTCCGGCAGCAGCTGTACCATGTGTTACAGGTGCATCAATAAGTGTCCTAAGCAGGCAATAACCCTGCTCGGTAAAGAAGTGGTAGAGCAGTGCGGGATCGAAAAATACCTTTGATGCTTCTTGGTATCCGATATAAATATATCGAATAACAATAAAAAGTGATTGAAAATCAATATTGACAGTGATACCATATCCTCAAGAAAACTTGTGAGGAGACAGGATCATGGCAAAGAATATCCTTTTCTGGACATCCCCGGCGCTGGTATTCCTGCTTAGCGGCTTGACCAAACCGGGCATGGTTTTTAATTCGGCAAATCTTACCTTTTTGCTTATAAAAGTGCTTTGCGGCATCGTGATCTCCGCAGCCATTGCAATTATCAGGTCCGAGAATAAAGCGGCTTCCAAAATGGCAGGTGTTTTCGGATGCATTGTATTGTTTATGATCTTAAGTTTTATGAGGGTTCTGTCACCGAGGATGATGCACACGTGTACGACGGCCAATGCACGTGAGATGTTTCTGTCAAAGGCGTCTCTTTGGTATTCTGCACCATTTTCACTGCCTGCTGATACGGGTTCATCAGATCCTGCTGAGTATCACGTCTTTACCTATGATCATTATCTTGAAGAAAGCTGTGCAGCCACGCTTATGTGCCATTATGATGAGGCTGATTACAAAACTGCGGTTGCCGGGCTGGAGAATTCATACGCTTTTATGAGCAATCTGAATGCTTCTGTCGGAAATGACCGTTTCCGCGTGGTCAGAACGGATTATGAAAGTGAGGATGACCTGACCCGTAAAAGCTATCTGATAGTCATGCAAAATGATGTTACCCACGATATAGCGTACATTCTTCTATATAACCCGCTTGATGAGACATGTACTTTATCTGAGATCATAGACCGCTACTGCGGGTGGCAATACATACGCAAATAACAAAGGCATAAGAGTATTTACCGGAAAAATACTGCAGAATTACGGATATTGCCTTTTCGGCCACTGATATAATATGAAGCCTGTAAACCTGAATAAAACAAATCTTTAGGAGTGACATAAAATGAAGAAAACAGCTTTAATATCAACGGCACTTTGCCTGTCGCTCATGGCTACGGGCTGTGTCAGCAGCAAAAAGACACCTGCAACTGAGAATCAGGCAACAACAACGGAAGTGACGACAGAAGCAACGACGGATACAACAGCGCCTTCAGAGGCAACAACCGGTGATGTCAAATCAAGTGAGGCCGCTACCGGTTCCCACAAGGTCAAAGTTGAGCTGATCACTTTGGTGAAATCTCTTGAAGGCGAGAGCGAGTATACAATGGTTGTTCCGAAGATCACCGTAGACGGTAAGGAAGCAACTGAGATCAATGAATCACTCAGCAAATACATCAAGGAGAACTACAAGCTTGAAGTGAATGAAGATCATGCTAACGGCATGTCTACCAAAATCTTCTGGGGCGTTAAAGACAACACTCTGTCCATCATAATCTGTGCAAGTGAGACATTTACTGATTATTTTACCCGTGATGTGTTTAACTACGATCTCGATACACTGAAGACCCTTGAAGACAGTGAGGTCACTAAGCGTCTTGGCATGACCGACGAAGCTTTTTTCGCAAAGACAACCGAAATCCTGAAAAAATACTGTGAGAAAAATCCTTCAAGTTATGATCTTGATAAGACACTCGCATCGGTAAAATACGATAAGATCACGCCGTTCGTTATGCCTGACGGAACACCCGGTGTTTTATGTCCCATCTGCTATTCGGCAGATTCGCAGTTTAGCGGTTCGGACAGCATGAGATGTTTTAACATGACGACTATGGAGCATGAAATATTCGGATAAGAATTGTTTTCCGGCTGACGGAAGATTTGAGACTGTCTCGGTTATCTTGAGGCAGTCTCATTTATTTTTGACATACGGCAATACTTGGTATAATGAAAGGGCTTAAGAAAAACAGGCAGGGGAAGATAATGAAAAAATCAGTTTATTTTTTTATCCAGATCCTTTGGTCATTTATCGTATCTGTGGTTGTGTGGTATTTAGTGTTGAAGAATGCCAGTTTTGATTTTTACCACAACAGTGATGAGACTCTGGAAGGCATGATCATTTTGGGGGGAATGGTTCTGTATCTTATCCTGACTGTCGTTTATCTTGTCATAGGATATAAGACCGTTAAGGAGTGGCGCTGGTGGGTTATCTTGATCTCCATTGTTTTATCGGGACTGATGGCATTTTTGGGTAGCATTGGCGCTGTGTTCGGCTCTGAATTCTTAAATAAGACATTCAAACTTGGTTTGTTCATTCTTAATTGTTATTAAGCGGGAGATCATATGGGATTCAAAAGGAATGTGCCGGAAACCCTTGAAAATAAAGGTGTTACCAAAACGGTGCGCACAAAAACCGGTGTGGTGCTTTCAATTTTGTGCGGACAATGACACACTGAAGGCATCAAGCAGACGCGGAGGGTGACGGTAATGGATTTCGGTGAAAAGATAAAAGAGCTGAGAGAAGCGAAGGGGATGACCCAGCAGAATCTGGCTGACCTTCTTTTCGTAACAAGACAGACTGTATCAAGATGGGAGGGCGGTTCACGCTACCCCGATCTCGTCACTGCCAAGAACCTGGCTGACGTTCTGGATACGACAGTAGACACCCTGATGGCTGACGATGAATCGATGAAGATCGAGCAGAGGGCCAAATCATACGGAAGGCTTGCCGGCAAGATCGAGACTATGGTGATAGCTCTTTGTGTCGCTATAAGCCTCGGCTCATGGTTCTTATCCTGCTGGTGGCTCAGGGACTGCTTTGTTGAAGAACTGTTTACCATAGATCACTGGTATTTCCCGTTCCTTTCGATAATAGACATCTTTGTCAGCGCGTTCATCTCCATCACCTTGATCTCCTCCATGATCAAGACGATCCACAATGAACTCCCGATATCGAAAACAGGAGTCCTGGGAGTCGTTTTCTTTATCTACAGGGGCCTTGCAAACCTCATCCTCGTACTTCTCGGCTTTGAGAGCCGCATCGCGGCAGAACCGGTCACCAAGCCCTTAAACTCAGGATACGGGATTATGTTTGCCCTCTGCTCCATGATCTGCGCGGGACTTTCATTCCTTCTCGCATACTACGTATACAGATTCCTTATCTCCGGCAGGATGGTCAGCCTGTTCATGTATGTGCTGACGGCCGCGGTCCTTCTGGCAGTCAACATGATCGCGTACCTGATATTCGGCGGAGCGTACAAGGAAGCGTTCGTAATACCTGAGATGATGCTTTTCGCGATGCCGCTCAACGAAGCGCTCTGCGTTTTCTACGGGATCGTGATCGCTATCGGAACACGTAAAAGGACCGTTTCCGTATCCTGAAAGTGTTTTCGGCGGGGATTCGCGGATACCATGACCGGAGAGGATGGTACGATTGGCATGAACAAGGCAACAAAGCTTTCCAGAACCACCATTATGCTGTTTGCCATATTAGATGCGCTTGTCATCTGTATTACGGTTCTTTATGTCAGCAGTCAGTCCGCAAGTTGTGACAGCGACTGGCTATATAGATACAATGGGGAGATCTGGTTTGACCATGAAATCTCAGACGAGGATACAACATTTCCCGCAGGCAAGAGGTTTCAAGTGAATATGATCATGTCCAGAGGCGAAGTATCTTTTACTGATCCTGATACGGGGATTTTTATTAGCCACAAATACTACATTAACGATGCCGCCAACAGCTTGGAATTGCATGAGGCTGTGAAGCAAATGAGACTTCAGGATGTAAGGAAGGGCTTTATAAAAAGCGCCATAGCAGGAGGAATATGTTTCCTGATCGGCTTGTTCGTTTATTGGTTGATTGACAGTGAATTCGGCATGGTGGGCAACATCGTAACTTTTGTGGTCACGCTTTTGTTATTCTGGGGCATTGGTTCTTTTTTTGCTACTTATATTTCAAAAGCGAGGGCTCCTGTTATTTACCTTTATCCGAAAACGGAGACAGAAGTCAGTGTCAGTCTGGCTCTGAACGGCAGATTGACCAAGACTTATCCTTTGTTTAACCGGAAGAACGGCTGGACCGTTACGGCTTCACCTGACGGCACTCTTACAGACAAAAACGGCAACAAATATCCCTTCCTTTATTGGGAAGCCGATCTGGTGATAAAGCCCGATCTGAGCCGTGGCTTCTGTGTTAAGGGGGAAGACACAAAAACTTTTTTGGAGACGGCATTAAAGCAGCTCGGCCTGTCTGATATCGAGTCCGCTGACTTTATCGGATACTGGCTCCCTCAATTGGAAGGCAATAAGTATAACGTCATAACATTCCAGACCACGGCATATGAGAATGCCGCATCAATGAAGGTATCGCCTGAACCTGATACCGTTATCAGAGTCAACATGCTTTGGTATCCTTCAAAAGAGAAGGTAAATATCAGACCGCAGGAGCTTGGATGCATAAATCCGGCCGTGCGAAAAGGATTAACGGTAGTAGAGTGGGGCGGAGAAGAATATAAGAAAGGCAAGTTTTGCCTGGAACCGGTGGCGTGAGATAAGGAGGTGGAACTAATGGATTATGAAAAAGAGATAAATCCGTTTTTCTTACCATCTTTGATCCTGGCGGCTTTTTTACCGGTCGGTTTTCTGTACGGAGGATTCGTTGGATTTTTTGAAGTGTACCCTTTGATAGTGATCACTTCGTTGGCAGCACTTGTTTTCTCGATCGTGGGATTAGTCATTGCAAGAAAAACGGATGCGCCGGGCACAGGATGTTCTTTCTGTCTCGTCTTATCTCTTATTGACGTATTGTTGGTTGTAAGTTTGTCGGTCTATTTTTCAAGACCGACAGGCAGTCATGATCATTGTGGCTCGATAGCGCCTCACACTCTCAGCTCGGAACAGATTGCTGAGAGAGAAAGCATTAAAGAAATAGTAAACCACACCTTGAAAGACAAACCGGAAGGGGAAACTTGAATATGACTGCCGGCTATAGCGAAAACGGAACATCCGGCAAGACGATATTAGCTTTTATTCTGTTCATCATCGATGTAGCGGTATTTTTTCTTTGCGGACATAGTGCTGCTGCCAGTTCTGCAAGTCACGGCCCCATACAGTTTCCTGAGATTCCTGAAGGGATGCATATCACTTTCATTAAAGATATGGACTTAAAAGAATATGGCCGCGATACGGTACACTTTTCTTCCGGAACGGTCGTCAAACCCTACGGAATCCATAACCGCGGTGTTTATTTCTTTTATTCAGAAAACAAAGAGGTTTTCGAGAGATTCGAAAGACTGAACACTGCGGATAAGTTAATGAACGCAAGTGATATGGGAGTCGTTATGTTTGATGCAGCCTTTGACTGCTTTGCCGAGCAAGAGCAGCTTGAAGCAATATATAATGCGGCAGAAGAAAAGACCAAAGCAATGCATGAGAGCGCTTTCAAAGAAGAGTTTGAGCCTGTGATCATCAAAGGTGTGTGCTTGCTTGTGATAGGTTTATTCCTTACATATGCGTTTTCGATGTTGAAATGGCACTCATTCTTATACGTCGTGGATATAATCGGTTTTTTTGTCATCTTATTTGGTTTTATCAGCTAAATCTGTCTTTAATCTGAAGGGCTCAGGCAGCGGGTGAGAACATGAATGATATGAATAATCCAAGAGAAAAGAATCCGTTTTTCCTACCGGCACTGATCGCGACGCTTATCCCGCTCGCTATTTACGGTCTGTATTTTGCCGGCGAATATTTGCCCAGCGTCCTTAGATCTATTATTGAACCGATGGATAAACTGCTTATGTTACTGATGTTTACCGGTCCGATGGCAGCAGCTTTCTTTTCAGGCTTGGGATTAACTGAAGCAAGATATCTTCAAAGAAACTTCAAAGGCTGTCTTTTCTGTCTCATCGTATCTGTTCTTGAATTACCGGTCTTTTTGGGGGTGTCGATGTATAGTTACAACCATCATACTCATACTGAGCCCTTGATAGTAGATCACAGCCGCAGCCCTGAAGAAATAGAAAGCATCAATGAAGAGATAAACCGCGCTTTGGGTATCACGGAGGCCTCAAAATGAATATCAACGGCAAGACCATAGCAGCATATATTCTTCTTCTGATCGAAATCGCGGTCTTTTTCATTAGCGGATATGAAGTCGCCGCAAACGACGCAAGACATTATGTAAGATTCCCTCAGATACCTGAAGGGATGCTCCTTACGGTCATCAAAGACACGGACTGTGTTTATGAAAATGACATGGTGCATCTGTCTGAAGGAACAGCAGTCATACCTTACAGCATTAGTATGATCCTTATCCATCGTGTTGATAACACAAGCACGTATGGTGTTAATTTCTATTATTCGGAAAATAAAGAGAACTTCGAAAGATTCAAAAGGCTGAACGATCCGGATAAGTCAAGCAGAGCGAAGGAAATGGGAGTAATGTCACTGGAAGCCGGCTTTGACTGCTTTGCCGAACAAAAGCAGCTCGAGCAGACCATTATTGAAGCTGAAAAAGCGACCAAGTTGATGGGACGCAGCGTCTTTTGGAAGGACTTCACTCCCGTGATTGCCTTCGGTCTTTGCTTTGCCGTGGCAGGATTCTTTTTTACTCGTCTGTTGGTAAAGAAACAATGGTATGTGCTCTTGTGCGTTGTGGATATTGTCGTGATGGGAGTTGTTTATTTCGGCTTCGGTATATTTCTGTATCACTGAAGGACGCAGATAGGAGGATACGTATGAAGACTAAAACCAAAGCTGTCATAATCGCAGTTGTTATCTTGTTCTTGATTCCTTGCTTAGTGCCGAATCCCTTAAGCGTTGCCAAGGCGGCTGACGGCGGAACCCGGGGTTATAGCTCTTTTTTTTCGATAGTCCAAGTTGTTGATTGGAACAAGATCAGTATCGAACCTCACACGAAGGAAGGTATTCCCCAAAACGGGAAAAGTGCATCGGGCAGGATGAACGGGCATACGGTGAAGGGAAAGCAGATCTTTTTCTTTGGAATATGCATTTATGACGGCCGTTATACCGTTCAGGGAATACATATCAGATAACAGTTGAATAATGCCTTGACTTTGAAGCATATCCAAGTAAAATGATATTGATTTTCAAATTCATTTGAATCATTTCATGGAGATAAGCTGATGGCAGGCAACAACAAAGGCACATATAACACCAAGCAGTCCGCCGAGATACTGAAGTTCATGCAGGACAATGGCGGAAAGCATCTGACTGCACAGGATATAGAAGATCACTTCAGATCTCAGGGCATCAATATCGGTGCCGCGACCATTTATAGACGCCTTGACCGTCTTACGAGCGACGGTCTGGTAAACAAGTACCTGATCGACGATAAGTCGCCTGCCTGCTATGAATTCATAGGCGTTGATAACTGCTGCAGCGGTACCTGCTACCACATGAAATGCGAGGACTGCGGCAAACTGTTCCATTTGAGCTGTGATGAGATCAACGGCTTTTTCGCGCATGTGAGGATGGAACACGGATTTGTTCTGGATCCTAAGCGTACTGTATTCTACGGCCATTGCGATAAGTGCGCCTCCGCGAAAGCTGGTACTTGATGGCGCTAATTTCAGCTAAAGATCTTACTATCGGTTATAGCGACCTGGTCTTATACCGCGATCTTTCGTTCGATATAAACGAGGGCGATTATGTTTTCGTGATCGGCGAGAACGGTACGGGAAAGACTACGCTCATGCGTACGCTCCTGGGTCTCAGAAAGCCTCTTAACGGAGAAGTGGTGACTGACGGATTAAAGCTTTCGGAGATAGGTTATCTTCCGCAGCAGACGGTCGTTCAGCGCGATTTTCCGGCATCGGTAAAAGAGATAGTGCTTTCCGGTTTTGTCGGCCGTTTGGGCTTTAAGCCTTTTTACACGGGCAAACAGAAGAAGACCGCGCTTGAAGCCATGAAGAGATTCGGTGTGGATGATCTTGCTTCGAGATGTTACAGGGACTTATCAGGCGGACAGCAGCAGAGAGTCCTTCTTGCGAGAACTTTATGCGCTGCGACCAAGGTTCTTCTGATGGATGAGCCCGTTGCAGGTCTCGATCCGTTTGTTACCGAGGAGTTTTACGGCCTTGTCGAAAAGCTTAACAGGGAAGGGATGACCATCATTATGATCTCCCATGACATAGCGGCTGCGAAGAAATATGCTTCGCACATTCTCCATATCAAGAACGATCCCCGCTTTGTTGAGAAGAATGAGTATTTCGCGAGCGGAGAGGGCAATGAATTCTCCATCCTTGCGGAAAACGGGGAGGGCTGACATGGAATTGTTAATTGAATATCTGTCATATCCCTTCGTAAGATACGCCATTATAGTCGGCGTTCTTATTGCGTTCTGCTCATCTCTTCTGGGCGTGACTCTCGTTCTCAAGAGAATGTCTTATATAGGTGACGGATTGTCTCACGTGGCATTCGGCGCTCTGGCCATTGCTTCTGTACTTAAGATTACGAATAACACGCTTATCATACTGCCGGTTACTGTGCTTGCAGCGATATTGCTCCTTGCTTTCGGCAAGAATGCTGCGATAAAGGGCGATGCGGCAATAGCGATGCTTTCGGTAGGATCTCTTGCGTTCGGCTATCTTCTGATGAACAAATTCTCGACAGCTTCGAATCTTGCGGGAGACGTATGCAGTACACTGTTCGGATCGACCTCGATCCTGACCTTGTCCAAGGAATCGGTACTGCTGTGCTTCATTCTTTCGATATTTGTAGTAGTCGTATTCATTCTTTTCTATAACAAGATCTTTGCCGTCACTTTTGATGAGACTTTCGCAAAGGCTACGGGCGTACGTACCGGAATGTACAATCTCCTGATTGCTGTTATCATCGCGGTCATTATTGTTCTTGCTATGAACCTCGTAGGTTCGCTCCTCATATCGGCGCTCGTTATTTTCCCGGCAATGGCATCGATGAGGGTATTCAAGAGCTTCAAGGCTGTTACGGTCTCATCGGCTGTTTTCTCTGTATTCTGCGCGCTCGCGGGAATCATAATATCGATCATAGCGGGTACTCCGACGGGAGCAACGATAGTTGCCTGTGACGCCGTGATGTTCGGTCTGTTCTGTGTCGTCGGTGCAATAAGGCAGTAAAAAAGGCTCCGGTCGGAGCCTTCTTTTTTTGTTTAAAGCATATTCGCTCTTCTTGTTGATTCGTTCCTTCGCCGCTTAATTATGTTGGCACGGAAGATGAGCATTATCACTATTATCAGCAGTATCATTCCCGATAGTATCGCAAAGGTGATCAGGACACGCCGCACGTCCGTCAGATGAGTCTTCTTTTTAGGATTGATCTCAATGACGCCGGCTTTTTGCTCTATCTTGACCACGAGTTTTCCGACCACGTACGTCTTGTCGGAATACACCTTGCACAGCGGTATCTCGAGCGTCTGTTCCTCGGCCTGCGAATCGATCGTGGTCTTGGAAAGGTCGATCTTGTTCGAGCTTCCGAGCTGCGCTCTGCTTGAAGTGGTCGTAACGTGGGAAGTCAGGGCAGTCTTCATCTCGGAGATGTAGAGGTTGGTCTCTGACATCAGTCTGACCATCTGGTTTCTGGTGTCGTTTATGAGTGGAGTGAATTCGGCTTCGGTGATCGGAACGGTAGTGAAGGCCGTATAACCGTAGTCGAAAAGCTTGATCATGTCTCTGTATCTGATTACGGAGCTGCCGGAGTTGAAAAGAACGCCGATAAGGACGCGGTTATCTTTTTTGGCAGCGGCGCAGAGCGTGTATCCTGCGGAATCCGTGTAACCGGTTTTGCCGCCCGCATAGTGGTCGTACTTGAAGTCAGCGGTACTTATGAACCTGTTTGCGTTCGTAAGCTCTCTTGTGCTGCTGTATTTGTTGGTTGCACTGATCTTATATGTATAAGTCTTGGCGATCTTCGAATACTCGGTGTTTGTTACGGCTTCGTTGAGAATAAGGCTGAGATCGTAAGCCGTGGTGAGGTTATCGGGCTTGGCATAGCCGAAACAGGAAGTGAAGTGGGTATTTCTGCATCCAAGCTCTTCGGCCTTCTCGTTCATTATCTTGCAGAATTCTGCCTCGGTTCCTGCCATGTGCATGCCGAGTGCAATGCAGCAGTCGTTAGCCGATTTGAGGACTGAAGCGTAGACGAGATCCTTGACGGTGATCTCTTCTCCTTCCTGAAGACCGAGACGGACATAGTCCTTCTCGAGGTTCTTGATCTCTTTGGCCATTGCAGCGTTGATCGTAACCGTCTCGCTCATGCTGAGACGCTCGAGAGCCAGAAGGATCGTCATGATCTTGGTCATGGAAGCAGGCTCTTTCTGGGTCTCGTAGTCCTTGCCGAGAAGGATCGAACCGCTGGTGGCATCGTAAAGGATATAAGCGGCCGCGTTAATGGAGGGCCAGTTGTCGTGTTTTTCGTTTAAAAGATCCGTCTGCTGTTCGTTTACCGTGATGATTCCGTCGTCGGGGTTATCCGGGATGAGATCGTCACCATGGACGTCAACCGGAAAAACAGCAAGCATGATAACTCCGGCCAAAATGGCGGAGGTAAGCATTTTTATTGTGTTTTTGATCATTCCTGACATATGTTCCCCTTTAAGTTTCAACTCTATATTTTATAACTTTAATCTTAAAATACAAATTTATTCTTCTTACGGGTTTTTCTTGTATAATTAGCAAGGTAAAAAAGAAAGAGGAACACAGATGAGTGTAATCAGGGTAGACAATTCCGAAAGAGCAGGGTTTGAGACGGCTCTCGAGGAGCTTAAAGGGTTTTTCTCCGAACTGTCAAAGGAAAAGGGACGACCCTTAACATATAACCTTTTAACTTACGGCTGTCAGCTAAACGAGTCTGACAGTGAGAAACTTGCGGGAATGCTCTCTGACATGGGGCTCGAAAAGAGCAGCCAAAGCGGGGAACTTGCTCCTGCGGATGTCGTTGTGATGAACACATGCTCGGTAAGAGAGAACGCCGATAAGCACCTTTTCGGCAATCTGGGCGTGTTTAAGAGCTTCTGCAAGAACGGTGACACATCGGTTATAGCGGTTTGCGGCTGCATGATGAAGGTTCCGGAGAACGTCAACAAGATAAAGAGTTCCTATCCTTACGTTAATCTTGTTTTCGATCCTCAGCAGCTGCACAGATTCCCGATCCTCTTAAGAGATGCAGTAAGAAAGCAGAAGCTTTCGGTCAGTATCTGCGGTGAGGACTACATCGCGGAAGACAGCTATTTCCCCATCGAAAGACAGAGACGCTTCAGGGCGCTCGTTCCCATAATGTACGGATGCAATAACTTTTGCACTTACTGCATCGTACCTTATGCAAGAGGAAGAGAGAGGTCCAGAAGCTTCAGTGAGATAATGAAGGAACTTGAGGATATTGCGTCCCAGGGTTACAGGGAGGTCATGCTCCTTGGCCAGAACGTCAATTCATACGGTAAGGGCAATGAGGACGGAAAGACCTTTGCGGACATCCTTGATGAGGCTTCAAAGATCACTGAGTTCTCGAGGATAAGATTCATGTCATCGCATCCGAAGGACCTGTCAGACAGGGTCATCAAGATAATGGCCGAACGTCCGAATGTGGAAAAACACCTGCATCTTGCGCTTCAGTCAGGTTCGGATGCCGTACTTAAGCGCATGAACAGGCCTTATACCGCTGAAGGGTACATGAGGATTGCTGATAATTTCAGGAATATGGTCAAGGGCGGATCCCTTACCACGGACATCATCGTAGGATTCCCGGGCGAGACCGAAGAAGACTTCGTAAAGACGCTGGAGATATGCAAGAGGGCTGCTTTTGACGCATGCTTTACATTCCAGTATTCGATCAGGCCGGGTACAAAGGCTGCCGAATTCCCGGATCAGATACCGTCTGACGTGGTCACGGAGAGATTCGGAAGGCTTACCGAACTTACGAATGCTCTTTCTGAAGAATCCTGCAAGAGACTTGTCGGCCAGACCAAAGAGGTCCTTATCGAAGGCATCAGCAAGGCAGGCAACGGAGTCTATACGGGGAGGACCATTACCAATCATCTGGTCAATTTCACTATCCCCGATGAGATAAGGAATCAGGAAGGTTTCTGCGAGGATTCCCTCGAAGGACGCCTTTGCAATGTTGATATCCAGTATTCCAGACCTTATTCGGTCGACGGCGTGATGGAGCGTTTTACTGATGGAGAATAATGACGGGCTTTTAAGACTTGCTGACATGAAGACAGAAGAACTGTCTCCCATGATGCAGCACTATGCCGAGATGAAGAAACAGGTTGGAGACGCGTTCCTGTTCTACAGACTCGGAGACTTCTACGAAATGTTTTTTGATGACGCCATCGAAGGTGCCAGGATACTTGAGCTCGTCCTCACGAGAAAGGACTGCGGAAACGGTTTAAGAGCCCCGATGTGCGGAATACCGTTCCATGCATATCAGACATATGCCGACAGGCTCGTAAGTGAGGGCAGGAAGGTAGCGATCTGCGAACAACTCGAAGATCCGTCGCTTGCCAAGGGCCTCGTAAAGCGCGGACTTATAAGGATACTTACTCCGGGAACGGTAACCGACGCATTAGACGACCGTAAGAACAATTATCTCATGAGCATCTGCTGCATCGGAACGCAGTTCGGTGTTGCCTGCGCGGACATTTCAACAGGCGAGTTTGAAGCCACCCAGCTCACGCTTCCCGATAACAGCGAGCATCTAATCAACCTGGTAAGCAAGTACCAGCCTTCTGAGATAATCTGCAACCGTGCGTTTGAAGATACTATTTGCTGCCAGACAATTAAGACGGGCACTAATATCGTTCTGACATTCAGAAACGACAGGGATTTCTCGCGTGACAGCATCGAAAAGACGGACATCCGTCCCGATAACCTCAAGCTTTACAGCGATCCGTCGCTCCTGATCTCAGCCTGCGGAGCCCTGATCCTCTATGCTGCAGAGACGCAGACCGAGAAGGTAAAGCACCTGAAGGACATTCACTGCTATAAGATCTCCGATTCCATGGAACTTGATCATGCGACGAGGACCAATCTTGAGCTTACACAGACGATAAGGGGAAAGACGAAGAGAGGATCGCTTCTCTGGGCGATCGACAGAACAAAGACTGCAATGGGCGGAAGACTTCTCCGCAAATGGGTTGAAGAGCCACTCATTTCCGTAGCTTCGATAAACAAGCGTCTCGATGCCGTTGAGGAAGCCCTGGACAAGTACATTGCAAGACAGGAGATCATCGAGAGCCTTACCGGTCTTTATGACATCGAGCGTCTCGCGGGCAAGGTATCGCTCGGTACCTGCAATGCAAGAGACCTGCTTTCGCTCAGGAATTCCCTTGCAAAACTTCCTTTCGTAAAGGAAAGGGTATCCACTTTCTCAAAAGGCATTTTTGCGGATATCAAGGAACTTCTTGATCCGATGGAAGACATACATGAACTGCTCGAAAAGAGCATTGCCGAAGATCCGCCGATCCCGGTTAAGGAGGGCGGCATAATCAAACGCGGTTACAACGCCGAGTGCGACGAACTTAATGACATAGCTACTAATGCTAGAGAGTACATATTGAAGCTTGAAGCAGGTGAGCGCGAGAGGACCGGAATAAAGACTCTTAAGATCAGCTACAACAAGGTATTCGGTTACTACATCGATATTCCGAAGAGCCAGTCAGACAAGGTTCCGCCGGAATATGAGCGCAAGCAGACTCTGGTAAACAACGAAAGATACATCACACCTCAGATCAAGGAACTCGAGCAGAAGATAGTATCCGCTTCGGGAAGAAGAGTCGCGCTCGAATACGAACTCTTCACACAGATAAGGGACCGCGTTTTGGGAGAGTCAAAGAGACTGTTCGGAACTGCTTCCGCTGTCGCAATGACGGACTGCATAACGGCTTTGGCAGAACTTGCGGAGAGCGAGAACTATGTAAGGCCTGAAGTTGACATGTCTGAAGACATCGATATCAAGGCGGGAAGACATCCCGTTGTAGAGAAGATGATGGCTTCGGAGGGGGAATCTTTCGTTCCGAACGATATTCTTCTGGACAGCGAGAAGAGGCTTATGGTACTTACGGGTCCCAACATGGCCGGTAAGTCAACATACATGAGACAGGCGGCACTTATCGTGCTCATGGCACAGATAGGTTCATTCGTTCCGGCAACATCAGCAAGGATAGGTCTTGTCGATCACATCTTCACGAGGATCGGTGCGTCTGATGATATCTCAACGGGACAGTCTACGTTCATGGTCGAGATGAAAGAGATGTCTTACATCCTTAAGAACGCCACAAGACGAAGCCTTCTGCTCCTGGATGAGGTTGGGCGTGGAACGAGTACCTATGACGGACTTTCCATCGCGTGGGCATCGATCGAGTACATAGTCGATCCGGGCGTTCTTTACGCGAGAACTGTTTTCGCGACACATTATCACGAATTAAACCAGATGGAGAGACTGAACCGCGGCGTGTTTAACTGTCACGTTGAAGTAAGCGAGAATGACGGCAGCGTCAGATTCCTCCATAAGATCTCCGCAGGCGGAACGTCTGACAGTTACGGTATCGAGGTTGCACGTCTTGCAGGTCTTCCCGAGGATGTCCTTAAGCGCTCGAAATCGATCCTTTCTGAACTTGAACGTATCGGAAAGTTTAAGGTAATGGGCAATACCGAAGGTGCGCCCGGAGGCGGAACACAACTGTCTTCAGCCGCGATACCCGGACAGGAATCCTTCTTCAATCCAGAAAATGTCCTTTATCAGAAGGAGGACAAGATCAGGGCAATGATCAAGAACCTTGATGTATCAAGACTTACTCCGATCGAAGCCATGAATATCCTTTATGAACTCAATACGATGGTGAAGGGAGAAGAGAATGGGCAGAATTAACGTCCTTGACAGCCGTACCGCGAATGCGATCAAGGCGGGTGAAGTCATTGAGCGTCCCGTCTCAGTTGTTAAGGAACTCCTTGATAACGCAGTCGACTCCGGAGCCAACAGGATAAGGATAGAATTCGCAGGCGGCGGCATCTCGCTCATCAGAGTTACGGATAACGGCTGCGGAATGGACAGGGAAGATGCTGAGAAGGCTTTCCTCATTCATGCAACTTCAAAGCTTAAGACGATCGAAGACATATACGATCTTTCAACAATGGGATTCAGAGGCGAAGCTCTTGCATCGATCGCTTCGTGCGCTGACGTGACGCTCACCACATCCCAGGGTGACGACAAGGGAACGAGAGTCACTTATGAGGACGGAAGTCTTACTGACATCTCGGACGCAAGCTGCCCCCAGGGAACCACCGTGGAAGTCAGAAACCTGTTCAAGAATTTCCCGGCCAGATATAAGTTCCTGAAGAAGGATTCAACAGAAGGAATGTATATCACGGGTCTTGTCGAGAAGCTTAGCATTATTAATCCGCAGATATCGATAAAGCTGATAAAGGACGGAGCAGTACAGTTTACAACTCCGGGATCAGGCCTGGTACAGGATGCTGTATATGCGGTTTACGGCAAAGACACCGCGACAAATCTCGTTCCGGTTAACTATCAGCAGGGAGACATGAGGATCGAGGGATTCACGGGAATACCCCGCTTTGTCAGGGGCAACAGAGGTCTTCAGTGCGTATATGTCAATGACAGGCTTATAAGGAGCAAGACCATATCAGCAGCCATCGATGAAGCATATAAAAATGCAGTAATGAAGAACAAGTTCCCGGTATGCTTCCTCATGATCTACTGCGCTCCCGGAACAGTCGATGTAAATGTTCATCCGCAGAAGGCGGAAGTTAAGTTCGCGTCCGATAATGACGTGTTCAGACTAGTGCTTCACGGAATCAGAGAAGCCATCACTTCAACGGGATCGACAGGAAGCACCTTTAAAGGAATATCTTCCGGTGATCTTGAAATAGAACAGGCTCCCGCCGAAAAGCAAGTCTCATATGAAGACAAGCAGCTTCGTTATGACATAAGCGCCGGCGGAAAACTCTCCGGCTCACACAAACTGAAGTCCAAGCCTGAACCCGTTCCTGCCGCAGGTGACGCCGCGTCTGCAAATGAGCTTCTTAAGATCCTTTCGGGTTTTAAGCCTGATGCTTCGGCAATAAGCGGACAGAAAGAGAACGAGGTTGCTTCGGAGGCTCCCGTAACTGAGGCAATTAAGGAACCTGAGATCCTTGCGGTTCAACCGGTCACAAAAGAAGAAGAGAAGGAACTCACCGATATCGAAAAGCTTGCAGGCGCAAGGTTTACGGGAATCCTTTTCAATACATACATAGTAATGCAGACAACGGATACATGTTATTTCGTTGATCAGCACGCTGCGCATGAGCGAGTCCTCTACGAAGAGTTCATGGCTAAGAAAGATCCTTCAAAAAGCGTCTCCGTAACGGAACACATGCTCGTTCCTTCGGTGATGAAGGTATCTGCATCAGATTATTCCTTCATTGAAGGCGCATTGGAAAGGTTTACCGATAACGGATTTGAGATCGAGATGCTCGGCGACAGGGAGATAGCTTTAAGGGCTGTGCCAATGGGAAGTGCGGATAAAGCACCTGAGGTATTTGCCGGAATCCTCTCCGATCTTAAGCGAGAGATCCCTGCAAAGACTGACATCTGGTACCACTTGATCCAGACGACTGCCTGCAAGGCCGCGATCAAGGCGGGAGACGTTATCACGGAGGAACAGGCTCTTTCGCTGATTGATAAGATGACCAGACTTGAGGATCCTTACCACTGTGCGCACGGAAGGCCAACATTCTTCAGCGTTTCACGTACCGATTTCGAGAAGAACTTTAAGAGGATCGTCTGAGAAGAACCATGATCAATCCCGGTCCGTATCTTGGAAAGTACGAATATATTCCCATAGTCACGGGTCCTACGGCCAGCGGCAAGAGTGCCATTGCGCTGGATATCTGCCGTCTGACGGGAGGCGAACTGGTATCTGCGGATTCCATGCAGATATACCGCGGTCTTGACATAGGTACAGCCAAGGATTCGGAAGAAGAATTGGCTGAGATCCCTCATCACATGACGGACATTGTGGATCCGGGTGAAAGCTTTTCGGTTTTCGATTACATAAACATGGCTAAAGAAGCGATTAACGGCATCCTGGAAAGAGGCAATCTTCCTGTGGTTTGCGGCGGCACGGGCCAGTATATTTCGGCACTTCTTTACGGCATCAATTACGGTGAAGAGGACGATGCCGAAGTAAGTGAAGCGGAAGACTACTATTACGGTATCTGCGAGAAAGAGGGCAGGGATCAGCTTTATTCTTTGCTTGTTGAAGAAGACCCCGAAGCCGCCAAGCTCATTCATCCGAACAACGTCAGAAGGGTCGTACGTGCCCTCGCCGTAAAAAGATCTACAGGCGTGAGATTCTCCGAGAAGAACAGGAAATCCAAGAATGAAGGTCCTGCTTTCAAGTTCAGGGCATTCATGCCTGATATCGACAGAAGCATATTGTATGACAGAATAAACCGCAGGGTTGATATCATGATGGATCTGGGTCTGGAAAAAGAAGCCAGAATGCTCTATCAGAATGAGAAAGCAAAGGGGACGACATGCTTCCAGGCGATAGGTTATAAGGAATTCGAAAAGTATTTCTCAGGAGATGAAGACATATCTGAGACAGTATATAAGATAAAGCTCGGTTCACGTCATTACGCAAAGCGTCAGCTTACATGGTTCAGACACATGGGAGAAGGCATTGAATTCATTCCTTCAGATATAAAAGAAACGGCAGCTGAGTATGTACTTAACAGCTGCCGGATAGGTTAATCGTTTTACATTATCAAAGACTGCCCGAAATAGTCTCAACTTTTGATACAAAACTCCAGTTTCCTTGAAAAGTCTCACCAGTGCCTGCTAAATTAGGAGTATCACCAATTTTCAACTGTTCAAGGTGAGAAAGGAGGGCAGAACTAATTAATATTATATCGGTGCAGACCAACTACTTTGCCGAGAATCTTGCATCCCTCCTTGTTGAAAGGAATTGGTGAGTAGTTGTCATTCTCGGGGAACAGATACGGGTTACCGTCCTTTTTGCCGAATCTCTTAACAGTCGCTTCGTCATCGATCAGGGCAGCGATTATATCTCCCTCATCGCAGAAGTTCTGCTTGCGGACCAAGATATAATCACCATCCAGGATATGAGCATTGATCATACTGTTGCCCTTGACCTTCAGCATGAAGCACTCGGCATCGCCGATCACTGATTTGCTGATGAAGAAACGGTCGCTGTAATCTTCGGTGGCAAGTATCGGAACACCGGCGGTAATCTTACCGACGCAGTAAACAGGTCTGCAATCACTTAATGAAGTAACCTTGGGGGCGGGCTCATCGTCATACTGCTTGATGATAATGGCTCTTCGAAGTCCCGGTCTGTATTCGATCCTTCCTTCGTTGTCCAGTTCCTTAAGATAAGTATGGACGGAGGAAGTGGACTTAAGACCAACTCCGGCACAGATGTCGCGGACGGAAGGTGAAATCTGGTTGACTCTGATGTAGTCGCAGATGTAGTCATAAACTCGTTCGATTGATTTATTGTCGCTGAATCGGGCCATTTTGCGCCTCCAAACATATTTTCTTTAATGCCATTTTAACATTAATGTATGGCATGTCAAACAATTGTTTGTATAAGCGAAAGGGGGTAAGAAAATGAAGGACTTAGTATATAAGGTTGAAAAGCGCATGACCGTGAAGGCGCTTAAGAAGTTTTTAGTGGCGAAACTTACATCGTTATACAGCGACGTGAACACTTCATCTGATAAAGCTACGGATTTCCTTGCTGATATCAAGAAGACAAAAGAAGAGAAGCGTAAGCTCTTGATGAGTCTTTATGCTGCAGAGTGCGCACCTGCAAAAGTGACGGATTTTTCCGGTATGCCCAAGCGTGAGTGTGACATGACTGCCGAGATGATCGATTTTTGTGCCGGCTTTGACAAATACATAGCAGCGATGCGGGCAGAGTATAAGGAGCTCATCAGGAAAAAGAGAGACGCCGTTGCGCTTCTTACGCTCCTTGTGTCATTGAGAAATCCGTACTCTAAGGTATTATATTTGAAATACTATATAAAAGTACCGTTGCAAACGATCTGCAAAGACATGCATTTTTCGAGGTCGACGTTCTTCAGGAAGAGAGACAAGGCTTTGAGTGATCTCGCCGTACTGTTCGCTGAGCGTAACGATATCAAGCTGATCCGGGATAAATAACGATTCTTCTTTGATCTTTGCAATAATGATATAATAGGCGAATCAAAGCAGAAAGGCGGCGTATTTCTTGGCTGGTTCAAGCGACAGAAAGACTTCTGACGTTATATCTGATTTCTTTGGTGCTTCATGGCGCGCTACGGTCAGACTCATCAAGAGTATTCCGTCGAGGATATTCGGGCGTATCAGAAGGTCATGGCGCGAGTTCCGCGACAGGCCGCCCCGCAAGGATATCAGCCGCGTTTATGTCGTTGTCGGCTACACCACGAGGAAATATGTGGATGAGAGATATAACGCGGAACGCAGGATGATGATCCTGAGAAGAGGACTCCTTGCGCTGATCTTCTTTTTGTTGTTATTTATCGTGCTTGACCGCACGCTGTCAATATTCAATTACGATGAGATAAGGCAGATGTTCGGATTCAGCTCTTGGACGGAGCTCGTAAAGAACGATCCGTTCTCCGATAAGAAAGATGCGGAGGAGACGGCTCCGAGCATACCGCCGACAACTGCCGCAACAACGGCAAACAATCAGACACAGACTTGAAAATGAAAGTTCGGACTTCCGAACTTTCATTTTTTAATTTCCTCTTGCATGCCTCAAATGCTTGTATTATTATTTACCCGTTATGGATTTCCCGTGTGCTGTTATACAGACCGAACAAACCCGAAAATGAATAAACAGGCTCTCGGACTTGCAAAACCGGAGCCGAAAAAAGAAAGGCGGTAACTTTATGGATTACACAATTAACAATGAGTACCTGAACGGCCTCATGCAGAAGGTTATGGCAAGGAATGCCAACGAGCCGGAGTTCCACCAGGCTGTATATGAATTCCTTAATTCCATTGCTCCTGCACTCCCTGTTCACCCCGAGCTTATCGAGAAGCAGGTTCTTGAGAGGATCGTTGAGCCTGAGCGTCAGATCATCTTCAGAGTAGCTTGGATCGACGATAACGGCAGAATCCAGGTTAACCGCGGATACAGAATCCAGTTCAACAGCGCTATCGGACCTTACAAGGGCGGTATCAGACTTCACCCTTCCGTTAACATCAGCATCCTTAAGTTCTTGGGCTTCGAGCAGATCTTCAAGAACTCACTCACAGGTCTCCCTATGGGCGGTGCCAAGGGCGGTTCCGACTTCGATCCTAAGGGCAAGTCCGACAACGAAGTTATGGCTTTCTGCCAGAGCTTCATGAGAGAGCTCTACAGACACATCGGTCCTGACTGCGACGTACCTGCAGGCGACATCGGAACAGGCGCAAGAGAGATCGGCTTCATGTTCGGTCAGTACAAGAAGATCGTTAACGAGTTCTCCGGAGTTCTTACAGGTAAGAAGCTCAGCTTCGGCGGCTCCCTCGCAAGAACAGAGGCTACAGGTTATGGTCTCTGCTACTTCGTAAATGCACTCCTTACAGAGAAGATGGGCACATCTTTTGCAGGCAAGACAGTTGTTATCTCCGGTTCAGGTAACGTTGCTATCTACGCTACAGAGAAGGCTCAGCAGCTCGGCGCTAAGGTCGTTGCTCTTTCTGACTCCAACGGTTATGTATATGATCCTGAGGGCATCAAGCTTGATATCGTTAAGGACATCAAGGAAGTTAAGAGAGGCAGAATCAGCGAGTATGCTGACAGAGTACCTTCCGCTAAGTACACAGCAGATGCTAACGGCTCCAAGGGTATCTGGACAATTCCTTGCGACATCGCTCTTCCTTGCGCTACACAGAACGAGCTCGGACTCGAGTCTGCTAAGACACTCGTTGCTAACGGCGTAAAGGTAGTCGGTGAGGGCGCTAACATGCCTACAACACTCGAGGCTACAAAGTTCCTCCAGGATAACGGCGTATTCTTCACACCCGGTAAGGCTTCCAATGCCGGCGGTGTTGCTACATCAGGTCTTGAAATGTGCCAGAACAGCGCTCGTCTTTCCTGGACATTCGAGGAAGTTGACGCTAAGCTCAAGGGCATCATGGAGAATATCTTCCACACAGTTGATAAGACTGCTGCAGAAGTCGGCTGCGAGAACAACTACGTTGTCGGCGCTAACATCGCTGGTCTCCTTAAGGTTTCTGACGCTATGATCGCTCAGGGCTGCATCTGATCGCTGATTAGTCATTAAAACTACAGCCGCCTGTTCCCGTTTTGGGAACGGGCGGTTTTCTTATGTTTTCGCATTATTTGCGAGATAACTAAAAAATGAGGCAAAAACAGGTCAAATTAGGCAATTTGTCCATTCTTTAACAAAAAAATTGGAAATACGCGAAGAGGTGATATAATACTGTTGCTTTAAATATATAAAATGAGTAGTGATGTCTGACGGCTTAACGCTTTGTCAGATGCGCTTGTTCAATATTAGGGAGAAGATATATGAGCAAAACAGTAGCAACCTGTATAGCTGAGACTAATCAGGAACAGAATAAACCGCAGGAGAACGTGTTCTTTCTGACGCTTTCGCGTAAGATCGAGGATTTCCCCAATGAGTTCCTCAGAACGGCACGTTCAACATCTCCTATCCAGATCTGTGCGATTTTCTCTACGATCGGTCCTGACAATCTTTCTGCAGAACTCAATCTTGAACTCAATGCGGAACTCGAAAAGATCGTAGCTTCAACTGCAAATCAGCCTGTTCTTGATTTTGAGTCTTTTTCGAACCTCGTAGTAAACACTCTCAACGTAAGAGTCTGCAACTTCGGAATCAACAAGGGCAAGCAGTTCAAGACTTCGATGACTATGCTCGTTATCGAGGGTGACATACTCCGCGTTGTACACCTCGGTATTACAAAGGCAGTCCTTTTCCGTGACAAGAAGATCATGGTCCTTACCGAAGAGCAGACGGTTGCTCACCGTTATGCCCAGATGGGTTCCATCAGCGCTGCCGATGAGAAGGATAATCCGGAGAGCATGAACCTTACCCAGTATCTTGGAAAGATGCCTCAAGAAGGTGATCTTAAGCCTGAGAAGAAGGTTCACCTAAAGCTTAAGGACAACGATGAGATCATCCTCATGGGACTTGGTATTTCCAGAGGAATGCCTGCCCAGATGCGTAATTCCATCATCGTAAAGCCCATTTCAACTGAATCAAAGGCTAAAGAGATCATTAATGCCGCAGTTAATCACGGTGTTAAGTCAGGCCTTACCATAATTGACCTTAAGGTCGAATCCACATTCCTGCTTCCCGGAGACGCTGTAATCAGAAGTGATCTGAAGACTGAAGCTGCAATTGCTCCTGCTGCAGCAGTTGCTCCCGCAGAGAAGAACAATTTCACGCCGTTTGAACCTCCCGTCGACGAAGACGAGGATGCTGATGATACCATCGATTTCAAGCCGGGCAGCCTTAATTCCGGTAAGGTTGAAGAGGAAGAAGAGGAGGAAGAAAAAGCACCTGTAGAGGAAGCACGTACTTCCACAGGCACCAAGATCGCTACGATCGTAATGCCGATAATCATCTTCGTTCTCTGTCTCATTCTCGGATTCGGCGTTATGTTCCTTGTATTCAACATCAGGGATTTCATGGAGGCTAACGCGCCCGAGACAATGCCCAGCGCAGCCGTAGGTTCCGTTTACTATGCTACGGGTGACGGCACAAAGGTATATTCACAGCCGTCTTTGAATTCTACCGTCATCGCTACGCTTCATAAGGGTGATGTCGTAACGATGCAGCCTACAAACGATCCGAACTTCGCTCAGGTCATCGTGGCTCCCAACAATCTTGTCGGATACTGCATGATGGCTCAGCTTACAGCGAAGGATCCCAACGCCGGTATGGTTCCTGAAGAGACCCCTTCTGAAAGTGTTCCTGATACCACTGATAAAGCCGGTGCTGCAGAGACAAGCGAGACGTCCGAGACTTCAGAGTCAGAAACTGAAGGTGAGGGCGAAGGTGAAGATGATCCTACGCCTACTCCTAAGCCTAAGAAGGCAACCGCTACTCCCACACCTAAGCCGACAGCTACCGAGACTGAGGCTCCGGCTCCGACGGAGACTGCTAAGCCTACAGAAACGTCAAAGCCCACTGAGACAGCTAAGCCTACTGAGACTTCAAAGCCTACGGAAACAGCTAAACCTGCTGAGACCACAAAGGCAACTGAAGCTCCTAAGCCTGAAACTCCCGAGCAGCCTAAGGCAGACGAGTAATCCATAACGAAATAAATAAAGCGGCGTCATAAGGCGCCGCTTTTTTGTTGCTTTGAAATATCTTCCGTTATCAGTATCTGAAGAGTTCCTTGTAAAGTACTCTTACGGCATATGAGCAGTAAGACTCGGATACACCGAACATCATGGAGATCTCGGAAGCGCCCTGGTTAACGATCCTCAGGTTGATGCCTGCGTTGGAAAGGGCGGAAGCGGCTCTTGCCATGATACCTACTGAATTTGCCATGGCTTCACCGACGATCATTACGATCGCGAGATCGCGGTCAACGCTTACCTTGGCGCCGAGTTCCTTCTGGATACGATCTACGATGATCGCTTCCTTCTCGGCTGTGAAGTACTTCTTGCGGATTACGATGGTAACCGTGTCGATTCCCGAAGGAATGTGGTCGATGGAGATCGCTTCATCTGCAAATATCTCAAGGAGCGTTGCAAGGAAGCCGACCTGACGGTTCATCATGTATTTGCTTACCGTAACGGTGCAGAAGCCTTTGTCACCTGCGATACCTGTTACGAGTGAATCATAGTGTGTTCTCTTTGAAACGATCCATGTGCCCTTTGCCGTAGGATTGTTGGTATTCCTGATGTTGAGAGGGATTCCGCTCTTGAAGACAGGGAAGATAGCTTCCTCGTGAAGGACGTTGAATCCTGCATAAGAAAGCTCACGCATTTCGTCATATGTGATCTCTGTGATGGGGAACGGATTCTTTACGAGGTTCGGGTTAACGGCGAAAACGTTGTCAACGTCTGTCCAGTTCTCGTAAACCTCAGCATTAAGAGCTGCGGCAAGGATCGAACCTGTGATGTCGGATCCGCCTCTGGAGAACGTGATGATCTCGTTTTCTTTAGAAACGCCGTAGAATCCGGGGAAGACGAGGAGGCAGTCTGTCTCATCCTTAAGCTTTGCGAGATTATCGTAAGTCTCATCAAGGATCACGGCTTTGCCTGCTTCATCGTGCTTCAAGTAAAGACCGCACTCGGCGGGATTGCAGTACTTTGCCTTGTGACCGGTAGAAGTGAGGTAGAAGGAAACGAGTCTGGCGCAGCAATCTTCACCCATGGCCTTGACGGAATCAAGGTACTTGTTGTCGTTGGTGTAATCTGCGGAAGCTACGGATGTGAGCCTGTTCTCGATGTCGGGAAGTACTTCCTTTACATTGAGTTCATCTGCGATCTCCTCGTAGCGTTCGATTACCTTCTTGAGTTCATCTTCGAAAGGTTCACCGGCCATGCGGGCTTTGGCTACCGCAATGAGCAGGTCGGTTACTTTTGTATCGTCTTTAGTGCGCTTGCCCGGTGCGGAAACGACCATGACCTTACGGTCTTCATCTGACAAAACGATGTTGCAGACTTTCTGTATCTGGAAAGCATTGGCGAGCGATGAGCCGCCGAATTTAGTGATCTTCATAACGGGTTTTACTCCTTACTCTTTTTAAACAACCATAATATAATATCATAAATGCCGATTGTTTACTTTTCGGCCTTTAGAATATATTATTTCTCAAGAACAAACCGGCGGTATGAGACCTGATGAACGTTTTTAAAGCGATGAAGCCCGAGAGGGTATACACCACAGTAAAGATGATCCCGTGGGTCAGCTTAAAGAGTGAGGGCATAACTGTAGCCCTGCTTGATTTTGACAATACTCTGGGTCCCGATCACGCGACCGCTCCGACTGATTATTCCATCGAGTGCGTCAAGGAGATACAGGAAGCCGGCATCAGATGCTGCCTTGTTTCAAATGCCAGATCGGGAAGGAGCAAGGGCATTGCCCAGGCTCTTGATATTCCATGCGTAACCTATGCCAGAAAGCCTGAGCCGGTCGGAGTAAGACGTGCTTTGGAAATGATGGGCGCTCAAAAAGAAGATGCAGTTATGGTGGGTGATCAGGTGTTTACCGATGTTATTGCCGGCAATCTTGCGGGAGTACGCTCTTTTCTCGTCGAAAAGCTGTATCCCAAGGAGATCTGGTACGTTGCTCTTAAGCGTATTCCCGAAAAGCTCGTCAGACTCATTGGACACTTCTGACAAATACTTGCAAGAAATCGGCCTTTCAAGTAAAATTACTTAGTTTAGCATTAATATAATTATTTAAAGGAGCGATTTTATGATCAGCGCAGGAGATTTTAGAAATGGTTTGTGTTTTGAGATGGACGGCCAGGTTTATCAGGTCGTTGAGTTCCAGCACGTAAAGCCGGGTAAGGGCGCAGCTTTTGTAAGAACAAAATACAAGAACGTCAAGACAGGTTCCGTTGTTGAAAGATCTTTCAACCCTAACGAGAAGTTTGAGCAGGCTCAGCTTGAGAGACGCGACATGCAGTATATCTATGCTGACGGCGATCTCTACTACTTCATGGATACCGATACTTATGAGCAGACACCTATCCACTCTGACAAGATCGGTGACGGAACAAAGTTCCTTAAGGAAGAGATGGTCTGCAAGGTTGTTTCCTATAAGGGTGACATCTTCCAGGTTGAACTTCCCATCACTGTTGAGCTCGAGATCACAGAGTGCGAGCCCGGCGTAAGAGGCGATACGACCAACAACGCCAACAAGTACGCTACACTTGAGACAGGCGCAGTTGTTAAGGTTCCTCTCTTCGTTAACCAGGGTGAGAAGATCCGCGTTGACACAAGAACGGGCGAGTATTTAGAGAGAGCATAAATGCCAGATAACCTGAGCCCCGAATCGATCAAGGGCGACCGCTCCATGACACAGGGGTTTGTCGCACAGTACGCCTCGGAAGCAGCGCTTCAAATCGACGGCGTAGTGTCACTTGTTCCTTCGTTTGCCGTAGCTCTCAAAGAGAAGGCAGGCGTTGTACATGAAGGTAAGGGCGTCAGGGTTGTGTTCGATGATACCGACGACAGTACGGTATCCATAACCGTTTATCCGGTGATCAGTTACGGGAAGATCATTCCCGAGGTCGCCTGGCTGGTACAAGAGAAGGTGAAGCACGATGTAGAACGCTTCACCGGTCTCTCGGTTGAAAGTGTGGACGTTTATGTCTGCGGGGTAAAGGAGAAAGAATAATGAATGGCTTTATCAGAGTCCTGATGTTTATCTATTCGGTCTTTATCGCGATCATTTCGGTTGTGCTTTTGTATGCATTGATTGACGATGGCATTTTTGCGGACATCATCTCTCCGCTTTCTTCCGTAGTTACCGGTCCCGTAAGCAAATACATCTATTTCGCTGTCCTTATGCTGTTCTTCATCTCATCGATCGTTTCAATTTCGAATTCGGTCACTTACGGAAGACTCAACAGGACAAGATTAAGAAAGACGGACATCGGTTCTGTCGACATCGGAGCTGACGCCATTGAGAGCATTGCTCTTAACGCTGCTAAGTCTGCACAGGTCGGAATCAAGAGCGCAAGATGTCACGTTGCACCTGCAAAGAACGGTGCCATTAAGATCAACCTTTCCACTGAGCTCTATTCGAATGTTGAGATTCCTGCTTCTATGGCTAAGGTTCAGGAAAAGGTTAAAAAGGATATCGAGAGATATACCGGCGTTGTTGTAGAGTCGGTTTTCGTTAAGGTGGCAAAGGTTGAGGCCACCACTGCAAAAGTCGAGAGCAGGTAACACATGGAACGTTTCCTCTCCAAGCTGTTCGAGAAGATGCGCAACTCGAAGGCGGGTACGGTATTCGCCTTCTTTTTCTTCGTTACCGGAGTTCTCCTTTGCATATTCGGCTTTTTCAAAACGCTGTTTATTATTCTATTTACCGCGGTGGGATTCTTCGTCGGATCATTCCTTTTCAGCGATACGAGCAAATTCAAGAAATTCCTTGATCGTATCCTGCCGCCTGGGAGGGTCAGATGAGCAGAATTGAGACAAGAGAACTCGCAATGGAATTCCTTTTCCAGAGTTTTTTCAGGAACGATCCCGTTGCGGGCCAGATCGACCTGTTTAAAGAGAATAATCCGGAACTGGCAGGTGATGAGTCATATTTCATCGATCTGATCTACGGTGTCATCAATATGCGTGATGAGATCGATGATCTTTTCGCGCCTTTCCTTAAGAAGTGGAAGCTCGAGAGACTTCCGCTCACAGACAGGATCATCCTGGAAATTGCAGTATATGAGATTACTAAGCTTGATGAGATCCCTACGTCGGTATCCATCAACGAGGCTGTCAAGCTTGCCAAGAAATACGGCACGGACAATTCCGCATCTTACATCAACGGCGTTTTGAGTTCTTTCGAAAAGAGTCTTTGACGAATGGTTGAGTTCAAGTCTGTAAGCCAGCTTGATAACTATATCAAGAGCTACCTTACGGGCAGCGAGTATCTCTCTGATTTCAGCGTAACAGGGGAGATCTCCGCTTATACTATTTCTTCCAGGGGACATGCATATTTCACCATCAAGGACGCAGAAGCCGTAATGGGCTGCGTCATGTTCTCGAGATACATCGCATACGCTTCGTTCACCCCGGCAATAGGCATGAAGGTAACCGTTACCGGATGCATGGATTTCTATGCTCCAAGCGGCAAACTTCAGATGCAGGTACTTACCATCAAGGAAGCGGGGAAGGGCGATCTTCACGAGCAATATAAGCAGCTTTTTGAAAGGCTCTCGAAAGAAGGTCTCTTTGCGCCCGAACACAAGAAGCCTCTGCCTGTCCTTCCAAAAAGGATCGGCGTGGTTACATCCGCTTCGGGACGTGTAATCTCCGACATCGTCAATACTTTAAGGAAGAGGAACCCTTACTTCGATCTGCTTTTGTATCCTGCAAGTGTTCAGGGAGAGAACTGTCCGCCTGAAGTAGCTGAAGGCGTGAATTACTTTAATGATAAGAAAAACGTTGATGTAATCATAGTTGCCAGAGGCGGCGGTTCTTACGAGGATCTATTCGGATTCAACGACGAAAGGATCGCGAGAGCGGTTTTCGCTTCAGAGATACCTGTAATCTCGGCCATCGGCCACGAGCCTGATTATACGATAATCGACTATGTGGCAGACCTCAGGGCCGCTACTCCGACTGCTGCGGCCGAGCAGGTAATGGCATCCTACGATGACCAGAAGAACATGGTCGATAACCTTGCCCTCAGCCTTGATATCGCTGTCAATTCTTATATCGGTTCAAAGCGAAGCATACTTGATATGCTCGCTAATCATAAGGCGCTTCATACTCCGGCATTCTTCGCAAAACAGCAGCTTCTTGTTGTGGACAAGTACCGGGCTGAGATGAAGACTGCAATGGAAGCAAAGGTTACCAAGCTTTCCGGAGATCAGAAAACATTGCAGGGCAGACTTGAATCGCTTAATCCGACAAACGTACTTAAGAGAGGCTATTCATATGTCAGTGACGCTGACGGAAAGGCCGTGGAATCCGCATCTTCACTTAAGAAGGGCGACGTTATAGGAATTGTGTTTGCCGACGGCAAGGCAACCGGTGAGATAATCGATACTTCATTTGATAACAGGAGGACTTCTTAACCATGCCTGATAAGAAAGAAAAGATGAGCTATGAAGAGGCTCTGGAAGAACTTAAGCAGATCGTTGCCCGTCTGAACGAGGGCAAGGTTACGCTCGATGAATCCCTTCAGCTTTACAAAAGGGGAAACGAGCTTGCGGCATACTGTGATAAGAAACTCCGCGAGGTTACCCAGAAGATATCTGAGGTCAATAAGGCTACGGGCGGTGAAGATCCGCTGAATATCGAAGAGAGCGATGTCTGAAAAGACGGGAGATATATTAATGACTATCGGTGAGTTTGCAAAAGAGACCGGTGAGTGGCTTGATCCGGAACTGGAATCGGTATTTGCAAAAGACAAACAGGATGACATCACGGTCAAAGCTTCCATGTACAGCCTGAAAGCGGGCGGTAAGAGGCTCCGTCCGTTAATGATGAGACTTACCGCGCGTATGATCGGCTGCTCTGATACAAAGCTGGCCGACGTTTTGTATTATGCAGCCACGCTTGAGATGATCCATACATATTCGCTTATCCATGATGACCTTCCGGCCATGGATAACGATGACTTAAGACGAGGAAAGCCTACATGCCATAAAGTCTACGGTGAAGGCATCGCTACGCTGGCAGGTGATCTTCTGCTTAATACGGCGTGTGAGAGGCTTTTTAAGAAAGCCATCGAGAATCCCGGATATCTGTATGCATCTTATTTCATGTGCAGGAATGCGGGTCTTGACGGTATGGTCGGCGGCCAGAGCATAGACCTTGATTCCGAAGGAAAGACCATAGGTCTTGAACTTCTTTATGAGCTTCAGAGAAAGAAGACCGGTGCTCTTATCGAGTCTGCCGTCGTAACGCCTTACTATCTGATAAAGGGTCTTTCCGAAGAACAGGCTGAAAAAGATGAGACAGCGGTTCTTCTTAAGAAGCTTGCTGAACACATCGGACTTGCTTTCCAGATCAGGGACGATATCCTTGATGTCGAGTCTGATCCTTCCATTCTCGGAAAGAATACCGGTAAGGACTTAAGAGACTCCAAGGCGACTTTCGTAACTCTCCTTGGCAAAGACGGTGCCGGGAAAAAGCTCTCCCTTGAGATAGAGTCGGCAAAACTTGTTTTGTCAGACCTGAAGCAAAAGGGCTATGATACTGACGAATACACTGTCCTGATAGATTATCTGGAGACCAGAGACAGCTGAATCTGAGAATAGCGGTAGATGGAATATAAGATATTAGGCAAAAAAGATCTTACACCTTCAACTCTGAAGACCATGACGGATTCGGAGCGTGTACAGCTCTGCGCTGAACTCAGGGATAAGATACTTAACACGGTTTCCGTGAACGGCGGCCATCTCGCGAGTAATCTCGGTGTGGTCGAACTGACCGTATCGCTGCTTTCTGTTTTCGATTACACAAAAGACAAGATCGTTTTCGACGTAGGCCACCAGTCTTATTCGTATAAGATCTTAACGGGACGTTTCAATGAGTTCGATACATTAAGACAGAAGGGCGGCATATCGGGATTCCCCAGGATCAGCGAGTCAGAATACGACTGCTTTGATACCGGACACAGTTCCACATCCATATCAGCTGCCTTGGGCATGGCCCGTGCAAGAGATCTCAGGAAGGAAGACAATTACGTTATCTCGGTAATAGGTGACGGCGCGCTCACTGGCGGTCTTGCATATGAAGCCATAAACGACGCGGGGCACTCGAAGACCAAGATGCTGATCATCCTGAATGATAATGAGATGAGCATCGACCGTAATGTCGGAGGACTGTCGCACTATCTTTCAAAACTCCGTATCTCGAGCGGATACATTTCGGCTAAGGCTACAACGGAATCTTTCCTCCGTAAGCTCGGATTCTTCGGAAGGGGACTCATCAGGATAATCATCGCTCTCAAGGATTTCTTCAGGTTCCTTCTTTACCGTAAGAAGCCTTCCATATTCGAGGACCTCGGACTTGTTTACTATGGGCCCGTTGACGGTCACGACATTAAGAATCTCATCAAGGCTTTTGATGCGGTTAAAGACATTAAGGCACCGGTCATCATCCATGTGCTTACCAAGAAGGGAAAGGGTTACGGTCATGCGGAACGCAATCCTTCCAATTACCACGGAGTAGGCGCTTTCGATCTGCAGACTGGCGTAGTCGGAGGCTCGAAAAGCTCTTATACGACTGCTTTTGCAGGTGCGCTCTGCGAGATTGCTTCGCAGAACCGTAACGTTGTCGCCATCAGTGCCGCTATGACGCAGGGAACAGGCCTTGAGAATTTCTCAATGAAGTTCCCGACCAGATTCTTTGACTGCGGAATCGCAGAGGAACACTGCGTAACAATGGCTGGCGGCCTTGCGGTATCCGGATTTACTCCTGTCGTTGCCATCTATTCATCATTTCTCCAGCGAGCTTATGATGAAATGATCTCCGACGTCTGCTTCATGAACAGCCATGTGGTTTTCGCAATAGACCGTGCGGGATTCGTCGGAAGCGACGGTCACACGCATCACGGTTTGCTTGATATTTCTTATTTGAATTCAATGGTCAACATTACCGTTCTGTCTCCAAGAGACTATAAGGATCTGCGTTACTGTCTTGATTATGCGATCAACAAATGCACAGGTCCTGTTGCGGTAAGATATCCCCGCGGATCTTCTCCGTTTGAGGTTTCCGGTTGCCTTTATGAAGATCCTGAAGACTGCATCCTGCCTCATCTGTCCTGCGGAACGGGAACGGATTACGCGATCATTTCCGTTGGAAGGATATGTTCTGAAGCTGATAAGGCAGTGGGGATCCTTAAGGAGAAGGGTTACAACGGAATCCATATCAACCTCGCGCTGATCAAGCCGGTTCCTTACGACGAGATCATCCGCATGATCTCAGGTATCAAAAACGTATTTACGATCGAAGAGGGAATATTGAGCGGTGGCTTTGGCGAGGCTGTTTCCAGCGGATTTGTTGAGCATAACTGCCCGTGCCATGTCTATAATATCGCCGTTCCCGATCCCATGATCAGGGCCGCATCGCCTGCGGAACAGCTTAAAATGGCGGGCCTTGACGCTGATTCCGTAGCTTCCAGAGTATCCAAAGTATTGGGCGAAATGTAATTTTATTCAAATTGCTGTTTAATTATCAGAATGTGTTAGTATTATTAGATACTGATGATCTTAATTCAAGGATTCGGATAAGGATATGAATTACGGAATACATTCGAATGATAACAGGGATGCCGGCTATGAAGTGGCCCGTAAGACAGCGGAGATAATCCTCGCTTGCGGCGGCACGCCTGTTTTTGCCAAGGAGTTCGAAGGGGAGTTTGATGCTCCCGAAGGAACTGTTTTCGAGAACTTCGGCAAGATACCGCTCAAGACTATCATTTCGATCGGCGGCGACGGAACATTCCTTTCGGTGGTTGAGAAATACAGAGAACTTGATACCGAGTTCATCGGTGTTAACAAGGGCTCCATCGGATTCCTTACCGAGATCAATGTTGATGATCTTGAGAAAGACATCACGGCTCTCGTTAAAGGTGAGTATAAGATCCTTGAAAGAACACAGCTTGAGGTTCAGGTCTTTTCGAAGGACGGATCTCTCAAGGGTTCAGAAGAATGCCTTAACGACATAATGATCGTCAGAGGTGCAAAGCCGCACGTTACAAGGCTCACACTTACGATTGACGGCCAGAAGATAGAGAAGTTCTATGGAGATGGTCTCATCATAGCAACGGCTACCGGTTCTTCAGCATACTCGCTTGCTGCAGGCGGCCCGCTCCTTATGCCCGAGATGAAGGATATCATCGTTACGCCGATATGCTCTCATACATTCAACGGGCTGACCTATGTGACGGGTCCAGACAGCGTGATACGCGTTGATCTCGATGATTTCGAGTCCGCACCCATGATCTGTCCCGACGGCAGGAACTTTGTTGATCTCGAACCGTATGATTCAATCGTTATCAAGCGCTTTTCCAAGGTGCTGAAGACTGCGACGCTCAAGAGCGACAACTTCTTCAGTGACGTAAGAAAGAAGATCGTTCAGAGAGGATCTTTCTATGAAAACAGGTAAGAATGCAAGACAAGAGTTAATTCTCAAGCTTATACGTGAAAAGGACATCTCAACCCAGGAAGACCTGACCAAGCTCGTGCGCGAAGCGGGTTTTGAGGCTACCCAGGCAACATGTTCAAGGGATATCAAGGAGCTCGGGATCATAAAGATAACGCTTCCTAATAAGTCCACTAAGTACGCTGTCCTCGACAGGACAGGCGATGTTGCTCCCGGAAGGCTTCTTGCGGTTTTCTCCAACAGCCTTGTTTCAGTCCAGGCTGCAATGAACATCCTTGTCATCAAAACACTTCCCGGAATGGCGCAGGCAGCTGCTTCGGCACTTGATTCAATGCATCTGCAGGATGTGGTCGGCACCATCGCAGGTGACGATACGGTATTCTGTGCCGCAAGCGGTATTGATGAAGCGAAAGCTCTCGTAATGACGATCTCCGACATGATGGATCGCGGAACATCTCCGGACGGGACGGTGTAATAGATGCTGCTCCGCCTTGAGATAAGGGATTTCGCCGTAATCTCAAATATAGTTTTCGAACCTTCTTACGGACTAAACTGCATCAGCGGTGAGACCGGAGCGGGTAAGAGCCTTATTGTTGATGCAATAAGCCTGATCCTTGGTGCTAAGGCTTCCAAAACTCTTGTCAGGTCAGGTTCACAGTCCTGCTTTGTTGAAGCCTGCTTTGACATGACGGACCTGAAGAACCGTTCAGAACTGGACAAGATGCTTGAGGCTCAGGGCATCACCTGTGAAGAAGACATGCTCATGATCTCACGCCAGATCTATGTTAACGGTAAGAGCATGGCAAGAGTCAACGGTATCGGCGTAACGCTTCAGCTGCTTAAAGACGTGGCTTCATTTCTTGTGGACATACACGGCCAGCATGATACCCAGAAGATCTTTGATGAGAAGAGCCATTCCGGATATCTTGACAGCTATGGCGGTGCCAAGATCACGAAGCTTCATGACGAATACACCGAGCTTCTTGATGAATACAAGCAGATCGTTCTCAGAATAAAGGGCATTTCGTCTTCTCCTGATTATCTTGACAGGCGCAGGGAGTATCTTGAATTCGTTGTAAAAGAGATCGGTGACGCAGCTTTTAAGGACGGTGAGGAAGAAGAACTCATCGAGACAAGAAAGAAACTCCAGTTAAATGAGTCCACTTGTTCCGTACTTTCTGAGGTTCTTTCAGTTCTTGAGGGCGGCGACGGAAGTGAAGGCAATTCATCGCAGGGAGCAGCTTCTGATACTTCTTTTGCAGCAAGGGAACTTGCCAAGGTGGCATCCCACGACGCTTCATATACGAGCCTTTCTGCCCGTGCCAATGCAATCGCGCTTGATCTTGAAGCACTCGGGGCGGATATAGCAAGGATACTCGATGAGATGAACTATGATCCCGAACTCCGCGGAAAGACCGAGGAGAGGATCGGACTTCTATACGACCTCAAGGGCAAATACGGTCAGAGCATTGCGGAGATAAACGAGTTTGCCGCCAAATCTGCTGCAGAACTTTCTGAAATTGATGCAAATAAGGATCTGCTTTCTGAACTCAAGACGAAGAGAGTTGCCGTTGAGAAAAAGCTGCTCGCTTGTGCTGAGGAATTGTCGGCAGCCAGGAAAGCGGCGGGAAAGAAGCTTTCATCTGCCATAGTCAAAGAATTAAGTGACCTTGAGATGCCTAATGCGGTATTTGAGGTTGATTTTACAAGAAGAGAGAAGACAAGATTCTTCTCGGCTTCGGGAATTGATGACATAGCATTCAAGTTCAGTGCCAATCCGGGACAGGAGGCGAGAGCTTTGTCCGCAATCATCTCAGGCGGTGAGGCTTCCAGGATCATGCTCGCCATTAAGAACGTGCTGAGCAGGAGCGATAACACGCCGACCCTGATCTTCGATGAGATCGATACGGGTGTGTCAGGCAAGGCTTCTGCCGCGATAGCGAAAAAGCTTAAGTCAATTGCCGAAGGACATCAGGTACTCTGCGTTACTCATACCGCTCAGATAGCGGCAGCTGCCGACTGCAATTTCATGCTGACCAAGCGCGTTGTATCCGGGAATACGGTAACTGAATGTGCTCTCCTCGATAATGAAGCCCGCATAAACGAAGTTTCTAGACTTCTTTCAGGCGGCAACGGGGAATCTTCGGTCAGGCTTGCCAGGGATCTTATCCAATCTTTCCTGTAAGACCTGCGATATCTTGAGGAAGGGGACTTTCGAATTCCCTTATGACGTCGTTTTCCAAAGGATCATTAAACTTCAGGCTGTATGCGTGAAGCGCGACACGGCCGACTGCCTTATCCAGCACTGAAGACTGAGGAAACTTCTCTGAAGGATTATCGATGGAATTCGGCCCGTAAAAACCGTCTCCGACCAGAGGATGTCCCATGTAAAGTGAGTGTACCCTGATCTGATGGCACCTTCCTGTCTCGAGTCTGTATTCGACCAGTGAAATGTCTTTGTCAGGGAAGTATTCAAGCACTGAATAGTGAGTAACCGAATCACGTCCGGTTCCATCGGTGACGCAGTCTCTTATCATTACAGAACCGGGCCTTCTGGCTATTGGAACGTTGATGGTTCCGTGGTCCTCAGCCCATTTGCCGTAGGTAAGGGCCTTGTATTTTTTAACTATATCCGCGTGGGCAGAAAGAGTGTTGTGAGTATAGCCGTCTTTGGCAATGATGATCAGTCCGGATGTCTCACGGTCAAGACGCATTACCGGATGAAGGGGATGGTCTGACAGGTGGGTGAGGAGAGAGTCGTCGAGGTGGCCGTGTCCCGGGTGTGTGACCATGCCGGCAGGCTTATCGACCACTGCGTATGATCCGTTTTCGAAAAGTATGGGTATATTGGGGTTCCGGTTAAGAGCCCCCGAGTTGTCTTCATACTCACAATAAAGCCGCTCTCCTGCGGAAACAAGGTCAACAACGCGTGCATGGACGCCGTTAAGTTCGACCGTTCCGTACATCTTGAGCTTCTTTATCATGGTGCCGCTCATTTTGTATTTCCGGGCAAGAATTGAACGGATTTCGCACTTTTCGTATTGTTGTTCAATGAAATAGTCGATTTTCATATCTATATTGTAACAAATGTTGACACAAGGATATTTTATTCCTAAAATAATTGTTGGCTTGTCAGAGCCATGTAAACGTTCTTTGACAACTAAATATATTTTGGAGGTGAGTACCAACGTGCCACAACAAGGTTTTGGTTTAATTGTTGTGATAATCGTGGGCGTTGTTGGTCTCATCCTGGGTATTGTAAGTTCCGCATTATATTTTGTTTCCGGTGTATCAAGAAAACAGAAAAAACTTGCGGAGGATATAGCGAAGTCTAAAGAAGACTTGGATATGCAGACTGCAAATGCCAGGAAAGAGGCAGAGAATAACAAACGCGATTTGCTTTTGCAGGCAAAGGAAGAAGCCGCCAGGGTCCGTTCCGAACTGGAACGTGAGGCCAGGGACATCAAACAGGAACTTGCAAAAGAACGCAACAAACTTGAGCAGAGAGAAGAAAATATCATCCGCTTGGAGCAGGGTTGTGAACGCAAGCAGGAGGAAATCGAGAAGAGGCAGCAGAATGTTGCGGAACTCGAAGCCCGCGCTAAGGATTACGAATCACGTAAGAAGGTGGAACTTGAAAATGTTTCCGGTCTTACGGTAGCCGAAGCAAAGAGCCTCGTACTTGAAGAAGCAAAGCGTGAATATACGCATGATATGGCAGTAATGCTCAAGCAGATGGAAGAGAAAACGAAGCAGAATGCGGACAAGGTCGCTAAAGACATCATCGTCAACGCGATTCAGCGTTACGCATCCGACTACGTTTCAGAGGTTACGGTATCGGTTGTAAATCTCCCGAACGACGAGATGAAGGGAAGAATCATCGGTCGTGAAGGACGTAACATCCGTGCCATTGAGACCATAACAGGTGTCGACCTTATTATTGACGATACTCCCGAAGCTATCGTATTGTCCTCGTTTGATCCTATCAGAAGAGAGATCGCGAGACTCACGATTGAGAAGCTGGTTGCAGACGGAAGAATCCATCCCGCAAGGATCGAGGAAATGTCTAACAAGGCCAAGAAAGAACTCAATCAGACGATTAAGGCAGAGGGTGAGAAGGCTTCCTTCGACACAGGAGTCATGAATCTTCATCCGGAGATCATCAAGCTTCTGGGAAGACTTCACTACAGAACATCATATGGACAAAATGTACTTCAGCATTCAATTGAAGTATCTTGGATTGCTTCTATGATGGCCGATGAGTTGGGTCTGGACAGCAATCTGGCAAAGAGGGCAGGATTACTCCACGATATTGGTAAGTCAGTCGACTTCGAGCAGGAAGGAACACACGTACAGCTCGGTGTTGAGATTGCCAAGAAGTACCACGAGAATCCTGATGTCATCAACTGCATTGAAGCGCACCACGGCGATGTAGAGCCGACATGTGCGGAAGCAGTGCTCGTAGCCGCAGCAGATGCGATTTCAGCTGCTCGTCCTGGAGCGAGAAGAGAGAATCTCGAGACATACATTAAGAGAATCGAGAAACTTGAAGAAATCGCTACGAGCTTTGAGGGTGTTGAGAAGAGCTTTGCGATTCAGGCCGGCCGTGAGATCCGAGTTATCGTTTCTCCCGACAAGGTTTCTGATGATGAGATGGCGCTTAAGGCTCATGAGATCTGCAAGAAGATCGAAGATGAGCTTGACTATCCCGGCCAGATAAAGGTCAATGTAATACGTGAAATTCGCGCGACAGACATTGCAAAATAATACAAAAACTAACTTTTTGAATATATTTTTTAATTCAACCGCGTGGGAATTCACTTATCCAAAGCAAACAAAAAGGACCATACGTTATGTATGGTCCTTTTAATTTGCCTGTTTTCAGATTTATTCGTAGATGAAGTTTTCTCTGCCTGCGCCGACTTCAAAGAAATACTTAATGATACCCAGTTCAAGTCCCGAGTATCTGCCTTTAGAGCAGGTGATGGTTACTTTGTTGTCGTGACCTTCGATCTTGAAAGCCTGGCGGTTGTTGGCGGTGGGAGCGAGGAGAGCGCTTCCGACTCCTCTGATGAACCAGAAAGGAGGAGTAGCACCGTCGAATTTTGATACGTCAAAAGTACTCTTGGATTTGTGAGGCACGCCGTTGTTCTCACCGTATCCGATAACGATGATGCCCTTTATCAGGTTTGAACCGGGAATGCCGCCGTTATCTCTGGCTTTGCCCTTGTTAAACTGTTCGCTTACCCACCAGGTGTTAAGGCCGAGCGTCTGCGCGAAAAGCATCAGGTCAGCTCCGCCATAGCCGAGTTTCTCTTCGAGATCAGATTCGTTCTTTCCTGAAAGGACGATGTAATTGTTAACGTTCTTGGTAAAGCCGATCTTAACGGCAGTGTTGAGAGCACTGGAATCATTGGTTACCAGTGACATAAAGACATCGAGACCTTCGTTGAGAGCTTTGATCCTTTCGTTCAGCTGCTTGCATACATCAGCAGGGATCGGCTGCTTCTTATAAACCCTGACCATATGTCTTTCTTTGATTGCTTCGTCGATATTCATAAACTGAGCGCCCCCCAAGGCGTAGAGTGATTTAATTCGGTAATTAGGATTATAGCAAGGTTTACTACAGCTCTCCATTATTCAAAGTAAAAAAAGTATAAAGATTTAAATGGCAAATCGACTAAAACAGATGTTTGCGGTAAAATGCGAAAACAAATATCTATGAGATAACGGGAGATATCATTTCGTGGAGTCAAGTGCAGGCATATTAATCGGCATTCCGCTTATCATTAATTCGTGCCTGCTCGGCGTTGGACTTGCCATGGATGCATTTTCTGTTTCGATAGCAAACGGCCTGGCTGAACCAATGATGCGCAAAAGAAGGGTATTTGCGATCGCCGGTGTATATGCTTTGTTCCAGTTCGCCATGCCTCTGATCGGTTGGTTCTGCGTCCATTCCATAGCAGAAAGTTTTAAGGCTTTTCAGCCGTTTATTCCTTGGATCGCTCTGGTTCTTCTTGTTGGAATAGGCAGTAAAATGCTCGTGGAAGGATTCTCGAAAAAGGAGCCTGAAGATGAGAGTGCAGCTAAAACTGCTGAGACAGAACCAAAGAAACTGACATTTGCGGTTTTGATGCTTCAGGGTCTGGCCACATCCATCGATGCTTTGTCGGTCGGCTTTACGATTGCTGAATACAGGGCTTCTGCGGCATTTCTTTCCTCGGCGATAATCGGAGCCGTTACTTTTGGCTTGTGCGTGATCGGACTTATTTTCGGCAGGAAAGTGGGCGGGCGGTTCTCGAACAAGGCTACAATCATAGGCGGAATCATCCTTATTGTCATCGGAATTGAGATATTCATCAAAAGTTTTTATTAAGTTATAATTCTTGTTATTGTTTGGCGGTCCCGAGTGTTATAATCACGTTGTGAATTGGTTTATTGCTGATCTGAATAACAGGTCGCTTTGAATAAAAACTATGGTTGGAAAACGTTTATATAATTCTTTTCTGAAGCTTTGCGTGTGCAGCCTTTGTCTGCTTCTGTTAACTTCGGTTTTGGCTTCAAGCGCTTTTGGCGAACATATAGTACTCGCTGACGAGAATAATAACAAGAACGGAACTGATGTCAGGGTAGACCCGATCCATGCTAACGAAGGGTATTCCGCGGTCGTTTACGATAATAGGAACGGCCTTCCTACGTCTGAAGCTAACGCTATTACCCAGACAAGTGAGGGCTTTATCTGGATAGGAAGCTACAGCGGTCTTATCAGATATGACGGTAACACCTTTGTTAATCTCAGTACTGATGCCGGCATTTCCAGCGTTGTAAGTCTTTTCGTTGATTCATCAGACAGGCTTTGGATCGGAACCAATGACAGCGGCATAGCCGTAATGGAGAAGGGTAAGTTCAAGCGTTTTGGCCGCGAGGAAGGACTTAAATCCTTATCAGTAAGAAGCATATGTGAGGACGTTACCGGCAACATAATCGTCGGAACCGCCGCCGGTATCTGCTATTTAGATAAAGACCTTAAGCTTCATACGATTGAAGATGAGAATCTGTCTAACAGATCGGTAAGGGTATTAAAATCATCTTCGGCCAATGCTACCATTTACGGCGTTACGGTTGATGGTTGCGTTTTCACGATGAAAAACCTTAAGGTTACCGGTTTCTACGACGTTAAAGCACTTAATATCGAAGGCGCAAGATCGCTGATGCCTGATGAGGAGAATCCCGGATATCTTTATATCGGCGATTCTGATACTACGATCTACTACGGAAGCTTTATTTCAGGTGAGTTCTCGCTCTCAAGAAGATTCCTGACCGGCAGTATGCAGAGCATCAATTCCATAGAGATCATCAACGGTTCCATGTGGGTATGTACTGATAAGGGTACAGGTTTCTTTACGGATTACGACTTCACTCCGATAGATGATGTGCCCATGACGACATCTGTTGAAAACATGATGGCGGATCACGACCATAACCTTTGGTATGTATCTTCACAGCAGGGCGTTATGAAGATCGTACCGAACCAGTTCTCTGATATCTTCAGTAAATATGGTCTTGCTGAGGGCGTTGTTTATACAACATGCGTTTATGATGACAGTCTTTACATCGGCACAAAGAATACCGGTCTGATCGTAATCAAGGGCGGTAAAGTCCTGAATGAACTCATGGTCAGGGATGGTGATGAGGATAAGGATCTCATTACGCTTTTGTCCACGAGCAAGATCAGGTCGATCAACGTAGACCGCAAAGGCGTTATTTGGTTCTCGACTTTCGGTGATTACGGTCTTATAGGTCTGAAGAATGGCAGGATCTGGAAGATCAGATCTGAAGAAGGACTTCCGTCTGACAGAGTCAGGACTGTTTTCGAGCGTGCTGACGGTGCACTTATGGTCTGCTGCACCGGTGGTCTTGCGATTGTCGAAAACAGCAAGGTTACCAAGGTTTACAATGAGAAAGACGGAATTATTAATACCGAGATCCTGACCGCATCCCAGATGGATAACGGTGATATGGTCATCGGAACTGATGGCGGCGGTGTTTATGTCATAAACGATTCCGGCGTAAAAGCCATTACCATCAATGACGGTCTCACTTCTGACGTTGTAATGAGAGTCAAGAAGGACAAAAAGAGAGATATCATGTGGCTCGTAACGAGCAACTCGATCGAATACCTTGATTCGGATTACAAGGTTAAGAACGTCAGAACATTCCCGTATCTCAACAATTTCGATCTTTATCAGAATGCTAAAGATGATATGTGGGTATTGAGCAGTAACGGCATTTATGTTGCAAAGACCGAAGACATCTTGAGCGGCAAGACATTCAAGTATCTTTTCTATGGAATCTATAATGGTCTTCCCGGAATAGCGACATCGAATTCCTACAGCGAACTGACATCTGACGGTTTCCTTTACATTGCTTGTACGAGCGGTGTTACCAGAGTAAACATCGATAAGTCGACTGATTCTGCAAGCATCGTAAAAGCAGCAGTTCCTTTCGTTGAGGCTGATGGTGTTCTTGTATATCCGAATGCGGACGGCAGTTTCACTATCAGTCCGTCAACCAGAAAGCTTACTATCCACAGCTTTGTATTTAATTATTCGCTGATCAATCCTGAGGTTACATACCTGCTTGAAGGTTTTGACAAGACATCTATAACGGTTCCCAGAACCAATCTGCAGCCTGTCGACTACACAAACCTGAAGGGCGGAAGATATCATTACAAAATGCATATTGTCGATCCGCATAACGGTCAGACTTTTGACTTCAATGTTGTCATTGACAAACAGCTTCATTTCTATGAGTATTTCTGGTTTAACATTGCTGTTCTTGTTGTTTTGATTGCAGTAGCTTCCGTATTCCTCAAGAAATACATCAACAGAAGAACAGAGAAACTCATCGAAAAGAACAATGAGCAGAAAAAGTTCATCAGGGAAGTCGTTGAAGCCTTCGCACGAGTAATCGATATGAAGGATAAATATACCAGGGGCCATTCGATTCGAGTTGCCCATTACACGGCCATGCTCGCCAGGGAGATGGGCTGTGATGACGATACTGTCGAGAAGTACTACAACATAGCTCTTCTCCACGATATCGGCAAGATCGGTATTGATGACGGCGTTCTGAACAAACCCGGTAAGCTTAACGATGAGGAGTATGCGATCATCCAGTCTCACTCGGCTTTGGGTTACGATACGCTGAAGGATATCAGCATCATGCCTGAACTTGCGATCGGTGCCGGTGCCCATCACGAACGTCCGGATGGAAAGGGATATCCTAATGGCCTTGCTCACAAAGATATTCCGCTGGTGGCCCGGATCATCGCGGTTGCGGATACGTTCGATGCAATGTATTCCAACCGACCTTACAGAAACAGAATGCCTTTCTCCAAGGTATTGTCGATCATTAAAGAGGTCAGGGGAACCCAGCTTGATGAAGAAGTAGTCGATGCATTCCTCAGACTCGTTGACCAGGGTCAGTTCAGAGCTCCTGACGATAACAGCTGATACGGAACAGAATTAAAAGATACCCGGTAATTGATTTACCGGGTATCTTCTTTTTACAACGAAAACACCCATCCTGCCAAAGGTGATAAGACGATCATTATCACCGAGAAACAAAACGAGTTCACTGAAATCAGTGTGGCTCTCTGTTCGGGCGGAACCATTGAATTGAGTTCTACGTCGGATCTTATCTGAAGCAGGTCGTCTGCGAATGAAGTCAGGAAACCGCCAATGGTCATAAGCTGCCAGATGCCGGTAAACTCGGTCACGAGTCCGGCGAGTGCAATGACGAGACAGATTACAAACAGCTTCTTCAATGTGTATTTGGCTGCTTTATAAGATATCTTTGCGCCAAGAATGCCTCCTAAAGACATAAAGAAGAGGAGGGGGCCCAATAACCAATCAGGTATGCCTGTCATAGGCAGTTTAGCCTGAAGGAAGAACAGCAAAAGGACATCCACGGCACCGACTAATGCGTTGCGGAATATGAGCCCTGCCACACGCGTATTGCCTTTAAGGAACCTGAACGCGCCTTTATATGTGTCTTTGAACCTTTTCGCAAGGGTGACATCTTTCTTGCGCGTGATGACAAGATTCTCTTTAAGTCCCGACAACACGACCATGTTGATCAGCGCCAAACCAATTGAAAGTATCTGGGCATTTCGTGTGCCCATGGTTACTGCAAGGCCGGCAGCAAGCGTTGCTATTCCTCCTGCGACACGGTAAATGATTGTCTGAGTCGATATGTATCTGTCGTACTCATCCTGACGTTTTTCTTCAAGAAGCGAATCGTAAGCAAGTGCACTGTCAGATCCTGAAGCGAAATTATAAGACAGGGCAGAGAAGGCTATTGAGACCAGGACGAATCCGAAGCCCGGTAAAAAGCCTCTTACGAAAGCTGATATGAGAGCGGCAAAACTGCTGAGCAACAGGCACTTTTTTCTGCCTAAAGTATCAGCGAATACGCCTGAAGGTATCTCGAATGTCAGACTTACGATATGGAAGACGGTCTCTGCCAGGCCGACTTGTATAAGGGAATATCCGTCATTTACCAGAAGCAGAACCCATGCGGCACCGGCAATGGAGATATTCGAAATGAAGTTGGATAAATACAGCCTTTTGAGCTGGTTTTTGATTTTTGAAACGGTCATAAAAAACTCCTTTGAAAGTAATGATTCAAAGGAGAAGAGCACTTTAGATCAGTATGGAAAAACTAGGTATTTTACCTGAAAATGGGCGCACTTCTCCTAGCAGAAGCTGCATAGAAACCATTCATAAGCTGTATGTTAGGTGTGATCCAATGCATCTTTGTGCGCCCTTTCTTTGAGATATCGGAGATAGTTTAGCACATTTTTCCGATTTGTTAATAGAATGCGGAAGTAACTTCGATTAAAATATCAAAGGAGGAGGCAACGCTTACCATGAATGAAGAACTGATCAGAAGTGCTCTTGATGTTTTGGGTAATTCCTATGCGCCTTATTCCGGGTTTCATGTCGCTGCGGCTGTTCTTGCCGGTTCTGGCAAGATCTATTCCGGTGTTAATGTTGAGAACGCTTCATATCCTGCAGGAATCTGCGCTGAGTGTAATGCGGTTGCAAAAGCAGCTTCATGCGGGGAGAGACGCATCAGGTCTATCGCCATTGTAAGCAGGGATTCCAATGGAAACGACGGCGGATATACTTCTCCTTGCGGCATTTGCAGACAGGTATTAAGAGAGTTTTCGGATCCGAAAGATCTGAAAGTCGTAATGGCCAGAAGCGAATCCGATTATAGGGAAATGAAGCTTGAAGAACTCTTGCCCGAGAGCTTCGGACCCGAAAATCTGAAATAAAGTGAAAGCAAATATGATCAAAAACATCGTGCTCGACATGGGAAATGTCCTGCTGGATTTTAATCCGGATTTCGTTTTGAATGAATTCTGTTCGTCAGATGGAGAGAAAGAAGTAATCCGGAAAGAATTGTTTAACGGCCCCGAATGGGCATTGGGTGACAGAGGCGACATTAAGGACAAGGACAGATATGATCTGGTAAAAGTACGTGTTCCTGAGCAGTATCACAAGGCGTTAAGCGATTGTGCCGACAGATGGGATATCTGCATGAAGCCGTTAACCGGCGCGAAAGAGTTTTGCGAATACGTAAAGGGAAACGGCTATGGCATCTATGTTTTGTCTAACGCGAGTGATCTTTTCTATGATTATTTTCCGCGCTTTTTGCCGTTGGATTTCTTTAACGGCGTTTTCGTTTCGTCGGATTACCTTATGCTCAAACCTGATCTCGAGATATATAATGCTTTCCTGGAAAAGTACTCTTTAAATCCCGGAGAATGCCTGTTTATCGATGACAGGGAAGAGAACTGTTCCGGAGCCCGCAAAGCCGGTCTTAATGCATTCCGCTTTATGGGAGATTACGGGGAAATCGTAAAACTGTTAGCAAAGGATAAGCAATGATAAAAGTATTATTCGTATGTCACGGCAATATATGCAGAAGCACTATGGCTCAGTGTATGCTTCAGGATATGGTCAATAAAATGGGGGTGGCTGATGAGTTTTATATAGATTCCGCTGCCACCAGCAGGGAGGAGATCGGAAACGGTCCTCATTACGGAACGGTTCAGAAGCTTAGAGAGGTCGGAATTCCAGTCATTCCTCACCGCGCCAGACAGATGACACGTGAAGATTACGATAAGTACGATTATCTTATCGGGATGGACTCCTACAATGTCTCAAATATGAAGCGTATCGCAGGCGGCGATCCTGACGGCAAGATCTATCAGATGCTTGAATTTGCAGGACTTAGCAGAAGCATAGCAGATCCTTGGTACACGGATAATTTTGATGAGACTTACAATGATCTCGTTATAGGTTTAAACGGTTTTTGGAAAGCGCTTTCAGAACGTAATTAACACACATTTTTGCGGATAAGTGTTAAGAATATTTAATTTTTGATATAATAATCCAGACAACTAAATATTCATCGCAGTTACTGTCGCAGCGGTCAAACGGGGACCGTTGCAGTCATTCTGAAATGAATGACCTTACGTTTGTATCCTAAAAAGCGGAGGAACGACTATGTTTAAGACGGCAGAAGATGTGTTGAACTTCATTTCTGACAATGAGATCGAAATGATCGATTTCAGAATGATCGACATCAACGGAAGATGGCATCATCTCACGATACCGGCTCAACGGTTCAGTGAGGATACCATGAAGAACGGTATTGGTTTTGACGGGAGCAACTATGGCTTTGCGCCTGTCGAAAAAAGCGACATGGTATTTATACCGGATCTTTCGAGTGCTGCGATAGATCCTTTCCCTGAGATCAAAACGCTTTCCATGATCGGTGATGTTCGTATCATCGGCAAGGACGACAATAAACCCTTTGATCAGGAACCCAGGAACGTATGCAAAAGAGCTGAAGAATACATGAAGGAACTCGGCGTTGCAGATACTTATCTGCTCGGCCCTGAGTTTGAATTCTATGTTTTCGATTCGGCTTCGTTCTCCAACAGTCCTGATGAATCAGGGTTCTCTATAGATACCGAGGAGGCTTTCTGGAACAGCGGATGTTCTGATGCCAACGGATTCCAGACACCTCATCAGGGCGGTTATCACATCGCTCCTCCACAGGATATCCATTATGACTTCAGAAGCCGTGTTACTATGCTCATGGAAGAGCAGGGCATAGCTGTTAAGTATCACCATCATGAGGTTGGCGGTCCCGGACAGATGGAAGTTGAAGTCGAATTCGGAACAATGACCGAGATGGCTGATAAGACCATGCTTGCTAAATACATAATAAAGAATGAGGCTGTCAGGGAAGGAAGAACTGCAACCTTCATGCCCAAACCGATATATGGTGAGGCAGGATCAGGAATGCATGTCCATATGCTGATGTTCAAGGACGGAAAACCCGTCTTCTATGACGAGAACGGATATTCCGGATTGTCACAGACTGCACTTTATTTTATTGGCGGAGTACTTAAGCATGTTGCTGCAATATGCGCTTTCTCCAACCCTTCAACAAACTCATATAAGAGATTGCTTCCGGGTTTCGAAGCGCCTGTTACTATCGGTTTTGCAACAGCTAACCGCAGTTCAGTCATCAGGATCCCTGCTTATGCAAAAACTCCCGATAAGAAGAGATTCGAGCTGCGTAATCCTGATGCGACATGTAATCCGTATTATTGCTATGCGGCAATTCTAATGGCCGGTCTTGATGGTATCAAGAATAAGATCGATCCGGTTGCCGAAGGTTTTGGTCCGTATGATTTCAATCTGTTCAATCTGTCTGACGAAGAGAAGGCAAAGATCAAGGGATTGCCTAAGTCTCTTGGCTCTGCTATCAAGGCTCTTGCGGCAGATAACGAGTTCCTCAGAGCAGGCGGAGTATTCCCGAAGGAACTCATTGAACTCTGGATCAATAATAAGCGAAAGGATCTCAAGAGACATATAGCCATGCCGACACCTATGGAGTATGAGATGTATTATGATCTCTGAGTCCTTTAAACAAACCAAATCATTAGGACCCGGGTTTTCCCGGGTCTATATTTTTATAAAAGAGGACCGATTATTTTGAAAAGAATACTTTTGATTGAAGATACGTTCGGTTTTAAGGAGAACGTAAAAGCTTATTTTGCTGAAATTGGAAACGATTTGATTACTTTTGATACGGCTGGCAATTGCAACGACGGACTCGATAAGATCAAAAAAGGTGTCTATGATCTTATATTTGTGGATCAGAATCTTTCAGGTGATTCAGACATAGATCTATGCAGAAGGATCATGGAGAACAGCACCTGTCCGATCATCTACATAACCTCGATGAACGAGTTTGATGATGTGAGATTTGCATATGCGCTTGGCACATACGAATTCATGATCAAGCCGATATCACCCGAAGAGATCTGGGAGAAGATACTAGAACATCTGAGGGGTGAAGACAATTATCAGATGCCCACACTCGAATGTTGCGGTCTGAGAATGAATCAGCTGACGGGACTTACAACTCTTGACGGACACGTGGTTTATCTTTCAGATAAAGCGACGGATATTCTCCGGTTGCTTCTCGAAAACAAACCCAACGCTGTCAGCAGAGAAACCATCCTGAAAAAAGTATGGGGTGAAAAGTATAAGGGCAATATCAGAGTCGTCGATATCCAGATCCAAAAGCTCAGGCTGCAGCTTGGAGGAAAGGGCGGACTGATCCAGACAGTCAGAGGGAGAGGATACCGGATCGATAGGATCTAGTTCCTAAACCCAAACAAAAAACTCATATTTGCGGGGGCTTTTCAGCGTTCTTCTTTGAAGAATGCCTATACAACAGGCCTTTTGAAACCCTCATTTCTTGAAAGTGCTGTAAACACTATATCTTGATGTAGATTGAAAGATAGTCTAGCATAATCACTACAGATTGTAGGAACAAATTTTCGAATTCCTATTGATTTTATAACTCATAGTGGTATATTGAACTCAAAACTTCAGAAAGGAGCTTATCATTACGTAACTGTCGGTTAAGGGAAACGTCTGGTTGTATTTAAGTAGGTTTTTTAGTTTATTTGACGTTTCTGGGAAATCATTTTTTAGGTAGTTTGAAGAGTTACAGTTTACTTCGGCAAGGATAGCTCCGGTATTGAGAGGCGCGTGCTGCTGATCGCAGTATGACTTCCGAATAACTGAATATAGTCGATTGGGGGCAGATGATGCCTTGGGTCTTATACTCACTTTTTGCAGTCTTAACTGCGAAGAGCGTGCTTAAAACCCTCTATTTCAGTCTTCGGAAACTGTCTTTGCTGATCAGGATGAGAAAGGAAAGTGAAAATGAGGATTTTTAACTGTACCGTAAAAGATATAGCGTTCAAACGTGATGCCATTGATATGCTGACTTCATCTATGGCTGCCAACGGTTATGCTGAATCAAGATCTGATTACATGCTTATCGTTAACCATTGGAATGACGCGCTCAACTGCGCTTCTATGAAGACCGGCAGTGAGAAGTCCAGGATAGCTCTGCGTTATCTTACGGGTAATATCACGATTGACAGGATATCTAATCTCGAGTTTTACAACAACAGAACTGTCAGAAGGTATATCAGAGAGTTCTGTGAGTGTATCAGGAAATACTATCTTGAAAGATTTGATATATCGCTTGCTGAATACTGCTGAGGAGGTGGCTTTAAATGAATGAGATGCTTAATGATGCTTTTTGGAAGGCTGTTTCTGAGACAGCAGTAACGCGCGGAATAATTGATGCAGCGGTTGTTGTATACTGCCGTGCCAATAAAATGACCGTCAGTGAGTGTTGCTCGGTCGTAGGCCTCGGTGCAAAGCGTGTAAAGTCGATCCTCAGTGAGTTTGACAGATATAGTGCTACCAGGATCCCGTTCGTGGCATCAGACAAGATGAGTGCCTGATCATATGAGTTTTCTGCTGAATCCCGGCAAGTTTTTCTCCGTGTTTCTTGCCGGGAAAGCAGATTATTCATTCTTTTTGAGTCCGAATAATAGCACTTAACTGTTTTTTGTACGATGTATAATTCAAGTAAAAGGGGATATTGTTTATATCCAAAGGTAAAGCCTAGCATTCGATATTAAGGGAGTTTTGTATGAAGCTGATTCATCTGGGAGACCTTCATCTGGGCAGGAGTCTTGGGGATTTCGATCTGATCGACGATCAGAAGTTTATTCTGAAACAGATCATTGAGCTTATCGACAAAGAAAAGGTTGATGCCGTAATGATCGCAGGAGATATATATGATAAATCCATCCCTAGTGAAGCCGCAGTCAATCTCTTGGATTCGTTTCTGAGCGAGCTTTCTTCAAGAAACGTTAAGACTTACATGATAAGCGGTAACCATGACTCGGATGACAGGCTTAACTATGGCAGCTGGACATTTGAGAAACAGGGTATCTTTATTTCCGCCATATATAAAGGACAGCTTGATCATCACACGCTCAAAGTTGGTGATACAGAAGTTGAGATCTATATGCTTCCTTTTGTAAAAGCGTCTCAGGTTAAGCATTACTGCCCGGATTCAAAGATCGAATCCTATGAGGATGCTGTAAAGGTGATCATCGATAAAGCCGGGATCGATGAGAACAAGTGTAATGTGATCATTTCTCACCAGTTCGTCGCAGGTAAGGGCGAGGATCCTTCGTTAAGCGGTTCTGAGAGTATTGGCACATTGAATGTAGGAACTGTTGAGAAGATCGGATATGACTGTTTTGATAAGTTCGATTATGTTGCATTGGGTCACATCCATTCTCCCCAGAGAGTCGGAAGAGATAATTGCAGATATTCCGGCACTCCGTTGAAGTATTCGTTAAAGGATGTGAACGACGAGAAGTCTGTGCCGTTGATCACTATTAACGGTAAAGATGACATAAACATTGAACTGGTTCCCTTAAGACCGCTTCGTGACGTAAGACACATCAGAGGAACAATGAAGGAACTTCTTAGTAAAGAAAATGTCAGTTCTCCTGAGGATTTCATCTACGCGACTCTGACTGATGAGGACATCATTAATGATGCTGTAGGCATTTTCCAGCAGACGTATCCGAATACGGTAAAGGTCGATTTTGATAACTCACGTACGAGAGAAGTCGAGCAGGTCGACATTTCCCAGATCGCTGAAAACAGAACGTTTGGTGAATTGATAAGCGATTTCTATAAGCAGGTTTACGGTACGGATATCAGTGAAGAGGAGATGGCTGTGATGAGAGAGGTCGCTAGAGAGGCAGGTGTTATAAATGAAGCCGATTAAGTTGATAATTAGCTCGTTTGGACCATATGCCGGATTAATGCCGGAGATCAATTTTGAGAAGTTCAAGGAACAGGGTCTTTTCCTTATAACCGGTGACACCGGTGCTGGTAAGACAATGATCTTCGATGCAATATGCTTTGCTTTATACGGTGAGACCAGCGGCACATACAGAGATAAGGAACACTTAAGAAGTGAATATGCTGATCCCAGTCAGAAGAGTTATGTTGATTTCTATTTCTCCCATCAGGGACGTAATTATCATGTTTACAGAGAGCCTGCCTATGAGCGTGAAAAGCAGCGCGGCGAAGGACTTATAAAGGAGAAAGAGAAAGCGATCCTTTATGAGGAAGGTAAGGCGCCGGAAGAAAAGATAACCAATGTAAACACTAAGATCAAAGAATTGCTTAAGATCGATGATAAGCAGTTTAAACAGATCGCCATGATCGCTCAGGGTGAATTCTGGGATTTGATCAATGCGAATACTGAACGCAGAACACAGATACTGCGTACAATCTTTAACACCAGCGGATATAAGGATATGGAGAGCAGACTTATGCTCCGTATGAAGAAGAATGAGACTGAAGCGGGTGATGTAAGGAAGAGTATCGTACAGTATTTTCTGGATGTAACTGCTGATCCTCAAGATGAGAATATTGAAGTGCTTACTGATCTTCAGAATAAAGCGAGGATCACCGAAAGTGCATGGAATATCGACGAGATGATCGCTGCAATTGACACGATTGTAGAGTCAGATATGGCAAGGCAAACCGATGTAGAAGCCGAATTGAAGAAGGCTGAGGAAACGCTTAAAAAGAATAATGATAGTCTTGCTACAGCAGCTACAAATAACGGCTTTATTGAGAGAGTTGAAAAGCTTCAGAAAGAACAGGAGAAGCTTTTGGAACGCAAGACCGAAATGCTTGATGCAGAAACGCTTCTGAATCGTCAGAAGTCGGCTTCCCGTGAAGTTAATCCAACTTATGTAACGTGGAAAAAGAAGAATGAAGAAGTAGCCTCTACTGAAAAGCAGATAAGCAAGAAGCTGGAAGAAAAGGGTAAAGCAGAAAAGAAGACTGAAGAATCCAAACTTAGTCTTGCTGAAGCTGAAAAGCAACGGCCTGAACTTGAAAGATTAAAGAAACTCTCTGATAAGATCGGTGAGGAGGAATCCAAGTATAAGCAGAGAGATGAACTTATTCTCTCTTTGAAGAAACTTGAGGAAACTGCAAAAAAAGATAAAGAGACTGAAGCTGAGATCACTGTTGAAGAGAAAGAGCTTAATGCCAGAATTACTGAGCTTCAGAAGATTGTTGCGGACAATGGTAATAAGCCCGTTGAACTTGAAAAAGTCAGGGCTGAAGGAAAAGAACTGAAGAGTTCATCTGAAGATATAAAGGGTATTCTTAATTCCGGCGTTAAAGAAAGAAGCAAGCGTCAGAAAGCTCTTATGAATAAGCAGGAAGTCTTTAAGAAAGCTTTTGATGATTATGAGCAGATGAATGCCGAACGTATCCAGGCTGAGAAGATATTTGAAGGCAATAAAGCGGGTATTCTTGCAAAGGATCTGCAGGAAGGCCAGGCATGTCCTGTCTGCGGTTCTACCCATCACCCCAATCTTGCGGTGATTTCTGATACTGACATTTCTGAAGAGCAGTTAGAAGAATTCAAAGAAAAAGAGTCTGTTGCTCAGGAAAAGAAAGCATCTGCAAATCTTGCTGCAGAAAAAGCAAAAACGCTTCTTGAAGAATATGAGGAGCAGATGAGAGGCAGTATTCTTGATGTTTTGACAGGAAGTCCCTTTGAGAAGGATTCCGCAGGCAAGAATCTTGAAGAACTCTTGATCATGCTTGGTGAAGCCGATAAAGGTCTTGATGAGAAACTCAAGAACATTATGGCTCTTGAAATTGAACTGGCAAAAAAATGCGAGCTGTATGATAAAGCACGCAAAGAACTTGAGCTTGCTTCAGGAGATAAGAAACGAGAACTTGATAACAGAAAGCAGAAGCTTTCTGAAAGCAAGAACTCTACTGAGACTGCAATGGCTGAAACATCAGCTGTTCTGAATACTCTTGCCACACTCAGCTATGAGAACTGGGCTAAGGCATCTGAAGAGAAAAAGAAGATTGATAAGAATATTACAGAGATCAATAAAACTCTTGAAGAAGCAGCTCTGGCCAAAACTAACGCGGAAAAAGAATATGCTTCTGTAGAGGCTTCACTTAAGACTTTGAATGACACTCTTAGTTCTCAGAAGATTGATGATGATCAATATAAGGCTGCATTCGAAAAGAAACTTGCCGAGCTGAAGTTTGATACGGTTGAAGAAATGAAGTCATTTGTCGTCTCTGAAGAAGAACTCTCTGAAACTGAAAAGAAGATCAATGACTATAAACAGGAAGCGGCTACTGTTAAGACTCAGTTGCAGCAGGCTAAAGAGGATGCTAAGGACAGAAAGATTATTGATCTTGAGGCTTTGAAAACTCTTTGTGCCGAACAGGATAAGGCTGTTAACGAAATACGTGTGTTAAGTAATAAGATTAATAACCGAATCTCGATCAACAAAGAAAAGAGAACAAACATAGCCAATCAGAAATCCGGTTTTGAAAAATCTCTTAAGGAGTACAACCTGTGCAAGAGACTTTATGATTTGGCACGTGGCACTTCCGGCAATGGAAAGATTACTCTTGAGCAGTATATTCAGGCTGCTGGTTTTGACGGGATAATTGCTGCTGCTAACAGGCGTCTCCTCCCTATGAGTGATGGTCAGTTTGAACTTCGCCGCAAGGATTCACTTGGAAAGAGAAGCAGTAACTTCCTTGATCTTGAGGTTATGGATTATCACACAGGCCATAAGAAGCCTGTAGGTAACCTTTCCGGTGGTGAGAGCTTTAAAGCTTCTCTCAGCCTTGCTCTCGGACTTTCTGATACTGTCTCGTCGAGCAAAGGTGGCGTTCAGATGGATGCATTGTTTGTAGACGAGGGCTTTGGAACGCTCGATAAGAAGTCTATGGATAGTACTATCGAGACTCTTGAGAACCTGACGGGTGCAAATAAACTTGTCGGTGTAATCAGCCATAGAGAAGAACTGATCGAAAGCATTCCTGAATCTCAGCAGATTAAGGTTATTAAGACTGCTAAGGGAAGTCAGCTTAAATTCGGGGAATAATCGCTGTTTTTTTACTCCCGGTGACAGTTTGTATTTTGGCTTCAGTCACTGTGCTATAATTTCATAAATGTGTTCCGGGAGGATAAACAGATGATTATCAGCTTTGACAGGATTCCTTCGAGCTTGGATGAACTAAAGACAATGCCCGAGGCAAGTCTTAAAGAACCTGAGTACGGTGCTGCTCTTTTCGTGGCTGCAATGATGAACTACAAGGATAACCCTGATCTTGCGATATCCATGCTTGAGTTTCTTAAGGGGCCCGGCGGTGTTTCAGTTTATGAGAAGCAATTTATCAAGGACAGATTGAGCGACGGTAAGGATTATGTCATCAGATCTTATTTTGCGGGTACTTCGCCTGATAATGACTATACACCGTCCATGCCTTATACGGTTATTCCCGAAAAGGATGCTGCATCCGAGGATAACGGAAGAATAAGAGTATTCATGAGATCTTCAGGAGCCGATTCTCCCAGAATGATAAGGATGAGACTTAAGCCATCGACCGGTGAATGGTTCATCGAGGAAGAGATGATCCTTTCTGACATAAGAATACCTAAAACTATGGATCCGTGGGCATAATAATGAAGCAGGAAAGAGTCTATCCTAGAGCATCAATTACGTCTAAAGCCGCTTTCAGCCTTAAGAACGGACATCCGTGGGTTTACGCTGATGAAGTCTTATCTTTGGATGGTAATCCGGAAGACGGCTGCTTGATAGACTGCTTTGAGGGAAACAGCTGGCAGGGAACCGGATTCTACAATTCGGGATCAAAGATCCGCATACGAATAGTCTCACGCAATGCAAACGATAAGTTTGATTATGCCTTTTGGAAAAGACGCATCAGCTATAGTGTTCGTTACCGTAAAGATATTCTGCCTGAACAGGATTTCAGATGTTGCAGACTTGTTCACGGTGAATCGGATTTTATCCCCGGACTTACTGTGGACAGGTATGAGGATCTTCTTTCTGTACAGACTGCGTGTTTAGGCGTTGAGCTGATCAAAGAGGATATTTACCGTGCTCTTAAAGAAAGCCTTGAAGAGAACGGCGTAAACATTAAAGGAATATATGAAAGGAATGATCTTTCATTAAGAGAAAAGGAAGGTCTTCCTGTAGTAAAAGGATGGTATGAAGGTTTTGGCAACATACCTGATTCCGCAGTTACTGAGATATGTGAGAATGGTGTAAAGTACCTCGTTGATGTTGCTGAAGGGCAGAAGACTGGATTTTTTCTTGATCAGAAATATAACAGGTCAGCAGCGGCCAAACTTGCACCGGGCAGGAAAGTACTCGATTGCTTCACACATACCGGTTCTTTCGGATTGAACTGCGCATTGGCAGGTGCTTCTCACGTAACAAGTGTCGATATATCTCAGCAGGCTGTAGATATGGCAAAAGAAAATGCTGTTCGGAATGGTCTTGACGGGAGAATGGATTTTGTTTGTGCTGATGTATTTGATCTTCTTACCGGTATGGCTGAACGCAAGGATCACTCTTTTGATTATATAATCCTTGATCCGCCTGCTTTTACCAAGTCGAGACAGACAATCGAGGCTGCAGGCAGGGGATATAAAGAGATCAATCTGAGGGCAATGAAAGTTCTTCCCAGAGGCGGTTATCTTACGACCTGCTCATGCTCACATTTCATGACTGATGATCTTTTTAAGAAGATGCTGATTTCTGCTGCAAGGGATGCGTCAGTTTCCTTGAGATTGATCGAAGCAAGAGGGCAGGCACCGGATCATCCCGTACTTATGAGCGTACCTGAGACCCAATATCTCAAGTGCTACATTTTTCAGGTTGTTTGAATCCTTTTATACAGCCTGTAACAATCCTTGGCTTTTATACCTGTGTAATCGACATAATCGTCGGTCTCTTCACGTATCATCTCGTAATTATCCCAGACGGCTTCACAGAAATAGGATGTGATGATGTAATCGAAATATCCCTCTGCGATCAGTCTGTTCTGTTCTTCAAGGATGGCAGGATAGTTGGATTCGATGTTTAAGAAACAGAAGAATCTGTTTTGGGGAAGAAGTCCTGCGGAAGTATAGAAACCGGAATCCATGACATCATAAGTAAGTATCTTTGCATTAGGTGTCTGGTTGATTATATCTGCATATCTGAACTGTGCGAGGTAATCCTTCTTCTGAAGGAACAGATAAGTGTTTTTGTTCAGGAGAAGAACGACTACATAGCAGATCAAGAGAAAGCCTGAAACAAGGCCCTGCATGAATTTGGGGTTTTCTTTGAATACCTTTTTGAGATTATTCATGCCCTTGGTCAAAGGTATCAGGATTAGACCGAAACTATATGCAAGGATGTATACGTAATAATAGATAAAGGAGTTTCTCGTAAATACCACGCCTATGGTCAAGGCAAACGTAACGGCAAAGAGAAACCATGACTTTTTGCGCTTTCCTTTGTTGATGAATAACAGGGAAAGGAGTGAAAGAAGAAGCATCACTCCGAATTTCGGATATCTTGTTGATATTCCGATGGTGCAGTAAAGCGGGATGTAGATGTTCTTGATTACAGGTATAGAAGAGAGACCTGAAGATACGTGTCCTGAATGATATAAGAAAATATTATTATAGAAATATGCTTCCCATAAATAGTAAAGTGACTTGTTCAAAAGGAAATAGATGAGGATGGGTGCAGTCAGCATCAGGAATCCGCAAATGAATCTCCATACGAGCGACCAGAGCTTTTTAAAGTCCATACGCTTAATTGTAAGGACAAGAATATAAAGGCAGAAGCCGGCCATGAATCCTATGAACGTATACTTGATCCAGAACAATGCTGCCGTAAAGACTCCGCAAAGGACAGCTTCAATGTTTGTGGGAAGGCCGTCACCATTAGATATGGCTTTGAATCCGAAATAAAGAGCTATCGTAAGGAGCGGAAAACAGAGCTCTTCGGCATTTCCGCCGAAGTTAAACAGCCTGGTAGTATAAGTGAGCCCGAGAATGACAGGCATTAGGGTGATTGCAAATTTGCATGGTTCTACGAATAACTTTACCGTTTTCCATGAGAATATGGCAAACAGGGAAGCCATGATGCATTCCACTATCCATCCGCCAATAAAGGACGTCTCACTTATCAGAGCGGCAAACGCATAGATAAAGTAGAGCAGGGGACCTTTCTGTTCATAAAGGTCCCTGTATGGAACAAGACCATGTTTTATTCCTCTGCCTACGGTAAAGAAACAATTCGCGTCATCCCAGGGATTAAACGGATAAAGAGGCGATGATGTCGATACGACAGTTATAGTGACTGTCGCAGCAATTATCAGGAAAGCTAATTCAAACTTTGTAAGCTTGCTCTTATCTGTGATCCCGGGATTCTGCATGAACGGCTGCGTGCCTTATGTATTAAGCTTTAGCCATCCACAAACCGTGGAGGTTGCAGTATTCGTATGCGGCAATGACCTTCTCATCAGCTGCAATAGTGAAGACGGCTACGGGATCGCTGCCGGGTTTAAGCTGTCTGATGACAGAACCCTTGTCTGTTTCAAGAGCAACAAAAGTGATGTAGTGGGCATCCATCATGGGATGAGCAACTTCACCAACGGTTACTGTTACTTCCTGACCGTTAACGGCGATGACGGGTACGTGCTTTTCGCCGGCTGCGTCAGTGGTATTGGGGATAAGTTCTTCAAGAGGACCTCCTTCGCATTCCATCTCGAAAAGCTTGGTTACAACAGTTCCGCACTTACCTTTAAAAAACTTCATGGGATGTCCTCCTGATTTATATGATAGTTAAACTATTATACCATTTCACGGGCGGTAACTCTTTTTCGTTTGAATTGAAAATCATTATGGCCTCAAAATATACAAACGAGATGATTTTTTAATGGAAACATCACTTGGACGGTCAAAAATCCCTAAAAAGAAACGTTTTTTGACTTAATGAAAGCACGGGGCTTTTGTATAATCTCATTGGAGTTAGGAAACTCCTAACAAAAAATCTATAAAGGCGGTACGGGTATGGCTAACATTTTCGATTTCAAGGGAAGAGTGGCAGTAATTACAGGATGCTCCACAGGACTCGGTGTTCAGATGGCAAAAGCTCTGGCAGGACAGGGATGCGATATTGTTGCGATCGCCCGTCGTCAGAACCTTATCGATGAGGTTGCAGCTGACATCGAGAAGACTTATGGTGTTAAGACTCTCGCAGTTAAGTGCGACATCACTGATACAGATGCAGTTGAAGCTGCAGTTGATGAGATCCTTGCAAAGATGGGAAGGATCGATATCCTCGTAAACAATGCCGGTACAGGTGCTGTTGCGCCTGCTGAAGATATTACAGACGAGCAGTTCTACAACGAGATCAACATCGATCTCTTCGGTACCTTCAGACTCGCACGTTCTATTGCAAAGAAGGCAATGATCCCCGCAAAGTTCGGACGTGTCATCAACATTTCCTCTATGTATGGTCTCGTAGGCAACAAGGTTGCACCTGCTTCTCCTTATCACGCAGCTAAGGGCGGTGTTGTTAACCTTACCAGAGCACTTGCTGCAGAGTGGGGTAAGTACGGTATCACAGTTAACTCTATCTGCCCCGGCTATTTCTACAGCCCTCTTACCAAGGAGACACTCGATTCTGAGTTCTTCCAGGCTAATGCTAAGACCATGATCCCTCTCGAGAGATACGGAAACGAAGGCGAGCTCGATACAGCTGTCTGCTTCCTCGCATCTCCCGCTACAACATACGTTACTGGCGTCAACCTTCCTGTTGACGGCGGCTACACTGCAATGTAATCCGGTATAAAAATCTTTTTACGGCCTCTCCTTTAATGGAGAGGCCTTTTTTGTTAATATATCCTCATGTCCAAAGAAAAAAAGAAAAATAAAATGGAATACGGCATCCGTATGCTCAAGCGTGATGCCCGTGGAAGCTTGAAGCGTCACTATCTGTTCTTTGTAGTGGCCTGTCTTCTTGCTGTGTTCATGGATGCCGAGTTCATCACCTCTGACTATCTGATCAACATGCGTTCTACGTTCTTTGATATGTTCGCCGATACATCCATTCAGGTGAACGTTGATCCCGAGACCGGAGAAAAGATCAAAGAAGGCGTTAAGGCATTGGATAATGATGCCGGCGTTTTCCGCACTAATGTTGAAAAGCAGCTGGAGGAATTTAACCGTAAGATAACGAGCCCTGAAGGTTCTGAGGTTTTCGGAAGGAGTAAGGGCGTTCTCAATCAGATAATCGATTTTGTTGCCGGCGATACATTCTTTTCGCATATGTATTCAACCATATCCGGCATAGTGGGAGACCCGCGTGCAGCCAATATTGCCATAGTTACCATACTGGCGCTTGTCTCGTTTACTTACTGGCTGTTTGTACGTAATCTTTTCGTTGCCATAATCAGAAGGATTTTCCTTGAAGGCAGGATCTATAAGAAGATCCCGGTTTCACGCTACCTTTTCTTCATACGCATGAAGAGGTGGGCGAGATCGGCTGTTACCATGGGACTTTTGTGGATGATCGAATTTGCGTCGTCTCTGACTATCGTCCTTTATCCGGTAGTCAGGTTCGGATTTTTCCTTGTGCCTTACATTATCGCCGAAAATCCGGACATCAAGACCATAGAAGCCCTTAAGCTTTCGTGGAGGATGATGAGAGGCAACAAATGGACTCTGTTTAAGACCATTATCAGTATTTTGGGCTGGAACATACTGAATATTTTCACTCTCGGCGTATTCGGCATCCTGTATACCAACCCGTATAAGCTCTGCATCTATTCCGAGTTCTATGCAAGGGTCAGGGAAGCAGCAAAGCAAAATGAGATTGAGGGAGTCGACCAGCTCAACGATATCTATCTGTTTGCAAAGGCAGACAATAACAGGCTTACTGATGCGTATGCGGATGTGTTGGGAGAGCTCGATGCCGAAAAACCTACACTGGACGGTCTTAAAGGCAGGAACAAGTTCATAGCCGATCATTTCGGTGTCGTTCTCTGGAACACCAAGGACGAGATGGAATATGAGGCTGACGAAGAACGCCGTGTTAAGCTCCTCGCTTACAAGAATGAAGCAGAAGGGGAGAGCTATCCTTCAAGACTGTCTCCGATCCCCGAACAGCGAAAACTCAAGTCTTTGGCACATATTCATTACATGCGCCATTATTCGTTGCCTTCGCTTGCGGCATTGTTCTTTATCTTTGCAATGTTCGGCTGGGTATGGGAACTGTTTTTCTATTATGTCCAGCAGGGCAAGATAATCAACCGCGGCGTGCTTCACGGACCGTGGCTCCCGATATACGGCGTCGGCGGACTGATCGTATTGATATTCTTGTTTGTATTAAGGCGCAGGCCTGTGCTCCATCTTATTGCGACCGTTATCTTGTGCGGAGTAGTCGAGTATTTCGGTGGATGGGCTCTGGAAACAATCTTCGACAAGAAATGGTGGGATTATTCAGGGTATTTCTTCAATATCGACGGCAGGGTCTGTGCGGAAGGACTTTTCGTTTTCGGTGCTGCAGGAATGGCATTCATATATGTTCTGGCGCCGCTTCTTGATAATATGATCAGAAAAGCCCAGCAGAAGATACTTATCCCGGTCGAGGCCGTTCTTCTCGTGTTTTTCATCATTGACGTTATCTATTCGGCTTTCGTTCCTAATACGGGAGACGGAATAACGGGTAATTTCGATAAGGGTGATCAGGGCCCGAAAATAACAGTAGAGTCAGTTGAAGAAACAAAATAGGATATGGAATCTTTTACAGGAGGGTGAGAATGAAAAGACTGATCAAAAGTGTTTCTTTAGTACTTGTTTTTGTGATGCTGGCAACGTTTTGCTCATGCTCGGCAAAACCTGCTGAGACTACCGCTTCGCAGACTGAACCTACAACAACCACGACGGAGCAGGAAACAACAACGACAACAACTACTGCCGAGACGACTACCGAAACAACGACGGAGCCTACGACAACTACTACAGCGGCTCCTCAGCAGGACTATACATTTAAGAGCATATATTCACTGATGAATTCAACAGTAGGTCTGACCATTGAGGCTGCTGAGAAGAAACTCAGCGACTATTTCGATGTGATCCTTGATTGCACATCAACCAGTATTGTTGACGGACACGAAAACCGTTTCTATGATCTCAACATTTCAGTTGAAGGTATTCCGCTCAATTCGCTTACCATCTCGCTCGGAAAGAGGAAAAAGACAAAGAACAAAGTCAATTGGCTCGCTTTTTCCGATTCGGGAAGTGACAGGGATTCTGTTCACGCAAATTATATAACTCTCTTTAACAAGGCTAAAGCAATTGCGGGCAAACCTCAGTTCAAGACGAATAAAGCGCCGACCGAATACGCTATCTTCAAGCTTAAGAAAAAAAAGGAATTAGGTGTCGGCGGTTACGTTAACGAAAACGGAAAAGGTAATGTATATATCAATCTGACCGGAACGGCTTATGCCTGATCTGTTTTTCCCGCTATAGAACTATAAAACTCCCCGTTACGCCAATGGTAACGGGGAGTTTCAGTTTGGTGGAAACTGCGGGGTTTGAACCCGCGGCCCCTCCCCTGTGAAGGGAATGCTCTCCCGCTGAGCTAAGCTTCCGTGTAAATGCTACTACAAACGGGGTAATCGTGCTATACTCTGTAAATCAAACATTTTTTAGGAGGGGATTATGTCTGATATTAATAACATTCCCGAGAAATACCGTCCGATATCCATGTGGGGATACTTCGGTCTGGAGATCCTTTTTTCGATCCCGGTAGTAGGTACCATCATCCTGATCGTATTTGCACTTGGCGGCACCAAGAACATTAATAAGAGGAATTTCGCAAGATCTTATTTCTGCTTCCTGGTCATCATGGTGATCATCATGGCTATCCTTGTTGCTACAGGCCTTGTAGCCCAGGTAATCGACATGTTTAGGGGAATGTACGCATAAGGCTTCGTACTCGCACGAACCGTAGTGTTATGTTATAATCTCTCACGCGCGGGGGCGTAGCTCAGCTGGGAGAGCGTACGGTTCGCATCCGTAAGGTCGAGAGTTCGATCCTCTTCGTCTCCACCAAGTAAATATAGCACCTTCTGTTTTTGCGGAAGGTGCTTTTCTTTTAGCTTGTACTGAATTGTCCCCATATCATTACCGGTTATTGATATAATTATCGTGCTTTGTATTGTTTAAGGGAGGATCTATATATGGAAGAGAAACTGGAGCTTTTCCCGAAGCAGCTTAAGCCTTATCTCTATCTTTTGGATGAGGGACATCTCGCCACTGGTTTTGTGGTGGAAGGAGAGGAAAAGGTTGCCGTGATCGATACAATGAACGGTTTCACTGATATCAAGAGTTTCATCAGAAAGTTCACTGATAAACCGATCGTTGTAATCAATACACATGGTCATCCTGATCACATTTTCGGTAACGTGTATTTTGATGAGGCTTATATCCATCCTAAGGATCTTGAGATGGCTGAGTCATTTGTTAAGCACCCGGATTTTGTTAAGGCTTGTGAGACGTATGGCTTTTCAATGCCTCCGTTCAAGCTGATCAAGGAAGGAGATGTCATTGATCTGGGCGGTAAGACTCTTGAGGTTTATGAGCTCCCCGGACATACGCAGGGTGGAATAGTTCTGCTCCTTAAGGAGGACAGGATCCTGTTTACAGGAGACTCGATCAACCACCATCTTTGGATGATGCTTGATGGTTGTCCGCCTCTTGCTGAATACGTTAAAGCTTTGGACAGGATCATTTTCCTAGAAGAAAAGGCTGACTTCATTCTTCATGGTCACGCAAGGGATTTCGATGATATTTCGCTCATCAGATGCCTGCGACAGGGTGCAATTGAGATTAGTGAAGGAAAGACATCTGATGACAAGCCCTATGAATGGTTCGGTGGCGTTGCCAAGCAGCATGAGTTCAAGCTTGTTGAAGGGAAGAAGTACAGCCCGCATGACAAAAGCGTAATCTGCTATAATCCTGCGATCAATTAAGCTGAAAATCATATTGACATAAGCGGTTTATCGAGATAAACTAACCATAGGTTTATTCTGATAAACCGTTTTGTTGAGGTGATATTAATGCAAGAGTTGACGTTGTTTGAAGCAGAAAAGAAGCTTATGGAGATCATATGGAAAGAAGCTCCTGTTGAATCCGGTAAGCTTGTTAAACTGGCTAATGAGATAAACGATTGGAATAAATCGACCACATATACCATTCTTAGAAAACTGATAGCCAAGGGCTTTGTTAAGAACGAAGATACGATAGTCAGTGTGCTTATCCCTAAAGAGGATGTTCTCATTTCAGAGAGTAATCAGATAGTCGAGGAGAGCTTTTCCGGTTCTCTTCCTATGTTCGTCGCGTCATTCCTCGGCAACAAGAAATCGTTGAGTGATGAGGATGCTGAAGCATTGATCAAGCTCATCAAGGCGCATACGGAGGACGATAAGAAGTGACGGATCTTTTCCTTAAAGTGCTTGAGATGTCTATCATGGGCAGCGTAGTAGTCCTTGCTACTATCCTGTTCAGATTTCTCCTGCGCAAAAGGTCAAAGAGATTCATCATGATCCTCTGGGCTGTAGTAGCCGTAAGGCTCCTTCTCCCGATAAATATACAATCCGTAATCAGCGTATTTAATTACATTCCTTTACATACCGAAGCCATTACCACGCAGATCCAGGAAGCAAAGGTGTTTGAAGATAACGGTGTTGAAAAAGCTGATGCCGCGTTAATTAAAACAAATAATGAAATAGCTGCTCTTGAAGCTTCTGAAGAACGCCGCGAAGCAATGGTAACTGAAGCTCATAATGAAAAAGTAAGAGCAATTCCGAATGTTAAAGTGATTCTTGCAACCTTATGGTTTATTGGCTTTGCGGTTGTTGCTTTGTATACCGCTGTGCGTTTTGTCCTGCTTAAGATTAAGCTAAAGGATGCAGTAAAGATCGATAAGAATGTATATGAATCAGAGAAAGTAAGCTCACCGTTCGTATTCGGTCTTTTCGTTCCGAAGATATATCTTCCCGAAGTGCTCGACAATTCTGAGAGAGAATATATCCTCATGCATGAGAGAACTCATATAAGACATGGTGACTGGCTCGGTAAGATTCTTGGCACAGTTATCGTTGCGATCCATTGGTTCAATCCTTTTGTATGGCTTTCTTATGCGCTTTATGAGCAGGATCTCGAGATGAGCTGCGATGAGTCGACAGTCTCTAAAATGACTACCGAACTCAAGCAGGCATATGCGATCTCGATCGTTAATTACGCTAAAAGAAGCAATAATAAAAAGTACCTCGTAATACCACTCGGATTCAGCAACGGCAGGTTCTGCAAAGCCGAAGTCACACACAGGGTTAAAAATATCATCAGCTACAAGAAGGGAACGAAGTTTACCAGCGTAATGATAGTAGCTACGCTCCTGTTTGTAGCAGCAACTCTTGGTCTTAATTCAAAGGCAGACGAACTGCTTACAGGTGATGTCTCTGTTCAGAGAGACGCACCGTTTAATTACACGGTTAAGAAGCCTGAAATAATTACGATAACCGATACCGAGAAGCAGATAATCTTCAACCGCAACGGATTCCCGATCGAAGGAAAGATAATGCTCCCCAAGGGTGAAGGTCCTTTCAAGACTATCGTTATATGCAAGGCTCTTGACGGTCAGAGCGATGAGAAGAATGCCGGATATGAGAAGATGGCAAACTATTTCAACGAAAATGGTTACGCGGCTGTTCTTTTCGACACTAATACATCCGGAACTGAGTATTATTCGCCGATTCAGCACGGCAATCTTACATTTGAATATGTACTTGATCTTTATGCCGTAATGGATGAATTGAAATATGTTCCTGATGTAGATCTCGAAATGCTGTATCTGTGGGGACATCAGGCCGGAGGATTCGTTGCTTCTTATACAGGAACTGACAGACAGGATGAACTCAAAGGAGTAATCCTGGTTGAGCCTGATATCGGGGAATATACATTCTCTGAAGAACCGAAATTCTCAGTTTATACCTACGATTTCCTGAAGGATTGCAAAGTGCCTGTCGCGGTTATATGGGGCACGCTTCTTCCAAGCTCACGACCTGCAGAAAAAGCAGTAAATACCGTGCGAAACGGAAAACTGATCATTTTGGATGGTAACAGTTACAGCAGGACGTTTGATGACGCCTATGCTAAACAATCGGCTGAAGAAACGATAAAAGCCGTAAATTCCTGGAAATAATACCCGAAAAATCAATTTGCTAAGGGGGACTCTGCCTTTATGAAGAAAACTATTGCCAAAATTATGCTTGCAGTAATGCTTTTTACGACAACTGCATGCACAGCAAATCCTAATGGAACGAAAAAGTTCCCCAAGGGAAAATATCAGTACAAGTACCAGTGGTACGCGACCATGACTCCGGAAGAGATCGTTGGAACGCTGACGCTTGAACAGAAGGCTGCTCAGATGGTTCAGCCTATCCTCTATAAGACTCAGGCTGACGAATCAAAGCCTATGGCTACTAACTGCTACGGCAGTATCTACGGCGATGAGGGAATGCTGACGGCAGAAGAGTGGCGCAAGACTTTGGATGATTTCCAGAAGGAAGCGATCGAGTCTGAAGCAGGTATTCCTTATATCGTTGCTCAGGATGATGTCCACGGAGTAGGTTACTGCGTTGACGGCGTGTTCTTCCCACACAACATCGGACAGGGCGCGGCAAATGATGAAGAACTTGCGTATCAGGTCGGAAAGATCACGGCTGATGAGTCACGCATGTGCCATATGCTATGGAATCTTTATCCCTGCGTTGCACAGTCAAACGATCCGAGATGGGGAAGAAATTACGAGTGTTACGGATCTGATCTGGAACAGATCAAAAAACTCAGTACGGCTTATACAAAGGGACTCATTGACGGCGGAGTAGTCGCAACGGCAAAGCACTTTTTCGGTGACGGAAACGTTAAGTATGAGACAGGTGAGAGGTCTGATTTTGCGCGCCTTATTGACCGTGGTGATGCACAGCTTACAGACGCTGAGATCCAAGAACTCCTGAAGGTATATCAGGCTCAGATAGATGCCGGCGTTCATGTAATCATGGTCAGCTATTCTTCACTCAACGGAAAGAAGATGCATGAGAATGCCGAGTACATCGGTAAGCTCAGAACTGAGATGGGATTTAAGGGTCTCATCATGAGCGACAGCATGGCTATCCAAAATACGTCTCCCGCTACTTTTGAAGAGCAGGTAATATCTGCTGTTAACTGCGGCATCGATCTTCTTATGGAAGGTCTCAAGTATGATGAGGTTAGACAGATAATAATCAAGGCCGTTAGGGAAGGAAAGATCACCGAGATACGCGTCAACGAGGCTGCCACAAGAGTAATCAAGCTTAAAAAAGACATCGGATTATTTGAAGATCCGCTCTGCGAGAAGCTTACGACTGTTCAGAAAGAACCTGGTTCCATGGAGTACAGAGCCGTAGCCGAAAAGCTTGTTGAAAAGAGTCTTGTTCTTCTTAAGAACGATAACAACACATTACCTTTTAAGCAGGGAACAAAGGTCTATATCACCGGACCTAATGCAAATAATACACGCGCACAGTGCGGTGGCTGGACCATGGGATGGAACCAGAGCCACACATCGGATATCACAGGCGTTACAACGATTCAGGAAGCATTTGAAAGATATGCAAAGGATTACGGGATCGAAGTGATTACTGATCCTGCTGAAGCTGAGAAAGCGGATGTAGTTCTTTTATGTGTAGGTGAAGACGCGTATGCCGAATGGTACGGCGATCTTTCTGATATCGATCTCAGAGGAATCGGTATGGGAATGTATAACACTGAAGCAATCGACAAAGCGAGAGCACTTAAGAAACCTGTTGTCGCTTGTATCATCGCCGGCAGACATCTGGCAATGAGCACGGATGATTTCAATAACTGGGACAGCGTAGTCATGTGCTATCTTCCGGGTTCTGAAGGAAAGGGCGTTTCTGACGTTCTCTGCGGATGCGCAAACTTCTCAGGTAAACTCCCCGAGCCCTGGTATAATGCGACAAGAAAGATCGGAACAGACGATCAGTTCTTTAAGACCGGTTATGGACTTACATATCCTGAAGGATTTACTCCCCACCAGGAACCTGAAGCCGTTAAGGATATTCCCACACCCAAAGATTCTCTCGCTAATCCGATGGAGGGCACAAACTACACTAAGGGTAAATATACAAAAGACGGCAGATACTCTAATGAATATGCTGGAATCAAGCTGCAGGTACCTACAACTTACGAATACCAAGAAGCCGAAGATGACAGCGGAGTCAGCCGTGACGCAGTTGAAAATGCTCTAAGTGATAAGCATCGCGCTTTTGCGTTGGCTACTAATAATGAAAGTTATTTTTACGGTAAAAACGAATTCATCCAGATCGTGTTCATCAACACGAAGAGAGCTGTACCGGATGACCCGGATTATTCCGAGGAGAAGTACATCAAAGACTTTAAAGAGATGACGGATGAAGAGTTAAAGCAGATCGGTCTTAAAGCCTCATATGGTGAACAGACCAAGGTAACGTTAAGCGGTAAAGAATACATAAAGATCCCATTTACCGTTGACTCCCAAACTGTATATCTTTATGTGAGAAAATTGGACGATAATCTGATGACAGTCATCACGACCAGCAGCATGACTGGAGGCTCAGCTGACAAGTACGAGAAGATGTTCGGATGATAATAAAAACTTGTATTTACTCGAATAAAGTGTAAAATTCTTTCCATATTGTTTATTTGTGAGGAATTTATATGGAAAAGAAACCCTTTGTTACCAAGGAAATGGTCGAGAAGATCGCTCAGACCTATCCGACACCGTTCCACATTTACGATGAGGCCGGAATTAAGGCCCGTTGTAAGGCTGTTAAGGAAGCGTTCTCCTGGAATAAAGGTTTCTGTGAATATTTCGCAGTAAAGGCTACACCTAATCCATTCATCATGGAGATAATCAGAGACGCGGGATTCGGATTTGACTGCTCAAGTGAGGCAGAGCTGATTCTGGCAGATGCGGTCGGAGGTCCGATCATGTTCTCGAGCAATGATACGCCTGCTGAAGAGTATGCGCTCTGTGCCAAGCTCGGAGGCATAATCAACCTTGACGATATTACACATATTCCGTTCCTTGAAGGGATCATCGGCCCCGAGTTTCCGGAGATCATGAGCTGCAGATATAATCCGGGCGGGGTTTATAAGCTCAGCAACGGTATTATGGACAACCCCGGCGATTCAAAGTACGGAATGACCAAGGAACAGCTTTTCGATGCTTATGCCCAGCTTAAGGCTCACGGCGTAAAGAAAGTCGGACTTCACGCGTTCCTTGCAAGCAACACGGTTACCAACGAGTACTATCCGAAACTCGCCGGTGAGCTTTTCGAGCTTGCCGTTGAAGCCAAGAACACTGTCGGCGTGGATTTTGCTTTCATTAACCTTTCAGGCGGTGTAGGCGTTGACTACAGGCCTGACCAGCCCGCTAATGACATTAAGGAAATTGGAGAGGGAGTAAGGAAGAAGTTCGAAGAGATCCTTGTTCCCGCAGGTATGGGCGATGTTGCCATCTATACTGAGATGGGCAGATTCATGCTCGCACCGTTTGGAGCGCTCGTTACTAAGGCTATCCACGAAAAGCACATTTACAAGGAATATATCGGTGTTGACGCTTGCGCTGCTAACCTCATGCGTCCCGCCATGTATGGTGCATACCATCACATCACCGTTCTCGGCAAGGAGAACGCTCCTGCTGACCACAAGTATGACATCACAGGTTCACTTTGCGAGAACAACGACAAGTTCGCGATCGACAGGATGCTCCCTAAGATCGACATGGGAGACTATCTTGTGATCCACGATGCAGGTGCTCACGGATTTGCGATGGGCTATAACTACAACGGAAGACTCTGGTCTGCAGAACTCCTGCTCAAGGAGGACGGTTCTGTTAAGCTCATCAGACGTGCGGAATCCCTTAACGATTATTTCTCGACATTTGATACAACGGAATACGGTGCCAAGCTGATCAGGAACTGATCAGATAGCATCGGTTTCCATATCGTTTACGATATTATTAAGCCACTTAAACTGCCTGTAGCGAGCAATGACTACGGGCAGTTTTATTATCTCGTCAAGGTTCAGAAGGAAATATACGACGAGGACTGGAAGCTTAAGGACAAAGGCTGCCAACGCTCCGACAGGGACGATGAATGCCCACATTGTGACTGTGTCGCATATGAACCCGAACTTCGTGTCTCCGCCAGCGGAGAAGATTCCGCCGATCGTCGTGCAGTTAATGGAACGTCCCAAAATGTAATAGCTGCACATGAGTATCATGATGAACAGATAGTGCTCGGCAAGAGGTGTAAGATCGACAAATCTGATTACCAGAGGTGCTGTGGCAGCTGCGATAAGGCCTAAAGCAAGTCCTGATAATACACAGAGCTTCATTAAGCGTTTGCCATAGTCTTTGGCGGCTTCAAGCCTGCCGGCACCGAGTTCATTGCCGACAACAATTGCTCCGCCAGCTCCAAGCGCATAGCAGAAAGCTGAAACGATGTCTTTGATTACGGTGACTATTGCGTTTGCCGCAACGGCATCAGATCCCAAATGACCCATAATTACGGTCATCATCGTAAATCCGAGGCTCCAGGTTATCTGGTTAAGGAAAAAAGGAGCACTGTATTTCGAATAGCGCTGTCTCAGGTGAATGCCTGTCTTCATGATGTATTGAAGCTTTAACGAAACGATGCGCTTCTTATGCATATAGTAAACACAGAAGATAAATCCCGTAAGTGAAGCAATGGCTGATGCAAGAGCGGCACCTGATGCTCCCATCCTGGGCACACCAAACAGGCCGTAGATAAAGACCGCATTCAGGGAAATGTTCATTATTACCATTACGGTACTGGCGAATGTGCATTGCTTTACCATGCCGACATTCTTCAGGATGGATTCGTAGATTATCGAAAGCCCCATGAAAAGATACGAGAAGGATGCTATTCGAAGATAAGGAATGCCGTTGGCGATCAGTAAAGGCTCGTTTGTGTATATTCGCATTACGGCTTCCGGCATGAGAAGCGTGCATCCGAAGAATAGCTCGAGGATAGGGAGAAGGAGCTTCATTGAATAACCGAAGATCTTTTCTATGTTCTCTTTGTCGCCTTTGCCCCAGAACTGTGCGGCAAACATCGAGCAGCCGGAAGCAAGGGCAATGCAGAACATGTTGAATACGAACGCGACCTGAGACGCGAGCGATACAGCGGACATTGCGTCCTGATCAGAAACCAGCATTACCGTATCTGCGAGAGGGACGAGCGAGAACATGAAGTTCTGCAGTGTCATCGGTAAGATAAGTGATACGAGCTTCTTGCGGAAAGACCTGTTTTCGTTGATAGACATAGGGGTATTCTATCACAAGGGTTTGCGCGTTCTGTTTGATCAGTTGTTTAGTTATGATATATCTGTTAGATTCCATGTGATATAATTCACGAAAAAATGAAACAGAGGTATACGGATGAATAAAACACTCAGACTCACAACGGCAATCTTGCTTGCCATGGGCATGACGGTTCTTCCTTCATGCGGCAAAAAGGAGCCTGAATCACAACCTGCAGCTTCATCAGGAGCGGCAACGCCTACAGCTTCTTCATCTGCTGCAAATCCTGCACCGGCAGAGTCCGTGCCTGAGACTGAAACCATGCCTGCCCCCGTTTTCGCATATACCGGACAGCTTGAAGTCATAGCGGCAAATAAAAGCACCTGGTATAAAGATGGCGATGCCGAAATGCGCTATGCCATTACGGATCTTGATATGAACGGCCGTTATGAGATAACTGCTGCTAAGAAGAATCAGTCATTTACGGTATATGAAGTCACTGCTGACAACAGCTCGATCGCCAAGGTCAATACACCTTTCGAGGAGGGTTCTGCAGGACCTTACATGGAAGACGAATACTGCCTCAGGATGAATTCCGACGGTGAGTATCTCTATGTTGCCAGAGAGTACGAAGAATCAATGAATGAAGGGGAGAAGACCATCTATTACTATGTCGTTTCTCTCCATAATGGCCAGATCAGAGCAAATAACATTGCTACGGAGATCAGAAAAGTCGATGCCGACGGAAATGAAAGCGTCAGATACGGCGATGATGAGTTCGAGATTTCTGCGGAGGATTTCAAGGCGAAGACAGATAAGGGACTGCCGGCGATACAGCATAAGCAGAAAGTATCGTGGGGCGACGGGAACGCGGTTGCCGGAATGAATGACGCAAAGGCACTCGAGGCTATCTGCTTCAAACTTACCAAATAAATTAAAGGGACTGCAGTGCAGTCCCTTTCTTTACGGAAAGTAAATGTATGGTGGAGATGAGGAGAATCGAACTCCTGTCCGAAACCGTCTCGGCCGGGACAATCTCCGGGTGCAGTCAGCGGTTAAGATATTCCCCTTGCACATGAGCCCACTGACGGGCTAAGGTTCCGGTAGCTTCATAGGGGGATTATAGTCGCGGATCCGGCTCAAAGCTTTGTCGGGAGGACTGCCTGCTTAACCTCTCTCAGGTGAGGTCTGCGGTGTACGTACACCCATGTGAGCAGATACACACGGGGACGGTAGCCTTAGGCTGCTACGAGCTCAGTCTTGTCTGCAATTACTTGCAAGTTCCCGTTTTTTAAGGAGGCCAACGAGAATCCTCCACCCGCTTTCCCAGCTTCGGCGACCCCGTCGAAACCGGTACATCCCCATAAGGACTTTCCGTAAAGCGGTAAGTTATTATAACGCCACAGCAAGAAAAAAACATCCCTGTTGCCAGGGATGTTGAATGATTTAGAGGACAATTTGAGATTATTGTTCTTCGTCGAACTTCAAATCCTGTGAAACGTCGTAAGGCTCGAAACTGGAGTTGAGTATAGCCTCAGCGTTTGCGATCTCGTCTTCTTCGGTCTTTGCTGCCTTTTTCTCGAAATTCTCGGGAGAGCTGTCAGCATCAAGTTGTTCGCCCGTAGGTCTTTCTGTCTTATATTCGATCGACTCGGGATCAAGTCCGTCGAACTTCATGAAAGGATTGGTGAGGAATTCGTTTCCGCAATAGTAGCACTTGAGAGTGAAGGGAACCTTCTCCATCTTCTGCATGCCCTTGCCGCAGGAAGGGCAGTTGACGTTGTTCTTGAAGTCCTTTCTCGTACTCAGCTGAACTGCTTCTCTGAGGTGGAGATTGAATTCGACATTAGTGAAACCGTGCTCTTTCATCATAAGCCACATGGCATGAAGAAGGATCTGCTGCTGGCTGACGGTATCCTTGAGGATCTCGACTTCCTTGATGGACTGGAATTCATTCTTGATGCTGTTATCCTGTGCAAGAGCCGCATCTACTTCATCTGCGCTCTTCATCTTAGCAAGCTGCTTTAAAGTGTTCATGTCAAGATTTTCGCTCATGTTGATACCTTCTTTCTTTCATCAATATGTTTTTCAGATTATATTAGTTTTGTCAAAAAAACAAGATTATTTCTTTTTGAACGAGGAGCAGAAGTTCGCTATTGCAGCAACCATCTCATATCTGTTGTTGGGATCTGCCAGTCTCTCGTCATCTTCCTTGTTTGAAAGGTAGCCGAGAATGATCTGATAGGATCTTATGCTGTAAGCATAGTTGAGTCCGGTGTACTGATTGGTTGCTTTCGATCCGCGGAAGGTTGTCTTGCCTGCAGCGGCTACGAGCTTGCCGAGCTTATTGGCAGCAGCGATCTTGTTGTACTTTCCGCCCCTGGGGATATATACACGTACGCCTTTAACCTTTTTGTTTGTTGAAGCGTCAGCGTGAAGTCTGATGAAAAGGGTGGGCTTTGCTTTGACTGCGATGTTTGCTCTCTGTCTGTTGGAGAGATTCACGTTGTTTTCGGTTCTGGTCATGACGACCGTTGCACCGCATTGTTCGAGATAGTCCTTGAGCATGAAAGCTGTCTCAAGCGTGAGTTCATATTCTTTCTGTTTTGTGGAAACTCCTACGGTTCCGCTGGTGCAGCGGGGCTTTCCCGTGGTAACACCTTTTTTGAAAGGCTCTTTTGTATAATCGGTCTTTTCCTGATGACCCGGATCGATCACGACTTTGATACCCTTAAGATTAGGCGCGTTGCTCTTCAAAGGAACCTGAGTGGGAGTGGGAATCGGAGTCGGTTCGGGAGTCGGCTCAGGTGTGGTTTCTGACGTGGTAGTGGGAGCTTCGGTCGTTTCCGTAGTCGTCTCAATTTCTGATGTTTCAGTAGTTGTAACTTCAGTCTGTGTCTCAGATGTAACAGGGTTTATGCCGAGTTTTGCGGCTATGGGAGCGAATGCAGGATTCTTGAAGAGCATGATCGCGAAAACGATTCCTCCTGCAACGAGCAGACCCAGGACAGTGAAGATGATTGCCGCAACGGGACTTCCTGATCTTCTTCTGGTATGTACCGGACCATTGAAGATGGCGTCCATTTCCTTGTTGGAGGGCCTGCCGGACTTTTTATTTTCGGCAGGAGCAGGAGACAACTCTTCAGATTCTTCCTTTTTGATGGAAGGAAGATCAAAATCCTCGGCGATGGGTTCCAGGGGAATAGAGGGGGCCGTATTCTCGCTGTTGACAAAATCCAGATCCAAAATACCCTGACCGGGATCTTTTGCGGGTTTGGATTCAGGCTCGGCCTTGGTCTCTTCTTCGGGCTTTAACTCAACTTCGGGAGTTGCCTCAACCGCAGGTTTGGACTCGGGTTCCGGTTTGGTTTCTTCCTTTGTTTCTTTTGGAGACTCGGGAGCAGATTTACCTGCAGCTTTCTTTATGGATTCATATTCTTTGATTACTTCCGCAATAAAAGCGTCGCGCTTATCTTCGGGAAGACTTGCGATGTGTCCTTCCAGAATATCCCTCTTATCGCGAGGGAGTTCGGATAATATCTGCTGCAGTTTGGAATTGTTATCTTCGGCCATTACTATTCATCTCCTTAATAAGGAATAATAACATTAATTCTTTTTTAGGACAAAAAGGTTTCGCTAATAAACAAAAAACAGTATTGCACAATGAATAATAGTGTGCTATATTCAATACTGACATGGGAAGTTGATGCTGTTCTACATGAGCAGAAGTCCGTGTCACTTTTGAATAAGGGGGAATAATATGAACAATCAGTTCAAGAAAGGAGTACTTGATCTGTGCGTGCTAGCGTTCCTTGATAAGGGCGACAGCTACGGTTACGACCTGGCTGACAGCCTTACCGCCAAGATGAACATTGCAGACGGTACGGTTTATCCAATCCTCCGCAAGTTGGCAGCAGAAGGAAGCGTTGATACGTACCTCAAGGAATCTCAGAACGGACCACCGCGGAAGTATTACCACCTCACGGACGAAGGCCGAAAGAGGCTGCAGAAAGACAAAGAAGAATGGATAGAGTTCTCTAAGGCAGTCGACGGCATCATCAATGAGAAACAGGGGGAAGAAGCAGATGAATAAAAAAGAATATCTTGATACGCTCGGGAAAGCTCTCGGTGCTATGCCTTATAAGGATGTAAATGAGATTCTCTATGAGATCGGCGCTCATTTTTCCGAAGGCTCGCTTAAGGGCAAGACCGAGGAAGAAATAGCTGAAGGACTCGGAGATCCCAACGATCTCGCTGCAATGTACAGAGAGGGAATGAAGCTCCCTGAGATCATTAAGAAGAGAAGCAAGGTCTTTGACGACACAAAGACAGGAGCTGATGGAAGAAGCAAACTTTTTGTAATTCTCTTCAACGCATTTGTAGGAATTGAGTGCTGGCTGGTTATCCTTTTTGCGATCTTCATAGCTTGCTGCATCTTCCTCGGATCACTCGGCGGAATAGCAGCTATCGTTACGGCAATCGTAACCGGCAACATCACATACTACATGGTTCCTGCGATCCTTCTTGGAGTAACGCTTCTGTTCTTCGCAGTATTCCTCCTTATCCTCGTGATACTTGGAATCAAGTACTTCGCTAAGGGAACAAAGGCTTACATCAGATGGAACAAGAAAATCTGGAATTACGGATTTGGGGAGGCATGATATGAGCAAAGGTGATATCAAGTTACTTATAACCGGTGTTGTTTCACTTTTCCTCGCAATGGTCATGGCGGTTATCACTATCGTGGTATTTGCTTTCGGACTTGGCGGAAAGATCAAAGAAGTCGACTGGAATAAGACGTTCGGAGATGTAAGGAATAAGATCGAGACTCCGGCAAACTGAAAAATACAGGGATTAGATTAAGAAAACTTTCTGAATAAGGGATTTGAGTAAGAGAGAAGAGGCTGCCTCATATGAGACAGCCTCTATCTTTTATCAGGATTTTCTTTTTCTATCGTAATTGGTCTCGGGATCCCAGTACATGTCTTCCTGGCGGTGCATCCATTCGGACAGCGCCTCGGTCATCTTGTGGGCATCGTTGTCGAAGTCTTTGCCGTACAGCGGCTTACCGACATAGATCCTGATCTTTCTTCTGTGGAAACCGTTCAGGGGGTGAGGGTGCTTGGAAGTCCTGGGCCAGATCTGATAAGCGCCTGCGATATAAACGGGTACGAGAGGCACATTGGCCTTGATGGCGAGATAGGAAGCTCCGTCCTTCATTTCAGCAAGCTTACCGGTGTGAGTCCTTGTGCCTTCGGGGAATACGAAACAGATGTTGCCCTGTTCGACTTCCTTCTTGGCTTTGATGAGACCTCTTACCGGGTTGCCGTAACGGTCAACGGCAATGCCGCGGCCTACACGCATGATAAGGCGGCCAAGTTTGCCGTGATCAGTCTCAAGATCTGATGCCGCCAGGCAGCACATCCATTTGAAGTGTCCCTTCGGCAGATAGTCGATGATAAGGACGCCGTCAGGATAGCTCTGGTGGTTTGAGGCGACTACATATGGATTATTCTTGGGAAAGTTTTCTTTCCCGATGCACTTCATGTCACATAAGATGTGGGTGAGAAGAAGAAATCCGTTCTTGGCAACAACATCCCAGAACCCGCGTTTGGTAGGGTACTTCTCGTCGAGCGCCTTATGGTGATCGGCGTGGGATACCTTCTTTTCAGCGGCGTTTCCGGAAACGGATGCCATATTGTCCGGTTTGTTTTCAGCCATCATTAACCCCTCTTTGGCGTTTTGATGTAAATAAATATACCTCTAGAAAGCAGTTTTTTCCAATAAAATATTATAAACAGCGATTTGTTGTAAAATTTCGGATAAGTATGTTATATTTTCTATTGCTTCAGATTGCTTGAGGACCGGAGGAAGAATATGAACCCCGTAAAGGGCACAGCTATATATACTGCGGATAAATTTACCGATATAAGGGATCTTGTCGTAAAGACCTGCGCCAGATTTCCCGAACTTGATGCATTCATCTTCAGAAGATCACCTAAGCTTTCCGAAGTTCATAGGACGTTTTTTGAGTACGGCAATGACATTACCGGTCTTGCCACATTCCTTTTAAACAGTGAATTTGCAGGCGACAGGCTTGCAGTTGTAGGAGAGAACGCGTATGAGTGGTTCGTCTCCTATAACGCCATTTTATCTTCCGGAGCTGTCGGAGTGCCGCTTGACAGGGCTTTGCCTGAGGAAGAGCTCATCCAGCTTCTCATAAGATCCAAGAGCAAGGTTATCTTCTACCAGCACAGGCATCACAAGATGATGCTTTCCATTGCCGAGAAGATCAAATCAGGCGAGCTCGATATCCCGCTTAAGAGATTTGTTATCTTCTATAAGGACGGTTTGTCCGGAAAGAAGCCTGAAGATACCTGGCCTGAGGGAGATGACAGGTTCGTTGATATTTATGATTGGATAAAAGAAGGCATGAAGCTCCGTGAAGCCGGAGATACGAAGTTCGAGGATACCGAGATCGATGCGAAGGCGGCAAAGATCATCCTTTTCACTTCGGGTACGACTTCGATGAGTAAAGGCGTTCTGCTTTCTCATGACAATATCTGCTCCAACGTATATGCGATTGCGCAGACTCTTGATGTAAGACGCGGAGACAGGGCTTTCTCGATCCTTCCTTTGCATCATACCTTTGAGAACACCTGCGACTTCTTCATCCTTTCATGCGGTGCTTGCATCTGCATGTGTGATGGATTGAGATACATTGTCAAGAACATGGAGGAATGGAAACCGAATGTCTGCATCTCGGTTCCGCTCCTTTTCGAGAATATCTACGAGAAGATCGAAGACGGTATCAAATCTTCCGGCAAGGAAAAGATGGTCTCTATCGCAAGACCTGTAACAAGGTTCCTCAGACATATCGGAATTGATGTAAGACGTAATCTTTTCCGCGACATCTTGGACAAGCTCGGCGGTAATTTCCGCATGATCGTCATCGGCGGCGCAGGAATCGACAAGAAGTACATCGACGCATTCACTGACTTTGGTCTCCAGTTCTATATGGGTTACGGTCTTACAGAGACTTCACCCGTTATTTCGGTTAACAATGAAGCCTGCGACGTCCACGGCTCAGTCGGCCGTCCGCTGCCCGGCATTACGGTTACCATTGATGCTGAAGGAAAAGGTCCTAAGGCTGTAGGTGAGATCCTTACAAAGTCCGACTGCGTCATGCTCGGTTACTACGAAAATGAGGAGGCTACGGCTGAGGCTATTGATTCTGACGGCTGGTTCCATACGGGTGACATGGGTTACATCGACAAGACCGGTTCCATTCATATTACCGGCCGTGTTAAGTCTATGATCGTTCTTACTAACGGTAAGAAGGCTTTCCCCGAGGAGATCGAGGCAGTTATTACGGAGATCAAGGGCGTATCCGAGGCGTTTGTCTGGGGTAACAGAAATGACCGTGATGCCATCGACATCTGCGCGAAGCTTCTGATAGACCGTAAGACCATAGGTGCTGAGTTGGGTCTCAAGACCGAGCCTGACGATTCACAGGTTGAGACATATCTTAACGATAAGATGCATGAGGCTAACCACACGATGCCTCAATATAAGATCGTACGCAATTACGTCTTCTCCGAAGAAGACATGATCAAGACGACGACCCTCAAGATCAAGCGTCCTAAGGAACAGGAGCACATTGAGAACCGTCTTGCCGAGTGTGGCCGTACGATGTATGAGATGAATGGAAAGAACTTCGACAAGATGATCAAGGCGTGAGGCCTTTTCTCCGTGAGTACTACCAGGATAATTGACGTCGGCGGCAGAGCCGTAATTGTCGAATTCGAACGCAAGCGTGTTAAGAATATCAATGTGCGCGTAAGAAGAGACGGTTCTCTTTATGCGTCTATGCCGTATTGGGTCAGTTATGCCGAGGCTGAAAGATTCATTATTTCCAAAGCCTCTTTTTTCATAAAAGCCATCGATGAGGTGGCCAAAAGAAGAGAAGACGAGGATAATTGGAAGAATGCCGACAAGGAATCCGTTGAAAGGTTTAAGACCCTTATAGTCGAACTGATAGATCTCCATATGCCGTTTTTCGCTGCCAGGGGCGTATCAAGGCCGGTAAAGATCGTAATCGGTAATTACAGATCTTTTTGGGGTGAATGCATGGACAGAAGAGGCATTCTGAAATTCAGTACCAGGCTTGTGGATAAGGACAGGGAACTGGTTGAGTATGTCGTAGTACATGAACTTTCGCATTTCCTCGTTCCTAACCATTCTGAGGCATTCTGGAACACCGTTGCCGCGGTGCTTCCCGACTATAAGACCAGAAGAAAGATTCTAAATGGAAAAGGTACAAAAAGATAAAAAATAAGTGCGTTTTTAGTATATAATTCTTCTTGTATCGGAGGATTTGGCCATGGCTGAGAATACTAATGACAGAACTTCTGTAAAATTCGATCTTTGGGAGCGAAAACTCCTTGATCTTAGTACCCGTAACAGTCTTCTTAACTTAAAGTTCAAGGGAACCTGCATTCCTTTGTTTGTTCCTGCGCTGAGTGATCTTGAGGATAATCTTGCTGACAACAAGGAATTCCGCATTATCGCCCGTAAGAGTCCCGATAAGAAGGCTGAGAAGGAAGAGGCCAAGACTGATGCCGAGGCCACAGAATCCGCTGACGATACAAAGGCTTCTGAAAAAGCTGAGCTTAAAGCTGATAATGCAGTTGCCGAATCTGCCGCACTTCCTGCGGTACAGGCTGCAGAACCGGCTGCTCTCCCTGAACCTCAACCGGCTGAAACAGCCGATAAAGTGCCTGAGAAGAAGGCTGAGGTTTCCGGAATCCCTGCACGTGACTATTCCATTGAAGACATTGCAAAGGTTGATGAGTTTAAGGAGTACATTACTACTGAGATGGGCAAGGGTAAGCTTTGCTCGTCACTTACTTCTTCGGATCTTGGTGATAAGATCAAAGACCTGTACAGAGGAGCCAAGACTTCAATTGAAGAAAACGGCGCAAGTACGCTTTATCTTGCTGTCGGATTTATTAAGTGGTTTGAGAAAGAAAAGACCGATGCTTACTATGCACCGATAATACTTATCCCTGTTGAACTCATACGTAAATCGATCCTTCTCGGATATGCAATGCGTAAGCGTGAAGAAGATTCGCTTATCAACATCACCATTCTTGAGAAACTCAGACAGGATTTCGAGGTTGACGTATCTGAACTTCTTGGCGATCTTCCTACGGATGAACACGGTATTGATGTAACCAAGATCCTTGATCTTGTAAAAGCGCATATTGAAGGATTGAAGGGCTGGTCCGTAATCGAGTCTTGCGTTCTCGGTAATTTCTCGTTCTCGCAGTTTGTCATGTGGAATGACATGCACAGCCACCGCGAAATGATCGCAAAGAACAAGGTCGTAAAAAGCCTTATCGATGGCGTTCTGATTTGGGATGCAAAGAATCTTTCTACAATGAAGGATGTTAATGAAAGTGAAGTCCTGCTCCCGATCACTGCGGACAGTTCCCAGCTTAAGGCGATTGCGGCTGCAACTCCCACTGACAAATATGAAGGAGAGAGCTTTGTACTTCACGGCCCTCCGGGAACAGGTAAGTCCCAGACGATCACGTCCATCATTGCCAACTGTCTTGCTAACGGCAAAACGGTTCTTTTCGCAGCAGAGAAGAAGGCTGCTCTCGATGTCGTTTATTCACGACTCGAAAAGATAGGCATTGCTCCTTTCTGCCTCGAACTTCATTCCAACAAGGTAAGAAAGAGTCATGTCCTCAATCAGCTTAAGGAAGCGAGCGAAGTAAGAGCCAAGCTTCCTAACAGCGAAGATTTCGATAAGGAACTTAATGAGATATCAGCCAGAAGGGCAGAACTCGATAAGTATGCCAAGGAACTCCATGTTAAGCGCGGATGCGGAATGTCCCTTTTCGAGCTTATCAATATGTTCGCTGCCAATGAGTTTGCTCCTGACATCGCTCCTTTTGATCCCGGATTCGTTAACGAGGCTTCTGAGGCACGCGTTAAGGAGATAGAGAGTAATCTCGGCGAACTCGTTGCGGCTTCAGGTGATCTCGGCGGAAAACTGTCTTTTGTCAAGGCGACCGAATTCTCACAGGAGGCTAAGCAGAATCTCGGAAGATCCTGTGAGGCTTTCTATAACGCATATTCCCAGTTTGACGCCACACTGAATAACTTTAAGCAGTGGACTGATCAGGCTCAGTGCTCGATCATTGGTGCTGATGACAGCAACCTCAAGAAAAAGACTTACCTGAGACTTGCAAGCGCGATCTATGAGTTGTCAACGGTCGGACTTCCGGCCTCATGGCTCGGATGCCGTGACTTCAGGTCACTTTCAGTAAGGCTTGATGCTCTGTGCGCAGCCGCTTCTTCATATATCCAGCAGAAGAACGCTCTGTCAGTCACATGGGCTGACGGATTCTTTGCCTGTGACGGCTTAAGGCTCCAGGCTGAGTACAATGCGGCCAATGCCAAGGGATCACTCGGTAGATCGATCGGCATCAATGGCGTTTATAAGCAGGTTAAGGTATTCGATAAGTCAGGAACCGGAAAAGATAATCTTGGTGCGGTTCTTGATGCTCTTGTTAACGTTCAGAGGACGGAAGCAGCGCTGAGACAGGGTCTTGCACAGGATGCCGTATATCTTGGCGGTCTCTATAATCCTCAGACACCTTTGCCTTGTTTCGATATCAATACCGTATCCGCTCTTAATGCAAGAAGCCTTGCTCTCATGAATGAGGCAGATTCCTACGATATATCAGGTAATGCCAGATGCATACTCGCATCCAATCAGGGTGCCTGTGCTTCTGCTTCGGCTCTTGCCTCGGCGGGCAGAAATCTTGAGGCTGCATATAACGTATTGAAGCAGACATACGGTTTTGAAGATGGAGTGTTTGAACCTGATAACGGCCTCTTGAGTGACAAGAAGGCTATGGTTGATGAACTCGGAGGAAATGCGGACCTGTTAAGATCAAAGATCGTTTTCAACCGTGTTTCCGGCAAGTGTCTCGGTTATAAGATAACAGGTCTTGTTAAAGCATATGAGGAAGGCAGGATCGATGCACCTAATCTCATTCCCGCATTCCGGAAAGAATATGCCAAGACGCTTATCACGCTGATAATCGACAGCTCTGAAACATTCAGGGATTTCAGTGCATCCGTTTTCGAAGAGAAGATAGCAAGGCTTAATACGCTCGGTAATGACTTTGAGAAACTGACCCGTCAGGAGATCTATCTCAGGATCGCAAAAACGCTTCCCGATCTTGGTAAGGATGTTAGTGCAAAATCCGCACTGGGCATACTTCAGCATGCTATCAAGAGCGGAGGCAGGGGAGTGTCTATCAGAACGCTTTTCTCAAAGATCGGCCCCATAATGCTCAAGCTCTGTCCTTGTGTACTCATGAGCCCATTGTCCTGTGCTCAGTATCTTGCGCCTGATAAAGAGTCACCGTTTGACGTGGTTGTCTTCGACGAGGCGTCGCAGCTTCCCACATGCAAGGCTGTCGGTGTTATCGCAAGAGGTAAGAATGCGGTCATCGTTGGCGATCCCAAGCAGATGCCTCCTACGACGTTCTTCAGGGAAATGGTTTTCGATGATGAAAACTATGAGATAGAAGACCTTGAGAGCATTTTGGATGACTGCCTTGCGATCGGCATGCCCGAACTGCACCTGCTCTGGCACTACAGAAGCAGGCACGAGAGCCTTATCACATTCTCTAATAAGCTGTTCTATGAAGGAAAGCTTTATACGTTCCCGTCTGCTGACGACAGAAAATCCATGGTCAACCTTGAGATGATCCAGGGTACCTTCGACAGCGGAAATTCAAGAACTAACAGGGCAGAAGCTGAAGCAGTGATAAACGAACTCGCCCAGCGCTGCCACGATCCTGCCCGTAAAGGACAGACTGTGGGTGTCGTAACGTTCAATATCCAGCAGCAGACTCTTATCGAGGATATGCTTGAAGAGAAATGCAAGACGGATCCCGAGCTTGAGAGCTGGGCGTTCAGCGGTGAAGAACCGTTATTCATCAAGAACCTTGAGAACGTTCAGGGAGATGAAAGAGACGTTATCCTGTTCTCTGTCGGCTACGGATGTGATGAGACAGGAAGGCTCATAATGAACTTCGGACCTTTGAACCGTGACGGAGGCTGGAGACGATTAAACGTTGCCGTAACCCGTTCACGTATGGAAATGAAGGTGTTCTCATCCATTACTGCTGACCAGATAAGGATAAGCGAGAATTCCTCGGAGGGTGTAAGGGCTCTTAAGAGATTCCTTCAGTATGCCGCAGGAAGCGAAGTCTGGGATGCCGTGGCTGACGGTGAAAACGTTAATACCGCATCTTCTTCACCATTGATCGACAGAAGCCTTAAGTTTACCGGAATCGCTGATGACATCTGTGACAGGCTTGGCAAACTCGGATATAAGACTGACCGTAATATCGGAAAATCAGGCTTTAAGGTTGATATCGGCGTTATTTCACCGTCTGATCCGGGTAAGTATGCTCTCGGAATCCTGCTTGACGGTAAGAGTTATGCAGAAGCGGGAACGACAACTTCGCGTGAGATATCCCAGATATCTGTTTTGAAGGGATTCGGATGGAATGTAATCAGGATCTGGTCACTCGAATGGTGGGAGAATCCCGATTCCGTAATCGCCCAGTGCATCGAAAAACTCGATGAAGCCGAAAAAAAGGCAAATGATGAAGAGGTAACGGAAGAGGTTCCTCAGGAAACGGCAGAACCTGCTGAACCGGAAATACCGATCATCGACGGAACAGGTCCGATCGTAGAGGAAGAAACCGCTCCTGTTGAGGAAGAAGGCAAAAAAAAACCTCTGATTTAGGATCAGAACTGACTCCAAACGCCCAAATCTACAGAAAACTCGGCGTAAAGCTAAAGCCTATGACTTCCGAGGAATTCTGTGATGATCCGTATAGAACTAAGGCATTGACTGAACTTGTCGTCAGGATCGCACAAGCTGAAGCTCCGGTCAGCTTTGAACACGTGACTGCTGAGGTTCTTGAAATGCTTGGAATACCAAAGTCCACAGCGAAGCTTAAGGCTAGATGTAACTATCTTATAAAGGCTTCCAAGCTTCCTGTTACCGTTCAAAAACTAAATCAGGATGATTCCGGCGATGGGACCAAGTTCCTTTGGGCGGATATGCAGGCTACTATTGGTATCTGTCCTTTCTACAGGATTCCCAAAACAGGTGAGAAGCCCAGGAAAGCTTGTGACATAGCTGTTCAGGAGGCTGCAAGGGCGGCAATCGATACTGCTGAGTCGCAGTACGGAATCCCGAGGGAAAGTCTGATCACTGAGACTGCCAAAGCTCTCGGATTTGCCAGAACAGCTTCAAATACCGAGTGTTACAGGCTTTGCGAGCAGGCAGTCGACTATGCTTTCAGAAAGGGAGCTTTAAGCGTCGATAATAACGGATTCATAACGCCTTCGACTACAAACATATAATGTTAAAACAAGGTAAATTTAGACTCCATAATTGTTGACTTGCCATACGGTAATAAGTATTATAAAGCGGTAATGATGAACGGAGGTTAGCTCCGTCTAACTCTTTTACAAATATTATTTAAAGGAGCGTAACGCTTATGGCATTAGTAACATCCACCGAAATGTTCAAAAAGGCTTATGATGGCGGTTATGCAATCGGCGCTTTCAATGTCAACAACATGGAAATCGTTCAGGGCATCACCGAAGCAGCTGCTGAACTCAAGTCACCTGTAATTCTTCAGGCTTCTGCAGGCGCAAGAAAGTATGCTAACAACGACTATCTTGTTCACCTCGTAAAGGCTGCTGTTGAGCTTCACCCTGAAGTTCCTATGGTTCTTCACCTTGACCACGGTGCAGATTTCGAGACATGCAAGTCCTGCATCGATTCCGGATTCACATCTGTCATGATCGACTATTCAAGCCACAGCTTCGAAGAGAACATCGCAGAGTCCAAGAAGGTTGCAGACTATGCTCACGATCACGGCGTAGTTGTTGAGGCTGAGCTTGGTACACTCGCTGGTATCGAGGATGACGTTAAGGTTGAGGCTGGCAACGAGTCTTACACAAGACCTGAAGAGGTTGAGGAATTCGTTTCCAGAACAGGCGTTGACTCTCTCGCTATCGCTATCGGTACATCTCACGGCGCTTACAAGTTCACACCCGCTCAGTGCACAAGAAATGAGCAGGGCATCCTCGTACCTCCGCCGCTCAGATTCGACGTTCTCGAAGAGTGCATGAAGAGAATCCCCGGATTCCCTATCGTTCTCCACGGTTCTTCTTCCGTACCTCAGGAGTACGTTTCCATCATCAACGAGTTCGGCGGCAAGATGCCTGATGCTATCGGCATTCCTGAAGAGCAGCTCCGTAAGGCTGCTAAGCTCGCTGTCTGCAAAATCAACATCGACTCTGACCTCCGTCTGGGTATGACAGCAGGCATCCGTAAGCACTTCGTTGAGCATCCTGATCACTTCGATCCCCGTCAGTATCTTGGTGACGGCCGTGCTAACGTTAAGGCTATCGTTGCTCACAAGATCAAGGAAGTTCTCGGTTCCGACAACAAGATCTGATCTTTGGAACAAAACCAATGAATTTAAGACCCGGCAGAGATTTTTCTGCCGGGTTTTGTTATAATCTACACCTATGAAATCCAGGAAGAGTGACAGTAAACCGTTATATGAGCGTCCGGGCAGACTTTCGTCCGATCGCAGTGTTCCTTTTGAGGAGAAGCCGGAACACAAGGATCTCAGGATCGAGGTTCATTATGACGATGAAGATGAGTTTCAGGATCCAGTTAAGGGGATCACTCCTGAGTTTACCGTCAGATCTTTGAATGCCATGGATCCTTTTGAGGATGAAGCGCTCCTTTCCGGTGAGGTTAAGCCTAAGAATACAGGAAGGATGTCAGGCGTTGATCCTTTTGAGTCCCAGATATTTGAAGCTGATGAGGATTTTGATGACGAAGATGATGATCCCTCGGTCTTCAGCCGTGACGGTCACCGTTTTGTGGTCAATACCGACCTTATGGCCGGCGGTGCGGAGCCTGTACATGCCAAATCGGCTTTTGACGCGGGAAAGCCTTCGTTTTTTACAGACGTCAGAAAGCTTTCGCTTATGATGTTCGGTATGTTTATCCTAATTGTTCTTGAGTTTGTCGGACTTGTAGTGCTTTTGAGGTAACAGTTATCTGATTCAAATAAAAAGGCTGCGTTTCCGCAGCCTTTTTTGTTAGTTGGAAAAATCAGATCAATCCTTTTTTTCCGATTTCTTTTCTTTCTTATCCACGGGATCGGGAATCATCGTGGAATCCTTAGCCTGTGCTGCCTTGAGATTATCTTCAAAAACATAATCCTTGCCGGGCAGGATGGCGTTGAGGATGATACCGGCGAGAGAACCTACTGCCAGACCGGTCAGTTTAATTGTAAGGCTAACGTTGGGAGTTACGATGAGGATATTGATAGCGCCAGCTGAGCTGTAAGCAATACCGATCGAGAGAACGAGGATGAGAGCAGCGATGATGACATTACGTGACTTGCTGAAATCGATCTTGTTTTCAACGATGTTTCTAACACCTACAGCGGAGATCATTCCGTAAAGAACGAGGGAGATACCGCCTACGACAGGAGTAGGGATAGCTGAAATGCAAGCTGCGAGCTTAGGTGATACGGAGAAGCAGATGGCGAATACTGCAGCAAGTCTGACTACCATCGGGTCAAATACCTTGGAGAGTGTAAGAACTCCCGTGTTCTCACCGTATGTTGTGTTTGCAGGAGCACCGAAAAGGGAAGCGAGTGTTGTTGCAAGACCGTCACCCATGAGTGTTCTGTGAAGTCCCGGATCCTTAATGAAGTTATCACCGACTGTTGAAGAGATGGCAGAGATATCACCGATGTGCTCAACGATCGTTGCAAGTGAGATGGGTACGATGGTTGCGATTGCGGTAATAAGCAGACCGCGGTCAAGCTTATTGTCTGTGAAGATGCTGAATACGGTGTCCTGATAATGAACGGGAAGTCCGATCCAGGGAGCGTTCTTTATGTTCTCGATGCTGGCAACGGAGAAGAGCTGCAGATTGGGATTGCCCTGGATGCAGTAAAAACCGTCAGATACCCATCCGGCGGAAAGTGTAAGGATAACGCAAAGTGCGCAAGCTCCCAAAACGCCGAGGAGGATAGGAATGATCTTGATCATGCCCTTGCCCCAGATGTTGCATGCAACGATAATGAGGATGGCAGCGATAGCTATTACCCAGTTTGTAGAGCAGCTGTTGATAGCTGTTGCAGAAAGGCAGAGACCAATGGCAATGATGATAGGACCTGTTACGATGGGCGGGAAGAATCTCATTACACGGTTAACGCCGAATATCTTGATGAGCGCTGCCAGAATGAGGTATACGAGACCTGCAAGTGCAACGCCGAAGCATGCATAAGGTAAAAGTTCACGTTCGCCATTAGGTGCAATGGCAAAATAACCGGCAAGGAATGCGAATGAAGAACCTAAGAATGCAGGAACTTTTCTCTTAGAGAGAAGGTGGAAAAGAATTGTTCCCAAACCTGCGAAAAGAAGTGTTGCTGACACCGACAGTCCGGTGAGAGCGGGAACGAGAACAGTCGATCCGAACATGGCGAACATATGCTGGAAACCAAGCACTATAACACGGCCGGCACCCAGAGATTTCGCGTCGTAAACCGCTCCGCTCTGAAGACTGGATTTACCCATAACAAGCCCTCCTGAGATATGGAATTTAATTTATAATAGCACTCTTATGTAAAATTCAAGCAATCAAACCGACATTTGGTTGTAATAATTTTCGAGCTTGCGGGACGAGTTTTATTGACTTAAAAAATCATTAAACTAAAATATTCAAGAGGTCGCTTTTTACCCCATTCGAAAGCGAAAAAGGAGACGGAATATGCAGTACAAGAATTATCCTAACGTTCAGGTCATGGAGCATCCGCTCATCAAGCACAAGATCTCGCTCATGAGAAGTGTTTATACCGGAAACTATGAGTTCAGAAAACTCGTTGAAGAGGTTGCAACTCTTGAGGCTTATGAGGCTCTCAGGGATCTTCCGCTCAAGCAGGTAGAGGTAAAGACTCCTCTTGAGACAACAATGACTCCCATGATCGACGGTAAGAAGTTTGCCATCGTTCCCATCCTCAGAGCAGGTCTCGGAATGGTACCGGGCGTTCAGGCTCTCGCTCCTCTTGCGAAGGTCGGTCATATCGGACTTTACAGAGACCCTGTAACACATGAGCCTCACGATTATTACTGCAAGCTCCCGGATCCCATCGATCAGCGTCTTATCCTTGTCGTTGACCCGATGCTCGCAACGGGCGGTTCAGCTGTTGATGCGATCAATTCGATTAAGAAGCACGGCGGCAAGCATATCAAGTTCATGTGCATCATCGCTGCACCTGAAGGCATCGAGAGGCTCGCCAATGCTCATCCCGACATTGAGATCTATATCGGAAATGTAGACAGAGAACTTAACGAAAACGCCTATATTCTTCCCGGTCTTGGCGATGCCGGCGACAGGATCTTCGGTACGAAGTAATAAGTGATATAATTGCTATTGCTGTTTTGAGACAGCATATATTTTGGAGGTAGTAAATATGAAGTTAATTAAGATTGTTGCAGCATGCCTTACGGCAGTCATGCTTGCGATGCCGCTTACTTCTTGCGGCAAGTCTTCCCAGAAGAAGTTTGTTGTCGGATTCGATAATGAATTCCCGCCCATGGGCTTCGTTGCAGATGACGGTTCTTATGTAGGTTTCGATCTTGATCTTGCAAAGGAATGCGCTACGAGAATGGGAATGGAGTTTGTAGCTCAGCCTATCGCATGGGATTCCAAGGATAACGAGCTCAAGAGCGGCAACATCAGCTGCATCTGGAATGGTTTCACAATGACAGAAGAGAGAAAGTCACAGTATGAATGGACAACTCCTTATATGAAGAACCAGCAGGTTGTAGTTGTTAAGAATGATTCTTCCGTTAAGACTCTTGCTGATCTCGCAGGTCTCAAGGTTTGCGTTCAGAAGGATTCTTCCGGACTTGCTGCAGTTGAAGGCAAGCCTGAGCTTAAATCAAGCTTTAAGGAACTCGTTCAGGTTGATTCCTACCTTAACGCAATGATGGAACTCGAGTCGGGCAGTGTAGATGCCATCGTAATGGACGAGATCGTTGCACGTTATGAGATCCAGACATCCGGCAAGCCTTTCAAGGTTCTTGATGAAGCAATCTCCGCTGAGGAATACGGTGTTGGTTTCCTTAAGGGAAATACACAGCTCAGAGATAAGGTTCAAAAGACACTTGAGGAAATGGCAAAGGACGGAACAATGGCCAAGATCTCACAGAAGTGGTTCGGTTCCGACGTTACGACCATCGGTAAGTAATCAATTAATTCAACTGAAATAAAGCCCCGTTCGTTCTGATTTCGAGCGGGGCTTTAGTGTGCTATAATCGCTTGTATGAGTCCCTCGGATATTTCAACAATTGAGAGTAACTACTACTATGTGCTGACTGTCTTGAGCATTGTTCTTTCTGTCGGCTGCCTTATTGTTTCTGAAGTGATAATGAATAATCACAAGAAACACTATCCTGTGGGTGCAAAGGTAAAGAAACCGCCCGTAGTCGTTGTATTGCTTGCTGTGGCGGGAATAGCTTTAATTCCTTTTGTCGTTCTCGTTGTACGTAAGTATCTGACAAGCGTTACCGACAACTATAAGACATTGCTCAGCACGGTAAAGATCTTAGGACAGGGATTTGCATTCTCATTCGGAATCTTTTTCTTCACGATAATCTTCTCATTGCCGCTCGGTCTCATTGTTGCAGCGGGCAAGATGTCCAAGATCAAGACCATATCCGTATTTTTCAAGGTCTATGTATCTGTCCTTCGCGGCACACCGCTTATGCTGCAGCTCCTTCTGGTCTATTTCGGACCTTACTATCTGTTCGGTGTCCAGACGGGAAGCATTGAGATCGGACCGTTCAATTACAGGTTCATTGCGTCCATAATCGGTTTTTCGTTGAACTATGCTGCTTATTTCGCTGAGATCTTCAGAGGCGGAATACAGTCCATGGCCAAGGGTCAGTATGAAGCTGCTCAGGTACTTGGTTTTTCCAAGATGCAGACGTATTTCAAGATCATCCTGCCTCAGGTGGTGAAGAGAGTTCTTCCTTCGGTAGGCAACGAAATAATTACGCTTGTTAAGGATACTTCTCTTGCGCAGGTACTGGCCGTTACCGAAATGTTTACACAGGCTTCGGCACTTGCTTCAGCCCAGGTTTCCGTAATGCCTTTCATCGTTGCCGGACTTTTCTATTACCTGATGAACGTTATCATAGAGACGCTTTTGGGACTTCTTGAGAAATCAATGAGTTATTATTCGTGAGGATATGAAATGAACATTCTTGAGATGCATCACATACATAAATCGTTTAATGACCTTGATGTCCTCAAGGGTATTGATCTCACGGTCAAACAGGGTGAGGTAGTGGCTGTCATCGGTCCGTCAGGCGGCGGAAAATCAACACTTCTCCGTTGTGCTACAACGCTTGAAAGAGTCGATTCCGGAAAGATCGTGATCGGCGGCGACGTGCTCTGCGATACAAAAGACGGAAAGCTGCACTATTGCGATAAGAAAATGCTCGGTGAGATCAGAACAAAGTTCGGTCTGGTCTTCCAGAACTTCAATCTTTTCCCGCATTTTTCCGTAAGAAGAAACATAACCGAAGCTTTGATCCATGTTCATAAAAAGTCCAAGGCTGAGGCCGATGAAATCTGCGATGCTCTTTTGAAAAAGATGCATCTCCTGCATAAGGCTAATGAGTATCCCTGCAATCTTTCGGGAGGCCAGCAACAGCGTGTATCGATCGCCAGAGCTCTGGCGACTAATCCTGAGATCATCTTTTTCGATGAGCCTACGTCTGCACTCGATCCTGAGCTTACAAAAGGCGTTCTCAATGTAATCAAGGAACTTGCGGCAGAGAAGATGACGATGGTTATCGTTACTCACGAAATGAGCTTTGCCAGGGATGTTGCAGACAGGATCGTCTTCATGGACGGCGGCGTGATTGTGGAAGAAGGACCTGCTTATGAACTGGTCACGAATCCGAAAGAGGAGAGGACAAAGAAATTCCTCGCAGGTTATTAATGGCGATCATCTTCGATGAAATAGTAGACAGAAACACTCCTGAAGATATCAAGCACAAGAAGATTGACGGTATCGATGACCTCATTCCTATGTGGGTTGCCGATATGGATTTCAAAAGCCCTCCTGAAGTTATAGAAAGTCTTGTGGAACAGGCGAAGCGGGGAGTTTATGGTTATCCCGAAGCGGATGCTTCTTATGACAATGCTGTAGTTGACTGGTTTAAGAGAAGACACGGATGGGAAGTGGATCCCAAGACTATTCTTAAGCTTCCGGGTGTTGTTCTCGGTGTCTCACTTGCTGTAAGGGCTCTTACCAATGAAAACGACAGTGTCATGATCTTTGAGCCGCTTTACGGTCCGATCGCCAAAACTATTAAAGGCAATAAGAGAAATCTTGTTATATCTGATCTTGTAAGACGGGACAGCCGTTATGAGATCGATTTCGATGACATGGAGAATAAGATACGGGAGAATGATGTGAAAATGCTCATTCTCTGTAATCCGCATAATCCGGTTGGCCGTGTATGGACAAAAGAAGAGCTTATAAAAATAGGGAAGATCTGTCTTAAGAATCAGATCATCATTGTATCTGATGAGATCCATGCTGATTTTGTTTACAGTGGTCACAAGCACATTCCCATAGCGTCTCTTTCTGATGAACTGAAGAAGATAACCGTAACATGTACGTCTGCAACCAAGTCATTTAACATCGCAGGGATCCAGGCTGCCAATATCGTTATCGCTGACGATTCAATGAGAAGGGCAGTGGATAAGATGGCTCTTACAACGGGTGCTTATGGTTTGAATATCATGGGACTTGTTGCCACAAGAGCCGCTTATACATATGGTGACAAATGGATGGACGAACTCAGGGCTTATCTTGAGGGAAACATTGAACTTGTTAAGAGCCGTCTGGCCGGTACTAAACTAAAGGTTACAGATATTGAAGGCACTTATCTGATGTGGATCGATGCTTCAAAACTGTTTATTGAAGATCCTGCCAAGTATTTTCTTGAAAATGCGCATATAAAGTTTTCTGAGGGCAATTTCTTCAGCAAAAAGGCCGGGCAGTTTATAAGAATGAATATCGCTTGTCCCAGAAGCGTTGTAAATGAAGCTTTAGACAAGATGCTGAAGTTGCCCGCAATAAGATAAAGCAATAAAGGCCGCCCTTACGGACGGCCTTCTTTGTGGTTGGGCGAAATATCAGGAATTACTTAAAGTTAAACTCGATTCCGTTGACAGTGATCTTTGAGATGTTGTTTGTATCAACGAGGCGGTTGAACATGATGCTTACCGAATCCTTTTCTCCGATCATGTATGCATAGCTTGCAACTGAGCCCTTGCCATTTTTGTCACCGGAGTTATAGACGTTATATTCGCTTCCGTCATTATACGTGATCTTTACGGTTCTGAGGTGGTCGACGCCTTCGCTGAATTCGGGGTTAAACTCGTCTCCGTAATTATTCTTGCCGTAAAGCTTTGCAGAACCCTTAAGCTTCATGGAAATAGGGGAGATCTTGACCGAATCGCCGTCAGCACTTTTAACTTCGCTCATTTCGATCTTGTCTGCAAACGGAATGTCTACTGTAACCTGATCCTTGATGTCTTTGAAAGGATCCTTTTCTGCCTTATAGTATGATGTCATAGTATCGTTGAATTCGTAGATATGAAGCTTCATTCCGGCATCAGTTGGGAACTCGGAGTGATCAGGATCAGCATACTTTGAAAGGAAATCGACGTCAGACATGTATTCTCTGCAGAAGATCTTGGTCGACGTTGACTTTGACATATCAACATATGTCTTTCCGGGGCCTGCTCCGAAAGAGTACATGATGTTCTGATCTTCGTTTGTAGATGCTCCCTTTGTCTCATTGTGAAGCTGGCTGAAGTTAAGGAGGTTTACACCTTTTTCATTCTCAATCGTATATTCAACTGCGATGCAGTTGCCGTCTCTTGCGACTGCGAGCACTGTAAACTTGTAACCGCCGAATTCGGCGACTACGGGATTTGCCATAAGCTTGCCCTTGAGGAGAGCAGCAGCCTTATCTGGATCCATGTCGGCAAATTCAACCTTGGGCATTTCGAAGGTGTGCTTAACGGGTGTTCCGTCATTTCTGATCTTCTCGGATTCTATGATCGTAACCGTGTGGTTGGTAATATTGGTCTTGCCTTCGGTGCCCCAGAGACTTGCGAACAAAGCTCCGTTTGTTGCTGCATTTACTGCAAAGGGGGTTCCGAGAACTATTACTGTTGCAGCTGCAACGGCAATCTTTGGGAAAATACCTGTCATCTTTGCCTTCTTTTTCTGTGTATATGCTTTCATCATTTTTTCCTTTCCCGCCAGATATCTGTCCGAGAAAACATGATCCTCAACACCGTCAGTGATGTGATCGAATTCTTCAATACTGATATCTTTGTCGAATAACTCTTCGTTAAGATTCTTTTTCATAGTAATCTCCTTTTTAAAAGGACTTACCTCAGTTGTGAGGTTTTCCGGTTTAGGCTTCGCTGCAGTCCTGACGCATCAGTTTCTTGGCCCGTTCAAATCGTTTTCTAACATTTGCCTCTGAGATGCCCAGCTTGTCTGCGGTCTCCTTGACCGAATAATCTCTTATGACAAGGCATTCGACGACATCATGGTATTTCTCAGGAAGAGAGTTGATAAGGGGAGTACAGATTGCCCCATCGTCTGATTCGATGTCCGGTTCAACGGCTTCGCTGCTTACGACTTCCTCAAGGTTTTCGGTGAAGCTTACGATCTTGGTTTCGTTCTTTCTTTTGTTATAGATATTGATCGAAGCGTTCTTGATAACTGTTATGATGAACCTTTTGCAATCGTCGGAATCGGCTTGGGGGAAGAACACCTTATGCTTTATGAGCTGCAGGAAAGCATCCTGAACGGCGTCTTCGGCAAGCGACTCGTCGTGCAATACGGCCAGTGCCACACGGAACATTTTCTGTTCGTATAGTTCATAACAGTCTTCAATGAATGAAATTCTGTTATCAGGCAATGCCATTTACTTATCTCCTTGTCGTTTACTTAGGGGCCGTTTTGCTTTTTGCTTTCAGGATCCTTATGTGGCCCTTCACCTCATATAACAAAACGTAATCGTATTTTGTGACAAAAATCTCATTATTTTTTCGGGATATACCGATCGAAAAAAGAATATATGGTTTTTACTTATTTATAAGCAAACAAAAACCTGCCGGTAACGGCAGGCTTTGCGGTTGGTGATTACTTAATTCTCAGGCTTATAGCTGTCTTTGAGAGATACCGCCATGTTGAATACAAGATGGCCGGGTTTAGAATCCTTTGAGTCAGCACAGAAGTAACCCGTTCTGAGGAACTGGAATCTGTCCTGAGGCTGCGTGTTCTCCAAAGATTTCTCAAGCTTTGCGCCTTTAATGATCTTGAGCGAATCGGGATTGATGAAATCAAGATAATTGCAGTCAGCGAGATCAGGCTGCTCGGTAGTGAAGAGCCTGTTATAAAGTCTGATCTCTGCGTCGATGGAATTAGTGGCATCAACCCAGTGAATGGTTGACTTGATCTTTCTTCCGTCAGCAGGATCACCGCCTCTGGAATCGGGATCGTAAGTGCAGTGAATTACCGTAACGTTGCCGTCAGCATCCTTTTCGCAGGATACGCACTTGACGATGTAAGCAGACTTGAGACGTACCTCGTTGCCGGGGAAGAGTCTGAAATACTTGGGCGCAGGTACTTCCATGAAATCTTCCTGTTCGATGTAGAGTTCTCTTGAGAAAGTAACCTTACGTGTGCCTGCATTCTCGTCCTTGGGGTTGTTCTCAACGTCGACTTCTTCGACCTTGCCCTCAGGATAGTTGTCGATGATAAGCTTAACGGGGTTGATAACAGCCATTACACGCTTTGCATGCTCGTTAAGATCTTCTCTGAGGCAGTATTCGAGGAATGCGAAGTCAACAACACTGTTAACTTTAGCAACACCGTTTCTTGCACTGAAGTTGTGAATGGAGGCAGGTGTGTAGCCTCTTCTCCTGAGACCGCAAAGAGTAGGCATTCTGGGGTCATCCCATCCGTCAACGATACCTGCTTCGATCATGGCACGGAGCTTTCTCTTGGAAAGGACGGTGTGGGTGATTCCGAGTCTTGCGAACTCGATCTGACGGGGCTTGCACTCAACGGAAATGTTGTTTACCACCCAATCGTAAAGAGGCCTGTGTGCCTCGAATTCGAGTGAGCAGAGGGAGTGGGTGATGCCTTCAAGTGCGTCTTCGATCGGATGAGCGAAGTCGTACATGGGATAGATGCACCATTCGTTTCCGGTTCTGTGGTGAGGCAGATGATTGATCCTGTAGATAACAGGGTCTCTCATGTTGAAGTTGCCTGAAGCAAGATCGATCTTGGCACGGAGAGTCATCTTTCCGTCCTCAAACTCGCCGGCTCTCATTCTCTTGAAAAGATCGAGGCTCTCTTCGATCGGCCTGTCACGGTAAGGAGAGGTTGCAGGTGTCTGCGTGTCGCCTCTCATGTCGCGCATCTGCTCGGGTGTAAGCTCGCAAACATATGCGAGGCCCTTGTTAATGAGCTCGATGGCGAATTCATACATCTTCTCGAAATATTCGGAAGCATAGAAGAATCTGTCACCCCAGTCGTGACCGAGCCAGTGTATGTCTTCCTTGATGGCCTCAACGAATTCCTCATCCTCTTTGGTGGGGTTGGTGTCATCCATTCTGAGGTTACAAAGACCGCCGTATTTCTCGGCTGTTCCGAAGTCGATCTCCAGAGCCTTGGCGTGGCCGATGTGAAGATAGCCGTTCGGTTCAGGAGGGAATCTGGTGTGTACTTTTTTACCGTAGACTCTGCCGCCTTCTTTGAGCTCTTCGTCGATGATCTGCTCTATGAAATTCTTACTTTCTGCCATAACGAATACTCCTTATCAAAGCCTTGAATAAGCGTATTTAATTCTCTTGAGTGATTCTTCCTTGCCGAGAAGGAGCATAACTTCAGCGCATCCGCCGGGAGTTACCGAGACACCTGCAGCTGCAATTCTTACAGGCCACATGACTACTGAGTTCTTGACCTCAAGGCTCTCTGCCAGCGTTTTCATGGCTTCGGTGATCGCTTCTCTGTCCCAATCAAGATCTTCAAGAACGGGGATAGCCTTTTCGAGCATCTCCTTTGAAGATTCGAGAGTGGATTTACTCTTCTTATGTTCGAAAAGCTCAAGCTCGAAATCGCCGTAGTTCTTGATGAAAGAAAGCTTCTCGGTGATCTCGGTGAATTTCGTGATCCTGGGCTTTAAAAGCTCAGCGAGAAGGGCATAGCAGGAAGGATCAACTCCTGCCTCATCGTAGAAAGGCTTGGCATGAGTGAGGAATTCTTCATCTGACATAGCCTTGATGTGCTCTGCGTTGACCCAGGCGAGCTTATCGTAGTCGAAGACGGCAGGGGACTTTGAAATGCCGCTGACGTCAAACTCTTTGACGAGTTCTTCAAGGCTGAATATCTCGCGTGTATCCTTGGGAGCCCAGCCGAGAAGGGCGATATAGTTGATGATCGCTTCAGGAAGATAACCTTCATTGATGAGATCGATGAATCCCGTTGAACCGTGACGCTTTGAAAGCTTGGAAATAACTTCTTTGCCTTCTTCGTCAACAGACTTGCCCATTATGAGAGGGAGATGGATGTATGTCGGGATCTCCCAGCCGAAAGCTTCATAAAGAAGGTTGTACTTGGGCGTGGAAGAAAGATACTCGCTTCCTCTGACTACGTGTGTGATGCCCATAGTATGGTCATCGATTACGTTTGCGAAGTTGTAAGTAGGGAAACCGTCAGTCTTGATGAGGATCTGGTCATCAAGATCCTTGTTGGGGAAAGTGATGTCTCCGTATACGAAATCGTGGTAAGTAGTCTCACCGTCAAGAGGCATCTTCTGTCTGATGACATAGGGGATACCTGCGTTGAGGTTTGCTTCGATCTCTTCAGCTGAGAGATCACGGCAGTGACGGTCGTAACCGACAACGCCATCAGCGTTTTCTCTGAGGCTCTCAAGTCTTTCCTTGGTACAGAAGCATCTGTAAGCCTTGCCCTCGTTTATGAGCTGCTCAGCATAAGGCTTATACATGGAAAGCCTTTCACTCTGTACATAGGGGCCGAATTCGCCCCCGATATCAGGACCTTCATCATGCTCAAGCCCTGCAATCTTCATTGTGTCGTAGATGACCTGTGTAGCGCCTTCCACATAACGTTCGCGGTCGGTATCTTCGATCCTAAGGACAAAGGTGCCGCCTGCGTGCTTGGCGACAAGGTATTCATAAAGTGCGGTGCGCAAATTGCCGACATGCATAAAGCCCGTCGGACTAGGTGCAAAACGCGTTCTGATCGTCATTGTGAGCCCTCTTTTATCAATAAGAATATATATGACGCTTTATTCTAACACTTTTGTGGTAATATACAAATTAGCTTTTTGGGACCCGGAGGCATATTTTGGACAGACTTGACTGTAACAGAAATTTCGACTGCTTCGTTGGAGCGGGTATCGCTGCTGAATTTGCAGCGGGTTACATGCTCGAAGTACTTCAGAAAGAAGCTAGAAGCGGCGGAATCAAGGTCGCCATAGTATCTGACCGCCAGGTGAGCGGCTTTTACTATAACAAGATCGAGGATCAGTTTGTCTTAAGGGATATCAAGCCTTACCTGATCACCATTGAAGCACAGGATAATAATAAAGATCTGAAGACGGTCGCGAGGATAATCGCTGATCTTACCGAGTTTGATTTTGGCCCATGTGACTGCGTAATAGCTTTCGGCGGCGGTGGAGTCATCGATTGTGCATCCATGGCTGTTTCTCTGTATACCGAAAGACCGGGATTCATTGTGATTCCGACAACTTTGGGCGCTATGATAGATTCTGCCGTGTCGATCAAGTCATATGTGAACTCCGGAAAGCATAAAGATGCCGCTTGTGTTGATAACTGCCAGAACGCAGTCTTTATTGATCCGGTTTTCCTGCCTACAGTGCCTGCAAAATACCGCTCAAATGGTTATGCACAGGTAATCCGTTACGGTGTCCTGGCTGATCCCGGACTTTTGTCAGAGCTTTCAACGCTTGCAGACAGCGATCCTTCTGACATAAGGCTTTTCCTTAACAGGGTCTATGCCGCAAGAGCAGCGCTGGAACGCAAGAATCCGATGCTTCTTACGTTTGGTGATGAGATTGCTTCCGCAATTGAAGGCTATTTCAGATTCATGAATTATTCTGAGGGTGAAGCATTGGCGATCAGCCTTTATTCATCGCTTCCCGAGAAGGCTCGTACATATCTCAAGCCGATCTATGCAAAACTCGGACTTTCCGTCAGGCTCGACGGTGTGTCTGAAGCAATGATCAGAAAGGCTCTTGAGGAGAATTTTGATAAGAATAAGAGTAAAACGGCAAGCATCGTTGATTATGATAAGAATGCTGAGGGCAAGCTCGAGTGGGTCATCCGTGACATCGAAAAGCCCGAAGCAATGAAGCTGCTTGCCAGAAGACTTATAGTAATATGTCCGTAAGACATAGTTTTTGAGGTTATCGATATTGTGATAAAGCATTTTAAGACGAACATTAAGAAAAACATGCTGGTAAAGGCTGTTGCAGCCTCACTTATAGTATTCATGATGTCATCAATGATGCTTACTGCATGTAAATCCGGAAATGACAAGAAGGTAAAGCCCGCAGACTACGGCAGTTACGGTTCTGATTTTGCAAGAAAACTCGCCGCCGATTTCCCTGACAGAAGACCTTATTCTGCAGGTGAGAAGAGTGCAGGTGAAGCCATCAAAGAGGAAATGATCAAGCTTAACTATAAGCCTGAAGTACAGTCTTTTACTACAAAAAACGGTACATCTGCAAACTATATCGTAAAGATCCCTGGAACGGGTTTCTATGATGAGAATTCTGACGGCAAATCTGCTACAAAGCACAGGATCGCGATCATCGGTGCTCACTATGACAGCGCTCCTATCGAGATAAAGAAGAGTACGGCCAAGAGCACTACCGTCAGAAAAGGTTCTGAAACATCAGAGACTACGGCTTTGGAGTATTCTTATGACGGCATTTCTGATAATGCGTCAGGTACTGCTTGTCTTCTTACTGCAATGAAAGCATTCTCTACATATCCTGAATTCTCTTATGACGTTTATTTTGTGGCTTTTGGTGCCGGTAATGACGATTTTGCAGGAGCAAGGGAATTCTTTAATTCTCTTTCTTCCGAAGAAAAGTCAATTATCGATGTAATGTACTGCGTGGAAAGCCTTTATGCAGGCGATAAGGTTTATGCGTCTTCAGGATATAAGTCACTCAATAACGAGAACAGATACAAGATGCGCAGAAAGCTTTATCAGGCTTATGACGTCTGCTTTGCCAATACTCTTTATACGAACTATGGTTTTGACCTTTATTACAACGAATCAGGTGTAAAGACCGATCTTAACGGTGATCAGACTGAAGATATCTATAATGAGGTCTCCGCAAATAAATCGGATTATATCGTTTTCGATGAGGCAGGAATTCCGGTAGTCTTTTTCGACAGTTTTGAATACAATTTCACGACCATGGAAGACATGAAGGAGACCAAGAATCTTAACCTTCAGAACTATGGTGGAATGATCAGAAAGACAAACGACGATTCGACCGCGTTCCTTGATTCCGTTCTTGTTGAGCCTGACTACGACCGTAACGGTGACGGTGAGATCGATTGCAGCGGAGACAGGCTGCAGATCAGGATCAATGCCGTTGCATTTATCATTGTGGAAGCACTTCTTAAGGGTTCTGACTACGGCATGACAAAGGCTCAGTATGAATCTTTTGTCGAAAGCAAGGCTAAAGAAGAAGCAAGAGTGACTGTTGCAGGACAGTCTGCACCCGAGACTTCAACTTCAACAGCCAAAAAGGTTGCAGAGCCTTCTGAGACGGAGTCTTCCGAGGAAACGACAGAAGAGACCACAACTGAAACCACGGCAAAAGCTACAACTAAAGCGACTACCAAAGCAACGACCAAAAAGAAAAAGTAATGCTTCGCCTGACTAACATTGTCCTTGCAGACGGCAAGACCATACCCGAAATTGAGATCGATGACGGTAAAAAAGCGATCGAAGAGCGGGACATGGGCAATCTGCTTGCAGTGCCGGGATTCATTGATTCACACATTCACGGTTCTTTCGGACTTGATGTGTCTGACGGTAAGGCTGATGACATAGTAAGTCTTGCATCCAGACTCCCGGAATTCGGAGTATCTGATTTTCTTCCAACTTTAATGTCGCTTGATGAGAAGAGCATCTTAAAAGCGGCTGAAGCCGTATCCGAAGCTTCCGAAAAGCTTTCACAATGCGAAGGCCCTTATGCTTCAATATCAGGATTAAGGCTTGAAGGACCTTTTCTTAGTTCTTCAAGATCCGGTGTCCAGAATTCCGATAACCTTGTTTCAGCTGATGAGTTCGCGTCTATCTTGGAGAAAGTCGAGAATACTTGTCCCGGGCTTATAAGGATGATAGATATAGCACCTGAATTAGAAGGGGCGATGGAACTTGTCCGTGAATACAAGGACAAATACGTCATTTCGCTTGCACATTCTGATTGTGATTACAAGAAAGCGGCCGAGTTCTTTAAGAACGGCGGTAATTCGCTTACACATGCGTTAAATGCCATGAAACCCTGTCTTAAGCGTGAACCTGGTCCTCTCGGAGCTGCTTACGATGATCCCGATTCATATATTGAGGTCATCTGTGACGGCATACATGTTGATCCGACAGTGCTGAGAATGCTTTTCGGGCTTTTTGAAGGAAGGATTATCGTTATATCTGACGCGATGAGGGCAGGAGGGATGCCTGACGGGATCTATGATCTCGGCGGAACAGCCGTTGAATCCCGCGGAGGAAGGACTTATTTCGGACCTTCGGGAAATCTTGCGGGCTCTGTCAGCAATCTTTCGCAGGAAGCTGAAAGACTTTTCTCATACGGCATTGGCAAAACCAATATTATCAAGGCTTTGACGGATACTCCCGCAAAAAGGCTCGGGATCAGATCAGGCATTGTGCCCGGTGAACAAAACTGCCATATAAACTTCGTTGATCAGAAGTTGAGGTTAAAGTGCGTGATTTCCCGAGGAAGGCTTGTATCATCTTTTATTATGTTATAATTATTTGTTGTAAAGAATCTTCCAAAGGAGCCTGATTGATGTCGACCACTTTTATCAGTCAGATTATTGAGTTCATTAACGAGCTTATAAACAGTCTTGCTAGTGGTACTTTGTTCTTCGGAAGTTTCTGGGATTTTTTCCGTTACACGGCAGATATTCTTCTCGTTACATTCCTGTTTTACACGATCCTTCTCTTCATCAGACAGACGAGAGCATGGCAGCTCATCAAAGGTATCGTTCTGATCCTTATATTTGTTATGTTCTGCGGTGTAATGGGACTCGACATGGTCGGCTTCATTTTCAACAGGATGCTCTACGTTGTAGCGATCCTTTTCGTAGTATTGTTCCAGCCTGAATTGAGAAGAGCCCTTGAGACGGTTGGTCTTCGTACATCATCGAGGTTTACGGATCCTTTCAGACATCAGGAAAAACCTAACAATACCGAGTTAACAGCGTTTATCAATGAGATATGCATCGCATGCAAAGAGATGGGAAGATCCTATACCGGTGCGCTCATTCTGATCGAGAGAAAGACAAAGCTTGATGAGCTTCTATCTCAGGAGAACGTAGTCAGGTTTGATTCTTCTGTTACCAGCTCGGTTCTTCAGAGCATTTTCTACAAGGGTTCGCCCATGCATGACGGCGGACTTCTCATCAGAGACGGAAGGATCATTGCAGCACGCTGCCATGTTCCGCTTTCAGTTACTATGCATGCACTCGAGCGTACAGGTACCAGACACAGGGCTGCAATCGGTGCGAGCGAGATGGGTGATACCGTTGTGGTAGTCGTTTCAGAAGAGAGAGGAAAGACTTCCATAGCCGTAAACGGAAGACTCTTTGAGATGCGCGATTCAAAAGAACTCGAAGCAAATCTCTCATATCTTCTCGGACTTACGGCAAGCGAATCCGGGAAGAGCGGAATCTCGAGGATCTTCGACAGGTTCCGCAAGCGTCCTGCTACCGCTGAAGCAGCAGAGAAGACGCCCACTGCTTCCGAACAGTCTGAAAACAAGGGGACAGAGGCTGCTAAAGAAGCCAATACTCCTCTTATCATAAAGACAAAGGAAGCCGATCAGACAACCAATGCCCAGCGTGTAAGCATGACAACCAGAGTCATTTTCCTGATCGTATCGTTCATTCTTTCGCTGTTCCTCTGGCTTTATATCCAGATCGATAACAATCCGGTCGTCAGCAGGAACATTACCGTTCCGATCTCATATCCGGAAGAAAGACAGGATGTTACCGTATCATTCCCGGTTGATGAGGTTCAGCTAAGGATAGTCGGCCGGAGAAATACGATAAACGCGCTTACTTCTAAGGATATCATCGCTACGCTCGACTATGATTCGATGCCGAATAACAAAGAAGGTATCATTGAAGTTCCGGTAACCGTCAAGAGTAAGGATCCTAACGTATATTTCCGTGTTGATGACCGCGTACCTTCAACATTGAGAGTAGTTAAGTTCCGCACGCAATCACAGTAAACTTTAATGCGGCTTCGTGCCGCATTTTAAAATGGAGGATAAATTATGTTTGCAACTAATGAACTGATCGATCTGAGCCATACCATTGCGGCTCCGCTCTTTGAAGGCAAGAATTATCCCTGGGAAGTTCTTCCTCTGATCAAGGATTTCATTCTCAAGATCGGTCCCACGCTCGATCCTGAAGTCTATGAGAAAAGGGGAGAAGACGTTTGGGTAGCTAAGAGCGCCGTTATCTTCGATTCCGCATACATCAAGGGACCTGCCATCATCGGACCTGAGACTGAGGTAAGACATTGTGCTTTCATCAGGGGAAATGCGATCGTTGGTACTCACTGCGTTGTCGGAAACTCCACAGAACTCAAGAATGTTATCCTTTGCGATAACGTACAGGTTCCTCATTACAATTATGTAGGTGATTCCGTACTCGGATACAAGGCTCACCTCGGTGCTGGTTCCATCACTTCAAACGTAAAGTCTGACAAGAAGCTCGTTAACGTGCATTATGAGGGCGGAGACATCGAGACAGGTCTTAAGAAGTTCGCTGCCATTGTTGGCGATAACGTTGAAGTCGGATGCGGAAGCGTTCTCAATCCCGGTACCGTCGTTGGAAGAGGCTCCAGAGTCTATCCTTTGTCTATGGTAAGAGGAGTTATTCCCGAGAATTCCATTTATAAGAAGGCCGGAGAAGTAGTTACGATCATCATCGAAAACTGATAAGAAGTAAACAGAGCAAACAAAAAGGGCCGTACATCGTACGGCCCTTTAGATTTACTTTGTTTGGATCAGACAACGGTATCTTTAAGTTTGTCGAAAGCCTGCTTGGCGATCTGTCTGACGTTGGGGTCGGAATCTGCGAAAGCAAGTTTCTTAACATATTCTTCGCAGTGCTTTGCATGAATCTCAGAAGCAGCAGTAGCAGCAGCAGCTCGTACCTGAGGAGATGTGTCACGAAGAAGGGGGATAAGAGCCATACCGGAGTCATATGTAGGAATAAGACCCATTGCGATAGCTACAGCCATTCTTACGTCATCGTCAGGATTGTCGGCATACTTAATCAGCGCACCTAGCTTCTGCTTGGAACCGAGCTTTTGTATTTTATCTCTTAATGCATCTGATCGTCCCATAAAGTACTCCTGATTAATTATGGTTCAATTTCATTATAGTTTATTTAACAAGTTTTATTATAAATAAACTGTTTCAATTATGTTAATTGCCAGTTGTAGCAAAAAAACGCTTGTTTTTGTATAAGTTGCTTTATAATACAGTTTGATTATACATTGAATCTGAGAAATATGAAATACAATTTGATATTATAAATTTCAATTTTTTGAGGTGTTTATAATTTATGAGATTTAGAATTATTTCGCTGATACTCGTTCTTTCGATGGCGCTGCCTTTGGCGTCCTGCTCAAAGAATCTTGGACCCGAGACGCTCCCTGAAACGACACTTCCTGTTGCAACAGAATCCACTGAATCTACTGAGACAACAAAGGAAACTGCACCAACTGAAACAGAGCCGCTTCCTCCGGAACCCACGAGTATTCCTCTGGTAACCAAGAAGCCTGTTAAGACCTATGGCCAGTTGTATGTAGTTAATGGTCTTATCACTACCAGAACAAAGTCACCTGTCATTCTGAGAGGCGTAAGTTCTGCACCTTTGAATGAGTGCAACGGTTTCTTCGGAGCTGAGACAGTCAAGACGATAGCAGAGGACTGGGGTGCTGATGTATTGAGGATTGCAGTACCTGCCGATAAGGGCGAAGACTCTTACATTACTAACGCTGACAAGGTCTTCAAGCAGACATGTGAGATCATTGACCATTGTATTGCCCAGGGCATTTACGTTATCGTTAACTGGCATAACTATAATGATGGTGATCCTAACGCTAACAAGAAAAAGGCTGTTGAGTTCTTTACGAGAATTGCGGGAATCTATGCTGACAGCCCTAATGTCATGTATGAGATCTGCAACGAACCTAACGGCATCAGATCCGGAGACAAAAAGAAGAGGGCAGTTGATTGGAATGCTACCATTAAGCCTTTTGCCGAGGACGTCATCAAGGCTATCAGGGCTATCGATAAGGACAACATAATCATTGTTGGCACTACTGATTACAGCCGTGACATTGATAAAGCGGCAGCAAGTCCGATCAAGGGCGTAAACATATGCTATTCCGTACATTTCAGCGCTGCTACTGACGGTGAGGCACTTCAGGAGAAGATCACCGCTGCAAAGGACAAGGGTTTATGCATTTTGGTAACTGAATGGAAGGCAACTGATTCATCAGGTGTCAGCGCCGCAGACGCACAGAACTCTTCTGTTTGGCTTGATTTCCTTGAGGAAAACAAGATCGGCTGGATCAATGCTTACATCTATGCAAATAACACTTCCAACATGAACGGCCTCCTTTTCGATACAAACGGAAGATATTCGATTGAAGATATTTTCGCAGGACACTGGCCTGACGGATTGATCTCGGATTCCGGAATTATCGTCAGGGACCGTCTGCTCGGTGCAAAGGGAACCAAGAAGCCTGATACTGTTTATACACCTGAAGAGCCCGGTGAAGTAGGCGATGCCGATGACGCCGGAGATGAGGGCGATGAGGGCGAGCAGGATATACCGGATCCGGAAGAGTAATTAAATATGGGATATGTTATCGCTTCGAAACGATTTAGGAGCGAGCTGCTTGCCATTGAGACGGACAGGCTCAGACTTGCAGTATACAGAAAGAGTGAAGCTCCGCGTGTAACCGCTTATTTCGTTAAGAACCGCGATTTCCACAGGAGATTCTCTCAGACTCATCCCGATTCATATTTCACTGTATCCGAACAGCGCAAGTATCTTGCTTTCGACTGCGATTCTTTCCTTGGCGGAAGCCTGGTTCCGTTTTGGATAACGGTAAAGGGCAGTGACGAGATAATCGGAAGAGTATCCTTTTTTAATCTTGCATATGGCGGCATGATGAACTGCGCCGTAGGGTATCATCTGGATAGGGATCATACCGGTAAAGGGTATATGACTGAAGCGCTTGAGGCTGCGTGCAGCTTTATGTTTAAAGAATATAAGATGCACAGGATCGAAGCGTTCATACTTCCCGAAAACAAGCCTTCACTTGATCTTGTTAAGCGCTCTGGTTTTGTTTATGAAGGGGAGAGAGCTTCTTATATGCATATCAATGGTGAGTATCGTGATCACGAAGCATATTATCTTCTTGAGCCACGGTTCCGTGTATGAGACTGCTAATATAATGTGAGTATTACTTTGTAATAAAAATAATACATTTTTTGCTGCAAAGTATGTAATAATATAGAAAACGTCTAAAAATATGCGGAGGTGATAAACGTGAACAGCAAAATGGCGGCTGCTAGAATTACTGCCGGAATGCTTATTGGTGTCATGGCTTTAGGTGCTGTTGCATGCGGTAAAAAGTCAAAACCGTCTATAGATACCGCACCGTCCACTTCAGAGATGATCACTACCACTACGACGACTGCTCCTACAACTACTCTTACTATGTATACGGGACCTCTCACCAATGACCAGCAGGTTACTTGGAAGGAGACCACTCTTGATCAGCAGGTTACTTATTATGCAAAAGTAACCAAGGGCGAGTTCCTTAACCTTAGAAAGGGACCCGGTACGGAGTATACAAAGATCGGTACTTTGTCCAGAGGTCAGACGATAGTTGTTGTTGCAAGAACAAGCAACGGCTGGTACAAGACAATAGACGGTTTCTATTGCTCTGAGACCTATCTGTCCAAGAAACCTCCGACGGCATAATATTTACTGTTGATTTATTTCGGACGTTAGTGTAACATTTACTTCGCTGAAAATGATTTCAGCGATATGCGAGTGTAGTTCAATGGTAGAACTTCAGCCTTCCAAGCTGACCACGTGGGTTCGATTCCCATCACTCGCTCCAGGGTCATTAGCTCAGCTGGATAGAGCAACAGCCTTCTAAGCTGTGGGCCGGAGGTTCGAGTCCCCCATGGCTCACCAAAGCGCTTAGCTTAATGCTGAGCGTTTTTTTTAGTTATCGATACTCCGCTTTGTTATAATAATTTTGACATTTAGCAGAGAGGGGTGATCTTATGCCGTTTTGTCCTATGTGTGGTAACGAGATCAAGGCCGGTGAATTGTTCTGTTCCGGATGTGGTAACAGATTATCCGGTACCAAAGATGTACCGACTTATCAGGCTTTGCAGACACCGGATCCTTCTGCTTCTCAGACAGAAGATTATTCCGCTATGTCAAAAGAAGAGAGTATAAAGCTTACCGAACAGCTTGGTACTAAATATCATTCTCTGGAAAAGATGCAAAAGGAGATCAAGGAGCTAACAGATTCCTTAAACCATTCTGCAAATTATCAGACTAAGCGCTATTCGGCATTCCGTTTCTTTTGGCCGTATCTTGTCTATGCTGCCGTTGCCTGTACGATTTTTTATTATGCGACCGGGCTTACCAGATCGCTCTTTTTTGCACCTCTAATATTGATTGTTCCGGTAATTCTGATCATTGTGGGTGCCGTTAGATCAAGAAAAATGAGAGAAGAATGCAATTACGATGCTGCCAACTATGCAGTCACCCGGGCTCAGAAGATGGAGGAGGAAAGGAAGAGGCTCTACGAGCTCACAGCCAGAGAGGCAAGGCTCAGATCCCAGATGGATAAGTATAACGGCATCGTGCCGGTTCAAATGAGAAACAAGAGAAAAATGCTCTATGCCAAGAAAATGCTTGAGACGGATAAGGCCGGAAACTTTGCGGAAGCAATGGCTATGTTAGATCAAAAGATAAAGGGGTAGAAGTATGAATTGCGTTAAATGTGGTAATCCGTTAACTGAAGGAGCTAAGTTTTGCTGCGTATGCGGCATGCCTGTACCGGTGGAACCGCCGGCTGAGCCTACCCGCGTCGTTGTTCCTTACGAACCTGCAAGGATGGAAGGCGGAAACATAATAATTCCGTTAAATCACAGGTACCGTATACTGTGTCCTGATTGCGGAAGGGTCAGTGATGCTCTTAAAACGGATCAGACTCCCGGATATCCCTGTCCTGTATGCAAAAAGGCTTATGCTTACATGGGCCAGGTATTGTTCTACAGGATGGGCAGCTTTTATCCTCTTTATGCTCCGCTTCACGCATACATGTATATTGACGGACATGAATACGGATTTTTAATGAATCAGGATTCAGCAAGGTTAATGATTGGTCCTGGTCCTCATACGATCGCCGTTAAGCTTCAGGGTATGAACAGGCCTCTTGAGTATAAGATCGAGGTTACGCCTCAATATAATACCTTTGCATTCAAGTACGCCCTAATCTATAAAGGTCCGATCGGGTATCCCGGACGTGGGATACCCAACGAATTAAACCCTTGTGCGCCTGAGGAGATACCCAACATCTGATCCCGGCAATTGTTTTGTTCTTTTATGGTTGTCCGTTTTTGCGGACAACCTTATTTTTCGTGCATTTTGGGCTTGAAGGATATTGAATTCTTTGTGTTATAATCGAATGGTCATATAATAATTAATAAAAAGCAAGGAGTCGGGGCGATATGCCGAGTAAGAAGGATTACGGCAATGAGAGCATTTCGATGCTCAAGGGAGCTGACAGAGTCAGATTAAGACCGGCCGTTATTTTCGGATCAGACAATCTCGAGGGATGCATCCATTCCTTTTTCGAGATCCTGTCGAATTCGATCGATGAAGCACGTGAAGGTTACGGCGATAAGATCATAGTTACGAGGTTCCCGGACGGAACCATTGAAGTAGAGGATTTCGGACGCGGAATCCCGCTTGATTACAATGCGAAGGAAGGCCGCTATAACTGGGAACTCGTTTACTGCGAGCTCTATGCCGGCGGCAAGTACAATAACAACAGTTCAGGCGACTATGAGTTCTCTCTGGGCTTAAACGGTCTCGGCGCCTGCGCAACGCAGTATGCGTCAGAGTTCTTTGAAGTTACCGTTTTCCGCGATAAGACAAAGTATTCCATGTCTTTCCGCAAAGGTAACCCTGTTACCGATCTTCAGTCTGAACCTTACAGGTTCCTCCGTACGGGCACGATCCAGCGCTGGAAGCCTGATACTGAGGTCTTTACTGAGACGATAATCCCGCTCGAGGTCTTCAAGGAGATAATCAAGCGTCAGTCTGTCATCAACAGCGGAATAGAATTCATCCTTAAGGATGCTGAATCAGGTGAAGAGTTCTCGTACATTTATCCCGACGGTATCAAGGGTTATGTCGATGAATTAAGCGCTATGAAGGGCTTTACAGAGACATACACATTCTCCGGCGAAGGCAGAGGCAGAGATAAGGAAGACCGTGACGAGTATAAGGTCAGGGCTGAAGTTGCTTTCTGCTTCAATAACGAAGTTAACGCTCTGGAGTATTTCCACAACTCGAGCTTCCTCGAACACGGCGGATCTCCTGATAAAGCTGTAAGAAACGCTTTCGTTGCCGAGATCGATAAGCAGATCAAGCTTAAAGAGAAGTATAAGGCCAACGAATCCAAGATCACGTTTCAGGATATCGCTGATTCCCTGATCCTTGTTACGAATACTTTTTCTACGCAGACTTCGTATGAGAACCAGACGAAGAAGGCGATCAACAATAAGTTTATTCAGGATTTCATGACCCAGCTTATCAGGGATAATCTTGAGATCTGGTTCATCGAGAATAAGGATTTCGCGGCGAAGACTATCGAGCAGATCCTGATAAACAAGCGCGCAAGAGAGAATGCCGAGAAGGCTAAGGTCAACATCAAGAAGACCCTCATGGGCAAGGTGGATATCAACAACAGGATCAAGAAGTTTGTTGACTGCAGGACCAAAGATGTTGCTAAACGCGAGCTCTACATAGTTGAGGGTGATTCGGCTTTGGGCTCCGTAAAACTCGGAAGAGATGCCGAATTCCAGGCTGTCATGCCGGTAAGAGGTAAGATATTAAACTGCCTTAAGGCCGATTATGCAACGATATTCAAGAGTGAGATCATCACGGATCTTCTCAAGGTATTAGGATGCGGAGTCGAGATTAAGAATAAGCACACCAAGGACATGAGCGCATTCAACCTTGATGACCTCAGATGGAACAAGATAATAATCTGTACCGATGCCGACGTCGACGGATTCCAGATCA
>CAMJPC010000005.1 GCA_946407705.1 uncultured Clostridia bacterium | reverse complement strand
CATAAAAGTACCCCCATAAATTGTAACATCTGTCCAACTTATGGGGGTAACTTCACCTTTTTTGGTGGGGCTGGTGGGACTTGAACCCACACGATTTATGGTCGGCAGATTTTGAGTCTGCTGCGTCTGCCATTCCGCCACAACCCCGTAGCGAAGTAAATTATATTAAAGCATTATTTCATTGTCAATTTAATTAGACCGATGGTTATGCCTGTAATACCTGTCTGTTTGCTATAATCGTTGATAGATTCAGAATAAGAGGGAAGAGCATGTCCAACCCGTGGAATGAGATAAAATTGTCAGATTACGAGAACCACATGAGTTTAGACTCAGTTGGTCAGCTTCAGTCGCTGAACCGTTTCATGGCAGCTCAGTTCGATTATTTCCCGGTCAAAACGGCAGCCGTATTGGGGGTAGCTGGCGGAAACGGCCTTGAACATATTGATACTGCCAAGTATCAGACCGTATACGGCATTGATATTAACGAAGATTATCTGAAAGAATCCTATATCAGACATAAGGATAAGTCTTTAGTCTTCAGATGCCTGCAGCTAGACCTGATCAATGAGTCTGACAAACTGCCGCACGCCGAATTAGTAATAGCAAATCTTCTGGTCGAGTATATCGGTTACAGAGCATTCAAACAGGCCGTTTTGAAGATCGATCCTGAATATGTCTCGGTAGTCATTCAGATAAACACTGACACGAATGCATGGGTATCCGATTCACCTTATCTTCATTCGTTTGACAGGCTGGACGAAGTCCATCACCAGATGGAAAAAGAAGAATTGAACAATTGTCTAAAGGAAGCCGGATATGCATTTACAGGCAGCAGCAGGGAAAACCTTCCGAACGGCAAGGCTTTGCTGAGATTGGACTATACAAAGGAGTAACATAATGCCCTGGATCATCGCTATATCAACAATCATAGTGATAACGCTCGCAGGTCTTGTCATTTTCTCATGGCGTAACGCCCAAGCACTGGTTAAGCCCAGGCTTATTCCTACGGACAGAGAGATAGAGATCAATAAAGAGCGAGGCCTCTGGCTTGATTTTGATAAGTACGACAAAGAAAACTATAAGATCGAAGGCAAAGACGGTTACTCACTAAACTCAACATTTGTCAGCACGGCGGAGACAAGAAGCACCGGCAAATACGTGATCATCGCTCACGGTCACACCTCCAGCAGATACGGTTCCGTCAAATACGTCAATTCTTACATAAAGCTCGGTTTTTCCTGCATCATATACGATTCCAGGGGACACGGTGAAAACGCTCCTGATAAGTGTACTTTGGGAAACATTGAATCCCAGGATCTCCTGAAAGTGATCGAGGACACTAGAAACAGATATAAAGACATTGAGATTTTGGGGATTCACGGCGAGTCGATGGGCAGTTCATCCGCTCTTATTGTCACCAAATACGGACCAAAGATCGATTTCATAGTTGCTGACTGTCCCAACATGGGCGCGTATGAGGTCTTAAGTGACTGCTACAACAATATCCATCTCAGATTTCTTGCGATCTTTTGCTGGCTTGGCGGAAAGATCTTCTATGGCGTTGACTGCAAAGAGTCTGATGCTTACAGGGACATGAATGTAAAATGCCCGGTTTTATTCATTCACGGAGCAGGAGACACTTTCATAAAACCATACCACAGCGAGCGCTTATGTGAGAAAGCTGCCGAGAAAGGAACTTATGCCAAATTGATCCTTGTGGAAGGCGCAGGTCATGCCAGATGCCGCAGTGTCGCAGGCTTTGAGACATATACCGGTTATATCAGGGATTTCTTTAATGATATCGGGATCAAGTGAAAGTCATGCTCCATGAATTAGAGGATACATCCAAAGCACAAAACCTTTTCGATGGTTGGGAAGAAACCCTGATTTATTCTTGCCTTCAAAAAGTCATGGGCAAAATATACGTTAAAGAAACGGAGAATCCCAGGTCTGCAATGGCTTTTGTCGGTTGTTTCGCTTTCGTTGCCGGAGAACCCGATGAAGAACTGGTTTCAGGTAAACCTGAAGGGTTCGTCATAATGATCCCACAAAATGACAAATGGGCAGCATTGATCGAAGATGTTTATCCTGATGCAGTTAAAAGAACCAGATATGCCTTCAGAAAAGATACTGTATTTGACCGTAAACTCTTGGAAGAAACAATTAAAACACTTCCTGAAGGTTATGAACTCTGCGAGATCGATGACCGGATATACGATCTGTGCATTCAAGATCCTGTTACAGCTGATTTCGTTTCTGCGTTTAATACTAAAGAAGAATATCTTGAATGGGGAATGGGAGTAGTTATCCTGAAAGAAGGCAAGATAGTCTCCGGTGCCTCGTCTTACACAAGGTACAAGGAAGGCATAGAGATAGAAGTAGATACCAAGGAAGATGAAAGACAAAAGGGATTTGCTGCCATTGTATCATCAAAACTCATATTGAACTGTCTTAATGAAGGCCTTTATCCGAGCTGGGATGCCCAAAACAGGATATCAGTCCGATTGGCCGAGAAACTGGGCTATAAATTCTCTCACGAATACAACGCATACGAACTTTCATCTGACATGAGGACACATTGAGATTTTCTTCAAAAATGTCACACTGTTCTCCTTGCAATTCACCGTCTTTATATATAGAATTTTCACAGCAAAACTTTAAACGGTCCGGCGAGGCCGTAAGTGCTGTAAAACATCTTTAATACTTGTATTTTACGGATTCCTTTCTGCCGGACGGGCTTTCTATAGCCACATACTTAGTGGAAGGAGTTTTTTTATGGTTTTGATCCCGGGTCATGAACTAATGGATGAAGCGGCAATGTCCCGTGCTCTGATCAGGATCTCGCACGAGATTGTTGAGCGCAACGACGGACTGGATGATGTTGCCATCATCGGTATCCAGAAGAGAGGCGTACCTCTCGCAATGAGGATACGAAAGCTTTTGGAGGAGATCGAAGGCGTTAAGGTCCCGATGGGCATTCTCGATATCACCTTCTACAGAGACGATCTTTCAATGCTCTCTGCTCACCCCGTCGTAAACGGCACTGATATCCCGTTTGACGTAAACGGCAAAAAGATAATCCTGGTAGATGATGTTCTCTATACGGGCAGGACCACAAGGGCCGCCATAGAGAACATCTTTGATATGGGAAGGCCTGCAAACATCCAGCTTGCGATCCTGATAGACAGAGGCCACAGACAGCTTCCTTTCAGAGCGGACTATGTAGGAAAGAACGTTCCGACCGCCATCACCGAGCACATTGATGTCGAGGTAAAGGAAGTTGACGGCAAGGACAGAGTAATACTTCTTAAAGAGGAGGAAAACGTCTGATGGGACTTAAGAGTAAGGATCTCCTCGGTATGAAGCAGCTTACCGCAGAAGAGATCATGGAAATCCTTGATACTGCTAAAACAATGAAGCTGGTAATATCGTCTGCCAACAAGAAGACATCACACCTTCAGGGCAAGTCAGTTGTAACGCTTTTCTATGAGAACTCAACTAGAACGAGGCTTTCGTTCGAGCTTGCATCCAAGTACATGGGATCGGCATCTGCCAACATCTCAACTTCCGGAAGCTCCGTAAACAAGGGTGAATCACTCCTTGATACGGCAAGAACGATAGACATGATGGGAACGGACATCATAATCATGAGACATAACCAGTCCGGTGCGCCTCATTTCATTGCACCTCACCTCAAAGCATCTGTTGTAAACGCAGGTGACGGAATGAACGAGCACCCGACTCAGGCACTCCTAGACATGCTCACAATGTACGAGAGATTCGATACTTTCGAAGGCAAGAACATCGCGATCTGCGGAGACATCTACCACAGCCGAGTAGTAAGATCCAACGCGATCGGACTCTCCAAGCTCGGTGCCAAGGTCAGCGTATACGGTCCCAAGACCATGATGCCCGTCGGCATCGAAAAGATGGGTGTCAGGATCGCAGACTCCGTAGCAGACTGCGTAAGAGATGCTGACGCTGTAATGGGCCTCCGAGTACAGCTCGAGCGCCAGCAGAAATCACTGTTTCCCTCGGTATCAGAGTACGCTCACTTCTACGCGATCACGCCCGAAATGCTCGCACTTGCTAAGCCTGATGCCTTCCTGATGCACCCGGGTCCGTGCAACCACGGAGTTGAGCTCCCGACAGCTGTCTACGACTGTGACCAGTCGGTCATCAACGAACAGGTAACAAACGGTGTAGCCGTAAGAATGGCTGTGCTCTATCTGCTCATGGCAAGGAGGAACAATCTGTGAAGACCATACTTACTAACTGCAAAGTATTCGGCAAGGATACTGACAAGATCTATATCGACGGCGAAAAGTTTTCGAAGCCCTTCAAGGACAGTGAAGCAGACGAGATAATCGACTGCAAGGGCGGCACGGTCGTTCCGGGCCTTGTCGACATGCACTGCCACTTAAGAGAGCCGGGCTTTGAATACAAGGGAACAATAGCTACAGAGACCGCTAGCGCTGCCAAAGGCGGTTACACATCTGTCTGCCCGATGCCCAACACAAACCCCGTAGCCGACAATGCTGCTGTCATCAGCGGCATCTTAAAGAAGGCCAAAGAAGCAAACAACTGCAGAGTCTATCCGATAGGCGCTGCAACTAAGGGCATCGACGGTGACCAGATATCTGAGATGGGCCTCATGAAGGAGGCAGGAATCGTAGCTGTCTCTGACGACGGACACCCCATCAAGAACGCGGGAATCATGAGAAAAGTACTTGAGTATTCGTCTGACTTTGATCTCCCGGTACTCAACCACTGCGAAGACAAGAGCCTTTCAGAAGGCGCAATGAACGAAGGCGAAGTATCAACCTGCATCGGCATCAGGGGAATCCCCACGGCAGCCGAGGACATCATGATCGCAAGAGACATCATCCTCTCTGAATACCTGAATATCCCGGTCCATATCTGCCACGTCAGCACAAAGGGCGGCGTCCGCATGATCAGAGAGGCCAAAGCCAGGGGAGTAAAGGTGACATGCGAGACATGCCCTCACTACTTCACCATGACCGACGATCTCTGCGAGAACTACGACTCCAACTTCAAGATGCACCCGCCGCTTCGAACACAGGAACACGTCGACGCCATCATCGAAGGCATCAAGGACGGTACGATCGATGCTATCGCAACAGACCACGCACCCCATCATTCTGACGAGAAGGACTGTGAGTTTTCCGTCGCATTAAACGGCATATTAGGGTTTGAGTCAGCCTTTGCTTTAGGGTACACTTATCTTGTAAAAAAAGGCGTAATCACACTCGAACGTCTGATCGACCTGATGTGCTTCGCTCCTTCGAAGATCTTGAAGCTTGGAAGAGGCGGTATGGAAGAAGGCGACGACGCCGATCTTGCGGTGTTCGATCTTGATCACGAGTTCGTCTTTGACAAGAACAAGATGCTCTCGAAATCGCTTAACACGCCGTACGACGGCTGGAAGCTCTATGGTGAGACACTCTTGACTGTAATGGGAGGCAAGAAGACTTATGAAAAACTTCAGTGACGAACTGGTAAGAAAGATCGCCGAGATGGAGAACCCCACAGTTCTTGGTCTCGATCCGAAGCTCGATTATATTCCCGATTTCATAAAAGAGCATGCAGAGCAGATCTTCCCGGAAGAAGCCACAAAAGCTGCCGCAAAAGCCATCTGGCTCTTCAATAAGGCGATCATCGATTCCACTTGCGATATCATTCCCGCAATCAAGGTTCAGTATGCTTACTATGAGATGTACGGCATCGAAGCACTCAAGACGATGCTCCTTACCATCAGGTATGCCCAGAAGAAGGGCATGCTCGTCATCTCCGATGCAAAGAGAAATGATATCGGCTCTACCGCTACGGCTTACGCTGAAGCCATCTTAGGCAATACCGATCTTCTCCTTGGCGAGAACATGCCCATGACAGGTTCGGATGCAGTTACGGTCAATCCTTACCTCGGCATCGACGGCGTTAAGCCTTTCATCGATGTTGCAAAGAGAGACGGAAAGGGCGTTTTCTGCCTCGTAAGGACATCCAATCCTTCAGCAGGCGATTTCCAGGACTTAGAGCTCAGTGACGGACGCATGGTATATGAGGCAGTTGCTGCTAAGGTCAACGAGTGGGGCGAAGGCTTCATTGGTGAGGAAGGTTTCTCATCCGTCGGTGCCGTAGTAGGTGCAACATGGCCCGAGCAGGCAGTCCAGCTCAGAAGAGCAATGCCCAAGGCCATCATCCTGGTTCCCGGTTACGGAGCACAGGGAGCATCTGCTGACGATGCAGTCGCATCTTTCACGGCAGAAGGCAAGGGCTCTATCGTTAATGCTTCAAGAAGCATCATGACGGCATGGCACAAGAGAGCTGACCTGAAGCCCGAAGATTTTGCAATGGCAGCAAGATTCGAAGCTCAGGACATGAAGAACAAGCTCAACGCAGCACTTAAGAACCGCAAATTTGTATAAGTAAATGGCAACCAGAAAAGAATACAAGATCAAATTAATTTCAAAAGAATTATTAAACGCTGATACCTGCTATCTGGGATTTGAGTGTCCTGAGATAGCAGGTACTGCTGTTCCCGGACAGTTTGTAAATATCTCTGCGGGTACTGTTTTCCTTAAGCGTCCCTTCGGTATTGCAAGCGTTGACCGCGAAAAGGGAACTTTCAACATCGGCGTCAAAATAGTAGGAAAGGGAACCGAACAGATATCAAAGTTCGAGACCGGCATGGAAGTCGACTGCCTTGGTCCTCTTGGCAACGGCTTTGACTTTGAAGGATTCGGTAATGTAATCCTGACAGGCGGAGGAACCGGTGTTTTTCCGATCAATTTCGCATATGAAACACTTACTTCTCTCGGTAAGAACGTAACGGTATGCGAAGGTTTCAGAAACGCTTCACAGGTAATCCTGAACAAACCAGGATATGTCCTTACGACAGACGCAGGTGATACGGGCATCAAAGGAACCGTAATCGCAGGTCTTGATACACTTAATATCACTGATCCTTCCGGTACTCTTATTTGCTGTGTCGGCCCGATCCCAATGATGAAAGCCATCAGCGTCTGGGCAGAAGAGAAAAACATTAAATGCCTTGTTTCCATGGAACAGCGCATGGCATGCGGAGCCGGAATCTGCCTTTGCTGTACCGTTAAAGTTAAAGATGACGGTCCTGACGGATTCAAGAATGTCAGATGCTGTAAAGAAGGACCGGTATTTGACAGCAGGGAGGTGGTCTGGCAATGAGCAGTTCCCTTAACGTAAATGTAGGCAGTGTAAACCTTAAGAGTCCTCTGATCCTTGCATCCGGAACATGTAATTTCGGAAGGGAATTATCCGAATACTACGATCTGAACATCCTTGGCGGTATCTCATCCAAGGGTCTTACAATAAAGCCCAGAAACGGCAATCCCGGAGTAAGGGTCGCAGAGTGTGATTCAGGAATGCTTAATTCCGTCGGTCTTCAGAATCCGGGGGTTCATTATTTCATCGAAAACGACCTGGACTTCATGAAGGAATCAGGCGCTGCAGTCATAGTAAACGTAGCAGGCCACAGTTTCGAAGACTATGTGGATATGGTCACTACATTAGATCTTCATAAGGCAAAGATCGACGCACTTGAGATCAATCTTTCATGTCCGAACGTCAAAGCCGGCTGCATGACGATCGGAAGTGACCCCGAAGCCATAAAAGCCATCACTTCCAAACTCAGGAGTCTTACTGATCTTCCTTTGTGGATAAAGCTGACACCCAATGTCACCGACATTAAAGCTACTGCTCTTGCTGCACAGGAGGGAGGAGCAGATGCCGTTGTCCTTATTAATACTCTTATGGGTATGAGGATCGATATCAGAACGAGAAGACCCGTTCTCACCAATAACACCGGCGGTTATTCCGGACCTGCGGTAAAGCCGGTTGCCATCAGGATGGTAGCCGAGTGCAACCAGGTTCTTGATATTCCGATCGTAGGCTGCGGCGGCATCGCCGATTATAAGGACGTTGTCGAGTTCATGATCGCCGGCGCATCGGCAGTAGAGATAGGAACTGCATGTCTGGTACATCCCGCATTGCCGGTAATGATCACAGAAGATCTCGATAAGTATTGCGAAGATAACAAATTACAAATAAAAGAACTTACAGGTACGCTTCAGCGCTGGTAAGGATTAAGGAGTAGGTATGAACGACAAGATAATCGATGCTCTTTTTGAGACAGAAGCAATTAGAATGGCACCTGCCGATCACCCGTTTTGGTATACGTCAGGCATGCTCGGACCTTTCTATTGCAATACTCATTTTCTCCTGAAGGATGAGAAGTCTGCAGGTGATATGCTCAAGGTCATTGAAAATGCGATCGCAGACAACAAGCTAACGGCACCTTCCGTAATCTTCGCCGAACTCAAGAAGTACTACGACATGGGCGGAACATTTAAGATGACTATGGACCGTCTTACCGAAGAAGCTTCAAAGCTTGATTTCGATTTCATCTCAGGCGGAGAGAGAAGAGACTATTTCTTCTCCATGATCCCTGCATACCTTCTCGGTAAACCTCATCTTACGATCTACAAGGATATGTCATCCGCATATTCTGAGAAACCGGACGGTGAGGCCATCATTCCCGGAGAAGAACTCCTTAAGGGTAAGAAAGCCCTTCACATCTGCGATCTCATCAACACCGCTTCATCTTATGAGCGTGCATGGGTTCCTGCCATCAGAGGCCTCGGCGCAGACATTACGGATACTCTCGCGGTAGTTGACAGATGCCAGGGCGGTGCAGAAGTGCTCGAAGGATTGGGCGTTAAGCTTCAGACTCTTACCAAGATAAACGCCGAGTTTTTTGAAGATATCTACAAAAATGGTATCATTGATGAAGCACAGAAGGATTTCGTCCTGAAATACCTCTCTTCGCCCTCAGACTATATGGCTCACTTCCTCAAGACTCATCCTGACTTCATTGATGGTGAACTTGCAAAGGGAGGAAAGTCCGCTGAACGTGCGACACTTGCCATAGAGAAAGGATATTGCTGATAATGAAAGACCCTTATTCCGGTTTATATGAAGTAACGGAGATACATAATCTCAGAGACGTAATCAAGAAAAGACTCCACGAATTCCCCGAGAACCCCGTTTTCCTCGTAAAGGAGAAGAAGGGCGGAGAGTATATTCCGATATCGACTGAAAAATACGATCACGATATCGATTCTCTCGGTACATATTTCATGAATACCGTTAAGAAGGGCGCGAGGATCGCGATCTTCTCAGAGACAAGATACGAATGGTATGTATCTTATCTCGCAACCACAAACGGTACCGGATGCGTAGTACCTCTCGACAAGGAACTCCCCGTAGACGATGTTTTCAACATGCTTACGCGTGCAGAAGTTGACATCGTTCTTTTCTCAAAGTCCAAACTGGACATCATCAATCAGGTTTACGGCAAAGTTGATACGGTCAAATACTGGATCAGCATGGATCCTACAACTGATGATCGTTTCCTTTATTTCCACGATTGCTTGAAGCAGGGATCAGACAAGCTCGCAGCCGGAGACAAGATCTTCACTGAAGCAACTATCGATCCTGAAGAGATGACGATCCTTCTTTTCACATCAGGAACCACTGCAAAATCCAAAGCCGTCATGCTCTGCCAGAAGAACATCTGCAAGAACCTTATGTCAATGTTCTCAATGCTCTACATTGACAGAAGCGACGTATGGCTTTCCGTATTACCTCTTCATCACACTTATGAATGCACATGCGGATTCCTCGGTCAGGTATACAGAGGAACGACGGTAGCCATCTGCGAGGGCCTCCGATATATCGCTCAGAACATCCAGGAAGTTAAGCCTACTTGCATTCTTATGGTTCCTGTCATGCTCGAACTCTTCTATAAGAAGATCATGAAAGGCGTTAAGGCTGATCCTCAAAAGGCCAAGAAGCTCGAAAAGGGTATCAAGATTGCCAATGCTCTCCATCTTTCAAATAAGATGAGAAGAAAGCTCTTCAAGCAGATCCATGACGTATTCGGCGGAAGAATGAGACTCATCATTTTAGGTGGTGCTCCGGTTAACCCTGAGATCCTCACATTCTTCCAGAACATCGGATTTAAGTGCGTACAGGGTTACGGCCTTACTGAGTGTGCACCCATCCTTGCTCTCAACAGAGATAAGCAGTTCAAGAACCACGCTGCAGGCTTGCCACTCCCGGGATGCGACGTTAAGATCCTTAACCCTGATTCAGACGGAATCGGTGAGTTCATCTCCAAGGGCGACAACAACTTCCTCGGATACTATAACGATCCCGAGAATACGGCTCTCGCTCTTGATAAGGACGGATACTATCACACAGGTGACCTCGGATACATCGATGAAGACGGCTTCTGCATCATAACAGGACGCAAGAAGAACGTTATCATTGCAAAGAACGGTAAGAACGTATTCCCGGAAGAGATCGAATTCCTGCTTTCACAGTCTCCTTACGTTGCTGAGTCCGTCGTTTCCGGCGTTAACGATGAGGTCAAGGACGATATCGTAGTTACTGCAACGATCTTCCCGGATATTGACGAGATCAAGGCTAAGCTCGGCATTGAGACCGATCCAACGGAAGAGCAGATCATGAATATCCTGAAGGATGTCGTATCAGCTACGAATGAGAAGCTCGAGAGCTACAAGAAAATCAAGAATACGGTTCTCAGAATGACGGAATTCGAGAAGAATACTTCCAAGAAGATCAAGAGATACTGATATCGGATCTTGTTTTCAACTTGAATTAAGCGGACTCTTTTTCGGGAGTCCGTTTTTTGTTATTAAGTTATATATATACTGATAAGATAGGCACAAAAGTCTGTTATAATTCGTTTTGAACGGATTTTATGTGTTCTTAAGAATTAACCAGAGGTGTATTTATGTTTAATGACAGCGACTGCCTGAGAATACTCGAACAGGCAATGTCCACAACTGCTGATTTTGCAGAGGTGTTCCAGGAGGAGGCCAGCGCCAAGTCGGTTTCTCTGCTTAACGGCAAGGTAATAAAGGCTGGTACGTCGTTTTCTTCCGGAACGGGAATAAGGCTTCTTGCAGGCACCAATGCCGTATATGTCTATTCGAACGACAGCGACATTGAAGTCATATTAAAGCTCGCAAAGGAAGCTGCCCAGGCGATCAAGGGCGGAACCAAGTCCCAGATGGCAGAACTCCAGAAGCTCTGCCGCACATCGGCTGCTTACGTGGTAACCGATCCCATGAGCGTTAAAAAGAGCGATACAGTAGATTTCTTAAGGAAATCATCTGACTATGCGCTCGGTTATGATCCGCTGATCACTCAGGTCGCATCCAGCTACAGTGCTGTAGACAGGCTCGCAAGGGTAGTCAATACAAGAGGCGTTAACAAAGAAGACCAGACAAAGAGGATCAGGCTCTCGGTCGAGGCGGTTGCCACAAAGGGCAATGAGAAACAGTCCGGCAGAGTAGCTCCGGGAACGATGAGAGGATACGAGTTCATCGACGAATATCCCATCATCGAAAAGACGCAGGAATGCTGCGATACGGCTATCAGGATGGTCAATGCCGGATATGCGCCTTCTGGAAAGATGGCAGTCGTGCTGAGCAACGGTTTCGGCGGCGTTATTTTCCACGAGGCATGCGGTCATGCGCTCGAGGCAACGGCAGTAGGCATCAAGAGTTCCTACTTCACAGACATGCTCGGCAAACAGATCGCATCTCCCATCGTAAGTGCGAGGGACAATGCCAAGATCAAGGGCGAGTGGGGTTCATATGAGACCGATGACGAAGGTAATGAGTCTTCGGATCTCCTTCTTATCGAGAACGGAATCCTCAAGAACTATCTGGTCGATGAGCTCGGAAGCAGAAGGATGAACATGAAGCCGACGGGTTGCTGCAGAAGACAGGATTATTCATACAATCCGACTTCGAGAATGAGCAATACATATATCTGCGCAGGCGAATCCACAAAGGATGAGATAATCGCCAACACCGAGTACGGTCTGTACTGCACGCAGATGGGCGGCGGTTCCGTTGATACTTCGACAGGCGATTTCAACTTCGCGGCCAACGAAGCCTTCATGATCAGGAACGGTAAGATAGCCGAGCCCGTAAGAGGCGCAACACTGATCGGCAAGGGCCAGGAGATCTTAAAGAACATCGATATGGTCGGCAACGACTTAGAGCTCTCCGCGGGTATGTGCGGTTCCATTTCGGGCAGTGTTCCGGTTACGGTCGGACAGCCCACTATCAGGGTCTCTTCGATCCTGGTCGGCGGAAGAGACGCGGAATAAGGAGTTTGGAATATGGATATCAAAAAAGCAGAAGAGTTCATGACAAAACTCATAGAAGAAGGGACCAAGTTCGGTTTCGAGGACTGTGAGGCATCATATGCCGACGACATTTCCATGTCAGTCGACATCCTTAACGGTGAAGTATCAAGCTATGAGCAGAGCTCGGACCAGGGAGTCTCGTTCAGGGGATTTAAGAACGGCCAGATGGGGTACTGCAGCACGACAAGTTTTGACGATGCCGCGGTAAAGTTCATGCTCGAGTCGGCAATGGAGAACTGCGAAGTCTTAAATGACGATGACAGAGAGTTCATCTATTGTGACGAAAACAACAAAAACCTTCATTTCTCACAGCTCACCGAAGCTTATGAGAAGAATACATATAACAGATTTGCCGAGCTTGGACTTAAGCTCGAGAATGCCATCCTCGCATTAGACAGCAGGATCAATGCAGTAGACTATCTGTCTATCTCATGCAGCAGGGGACCTGCCCTTATAATCAACTCGAAGGGACTGCATTCTTACAGGGATACAGACGGAATGAGCATATTCGCCGGCTGCCACGCCACAGACGCTGACGGCTCGGTAAAGAGCGGCGCGCATTACTGGGTAGGCAACGACATCGACAAGTTCGATATGGATAAGTTCCTTGCCAAGCTCTCTGACAACATCCTGGGCAAGATGGGAGCGAAGTCCTGTAAGTCAGGCAATTACAAGGTCATCATGGAAAATGAGGCTTTCATGCAGTTCATGAGCGCTTTCCTTGGCAATACATTCGCTACCGTTATGCAGAAAGGCTTATCCTTACTTGACGGCAAGGAAGGAACAAAGATCGCATCTGACTGCTTTACTCTCAAAGAAGTCCCAATGTACGAAGATGCTTTAAGCAAGTATCCTTTCGATGACGAGGGCGTTCTTACCACCGAGAAGGCCATAATCGACAAAGGCGTTTTTGCAACGGCTTTCTATAACTTAAAGAGTGCCAACAAGGCCGGAAAACCTTCGACCGGCAACGGCTTCAAGTCAGGCGGAACGATTGGAACTTCTCCTACGAACCTTCTCGTCGTCCCGGGAGACAAAGACTTTAATGCACTCTGCGAAGCTGCAGGTGAGGGCATTATCCTTACGGATCTGTCCGGACTTCACGCAGGAGTTAACGCCATAAGCGGTGATTTTTCACTGCTTTGCGAGGGCTATCTCATCGAAAACGGCAAGAAGGGAAGACCAGTCGAGCAGATCACCGCTGCCGGAAATTTTTATGAGATGCTTAAACAGATTATTGAGGTGGGTAATGATATAATAAATGTTCCGGCGGGATTGGGTGAGTTCTTTACTCCGTCGGTAATGTTTAGCAATATAAGCATTTCAGGCGAGTCCTGATCTTAAAAGAAGGAGAATCAACATGAGCACAGTTGACACGATCGCACTCCACGGCGGTTACAATCCCGGTAACGGCGAACCCCGTCAGGTTCCTATCTACCAGAGCACAACCTGGAAGTATGAGACCTCCGAAGACATGGGCAAGCTTTTTGATCTTGAGGCAGCAGGCTATTTCTATACAAGACTGCAGAACCCCACGAATGATTACGTGGCAAGCAAGCTTTGCGCTATGGAAGGCGGCGTTGCGGGAATGCTCACGTGCTCCGGTCAGGCTGCAAACTTCTTCGCAGTTTTCAACATCTGCGAGGCAGGTGATCACTTCATTGCTTCAGCCAATATTTACGGCGGAACATATAACCTCTTCGGCGTAACATTTAAGAAGATGGGCATCGAGTGCACTTTCGTTGATCAGACGCTTCCTCTTGAAGAACTCCAGAAGTACATCCGTCCCAACACAAAGTGTGTATTTGGCGAGACTATCACCAATCCTACAGTTGATATCCTCGATATCGAAAAGTTCGCTACACTTGCCCATAACAACGGCATCCCGCTCATCATGGACAACACGTTCGCAACACCCGTCAACTGCAGACCTTTCGAATTTGGCTGCGACATCGTCACACACTCCACAACCAAGTACATTGACGGTCATGGTTCTTCCGTAGGCGGCGCCATCATCGATTCAGGCAACTTCGACTGGATGGCTCATAAGGAGAAGTTCCCCGGTCTTTGCACACCTGACGAATCCTATCACGGCATCACATATGCTGAGAAGTTCGGCAAGGGAGCTTACATCACTAAGGCTACTGCTCAGCTCATGAGAGACTTCGGTTCCATCCAGTCTCCCCAGAATGCTTACTACATCCAGATCGGTCTCGAGTCGCTTCCTGTACGTATGGCACGTCACTGTGCAAATGCCCAAAAGGTCGCTGAGTTCCTTGCAAGCGACGACCGAATCGCTTGGGTCAAGTATCCCGGACTTAAGACAGACTCACAGTATGAGCTTGCCCAGAAATACTGTCCGAAGGGAACATGCGGTGTTATGTGCTTCGGTGTAAAGGGAGGTCGTGAGACTTCAATCAAGTTCATGGACAGCCTCAAGTTCGCTACCATCGCAACACACGTTGCCGACTGCAAGACACTTCTCCTGCATCCGGCTTCACATACACACCGTCAGCTTACAGACGAACAGCTCAAGGAAGCAGGCATCCCCGGCGATCTCATCAGATTCTCCGTTGGTATGGAAGATCCCGATGACATCATCGCAGACCTCAAGCAGGCTTTGGATAAGATCAGCCAGTAATCAGATCTGATAATCACAAAAATAAATGCCTCTGAATCATTTCAGGGGCATTTTTCTGCAGTTTGCACTCAATTTGGAAACGAAATAAAAGTAGAATTAGAACATGAGAAAACTTATTCCTATATTCATACTAACAGCAGCCATTGCCTTATTATCAGGGTGTTTCAGGACCAATACGGTAACTGAAAGCACTACAACAGACGTCTCAAGTGAAATTACTACAACCGTTTCAGAGACGACTACACTATCAGAAACAACAACAGTATCAGAAACGCCCGAAACTACGGCTAAATCAACGGCTAAATACGCGTATGGAGTCTTTTTGAGCGTCGAAAAGAACCTTGAACGTCTTGGAGATTATGAGACTGTAGTTATCGATGCCCAGCATTTCAGTAAAGAGGAGATAGAAGCCTTTAAAACAAAGGGTCACAGGATTTTAAGCTATATAAACATCGGCTCTCTGGAGAACTTCAGAAGCTATTATAATGACTACAAAAGCCTGAAATTAGGCAAATACGAGCATTGGGAAGAAGAAATCTGGATAAATGTCTCTGACCCGAAATGGCAGGAATTCATAATAGGAAAGATGATCCCGGAATTAGTAGGGAAGGGGATAGACGGCTTTTTTGTGGATAATTGCGATGTATATTACCACTTCCCTACTTCAGATATTCAAAATGGTTTGACAAATATGATGAAATCCATGGTCGCAACCGGTAAGACCGTGCTTATCAACGGCGGAGACACATATCTGGATGCATACTGCAAATCCGGCGGCTCATGGAATGATGTTATTACGGGTATCAATCAGGAAACTGTTTTCTCAAAGATCATCTGGAATAAAAACAAATTCGGTATTGCAGATTCTGATGATCATAAATACTTCGTAAATTACATTGAACGATACGCGAATCAAGGTGCAGAAATTTATCTTCTGGAATACACGAAAGATAAAAAGCTGATAAAGAAGATCGAAGATTATTGTAAGACCAAAGGTTTTGGTTATTACGTATCGGATTCCGTAGAACTCGACTAAACGATCTTATATGAATCGACTCATTATATGATTCCTCCTTTTTTGCCTCTTCCGAATTCACCAAAATTGTAATTATACCGAATTGCATTATAAGGAAATAATTGAAACCGTGCATATCTTCCCGAAGTCATAATGCGTTTTTAACCGTCTCTCCGGTCCATGTGATTATCCCGCCGAATTCGTATACTTTTGTATAACCCATCTTTGCGAGTTTATCTGAAGCTTCTTTTGAACGTCGGCCGCTTCGGCAATAAACCAGAATTATCTGATCAAGATCTTTGAGTTCTTTTGGACGTGTTGTGTTGATGTTTTCATTCGGTATTAGAATCGCACCCGGTATGTGACCTTCGTCATATTCATCCTGCCGTCTTACATCAACGATTATATGACCGTCATCTCTGGCCATCATCTCTTTGGCTTCATCCTGGCTGATCTGTTTATATCCGATTGTCTGTTCTGAAACCGTAGTTGTTGTAGCTGATTTAGTTCCGATACTTCCGGAACAGCCGGTCAGGGATAATACAGTTAACAATATTAAAAATGAAACTCTTTTCATTTTATTGGATAATGCCTGTTATCAGGTGTAACGGATCTCGTTCTTACCCCTTACCTTAAGGGATATCGTGAATATGATCCTTATCATGAGAAGCACGATGATGATGCCGATAATATCCTTGCAAAGGTCAACGACACCATTGGTATGTCCTGTGATAAAAAGCTGATGATATTCATCAAAGATCGCATTGAGGATCGTGAACCACAGCGTAAAGATGATATTCATCTCATTATCGGATTTCAGGATCTTCAAAGGGCTTTCCGCATAAGATGTCTTAACCGAAATCTTGTTTGTGCTCGAAATAGCCATGTATGAGAAAACGGTCAAAAGTCCGAATTCAAAGAGATGTCCAATCGTGCCGACAACGGCGTTATCTGCCATTGAAAAGCTTATTTTCGGGGCTTCTCCTCTTATATACGTAATAATGTCAGTAAAGCTTGTAGCTTCGTTTAAAGGGATATTTGATAAAAGGAATATCAAAAGAATGCATGCCAAAGTCAATGCCCAGAAAATAATGGTAAGTACTACGTGTTTGATCGAGACTTCCCTGTTTTCTCTTTTAAGCCTTGATAGCATTTAGGTCTCTCCTGATATCTTTATACGGATATTTTACCACGAATTACTGCTTATTTCGGCTCTTCATGGCTCTGTCGATATCACGTTTAGCCTGCTTTTGAGCTTCTGTATCACGTTTGTCGTAATCTTTCTTACCGCGGGCCAAACCGATCTCGAATTTCACCTTACTGTCTTTAAAATAGCACTTTGTGGGCACTAATGTTAATCCGTCTTCCCTGGTTTTCGAGAAAAGTCTGATAATTTCCCTCTTATGCATCAGGAGTTTTCTGCTTCTGTCCGGATCAAGATTAAATCTGTTGCCGTTCTCATAAGGGCTTATATGCACACCGATAAGGAAGATCTCGCCGTCCTTGACCTGGCAGTATGAATCTTTGAGGTTCACCTTCCCTGCCCTGAGGCTTTTGACTTCAGTGCCTGAAAGAGCCACGCCTGCCTCAAACCTTTCGTCGATAAAGTAATCGTGAAAGGCCTTTCTGTTCTCGGCAATTATCTTGATACCCTTCTGTATAGGCATTATCTTCTTCCCTTTTATTAAAGCTGCAGAGACGGACTGGCATTAAGATCAAGCTCGTTTCTGGCTCCATTAATATATTCGAAATAACCGGCGGATGCAATCATGGCGCCGTTGTCAGTACAAAGCCTGAGGTTTGGATAGTAAAGCTTTAAGCCCTTTTCGGCAGCTGCTTTATCAAATGTCTTCCTCAGGAATGAATTGGCCGAGACACCGCCTGCGAGACAGATCTTGTCAATTCCAGTAGCTTCACTCGCCTTTAAAGTATTCTCCAACAGGATATCAGCGATGTTCTGCTGATAAGATGCCGTAAAGTCCCTGACATCGATCTCTTCGCCCTTCTGCTTGATTCCGTTTATCAGATTGAGAGCCGACGTCTTTATGCCTGAAAAAGAGAAATCAAGGGTATCAGTCATATGAGTCTTGGCAAACTGATATCTGGTGGTGTCTCCCCCCTGCCCCGCTTTATCCATCTTGGGACCTCCGGGATATCCGAGCCCGATGACTCTTGCGATCTTGTCTATGGCTTCACCTGCGGCATCATCTCTTGTTCTGCCTAATATCTCCATGTCAGTATAGCTTGAAACATGCACGATCATTGTGTTTCCGCCGCTTACGCAAAGGCAGAGAAATGGCGGTTCAAGTTCAGGAAAGCAAAGATAATTAGCTGCTATATGGCCCTTTAAATGATGTACTCCGACCAAAGGTAATCCTGTTACTTCACAAAGACCCTTTGCGGCTGAAAGACCGACAAGCAGGGCTCCTACAAGTCCCGGGCCGTAAGTAACGGCAACACAATCAAGATCTTCCAAAGTACAGCCAGCATCCGAAAGAGCTTTGCTTATCGCAGGATAAACGGCATCAACGTGCATTCTGGAAGCAAGTTCCGGAACAACGCCGCCAAACTGTTCATGGAAATCAGCCTGAGAAGCGATTACGTCAGAAAGTATCTCACGGCCGTTCCTAACTACCGCACAGGCAGTCTCGTCACATGAACTCTCTATTCCTAATACCAGTACGTCTTTCATATCTTCTTATCCTTTACAAGGAAGAATGAGTCGAGATAATCCTGAACGGCATCTATGTACTGATTCTTATTGATCGCGTATTCTTCCAGATAACCTGCGCCGGTGATCATGATGCTCTTTGTAAGGCTCTGGTTAAGTCTGCAGCGTTCGTTTACTATCTGGTCTATCTTGTCAGCTCCGACAAAGTTATCGTGACCACCATAGATGACCATTACCGGCATAGGAAGTCTTGATATCTCGGCAGCGAGATTTACGTTGTCACTTCCTGCAGAAACCCTGATCGCATAAGGGACAAAATACTGCGTAAGGAATCCGAAGATCTCTTTCTGTGCAACAACGGGTCTGATATAGTCATCGCTCATCTTTGCAGGCGAGTCGAATATCATTCCCTTGATGTAAGACCTGTCAAAACCGATATCTCTGATATTTCTGCTGAACGTATTAAGTTCCATATCATTCATATTCGGTGACGGCAGTTTCTGATAAGCCAATATCTGTGAAGTACAACCCGTTCCTATCCCGAAAAGAATGACATCCGTGGTAACCGAGATCTTTCTTACGATCGCGATCGCGCCCAAAACGTCCTGCCACTCAAGGTATCCGTAACAGCTGATATCACCCGCTGAAGTACCCGAGTTTCTTTGATCGAAAAGGAAAACGTTATAGCCGTTATCAAGCCAAGTCTCGATCATATCGATCATTTCTACGCCGAACGGAAGTCTGTTCGAACCGGTATCATGAACGACGATTATCGTGGAAATCGGGTTATGAGTCTTGAAAAACCATCCCTGAAGCGCTGTCTGCCCGTCAATTGACTCAAAGCTGGTCGTGCTGTACGAAGGCAGGATGTTTGATGGAACGTTGGTAACGTCTACTTTATCGATGTTAAGAAGATGGTTGGATGAAAATACCGTCAGCGTAATAAGTACAATAATGATTCCCGCAACGATACTCAACAACAGCGCAAAACGCACAGCGAAAGGATTTCTTTTCCTCTTCTGCGTCTTTTTATAATCGATGTATAAACCTTCTTCAGAAAATCTCATCTTGCTATCCTAATCGGGCATCAGATTCCGCTGGAACCGAATCCTCCACCCCTGTTCTCTCCTATTGCGGATACGTCGGAACACTCACTAAAAGTACATTCCTCGACCTTGGCAAATACCATTTGCGCAATGCGGTCACCACAGCAGATCTTATATGTTCCGTGCTTGCATCCCTTGGTATTCAGAGTAAACGGCTCTCCGTTCTCTGATTCATCCTTATATGATGCGTTATAGATAATGACGTTGACCTCATCCCTGTAACCGGAATCGATCGTTCCGGGAGCGTTTGGCACTCTCAAAGGCGTCTTTAAAGAAATACCGCTCCTGGGTCTGATCTGCACTTCATATCCGACGGGAATGGCCATTTTAAGACCCGTGGGAACAAGTACGCTCCTGCCGGGTTCTACTGTAACGTCGGCAGCGGCATAGATATCCATGCCCGCATCGCCGGGATGGGCATATGCAGGTATAACAGCAGTGTCACGGCACTTTTCAATAAATATCTCAGCCATATCTTTCCCCCTTGGGTATTATCGTGCGGTTAGTGATTATATCACAATCCGGATAATCCATATCTATCCAAAGATTCCTTGCATTTCCGTAGATCGTACAGGAACAGTCTGCCCTGTGCGGAACAGCAAGACACTTTGTTTCCTCACTGCTTACACCATTAAGCGCGAAAACGCTCTGACGCTCGCAGAAATTGCAGTCCTTGGCATTCTGACCGCAGCAGCAGAAATCAGACTGCATCCATGGGATCATGCCTTCTTCCTGCACCATAAGCGCAGTGCCTGTTCCTTCAAGGACATCTGAACACTGCATGATCTCTTCAGGAGATAATTCGTGAGACATGAAAATGCCGTCACAGTATGCAGTCGCAGCCTTCAAAGAATCCTTGCTGTAAATGTTTGCAGCGGCTGAAACGTATTTCTTAAGTCCTCTGTCGCTGTACTTTTTCTTATCGTCAAAGAGCCGGGACGTAAGAACTGCCGTGAACTTATCTCCCAGTTCCTTCTTAAGGATGTCTATCGTATTGTCTACGACTTTCTGCATCTTATCATGGTAAAAATCAGGCAGCATGAGGCAAAGTTCCGCGCCCTCTTCTTTAAGGAAAGAAACTATCTCGTTCCTCAATGACTGTACGGAAAGATCGTAGAGGCTGAAACTGTAGATGTCCGCACCGGATTTGAGCGCATCCTTGAAAAGCCTTATGGTCGGATATGTGAACATCACAAGGTTCCTTCCAGCAGGATCTCCTTCAGTCTTAGTGATAGGTTCTATCGAAAGATCAGAGTTTCTCTTGAAACGCTTTGCGACTTTCTCTTCAAGCTGTTTAAGGTTCTCTCTTCTGAGCTCGTTTATGAAGCTTACGGGACAGTAAAGCTCAAAATCACCATCAGTCTTAACTTCGGTAACCTCAAATGCAGTATCAAGAGTCTTATGAAGCTGCGTGTCGATCCTCTCGGGATCCATTGGCGAACCTTTATAATCGGCCGGCAGAGGCAACACGGAAACCGCCTTTACTCCAGCAGACAAGCCCTCCGCAACAATGCTCTGGAGCGATACCGAGCTGCCCTTAAGAGAAAGCGTCATCTTAACAGGCGTGCGTCTGAACATATCCTTTGAGACAGGTTCGTTATGATTCATAAGGAATACATCCATGCCCGGTTCGATCTTTCTGAACATATCGGGATGAAGTCCTTTTACATCAAGGTGATCAGGGTATTCAACCAGCTTTCCTACCGGGAAAGAACACACCTCAAAAGAGCCGCTCTTTCTGATCGAAAGATAATCACCTTTTGACGGAACGGGAAGATTTCTTCCGAAGCTCATCCGGATATCTCCGCTTCCCCTGTCAGTTCTTATTACTCTTCCGATATGGTAACCGTATTTGCCGGGATACTCGCCGGATAAGAGATTGCTGTCCTTATTGCCTGATAGAGCCTGAGACGTATAACTTCCGCCTCTGTTGAAGTTGATGAGGAGATCCTGTCTGAGCCTTCTTTTGAGGTGATCATCGAGGATACCGTCATAATAAGCGTCGATCATGGTCCTGTATGCAGAAACGCAAGACCTGACATAACTTATCTCTCTCATCCTTCCCTCGAGTTTGAGAGAAGCGACTCCGGAATCGATAAGCCTTCCGATGTAATCAGTTACGTCTCTGTCTTTTGGAGACAGGAGATGACCTTTTCTGAGCTTAAGACCGTCATTAAAGAGAGTGTACTCTTCCCTGCAGGGCTGCGCGCATGTTCCCCTGTTGCCGGAACGCGTGCCGCTCTTGTTCATGGCGGAGAAAAGGCAGAGGCCCGAAACGCATACGCATACGGCGCCGTGTGCAAACACTTCAGTATCCATCCCGTACTTTGCCGCCTTCGCTGTTCTCGAAGCGATCTCATCCATGGTAAGTTCTCTCGGAAGTACAACACGGTTTACACCGAGCTTTGAAAGATTGTAAAACTCATCTTCCGAAAAGACGTTCATCTGAGTGCTCGCATTTATGAGCACGTCAGGGAAAGCTTTTGCAAGCTTTATCATTACAGCGGCGTCCGCGATTATGAGACCGTCAACACCGGCTTTTACAGCCTTTTCGATGTCAGGCAGGAATTCATCGAATTCCATATCATTCATCAGAGTATTGACAGTAAGATACACCTTCGATGAACGAAGGTGCGCATAATCAAGGCCTTCTTCAAGACCGTACAGATCGAGGTTGTCTGCGTTTATTCTGGCGTTGAAACGTCCAAGACCGCAGTATACGGCATCAGCCCCCATGTCGACCGCTGCCTTGAGTATCTCAAGGTTTCCGGCCGGGGCCAATAATTCAATCTTTTTTCTCATTGTCTTTTATGTGCGAAAATAAAATGCTCTTACCGATGTTTGATGATGAACTGGCAAGCTTCTCCATGGGCGTGGGCTCGGGCTTGTTCTTATCATTTTCCTCGGCAAGCTTATCCTTCTGTTTGTAATACATCAGTTCTGTCTTGAGTGCATTGTTCTCTGCTCTTAACGTAATGAGCCTGTCGCAAGCCTCAAAGAGTGACATTACGGCTGTCTTCAAAGAAGCTATGTAAGGATTGTTTTCGCGTGTTTCCTTATAGATCTCATCTGCGAGGTCACCAACCTTGCGGATCCTGTCGGGAGATGCGTCCTCACTTCTTACGATGTAAGAAACGCCGCCGATCGTTATCTGGGCACTCTCCTCATCCTTCTTCTTATCATCGTTTGCGCGGTAATCACGCGCAGCGATCTTATCCTCGAGCGTCTGGACTTTCTTCTCGGTAACAGTCTTTGCTTTAATCTCGCCCTTATAAAGCTGCCTGTATTCGACAAGGCCTGAATCTTTGGTCCCCTTCTTCTTGTAGGAACCGTCAGAATACTTACCAAGGATGCTCGAGTTAGATTTTCTCATAAGATTATTCCTCTAATTGCGTTATGCTGGTCTTAACAATATATTATAACATTTTATTTTAAAGCATTATAAAGCGCTCTGAAGTCACAAGGCTCCAATGCCTCTGCCCTGATACTTTCCGTAATGAAGTTCTCTTTGACCCAATTATCAAGCTTTTCCTTGTCACAGCCTTTAAGGTTGTTTGCCAGAGTCTTTCTTCTCTGCATAAAACACTTCTTGATAAAAGCTATGAGTTCTTTGTCAGGCCTGTTATCGCTGCATCTGAAGCTGATTACCGCAGATGTCGTCCTGGGCTGTGGAACAAAGCTTGTACCGGGAACTTTGGATACGACCTGTATAGCACCGTAGAGCTCTGACACTACTGCCAAAGGGCCGTAACTCTTGGTGGAAGATTCGCATAATATACGGTCTAAAGCTGCTTCTTCAACCATAAAGACGATCGTTCTTGCGTTTACTGCTTCTTCAAAGACCTTCATCATGATGTCGGTCATGATGTAATACGGCAGATTGGAGATAACAACGTCGACCTTTTCGGCTCCGTAATCCTTAAGTTTAAGGAAATCCGAATCGATTATCTCTATGTCGGGATAAGTACTTCTCAGATAACTTACGAGCCTTTTGTCGATCTCAACGCATTTAAGATCTATATCCATTCCGGACAGTTTTTCGGTAAGCGCACCGATACCGGGACCGATCTCAAGAACCGTATCACCTGGTTTGATACCAGCAGCTTCGATAATGCCTTCGATAATCTGGTCATCACAAAGGAAATTCTGCCCGAAGCCGGCTTCAGGCAGAATATTGTTTTCCTTAATTATCTGTAAGACTTTTTCCCTGTTCATCAGAGGAAGTACTTAACACCTGATTCAAAGAGTTTCTGATCCTTAGGGCCCGGGATGTTGGAGCACAGATCGATATCGTATCTTTCTGAGTGTCCCATCTTACCGAATACCCTTCCGTCAGGTGAAAGGATACCTTCGATCGCGCAGACAGAGCCGTTAGGATTGAACTGTGTATCCTTAGCGGCAACGCCGTTGTAGTCAACGTAACATGTTGCGATCTGACCGTTCTTTGCGAGCTTTTCAACGAGCTCGGTGCTGCATGCGATCTTACCTTCACCGTGAGAGACCGGGATCTCATAGATCTCACCGGTCTTTACGCCTGCAAGCCAGGGGCTGTTGTTGCTCATGATCTTGGTAGCGACATACTTGTTCTGGTGACGGCCGATATTGTTGAATGTCAGCGTCGGAGAATCAGCTGTAAGATCCTTGATCTCACCAAAAGGTACAAGACCCAGCTTGATCAAAGCCTGGAATCCGTTGCAGATACCGAGCATGAGACCGTCCCTGTTCTGGAGGAGGTCAGTGACAGAATCAGCAAGAGCGCTGTTCCTGAATGAAGCGGTAATGAACTTGCCTGATCCTTCAGGTTCGTCACCTGCGGAGAAACCGCCGGGGATCATTACGATGTTAGCCTGTTTAATCTTTGCTGCGAGCTCAGCGAATGACTCGTTGATGTCGTTCTGGTTTCTGTTCCTGATAACGAAAACCTCAGCCTCTGCGCCTGCTCTCTCGAAAGCTCTTGCAGAATCGATCTCGCAGTTTGTACCCGGGAATACGGGAATAACGACCTTCGGCTTGGCACCCTTGAGAATACCGGGAGCAGCCTTGAATGTCTTATCTGTCGTGAATTCCTTGATCTCAAGAGGCATCTGAGCATCAGCAGCCTTTGTCGGGAAGATCCTTTCGAGCTTTCCTTCATAAGCTTCAAGTGCATCAGCGAAATCAAGAGAAGCGCCGTTCCAGCTGAACTTGCCGGAATCGTTGGTGATACCGACGAACTTACCGCCAGCCATCTCGACTTTGTCGATAGCGTTGGAATCGTTAGGAATGGCTACGATGATCGTACCCATCTTTCTTGAGAAGAGATCATCGAACGTGAGCTTGTCGGAGAACTCGAAACCAAGCTCGTTACCGAAGCACATTGCAGCGACTCTTGATGCAAGACCTGCAGACTTAACGACGGCAGCATTCTGTACCTGTCCTCTGTCCTGGAGCTCCTTAACGGACTTGAATACTCTTAAGACATGATCTTTCTTGTAGAAGCCCATGCCGTTTCTTGCGCATGAGAGCATGTAGAGTCTCTGACCTGCGCTCTTGAGCGTTGCGGAGATGATCTTATCAGACTTTGACATTCCTACTGCAAAGCTTACGAGCGTCGGAGGAACGTGGATGTCGTTGAATGTTCCGCTCATGGAGTCCTTACCGCCGATGGCAGCAGTACCGTAATCGAGCTGTGCCCTGTAAGCACCGAGGAGCGCTGAAAGCGGCTTGCCCCATGTTGAAGGCTCACCCATTCTCTCGAAATATTCCTGGAATGTGAGTCTTGCCTTTGAAGGATCGCAGCCCATAGCGAGGAGCTTGAGCAAACTCTCTACAACTGCGTGATATGAACCTGCAAACGGGCTCCACTCAGTGAAATAAGGATCAAAGCCATAAGCCATTACGGAGCAGTCTTTTGTATAACCCTTATCGAGCGGGATCTTGCATGCCATACCTTCCTCAGGTGAATCCTGCATCTTTCCGCCGTAAGGCATGAGGACTGTGGCAGCACCGATCGAAGAGTCGAATCTCTGGATAAGGCCCTTACGTGAGCAGCCGTCAAGTGAATTAAGAGTTGCTTTGAGAGACTTTGCGAAATCTCCGTCAACTACGCCGTCAGCCTTCTTATCGAGATAAACCTCACCCTCAGAAGGCTTAACGACTGCTTCGGTAAACTGGCTTGCACCGTTTGTATCGATGAAAGAACGCGGCAGGTCAACGATCGTGTTGCCGTTCCAGATCATCTTCATGGAAGGTTCTTCGGTAACCTCGGCAACTACTGTAGCCTCAAGGTTTTCCTTCTCAGCGGCAGCCATGAACTTATCAAGGTCAGCGGGATGAACGACGACAGCCATTCTCTCCTGAGACTCGGAAATGGCGATCTCAGTACCGTCAAGGCCCTCATACTTCTTGGGAACGGCATCAAGATTGATCCTAAGACCTGCAGCAAGCTCACCGATGGCAACGGAGACACCGCCTGCACCGAAATCGTTACATCTGATAATGAGTCTTGTGACTTCCGGATATCTGAAGAGTCTCTGAAGCTTTCTTTCAGTCGGAGGATTACCCTTCTGGACCTCAGAACCGCATGTGATGACAGACTTTGTATCGTGAGCCTTGGATGAACCTGTAGCACCGCCGATACCGTCACGGCCGGTTCTTCCGCCGAGGAGAACTACGATGTCGCCTGCAGCGGGGCGCTCACGTACGATATTGTAAGCGGGAGCAGCACCTACGACGGCACCGATCTCCATACGTTTAGCAACATAACCGGGGTGATAGAGCTCATCAACCTGACCTGTTGCAAGACCTATCTGGTTACCATATGAGGAATAACCTGCGGCGGCTGTTCTGACAAGCTTTTTCTGTGAGAGCTTACCCTTGAGTGTAAGTGATACGGGTACCGTCGGGTCACCCGCACCTGTAACACGCATTGCCTGATATACATAAGATCTTCCGGAAAGCGGATCTCTGATGGCTCCGCCCAAGCATGTAGCGGCACCGCCGAAAGGCTCGATCTCCGTAGGATGGTTATGTGTCTCGTTCTTGAACATGAAGATGTAGTCTTCTTCCTTGCCGTCGACTTCGATCTTCACTTTGATGGAGCACGCATTGATCTCTTCGGACTCGTCAAGGTCAGCAAGCTTTCCGTCTTTCTTAAGTTTCTTAGCAGCGAGTGTTGCAAGATCCATGAGGCAGACAGGCTTCTTGGATATTCTCTCGCCATACACCTCCTCACGGTTTGAAAGATAATCAGCGTATGTCTTTTTGATCTCTTCCGTAAGCTCATCGTCACCGTCGAATTTAACGTCTGTGAGCTGTGTAAGGAATGTTGTATGACGGCAGTGATCCGACCAATATGTATCAAGTACCCTGATCTCGGTAACTGTGGGTTCTCTTCCCTGCTCCTTGAAGAAATCCTGAACGAACTTGACGTCTTCAAAGCTCATGGCAAGTCCCATGCCGTCCCTCAGTGCCTTGAGTTCCGTTTCATCCATCGTTGTAAAGCCGTTGATCGTCTTTACGGTCGTAGGGATGTCATATCTGTCTACGAGAGTCTCTGGCTTCTTAGCTGAAGCTTCCCTTGCCTCAACGGGGTTGATGAGATATCCCTTGATCTTCTCTTTATCATCTTCTGAAACAGTGCCGTAGAAAGCTACGATCCTTGCGCATTTAACAAGAGGTCTCTCCTTTTGGGTAAGGAACTGGATGCACTGAGCTGCAGAGTCTGCCCTCTGGTCGTACTGGCCGGGAAGTGACTCGATAATGAGAACATATGCGGCACCGGAAAGATCTACAGTCTCATCCGAAACGGTATCAACAGGAGGTTCGCTGAAAACGACCGTTTTAGCCTTCTCATACTCTTCATCAGTGATTCCGGATACGTCATAACGGTTGATGACGCGGACACTCGTAACGCCTGAGCATTCAAGATCAAACTTTACGTCGTGCAGGATTCCGCCCGCTTCAACGTTATAACCTTCTTTTTTCTCTGACAGGACTCTTCTGACGTCGTTCTCGTTCATTGGAATTCTCCTTTATTAAATGTTATCGGCACTTTTTGCAAGCAGTTCTGTATTGTACTTAAGGAAGCGCTCAAGTCCTTCGCTGTCTAAAGAACCGTGAGCAAGCTTAGCCTGATCGTAGATATGACGCGCTAGGCGGTCAGCTTCTTCCTTCTTTGTACCAAGTGACTCGAGAGCCTCAAGTTTTGTGATAAGCGGGCTGTCCGTATTGATGACCAGTTCCTCGGTATCAGGGAACATGTCAGCCATCTCTTCGGGAGTCATGTTGTTCATTGCCATCATTCTCTCATACTGAGAGCGCATTTCCTTCATACGGCGGTTATGCTCAGCCTCTCTGATCAATGCAGGCATTGAATCAGCACCCATCTGCTGGGCGAAAACGTTGAGCTTGTCGTTGCCCAAAGCGCCTCTGAAGAAATCTTTAAGTTTGTTCCTCGTCTCCTCGTCGGACTCTTTGCCGGAAAGTTCGGAATCGACTCTCTGGAATCTGTTTTCGGGTTTTTTATATTCATGGAAAGACATGAAGTTGTTGTCGATCTCTTCGTTCATCACGACAACATCGAAACCGTCTTTCCTGCTCATCTCAACATAAGCAGCCTGAGCCTTGGGATCGGTCGTGTATCTGATGACCTTGTGATCGCCCTCAGTGAGCTCAGCGAGAGTCTTAAACTTACCGTCAACGGTCTTGTAAAGGCAGATGTCCTCAACCTTCTCGTAGAACTTCTCTTCCTTCATCATGCCGTACTTAACGAAGATGGAAATGTCGGACCAGTACTTCTCGTAATCCTCACGCTGCTTCTTGAAAAGTTCGTTAAGCTTGTCGGAAACTTTCTTGATGATGTGTCCCGAAAGCTTCTTTACATATTCATCCTGCTGCAAAGCGGAACGTGAAACGTTGAGCGGCAGATCAGAGCAGTCAAGGCATCCCTGGAGCAGGAAGAGGAAATCAGGAATGATTTCTTCTATGTTGTCAGCGACAAAGATCTGGTGATTGTAGATCTTGATCCTTCCTTCAAGAGACTGATAAACGTTGTCAGTCTTTGGGAAATAAAGGATTCCCTGAAGAGTGAAAGGATAATCCATGTTGAGATGGATCCAGAACAAAGGATCCCTGCCGTCGTTGAATACGCTGTGATAGAAGGACTTATACTCATCCTCGGTGCACTCGGATGGCTTTTTGGTCCAAAGAGGGCTCTTATTGTTGACAGGAAGATTCTTAACAGGTTCTTCCTTATATTCTTCGCCCTTCTCCTCTGCTTCCTTCTTACGCTTGGCTTCAGCTTCCTCATGGAGCCTATCAGCCTTTGTATCGATGAAATAGATATCTGCAGGAGCAAAGTAGCAGTATTTGCGGAGTGTCATGCGGATCGTGGCGGAATCGAAGATCTTAACGGCATCCTCGGAGAGCTTCAATGTGATAACCGTTCCCCTGTCCTTCTTATCCGAAGCGGTGATCTCATAATCCATACCGTCTTCGCTCTTCCATGTGACTGCCTCAGAGCCTTCTACAAAGCTCTTGGTCTCGATCGTAACTTCATCGGCCACCATGAATGCGGAATAAAAACCGAGACCGAAATGTCCGATGATGCCGGACTTATCTGTTGATTCTTCCTGATATTTAGTAACGAAATCGAGAGCGCCGGAGAATGCGATCTGGTTGATGTACTTCTCTACTTCCTCCTGGGTCATTCCGATACCGTCGTCGCAGAATGCGATCGTCTTGGCGTCGTCATCGTAAATGATCTTTATGGAGTAATCAGCCTTGGGATCTGCGCCCGCTTCGGCCTTGCCGAGTTCAGCGAGCCTTCTGTGCTTTGAGATGGCATCCGCGCAGTTGGATACCAATTCTCTTACGAAGATATCCTTATCCTCGTAGAGCCACTGTCTGATTACCGGAAAAATGTTTTCGGTTGTTACCGATACCTTTCCCTTCTTTGTTTCCATTTATATCACCTCCAAATGTGAAGCAATGTATTCTTCCGTATAACCCGCATAAGCTTTGGAGATCATGTTAAGGAGCGGATCGTTTACGGAATCAAAAGTATGGTCATCGATATACGTGACCGGGAGTATGTCAAAAGGCGTGCTGCTTACAAAGATGGCCGCATTGCCCTTAACCAATTCATCCATGGTGAACATTCCGGTCTGAAGTTCAAGACCGGATCTCTTGAGCGCTTCTATGACGCGCCTTCTTGTGATGCCGATAAGTATCTTGTCATCAGGAGCCGAATACACCTTGCCGTTCATGATGACGAAAAGATTGGACATCGAACCCTCATAAAGCTTTCCGGAATTATCGGCAAGTACCAGTTCAAAAGGCTTGCCGTGAGCATTCTCAGTCTTGAACTTGAGATTTACGGCGTTCTTATAATCGCCCCTGAATATCTTGAGATTGGGGGTCTGGCGCTCCCAAGCAAAAAGACTCGTGTTGATGCCGGTCTCGAAAAGAGCCTTATCGGGTACATTAACGTCAACAAGATGAATAAGAAGATGTTCTTTAGTAAGTACGATACGGATATTGCCGTCTTCCGTGAAGCAGAGTTCTTTTAAGTAGGCATAAGCCTTAGCGGAAATGTCGGCTTTATCAACAGGGAAAGCCTCCAGACCCATTACGGACTTCTCGAGCCTGTCCAGATGATCTTCTAAGAAAAGAAGCACTCCCCTCTTGATCCTTACCGTTTCGTAATATGTCCTGTCATCGGTCGGCTTGGAAAGCTCCTCAGCCTTATCCGAGCAGACATTATAAAAAGCGCCGTCAAAGAAAAACTCGTCTCCTGACGGATGCTCCATCAAAGGGTATGCCATCTGAAAATCTCCGCTTTATGATTAAGGAATAATATCCAATGAAATTGTAACCAAAAAGAACGTCATTTACAAAACGCGCGGTCCAAAAACATGCACAAAAATTATTATAATATATTTGCTTGTTTTATTTAGGGGCTCACTTTACAATAATCCCTATTGACTCGGCGATTAACAAAGAGTAATATGTTGGCAATTTATACATCGGCTTGCATAAATATTCAATATTTGGAGGTGCCTTATGGCAAAAGAAAAGTTCTTGCTGGCTTATTCCGGCGGTTTGGACACATCGATCATCATTCCCTGGCTCCTTGAGCACTATGACTGCGAAGTCATCGCTTACTGCGGTGAAGTCGGCGTAGGCGTAGATAACGACTACCTCAAGGCAAAGGCTCTCAAGTGCGGCGCTACAAAGTGCTACGTTGAGAACATCGAAGATGAGTTCGTTACAGATTTCGTCTATCCTACACTCAAGGCTAACGCAGTTTACGAGGGCAAGTACCTCCTTGGCACTTCCATGGCACGTCCTCTCATTGCTAAGCACTTCGTTGAGGTTGCACGCAAGGAAGGCTGCACGACGATCGTTCACGGCTGCACCGGTAAGGGCAATGACCAGGTAAGATTCGAGCTTTCTATCAAGGCTCTTGCTCCTGAGATGAAGATCCTCGCTCCCTGGAGAATCTGGGATATCAAGTCACGTGATGAAGAGATCGACTACGCAGCTGCTCACGGCATCGAAGTTCCCGTTACCAAGGAGAACAACTACTCCAAGGACGAGAACCTCTGGCACCTCTCTCACGAGGGTATGGATCTCGAGGATCCCGCAAACGAGCCTAACCTCGACAAGATCCTTGAGCTCATGGTCTCACCTGAGAAGGCACCTGATACTCCTACTTATGTAACAATCAAGTTCGAGAAGGGTATCCCCGTTGAAGTTGACGGACAAAAGCTCTCTCCTGCTGACCTTCTCAAGTACTGCAACAAGGTTGCCGGCGCTAACGGCGTAGGCATCGCAGACATCGTTGAGAACCGTCTTGTAGGCATGAAGTCCAGAGGCGTTTACGAGACTCCCGGCGGAACACTTCTTTTCGCTGCTCACAGGGAACTCGAGCTCCTCACGATCGAGCGCGACACTCTCCACTACAAGGATCTCGTATCCCAGAAGTTCTCAGAGCTCGTTTACTACGGTCAGTGGTTCCACCCTCTCAGAGAAGCTCTCTCAGCATTCGTAGACGACACCGAGAAGACTGTTACAGGTGAAGTTAAGATGAAGCTCTATAAGGGCAACTGCACACCTGCAGGAACAAAGTCTCCTTATTCTCTCTACGATCCTGAGATCGCTACTTTCGAGGCTGATGACGTATACAACCAGGCTGACGCAGGCGGATTCATCAACTGCTTCGGTCTCCCCATGAAAGTCAATGCAGCAATGAAGAAGAAGAACGGACTTCTCTGATTTCCATTCAAACTGAAATAAGAAGGGCTGCATCACTGCAGCCCTTTTTCATTCTATTATCAGCAGGCTTTATTCGTCTTTGACGAAATCATTAAGATCAGGATCGTAATACCAGCCCTGTCCCTTGCTGTCGATCAGGAAATAAGATTTGGCTTCCTTGTCATAGTAGACGGTCGTTCCGTCCTTATACTTGTGATAGTACATTTCACCGTCGAACTTCCAGGACTTGTTCTTAAGAACGTAATTGAATTTGCCTTTTGCGGTATTAAGCTTTTCGGGAGTGGTCGAAGGCGTTCCCGAAGGAGTTGTAAGGATCAGCTCACCCGTTGTTTCCGTAGGGGTTGTCACAGAAGTATCAGACGTGGTTTCCGAAGAAACGGTCGTTGCGCTCATTTCAGAAGTAACCGTCTGTGAACTTACGGTCTGGGAAGAAACTGATGTATTAACAGTCTGCGCAGGATCATGACAGGCGCATAAAAGAGCCGCAAATAATGTAAGAGGCAGCAACGCGGATAACCTTGCACTCTTATGCATGTCATACCTCCTCACAGTTAATAAGTAAAATCATATTAACACAATTTTTGCTATAATAAGCGTGTTTTACAAAGGGTAAGGAGACCAAACCATGGCTAAGAAAATGTGGGCAGGGCGCTTCGAGAAAGCGACAGACAAAGATGTTAACGATTACAATTCATCACTCAGGTTTGACTGCCGTATGTACAGGCAGGATATCAGAGGTTCGATTGCGCATTCCGCCATGCTTGCCTCAAGAGGGATAATCTCACAGAAAGATGCCGATGACATAAGGACCGGTCTTCTTTCGATCGAGGCAGATATTGAATCAGGCAAGCTCACTTTCGATTCAGATGCCGAAGACATCCATATGTTCATCGAAGAAGAGCTTACCAACCGCATCGGTGACGCAGGAAAGCGTCTTCATACGGGACGTTCCAGAAACGATCAGGTTGCATTGGACCAGCGTCTTTATCTCATCGATGAATCCAAAGAGATCGTGGAAGGTCTGGACAAGCTCATCCTTACTCTCAAGGAAATGGCTCTTTCCAACCTTACGACATTCATGCCCGGATACACGCACCTTCAGAGAGCACAGCCCATTACATATGCTCACTACCTTTCCGCATACATCGAAATGTTCAGACGTGACAAAGCACGTCTTGAGCAGGCCGCTTCAAGGGCAGACATCTCCCCTCTCGGTTCCGGCGCTCTGGCAGGTACAACGTATGATCTCGACCGTGAAGCTGTCGCTTCTTCTCTTAACATGGGCGGTGTAACTCTCAATTCGCTTGATGGCGTTGCAGACAGAGATTTCGCGATCGAATTCGTTTCCGCGATTTCCATCTTCATGACCCACCTTTCAAGGATGAGCGAAGAGATCATCCTCTACAGTTCACAGGAATTCAAGTTCTATGAGCTTGACGATGCTTATTCCACGGGATCTTCAATGATGCCTCAGAAGAAGAACCCTGACGTTGCAGAGCTTACCAGAGGAAAGACAGGCAGAGTCTACGGAGATCTCGTGGCACTTCTCGTCATGATGAAAGGTCTTCCCCTCACCTATAACAAGGACATGCAGGAAGTTCAGGAGGCTCTTTTCGATGCAATCGACACGATTAAGGGCGTTCTCCCTTCTTTCACGGGCATGATGAGCACAATGACCATCAGAAAAGACAAGATGGAATCTGCGGCGCTCGAAGGCTTCACCAATGCGACTGACCTCGCTGATTACCTTGTAAAGAAAGGTCTTCCCTTCAGAGAGACTCATGCCATCTCAGGAAAGCTCGTTCATTACTGCATCGAGAACAATACTTCACTCGAAAAGCTTCCGCTTGAGACTTTAAAGGAATTCTCGCCGGCGTTCGAAGATGACGTATTTGACGCAATCTCTCTTAAGACATGCGTTGAGGGACGTTCACTTATCGGAGGACCTGCTCCCGAGACCGTAAAACGCTATCTCGAAAGCATCTGATCTTTAGATCAGCGTTCCATAAGCCAGATTTCGGATGAATACGGCTCAAGTGTCGAGCCGCCGCCGAAATCATGGATCTTTCCGGTAAGAAGATCAACAGCCTGACCGCAGCCTGCGTCAAAATGCGCAGTATACGGATTTGAATCCATGTTGATCGCTACGAGGACTCTCTGGTCACCGCTGTTTCTCTCAAAGATACACTGCTGGTTCGTAAGAACAATGGAACGGAGGCCGCCGTAATTAAGCGCGCGGCTGTTCTTTTTCGCTTCAGCAAGTTTTGCGATGTGATCAGTCAGTTCATTCCATGAAGGTTCATCAAAGCTTACGCGGAGCGCGGGATCCCCTTCTTCTTTGCGTGCCTTTGTTCCCCACTCGGAGCCGTAATAAACGCAAGGGATTCCCGGCATGGTGAAAACCATTGTATAAACCAAAGGAAGTTTCTTCGGATCGTTGAGGATCGAAGCGATCCTTGTTACGTCATGATTGTCCGCAAACGAAAGCAGATGCGCTCCCCTTGCAACCGTCCAGTCCTCAGGTCCGAACAGCCTCATGAGGGAATGCATGATCTCGAACATGTTGCAGGAATTGAATGCGGAATAAAGGCCTTTGTAGCACTGGTAATTAGTCAATGAATGAATATGCATTTCATTGAGCATTCTTCCGTATTCACCGTGTAGGACCTCACCCAAAAGGAAAAAGTCCTGTTTCTTAGAATCCGTAAACTGCCTTAATCTTCCAAGGAAATCCCTGTCGAGGCAGTAAGCAACATCGAGACGGAGGCCGTCAATATCGAAAAAGTCTATCCAGTAACCGACCTTATCGAGCAAATGGTCAATGACAGCAGGATTTCTGAGATTCAGCTTAACAAGGTCATAGTTGCCTTCCCAGCCTTCATACCAGAAACCGTCGTTGTAATTGGAATTGCCGTCAAACGAAAGGTGAAACCAGTCTTTGTACGGGGAATCCCATTTCTTTTCCTGAACGTCCCTGAAAGCCCAGAAACCTCTTCCGACATGGTTGAAGACACCGTCAAGAACGATTTTGATGTCTTCCTTATGGAGAGCATCGACGACTTTCTTGAAATCATCATTGGTTCCGAGCCTGGTATCGATAAGACCGTAATCACGGGTATTGTAACCGTGAGTGTCAGATTCGAATACCGGCGAGAAATAAATGGCATTGATCCCGAGTTTCTTCATGTGCGGGATCCAATCCAAAACCTTAAGTATCCTGTGATTCAGTATGCCGTCGTTATCAAAAGGTGCCCCGCAAAAACCGAGAGGATATATCTGATAAAAAACTGATTCTTCGTACCACATAATTAACCTTAGTTGCGCATGGAATGTATGGGCGCAGGGATCCTGCCGCCTCTGTGAATGAAGTCGGCACATGATGTCTTGTTAACAGGCATGATGGGTGCCGTTCCAAGAAGTCCGCCGAATTCTACGCTGTCGCCAACGCCCTTTCCGGGTACCGGAATGAGCCTTACGGCAGTTGTCTTGTTATTGAACGTACCGAGAGCCATCTCGTCAGCGATGATGCCTGAAATGGTCTCAGCTGTCGTATCACCGGGGATAGCGATCATGTCGAGACCTACAGAGCAGACGCATGTCATGGCCTCAAGCTTTTCGAGCTTAAGCTCACCGCTCAATGCAGCAGCGATCATGCCCTCATCCTCAGATACGGGAATGAATGCGCCGGAAAGACCGCCGACATAAGAAGATGCCATGATTCCGCCCTTCTTTACGGCATCGTTGAGCATGGCAAGAGCTGCAGTGGTTCCCCATGTTCCGCATGTCTCAAGTCCGAATTCCTCGAGAAGTCTTGCGACTGAGTCGCCGACTGCCGGGGTCGGAGCAAGTGAAAGATCGATGATGCCGAAAGGAACACCGAGTCTCTCGGAGGCTTCTCTTGCAACAAGTTCACCAACTCTGGTGATCTTGAATGCAGCTTTCTTGATGGTTTCGGCGACAACGCCGAGGTCTCTTCCCTTAACGCCTTCAAGAGCATGCTTAACAACACCGGGACCTGAAATACCGACATTGATCACGCATTCAGGCTCGCCGGGGCCAAGGAAAGCTCCGGCCATGAACGGGTTATCTTCAGGAGCGTTAGCGAAAACAACGAGCTTGGCGCATCCGATGGCATTCCTGTCAGCGGTTGCATCAGCAGTCTTCTTGATAATCACACCCATATCACGTACGGCATCCATGTTGATACCGGTTCTCGTGGAAGCGAGATTGATGCTGGAGCAAACGAATTCAGTAGAAGCAAGCGCCTCCGGAATTGAATTGATGAGGATCTTGTCAGAATTCGTATATCCTTTCTGGACAAGAGCCGAGAAACCGCCGACGAAGTTAACGCCGCAGGTCTTGGCAGCCTTATCGAGAGTCTTGGCAAAAGGAGTGTAATCCTTTGCACCGCAGGCAGCGGCTACGATAGAGATGGGTGTTACGGATATTCTCTTATGGATGATCGGGATTCCGTACTTCTTGCTTATCTGCTCACCGACGGAAACAAGATTTCCAGCATAACGGCAGATCTTGTCGTAGATCCTGTTGCAGGACTCTTCTACCGTTGCGGCAGCGCAGTCCATCAGAGAGATGCCCATCGTGATGGTCCTGATGTCGAGATGTTCTTTATTGAACATCTGCATCGTTTCAATTATCTCGTATTCGTTAATCATAAGAATGTATCTCTTTCAAAGATCAGATTTTATGCATTGCATTGAAAAGTCCGGTGTGCTGGATGGTGATCTGCACGCCGAGTTCCTCACCAAGCTTAGCGAGTTTCTCGGAAATATCAGAATTCTCGATCTGAAGGTCCTTCAGGTCAACAAGCATGACCATAGTAAAGATGTCATCAAGGATGGTCTGAGATATATCATTGATATTGATGCCGTATTCCAAAAGCAGAGTTGAGATTCCGGCAATGATGCCTACCCTGTCCTTGCCCAGGACGGTTACGACAGCCGTGTTCTTTTCGTTTTCCATATATATTTCCTCCGGTAATTATATTCGTGATAGTTAATTATATCCGTTTGCTTCCGTTTATCAAAGCAGACGCCAATGCATTGGCACAGTTTATCCCGTCAATTGCCGAAGACATTATTCCGCCTGCATAGCCCGCACCTTCGCCGCACGGGAAGATTCCGGGTACATTTACGCTCTGATAGGTCTCTCTGTCCCTTAAAATCCTTACGGGAGACGAACTTCTAGTCTCAACAGCCGTGAGAACGGCGTCCGCACAGTCAAAGCCCTTGATTTTCTTTCCCATCTCGGCCACGCCGTCTTTAAGCGTATCCAGGATCACTTCAGGGAAAATCTCCTTGAAATCAGCCGGTCTGATTCCCGGTTTATATGAAGGGACAACTTTTCCGAACTTGTCCGTGACTTTATCATTTACCAGGTCTTCATATCTGATTGCAGGTGCAGAACCATCGCTTCCGCCTGCAGCAAAAGCTTTTTTCTCAAGTTCTTCCTGATAATACATACCGTCTAAAGTACCTAAGCCGTAATCGTTGACGTCGACCGGAACAAGAATGGCACTGTTTGAATTGGCATCATCTCTTAACCTGACGCTCATTCCATTGGTGCAAACAGTTCCCTCCTGTGTCTGCGAAGGAACAACAGTACCGCCGGGGCACATACAGAATGTGTAGAGCCTTCTGCCGGTCTTTGTGTCACAGGCAAGCTTATAGTTTGCCGCCATAAGATCGGGCGTCGTTGTTGTGTCTATCCCGTACTGTGCCATGTCGATGTCTTCTCTTAAATGCTCGATACGCACACCGACCGAGAAAGGCTTGGGTTCCATTGCTATTCCAAGACGCTCTAATGCCTTAAAAGTATCTCTTCCCGCATGACCTATCGCAAGGATCAGTGATGAGCACTTGATCTCGCGTGATCCGTTCATATCCTGAACGGTAATGGATTCAAGTCCGTTCTTCCCTTTCCGGTAACCCTGGAAAAGCGTATTAAAAAGTACTTCACCGCCAAGTGAGATTATGTCTTTCCTCACGTTTACGACGATATTTCTGATCTTGTCTGTTCCCACATGAGGATGGGCATCGTAAAGGATATCTTTAGGGGCGCCGTGAAGGACGAGCATCTGGTTAACAAAAGCCTTAAGGCCTGATGTGACGCCAGAATAAAGCTTTCCGTCAGAGAATGTTCCTGCTCCGCCCTCTCCGAACTGGATATTGGAATTCAGCTTAAGTTTAGCTTTTCCGTTCATGTAGTTATCACAGTCTTCGATTCTCTGTGACATCTCAGGTCCGCGCTCGATAACAATCGGTCTGAGACCGTATTTTGCAAGTATCAAGGCAGCAAAAAGTCCCGCAGGACCTGTTCCCACAACCACGGGCCTTGCGAACTCACCTTCGTGCTCAACGAAGAATTCCTTATGTGGGAAGGCAAGTTCTTTAAGCTCATCCTGTTTTCTTGTTATCGTCTCATCGTCTACAAAGTCAAACCTGTAAACGATCTTGAGTCTGTTTCTTCTCGCGTCAATGAAACGCTTTTCGATAACAAGCCTCAAATCACCGTTCTTGCAAGCTTTACAGGCTTTTATCAGTTTCTTGTCAGATGACTTGAGTCCGGCTTCCATTATCCTTACGGAATCCGGGATTGCCTGACCGCCGATCCTGGGTTCAAATGCAATCTCAAACATCAGCAGCAACCCCTTTCGCAGCAGCGGCAGCCGATGACCATGCCCACTGGAGATTATATCCTCCGCATCTGCCGTCAACGTTCAATGCCTCACCGATTATGTAGAGGCCTTTATGGGACTTATACTGCATGGTTTCTTTCATCGAAGCGAGCTTTACACCGCCTGAGGACACCTGTGCCTTATCAGTTCCGCCATATCCGTCAACAGAGATCTTCAATGCACAAACCGAAGCTGCGAGGGCATTGATCTCTTTATCACTCAGATCGCTCATCATGGAAGAAGGTTCTAAACTAGCATACCTGCAGACGAATTCACAAAGAACGCGTGGCATGAGACCCGTAAGAGCTCCTGTGATGCTTCTTTCTCCAAACTTTGCACGTCTGTCTTCAAACATCTTGTGCAACACGGATTCACTCAATCCAAGAAGATTAACTGTAACCGACGGCTTAATGCCCTTATCAAGCATTGCTGCTGCCTTGCCGGAAATATCCATTACGCAGATACCTGAGATTCCGCCTTCTTTGGAGAAGATCACTTCACCTTCGGATGAATCAATAACAGATCTGCCGTCAGTAAGCTCAACCGTTCCCCTGCACCTGATTCCTGCAAGAGCCTTAATACCGGGCATCTTACTATTAAGTGAAGTAAGTGCAGGCTTAAAGCCGACAAGATCCTCTGTATCAACAATTTCCTTCAAGAGCGTCTTTACGGAACCTGTCGAACCCGTTGAAGGATAAGTGCATCCTCCGGTTGCGATGATCAGATTCTTTGCTGTAAATCTATCGCCGTTTTCCAGGATGACATCAAAAGATCCGTCCTTTTCAAAGATCTTAGCGCACTTGGAGCCGAAACTGAATTCACAGCCGGATTCATCAAGATAGAACCTCAAAGAATCAATGACCGTAGCAGCCCTGTAAGTTGCCGGATAGTAAAGGCCGTCATCACATACCGTCGCAACACCCAGAGTATCCTCAAAGAAACCGACAGCTTCTTTATAATCAAATGAATCAAGGCACTTTTTTAGCACTTCGGGACTGTCGGTGTGATATTTATCAACAGACGCGTTCCTGTTGGAAAGATTGCATCTTCCGCTTCCGGTCAAAGCAAGCTTTTTTCCGCATCTGCCATTACCGTCAATTAACAGGATCTTTGTCTTACCGGAAGTAATCTTCGTTAGCACTGAAGCGGCAAACAGACCGGATGCCCCGGCTCCGATGATAATGCAGTCAAAAACGTTATTGCTCATACATTACCTCCGCTTCGCGAAGCATCGAGTGTCCTTTTAAACTTGCTCAGATCAAAAGGAACCGCATCTGTCTTTGACATGATGAACACTTTAGAAGCTTCCAGATCTTCAAGACTACCGTCTTTTAATTCCAGTTCCATCTCACAGATAATGTCACAGACCTTCCCTTGTGAATCCTTTATCTCGCCGTAATCGATGCAGGCTTCCATAGTGCTGTTACCGAATCTGAAATCATACATGGTACGGTCAAAGCTGTTGGAACAAAGCGTAAAAAGATCTGAATCCTTAATGCCGTTCAATACTTCAGCAAGTATTTCAGGATCATCACCGTCATTACCAGCTTTCATTTTAAACTCATCAACTGACAAGACACCGTCATTGGACTTCACGTTCCATTCATAACGCTTATGAATGCCGTCGTTCGCTCCACCGCGGCACTTGACGGTAAACTCATAGAAATCAGCATCAATACCCTTGCAGTGCCTCTTTCTGAACGCAGCCTGCCTCAAGCCCAAAACAAGATCTTTTGTATCAAGATAATAGTTTTCGAGCGTCATAGGGGTACTGTCAGGATTAAGACAGTGTTCGGTAAACCATCCGGATGCGGCTGCCTGATACAGGCTTTCCCTGTTCTTAAACGCCAGCTTGACCTCGGTCTCCATACTTAAGACCCCTTAGCTGATGGTATGTACGCCGCTGGCGGAAACAACGCAGAGCTTGTTGCCTGCAATAAAGTTAACCCTTATTACTTCTTCATCAACAGAGAAATCGTTGAGGATAGCTCCTGAGGAATCAAATACGAAGATCCTCCTGTCAACGCTTATTGCATACAGTTTGCCGGAAGCGGCAACGGAGCTTATCTTTGTACCGATATCAGAATTATAGATAACTGATTCAGAACCATTGAGGATCGCCAGTTTATTGAGTTGGCTAACGCCGTCGGAATAAGTAATAAAAAGCTTGTTATCGACTAAGTTAACGTAACCGATGGCAGAAAAAGCATAATTGATCTGGATCAGTTTGCCGTCCTGAACCTCGTACATTGAATTGCCCGTGAAGCAGAACAGCTTATCACCGCTGTAAAACATCGACATGAACATTACGTTGCTCTCGATCGTATACATAGCACTGTCAGCCATTTCGAGGCTGCTGGTTCCCCTGCTGATCGCAAAGACTCTTACATAAGGAACAACGACAGCACCGCCCGTATTAACAGTTGAAACGGCAAGTTTGGTAGACTCGCTGTCAAAGCAGCAGCTTACAGGAAAACCCGAATTATAAGAAGACCACTGATACTGGGCTTTACCGTTCTCATCATAAAGAACGACATCTCCGTTAGACTCTTCACTTCCGGTGATAATTGCAACGTAACCCTTTTTGGAGATTGTAAGAGACTTGATCTGATTCTTTGTAGGCGTAGTGTAAAGAGCTTTCTCACGCGTCATCATTGTAAATGAATAACCGTTAAGATCGAAAACAGCAACATAATCGCCAGAGATGATGCACTGCGGATTTGAATAAGAAACAGCAACAGTATAGATCTCAGTACCCGAAAGGGTCAGGTAAGCAATACGCTCATTCGTAACCTTTACAACGCCTTCTCCGTACGGATAGAGCTTCTGTGCCTCAGAATACTCGCAGTTAAATCCGCCCTGAGCCGCAAGCTTGATCTGCGAGTCGGCGCCTTCCATTGCTGTGATCCTTTTCGAAACAAAGAAGATCAGTATCAAACTTCCGATCAGGAGAACCGCGAAAAGCAACACTGCAATCGTAATCCCTGTTACGGTTTTTTTCTTCTTAACCTTCTTGTTATCTGTCTGTTTGCTCGGTCTGTTCGTCGTCATTATATCTTAAGCCTTATAATCGTCTTTAAATTCAAGCGTTTTCCTTATTGGTCGGGATCTCATAGATTCCGTTTATCTGGTTGGTAATCGCTTTTGTTAGTATCTCATAAGCAGGCCAGATTCCATAATCATATGTATCTGTGCCTCCGTCATTATACAATTCTCTCTGATAAACATAGAATTTCGTATACTGTCCGTTCTTGCAGACATAGTATGAATCATCGCTTCGTCTGTAGAAATCATAGACCACAGACGAATGGTTACGGTCAAATACAGTGATCGTCATCATCGGTCTGGCGTTTTCCGGGATCGCGGCATATTCATCAACACCGCCGATGTCAATGCAGAATATCGATTCATAGAGCATTGCGGCATAAGAACGGCCGGTAATGCTTGATACCTTGGCATTTCTTCCATCCAGAGTAACCGTGGAACCGGCATCTGAGATGGCCTTATCCTTGGGGACATCCAATTTCATGACAAATTTCCTGTCACGATCGGAACACTCGACTGAAATGACGTTTTCGCAAGGATCATTGAAAACATAGCTGTTTATGAACGAAAGAACCGGTATCTCCAAGTTCTCAAGTTTGGTGGCAGCGATCTTGAATACCTTTCCCGTTCCGTTTAGGCGGCCATAATAGAAGCCGCTCTTTGCGGAAGAGAAATCAAGCATGTAAGCCATACCGTTCTTCATTTTAAGGGTTACGGTGAATGCAGGATTGGTAAGACCGAACTTTAACAGATTATCAGATGAAGCATCCTCATATTCATTAGCCTCAAGATCACATATACGCTCGATAAGCCTGTCGAAATATGCGCTCGAATCAATCTCAAACGGTTTATTAAAACGGAAAGAAACAGAATCAGCCGATTCGTCATAGTTACAGGACGCCGAAAGGTCAACCGAGTCCTTCTTTCTTACGAATCTGACCGATTCAATACCCGATAAGGACACTTTGATTATTCTGGAATCGAGGAAATCCTTGGCAACTTTTGAAGCGCTCTTATATCTGTCAGCAGTGACCATATACACTTCAGAAGAGCCCTGCGCACAGATATAGCAAGATTCTGAATCCGGTGAAAGATTTCCGATCAGGATAACAACAGTAGAACCGTCAGTCTTTTTGACAGTTACGGTGAAATTAGGAGCGTCAAGACCGAAATCAGCGAGATTCTTTGAATCCTGGACAGGCGTGCATCCTACAAATGAAGACATTGCTTCCATAAAGATCGACAATTCAGACTGTGAATAACTGTCACCGTCTTTGTCATCTCCCGCATAGATATACGAATCAGAACCGTTGTTAGATGTCTTCTTATCAACTCTGACCGTGAGATTATTCTCTTTATGCAGAACGCTGACTGAAGCAACGTCAACCGGACTGATGTATAAGACGTCCACGGAATTGACTGAAGTCTGGGCAGGAGATCTGCTCCACTTCTTATCAATGGCAAAGAACACCACGACTCCTACCGCCAGGAGAATCATGATGATGAAAGGAATCAGCAGGTTCTTCGCAGTCTTCATATCAGAGATTCTTTCTCTTGTTGTAAACAATGACAGCCATTGATGTCAGGATGATGGGCAAAACGATCATGAAGACGATCATGATGCCAGTAGACGTTGATGTCGTAGCCTTGTTCTCAGCGAGCATATAGCTGTCTATCTTCTTAACGGGAATGTTGATGTTGTAAGAAGCTGACGAAGGAATCATGCTTCTTACGATAGCCTTAGTGAAATCAGCGTCTCTGTCGTTCAGAGTGAACTTGTTGAAGTAGTCGTCCGAAGTAAAGTTCAATGTACCGAATACGAATACCTCACCCATTGTCTTGGTATCTGCCGCATACATGCCGACATTGAAAGCACCGGTATCAGAACCAAACTGCTCAGCCTGATTGCTGGAATTAGCAACACTCTTTGTGGCTTTGGCACTGGTCGTAAGGATTGGCGTGGTAACCACATTCTCAGAATGCACGCCGGAAGAACCGAGAGGCCTTGCAAGTGTTATGTGAAGCTTCTTTTCGTTGGTAAACTGTGCAAATCCAGGATTTACGTCAGCCAATGAATCATTGAGTTCGGTATTAAGCTGATATGAGGGATCGTTCTCTGATACTACACAAGTCTCGATATTGATATCGAGAGCGTTAAGGAAACGGTTGAGATTCTTATAGGTTTCAGTCGTGTTCTCGATGTAATAGTCGACCGCAATGATGATCTTACCGCCCCTTGCAAAATAAGCCTGAAGCTCAACATACATGGATTCGGTAATATCAGTATTAGGGCCGTTGAAAATTAGGAGATTGCAGTCATCAGGGATCTTAAATCCGGATGCTGCGGCCAGTTCGGAAGTCTCAACGCCGAGTGACGTTAAGAGCTTCTTAAGCTGTACGGATTTTTCTTCCTTAAGACCGGTTACGATGTATGCCTTACTAGTATAACCCTTTACCAGAGACATCATTGAATTGGTAAATGTATACTCGGCATTGTTGCCGGTAGCCATGTAAGCATCGTATTTATCCAGATATTCCGTATCGATGGTATAGCAATTGATCGGATCGATCAGATCAAGCTTTCCGTTATACGAAATAGCATATTTGCCGGTCTGTTTCGAAAGATCGTAAACTCCGCTCGGATCCAGTTCTGAGATGACACCGGGGTTCTTCTGTATATCGACATATTCGACGGTGACCTTACCGCGGGACTTCCTGACGTAATCGCCAAGAAGAGGAACGATATACTGGTACTTGGTATCAGTAACCGTATCAGGCATCTCGAAAAGACCTACAATGCGGATCTTAGAACCGTCAGGAATCGTCTCGAGGAACTTCTCGGACTCCTGGGAAATAGAATTGCTGCGTTCGATAGAGAAATCGAAAGTAAGAGCTTTTCCGAGAAGGTTATCCAAAAGGATGTTCAAAAGTAAAACGATCGCCAAAAGAATGAGCACGGAACCGATGGAATAGATCTTCATCTGGTGCGCTCTTTCATTTCTGCGCTTTTTAGTCTTACCGTTGTTAGGAGTGAAATTTCTGTTGTTGCTCATTTTGCCATACCCTCCCGTCACTTCTGACTCCAGCGCTTCTTCTCAAGTATCCTGAACGAAAGATAAAGGAAGAAGATCGCGAAAGAAATGCAGAATACCAGTGCCGAAACGGAAAAGATTCCATCGCGGAAATCCGAAGTCTTGGCAAACGGATCAAACCAGCCTATTGCATTTTGAACTGCCTGTCGGGCGCCGTTACGCTTATCAGCGCTCAATCCCATATAAGAGAAAAGAGTGCTTACGAAAGTACCGAGATATGTGCCGATTACTGAGATCAGCTGGATAACCATGATGAAAACAAATGAAACGATCGCGGAAATAAGCTGATTGTCAGTGATTACAGATGCGAACAGACCGATGGAGATGAAAAGCGCTGCCATGAAGAAGAACACGAGAACGCTTCCCCATGCACCGATTCCGATCTTGCCGCCGCATGCCGATACAACGATCATGTGGATGAATACATTGATGAACATGACCAGGAAAAGAGCAAGAGCTGCAAGGAACTTTCCGAGAACTACGGAGAAAAGGTCAACCGGAGTTGAATAATAAAGGACCTCTGTTCCCCTCTTCCTGTCTTCTGCAAACATACCCATCGTGATAATGGGAACGATTACGATGAAAAGCGAGCAAAGCGTGATTATCTCATTGCTGATGCTGACAAATCCCGTTGAAAACAGCGAATAAAATACAAAACCGGAAATGAAAGTAAAGATTGCTGCAGCAACATAACCTACCGGTGTTCTGAAGTACGAAAGGAATTCCCTCTTAAATATCGCGTACATGTTAACCTCCTTAACTCGACGTAACGCTCAGGAATACTTCCTCAAGCGAAGGATCGAGCGAACGGAATTCAAGAATTGGCCATCCGCACTTAGCCATCATGAAGAAAATGTTTATTCTTACGTCGTTAACGGCCTTGGTAGCAAGACTGATCTCAACCTCGCTGAGATCACCGGCATTCCTGACAACAGCGTCTGATATGCCTGAAATCATCTTAAGCCTTGCAATGACGTCTTTTACGGGACCTTTGAAGGACATAAGAAGCTTTGATGTTCCAGAAAGACGCTGTGAAAGGTCCAAAATAGTATCAATAGCAGCTATCTTGCCGTGATGGATGATAACAACCCTGTCGGCAATCTCCTGGATCTCAGAAAGAATATGAGAGCTTACAATGATCGAATGATTCTTTGAAAGCTCCTTGATGAGGTTTCTTATACCGATGATCTGATTGGGATCGAGACCTACCGTAGGCTCGTCAAGAATGAGGATCGGCGGATCGCCGACAAGAGCCTGTGCCAGACCAACCCTCTGCTTGTAACCCTTGGAAAGATTACCGATCAATCTTCCTGTAACGGCATCAATACCAACCATGGAAGTGATCATGTCGATCTGCTCTTTGCGGTCCTTCTTGGGAACGCCTTTGAGTTCACACATAAATGTCAGATACTCGCTGACAGTCATGTCATTGTAGAGAGGCGGCTGTTCGGGAAGATAACCTATGGACTTTTTGGCAAGTTCAGGCTCCTCAAGGATGTCATGACCATTGATCTTAACAGTTCCCGAAGTCGACGAAAGATATCCCGTGATGATATTCATCGTTGTGGACTTACCCGCACCGTTAGGACCGAGGAAGCCGAGGATCTCATTGTCTTTTACGGTAAAGGAAATACCGTTGACAGCTTTCTTGTCTCCATAATGCTTTACAAGATTCTTGATCTCAATCATGGCAGACCTCCGTTGAAATTACATATTTATTTATTTTATTACAAAGAGGCAAAAACAAAAAGAGCAATAATAAAATAATCAAGACAAAATCAACCGAACTTCAGTTCGGCTGCGAAAACCTTGGTGTCATCGTCTTTATAGCCATATACGGCAAGTTTTTCACCGGCATCGTATATGTAAAGCTCGACCTTCTCCCCCTGTTTGACTTCACTGTTATAGTTGATGGAGATCTCTTTTACCGTTGTAACGTCATAACCCGATTTGAACAGCGCGTCATAAGCCCAGGCAGTATATCTTGAGTTATTTACATGTCTGTTGCGGTCAAGTTCAGTATAATCAGCGTATTTTATGATCACAGGCTTTTCGGAAGCGCCTCTAACCTCCTGCTTATCAGGGAAAGCGATCTTCGGGCATTTTTTACCGAAAACAAGCTCATCAGACTGAACCGCACAGGGCGGCAGTTCAGGTCTCTTACTGGCTATTACGGGTCTGTGGGTGTTCCAATCAGCCAGGATCCATGTGGAAGTGGCTTTTCCGATACGGATTCCGTTTGAATCATAGACCTCAAACTCTCTTCCATAGTAGAGTTTCTCAAGACCGGTGCTCCAAGTCCTGATCTTAAAGGTCTCATGCCACTCAGGGAGCCTGTCTATCTCGATATGCATCCTCAGTATGATCCAGCAAATACTGTTCTCCTTAAGGAAATCCGTGCCATAGCCAAGAGCATGCGAACTCCTCTCGGCTGCCTCCTGAAGGTCACCGATCAAGACAGAGGCATAAAGCTTATCCCCTATTCCGCATTCTGTGGCTTTGCAGATTACTTCAAGTTCTGTATAAGGAGAATATTCCGGCATGACTTACTCCTCTTCAGATTTCTCAGTCTGTTCAGTCTTTGCCGGAGCCTGGTAAAATGCCACATTTCTGGGGTTATACCTTCTGAAGACCTTATACATTTCAGGCTTAAAGTCGAAGATCAGCATGCAGACATAGTTCTCTTCCTTATAGGTCATATACCAGATGCCTTCTTCGATCGGATAGTTCTTCTTCTCGGTGATGGCAAGCTTGATGTCAGCCTTCTCGGCGTCTGAAGCATAGCGGTCATCGGTTACGGGACCGATATAGATGCAGTCCTTGATAGAGAAATCCATGAGATCGACCCTGCTGCTCTGACCCAGGATCTTGGCAACATTAACATTATCGTTGGATATCTCCATATCATATTCGGTATATGAACGCTTAAACATGAAGACAAATCCGAAAACTATGGTAACCGAAAGCATGAGAGTTACGTAAAGGGCGTAAAAGCCGAACGTTGCAAGGCCGAAAATATTGATCGCGACTATAACAGTGCACAATGCGATTATTGAGAACAAACGCGCAGCAACATTCTTGCCACTGTTTCTGGTTACATGGGATTCAATAAAGCTGTCTTCGATCATATATGTACACCTTCTCGCAAAATACCATATTATGATATCACACCTCGAAAATAAAAAAACTGCGCCGCAAAGACTGCGGCGCAGTGGATTTCAAGTTGATCCGCCGTATCAGTACATAGGCTGCTGAGGCATTGCGGGAGCTTCCTTCTCAGGAATGTCAGTAACAACTGCTTCTGTTGTAAGAAGTGTTGAAGATACGGAAGCCGCGTTCTGGAGAGCGGAACGTGTAACCTTTGCAGGATCGACGATTCCGGCCTCGAACATGTCTGTGTACTTATCGTTAAGAGCATCGTAGCCGTTGCCGACAGGAGAATTCTTAACCTTCTCGCAGATTACGCTTCCGTCAAGGCCAGCGTTGTCAGCGATCTGGCGGATAGGCTCCTCAAGTGCACGGAGAACGATCTTGACACCTGTTCTGATGTCGCCGTCAGTCTCGCCGAGAAGCTTTTCAACAGCAGGAATAGCGTTGATGAATGCCGTACCGCCGCCTGCGACGATACCCTCTTCAACTGCAGCCTTTGTAGCAGCGAGAGCATCCTCGATACGGAGCTTCTTCTCTTTCATCTCTGTCTCAGTAGCTGCACCGACCTTGATGACTGCAACGCCGCCGGCGAGCTTAGCAAGTCTCTCCTGGAGCTTTTCCTTATCATAGTCGGACTTTGTCTCTTCAAGCTGTGTTCTGATCTGGCCTACACGGGACTTGATAGCATCCTGTTCACCTTCACCGTCAACGATGATGGTGCTGTCCTTATTGACCTTGACCTGATGAGCCTTACCAAGCTGTTCAAGTGTTGTGTCCTTAAGCTCGAGGCCGAGATCGGATGTAATGACCTGACCGCCTGTAAGGATAGCGATATCCTCAAGCATTGCCTTTCTCCTGTCGCCGAAGCCCGGAGCCTTAACGCCTACGCATGTGAAGATGCCTCTGAGCTTGTTTACGATGAGTGTTGCAAGAGCATCACCCTCGATGTCATCAGCAATGATGACAAGCTGCTTGCCGGACTGAGCGAGAGGCTCGATTACAGGAAGCAGATCCTGGATGTTGTTGATCTTCTTATCAGTAATGAGGATGTAAGGCTCGTCGAAAACAGTCTCCATCTTATCCGTATCTGTTGCCATATAAGGAGAGATATAGCCTCTGTCAAACTGCATACCTTCAACAACTGAAAGCTCTGTAAGCATTGACTTGCTCTCTTCAACAGTGATAACGCCATCGGAAGATACCTTCTCCATAGCTTCAGCAATCATCTTGCCGACTTCCTCGTCGCCTGCGGAAATAGCAGCAACCTTAGCGATATCCTTTGATCCGTCAACCTTCTTAGCAGAACCGAGGATCTCCTTAACAGCTGTATCAACAGCCTGAGAGATACCCTTACGGAGGATGATCGGGTTAGCGCCTGCAGCGACGTTCTTCATGCCCTCTCTGATGATAGCCTGAGCAAGAAGCGTAGCTGTTGTGGTACCGTCACCTGCAACGTCGTTTGTCTTGGAAGCAACTTCCTTGACAAGCTGAGCGCCTGCGTTCTCATAACGGTCCTCAAGCTCAATCTCCTTAGCGATGGTAACACCGTCGTTTGTGATGAGCGGAGCGCCGTACTTCTTATCGAGTACTACGTTTCTGCCCTTAGGTCCAAGAGTGACCTTAACGGTATTAGCAACCTTATTTACGCCTGCTTCAAGTGCCTTTCTGGCATCCTCAGCATACTTAATGTCTTTAGCCATGATGATTTATCCTCCTCTTATTCAATCAGTCTTCAACGATGGCAGCGATGTCATCCTGACGGACGATGATGTATTCCTCGCCATCAAGCTTAACGTTTGTGCCTGCGTAATCACGGATAATTACCTTCTGTCCGACCTGGACTTCCATCTTTATCTCGTTGCCGTCAACGACTCCTCCGGGGCCGACAGCTATAATCTCTGCGATCTGAGGCTTCTGCTGAGCGCCGGAAGAAAGGATGATTCCGCTCTTCGTTGTCTCTTCAGCCTGAAGTTTCTTAACTACCACCTTATCTGCCAAAGGTTTAATTGTCATATTAAAGACCTCCAATACAAAATTTTGGGTTTAGCACTCGTATTGGCTGAGTGCTAAACCACAACTAAATATAATTCTCCAATTGTTAGATGTCAATAACGAATATCAAAAAAAGTCAAAAAGTGTTTTCTCAGTCTTTAAGACCCTCAGGATTCATTGTCTGCCACTTCCAACAGGACGCGCACATGTCGTCAATTCCGTACTTTGCCTTGAATCCGAGAACCTTCTCGGCCTTCTCCGTGGAAGCATAGCAAACGGCAATGTCACCCGGACGTCTGGGACCGAAAACATGGTTGATCGGATGACCGCATGCTTTCTCAAAAGCAGCGACCGCCTCTTTGACTGAAGTGCCCTTGCCGGTACCGAGATTAAAGACGCTCACGGGATCAGAAGTGCGTGCAAGATAATCGATGGCCTTAACGTGTCCGTCAGCCAGATCACAGACATGGATATAGTCTCTCAGGCATGTTCCGTCAGGAGTATCGTAATCGTCACCGAAAACCGTCAGGCACTCAAGAGTGCCGCCTGCAACTTTGGAAATATAAGGAAAGAGATTATTAGGAATGCCTCTGGGGTCTTCACCGATGAGGCCGCTCTCGTGCGCGCCGACCGGATTGAAATACCTGAGAAGGCATATCCTCATTTCTGGGTTTGCCTTTGCATAGTCACGGAGGATCTGTTCGATCATCCACTTTGTCCAGCCATAAGGATTAGTGCAGGTCCCGAGAGGGCTCTCCTCGGTAAAAGGAACATCCTCGCTCATTCCGTAAACAGTTGCCGATGAACTGAAAACGAGGTTTTTGACATCATGCTTCTTCATTACCTTGAGAATGGAGATCATGCTGCCGATATTGTTGGAATAGTACTCAAGAGGGATCTTGACCGACTCGCCGACAGCCTTTAATCCAGCAAAATGAATGACGCTGTCGATGTCGTTCTCACCGAAAACCTTTTCGAGAGCCTCCTCATCACAGCAATTCACGTTATAGAACTTGAATCTTTTGCCGGTAATCTGCTCAAGACGGTTCTGAACCTCCATCTTACTGTTTGAGAGATTGTCCGCGATCACAACGTCATAGCCGCTTTCAGCCAATGAGATAACTGTGTGAGATCCGATATATCCATTTCCGCCGGTAACCAAAATAGTTGACATGTCCGTTCCCCTTTTGCTTTTGATTAAAGATATTAAATCATAAAAAGCTATATCATTAAATCAATTCCGCATATTTGCACCAAATTCATATATTAAAAGAAAGTCTTTGGGTTAAAATATCTTCAATAATCTTTGGGAGAATTCAGGATTTTCATGGACAAGTTAATCTATATTGCAGACGACGACGATAATATCAGGAACCTGTTGAAATCATTTTTGGAAAGAGAAAGCTTCAGATGTATCGGCTTTCCTACAGGAGATGCGCTCTTCGAAGCATATTCCGATTCACCTTGTGACCTCGTGATCTTAGATGTCATGATGCCCGGTCACGACGGTTTCTATATCCTTAAGCAGATCAGAAAGACTTCTAATGTACCTATCATCATGCTTACCGCCAAAGACAGCGACGCTGACTACATTCAGGGTCTTGATCTCGGAAGTGACGATTACTTCACCAAGCCCTTCTCACCAGTCAAGCTGGTATCAAAGGTAAAATCCGTCCTCAAGAGACAGGAAGAGATCACGGGCAAGACATCCGTGAAAGAGACTGATGACGGCCTGATCTCATTTGCTGACATCACCATCAACAGAAAGACAAAGGAAGCCACCCTCGGAGGCGAGCCTTTCCCGCTCACACCTAACGAGTATGCACTTCTTACATATCTCATTTCAAACAGAGACAGAGCCATTTCAAGAACAGAACTTCTTGATAAGATCTGGGGATATGAGACACAGGTTGAAACCCGTGTCGCTGACGATACCGTTAAGAGACTCCGTAAAAAGATCTCTCACTCCGGTGCCAGAATATCAACTATCTGGGGATACGGATTCCGTCTCGTAATGAGAACTGCCGAAGACTCCGGTGAAGGTGACGATTCAGAAGACTAAATGACCGAGAAAAGCAATACCGCGAGAAAAACCAAGCAGATCCGGAGCAAATCAGCGATCCGGGTCCCTATTGCTTTGCACTTTTACGCGCTTCAGATCGTTGCCATCCTTCTTGTCATCTTCATCATCAACTTCTACGTACAATCCATCGTTAAAAACTATATCGCCCAGGAATGTAAAGCCAGAATCGAGACGGCCGTAAGTTCAACACAGAACTTCACCATGGCATTCAGGACTGAGATTGATAAGTATGAGGAGAAAAGCGAAGAAGTCATCCAAGACTTTCTTCTTAAATCGATCCGCACGGCCGACCTCTCAAACCAGGCAAGCATCGCGCTCTACACTTACGATGCCAAGACAAACCAGTGCCTTCTGATGTGGCCTTCTTCCGACTACAACATCAACTATGCGAACAGTGCTTCCAACGTAGTCAAACAGGTCGTAGAAGATCACGGTTACAGTAACCTGAGAGATACCCAGACAACGACGATCAACGGCAACCTCGTTTACTACAGATCCGTCGGATTCCAATACAGTTCACCAACAAAGGAAGACATCGTACTCGAAGGATACTATCTCCTGGTTTACGTTAATTCCGGTTCTTACTATTCATTCATGGCCCAGATTACGCTCGCCCTCGTACAGGCAGCTCTCCTCGCCATAATCATCGCAGGCGTATTAAGCTTCATACTTTCTTATCCTCTGATTTCTTCTACAAGAAGACTCTCCCGCTTTGCAAGTCAGGTTGCCAAAGGAAACTTCGATCCCATCAAGGGTAACATCCGAAGCAAAGAGCTTTCCGAGCTCGGTGATACGATGAACCGGATGGCATATAAACTTGAAGAGGCCGACGTTGAGCAAAAGACATTCTTCCAGAACGCTTCACATGAGCTCAGAACCCCTCTGATGTCCATTCAGGGCTATGCGGAAGGTCTGAAATTCGGTGTTTTTGAAGATGCGCAATCAAGGGATAACGCCATCGACGTCATCATAGCCGAGACCGAAAGACTGTCAGGTCTTGTTGAAAACCTCCTCTCCATCTCCAAAATGGACATGAGCAAGAGCGGCAACTACGAGGTCAAGAAGCAGAACATCAACGTTAAGGTGCTTTGCGAGACTGTTATTGACAGGGTCAGAGGCAACTTCATCCACGAAGACAAGGCCATCATCAACAAGATCAGTGCCGAGAGCCTCTATATCTATGCAAATGAGAATGACATGATAAGGTGTCTCGAAAACATCTTTTCGAACTGCCTCAGATACTGCAACAAAGCCGTCACCTTTGACTGCAGGCCTGACGGCTTCCGCAAGAAGATAACTTTCTCCATTTCCGACGACGGTCCGGGTATCTCTCCTGAAGTCCTTGATCATCTTTTCGAACGTTTCTCAAAGGGCAAGGACGGCAAGCACGGTATCGGTCTTGCTCTCGCACAGGCAATTGCCCAGGAACACGGCGGCACCATAAATGCATTCAACAAGCCCAACGGAGGCGCATGTTTTGAGATTACTATCCCTCTCGTAAGGAAGCGTGACCAGCTTACCAAGATCAACAACCTCAGGAATTCACAAAGATAAGTCTTTTCTTATTAGCATAACCTATTCCCTTGTGATAAAATCTTGCGGTAAAAATCTCAATTAGCGAAGGCATTATCCACATGAAGACCCATGATTTCTATTACGACCTTCCTGAGCGTCTCATTGCTCAGACACCCATAAAGGATCGTACAGCTTCCCGTATGCTGGTTCTCGACAAGAATACCGGCAAGACGCTTGATAAGCATTTCTATGATCTTCCCGGCTTCCTTCGCAAAGGCGATGTTCTCGTAATCAACAACACCAGAGTTATTCCCGCAAGACTTTTAGGCGTCAGGAGCGACACGAAGAGTCCTGTTGAACTTCTTCTTCTCAAGAGAATTGACGACAACCACTGGGAGACTCTTGCAAGGCCCGGCAAAAAGGTTCATGAAGGCAGAAGATTCACCTTTATCGAAAACGAATTAGAAGCTGAATGCGAGCAAGTCCTGGAGAACGGCAACCGCATAATCAGATTCGATTTTAACGGCATTTGGGAAGAAGTCCTTGACCGCGCAGGTCAGGTTCCCCTTCCGCCCTACATCCACGAAAAGCTCGATGATCCCGAAAGATATCAGACCGTCTATTCAAAGGATCCCGGATCAGCGGCTGCTCCGACTGCAGGTCTCCATTTCACCAAAGAGCTTCTTAATGATCTTCGCGGCATGGGCGTTGAGATCGCCGAGCTCACCCTTCATGTAGGACTCGGAACCTTCAGACCCGTTAAGGCCGATGACATCAAGGATCACGAAATGCACTCCGAATGGTATGACTTCCCCAAGGAAGCTTCCGACATCATCAGGAAAGCACGTTCCGAAGGCAGACGCATTATTTCCGTAGGAACCACTTCCACAAGGACTTTGGAAGCAGTTGCTTCAAAAGACCCCGAGATGATGCCTGCCTCAGGTTATACGAACATATTCATCTACCCCGGCTATGAATTCAAATGCGTAAATTCACTGATCACGAACTTCCATCTGCCGGAATCAACACTCATAATGCTTGTTTCCGCTTTGGCAGGAAGAGAGCACGTTCTTGAAGCCTACAAACATGCCGTCGAAGAAGAATACAGATTCTTCTCTTTCGGCGACGCCATGTTCATAACAGATTTGGAGGGTTAAGATGCCTGAATTCCCGGTTTGGTACGAGCACATTCACACCTGTAAGCAGACCGGTGCGAGAGTCGGCAAGGTCCACACTCCCCACGGCACATTCATGACGCCAGCTTTCATGCCCGTTGGAACATGCGCTTCCGTTAAGGGCATGTCACCTGAAGAAGTATCTGAAATGGGCGCCGGCATTATCCTGTCCAATACATATCACCTCTGGCTCAGACCAGGAAGCGACATCGTTGCCGAAGCAGGCGGACTTCACAAGTTCATGAACTGGAAAGGCGCGGTCCTCACAGACAGCGGCGGATTCCAGGTCTTCTCCCTTGCAAAGCCCAAGGACATCAAAGAAGAAGGCGTTAAATTCTCATCACACATCGATGGAAGAAAGCTCTTCCTGACTCCCGAGGAATCAATCCATGTCCAGAACGATTTTGGTTCTGACATAATGATGGCTTTCGATGAGTGCTGCCCCTACCCTTGTGACCACGCATACGCAGCGAGATCTTTAGAACGGACCACCAGATGGCTCGACCGCTGTATCGCGGCCAACAAGAGACCTGATGAGCAGGCTCTCTTCGGAATCATCCAGGGTTCAATGTACGAAGACCTGAGAAAGATAAGTGCCGAGCAGATCACCGCACGTAACCTTGCAGGTTATGCGATCGGCGGCATCTCCGTCGGTGAGCCGAAGGATCTCTTCCTCAAGATGATCGACTGCACTGTTCCCCTCATGCCTGAGGACAAGCCGAGATATCTCATGGGTGTAGGTACGCCTGATTACCTTATCGAAGGTTCCTGCAGAGGCGTTGATATGTTCGACTGCGTTCTTCCTACGAGAATGGGACGTCACGGAACTATTCTCACCGATCACGGAAGAAAGATCATCAGAGATAAGAAATATGCGAGAGATTTCGGTCCGATGGATCCCGGATGTGACTGCTATGCTTGCAGAAATTACTCCGCAGCATATGTCAGGCATTTGATCAAAGCAAACGAGATGTTCGGATTAAGGCTCTGCACCTATCACAACATCCATTATCTCCTGAAGCTGATGGAACGAGTAAGAGAAGCCATAATGAACGACTGTCTCGGCGATTTCAGGGACGAATACTACAGGACTATCTCACAAGAAGCGTAACAGCTGAAAGATTACCGCATTTAAGCTGGTTTGTATCCGAGATCCTTCTTACCATTAGGTTCATCCATTCGGCACATGTATCTGACACAAGGGCGTCTGCAAGGATTCCCTCATCAGTCAGGCTTGAATAAAAATTCTCGGTCGCAACCAGGATCTTATCACCGTCATTAAGACCGAAGATACCGTTGGGGAGCATTTTAAGATCACCGTTGATAACTATTTTCGCCATGACGCCGCCATGCCTGAAGCATGCGATGCTGTTGCCTTCGATCCTGAGGACAAGATACTCCGCATTGCCGGGAAGCTTATCATCAAGAACTGAGCACATGCGGTTAAAATCAGCATCTGAACTGACTTCCGCAAGAAGTCCCGAAAACATTTCCGGTGAGACTTTTGTCTGGGTACGCATAACACTGCCATAGAAAACGGCAACTGTAACATGCGGAACGAGAGTAAGATACACCTCATCCCTGAAAGACTCACTTTCTCCTCTGTGCTTGAACGTAAAGTACTCGATCATATGAGGCTCCTGTCCATCTTAATGATGACCGCCGAGAAGTTATCCTGCTTGGGAAGTCTCTTGTTCTTTACGCCGCTCTTCATGAGTCTTGCGAGATGCTGCGCATTATACTCAGGAAGCAGCATGTTCTTCATCTTGTTAAGTGAGATCGCATCAGTCAGACCATCTGTACTGACTACGATTATATCGTCTTCGTAAAGCTGCATCGGCTTCGAAGTATGAATGACATTGGTCTCGATGTTGCCGACAAAATCTATCAGAGCCTTTGCTCTGGAATTGCGGTAGGCTTCAGACGTATCCATGCCGCCTTCGGCAAGCTTCCTGATCAAAAGGGAAACATAATTCTGCTTGTGATTCAAAAGCGTCGCCCTGCCCTTGCGTATCAATATGATATTACTGTCACCAACGCTGTAGAAATTCATCATATTCTTCTTGATATGAGTCATTACGAGAGTGGCTCCGGCACCAAGGTGATACTGCTCATAAACTTCAGCCGAGAGTCCTTTGATAGTGGATGCGATTCCCTCCTGATCATCAAAACTCATCGGATACATTTCATGAAGTTTTTCAACGACATACTTGGAGACGACTTCACCATACAAAAGACCGCCCATACCATCGGAGCAGGCCGCTACGACACCGTTGGAATAGTAATCCTCAAGAGGTGAAATGTAGACAGCGTCTTCCTGATTGTCTCTTTTACCGCGGCAATGGAAATATGCGACATCACAGACCAAAAGATTGTCCGTATCCTTACCTGCGACTTTCTGAAGCTTAAGAATGCTCATGATGGTCGTTAAGGCGACATAGATGAAGGATAAGAATGCCGTGACGAAAAGAGCTGCCGCTATCTGGATAAGCAGTACCGTCTGATCAGGCAGAAGCGTGAAATCAGGCATTCTCTAACTCCTTTCCGTCTTATTTCGGCTTTTTTGAAGCGCAGACCGAATCAACAGCGTTCTTCATAAGAGCAATCTCTTCAAGTGCCCTGTCAGCTATCGCGCGGTTCTTATCTTTCTTTCCTGTTTTCCCTTTAAATCTTCCCGCAATCGGCGACATGATCCCGTGATTGGCATTCATTGGAGTAAAGTGCTTTACGGATGAATCAGAGACATAAAGCGCCATTGAACCGATCGCGGTATCGGCGGATGGTTCGAATATATCATCGATTCCCAATGCCATGAGTCCTGCGTAATAACCCGCAAGATAACCTGAAGCCGTTGATTCGATATAACCTTCAACACCCGTTATCTGGCCTGCGAAAAACACTCTGGGATACTCTCTTAACGAATAATGCGATGAAAGGCACTTGGGTGAATTCAGATAAGAATTGCGGTGCATTACTCCGTATCTCTCATACTCTGCATTCTCAAGTCCTGGTATCATGCCGAAAACACGTTTCTGTTCAGGCCATTTAAGTCTTGTCTGGAAGCCGACGAGATTGTACATCGTGCTTCCCCTGTCATCCTGTCTTAACTGAAGACAAGCATAAGGCTCCTTGCCGGTCTTGGGGTCAATTAGGCCAACCGGCTTCAAAGGACCGTATCTCATTGTGTCTTCGCCTCGTGAAGCCATCGTCTCAATAGGCATGCATCCTTCAAAAACGATCTCTTTATCAAAATCCTTAACCTCAGCACGCTCGGCTAATACAAGCTCGTTCCTGAAATTGACATACTCTTCTTTGGTCATAGGACAGTTGATGTAATCGTCGCCGCCCTTGCCGTATCTCGAGGCTCTGAAAGCCTTATTCATATCAATCGATTCAGCAGATACAATGGGAGCGGCAGCATCAAAGAAATGCATGCCGCCATCACCTGTAAGCCTGATTATGTCTTCATATAACGGTCCGGCAGTGAGCGGGCCAGTAGCAACTATGACAATCCCCTCATCAGGAATCCTGACCACTTCACCGTCAACGATCTCAATATCAGGATTATTCCTGATCTTAGACGTTATATATGTCGAGAACTCATTCCTGTCAACAGCAAGTGCGCCGCCTGCAGGAACCTGCGCCTTGTCAGCTGCTTCCATAATGAGCGAACCGAGACGCCTTAATTCCTCCTTGAGGAGTCCGATGGCATTTTCGGGAGATGCAGCCCTTAATGAATTGCTGCATACCAATTCGGCGAAATTCTCACTGTGATGAGCAGGCGTCATCTTAAAAGGCTTCATTTCGCAAAGCCTGACCTTAACGCCCATGGAAGTAAGGATATTTGCGGCTTCACAGCCGGCAAGTCCTGCTCCGATGACGGTTACAGTCGGAATATCATTCCTCGTTTCCGTCATTGCCGCGTCCTCCGCCGCTCTTTCCCCTCTTTGCATTAGTAGGACAATCCTTATTAGCGCACTTAGGGTAAACCTTCTTACCATAGTGCTTCAGGACCATGTACGAACCGCATTCCTGGCAAACCTTTCCATCGATCGGGAGATCCCATGAAATGAAGTTACAATCAGGATTGTCACCCTTCTTATCGCAGGTGTAGAACACCTTGCCCTTATACTTCTTTGATCTGTGAGAAAGAAGTCCGGAGCCGCAGACAGGGCACTTACCCTTAGCCTGTACTTCGATGTTCTTTGTATATTTGCACTCAGGGAAATTGGTGCATGCAATGAACTTACCGTATCTGCCCTCTTTGAAAAGGAGATCACCGCCGCACAAGGGGCATGTTTCACCCGTCTTCTCGGGTTCAAATGTAACCTTCTCGATGGAATCCTTAGCAGCCTTGATCTGTGCATCAAACTCGGGATAGAAATCAGCAAGGACTTTATCCCACTGCTCGGTTCCTTCTTCGACTTTGTCGAGACGGGTCTCCATTCCGGCTGTGAACGAAACGTCTACGATCTCGGAGAAATTATCACTGAGCATGTTGGTGACGATCTTGCCGAGGTCAGTGATAAGCAGCATCCTGCCGTTCTTCTCGATGTAGTTTCTGTCAAGGATCGTGGTAATCGTAGGAGCGTATGTTGACGGTCTTCCGATACCGTTGTCTTCCATAGCCTTGATCAGCGTAGCTTCCGTGTAATGAGCCGGAGGAGTCGTAAACTTCTGTGAAGCGTTGAAATCGAGAACTTCAAGCTTCATTCCGTCATCAAGCTGAGGGATCTTAGCCTTTGAATCATTCTCGTCAGGCTTAACATCTTCAGCGACATCTCCGTAAAGAACGAGATATCCCTTAAAGATAACGGTCTCACCTGCCGTTCTGAAGATCCTTCCGTTGCAGGAAGCCTGAACGTTAACGGTATCAAGCTTTGCCGCAGCCATCTGTGTGGCAAGGAATCTGTCCCAAATGAGTGAGTAGAGCTTATACTGATCGTTTGTCAGAGAGGATCTGATGCTCTCAGGATCCATATCGAAATGCGTAGGCCTGATGGCTTCATGCGCATCCTGTGCTGAATTCTTATTCTTGTACTCGCGCTTATAACGTGAGACATACTCATCACCGAATCTCTTCTTGATAAGGTCCTTACATGCTGATACAGCCTCTTCAGAGATTCTTACGGAGTCTGTTCTGATATAGGATACGAGAGCCGTCTGGCCTGCCCCTGAGATCTCAACACCTTCATAGAGCTGCTGAGCAATAGACATTGTCTTTTTTGAAGAAAAACCGAGTCTCTTTGACGCTTCCTGCTGAAGAGTTGAAGTAGTAAACGGAGGATAGGGATTTCTCTCCTTCTTGCCCTTCTTGACAGAATCAACGATCAACGGACCGCTTCCGACATCCTTAAGAACACGCTGTGCATCATCTTCATTCTTCAGTTCGTCCTTAACGGCCTTTCCGTTCTCCATATAGCCGTAATAACCGAGGAGGAACTTATCCTGCTGCTTGCCGGGTGTGGCAAGAGCCTTAATGAGCCAGTATTCCTCAGGAACGAAACTGTCGATCTCAGCGTCACGGTCCATTACTATCTTAGTGGCTACAGACTGAACACGTCCTGCCGAGAGACCCTTTCTGACTTTCTGCCAAAGAAGAGGGCTTAATTCATATCCGACAAGTCTGTCAAGGACACGTCTTGCCTGCTGGGCATTTGCCAGATTCATATCAATGCATCTGGGATGCTTGATGGCGTCCTGAACTGCTGACTTGGTGATCTCGTTAAATGTGATCCTGCACTTGGAATCAGGATCGATCTTTAAGACCTTTGCAAGATGCCATGCGATTGCTTCTCCCTCGCGGTCAGGGTCCGTTGCGAGATAAATCTCATCGCAGCCGGCCGACAGTTCCTTAAGTTCGCGGACTACCTTCTCCTTTCCCTTCATAGTTATGTAGAGAGGCTTAAATCCGTTTTTAACATCTACACCGAGGTTATTGGAAGGAAGATCTCTGATATGACCCAAAGATGCGGTAATCTCATAATCACTTCCAAGGTACCTGCTAATTGTCTTAGACTTAGCAGGAGACTCAACAATCACTAATTTTCTGCCCATTTCACATTTCCTTTATTTAATATAAATGATATTCATCATTATACAAACCTAAAAAAATGTCAACGCATATTTTCCGTTTTCAAGGACAACCCTTCCGGACATCTGAAGTGATATCAAAAGCTCGCTTAACTTATAGAACGGCAGTCCCAAAGCATGACAGAGGTTATCTATATCCAGAGGTTTGACCGATAATCTGTCCTCTATCAGGACCTTCCATTCATCTTCCGTGACTTCATCAGGGATCTTCTCGGCTTTTTGTCTCAGGACGCTTAACTCACGCTCTCTCGTAGCTTTGTCTTCAGCCCCGGCGGTTTCATCTTCAACATTGGAAAGTTCGGGGAACTCCAGTTTTCTCCTGATTATCGCCTGTGAAACCGAATCTATTACACTTTCAACCGAATAAAGGACACAGCATCCGTCTTCAAGGAGCCTCAGGCCTCCCTCAGCATTCTCGAAATATATGTTATTCGGAAGAACGAAGACTTCCTTCCCCTGGGCAGCCGCATAAGATGCCGTATGAAGCGTTCCCGACACTGCGCCTGCCTCCATCACCAAAGTACAATCGGATAAACCTGCAATAAGTCTGTTCCTGGAAGGGAAATACTGCCTTAAAGGCTGCTGTCCCGGCGGCATCTCGGAAATGATAAGGCCCTTGCCCGCGATCATCCTGTATAGTTCGCGGTTTTCGGACGGATAGATAATCTCGGGACCGCCGGCGAGTATCGCAATCGTACTGCCCGGATTATCAACAGCCGTTTCATGAGCTTTTTTATCCACTCCCAGAGCCATTCCCGAAACAACAGTTATCCCTTTGGATGAGAGTTCTTTACTGAACTGACCTGTCGCATATAATGCGTAACTGCTGGCATTTCGCGATCCGACTATGGCGGCAGACCCGTGACTTGAGCATTGCTTAAGTAGTTCTTTTCTGCCTTTGCAGTACAGAACTCTCGGCATGCCTGACTGCGCCCTGTAATTTGCAGGATAGAATTCATCTTCACAGGAAACCAAGAAAATACTGTTCTGAGAACCTGTCCTCATATAGTCATCACACACTTTCAAGATCCTGTCTCTTTCCTCTATCCAGTCTTTGATCCTTTCAAGGCTTCGGTCGCAAAGTCCGTATCCGCCAATATCGGAAAGTGTTTTCTCATCCATGCCGTAAAGATCTCTGTGGGTATTGACCACTCCCAGGTCAAACATCTCGCGTATGACCTTGAAATCGACCCTTGTGTTCATCCTTACCGCCGTATAATAGAAATCCTTCATATCCTGTTCCGTATAATCCATACTTCTCACCTCACAATTCATGCGCCCTGAAGACAGCCGCTTCAGAAACATCTGCCCTTTCAACATCCTGTTTGCCTTCATAGTCGGCTATGGTTCTGGCAAGCCGTAGCGTTTTCTGGTAACCGCGCGCCGAGAAAAGCCCTTTTGATGCAAGTTCAGAACAATATGTAAGCACGTCTTTTGAAAGCCTCATCGCATCTGCGATATTCGCAGACGAAAAACACGAATTGAAAGTCTTCATTCCATAACGCTCTCTTTGGATGGCCCAGCTCTCAGCTATTCTTTCCCTGATTACTGGACTTTCCGCGGTTTTACCATCCGCATACATCAGAGACATGTCTTCTTTGCCGATCGAACGCATCTCGCTGAAGATGTCTATTCTTTCGAGAAACGGACCTGAAAGCCTGTTCAGATAGCGTCTTCTGACTGCCGCCGTACATTTGCACCTGGCACCAGGTTCATAATAGAGACCACATTTACAGGGATTCCCTGCCCCTATGAAGATCATGTCTGCAGGGAAAACGTAAGTGTTGCCGTTCTTAAAGAGCCTCACTTCGCGTTCCTCAAGAGGTTTTCTCATGAGATCCAGGATCTGCGAAGGAAATTCCATTATCTCGTCCGCAAAGAGTATTCCGTGATTGGCGAGCGCCATTTCACCGGGAGTTATGCTTAACGTGCTTCCTAAGAGCTTTCCCGGCGTGATATCAGGACTTATGCATCTTACAGGCCGTTCACCGCTTATCTTCGTCCCCGGGCCATTCAGAGCCTCATATAACGCGTATACCTCACCCGTCTCATCGCTGTCGAGCATCGGAAGTATTCCGGAAATTAATCCGGCCGCCATGGTCTTGCCCGAACCCGGGCTTCCAAGAAGCAGCATGTTATGGAATCCGGCAGCTGACAGTATCAATGCTCTTTTGGTCTTTTCCTGGCCCTTGAGCATGGAGATATCGATACGCTCGGTTTCCGGAAGTGTGACATCTCCCAGTACAAACTGTTCGGGACGATAACCCTTAAACCCGAATATGGAACAAGCGTCGCTAAGGTCCTTTACGCATTGGCCCTCAAAGCCCGTACAACGCGCGCTGTCGCGTTCTTCTTCCGGGATAATGATATAACCGAATCCGCTGTTCCTGGCCTTATTCAGCCTTAAAGCAGCGCCCGGTGTGCCCTTAACACTCCCGTCAAGACTCAGTTCACCTTCTGCGTATAGTTTTCGATCTTCTGCAAACGGTAACTGACCTGAAGCGAAAAGGATACCCAATGCCATGGCAAGATCGAAGCCCGAACCCGATTTCTTCATATAAGCCGGGCTGATGTTGATGGTCACATGACCTTTAGGCATCTTAAAGCCTGCAGACTTTAACGCAGATATGAGTCTGCCATGCGATTCCCTTATCGAGATGTCACAAAGGCCTATGACGGAAAAAGTCGGTATTCCCGGAGAGACTGATATCTCGATCTCCGATATTACGCAATCCGTTCCCCTTGCAAATCCTGAATATACTCTGGCTACAGACGGTTTTCCTGACATGGCGTTACCTCCTTTGTGATATTCGTTCAGAATACTCCCGCAAATGAGGCTCAGAACCCGACAAAAACCGACAAAAACCGACAAATGAAGTGTGATATAATGCTCGGGAACTAATAAAAAATAATGAGGTACCTATTATATGAAATTAGGAATCGTGGGTCTTCCGAACGTAGGAAAAAGCACTTTATTCAACGCAATTACAAGAGCCGGTGCCGAAGCCGCGAATTACCCTTTCTGTACCATTGAACCGAATGTTGGCGTAGTTACGGTCCCTGACGAGAGACTGGATAAGCTCGCCGAGATATATAATCCTGAGAAATACACTCCTGCCGTTGTCGAATTCGTCGACATCGCAGGTCTCGTAGCAGGCGCATCCAAAGGTGAAGGTTTAGGCAACAAGTTCCTTTCCAACATCAGGGAGTGCGATGCTATCGTTCACGTTGTAAGATGCTTTGACGATCCCAATGTCGTTCATGTTAACGGCAACGCTGATCCTGCACGCGATATTGAGACGATCGACATCGAGCTCATCCTTTCAGACCTCGAGATTATGGAAAAGAGAGTCGAAAGAACAAAGAAGATGTTAAGAGGCGGCGACAAGAAGATGCAGGTCGAACTCGAATGCTATGAGAAGATCGTTGCCACCCTCGCTGAAGGCAAGAGCGCAAGGACGATCGAATTCACAGACGACGAGCTCGAATTCACAGGAGATCTCCAGCTCATTTCTATGAAGCCTGTTCTCTACTGCGCAAACATCGCAGAAGACGATATCAAGAATCCTGACATCCCTTATGTCCGCACAGTTGAAGAGATCGCAAAAAAAGAAGGTTCCGGCGTTGTCGTAATCTCCGCAAAGATCGAAGAAGAATTAGGCCAGCTTGATCCTGAAGACCGTCAGGTATTCCTTGATGATCTCGGAATCGAAAGTGCCGGCTTGGACAAGATGATCCAGGCTTCTTACACACTCCTTGGTCTCATCTCATTCCTTACTGCAGGTCCCAAGGAAGTCCGCGCTTGGACGATCAAGAACGGAACAAAGGCTCCCCAGGCTGCAGGCAAGATCCACTCTGACTTTGAAAGAGGTTTTATCCGCGCAGAAGTCGTTGCTTACGATGACCTTATGGCTTGCGGTTCATACAATGCAGCAAAGGAAAAGGGTCTTGTAAGAAGCGAAGGCAAGGAATACGTAATGCATGATGGAGACGTTGTAGTCTTCAGATTCAACGTATAAGAAGAGTCATCTCTTCTTCCACGATTCTTCGGCTATACTCTCTATACCGCTGATAACAAATGCAATGCCCGCGAAGCGGATTACCGTGATGGTACCGCTGAACGGGTTTATTAATAATGCCAGACCTGCAACTATGAGGCTTAATGACAACAGGATCATAACAAACCATAAAAGGTCTTTCGTGTTTGGAACGAGCGTTCCGTGTCTTAATTTGACTATACCGTCAACGAGGAAGAATACGCCTATAACAAACGAGAGCAGCTGCATCACAAGGTTAGGCTTGAATATGAAAACAATGCCGAGGATCGTGATTATTATAGAATAAACAAGTACGATCTCCGCGCCTGCGGCATTGCCATAACCTTCCTCCCTGAACTGCTTTATGGACATGACATAGTCGACGGCGCCGGCAATGCCTGCAACCACCAGAACGATTCCCCAAAGAAGACCCAGAACACCTGATACGGTCTCAGGGTAAAGAATAAAGAACACACCGGCAAGAGCGGTAACAAAACCGCTGATATACTTTGGTACTCTGGCAATGTGTTTATCCATCAGTCTTATCTTCCTGTTTGGGTTCCGATTTGCTGTCAGCAGCCATTTTCGCGAGAGTCTTGGATAATCTGATTATGATTATAAGCGTAACAACATACACTGTCATTATCGTCAGTTCTGAAATGAGGATAAACGCAAGCGGAACTCCACTAAGAGTAGCGGCAAGAAACAGGATCAGGATGGTGCCGGATAAATAAACGGCTGCACATGCCCTGAAGAACAATTTAAGCCTGCCTGCGAAAAGCGGTTTCCTTGAAAAGAAAAAGTATAACAGCACTAAAACGGCAACTGCTGTAAAACATGATGCTGCAATTACCGGAACGGTATTCATATCCTGATTCCCCTTGAATGAAGTTGTTCTTTAATGAGCCTGTCAACCTTATCGTTCAGGCTGTCCATATCCCAGGAATTATCGATCGCAAAATCGCCTAATGAACAGTATTCATCATCGGACATCTGCATGTCTATCCTTCTGTTGGCCTCATCCTTGTCGAGCCCGCGTTTAGCAAGTCTTGCAAGCCTTACTTCCTTATCGCAAGTAACGACCCAGATCTGATCGCACATGTCGGTAAACTTCTTTACGGGAATGGGAACATCAAGGACAACGCACTTAGTGCCCTTTTCCTTTTCCTTACTGACCTGATCCTCCATCTCCTCAAAGACAAAACGGTGAATGATGGAACTGAGATCATCAAGTTTTTTCTTGTCCGAGAAAACGATGGATGAGACAGCCTTGCGGTTCATCACGCCGTTTGCGCCAACCGCTTTGGGACCAAACTCATCGGCTATGGCCGGAATTGCCTTTCCACCGGGTTCAGTAACCTTTCTTGAGATCTCATCGGCATCAAGAACAAGAAGTCCCTTGTCCCTTAAGATACCGCTGACAGTGCTCTTTCCGCTTCCTATTCCGCCTGTGATTCCGAGTACAAACATTACTTAGCGCTCAGCCAGTCCTTTCCAATTCCGACTTCAGCAACAAGCGGTACCGAAAGGCTCGCTGAAGCTTCCATCTCTCTTTTCAATATTTCAGATGCCTTATCAGCATCCTTTTCGGCGCACTCAACGATGAGTTCATCGTGAACCTGCATAACGAGTTTTGCTTCGGGAAGTTCTTTCTCCAAAGCGTCTTTAACCCTGTTCATTGCGATCTTGATTATGTCTGCGGCAGTTCCCTGGATCGGAGTATTCATGGCAGCCCTCAAGCCGAAGTTCCTTACGTTCCTGTTTTGGCTCTTAAGCTCCGGAAGGCTTCTCTTTCTTCCGAACATCGTTTCAACATAGCCGTTCTTCTCGCCATTCTCTTTAAGTCCGTTAAGGTACTTCATGATGCCCGGGAACTGATTCTCGTATTCTTTGATCAGAGTTGAAGCTTCTTTGTATCCGATCCCGAGATCGGTAGCGAGGCCATAATCCGAAATACCGTAAATGATGCTGAAATTAACCGTCTTGGCAATTGAACGCATCTTATGGGTAACAGCGTCCTCGTTAACTCCAAAGACCTTTGCGGCGGTCCTTCTGTGAATGTCTTCACCCTCGTTGAACGCAGAACACATTATCTCGTCTTTAGACAATGAAGCAAGAAGTCTGAGTTCGATCTGTGAATAGTCGGCATCAACCAAAACGCAGCCTTCAGAAGCCGTAAACGCTTCTCTAAGCCTTGATCCTTCATCTGACCTTACCGGAATATTCTGAAGATTCGGTTCGGTGGATGAAAGCCTTCCGGTATTAGTCATAGCCTGGGTAAATGTCGTGTGTATACGGCCGTCATTTCTGATCGAACGCGTAAGACCTGCAGCATATGTGGAATCAAGCTTTGAGAGTTCCCTGTACTTGATTATCTCCTCAATTACCGGATGACAATCCTTGAGCCTGTTAAGTTCATCTATGCCGGTAGAATAAGCACCGTTCTTACCCTTCTTGCCGTGAGGCAGACTAAGTCCCTTTTCCCCGTAGAGAACGTCACCAAGCTGCTTGGGTGAATTGACGTTAAAGTGCATTCCCGTCAGATCAAAGATGCGTGCTTCAATGTCTTCAAGCCTGTTTGTATATTCGGCATGGAGCGCATCAAGTCTTTCCCTTGATACATTCATTCCGGCACGCTCGATCTTATCAAGCGTGATTACCAGAGGGAATTCGATGTCATAAAGAAGCTTTCTGATCTTCTCCTCATTTTCGAGTTTATGACGGAGGATCCTCGCAACAGCAGTTACGCAGCAAAGGCGCTTTCCTTCTTTTTTGAGCTCTTCTTCAACGTTGACTGTTGCAGAAAGCTCATCGAACATCGAAAGCTGAACGGCCTTTGTCTTCTCCTCGATAACAGGATAGAGCGAGCCCGTTGCATATTCATAGAGTCTCTCAAGATCAGATTTGCCTTCGATGAGGTTCATTACATATCCGCATATCTCGATGTCGAAAACGGATGTTACGGCAGGCAGCGGATTATCGATCTGCTTGGATCTGTCCTTGTATCCATATGCGGCAGGAATAAAGCCGGGCTTAGTAAAGACCTTCAAAGCCTCTTCTTCAGTCATGCAGTATAGTTTTGACTTATCGAAATCAAGAAGGATCACGTATTTACCGTTAGATGTCGTAACAAAATCAACGCCTGCTGCAAGCTCGCCTTCAGGAAGTTCACATCCTCCCATAACGATCTCAAAGCCGTTCAGAAGTCCTGTAAGCTTATCCATTACGGATTTGGAGAAATCGTCCATCTCCTGTGCAGGAGCAGATTCCTCACTTCTCTGCATGCCGTCTAATCCGAGCTTTTTTATGAGCATCTTTAGCGAAAGCACAGAGAGCCTGTCATACAGAGCCTGGCTGTCAGAAGGAATTCCTGAGAAAGCAGTCTTATCAAGTCCGAACGGAACGGGAGCTTCCCTGTCAATCGTGCAAAGCTTGATGTTCATCGCAAGGAGTTCACCTGCTTGTGAGATCCTTTGGCTTAACGCGGGAGAAAGCTTGTCGGCATTTGCCATTACACCGTCACATGAACCATAGTCTGCAATGAGCTTAAATGCTGTCTTCTCGCCTACTTTTTCGACGCCCTTGATGTTATCCGAGTTATCACCCATCAGTGCCTTAACCTGAACGAATACCTCAGGCTTAACGCCGTATGTCTCTTCAAATCTGGCTCTGTCGAAAAGAACTCTCGGATCCTTGTCCTTGCCAGACTGGGGCATAACAACGGATACCCTGTCTGATATCAGCTGGAAATCATCGTGATCTCCGCTGAAGATAAAAACATCCATGCCTTCCTGCTCGCCAAGCCTTGAGAGCGTTCCTATAAGATCATCTGCCTCATAACCTGCAAGTTCCATTCTGGATACGCCCCACAGGTCCAATATCTCCTTGACCACAGGCATCTGTGCAGCGAGATCATCAGGCATGCCCTTGCGGTTTGCCTTGTACTCAGCGCTCATCTTATGCCTGAAAGTAGGCTCTCTCCTGTCGAAAAGAACACAGATGTTGTCAGGCTTGTACTCACCGATAACACCGAGGATGGAATTGAAGAAACCGTTTACGGCTCCCGTCGGTGTCCCGTCAGGCGCTGTCATGGGTGCTCTGCCGATAACGGCATAGTACGCACGGTTAATAATCGAGTTTCCGTCAACGAGAAGCAGTCTGGACATTATCAATCCTCCGCGATAACAGAAGCGTTATCTGCTCTTTTAGCGTCTTCGATCTCCTTGTTCCTGACTGTATGCGCAGTGCTGATCATGAGCTTGATCCTGTTGAGCTGGTTGGCTTCAGAAGCACCCGGATCGTAGTCGATCGGAATGATATTCGAATTAGGATACTGACGGCGGAGCTCCTTGATCATGCCTTTACCGGTAACGTGGTTAGGCAGGCAAGCAAAAGGCTGCGCGCAAATGATGTTCGGAACGCCATCCTGAATGAGCTCGATCATCTCTGCAGTGAGGAACCATCCTTCACCACAGGAGTTACCGCAGCTTAAAACGCTCGAAGATTTCTCCGCGAGTTCCTGAATCCTTTCGGTCAGCATGAACTTGCCACCAGTGGCTTTAAATTCACGGTTGATAGGCTTTCTGAGCGATTCAAGGAACTTAATTCCCTGTTTCATGATATAACCGGTCTTCTTGCTCTTGCCGAGATTCTCTGCCTGCCAGATCGGGTTGTATGCGCAGTACAGGAAGAAGTCCAATACGCCGGGCAGTACGCCTTCGCAGCCTTCCTGCTCTATAACGTCGATAGCGTTGTTGTTAGCGTCAGGCTGGAACTTAACGAGGATCTCTCCTACAAGTCCTACCCTGGGCTTTCTCGGGATATCAAGGAGCGGGAGCTGATCAAACTTCTGTACCGCGTACTTGATGAAAGCCTTGTACTTTGTGATAACGGGAACATTCTCGAGATCAACGCCGATATCAGCAAGGCAGTCACGGATCTTTTTCTTCTGCTCAGGCGACTTCGAATAGTAGCTGTTAGGCATCATCTTGTCGTAACGGACAGAAAGATCATCGCTGAATCCCTTGGGATTAAGCATGTGGCGTCCGATCTTGTTGATGTATGAATACAGTGCGTTAGCTGAACCTTCAACCTTTTCGTAAGGTCTGACGCGAAGGAGCAGTGTCGTAAGCATATCGCCCAAGCTGAGTGCTTTGACAGCATCGAGAAGGAATCCTGCAGTATATTCGAATCCCTCATTCTTCTCGAATCTCTGAGCAGAGATCGTGATGACGGGAATCTGTGGATAGCCTGCTTCCCTCAATGCTTTTCTGAGGAATGCGACATAGTTCGTAGCACGGCAGCCGCCGCCCGTCTGAGTGATGGCGAGCGTTGTGTTGTTCGGATCGATGTCGCCCTTGAGTATGGCATTGATCATCTGGCCGATAACTATGATCGTCGGGAAGCACGCATCGTTATTAACGTACTTCAATCCGCACTCGATATCTTCTCTCGTGGCCTGCTTGAGAAGCTTGAGCTTATATCCGTGCTTATGGAAAACAGCCTCAACGAACTCAAACTGGATAGGCGCCATCTGAGGAGCAAGGATAGTGTGATTCTTCTTGTTCTCCTTGGTGAATTTGACTCTTCTCATCGTATAAGGAGCATCATCAGGCTGGCTGTCAGCTGAAGGATAAAGCTTCTCGACAGTTCCGCCGCCATTCTCGAGTTCTGCACGCTCATTCATGGCAACGACGAGCGATCTCATTCTGATCCTTGCCGCACCGAGGTTGCTGACCTCGTCGATCTTAAGGAGCGTATAAAGCTTGCCTGAAGATTCAAGGATCTCCTGAACCTGATCGGAAGTAACGGCATCAAGACCGCAGCCGAAACTCGTAAGCTGAACGAGCTCAAGATCAGGTCTTGTGATAACGTATGCAGCCGCTTCGTAAAGTCTTGTGTGATACATCCACTGGTCAATGACACGGATAGGTCTCTTGAGCCTTCCGGGTCTTGCGACGGAATCTTCAGTAAGTACTGCAAGACCAAGGGAATTGATCATCTCCGGGATACCATGGTTGATCTCAGGATCGATGTGATAAGGTCTGCCGGCGAGGACTACGCCCTTGAGGCCCTTCTCTTCCATCTCCTTGAGAATCTCAACGCCCTTATTGCGGATGTCTTCCTTGAAGTTGAAATACTCTTCAGCACCTGCCTGAACAGCTGCTTTAGCTTCCTTAAGTGAAACTGCCGTGTAATCAAAGATCTTAACGAGCTGCTCAGCAACGCAGTCAAGATTATCCAAAGGCATGAACGGGTTCAGATAGCGTATATCCTTCTCCTTGAGGTTTTCCACGTTATTGCGGATTACTTCAGGATAAGAGCATACGATCGGGCAGTTATAGTGGTTGTTTGAGCCCTGGTTCTCGATATTCTCATACGGAACGTCAGGATAGAAGATCGTTTTGATTCCGCGTGAGATAAGGTTCTCGATGTGGCCGTGAGCAAGCTTTGCAGGATAGCAGACAGATTCCGAAGGGATAGTCTCCATTCCTGACTCATAGAGCTTATGTGAGGATCTCGCGGAAACAAGCACTCTGAATCCGAGCTTTGTAAGTACAGTAAACCAGAACGGATAGTTCTCATACTGGTTCAATACTCTCGGAATACCGATCTCGCCTCTCGGAGCATCCTCGAGCTTCAACGGCTGATATTTGAAAGTCCTGTTGTACTTATAAGAGAACAGGTTCGGGAGCTTATCCTTCTGGTCACCGGGTTCCTTATCGAGAGCGATGTCTTCACCTCTCTCGCAGCGGTTTCCGGATACGAATCTCCTGCCGTTTGAGAAAGTGGCAATCGTAAGTCTGCAGTGGTTCGTGCAGCCCGGGCACTGTGTATTCTCTGTTTCCATCGTGAACGTATCGAGTTCGTCTCTTCCGAGGAGCTTCGACTTTGTATCTTCCTTGCAGCGTCTCTGTGCAATGAGCGCGGCACCGAAAGCACCCATGAGACCTGCTACGTTAGGTCTGATTACGTCTCTCTTGGAAACAAGCTCAAAGCAGCGCAGGATGGCATCGTTGAGGAACGTACCGCCCTGAACGACGATGTTCTTACCGAGCTGCTCGGTATCACGGATCTTGATGACCTTGTAGAGAGCATTTCTGACTACGGAATACGAAAGTCCTGCGGAAATATCACCTACGGAAGCACCTTCCTTCTGAGCCTGCTTAACTTTGGAGTTCATGAATACCGTACATCTCGTTCCAAGATCCACGGGCTTTGTAGAAGAAAGAGCAGCTGCTGCAAATTCAGGAGTCGTAAGTCCGAGTGTTTCAGCGAAAGTTTGGATGAATGAACCGCATCCTGATGAGCATGCCTCATTGAGCATGATGGAATCGATAACGCCGTTCCTGATCTTCATGCACTTCATATCCTGACCACCGATGTCAATGATGAAATCTACATCCGGGCAAAAGAACTTAGCTGACTGGAAGTGAGCCATCGTCTCGATCTCGCCAAGATCGATGTTGAGCGCTGCTCTGATGATGTTCTCACCGTATCCTGTTACGCAGGAATTAGCAATATAGCAATCAGAAGGCATCTTTGAGTAGACATCCCTCATAATTGTAACGGCACTCATTACAGGGTTGCCCTTGTTGCTTGCATAGTATGTGTAAACAAGTTCGCCCTTTGTATTGATGACTACAGCCTTGGTAGTTGTTGAACCGGCGTCAAGACCAAGGAACAAAGGACCCTTCTGATCCTTGAAATCAAGAACGGGGATCATGTCCTTCTTATGGCGTTCGTCAAATGCCTTCTTGTCTTCCTCACTCTTAAAGATGGGATCGATCCTGATGATGTCAGGTACGAAGCCTTCACGGTTCTTAAGCTTTTCGAGAAGATCGGAAAGCAGTACGGGATTCTTGCCGTCAGCTGAAAGAGCTGCGCCCAATGCAACATAGATCTGAGCATCATCAGGCATCCAGAAGGAATCAACCTTCTCTGCAAGAGTTCTTTCAAAAGCGTTTCTGAGCTCAGAGTTGAAGAACAAAGGACCGCCCAGGAAAGCAACATTGCCCTTGATGGGTCTGCCGCACGCAAGTCCGGAGATCGTCTGGTTAACTACTGATTGATAGATGGATGCAGCGAGGTCTTCTTTTGCAGCTCCCTCGTTGATCAACGGCTGAAGGTCGCTCTTTGCAAAAACGCCGCATCTTGAAGCGATGGTGTAAAGCGATCTGTAATCCTTGGCGAAGTTATTCAAGCCGTCAGCGTCAGTCTGAAGGAGTGAAGCCATCTGGTCGATGAAAGCGCCCGTACCGCCTGCGCAGGTACCGTTCATACGCTGCTCAAGCACAGGATGCATGTAAGTGATCTTGGCGTCTTCACCGCCGAGCTCGATGATTACGTCAGTCTCTGGATGATATTTCCTGATCGCAACAGTCTCAGCCATTACTTCCTGAGTAAACTTGAGACCGAGCCAGTTAGCAACTGAAAGTCCTCCGGAACCTGTGATTACGGTATCGACCATTATTCCCGGGAACTTCTTGTTAAGATCCTCGAAAAGCTCGTTCAAAAGACCGGATACATCCGAATGATGTCTCTTATATTCACTGTGGATCGTCTTCTCCCCATCGAGAAGAACGACCTTGATAGTCGTTGATCCGATATCAAGCCCTAAACTGTAGAACTTGTCCATCTGCCGCCCTCCAAATAACTGTTATTTCCTGTTGCCCGACGAAGGAGCGCCCTTCGGCTGGACTTTATTTGCCGGCATCTGGGATGCCGTATCCGAGTATTTTGCGCCACTGACAGAACCCGCACCGTTTCTTGGAGATTCGGATGTACGGCTGCCTGTTCCCGTCCTGCGTCTCGCAGGGATCGTTCCAAAAACTTTAAGTGACTTTTCCTTAAGATCCGAAAGCCACTTGAGCTGCTCGTTTTTAAGGTTATCCCTGAAGTTCCTGTTGACCAGACTTGCCTTGAATTCTTCATTGAGAGAGATTCTCAAAAGTTCATCCGGAACACCGAGTTCCAGATCAAAGGCATGGCCAAAGGAATCGTATGCAACGAGCCTCAGAGATTCCATGATCTTCCGGACATTCTGCTCGTAAACGTCGGAATCACACTTCAGGCCGAGCTGAAGGATCATGCCGGTGAAATTGAGATTGATATACGGAAGATTGCCCGAAAACACCAAATGAAGGCAAATGAGCTTCATGTAAGACTCGAGATTGATGCATTCCTGATCACAGATCAGTGCCAGCTGGCCATCTGCCGTCATCGCTGATATGTCGCTTCTCTCACCTTCAAAGCCGTTTGCCCACAAAAAATAGAGTTCCCTGAAGACTTCGTTCTTAAAATGCTCGAAATCTCTTGTCAGGGGCTCCGCCAGGATCTTGTTGCCGAGATTAAAGATGTACTGCATGTACGATACTTCAAGATAGCTCGGAACAGAGAAATATTTGAAATAAGCCGCTATGTCACGGCTGTTGAATATGTATCTGTGCAAAAGAACAAAAACCTCAACCCATTATTTTTCAGTATAAAATTATAGCATAACGCGCGCGTTATACTTGTAATAATTAAATGATTTTTGGGACAAAAAACGTCAGAATATCGTGTTCTTGATTAAAAGCCGATAACTCCGGTAAGTCCGAGTACCAGAACTACGATTCCAAGAGCTATTCTGTACCATCCGAAGCACGTAAAACCGTGTTTCTTGATAAAGCTCATCAATGCCTTGATGACAAAAAGGCTGACGACGAATGCCGTAACCATTCCAATTCCCAAAAGAGCAAGTTCATTGCCTTGAACCTCACCCTTGAACTTAACAATCTTAAGAAGGCTCGCGCCAAACATTACAGGGATCGCGAGGAAGAATGTGAACTTTGCTGCCGCTTCACGCTTGATGCCCATGCCAAGAGAACCTACGATCGTGGATCCCGACCTTGAGGCACCGGGGAATATCGCTGCCAGAAGCTGAAACATACCGATCATGAAGGCATGTCCCCAGTTGATCTGACCGATAGTCTTGATCTTGAACTCTTTGTTCTTCATAACGTGCTCTACAACGATAAAAGCGATGCCGAAGACAATAAGGGCTATTGCAACAACGACGTAGTTATAAAGGTGCTCATCGAGCCAGTCATCGAAAAGAACACCTACGATGGCTGCGGGAATGCATGCAACTGCGATCTTAAACCACATGATGAACTTATCTTTCATGATCCAGCGGCCGATACCGCTGTCAGAGAGCGGATGATTATTGCGCTTTATGCCGAAAGGCCAGATATCCCACCAGAATACGACCATGACGGCAAGGATCGCACCAAGCTGGATAACGACAAGATAAAGGTCATAGAATTCAGCTGAAACATTGAGTTTCAGGAACTCATTTAAGATGATCATATGTCCGGTGGAGCTTACGGGAAGCCACTCGGTGATTCCCTCAACAACTCCAAAAACAAAAGCTACAAAGTAATCCCACATAAATAAGACTCCAAATCAAAATGATCAGTTTATCTTATCACTTTTATCATTCTGTTGTATGCGCAAACTACTGCCCTTACGGATGACTTCGTGACGGAGCTTGAAACGCCCGCTCCGATATAGGTTTTGCCGTCCTGCTTGCTCAAGATCTCAATGTATGTAATAGCCGCGGAATCTGAACCGCTCTTCATAGCGTGCTCGGAATAGTCCTTGATCTCGAAATCAACGCCGGTATATGTCTTAAATGCCGTTACGAACGCATCAAGAAGACCGTTACCTGTACCTTGGATCGTTACAGGCTCTCCGTTATCGGTAATTACCGCCTGAACCGTAGATATCTGCTCTGAATCCTGGGTCTCGGAGAAGTTCTTCAATCCGTAAGGATCCAAGACATTGATGTACTTATCGTCGAACAGATCGAATATCTGCTGCGGAGTCAGCTCGTTCTCACTGCCGTTTTCCTCAGCAGCAGCCTTGACTACAGGCAGGAAACTACGCTGGAAGCTTCTCGGCAGATGAATTCCGAAATGCTTCTCCATGACATAGGATATTCCGCCTCTTCCGGACTGGGAATTGATCCTTATGATAGGCTCATACTGGCGTCCGACATCAGCCGGATCGATAGGCAGATAAGGAACAGCCCAAATGGCTGAATGGCGTTCTTCCATCTTCTTTCTGCCCTTGTTGATCGCATCCTGATGAGAACCTGAGAACGCTGTAAATACCAGCTTTCCGGCCCATGGATGCCTCGGCTCGACCTTCATTCCTGTACAGTCTTCATACACGTCAATGACACTGTTCATGTCAGAGAAATCCAGACAGGGATCAACACCCAGCATCAGCATATTGATGGCGAGCGTAATGATATCAACGTTACCTGTCCTCTCGCCATTGCCGAAGAGCGTGCCCTCTACCCTGTCTGCACCGGCCATCAGTCCGAATTCAGACGTTGCAACAGCGGTTCCTCTGTCATTATGAGTATGCAAAGATACTATGATCTGATCTCTCCACTTGGTATGAGTACAGAAAAACTCAACCTGGTCCGCGAAAACATTTGCTGTCTGATACTCAACAGTCTCAGGCAGATTGATGATCACCTTGTGATCTTTGGTGGGTTTCCAGATATCGCATACAGCATCACAGATGCGCACGGCAAATTCAGGCTCCGTGGAAGAAAAACTCTCGGGTGAATACTCGAGGATAAACTCTGTATCGCTTTCGTCCTTAGAGATATGTTCCTGGATCAATCTTGCGCCCACTTCAGCCAGATCGATGCAGTCGTCAGGTGAAAAACCAAATACCACGTCTCTTTGCAGTGTGCTTGTCGAATTATATAAATGGATTATCGCCTTCTTGCAGCCTTTTACGGCCTCCATCGTCTTTTCGATGATGTGAGGTCTGGATTGAGTCAAAACCTGAATTGCTACTCCGTCAGGGATCAGATCGTTATCGATCAGGTAACGGCAGAAATTGTAATCTGTCTCGGATGCGGCAGGAAAACCGATCTCGATTTCTTTGAAACCGATCTCACAGAGAAATGTGAAGAACTCAACCTTCTGGTCAAGCGTCATCGGAACTTCGAGTGCCTGGTTTCCGTCTCTCAGATCAACGGAACACCAGATAGGTGCTTTATCTATAACTCTTGACGGCCACTTGCGGTTCGGCATCGGAACCGTAGGGTTTGCCTCGTACTTCGAACTGTTCATACCGCTGTACCTCCTTGTACAAAAAACGCCCCCAGTCTCAATATAGAGACGAAGGGGCGTTCGCGGTACCACTCTATTTCACAGCAAAGCTGTGCACTCACTGGATACAGGATTAGATCCGATATCTGTGTCCCTGTAACGTGGGACAAATCCGTTCAAGTCTAATTGCCATAAGGCTTTCAACCGAATGCTCCGGGGTGAGTTCCTTCCTCTGCCTCTCTCCTGCTCGCACCAACCGCAGGCTCTCTGTAGAGATGCACTGATGAAGTACTATTCCTCTTCATCGCATTTTGTTATTCAATTTTCGATACTTTATCATAAACCGTTCGAAAAGGTCAACCTTTTCAGGCTTTTTGGGTCATTTTATGCTTCAGTTCTCTTGCCAGTGCAATCAGTCTAATGGCTCACTGATTTAAACAAGCCCGTTTACAAGCTCCTTGAACATGTCTCCCCTGTGTTCGAAGTGTCTGAAGTGATCGTATGACGTTCCAATCGAGCTCATAATGACGATCTCACCGGGTTTAGCCCAGGCTCTTGCCTTGTTAATGGCCTCCATGTAAGCGTTTACAACATTATCCCTTGTTTCAGGGAACTCATAGACATCAGCCGGATCATCAGGGATCTTATATATCTCATACTTACGTCCCTGTGCTTCCTTGGCAATGATGTCGGTAACAAGGTCGGCATTGGATCCGTAAATGATTATCCTGTTGCAAACATTTAGGATCGCATCACCAAGATTTGTATATATGCACTTTTTGTCCGCACCGCCGCAGATAAGGACACCCTTCTCCTTTCTTGAAGCCAAAGCGTTCATCGTATTGAGAGATCTGTTGGGTGATGTATCGATCGAAGAGTTGTACCACCTTACTCCGTCCAATTCCCTGATGAATTCGATCCTGTGAGGTACACCCTTAAAGTTCTTGGCAACATAGGCAATATCTTCAGGCTTTACGTAATCGATCACCGCACAGGCAGCGGCAAGGAAGTTCTCAACATTGTGAGAACCGGGAATGAATATCTCATCGGTTCCGCATATGTCGGTCTTCACGCCCTTATCCTCATAGATGAGTCTGCCGTTCTCCGTATAAGCTCTGCGGTAATTTGGAGAATCCGTTCTCATGACATTTGCTTTATCCGCAGAGAAAAGATCAACCCTTGCTCTTGCCACGTCCTTCATTTCATATGTAAGATCGCAACCCGCGTTGAGAACGACTTTTCCGAAAGGTCCCTGATTCCTGAAAACATTGACTTTCGCCTGGATATACTCATCGTAGTCCTTATGGAAATCAAGATGATTCGGCGTAATGTTCGTAATTACTGCAACATCAGCAGGTGTCTTCATGCCCAGAAGCTGGAATGAGGAAAGCTCAAGAACGACCATGTCATCAGACCACATCTGACCCACCTTATCCAGCAAAGGCGTACCGATGTTTCCGCCCACCCAGACGGTATATCCGGCCTTCTTAAGTATCTCTGCCGTAAGCGTAGTCGTAGTAGTCTTGCCGTCAGAACCGGTAATGGCAAATATCGGAGCAGGACAAAGATTCATGAAGAGCTCCATTTCAGTGGTAAGAACAGAACCCTTAGCCTTAAGAGCAGCAAGTTCCGGAGTCTCGAATCTCATTTTCGGAGTCTTGAATACGATATCGTAGAAATCATCATTAAGATGTGAGAGATATCTCTCTCCCAGCGACCATTCGATCTTATCTGCGATGTCTGACAAGGCCTCGATGTTCTTTTTGAGGACCGGATCATCAGAAGTATTCTTATCACATGCCGTAACCTTGCAATCAAGCGAAACAAGCCATCTGATCAACGGAGTATTAGAGATTCCGACTCCGATGACAGCAGCTTTTTTGCCTTTGATATATCTGGCAAAATCTTCAAATTTCTTATTGCCCATTTATTCTCCTTACCCGGATATGTACGAGGCATAGAGCCTGCTGTAGAATCCGCCGTTCGCGATGAGCTCGTCATGCGATCCGATCTCAGACACTGATCCGCCGTCTATAACGACGATCTTGTCACAGCTCGTGATCGTAGAAAGCCTGTGCGCGATTATTATGCTCGTCCTGCCATTCAGGAGCTCCCTGACGGCTTTCTGAATGCGGACTTCGGTAACGACGTCAACTGACGACGTAGCCTCATCAAGGATCATTATCGAAGGATCTGAAGCCATTGCCCTTGCAATAGTCAGGAGCTGCTTCTGACCTGCAGATATGTCATCCCTCTCGTTATCGATCAGTTCATTATACCGCTTTGGCAATTTTCTGATAAAAGAATCACAACCGGTCTTCTTACAAGCGTCTTTAGCCTGTTCTTCGGTTACGTGTTCACCAGAGAACCTTATGTTATCCATAACGGTGTCATCCGAAAGCCAGGTATCCTGAGTAACCATTCCTACGTAATGACGGAGCTCCGGCCTCGGGATATTCCTGATCGACTTGCCGTTTATCAGGATGTCTCCGGAATCAGGTTCATAGTAGCGCATGAGAAGATTGATAAGAGTCGTCTTGCCGCACCCCGTGGGACCTGCGATGGCGAAGGACTCACCCTTTTCGACCTTGAATGAAATGTCTTTCAGGACCGGTCTGCCTTCAACATAAGAGAAGCAGACATTCTTAAACTCAATGTCGAACTGCCTGTTCTTGTCAGGAAGTTCCTCAGAAGGTTTCTCTTCCGGTATTTCAGGACTGTCTAAGAAATCGAAAATACGGGCAAGACATGCAAAGCTGTCTGACAATTCCGTATAAACAGCCGACAGGTCATTGAAAGGCTTCATGAACTGGTTTGCATAAGCAAGCAGAGTCGTAAGAGCACCTACCGTTATGATTCCGCCAATTCCTGCCAGGCATCCCGTAAATACAACGCCTGCATAGATCAGAGCGTTTACGAATCTCGAAGAAGGATTGCTTATCGAAGACAGGAATGTGGCCTTAGTGGAGGTTTCCCTGTATTCACCGTTGATCTCATCAAATCCTGCGATCCTGGTGTCAGTTACGTTATAGACCTTGCACTCTCTGAAGTTCTTTACAGATTCGCCAACGAAAGAAGTCTGCCTGCCTCTTATCTCAGCCTGCTTGGCAAATGATTTATATGCGCCTTTAGCGATCATGGTGGAAACAGCTATTGATACAGGTGTAAATACAACGACGATCAACGATATCTTCCAGTTGATCAGGAACATCACGACAAGAGTTATGATGATCGTTGCAAGGCCTGAAGCAAACTGGTTAAGGAACAAGAGCATGCCGTCAGATACGGTCTCAACATCACTGATTATGAAGCTCTGAAGCTTTCCTGCACTTGTCTTGTCGATATAAGACATCTTAACCCTGTGCATCTTTGCGTAAGTCGCATTTCGCAGATTAAGGCCAATTGAGAATGATATCCTGTTGTTCATTCTGATCAGTGCAAACTGAAGCACAGCGGCAACCAACAGGATTCCTGCGATTATCAGAAGATATCTTACAAGAACGCCGATGTTGCTCAAATTATCAATTGCCTTGCCCGCAAAGAACGGAATTGCTACAGTCGCAGCACCGAAAAGCGCACCGATCAGTACGGATAATACCGCTAATGCAGAAGCTCCTTTCAGATATGCGAAAAGGCGTTTTACGATCTTAATGCTCATACCGCGCCTCCCTGCATCTGAAGAGAATTCATGTATCTGTAATTTTCCGATATCTTCAGGAGTTCTTCATGAGGCGCAACTGCTTCGATCTTACCGTCGTCCATCAGCACTATCCTGTCGCAGTTCATACAGGTCCTCACCTTCTGTGAGATAAGGATAACTGTCGGCTTCTGAGGAAGATTGACTATATTTCCGAGAAGTCTCTTCTCAGTTCCCCAGTCCAGCGCGGAGGTTGAGTCATCAAGGATTACAATGCCCGGGTTTCCAACCAAAGCTCTTGCTATACCGATCCTTTGTCTCTGGCCGCCGGAAAGACCTGCTCCGCCGTCGGAGATCTGATAATCCAAGCCTTCCTTTTTCGATTTTATGACGTCATCACTGCATGAATTAGTGCAAGCTTCATTAACTGCATCATCAGACAATGATGCCCTGCCGAGAGTTATGTTGTCCTTAATGGAACCCTTGAACAGTCTTGTCTTCTGAAGACTGATCCCAACGGACGATGAAAGACTTGAACGCTTAATGTCTTTTATGTTGATGCCGCCTATCAGGACTTCGCCTTCCGTGCAGTTATACATACCGGCCATCAGCGCAGCGACAGTTGATTTGCCGCAACCGGTGCTTCCGATTATTCCTATCGTCTCGCCAGGTCTGATATCGATATTGATATCCTTCACCGATTCTTCCTGATTGCCCTGATATGTGAATGAAACGTTCTTAAGGGATACAGACAGCGGCTCAGAATCGTCTAATTCAGCCGTTCCGTTATTAGCGGTACTCTCGATATTCATGAGAGTCTCAGCACGCTTGAGACACGCATAAGCCCTTGATACAGACACTATGAGATTCGCTAGTTTTACGAGTTCCACGAGTATCTGCGACATGTAGTTATAGAGAGCCACAACCTCACCGTCTGTAAGCGTTCCGCTGTTAAAATGAATTGCGCCTCTGTAAATGAGAAGGCAGATAGCAAGATTAACTACTGCATAAGTTACGGGATTAAGCCACGAGGCAAAATCAGCTGCCTTAATCTGTGACTTATTGAGAATCCTGCTCTTAGTCTCAAACTTTTCGTAATCGTCAGAAGTCTTGTTAAAGCCTCTGATGACTCTGGCACCCGCAATACCGTTGGAAGTCTTCTTAACAAGGCTGTCCAAGCCCTCTCTTGACTCCTTGTGGCTTACGATGGAAAACTTCATGTTGAGTGCGATCACCACTGCCAGGATAGCAGTACAACCGGCGAAAATAAGAGCGAGCGAAGGCTTTACGGTTGCCGCCATAATGCATGCGCCGATTACGATAAAAGGCGATCTTAAAAGAAGTCTCAGAAACAGATTGATGCCTGTCTGGATCTGATTAACGTCAGACGTCAGAAGCGTTATGGTAGTTGATGAACCGACCTTCTCATAATCAGAGACAGACAGAGTCTGAAGCTTATCGTGCATGCTCTTTCTGATTCCGGAAGATATTCCGCAGGCAGAGTACGCCGCAAAATACTGAGCTGTGATCGCACTTACGAATCCGACTATGGCAAACAGAACAAGAATAAAGATATGAGACTTAACATATCCCATATCCCCTTTATTGATTCCCTGGTCGATCATCGCGGCCACAATGAGCGGAACTGTCAATTCGAAGCACGCTTCGAGGAGCTTAAACACAGGGCTTAAGATCGAAGCAGCTTTATACTTGCCTACATGTCTTAAAAGAAGCTTCATCAGGCAAGATCACTCTTAAACTTGTTGCACTCACGGATGACCGTATCGATATCGATGGTCGTGAACCTGCCGTCTTCATAGAGGATGCGGCCATCGATCATGGTCATCTTAACGACTGAATTGTCAGCACTGTATACGATGTTTCTCGCGATATTGTTCTCAGGCTGCATAGAAGGCTTATTCATGTCGATCATGATGATGTCAGCCTTCTTGCCAATATCGAGAACATCGCAGTCCGTAAGGCCCATGCAAAGAGCGCCGCCGCTCGTGCCGGCCTTGAGTATCGTGAACGGATCGACAGCAGCCGCATTCTTTGTCTCTACATTGGAAAGAACACAGTCGAGATACATTTCGCGGAACATCGAAAGTGCGTTGTTAGAGCCCGCACCGTCAGTTCCGACCGCAATATTCATGCCGTCTGCGATGAATTTATGAACGGGTGTGATGCCGCTTGCAAGCTTGAGGTTGGAACAGGCGTTAAAGACAGACCAGAGGCCCCTCTTCTTAAAGATAGCCCTGTCCTCATCCGTGAACCATACGCAGTGGAATCCGCCTCCGCCAAAGTCGTAAATACCGAGTTTGTCGAAAAGCGCAGCAGGAGTCACTCCGTATCTTTCCCTGCATCCTTCAACTTCTTCAGCCGTCTCTGATATATGGGCAAATACAGGCGCGCTGTACTTGTGCGCAAGTTCAGACATGAACTTGAGATTGTCTTCACAGGTGGTGTATTCGGCATGGAAACCGTAGATGAACGATATGAGCGGATCAAAACCATTGAGATCCAGGTAGTTCTGCTCTAACGCTTCAAATCCGCCGTAATCATTTGCAGCTCCGCAGAAAACGTGCCTGAAGCCCGTCTCCACTGCAGCTTTGGCATTCTCATACTTATGGAAATACATATCAAAGCAAGATGTGATTCCGCCTGAAAGATAATCTGCATACGCGAGCTTTGCATACCAGTAAACATGGTCAGGCGTAAGCTTCGCTTCCCTGGGGAAAATAGCCTTGTGGAGCCAGTCGTTAAGACAGTATTCATCTGCCAGAGATCTTGAGAATGTCATCGCAGAATGCGTGTGGGCATTCTTAAGGCCCGGCATCAGGAGATTGCCTTTGCAGTCGATCTCACGGTCAAATGTCTTCCCTGCCGTATCTTTTGACGGGCCGATGTAACTTATCCTGTCATTATCGGTCCAAAGCTCGCCTTCGGTTATCTTGTCGTCCTTCATTGAAAGGATCCTGCAATTATAGAATCTGACTGACATTTATCTCTCCTTCATTTACATCAAAGGTGCTATGAGCCTTAAGATGGACTTATAGAACCTGACAAACAGATTAGGTCTTACTCCGTATTTCTCCGTCACGTTGCGGCATACCGCAAATGTATCTTCGAAATCCTTCTTTATGTCCATAATGCAATCTGTCTTATACATATAGACCGCGTTCTCAAAGTGATGGTAAAGGCTTCTGAAATCAAGGTTTATCGTGCCAACGACAGCGCATTTGTCATCACAGATGAACGTCTTTGAATGATTGAATCCCGGAGCATATTCGTATATCTTTACTCCCGAATTGATAAGCATGTTGTAATACGATCTCGTAACCCCGTATGTAATCTTCTTATCGGGAATTCCCGGCGTCATGACCCTTACGTCTATGCCTCTTTTCGCAGCTATCTGAAGAGCTCTTGCGATCTCGTCCGACAGAACGAGATAAGGCGACATGATCCAGCAGTATTCCTGAGCGTTGTTTATCATGTTGAGATAAACATTCTCGCCTATCGGTTCGTTATCCAGAGGGCTGTCGCAATACGGAACGCAATATCCTTTCGCGCTTTCGACCGGAATAAGAGGAACGGCTTCGAAAGTCATCATGTCATAGTCTTTTCGCTTGAGATCAGCGAAGTTCCACATTTCGACGAACATCGCCGTAAGACTCTGGACTGCAGGGCCTTCAAGCCTGATACCGTTATCCTTCCAGATACCGAACGGCTTTTCGATGTTGAAATACTCATCCGCTATGTTATAACCGCCTGTGTAGCCGACCTTGCCGTCAACGACTGTGATCTTTCTGTGGTCACGGTTATTCATGAAGAGCGAAAGGAACGGATATGCGGGGTTAAACGCATTGCACTTGATGCCTTCAGACTCCAATACCCTTACGAAATTGTGGTTGATGAATATGGACGATCCGACATCGTCATATAGGACTCTGCAGTCTACACCCGCAGCAGCCCTTTCCTTCAACGCCGCATGCAAAGGTTCAAATGCCTCTTTGGTCTCAATCGCATGGTATTCAAGATATACATATTGCTCGGCCTTCTTAATGTCTTCGATCTGAGCCTTATAACAATCGTAAGCAACGGAATAATACTTGATGTCCGTGCACTCGTAAATCGGGAAATTGAATCCCCTCAGATACTTGGCATTGGACGCCCTTGCGGGATCTTCCTTTTTGAATTCCGTAAAGATCTCATCGTTATAGTTCAGATGGCTGAAGACCATCATGTCAACCTTCTCGAGCCTCTTTCTGATCTTATGCTTTGAACTGCTGAAGTTGTTGAGCATGTAGAACAGAAGTCCCGGGATTGGGATTATCAGGATGACGATGACCCAGATGAGCTTGAAAACACCGTTATGATCCCTTCCGTTGATGCCGATGGCAACGATAAGCGCTACCGCTCTCGTAAGGACATCGACCGGCGGAAAGTTGTGACCTAAGATGGTGATAAGAACGACAAAGCCGACGATCTGCGCAATAACCATCAGTCCGAAGACAATTATCCTTCCGACGCTGTTTTTTATTGCGGTCTTATTCTCTACCGTTCTTCTTTTAGTCATTATCCGATGTTCTCGATGAATGCTTTATATCCGAGGTACAGATAGTAAAGGTCTATCTTGGAGATAACCTCAACAGGCGCATGCATTGACCATACGGGTACGCCCATATCGACAACGTCCATACCGAGCTTTGCCATGATCGCGGCAATGGTTCCGCCGCCGCCCGCATCAATGCGTCCCAGCTCGCCTGTCTGCCACGGGATGGAATTCTTCTCAAAGATATCCGTGATCTCTGCAATGAAATCACCTGTAGCTTCAGAGCATCCGGACTTGCCTCTTGCACCGGTGTACTTCTCGATCTTGAGGCCGTGTGACATGAATGCAGTGTTGTTCTTCTCGAAAACGCCTGCATACTTGGGATCGTAAGCTGTCGTAACGTCCGTGGAAAGCATCTTTGTAGCAGCGAGAGCCTTGCGGAACTTCAGGTTATTGAACTTGTCGATGCCGCCTTCAGCCTTTGCGAACACTTCCATAAGGAAGTTCTCGTAAAGATTGGAAGTAGCGCCGGAGTTGGAATAAGAACCTATCTCTTCCTTGTCCGTAAGCATGCATACGCATGTCTTCTTTGGTTTCTCCTGAGCCAGGAGAGCTCTCAGTGCGGGATATGCGCAGACCTTGTCATCATGACCGTAAGCAGCGATGTATGCACGGTCGAATCCTACGTCTCTTGCGTGTGTTGCAGGAACGATCTCGATCTCGGCAGATACGAAATCCTTCTCCTTGATGCCGTATTCCTCGAAAAGGATCTTTAAGACGCCTGCCTTGAAGATCTCGTGAGCCTTCTTGTCATCCGTGCAGGGAATTCCGCCGATAACGACATTAAGGTCCTCTGCGGGAATGAATTCGGATGCCTTCTTGGCCATCTGGTCATTTCCGAGATGAGGAAGAAGGTCAGTAATGTAGAATACGGGATCCGTGTCCTTCTCACCGACTACGATCTGATGCGCCTTGCCGTCATTTGTGAAAACAACGCCGTGTACAGCAAGAGGGATCGTCGTCCACTGATATTTCTTTATTCCGCCGTAGTAATGTGTCTTGAAATAGACTGTATCGTTATCCTCATAGATCGGATTAGGCTTAAGATCGAGTCTCGGGGAATCGATATGAGCTCCTAATATATTGAAACCCTCAGCAGGTCCCTTTTTACCGATTACGGCAGCTGCAAAGCCCTTGCCCTTGATGCTCTGGTAAACCTTGTCACCAGCTTTAAGAGTGTCCTTGGTTGCGATATCGACGAATCCCAATTCCTCTGCTGCCAGGATGGCATTAGCGGCAAATTCGCGCTCCGTCTTTGAATCGTCAAGGAATGCTTTGTATTCTTCGGCGAACTCGAAAGTAGCGGTCATATCGTCTTCTGACGCTGTCTCATAAAGGTTCGGAAAATCAGCGAAAAGCTCGCTCGGTTTGATCTTTTTCGTTTCTTTTTTCTTGGGCATATTATCACCTCATTTCTGATTAACTTATGATACCATAATGTAAAATTAATTCTTGTAATTAAGGGAATAAATATGATCACAGACGGACATAACCATACAAAGCATTTCTCTCCTGATGCGGGCCAGAGTATCGATGAGCTGATATCAGAAGCAAAATCCAAAGGTTTCAGCCGGATCGGAATAACCGAGCATTTTGAGGTTGAATACCCTGAAGACGGTCTTATCTGGACTTTTGACCTGAACGAATACGATAAAACTTTCGAAAAGTGGCGTGAATCCGCAGGTGATTTCGAACTCCTCAAGGGCATCGAATTCGGTTATCAGACACATGTGGCTGATGAGATCGACAGACTGGCCGTTCAGATTCCCTTCGACGTTGTTCTTTTAAGTGTTCATCTATTCAGAGGCAAGGATTTCTACGTGGACCGCGAGTGCTACCAGCTGCCTGCCAAAGAGCTTCACAGCGAGTATCTGGGCATGATGGCCGAGATGTGCGAGAAATGCAATAACTACGACGTTGCAGCGCACTACGACTACATCAACAGATATGCCGATAACAAGAACGACTTCATCACTTACGATGAGTGTCCCAAAGAATTCGACAGGCTTTTCGAGGCGCTGATCTCCAAAGGAAAAGCGCTTGAGATCAATACCAAATCCATTCAGAAACACAAAGACGGCGGCTTTGCGAGATTTCTTCCCGATGCGGCTATCCTTAACAGATACCGGGACATGGGCGGTAAGCTCATCACGTTGGGTTCTGATTCACATAATCCGGGAACCTTTGCGGTATGCTTCAATGAAGCCGTTGAATACCTCAAGTCACTCGGGTTCAAGGAAACAGTCTATTTCAAGGACAGAAAGCCCTTTTTCGAGAGCCTTTGAACTAATTATTTTCACTAAAATGCGGTTTGGTACCGAACTCAAGTCTGGTCTTTCTGCTCTGGGTGACTTTAATATACTGAATGCCGATAAAGTCTTCATTTGATGCTTTGGTGATGCACTGACATTCAACAGAATACTTCTCGCCGTCACTGTTAGTGACATAAAAGACATAATTAACCACCCGCAAATCGTTATGAGAAGCAAAGCCGGTCATTTTGCCTTCAACGTCCACATCATCTCCAAGAAATGCGATTATCTTATCAGCCGCAACCGGTGAAAGCTCTTCTCCGGAATAACTGTAATGAGCAAACTCCTCCGCCAAAGCAGAACGGTTACTCTTTTCGATGGCAGTCTGTATTCTTTCAAAATGCTGCTTTGTTCCCGCGTCTTGGGAAGTCGCGACCGCCATTCCGCCCAATGACATAAACATAAGTGTGCATATTGCGAAAATGCCGCCGAAGAAGATCATTATGGCACCGCTAACGATCGAACCGATACGTTTCTTGCCCTTCACAGTGCTCTTGATTCCGACAATAAGCAGGATGCATCCGCCGATAAGAAGACAAACGAATACAATGAGGATGATAAGACAAATAACAAGATACGGAGCAGCAGTTGTCTGCATGATTATTTCTCGATTTTCATTCCTGACAGGTAAGCATTGATGAATCCGTCGAGATTACCGTCCATGACGGAATCAACGTCAACTTCCTCATAACCTGTACGAGCATCTTTAACAAGCGTGTAAGGGCAGAAAACATATGATCTGATCTGTGAACCCCATGCAATATCCATCTGGTTACCCTTGAGGTCTTCGATCTTCTCCATTTCAGATGCCCTCGCGAGTGCAAAAAGCTTAGCTTTAAGCATTCTGAGACATGTTTCCCTGTTCTGGAGCTGGGATCTCTCAGCCTGGCAGGAAACGACTATTCCTGTAGGATTGTGAGTCATACGGACAGCGGTATCTGTCTTGTTGATATGCTGACCTCCCTTACCGGTTGAACGGTAAGTATCGACTCTGACTTCCGACATGTCGATCTTGATATCATCCTCAGTCTTCTGGTCAAGCTCAGGGATGACTTCGCAGGAAGCAAAAGAAGTATGTCTTCTTCCTGCAGCGTCAAAAGGAGATATCCTGACAAGACGGTGTACGCCTAACTCGGATCTTAAGAAACCGTATGCATTCTCTCCCCTGATCATGGCAGAAACAGACTGGATTCCGGCAGAATCACCTTCGACGTAGTCAAGTTCTTCAACTGTAAAACCATGAGCCTCTGCCCATCTGGTATACATTCTGTAGAGCATGGAACACCAGTCCATGGCCTCCGTTCCGCCTGCACCTGCATGAAGCGAGAGCGTAGCGTTATTGGCGTCATAAGGTCCGGTAAGGAGTGTCTCGAGACGCATCTTTTCAAAGGTTTCCTTGAAGTGTGCTACGTTATCCCTGAGCTCGGGGAGTGAATCCTTATCCTCTTCTTCATTTGCAAGCTCACAGAGCGCAAGAAGGTCTTCCCTCTCAGCAACAAGTGCTTTATAGTTCTCTACCTTTTTCTTGAGCTGACCGAGTCTTTGGGTAAGTTCAGTGGCTTTATCGGAATCATTCCAGAAATCAGGTTCAGCAGTACGCTGCTCAAGCTCGCTTATCTGATCGCTTACATGATCGATATGAAGAGCATCCTTGAGCTTATCTACCGGTTCTTCGAATGATTCGAGTTCAAGTCTGATGTTGTCGAATTCCAGCATTGGTTAACCTTTCTTCAGTTCTTCTACAAAATCCTTAAGAAGCTTCATAGCTTCCTTAATATCATCAAGAGAAGCTGCATAACTGATCCTTACGAATCCCTCTCCGCATTCTCCGAAAGCATTTCCCGGAACCATGGCGACGTGCTTTTCGAGCAGGAATCTCTCGCAGAACTCCTCAGATGAGAGTCCCGTACTCTTGATCGAAGGGAAAGCGTAGAACGCTCCGTAAGGCGTAAAGCAGTCAAGTCCTGCATCCTTTAACCCCTGAACGATAACTCTTCTTCTGTGGTTGTACTCATCACGCATCTTTTTGATCTCATTGTCAGCATTCATCGCAGCCTCAACAACAGCGAACTGTGATGTTGAAGGAGCGCACATGATGCAGTACTGATGGATCTTGAACATAGGCGCGATAAGTTCATGCGGGCCGGCAAGATAACCGACTCTGAAACCTGTCATGGCGTACGATTTGGAGAAACCGTTGACCATAACCACCCTGTCCTTTAGCTCCGCGAACTGCGTGAGCGAAGCGGGCTTGCCGTCAAGATAGTTGAGCTCGCAATAGAGCTCGTCCGAGATGACGATAACGTCAGGATGCTTCATGAGAACATCCTTGATCTTTGCCCAATCCTCGAGGGTCATTACGGCACCCGTAGGATTGTTCGGATAGCCGACGATGATGTACTTGGTCTTGTCGGTAATCGCAGCTTCCAATTCTTCAGGCATGAGCTTATAGTCGTTCTCAGGCTTTGTTGATACGATTACGGGTACACCGTGAGCGAACTTGACTGTTGCTTTGTACGCAACGAAGCAAGGTTCAACAATGACGACCTCATCTCCGGGATTGATCAGGGCGCGTGCAGCGAGATCAAGGCCCTCACTGCCGCCAACGGTAATGAGGATCTCGGATTTGGGATCGTATGAAACGCCGTATCTCCTCGTAAGATAACCGGCAATCGCTTTACGCGAATCGATATAACCGGAATTGGGCGAATAGTGCGTATATCCGTCGATAAGCGAATTAATGCCGGCCTCTCTGATCGACCAGGGCGTATCAAAGTCAGGCTCACCGATAGAGAGCGAGATAACATGACCCTGCATCTCGTTCGCAAGATCAAAGAATTTCCTTATCGCTGAAGGCGGTACTGCCTGAACAGCAGTTGAGATCTTGGAATCGTAATCGAAACTCATAAAATTACAGCCTGCCTGTCGTCAGTATTTGGATTATCGTAAATAATGCCGTTAGCTTTGTATTTCTTAAGGATAAAGTGTGTTGTCGTTGAAAGAACGCCCTCCAATGTGGCGATCTTCTCGGTAACGAAGTTAGCAATGCTTCTCAGATTGCTGTCCTCGTATATGATCATGAGGTCAAATCCGCCGGACATCAGGTAGCATGCCGTTACCTTGTCATATTTGCTCAGGATCTGGGCAATATGGTCATATCCCTTGTTCTTGACAGGCGCGATCCTGACTTCGATCATGCCGATGCAGTTATCAGGTGCCTGCTTCTCCCAGTTGATGATCGTCGAATAACCAAGAATGATGTTCTCATGCTTAAGACGGCTGATCTCCTTCTCAACATCATCGGCGGTCGTGCCGAGCATAACGGCTATCTCTTCGGAAGAAAGCCTGGCGTTGTTTTCTATAAGTCTCAGCAATTCGATATCGTCGATCATATGAACCTTCCTTTCAAAAATGAAAATCCCCCGCGTAATATATACGCGGGGAATATTATACCATTAGTTAGCAAATTCAGATACGGGCAACGCCTGTATCACGAGCAGCCTGAGCAACTGCAGCAGCAACAGCCTTACCAACCCTCGGATCGAAAGCGTCAGGAAGGATGTAATCAGGATTGAGCTCAGCGTCGGAAACGATGCCTGCAATTGCGTTTGCAGCAGCAATCTTCATCTCATCGTTGATGTCGGAAGCTCTTACGTCTAATGCACCACGGAAGATACCGGGGAATGCGAGAACGTTGTTAACCTGGTTAGGATAGTCGGATCTGCCGGTAGCCATAACCTTAACGCCTGCCTTCTTAGCCTCGTCAGGAAGGATCTCAGGTACAGGGTTAGCGCAAGCGAAAACAACCGGATCCTTAGCCATGGTAGCAACCATATCAGCCGTGAGAACGCCGGGGGCAGAAACACCGATGAAGACGTCAGCTCCAACGATAACTTCAGCGAGAGAACCTGCCTTCTTCTCAGGGTTGGTGATCTTAGCCATCTCTTCCTTAGCGGAATTGAGACCTTCTCTTCCCTCGTAGATAGCGCCCTTACGGTCGCAGAGGATAACGTTCTTAAGACCTCTTGAGATGAGGAGCTTTGTGATAGCCGTAGCAGCAGCGCCTGCGCCGTTGACTACAACGTGGATATCTTCCATCTTCTTGCCTACGATCTTGAGAGCGTTTGTAAGACCTGCAAGAGTAATAACAGCTGTACCATGCTGGTCATCGTGGAAGATCGGGATGTCACATCTTTCCTTGAGCTTCTTCTCGATCTCGAAGCAGCGGGGAGCAGAGATATCCTCGAGGTTTACACCACCGAAAGATCCCGCAAGGAGTGCTACTGTGTTAACGATCTCATCAACATCCTTGGAACGGATGCAGAGAGGGAAAGCATCAACATCGCCGAAAGCCTTGAAGAGTGCGCACTTACCTTCCATAACAGGCATACCTGCCTCAGGTCCGATGTCACCAAGACCAAGAACAGCAGTACCGTCTGTGATAACAGCTACGAGATTGTGTCTTCTTGTATATTTGTATGAGAGATCAACGTCCTTCTGGATTGCGAGACAAGGCTCAGCAACACCCGGCGTATAAGCAATTGCAAGTTCTTCCTTTGTGCCTACGGGAGCCGTTGCGATAACTTCGATCTTACCGCCCCACTGCTCATGCATCTGCATAGCCTTCTCTTTGACGTCCATAATTGATACCTCCGTATAAAAAACTGTATGGAACTATTAACTTAAGCGTATTTATGATATTTGAATTCCCGTTGAAATACAATTACGCGAAGTATAATAAAACTTATCTTATTTTGCCCTATTTTTAGGACTTTACGACAGTGTGCTCATACGCTTCCCTCATGGCGCAGTAAGCCATGCCCGCATATCTGCCGATAGCCATGGTGTTCCAGGCCGAAAAAGCGGCGGAAAGTATGTAAAACGTTGTCATAGAAACATATGAGACCAAACCTGCTATTGCATCCGTAAACAGGAAAACAAGAACGATCAGAAAGAGGCTCCTGATGTGGGCCAGATAAAAGCCCCTAGTGATCTTTGCGACATATGCCAGAGACTGGAACATTCCCTTATCGCCCGAAAGATAACAGGCCGGTGCCGTAAACACAAACGGGAAACCGATCAGGAAAAACAGCAAAAGATTTGAGCTGACAAGTGCAAAAGGCAGAGAAACCGCCAGATAGAACAGCGAAAGGATCAGGAATCTCTTGGCAAGCTGCCCTGCCGGAGCAGGATCATCGCGCTTGATCGGCTCATCATTATCCCTCTCCTTCAGCTTTTTGCGGAAAGACCTGACATACAGTGCGGAATAAAGAACCCCCATAAGGAACGTGAAAAAGAGCGCAAACAAAGCAGTACAAAGAAAAACAATGTTTCCGGACGTAAACGGGATCGTAGAGGCAGCCTGGGCATCACCTGCTTCAAAACTGGCCATCCAGCTGTTTAACCATGTGAAATCAGTATCGGAATAAGGATTCAGGAAAGCTGCGCATCTGATGACAACACTTAAGAGAAACATGATACGGACGCACCACTTGCAGTCTATATCGTCTATGTTCAACAGTCTTTCAAATACCTTAAGGATCATCATTCACTCCGGAAAACGTCTTCTGCACGTTATAATACGACAAAACAATCTAAAATAAAATCAAACATACTTAACCTAATCTTGTGTTAAAATCTTATTTGATTTTCTTAAAACAAGGAAGACTTAATATGATTGATTTTCATGTAATTCCGGATCTGCTCTACGTCATTCCGACCGACAAGCATTCAGCAAACGAGCTCAAATCCATTCTTACAGCTCATCCCGAGATCAAATTCGTTTCTCTGGCAGCCGTTGACCTCATGGGCAACGATACCGATGAGAAGATCCCGATTGCGGATTTCATCTCCAATCTCGACGATTACCTCGACGGAAAAGCAGTCCAAACCGACGGTTCTTCCGTTGTACTGCCCGGAATTGCCACATTGAACGATGGTAAAGTTGACCTTGTACCTGACCCTGAGGTCATCTGGTACATCGACTATAACTATGAGCACATCGACCAGGATACCGGCAAGCCCGTAGGAACATTGAGGATCCCTTCCTTCCTGCTCCACAACGGTGAAGCTGTATGCTCAAGATCCATACTCAGAAAGAGTACGGAAAATTACGAGAAGAAAGTCAAGGAACTGTTCCTTGCTAATCCCGGTCTTTGCGCAAGTTACGGTTTTACTTCCGATGATCTGGACAGGATCACGCTCATTACGGCTACCGAGCTCGAATTCTGGGTCAACTCCCCTGACGAGATCATCAGCACCGAGCAGCTCTCCATTTCGCAGGAACTTAAGGAATCTTACTGGAAGCGCACAAAGGGCGTTGTAAGAACAGCACTTGAGCAGGTCATCATGATCCTCGAAAAGTACGGCTTCGGTCCTGAGATGGGTCACAAGGAAGTCGGCGGCGTTAAGGCCTCCCTCAACTCTTCCGGTGAATTCCACTTCATCATGGAGCAGCTCGAAGTTGACTGGAAGTATTCCGGTGCAAGACAGGGCGCTGATTATGAGCTCATCGCAAGGATCCTCATCAAGGAGATCTTCCGTCTGCACGGTCTTGATGTAAGCTTCAACGCAAAGCCGCTTCCCGGCGTTGCCGGTTCCGGTGAGCATACGCATGTAAATGCCGTCGCTTATCTTAAGAACGGATCGAAGATCAACCTCTTCTCACCCGAAGATCCCGGCAAAGATTTCTTAAGCGTATTCGGCTGGGGATGCCTTTTCGGTATCATGAAGAATTATTCCAGAGTCATCAATCCTTTTGTTTCAGCAACCACTGATGCATTTGAGAGACTCACACCGGGATTCGAGGCTCCTACTCACTGTGTTGCTTCACTCGGACAGGATGTTGCGACTCCTTCAAGAAACAGATCGGTTCTTCTCGGTCTCGTCAGAAGCGAAGACAACAAGTATGCAACACGTTTCGAGCTCAGAGCTCCCAACCCGCATACAAACACATATCTCTGCCTTTCCGCCGTATATCAGTCAATGCTCGACGGAATCGATTACGCGATCAATTCCGGTAAAGACACGAAGGCACTTGAAGCAGAGTTTACCAAGCCTTACGGAACGGAAAGTGACTATCTGCTCGCAGACAGACTCTACAGATGTGAAGCGGATATCTTCGAAGACATGGATTCCAACGAGAGAGACAGGCTTTTCGGCACACCGGCAGCAACTGTCTACGATTCTATCAGCCCTCTTAAGGAATCTGACGTAGCCGAGCTTCTCGGAAGAGATGACGTATTCGGTCCTAATGTTATCGATTCCTACTATCAGGCAATGCTCGTACGTTGGGAAATGGAACTTCTCCAAAAGATCATCCCTGCCAACCTCTCCACATTGAGGAACGTTACGAGAAAAGATGACGGCAAGTGCTCATACGATGATCATCTCTGGAACGACATCACGGATCTCAAGAACCTTCTCGGCAAGGATACGGATGAGAAACAGTCGATCTTCACGCGTATCAAGGCTGCAGTTAAAGCAAACGACTGGGCTAAGACTTCTGAATACCAGCTCGCAATGAAGAACGCGATGAACGAACTCCGCACGAAGTACAAGATCTATTGCGAAAACCAGATCTGACAGAGCAAAAACAAGCAATACAAAGGGGGTGCATTAATGCACCCCCTTTTCATTATATCAATCCGGTCGGGGATCAAAAATGACTTAATGATTATCCCTTCTTGGCAGCGAGGAACTTGTAGCAGAAAGCTGCAAGAGCAGCACCGATGAAAGGTCCTACGATAAATACCCAAAGGCTGGTAAGAGCAGCACCGCCTGCGAAGAGAGCAGGTCCGATGGATCTTGCAGGGTTAACAGATGTACCTGTAAGACCGATGCCGAGGATATGAACCATAACGAGTGAGAAACCGATTACGACACCGCCGAATGAACCGTGCTTATAATCGCCGTCGGTAACACCAAGGATTACGAGAATGAAAATGAATGTGAGAATGATCTCTGTGATGAGACCAGCACCAATGTTGCCGTTAACACCGGCAAGACCATTGGAGCCTAAACCGCCTGTAGCGTCTGTGATTCCGCCCAAACCGAAGATGAGCTTAAGAACAGCAGCACCTAAGATAGCGCCGATCGTCTGAGAAACGAAATAGAGACCGAAATCCTTACCGCTCATTCTTCCAGAGATAAGGCAAGCAAGAGAAACTGCAGGATTGATATGGCAGCCGGAGATATTTCCTACGCAATAAGCCATACCAACGATTACGAGACCGAAAGCAAATGCGGTGGTGAGATATCCGCCCCACTTGTCACAGCCTGTCAACATAGCTGTGCCGCAACCAATAAGTACCAGAGTGAATGTACCGATACACTCGGCTACATACTTCCTTAAACCTTCCATAAGATTCACCGTCCTCCGTAATTATTTGGGACGGCGACCACAAGCCATCCCTAAATCAATTATATACGAATTCTTCGCCCTGGGATAATATTATGACTTCATTTGTATTACCGTTTGAAGACTTTTCGACATGGCCTACGATCCTTGAATCAATGTTGAATGAAGAAGCAACATCCATAATGCTCTGAGCCTCTTTCTCGTCAACGTAGAACTCGATTCTGTGACCGCAGTTGAATACCTGGAACATCTCCTTCATCGGGATCTCGCCGGATTCATAGATGGCAGCGAAAAGCGGAGGAAGTTCGAAGAGATTGTCTTTAACATATCTGACGCCCGTTCCGAAGTCTCTGCACTTTGCCTGACCGCCGCCTGTGCAGTGGATGATGCCGTGGATCCTTTCCCTGCCGCCTTCAAGGACCTTGTTGATGACAGGAAGGAATGTTCTCGTAGGAGCAAGGATAGCCTCACCTACCGTAACGTCGGCTCCGGGGAGCTTATCCGTAAGACGGTACTTGCCGCAGTAAGCCTTGTCTGCAGGAACGGTATCGGAGAATGATTCCTTGAAGTTCTCATAGTAGTACTTGGAAAGCAGCATGTGACGAGCAGCCGTAAGTCCGTTGGAAGACATTCCTGAATTGTAGGATGTCTCATATGTAGCCTGACCTGATGAGCTTAAGCCGACGATAACGTCACCGGGCTTGATGTTAGCTGCATTGATGACATCAGATCTCTTGGCTCTTGCAACGATCGTAGAATCAACGATCAGTGTTCTTACAAGGTCACCTACGTCAGCCGTCTCGCCGCCGCACATCGTGATGCCGATCCCGAGATCAGCAAGACGGGCGATGATCTCATCGTATCCCTCGATAACCTTAGCGATAGCCTTACCGTCAACAAGATGGGCATTACGGCCGATCGTGTTGGAAAGCATAAGGTTTGAAGTAAGGCCTACGCATGCAAGGTCATCAGTATTCATTACGAGTGAATCCTGGGCAAGACCTTTGAACCAGTCGTAGCTGCCGGTCTCCTTATACATGAGGTATGCGACAGAGGATTTTGTTCCGGCGCCGTCAGCGTGGATAGCCGTGCAATATTCTGGATCGCCTGCTATATCGTCTATAAGTTTGCAGAATGCACCGGGGAACGCGCCCTTGGACTGATTCTTTACGGCCGCCTTTACCTCGTCCTTCGTAGGTGAAACGCCTCTGCTCAAATAAGACTCTGCCGACATGTTGTATACCTCCAAATGTAATTAACAATTATGTTTTCACGCAGACCGGTAAGCCGGGTTCTGTATATGACAATCATCTATCTAGGCCATGCATTTCTGCAAGGCTCAAGCCGTCTCCTCAGGCCCGCGGACAGCGGTTAAGCCTGTTTCCTCGACGTTGCTCCGGATGGGGTTTACAAGGCCGTTATGTCTCCATAACGCCGGTGAGCTCTTACCTCGCCTTTTCATCCTTACCCTTGCGGGCGGTTTTCTTTTCTGTTGCACTTTCCTTAAAGTTGCCTTCACCGGGAGTTACCCGGCATCCTGTCCTGCGGAGCCCGGACTTTCCTCATGCGCCGGACTTTCGCCCGATGGCGCCCGCGATTGTCTCGGTCTGCGGGAAAACACTGCTATTATACTCAAAACCCCTGTCAAATGACAGAAGACTTCTCGTTATTATAATTAATAATGAAATTAAGGCTCGGAAAACGCTCGGAAAGCTTGTTTTTAAGCTTTTTCAGATATATCTGTTCCGTGGCCGAGTGGCCTGCGATCACGGTATTGATCCCGCATTCCTCCAACTCAACGCAGATGTGGTGCTTTATCTCTCCCGAAAGAACGGTATCAACCCCGCTTTCCAGGATCGCAGGAATGCTGTCCTCATCAAAGGCTCCGCCCTGGACAAACACCTTTTTAATCTTGTTTTCGGGATCATTGATCGTAATTATGCCGCTGGCGCCCAGAGCTTTCTTAACCTTATGAGTGAACTCATGAAGGCTCTCTTCCTTCATCTCAAAGACCGTACCGCATGATGTTCCGTCGAGATGTGCGGGAGATTCGGCACCAAGAGCTTCAGCAATCGCGAGATTACCGAACTCATCGGTCATGTCGAGGTTCGTGTGGCATGCATAGCAAGAAATCCCGCTCCTGATCAGATTAACGAGGATACGGCCCTTATATGTCTCTGTGCTCAGAGTATTGATTCCGCCAAATATGATCGGATGATGAGTAATGATCAGATCAGCGCCTGACTGGCGTGCACATTCTACAGCTTTTCCCGTAAGGTCAAGCGAAAGAACGCAGGCGGTCACCGCCTTCTGGGGGTCTCCTGCCAAAACCCCGACATTGTCATAGTCCATTGCGTTCTCTTTAGGAAAACATTCGTCCAGATAACCGGTTACTTCACTTATCTTCATGTTTCATCCTTTCATTTAAGGCTTCCCTTACCACAAGGTCACTTCTTGACCTTATCTCGAAAACCTCATCAAGATGGGTATAATACGCTTTCACAAGAGCATCTCCGTTTTTCTCTTTGGCAGGAAGCAAAACACCGTAACATTCCTTATAAGCCCCGAGTTCATAAGACGTACCGCTAAAGCTCATGCGCATAATATTATAAAAGAATTCCCTGTCAGTGCATACAGACTCGTCATCAAAAACGAAACCTTTCTCCGCAAAGAACTTTCTTACAAGATTGACTGATTTCTGAGGCTGGACAACGAATCTGACCTGCCTGATCAGTTCCGGGCTTTCATTTTCCAGACACCTTGAGATGATATCAATGATGTTTAGTCCGCCCATGCCTGCAATAACGATAACATCACCGGCTTTGAGACTGATCCCGTTCAATCCGTCAGTTACGATCACCTGTGAACGGTCTTCGAAACCGGCTTCCCTCAAAGCTTCTTTTGAATGCTCCGCGGGACCGTTATGGATTTCAGTGCAAACAGCATCGGTCGCTATATCATTTTCGAGGCAGGATACTGCGAGGAAGCCGTGGTCCGAGCCCACATCTATGACCCTTCCCGGTCCGAGCTCGGTGCGGGCCGCTCTCACCTGGTCAAATACAGCTGAAAGCCTCGAAGAAAGACGTATCATCAGATCTCCTCCAGTTTGGCTCTGATCTTAGTCTTATATTCGCTTATCTTGGAAAGCTTGCTGTCTATCGAATTGCGTTCTTCCTGTGATGAAGCGTACATCCTTCTCGAAATAAGCGATTCCTCGATGTCATTCACGCGGACGATCCTGATCTTGTACAGATATCCGAGATAGTAATCGCGTTTTACGATCACATCAGTTGCAAGATCAGCCTTTGAGCATTCCCTGAACATAACATCTTCAGCTGGAACACCGTTGATGGTAACACGTCTGAAGAAATCGCTCATTCTCGCAAATGACACTCCCCTCTTTGCATCAAAAACAGAAAGAAAACTCTTAACGAGAGCCTTCATTGAATCTCCTGCAAAATCATCGGGTCTTAATACGTCTTCGAGGGCGACATACTTCTGGTCGGCAAGAGTCGGACCGAGAGATATCGCATAAGCAAACAACTTGATCTCATCATCAGAAGCGGTGTCAACTACAGAATATGTATTCTCAGTCTCAGTAACCTGAGCATCAGATTGTTCAGGCTCATCAGCATCGGAAACGGGAACATCACTGACCGCATTACGATGCTTCAGATCGATCTCCTTCTGTCTTGCGATCTCCCTGGCCTGCATCAGCTTCTCTCTTGCACCTTCGCTGTCAGCAAGGCTGTTCATCCTGTTAAGGACTGCTGCTGGATTTGCTCCTAACACCTTGGCAGCCTCATTAGCCATTGTCGAACGCTTGATCTCATCGGGGATCCAGGAACCGTAAAGGCAGACATCATCCTGATATCTTCCCTTATCGATACCCTTAGCATCGTCATAGTTGTCGTTATATGCTCTTTCGAGGAGATAATCCTCAACGTAAAGAGCGTTATTTACGACTTCGGCAAACTTTCCGGCTCCGTTAACGCGGATGAACTCATCAGGATCTTTTCCGTCAGGTACTTTCGCTATCTTGATCCTGATCTTTATTCCTGAAAGCTTGGTCAGATAAGCAAGCATCATCTTAATTGCACGGATGGCAGCCTTCTGTCCCGCGCCGTCAGCATCAAAGAAGAAAACGACTTCCTCACAGTATCTTGCACAAAGCTTGAGCTGGCTGTCGGTAAAAGATGTTCCGAGAGCAGCCACGGTATTTCTGAATCCGGCCTTATGCATCGCGATGGCATCCATATAACCCTCAACGACGATAAGCTGCTTAGACTGCTCTTTCTTTGCAAAATTCAGTGCATAAAGGTGGTTTTGCTTGTTATAGACAAGTGAATCGGGCGAATTGATGTATTTGGGCATCTCGTTTCCAAGAGAACGCCCGCCAAAAGCAATGATGTTGCCGAATGAATCGAAGATCGGGAACATAAGCCTGCCTCTGAAAAGGTCAAACAGCTTGCCTGACTTATCCGACTTCTTGAAAATGCCCGAATCAAGCATCTCTTCTTCGGTATATCCCTTGCCTGCAAGATAGTCTCTGGTCGCATCCCAGCTCGCAGGAGAATAGCCAATGCCGAAATGATCGAGAGTCTGCTTGTCCAAAGCGCGTTTCTTGGCATATTCACGCGCAGGGACTCCGGTTTCCTGATCATTGAATTGTACGTAATAGTATTTTGCGGCTTCGGTAAGCAGAGCCTTTACCCTCTTGGTCTTCTCCCTGCCCGCATCTCCCGAAGGATCATCTCTGGTATCAGGCACATCAACACCGTAGATACCGCCAAGATATCTGATCGCCTCAGGATAACTGAGATGCTCCATCTCCATGATGAAGTTGATCGCGTTTCCGCCTTTATTACAACCGAAGCATTTATATATGCCCTTTGAAGGATTGACGGAAAAAGACGGCGTCTTCTCATGATGGAACGGGCAAAGGCCCCATTCGTTTCCGCCTTTGCGCTTAAGAGAGACATATCTTCCTACAACTGATTCGATATCAGCCTTAAGAAGGATCTCATCAATTACGCTTTCGGGAATAAGTCCCAATTTCCGTATCTCCTATAATTAAATCGGCCCGGTAGTGCCGGGCCGGATAATTCCTGATTCAGATGACAGGCTCCGCCTTATGGCTTATTCTGTCACTCCTCGTCCTTCTTCTTACTTCCGAAAAGGCCCTTCTTCTCGGGAGCGGGTTCTTTCTTGACGGTTCCGTCAGGATTGAGCCTGTCGCGCTTAACAACTGACTGAATAGCGCTCTTTGTATAGGTAACAAGCGTATTTGCCGCAGAAGTTGAGATCGTGATCTCGTTATCCTTGATGTTGGCAACGAAACCGACAAGTCCGCCGATGGTAACTACTCTATCGCCAACGGACAGTTTGCTTACTTCTTCCTTAAGTTCCTTCTCACGCTTACGCTGTGGTCTTATCAGTATAAAATAAAATACGACGAACATGAGGACTAAAAGAGCGATGGAAGCAAAAGAGCCCATGGTCATGCCCATCATTTCCTCTGAGCCGGCACCCGCGCCTGTTCCTGTTCCGGCACCAGAACCGGGATTGGCTACGTCACCAAGAAAGCGAATCAAATCATACATTTAAACAAAACCTCCCTATAACAAGTTCAACTTGTCATTCTTTTATTGCATCCGCGATTACATCGGACATTGTATAATAACCGGGTTCTTTTCCGCACATGAATTTTGCAGCGGTAAGCGCACCCTTAGCGAAAACATCCCTTGTCATAGCGCGGTGGCTTACTGTAAGGATCTCTTCATCACTGATAAACATAGCATCGTGGTCACCTACGATATTTCCGCCTCTGATAGAAGAAATACCGATCTGGTTCTTCTTTCTTGCTTCGTTTCTGCTCTGTCTGTCATAGACATATTCAACCTCATCAGGGATCTCCTGCGAGATCGCATTTGCGATCATCATTGCGGTTCCCGAAGGAGCATCAAGCTTGCGGTTGTGATGAGCTTCAACGATCTCGATGTCAAACTCGGGATAAAGTGTCTTTGTGCACTTCTTAACGAGTTCGAGCATAAGATTGATGCCTACGCTCATGTTTGCAGACTTGAATACCGGAATAGTCTCGGAAGCATTTAAGATCTCTGCGACAGTTTCATCGGAAAGAGCTGTCGTGCAGCAGATAAAGGGCTTCTTAACAGTAAGCGCATAATTAAGGATCGTAGGAACAGCTTTCGCATTGGAAAAGTCGATGATGACATCGAAGTCCTCAGTGCAGTCCTGGGGATTGTTGTAGATCGGGAAGCTGAAATCGTCACATGTCGTGACATCGCAGCCTGCGACTATCCTAAAGTCCGCATCGCGCTTGCACATATTAGCAATGGTGTGACCCATTCTGCCACAGCATCCGTTCAAGAAAATATTGACCATAAGAATTCTCCTGTATTACTTGGCAAGGAACTTTGCTGTTGCGGAAGTATCGTACTTCGCAAGAACCTCAACCATCTTCTTGTGGTTAGCTTCGCTCATTTCGCAAAGAGGCAGTCTGCAAGGGCCCGCATTCCAACCGAGGATGTTCATAGCTTCCTTAACGGGGATCGGGTTTACTTCGCAGAAGAGAGCCTTTACGAGAGGGATCATGCTGATCTGCATGTCTCTTGCCTTCTGGATATCTCCATCGATGTAAGAGTGGATCATCTGGCTCATCTCACGGGGCAGGATGTTTGCAACAACAGAGATAACGCCCTTAGCACCAAGGGATACCATGGGTACTGCAAGTCCGTCCTCTCCGGAATACATAGCGTATCTGTCACCGCAGAGGCTGTAGATCTCAGGTACCTGGCTGAAGTTGCACTCCTTTACGCCTACGATGTTCTCGCAATCTGAAAGTCTGTAGAGAAGTTCAGGTGTGATGTTAACATTCGTTCTGGAAGGAACGTTGTAAAGGATGATCGGGCAGTCGACTGCATCAGCGACTGTCTTATAGTTACGGTAAAGGCCTTCCTGTGTGCACTTATTGTAGTAAGGAGTAACAAGAAGGAGCGCATCAGCACCCATCTTGTCGGCACGCTTCGAAAGATCAAGACAATAGGCTGTATCGTTGGAACCTGTTCCTGCGATAACGGGAACGCGTCCTGCTACTGTATCAATAGCGCACTTTATGGCAGCCTCATGTTCTTCATCAGTCATAGTGGCAGCCTCACCGGTTGAACCACAGATAATAATGGAATCGATACCGTTCTCGATCTCGAACTCGATCATTCTTTCAAGTTCCTTGAAATTAACATCGCCGTTCTCGAAAAAAGGTGTAACGATAGCAACTCCGGCTCCGACAAAAACAGGCTTAGACATAGGAATGCCTCCTTAAAATATTGAATTCATTGCTGAATATACTAGGGAATTTTATCACCCAATATTATATATAGTCAATTATGCCCAGAGGGTGCACATTTGTATTTGAGACACGTACAATCTGGGCTTTTCGGTGCCCGGATCAGCCTGACGGATCATTGTCATAGGACAGCGGATATCTGACATGGTCAAAGTCTTCAATGACATGCTTAAAGACCGCATTAATGGCCGATTTATTCGATGCCTTCAAAATGAAGTTAAGACGGTATTTTCCCCTTAATTCGTAAATTACCGCAGGCACCGGACCGTACAGTTCAAATCCGAAGGAACTGTCCTGATATGAAAGGAAATCTGACAGGTAGTGATACAGATCTCTTCCGCGTTCCTGAAGAGCCGACTCGTCCTCAATGGAAAGTACTATCTCCCCTATTGCCTTGAATGGCGGAAGCGAAAGCTTTTGCCTGTATGCGATCTCAGTCTCGTAGAATGCCCTGTAATCCTGAGTGCAGGCATATTTGAACAAAGGATTATCCGGATTATAGCTCTGAATAAAGACCTTTCCCGGATCGTCTCCTCTTCCTGCCCTTCCCGCAGCCTGCGTTATAAGCTGGAACGCCCTCTCTGAAGCCTTGTAGGATGAAGCCGCGATCATGAGATCCGCTCCTAGTATTCCGACGACGGTACAATCAGGGAAATCCAATCCTTTCGCGATCATCTGCGTACCGATAAGGATGGATGCTTCTTTTCTGGCAAACCTCTCGATTATCTCCCTGTGGGCACCGGGTGACACGGTTGTATCCTGATCCATTCTCAGGACCTTTTCATAAGGGAATACTTCCTGAAGCAATGACTCTAATTGCTGTGTTCCGAATCCGGCTCTGGTGAAATGGTTGCCTCCGCAGAAAGAACACTGTGCCTCCGAGGAATTGATCATGTATCCGCAGTAATGGCATATCAGACTCTGTGATCCGGTCCTCCTGTTGTTATGAAGCGTCATTCCGACCGAGCAGTTAACACAGCTTACAGGCTTTCCGCAATCCTCGCACACGAGAGTTCTTGCATAGCCTCGTCTGTTAAGGAAAAGTATGGCCTGCTTCTTCTGCGAGAAGGCTACTGCCATAGCCTGCCTCAGCGGGATCGACAATATGTCTCCTGCTCCGAGCTTAACCTGTTCCTTCATGTCAACGGGAACGATCTCCGGGAGCTTAGCCTGCGTTCTCGCACGTGACTTAAGCTCAATAAGATCAAAGATTCCCTTATCAGCCGCATAAAAACTCTCAATAGAAGGCGTTGCCGAACCGAGCACCAGAGAAGCTCCGTTCTTTTTCGCCCTCATACGTGCCACATCTCTTGCCGAATATCTCGGATGCGACTCCGATTTATAAGAACCGTCATGTTCCTCATCAATGATTATCAGGCTTATATTCTCTACCGGAGCGAACACTCCGCTTCTCGGAGCGACTACAACCTTAGCCTTCCCCGTCCTGATCATCTCCCATTGAGAGAAACGCTGTCTGTCGGTAAGCCTGCTGTGGAGTACTGCGACCACGCCTCCGAGGCGTCCCTTGATCCAGCTTATTGTCTGTGGCGTAAGGGATATTTCCGGAACCAGATATAAAACCGTTCCTCCAGCGTCTATAACCTTTTGTGCACACTTGAGATAGACTTCGGTCTTACCGCTTCCCGTGATTCCGAACAACAGATGGGTTCCTTGAACGGGAGTGCCGTCATCAGCAATTATCTTTCTGACTGCTTCATCCTGCTCATCGTTCAGGTCATAGACCTCCGAAAACTTACCGTCAGTCGGCACATCTTCAAGAATCGATGCCGCAGTCTGATCGTAGTCTTCCGTACTTATCTCCTTGGTAAACCTGATAAGTCCCTTTTCTTCAACGGCTTTAACCTGGGCCGAAGACGCAGAAACGGCAGTTTGAAGTTCCTTTCTGCTGCACTTGCCTCTCTTAAGAAGGTATTCGAGTATGTTCGCGTGAACGGCTGATCTGAGCGTTCCCGATGAAAGGACAGCTTCGGCCGTTCCTTTATCAACTATCTCGGTAAATACCTCAGTGGGACTCTTATGATGTTCAACACAAGAGGGCACCATCAGTTCGATGATGTCTCCCTTTGTGCAGTTGAATCTATCTGATAATGTATCGACAAGTTCAAGAAGGTCTTGGGTAAGTACAGGATAATCGACTATAAGGCTCTTTATCTCCTTAATGCCTTTTATCCCTCTGCCCGCATCTTCCGATACAGACATAACGACCGCGGCCCTTGTCTTATTGCCAAACCCGAAAGGCACGTTACAGAATGATCCGGGTACGACCTTACCGTTAAGGTCTTCAGGTATCTTATACGTGTACGGGCGGTCGGTCTCTCTGACAGCGCCTCTTAAGATAACGCTGCAGTACATCACATTCCTCCGAACAGGTCTTCAAGCGACATCTGTGCGCTCTCCGGCAGATCGTCTAATATTCCTCCGTATGCTACGAGCTTCTCCGTAACCGACTGGCCTAATCCCGTTCTCTTCATGAAATCATCACGGTTCTTGAACGGACCCTCGGCTCTTGCCTTCTCAATAGCCTCGCCGTTAGCAGGCGATACTGAAGGAATAGCGCAGAAAGGAGGTCTTATAAGCTTGGGGCCTGCTTTTGCAAACTTAGTGCCAAGCGAATCCTCAAGAGTGATCGGAGCGAATGTTATGCCTCTTGCATACATCTCCTCTACCAGCTCATAGAAATAGTACTTGAGCTTGGTGTTGGGATCGCCCTTGGCATGCATCTCCTCATTAAGCTCGATCCTTCTCTCCTTAACCTTTTCGGGTCCGCTGCACATATCTTCCGCATTGAACAGACCTTCGCCTCTGTGAGTAAAGAACGAGCAGTAGTATTCCTCAGGATAGTAGACCTTGAACCACGCTACTCTCAAAGATGAGATCGCATAAGCGGCAGCATGTGCCTTCGGGAACATGTACTTGATCTTCTGGCACGATTCAATGTACCAGTCAGGCACGCCGCAGGATTTCATCTCCTCAACGTATTCAGGCCATTTCTCAACCTTGCCTGCGGCAACCTTACCTTTACGTACGCCTTCCATGATGTCGAAAGCGTCCTTGTTGGGAAGTCCCCAGTAGATAAGACTCGTCATGATCGAGTCACGGCATCCGATGACCGAGTTAAGGTCACACGTTCCGCTCCTGATAAGCTCCTGGGCATTGCCTGTCCATACGTCAGTACCGTGTGAAAGACCCATGAGCTGAACAAGGTCATAGAATCTGGTAGGCTTCGTTTCCTTGATCATTCCGCGCGCCATGTTCGTACCGAGCTCTGAAAGACCCAGTGTCGCAGCGCCTGCATCGGTTGCATCGATGGGGAAACCCAGGGCATCCGTGCTCTGAAGAAGGCTCATTACCTTCTCATCAGGTATCGGTATGTCCGTTATAGTTACGCCCGTGATATCACTTAACATTCGAAGTACCGTAGGATCTGCGTGACCCAGGATATCGAGCTTAAGGATGGTATCGTGCATAGCACGGAAGTCGAAATGCGTTGTGATTATTCCGCCGTCTGTCTTGTTTGCCGGGAACTGGATGGGAGTGAACTCATAGATATCCATCTCCTTTGCGATAACGACGATACCGCCCGGATGCTGGGATGTGGTCCTCTTAACACCGATTATGTCTCTGGCCATGAAAGCAAGATGCGCCTGGGTAAAGGGCTCTCCTTTTTCCTCACAGATCTTGCGGCATACGCCGTATGCGTTCTTATCCTGGTATGCGCCGATAGTACCTGCCTTGAACGTATGCGTGCCTCCGAAAAGTACTCCTACGTAAGCATGCGCTCTCGGCTGATATTCACCTGAGAAGTTAAGATCGATATCAGGCTGCTTGTCTCCCTTGAATCCGAGGAACGTCTCGAACGGAATGTCCTGACCATCAGGGATCAGCTTCTCGCCGCACTCGGGACAGTTCTTAGGAGGCAGATCGTAACCCGATCCGTATTTACCGCTGTTATCGAACTCGGCGTAGTTGCACTTCGGGCATCTGTAATGCGGAGGAAGCGGGTTAACCTCCGAAATACCGCACATCGTTGCAGCAAACGAAGATCCGACTGAACCTCTCGAACCTACTACATAACCATCATTGTTAGACTTCTTAACGAGCCTGTACGCGATATAGTACATGATCGCATAACCGTTACCGATGATGGATTCAAGCTCACGGTCGAGTCTTGCCTTAACGACCTCGTTGAGAACTCCGTTGTGACGGTACAGCTTGTTTGCCTTTGTATATGCGATATCCCTGACGTCTGCTGCAGCTCTTGCGATCTGCGGCGGGTAAGATCCGTCGGGGAACGGCTTGATGCCGAACTCGATCAGGTCGGCGATCTTATTGGTATTGTCTATTACGACTTCTTCTGCTTTCTTCTCGCCCAGATAAGCAAACTCATCGAGCATCTCCTGTGTGTTCCTGAAATACAGATCGCTCTGCATCTCGGCATCATCAAAACCCATGCTCATCAGCATGTATTTTCTGTACATGCCGTCTTCCTTATTAAGGAAATGCGAGTCAGTCGTGGCACATACGGGCATGTTGTGATCATCGGCGGTCTCAACAAGAAGCTCGTCGATTATCCTGATATCGTCCTCATCCAGTGGAACATTGCTGCCATACTTTGCAGGAGCCTGTCTTGTTAAGAACATGTTGTTGCAAAGCGGCTGGATCTCAACGTAGTCATAAAGGCCAAGGAGCTTTCTGAATTCCTCTGAGTCATTGAGGACTTTCCTGGTCAGCGCTTTGTCCTTATTGTTGTCAACGTATGTCTTTAACGCATAACGGTATATCTGTCCGTCAACGCAGGCACCTCCGACAATAATTCCGGACTTGAAGTACTTCAAAAGGCTCTTAGGTGTCCTGGGTCTCTTGGAAAAATAATGTATCTGGGATTCGGATACGATACGGTACAGGTTATAAAGTCCCATGTTGGAACGCACAAGATAGATTATGTGATAAGTCGGCGTGACCGGCAGACCGGTGGCCTTATCCTTTTCCGCGGCTTTGATCTTACCGGGCGTATAGTGTCCTGATGCATAGTTTATCGACAGCGCATCAGCCGTGCCCGCATCCTTAAGACAAGCAACAAGGCAGGATGCAGACTTGTAGCAAAGAGCGAACATCTCATCGTGGGAGTCGCCGGATGCGTTATATGTAAATTCTGCACCCTTCGCAGCAAGGAGCTCATCAACCGTCTTAAACTCACCCTTGAAGTAAGTCTCAAGAATGTCCTCATCACTTGTTGCAGGCATAAGGAACTTATGTCTGTAGTAAACATGTTTTTCAATGTTTATGCCGTAGCCGGCACGGCGCAGGAACGCAAGCGTGGTAAAGATATCGGGACCGGTAATATAAGAATCACCGATGAACTCAAGCAGTTCTCCCATTGCGAAATAGGAATCGCATGGTTCTCCCTCACCCGGATAGATAACGTCTTCAAAATCAGCATGGAAATCCGCGACATGTTCGTATACAAGTCCGGAAGGAATAACCTCGTCATCGCCGTCAGCGTATTCACCGTTGATATCAAGATCGGCATTGAAAGTCTTACCCAAAGGCTCATGAGGTTCCATGACCTTTGCGGCGATTGCCTCGTCACTTAACTTTTCAGGGAATTCGGATGCATCCCAGAGCGACTTGTCGATATCATGGGATGCAAACTCCATGGCATCCTGTTCGGACTCGCCTTCCTCGGCAGGTCTTACTGCCTTATAACCCTTGAGTCTGTACTTGGATGCGCATACGGACGTAAAAGTATCTCTTAACGCATCGTCACCGTTACGCCTGATCGTTAAAGCAACGAATGAACCTACAGCCTTGGGTTTCTCAATGAAATCCAGTGCTGCATCCTCATCACCTTCCGCCTTCTTAAAGTACTTATCGTTCTTGTAGTCATAGGGAAGGTTATAAAATACAGTAGGGCCGTCATCGACAAGATAACCCTCACATCCGAGAATACACTTGATCGGGTCTTCACCTGTTTCCTTGCGTTTCTTGTTTATGCTTTTCGCTGCTTCAAATACATGCGGGAAAGCCTGAACAACTCCGTGATCCGTAACGGCGCATGCAGGGTGACCGAAGCTGGCTGCAAGCTTGATGAGATCAGCAGGGTCAGTCGTAGCATCACTCTCACTCATCTTGGTATGGACATGGAGTTCTACACGTTTTCTTTCGGCAGTATCTTTCCTTCCTGCAGGTTTCTCAGCGGGAAAAGCACCGTTGACCTTGAACTGTATCTCGCCTGAGAAGGAATCCTTCTCGCAGTTACCCTGAAGGCCTACATATCCGCCCTTCTCAAACTTCTTCTGGAAGCCGTCGGCTTCTTCCGGCTTGAGGAATGCTATGCACGAGATTCCGTCCGTATCGTCAAAGCAATTGAACTTGGTGATTACGGACTTACCGCTCTTGGTAAGCCTTAATTCATCGGTGATCTGGATGCGTCCGATAATGTTAACATCCATCTCTCCCAATGAAAGATTCTTGATCTTCATGTTTACGGCCTGTTTCTTGACCTTGCCGAAAATAATATCCTCAGCCTGGGCATTTTTCGAATAATCGAAATTGTTCTTACTCTCAGCCTTAGCTTCTTTCTGAACCTGAGCAGCCTTATATGCCCATGAATCCTTCTTGGAAGACGCATCGGAATCAGCGGCAACAGTCTCCAGTTCAGTCTGCTTTTTCTTTTTCTTCTTGGGTTCAGATTCGGCATAATTGCCGTCAAATTCCTGATATGTACCTGATTGCATCGCCTCGATGATGTCAGCTTCAGGTGAATACTCCTCATAGTCACTGGATACCGACAAGACACTGTGCCTGTATCTTTCAGGCTCGATCCTGCAGCATGCATAAACAGCATCGGTAAATGCTTCTGAGAGGGCCTCCTTGCCGTATGGTCCCATCATGGAATCCCACCATTCAGGAACATTCAGATCGACGTCAGGATTACTGAATCCGGTCTCTGATTTTTCTCCATAGTCAATTCTAACATAATCGACAAAACTGCGCAGACCGGAGTTTCCGTCACGCTTGATCATGTAGAGAATGAGCTTTTCCAGCCCTCCGATATAATCGCCGAGATTACCGTCTTTGCACTCTTCGAAAACAAAGTTGATCTTAAAACCGAAATTGTTCTCGAGGTCTTCCAAAAAGACTGCCGCGTCATTTCCTGCAGTCAGCGTATCAATACCTTCAAGTTTAAGTTCGATCAGACCTTTGTCTTTGTAGATATCGACCTTCTGTACGGTAAGTCCGTCAAGACCCTTATATTGCTTATCACCGATGTTCAGTTCAAACAGTTCGGTCAGTTTTGTTTCTTTCTTCTCCAACTCTGATTACTTCCTTTACAAATTCATCGACAGCATTGTCTGCAGGAATCTTCCGGACCGGCTCGCCCTTCTCGAAAAGAAGGAACTCGTTTATGCCACCTGCAAGACCTATGTCGCATTCCCTTGCTTCTCCGGGGCCGTTTACGACGCAGCCCATGACCGCTACTTTGAGATTGTACGGAAGACGGGAGATCTTCTCCTCGATCTTGCCTGCAAGCTCGATCAGCGGCACCTGCGTCCTACCGCATGTGGGACAGGAAATAAAAGTTATGCCTTCGTCACGGAGGCCGAGTGCTTTGAGTATCGATTTGGCGCAATAGACTTCTTCTACGGGATCTCCGGTAAGCGATACCCTGATGGTATCGCCAATGCCTTCGGCAAGGAGGGTTCCTATTCCGACAGCGGATTTAATGGTTCCTTCCTTGACCGTTCCGGCTTCGGTGACTCCGAGATGAAGCGGATAATCACAAGATTCAGATAAGATACGGTATGTCTCTATAGTAAGTTTGGGAGATGAAGATTTTATTGAAATGACAATGTCTCCGAAATCCTGATCTTCAAGGAGCTTTACTGCCCACAATGCGCTCTCGGTCATTGCCTTAGCATTGACTTCGCCATACTTTGCGAGTATCTCTCTTGAGATCGAACCGGAATTGACACCGACCCTGATGGGGATCTTCCTCTCTTTACAACAATCCGCAACAAGCTTAAGTTTGTCCGGACCTCCGATGTTGCCGGGGTTGATCCTAATCTTCGCGGCACCGTTCTGAGCGGCACCGATTGCAAGCCTGTAATCGAAATGAATGTCCGCAACAACAGGGATCGGGGATTCTTTGGTAATGACCTTTAACGCTTCGCATGCCTCCATGTCAGGTACAGCGACTCTGGTGATGTCACAACCTGCATCCTTGAGCCTTGCGATCTGTTCAAGAGTAGCCTTGGCATCACGGGTATCCGTGTTGTTCATAGACTGTATCTTTACAGAAGCGCCGCCACCAACGGCGACACCGCCTATCATAACCTGTCTGGTCATTACGATTCTCCTTTTGCCTTATCTTTCGGCAAAGATCCTTATGATGTCTGAAGCGAACGCGAATATTACAAGTGCGATGAGCAGGAAAAAACCCACGACATTGATCACGCCCTCGGCTTTCTTGGAAAGCCGTCTGCCGATAACCATCTCGACGACGATCAGAATGATCTGTACTCCGTCAAGTCCCGGAATCGGAAGGAGGTTTGTGAAGGTAAGGCCGATAGAGATTATGCCGCATATCACGATCAGCATATAGATCTTCTCACCCACGTTATCGTCTACGTCTCCGACGACGTCATTGACCACCGTGGTAACTCCTACAGGTCCCGATACCATATTATAAACTTCTTCCTTACCCGCAAATACGTCGGAAATCGATTTATAGGACAAGATTATTACCGACATCGGAAGCTTTGCCGCATAGCCGAAAGCACGGAAAACACGGGCAGGACTGTTGGTCTGATAAGATACTAGCCTGACACCCCTGTCGTTTGCATAAGTGATCATGGTCTTTATGCATTCCTTCTCCATGGTCACGCCGTTACGCACGAACGTAAGCTTCATAGTGTCGCCCTCGTTCAGGGTATCGAGGAAGTCTCTGAAATCCTCATCAGCTACAGATTTACCGTCGACAGCTGTAAGGAAATCCCCGATCTTAAGTACCGGTTTGCCCTTGTTCTGATTCTCATCAACATTCAGGATCTCCCATCCGTGGTACTTATCATCAACAGTCTGATAAGTGGTGATTCCGAGCATCGGCCTGGTCTTGAGTTCAGGCGTAAGGGTAACATCGTATTTCTTGCCGGTCTCGGCAGATTTGAGAGTCAACGTGAGCTTTTCGCTCCTGGGAACCTCATTGTCAGTCGCATAGTAGAAATCCAGATAAGTGTAAACGGCATGACCGTTAACTGCCGTGATGGTATCGCCCGGAGCGTATTCCTGCGAATAGAGCTGTGATCCGTTAGGGGCATTGCCGATATCAAGGCTCGTAAAGCCGGTCACCCAGAAAAGGACCGTAAAGATAAGCACACCGAGAACGATATTCATGAAAGGGCCTGCAAGAGCAACAAGAAGCCTCTTCCATCTCGGCTGGTTAATAAGCAGATCGGGTGCATCGCTGACTACAGCCTCACCATTCTCATCAAGTTCGGAAAACCTTACATAAGCTCCGAGAGGGATGAGTCTGATTGAATAATCAACACCCTTGCGTGTCCAGTGAATAAGTCTCGGTCCGACAAAGATCGATACTTCAAACGCCCTTATCTTAAGAAGACTGGCAACCCAGAAATGGCCGAGCTCGTGAATGGTTACGAGCAGACCAAGCATCAAAATGACGACTACGATACTCCAAGCGTTCATGATATAAACTTCCTCAATATCTCTTCTGCATTTTCTCTGGCGATCCTGTCAGCTTCCCTGACAGAATCTATGTCAACGGTCTGTCCTGCTGATTGAACGAATCCGGAACAAACCTCATAAACAGTTCTTTCAATATCCAAAAATCCGATACGGCCGTCAAGGAAAGCCATGACTGCGGTCTCATTGGCAGCATTCATGACTGCGGGAAGAAGTCCGCCCTGTCTGCCGACTTCATAAGCAAGTCCTACGAGCCGGAATACTTCTGTATCGCACTTTTCAAAGGTCAGGTTGTTGATCCCTGCAGCGAACGGATCAAAAGGTTCGGTAAATGCAGGACCTCTCTCGGGATAATAAAGCGCAACAATGATCGGAAGGATCATTGAAGGTCTGCCCATCTGTCCCAAAACGGAACCGTCCTTTAAACGGACCATTGAATGGACAACGCTCTGAGGATGCACAACAACGTCTATCTGATCAACGCTGACTCCGAAAAGATGATGAGCTTCAATTATCTCAAGACCTTTGTTCATCATGGTAGCCGAATCAATGGTTATTTTTCCGCCCATCTTCCATGTCGGATGATTCAAAGCCTTTTCGGCGGTTACGTTTTCGAGGTCTTCCCTCTTCATGCCGCGGAAAGGTCCGCCAGATGCGGTTATGAGGATACGGTCGAGATTCTTTGCATCTCCGTTTCTGAGGCACTGCCAGATGGCTGAATGCTCACTGTCGACGGGAAGAATATCAACACCCTTCTCCCTGGCGAGAGGCATTATGAAATCTCCGCCTGAAACGAGAGTTTCCTTATTTGCGAGAGCTATCGTCTTACCTGACAGGATCGCATGATAAACAGGTTCAAGACCTGCAAAACCGACGATCGCGCCTACGACCGTATCGCATTCGGAAAGCTGTGCTATGACGGAACTTGAATCAGGGCCTGTATATACTTCGGTCTTGATCCCCTCATCTTTAAGCCTCTTGGCAAGTTCTGCGCCTTTTATAGGATCGCTTACTGCAACGGCGACGGGAGAGAACTCCTTGATCTGATCATATAAAGTGGCGATATCGGAACCGCATGTAAGTCCTTCTACGGTAAAGTCAGCCGGTGCTTTACGGCAGACTTCAAGAGTCTGCTGTCCTATGGAACCTGTTGACCCCAAAATGGATAACCTGCGCATTATCAGATTCCTCTGGAAAAGATCTGGGCTACGATCGCAAGGAGAAGACCTATGGGCATCGTAAAGAATGTACTGTCGAATCTGTCGAGCATTCCGCCGTGTCCGGGGAAAATGTTGCCGTAATCCTTGATGCCTACATGTCTCTTTATAACAGATGCGAACCAGTCTCCGAGCTGTGACATCACTGATACCAAAAGGCCCATGAAGAATGTCATTACCGCAAATGCAATCAGATTCATACTAAGTTTATCGACTTTGTAGATAACAAGGCAGGAATAGATCATTACACCGAGAGCACAGAAGAAAGCACCGCCGATGCAGCCTTCCCATGTCTTCTTGGGTGAAATGTGCGGAACGATCTTATGCTTTCCCATGGTAACACCGACAAGGTAAGCGAATACATCAGAAATCCAGGGAGCAACAAGTCCGACCAGCATGTAATACCAGCCGTTGCACTCTTCAGGAAGGAGAAGCATTGCCGCATTCATGCAGAACAGAGGGAACGTGACATAGAATATCGTACCGCCTGTTGCGATTCCGTTCTCCAAAGCCTTGGCATCGTCTTTTCTCGATATGGGGAGAAGTATCCCGCAAGCAAGAGTGAACATGCCGATCACCATGACATAAAGAGCAAGTGCATTTTCAGCAGTGATCTTAAGGAAGTAACCGCCTGCGAGGATCAGAAGCGACAATACACAGCCGGTAACGATAAGCGAAGTCGAAGGATCATAACCGCCGTGTTTAAGTGCTTTTATGAGTTCGTAGATTACGACTGATCCTACGATCAAAGACATCAAAACGGCTGTTATCGGGAACCAGTAAGCCGGAAGGAAAAAAGCCGTGAATAATGCCGCAAAAATAACGGCTGTTATCGTTCTCTGTTTCATGACTTCACATCACCTTGTTCGGTATCTTTCGCAGAAAGCCCGCCGAAGCGCCTGTCACGCTTGGCATAATCTCTGAAAGCCTGCGTCAGCTCTTCATAACCGAAATCGGGCCAGAGTGTATCTGAGACCCAGAATTCGGAATAAGCGCTCTCCCAGAGAAGGAAATTTGAAAGCCTCATCTCCCCGCTCGGTCTGATTATCAATTCAGGATCGGGGACGTCAGGCAGATAGAGATTCGAACTGACCGAGTCTTCTGTAATGTCAGAAGGTTCTATCTCACCGCGCTTTACCTGCTCGGCGAGTTTTTTGGCGGCATAAACGATCTCTCTCCTGCCGCCATAATTAAACGCAACGATAAGCTGCATCTTGGGTCTGTTTTTGGATCTCTCCTCGCCCTCACGGCATACACGCTGAAGGTCTTCGGGAAGAGAAGCGATATCACCGGTAAATCTTACCCTGATGCCTTCTTCGGCCAGTTCGGGATCGTATCTGTCAAAAAACTCGACAAAGAGTTTCATCAACTGACTGACCTCGCCCTCAGGCCTGGACCAGTTCTCAGTCGAGAAAGCATATACGGTAAGGTATTTGACACCGTAGTTACCGCAGTTGCGGCAGAGTTCCTTGAGATTCTCTGCTCCGGCACGGTGTCCGGCACTTCTGGGAAGGAGCCTCTTCTTGGCCCACCTTCCGTTACCGTCCATTATTACACCCAAAGACACCGGGACCTTCAGGCCCGCGGTGTCGTAAGTCTTGTTTAACTTGTTAGCTTTAGATGCCACTGATCAGATTTCCATCAGTTCCTTATTTTTCTTTTCGCAGACGGTATCAACTTCAGCAGTGAACTTATCTGTGATCTTCTGGACCTTTTCCTCGTATTCCTTGAGGGAATCGTCGGTAAGTTCCTTCTTCTTGTTTGCAGCACGCATCTTGTCGATGAAATCGCGACGCGTATTGCGGATTACGACCTTTGTCTCGTCACCGTAAACCTTAACCTGCTTAACAAGCTCCTTACGGCGCTCCTCAGTAAGCATAGGGAAAACGAGTCTGATGATCTTACCGTCGTTGGTAGGATTAATGCCGAGATCGGAAGCCTGGATGGCACGCTCGATCTCCTTGAGCATCTTGGGTTCCCAAGGCTGAAGCGTGATCATTCTTGCCTCAGGGACCTGGATGTTTGCTACAGCGTTAAGCGGAGAAGGAGAACCGTAATAATCTACGAGGATCTTGTCGAGGACATGCGGATTAGCACGGCCGGCACGAATAGTATTGAGATTCTCCTGAAGGTTATCGATGTTCTTCCTCATCTTTGCTTCAACGTCATCATAATCCTTTTTAGTGATTTCGATCATTGCCATAGCTTTTCATCTCCTTTACCTGAATATTCTTATAATCTTTTTTATTCAACGATAGTTCCGAGTTCCTCGCCCTTTGCGATCCTTACGATGTTGGAAGGATCCTGCATGGAGAATACAAGGATCTTGGTGTGATTGTCTCTGCAGAGAGCAGCAGCGGTAGCGTCCATAACCTTGAGGTTAAGTCTGAGGACCTCATCGTGAGAAACTTTGTCATACTTCTTGGCATCGGGATAAAGATGGGGATCCTTATCATAAACGCCGTCGACCATCGTGGCCTTGAGGAAGATATCTGCGCCTATCTCGGTAGCGCGGAGCGCAGCACCGGTATCTGTTGAGAAATAAGGGTTACCTGTTCCGCAAGCGAAAATAACGATCCTTCCCTTTTCAAGGTGTCTTACGGCTCTCTTCCTGATATAAGGCTCAGCCATCTGCCTGACTTCGATCGCGGAAAGGACTCTTGTTACGGCGCCCTGCTGTTCAAGAGCATCTGAGAGCGCAAGAGAATTCATGAGAGTTGCGAGCATTCCCATGTGGTCAGCCGTAACTCTGTCCATCTTCTCGGAAGATCTTCCTCTCCAGAAGTTGCCTCCGCCTACAACGATCGCAACCTGAACACCCAGATCTGCAACAGCTTTGATGTTCTTGGAAATCTCTTTTAAGACATCGTCATTGATGCCGAGTTTTGCTTCACCTGCCAGCGCTTCACCGGAAATCTTAAGAAGCACGCGGTTATATTTCTTCTCGCTCATTTACTCTGATACTCCCATCTTTTGTTTCATTAAATTTTAACAGTATTGGAATGAATGTTGAAGTCCTTTTTATTCTTTTAATAAAGAACGGCATAAAAAAGGACCGCGCATTTCTGCACGGTCCTTGGACAATTCTTTATTGGTTAAGAATTACAGGCCAGCCTGCTTTCTAACTTCCTCAGCGAAATCGTCCTGCTTCTTCTCAATACCCTCACCGAGAGTGAAACGTGTGAAACGGACAACTGCGAGCTCTGTGCCGAGTTCCTTAGCTGTCTTGTCGATGTACTGCTTAACAGTAAGATCCTCGTCCTTGATGTACTCCTGGTCAACAAGGCAGTTCATCTTGTAGAAGTTCTTGATCTGGCCGGGGATGATCCTCTCCATGACGATCTTCTCAGGCTTGCCCTCTTCGAGAGCCTTGTTCTTAAGGATCTCTGTCTCTCTGTCGAGCTCTGCCTGAGGAACGTCAGCCTCGTTGACCCATCCGGGTCTGGAAGCTGCGATCTGCATGTTGATGTTCTTAGCGAAATCAGCAAACTCAGGCTTTGTGATAACGGAATCATCACCTACGCAGATCTCGGAGAAAACGCCGACCTTACCGCCCATGTGGATGTAAGCAGTAACAGCGCCGAGGCCTGTATTCTCGAAAATCTCGAATCTTCTGATGGAAGTATTCTCACCGATGTTTGCGATAGCTTCCTTCTGGAAGAGCTCAACTGTCTTTGAAGGATCACTTGCAAGAGGCTGAGCCATAAGCTCCTCAACAGAAGCAGGCTTCTTCTCGATGATGTGAGAAACTACTGTATCACAGAAACCCTTGAAGTTGTCTGTGTTTGCAGCGAAGTCTGTCTCAACGTTGATCTCAACGAGAACACCGCTCTTCTGATCGTCAGCGATCTTAGCGATAACTGCACCCTCAGCAGCAACTCTGGAAGACTTCTTCTCAGCCTTTGCCATACCCTTTTCACGGAGCCAGCCCTTAGCCTTCTCGATGTCGCCGTCGCACTCGATAAGAGCCTTCTTGCAGTCCATAATGCCGCAATCTGTCAGATCACGAAGTTCTTTAACCTGTTGTGCACTAATAGCCATGTGTATATCTCCTTCTATGAATTATGACTCGGAAGCGATTTCTTCCATGCTCTTCTCGCCTGCTTCTTCTGCAGCCTGCTCTTCAGCAACTTCAGCTGTCTCAGCAGCAGCCTGAGCGTTATCAACGTTCATGCCCTCAGAAGTAGCGTCCTCACCCTGATGAGCCTCGATAACAGCGTCAGCCATCTTAGCTGTGATGAGCTTAACTGCACGGATAGCGTCATCGTTACCGGGGATAACGTAATCAACTTCGTCAGGATCGCAGTTTGTATCAACGATTGCAATGATCGGGATACCAAGTCTTCTAGCCTCTGCTACAGCATTGTGCTCCTTCTTTGTGTCAACGATGAAGAGTGCTGCAGGGAGCTTGTTCATGCCAACGATACCGCCGAGGTTAAGGTCGAGCTTTGTCATCTCGAGCTTAAGCTTAGCAACTTCCTTCTTTGTGCGGATGTCGAAAGAACCATCCTGCTCCATTCTGCGGAGCTCCTCGAGACGTGCAACTCTCTTCTTGATCGTTACGAAGTTTGTGAGAGTACCGCCGAGCCATCTGTAGTTAACATAGAACTGACCGCAACGCTGAGCTTCTTCCTTGATGGAATCCTGAGCCTGCTTCTTCGTACCTACGAAAAGGATATCACCCTTCTCAGCGAGCTCTCTCATTGCAGCATAAGCGTCGTCAACCTTCTTGACTGTCTTCTGCAGATCGATGATGTGGATGGAGTTGCGCTCTGTGAAGATGTACTCAGACATCTTAGGGTTCCAGCGACGTGTCTGGTGACCAAAGTGAACGCCTGCTTCAAGCAGCTGCTTCATTAAAATTACCGGCATAAAATAATCCTCCTGTTTTTACTTCCGCATACGCAATGATATTAAGGCTTTGCCCACAAAAGGAACGTATGCGTGATTTTTATGCCCGAGTATTCTAACAAATAGCCCCTGTCAAAGCAAGGGCTATTTTAAAATTTATTATATATATGCGAAAGTTACTTTCTCTTGTAATGGCGTACGGTGAATTCAACGCCCTTCTCGCTCATTACGGGATCTTCCTCGTATTCAAGTTCCCAGGCAGGATCCTCGTCAAGATTCGGGAAGTGGCAATCTGCTTCATACTCCGCTCTGATGCTTGTAATTATGGCCTTGTCGCAGATTCCGATGAGCGAATTGTACATTGAAGCGCCGCCGATGAGATAAACCTCATCTGCAGTAAGATCAAGAAAATCCTCAAGTTCATCCACGGAATGAAGGATCACGGCGCCTTCCTTCTGGAAATCGAAGTTTCTGGACAGGATGACATTAACTCTGTTCGGCAGAAGCTTCTGTCCGGGGAATGTCTCAAGAGTCTTTCTGCCGAATACGACCGTATGACCGGCAGTATATTTTCTGAAAACGCCCTTCTGATCTTCGGGAAGCGAGATCAGGAGGCGGCCCTTGTTTCCGATTGCCCAATTCTTATCAACTGCTGCGATTGCGATCATAGCATTAACCTCCGAACATATCCGTGAAATATCCTGATGCCGAAAGCGGCTCTCCCGCCTCAGTCAGATGACTTGCATCCCCGAAAACCTGCACTCTGAAAGCTGCTTCACCGGGTATCCGTTCCTCACTACCCAATATTGTAACTGAAGTCGGAGCCATAAAGAATCCCTGCCAGAGGACCGGCGGAGCAATGCCGGTAAGATATCCCGTAAGAAGCGAAGTAATGCCGAAGTGGCAGAAGAACACGAGGACGTCATCGTTATGTTCAACGACTTCATAAACACCGTCTTCCCTTCTTCTGTATCCGTGCTGCTCGAGGAGCTCGTCAAACGCTTTGACTACTGCCGAATAATGTCCTGCTATCTCGCCGCTCTTCATTATCTTGGTGTTGTACCATTCGTCCTTGTCATGAAGATCGGTATTGGCAACGAAATACTCGGGCATGAAATCCCATGCTATCGTATTCTCGCCCGTCTGTTCATCTTTTACCAGATAATAGAATTCCTGAAGCCAGTCATGGATAACAGCTTCACGTCCCAATGCCTTTAAGGTGAAGGAAGCAGTATCCTTCGCCCTGCCCAAGGGGGAACAGTAGATATCTTTTATGTTCCACTTTGAAACCCGCTTAGAGAGTATCTCAGCTTCGCGCCAACCCTTTTCGGTGAGAGAATCTATCGTGTAATCCGGTTCTGCGTGCCTTATGAATATCAGCTTCATCTGAAAGCCTCAGACAGCAACGGGTATACCCTTGATCTTGGGTCCGTATTCGTAACCCTCGAGATTGATGTCATCGATAGTGAACTTATAGAAGTCAGTGATTCCTTCCGTAAGCACGAGCTTGGGAGCAGCATACTTCGGACGCTCGATAAGCTCCTTTACGATATCGACATGTCTGTCATAGATGTGTGCGTCAGCGATGACATGTACGAATTCTCCAACATCAAGGCCTGAGCATCTTGCGAAAAGATGTACGAGAACAGCGTACTGGCAAACGTTCCAGGCATTCGCAACGAGCATGTCGTTACTTCTCTGGTTCAGTATGGCGTTAAGCTTATTGCCCGTGACGTTGAATGTCATTGAATAAGCGCAAGGATAAAGGTTCATCTCGTGAAGATCCTGATGAACATAGATATTCGTCATTATCCTTCGGCTTGAAGGATTGTTCTTCAGATCGAAAAGGGCGCGGTCAACCTGGTCCATTTCGCCTTCCTTGTACTTGTGCTTTACTCCGAGCTGGTAGCCGTAAGCCTTGCCGATGGAACCCGTCTCGTCAGCCCATGCGTCCCAGATGTGGGAATTGAGATCATGGACATTGTTGGACTTCTTCTGCCAGATCCAAAGGATCTCATCGACGGCAGCCTTGAAATTAATCCAGCGCTGCGTGAACATAGGGAACTCTTCAGCAAGGTTATAGCGGTTTACTATGGCAAAAGCCTTGTATGTATAAGCCGGAGCTCCGTCATCAGCCCAGTGGGGCCTTACCTTGTCATTGATGGTCGTGTAACCTGAAGAAAGGATCGTTCTGATGTTCTCGTCGAAAATGTCGTCTGCACGGCTCATATGCCCACCGCCTTTGAAAATGATAAATCGATTATATCATTATTGCCTGATTATCAGCAGGACAGTTTGACCCATCCCACGGGAACGTCATATGCATTCGGTGCCCTCATCCTGAACATGTAGTTCTTCGCGTCCGGGATCACATTTCCGGTGTCAGAAAGCTGCCTCATGTAGAATCTTGCACTGACTTTGTTGCCTGAACCTATGTCATAGAGTGCTGCTCTTCCGAGATTGATCTCAGGCACGGCTTCTTCGCCTGCACCGCATGTAACCGTGCAGAGACGGTTGAAATCCCTTGCAGCATCCTCTTCACTTCTGTAAACGCCATACTTGGAGCCGTTAACGGCATCATTTCCCAGAACCTTCTGTACGGGATCCGTATATGCCTGAGAATCGGAAGCCTTGGGATTTCCGACATGCAATACCATTACTCTCTGGTTGGTATTGCCCTGTGCGGTGTAATAAGGTTCACGCCAGTGAAGCCCTGCCTTGGTCTTATTGGAAGTCTCGTAGAACCATTGTCCGTTCCTCATCTTGCCCTTGCTGTCTTTATGAGTGAAGTTATAACCTGCGTAAACGGCTGCGTGACCCCAGACAAAGAGATTGCCCTCACCCCTGACGTAATGTCCGTTGACTTTTTTCTTTCCGCCGTGAGCGCCGTAGTTGGTCTTGTAATACTTTCCGTTCTTGCAGAGATATGTTGATACATATCCGCCGAAAAGAACGATATCACCGGGCTGCGCATTAAGTGCCTTCATGCATTCGCCGAGATTCTTATAATTAGAGACCTTTACACCGCCGTAGCAGTTAGGCTTTGACATAAGATGCTCTGAAAAGTTCGTGCAGTGGAACCAGTTTGCTCCGTTTCTTGAGATAGAAGTGCCGCTGACGTTTATGACCTTCCTTTTCTTCATAAGGTTAACGGCATACTTGGTCTTGCTGTTCTTTCTGAAGTTCTTTGCGAACTTGATCCTGAAGCTCTTGCCCTTGCCGACTGAGGTTGCAACGCCTAATGCCTTTGCATAAGCAGAGAGGCAGTATGAAATGCAGTCCATGTCATTGGTATAAACGGTGCCTGCCATCTTTCTGCATGCCGCAAGGACTTCATTACCGAAAGCTTCGCGCGTCTTGCCCAATACCTTAAGATCATTATCCGTGATCCATATGTACTCACCTTTGCCGTTTGCCGGCAGAAGTCTTACGCCAAGGCTTGGATGCCTTACCGATATATGCAAGACCGACATTGTATGTTTTCTTGTAATACCGGCCGGGTCTTTTAAGAACGGGACAGTTATCGAAAGCATCAGTTGCCGTATAAGCAACGCCCTTGCCGCCTGAAACCGTCTTAAGCTTGCTGCAGCCGTAAAAAGCTCTTGAGCATATCCTTGCAATCGAATTGCCTATTGTAACGCTCTGGATCGACTCATTGCCCTCAAAAGCAGACTGCGCGATCCACACGACCTTGTACTTGACGTCTCTGTAGCTTACAACGTTGGGAACTTTAAATGACAGGGTATTCGGATCAACGAGACCGATAAAAGCTACGGTATTCCCGGTATAGATCTTATATTTGCCGTTTCCGAAAACGAATTCATCGCCGATAATTGAATCAGCACCGGAAAGCGTAACGGCGGAATCATCAAAATCAGCATAAACATCCTCAGCGGGTACGCAGATAGCCATACCCGAAAAGAGAGTCAGGATAAGAACAAGACTTAACAGCTTTTTGAATACAGATGAATCTCTCATGAAAACCTCTATGAGAGATTCTAACATAAGAGCAGTTTTTTTATCCATAGCAATGAAAAAGCCTTGCATCATATCGATGCAAGGCTTTGGTCGGAGTGACGGGACTTGAACCCACGACCTCTTGCTCCCTAAGCAAGCACTCTAGCCACCTGAGCTACACCCCGATATGCGTCGGTAAAAGGAAAGAATTCCGTTGGTCGGAGTGGCGGGACTCGAACCCACGGCCTCTTGCTCCCGAAGCAAGCACTCTACCACCTGAGCCACACCCCGATGGGTTTCCTTTTACGAGCCTATAAATCTTATTACAACGGACAAGATTATGCAAGCACTATTTGATAAGTTGCAGAACAAGTAATCCGATTTACATGAAAAAGGGCCCCGGATAAGCATCCGGAGCCCTGATAAATCAACTTTGCAGTTATTAAGCCTGCTCGCCTTCGTCAGCAGAAGAAGCTTCCTCTGCTGCTTCCTCAGCTGCCTCTTCGCTCTTTACGGGATCGATAGGAGCAACAGCCTTGATGGAAATGGAGATCCTTCTCTTCTCAGGATCGATCTCAGTAACCTGAGCCTGAACTTCCTGACCAACATGGAGAGCATCCTCGGGCTTGTCAAGTCTCTCAGAAGAGATCTGGGAAACGTGGCAGAGAGCGTCGAGATCGGGCTCAAGCTGTACGAAAGC